>CAWDXT010000027.1:0-277527 GCA_963806265.1 uncultured Chloroflexia bacterium
ACGTGCACGGCAACGTACAGGCTGCCAGGGGCGCCTCCGCGGGGACCCACCTCGCCCTCGTTCGACAGCCGGATCTGATGCCCCTCATCGATGCCGGCCGGGATCGCAACCCGCAGCGTCCGCTTGCGCTCGGTGCGGCCCTCGCCGCGGCAGGTCTCGCACGGCGTCTCGATGATCCGGCCCTCGCCGCGGCAACGGGGACAGGGTGCCACGTTGACCATCTGGCCGAGCATCGTCTGGCGGACCGAGCGCACCTCGCCTCGGCCGTTGCACTCGGGACACTGCGTGGGCGCCGTGCCCGGCTTGGCCCCCGTGCCCTCGCACGTCTCACAGCGACCGAGCACGGGAAACTCGATCTCCTTCTCGGTGCCGAGCACCGCCTCCTCGAACGTGATCCGCAGGTCATAGCGGAGGTCGGACCCGGTCAGCGGACGCGCGCGCCGTGCCGCACCACCACCCATCGAGCCGCCGAAGAACGCGTCGAAGATGTCGGAGAAGCCGCCGAACCCGGCTCCAAACCCCGCGTCGCCGCCGGCACCATTGACACCCGCGTGGCCAAACATGTCGTACGCCTGGCGCCGCTGCGGATCCGACAGGACCTGGTACGCCTCGTTGATCTCCTTGAACCGCTCGTGGGCCTCGGCGCCGGTGTTGACGTCGGGGTGCCACTGCTGGGCGAGCTTGCGGAAGGCGCGCTTGATCTCGGCGTCGTTCGCGCCTCGCTCGACGCCGAGCACCTCGTAGTAGTCGCGTTCGGTCGTTGCCATGGGGACTACGAAGTGTACGGGAGACCGGCCGCCCACTCCGCGCGCCAGCCCTCCTAGATGCCGAGCCCGGAGCGCTCGATCGCCCTCCTGAGCACCGCCTCGAGCATCGGCGCCGTGAGGCGGCCGGTGAAGGTGTTCTGTTGGCTCGGGTGGTAGCACCCGATGAGCCGGTAGGGACCGATGCTGGCCTCGGCTCCATGCGCGAATGCCGGCTTCGGGCGCGGTGTCACGTGGCCCAGCGCGCCGAGCGAGCGAAGCGCCGCATTCCAGCCGAGCGCGCCCAGGGCGACGATCACGCAGAGCTCGCGCAGGAGCTCGATCTCCCGCTCGAGGTACGGCCGGCAGGTGGCCTGCTCGGCCGGCGTGGGTCGGTTGGCGGGCGGCGCGCAGCGGACGGCGGCGGTCACCCGCACCCCACGCAGCGTCAGGCCGTCGTCGGCGCGCCGACCCTGCGCCTGGTTGGCGAGGCCAACCTCGTACAGCGCACGCCAGAGGAAGTCGCCCGATGCGTCACCGGTGAACATCCGGCCCGTGCGGTTTGCGCCGTGCGCCGCGGGGGCAAGACCGACCAGGGCGATCCGGGCGCGCGGGTCGCCGAACCCGGGCACCGGTCGCGCCCAGTAGGTCTCGTCGCGGAACCGGGCAACCTTCACGCGAGCCTGCTCCTCACGCCAGGCAACGAGGCGCGGACAGGCTCGACACTCGACGACGGCGACCCGAAGCCCCTCGAGGTCGCTCGCCTCGGTGGCGGCACTGGACGGATCACGCGAGGTCACACCGTCGATCGTAGCGAGTCCGGCCAACGCCGCGGCAACCGCGCCAGGTGAGTGGGCGGCAAGCCGTGGCCGGTGAGTGGGCGGCAACCGCGCCCGGTGAGTGGGCGGCGAGGCGCGTCCCGGTGAGTGGGCGGCAAGCCGTTCGCGTCAGACTCGACCGATGGATCCAGTGGGGTTCGGCCGGGGCATTCGCACCCTCCGACAGCGGCATCGATGGTCGCAGCAGGAGCTCGCTCGTCGAGCCGGGACCTCCCAATCGGCGGTGTCGCGGGCCGAGCGTGGTGCGCATCGGCTCACCGTGCAAACCCTCGATCGGATAGCCGGCGCGCTCGATGCGCGCGTGTCGGTGCGTCTGCTGTGGCGGGGTGAGGCCCTCGATCGGCTGCTCGATGCCGCCCATGCCGAGCTGGTTGATCGCGTGCTGGGCTTGCTCGATGGGCTGGGCTGGCGCGTCATGCCGGAGGCGACCTTCAACCACTTCGGCGAGCGGGGCTCGATCGATGTCCTTGGCTGGCATCCGGGCACGGGATCGGTGCTCGTGATCGAGGTGAAGTCCGTGGTCCCGGATCTCCAGGCCATGCTCTCGGGCGTCGATCGAAAGGCCCGCATCGCGCCGCTCGTCGCCAGGGACCTTGGCTGGGAGGCCGGTCGCGTGTCTCGCGTCATCGTGCTTCCGGAACATCGCACGACTCGCCGCCGGATCGCAACGCACGGGGCGACCTTCGCGCTGGCTTACCCCTCGCGGACGCGCGAGGTGCGTCGATGGCTCGCTGATCCCCGCGGCGTGATGAACGGGATCATGTTCCTGCCAGCCAGCCAGAGGACGGGTGGGCGACCGTCCCGACGGGCCGATCGGAGCTCCTGACGGGCGTCTCCGGCTCGATTTGCTGTCAGCTACCCGCCTCGCGAGTACCTGACCGGAGATCGGTGCCGGCGCGCTGACGGCTACCCGTCCCTGTACTGGATGGCGGAAGCGGGCGTGCGGCGGGTGGGACAGACGCCGGGACAGCGAGCACGCTGGCCGCAGGACGGCTCGTCTACTTGAGCAGCAGGTGATCCAGCCGCCGGGCGACCACCGCCAGCCCGAGCACGCCCAGGATCGAGAGGTAGGCGACGTTGAACAGCTGGCCGAGACCGACCGAGCCGATCACCAGCGAGCGGATGAGGTCCACGCCCTGGTACAGGGGCGTCAGCGCGACCACCACGCGGATCGGCTCCGGGTAGGCCGTGATCGGGTAGAACGTGCCGCTGAACAGGAACAGCGGCAGCACCACCAGCTGGATCAGGTCGAAGTCCTGCCAGGTGCGCATGAACGTCGTGGCCGCCATGCCAACCGCCGAGAACGCGAACGAGAGGAGCGTCGCCGCCGGCACGGCCAGCACCACCCACGGCGACTCGACGAGGCCCATCAACGTGATCACGATCACGAACCCGATCGCATACAGCGTGGAGCGGATCATCGACCAGCCGATCTCGCCCAGAGCAACATCCCCCGCGCCCAGCGGCGTCGCGAGCACCGCGTCGTAGGTCTTCTGGTAGTTGAGCTTGAAGAACACGTTGAACGTCGACTCGGCGATCGCGCCGTTCATCGAGGCGGTCGCGAGCAGGGCGGGCGCGACAAACAGCGAGTACGGGATCTGCGTGCCGTCGGGGCCGGTGATGTCACCCACGATGCCGCCGATGCCAAGCCCGATCGCAAACAGGTAGAACAGCGGCTCGAAGAAGCCCGAGAACAGGACCATCCAGCCGCGCCGGTAGACGTACACGTTGCGCTCGATCAGGAGCGCCGCGCGCCGGCTGCCGAGCGTGAACGGCAGGATCCGGGGCAGCGCAGCCAGCGTCGACATCATTGCTCGAGCTCTCGCCGGAACATGATGAACATCGCGACCGTGCCCACCACCGCCACCGTGCCCAGGATCGCGAGGTGGAGCAGCATCAGCGGCAGCTGGTCAATGAACGTCCCCAGCGCCAGCGCCCGGCACACGGCCACCCCGTGCCACAGGGGCAGCAGCCAGGCCACCCAGCGCACCTGCTCGGGCAGCTGCTCGATCGGGAAGAACGTGCCGCTGAACAGGAACAGCGGCGTGATCCCGAACCGCCAGATGTTGCTGAACGCACTCGTGTCGCGCTGGGTCGACATGAACGCGGCGATCGGCGCCGCGAACGCGAGCCCGGTCAGCGTTCCAACGGGCACCGCCAGCGCGATCCCGACTGGCGGCGCCGCCCCGAACAGCACCGCCACCAGCGCGAAGATGGCACCCACGAGCGTGGCCCGGGTGGCCGTCCAGGCCAGCTGGCCGAAGGCGATCGCGTACGGCGTCAGCGGTGTCGCGTACATGGCGAGATAACGCCGCACCCAGTGGAAGCCACCCAGGACCGGGAACGTGGACTCGAACACCGAGGTCTGCATCACCGAGGACGCGAGCAACGCGGGGGCAAGAAATTCGAGATAGGACACGCCGCCCATCGAGCTGCTGTTCGCCCGGTCCACGTACGACCCGAGCCCCACGCCCATCGCCAGCAGGAACAGCGCCGGCTGCGCGAAGCTGCCGAAGATCGAGCCGCGCCACTGCCGGCGGTAGAGCAGGAGCTGGTGCTCGTACGCCGCCCGCGCCCCATCGAGCGCGCGCCGCGACGGCACACCCCGGCCGGTCGCGGGATGACGGGACGCCGACGGCTGCAGCGAACCGGCGACGGCCATCAGTCGATCAGGGAGCGCCCGGTCAGACGTAGGAAGACGTCCTCGAGCGAGCTTCGGCGAACGAGCACGGTCTCGGGCACGAGACCACGCGCGTTGACGGCCGCCACGGTGGACTCGCCGTCGTCGGTGTAGATCAGGATGCGATCCGGGAGCCGCTCGACCCGGCCGCCAAGATCCTCGAGCTCACCGTCGAGCGTCTCCTGCACACCGACCGGGAACCGCAGCTCGGTCACCTCGCGGGTCGAATACTGCTCGATCAGCTGCCGCGGGCTGCCCTCGGCCACGATCCGCGCCCGGTCCATCACGACCAGGCGGTCGCACAGCTGCTCCGCCTCGTCCATGTAGTGGGTCGTGAGCACGAGCGTGACGCCCTGGCGCTTGAGCCGGTAGAGGCGCTCCCAGAGCAGGTGACGAGCCTGCGGATCGAGCCCGGTGGTGGGCTCGTCGAGGAGCAGGATGGACGGCTCGTTGATCAGCGCACGGGCGATGGTGAGCCGGCGCTTCATGCCGCCCGACAGCGGGTCGACCTTGTCGTTCGCGCGGTCGGAGAGGTGCGCGAACTCGAGCAGATCGTTCGGCCCGCCGCCCGGCCTCCGCGCGCGACAGCCCGAAGTAGCGGCCGTAGATCACGAGGTTGTCGCGGACCGTGAGCTCGGTGTCGAGCGTGTCCTGCTGCGGGACCACGCCCAGCCGGCCACGGATCCGGGCACCGTCGGTCGCCGGGTCGAGGTCGAGCACGCGCAGCGTGCCCTCGGTCACCGGCGACACGCAGGCGACCATGCGCATCGCGCTGGTCTTGCCGGCACCGTTGGGACCGAGGAAGCCGAAGGACTCGCCCTCCGCGACGTCGAAGTCGATGGCGTCGACGGCGGTGAACGTGCCGAACCGCTTGGTGAGGCCCCGGGCGTGGATGAACGTGGGTCGAGGATCGGTCATGGGCAGGGGTTGGGATGGTACCGCAGCGCTCCCGACAGGAGCGGGTTCCGATGTCCCAGGCTCAGGGCTCGGCCGAGGGCTGGGCGTGGCGGCGTCGCCTGGCTGGCAGCATCTGCGGCGGCGTCTGCGGCAGCATCGCGGGCAGCGTCGGCGGCGGCGTCGGCATCTGCGGCGTCGGCCGAATGGACGATGTGCGTGAACTGGCGCCACAGGACGATCACCAGCACGGCGGATCCAAGGAAGCCGAACCAGAACGGCGCGGTGATGCCGAAGACCGTGGCGAGCAGGCCGCCAATCGGGGTCCCGATGACCATGCCGCCCACGATCGCCACGCGGTAGACGCCCCCGACCCGACCGAGCACCGCATCCGGAACGGCCCGCTGGCGAACCACTGTCGCCGTGGTGTTCCACACGAACGCGTGGGCGCCGAACACGACCATGGTCATGAGCGCCCAGGCAGGTGACGTCGTGAGCGCAAGCGACAGGTGCGTGAACGTCTCGATCAACAGCCCGGCCCGCATGATGTCGGCCAGCGAGAACCGCCGCTCGAGGGCGCCGTAGGCGCTCGTCCCGATCAGCCCGCCCACCGCGACGGCCGTCGTCAGCAACCCGAACCCGACCTCGCTCATGCCCAGCCGATCCGCCGCGTACAGCACGAGCACGGACCAGGCGGCGCCGAACGTGATGTTGAACGCGAAGATCGTCAGCGCCAGCGTCCGCATCGGGGGGTGGTGAAGCAGCCATCGAATGCCCACGGCCAGGTCCGTCCGCACGGACCCGCCCGCGGCGCTGCTCGCGACTCGCCTGCCAGCGACCACCCGGCTGATCAGCACGGCGCCGAGCGCGAAGGAGATCGCGTTCGCGGCGAACGGGACCGCCGGACCCACCACGAACAGGAAGGCTCCCACCGGAGGAAACAGGAGCTGGTTCGCGAGCACGAACGCGCCCTGCATCCGCGCGTTCGCCGTGCCGAGGTCGGCACGCGCCACGATCCCCGGTACCAGCGTGCTGCTGGCCGAATTCGGCAAACGTCTCGGCCGTGCCGAGCAGGAACAGGCTGAGCAGCACCAGCGCGATCCCGACCATCCCGGTCACGATCGACACCACGAGCGCCGCCAGCACCAGGGCCCGGGCGAGGTCGGCCACGATGACCATCCGTCGGCGATCGAACCGATCGGCCGCGACCCCACCGATCAGGCTGAACAGCAGGACCGGCAGGTAGTCCATGAACAGGGCCAGCGACACGAGGAACGGGTCCTGGGTCAGCGACGCGACCAGCAGCGGGCCCGCGGCGAGGACGACGCCGTCACCGACGTTGTTGACGACCGATGCGGCGAGCAGCCAGCGGAAGCTGCGACCGAGCCGTGGCGGGGCGATCGTGTCGACGATCGGGCCGAGTGGCGTGGGCACCGGCGGAGCATACCGGCGTCAGCGCCGGGGGACGGTGCCCTCGTGCAGGGTCACGATGCCGCCCGTCAGCCCGCGCCAGCGGATGTCGACAAGCCCGGCCTCGGCCATGATCTCGGCGATCCGTTCGGGCGCGGGATAGGCCCGAACACTGCGCACGAGATAGGCGTACGCGCTGCCCTGTCCGGCCACCCGGCCCATGAGCGGCACGATGCGGTCGAACCACCAGCGCATGAACCGCGCGAGGCGGCTTCGCGGGCGCGCGATCTCGAGGCACAGCACCCGGCCGCCCGGCCGGACCGAGCGCGCCATCTCCTCGAAGCCGCGCCGATAGTCGGGCAGGTTGCGCATCCCGAACGCGATCGTCGCCGCGTCGAACGTGGCGTCCTCGGTCGGCAGCGCCATGCGCATCACCGACGACGAACTCCAGGCCCTGTCGATCGGCGAACCTCGCCTGCGCGATCGACACCATGCCTGGCGAGAGGTCAACACCCAGCACGTGCCCGTTCGCCCCGGCGCGTCGACGCAGGTCGGCCGCGACCTTGCCGGTACCGGTGGCGACGTCGAGGGCCGAGCCACCCCGCTGGAGCCGGGCGCCACGGACGAGGTGGCGTCGCCAGCGTGGCTCCTGGAACGCGCTGATGGCCAGGTTCATCGGGTCGTAGACGCGCGCGATGCGATCGAACATCTCGCGCACCTCACCGCTCCCCGCCGCATTGCCCGACCCGGTCGAGGCGCCCGACGGCGAGGGATCGTGTGGTTTGCCGATCATGGGCGGAGCTCCAGCTGGTCCCGGATGGCAGCGGCCACGCGGGCGGGTTCGGTGAGGGGGGCCGCGTGACCGAGGCCGTCGAGCTCGACGAGGCGCGCGCCAGGGATGCGACCGGCCGCGGCCCGTGCGATCGGAGCATAGAACGGCTCGCTCGAGGAGCCGGTGAGGAGCATGACCGGAGCGGTGATCCGGACGGAGGCCCAGCGGATCGAGACCCAGCAGGCCGGAGTCCGCGAGCGCCCCGTCCCCCTGCTCCGCCAGGTACGCCCGCCCGCGATCCGGAAGCCGGTCCCACGCGGCATCGCCCGCGACCGCTCGCAGGAACGTCTCGGCCGCGGCCGCGGGACCTCCAGCTCGATGGGCGCGGCCGTCGAGACGGCCAGCGCGGCAAACCGGTCGCGCGTCGGGGTGTCGGCCAGCGGGCCGTACGGTGGCTCCCAGGCCACCACCGTCCTCACCCGCTCCGGCTGACGGGCAGCCGTCTCGAGCGCGACCACACCGCCGTAGCTCAGGCCCACGATGTCCACGGCACCCAGGCCGTGGTGGTCGAGGGCGGCGAGCAGGTCGTCGACATGGGTCGCGACATCGATCGCTGCCGGGTCCTGGATCCGGCTGCCCCCGCTGCCGCGGCGGTCGATCGCGAGCACGCTCACATCTCCGGGCGCCACGAGCGCGGCGGCCAGGCGGTCGAGCTGCGCCGCGCTGGACAGCGTCCCGTGGAGCAGCACGATGGCTCTCGGGCCGGCGATCGTCGACCGCCAGCCGATCCGGGTCCCATCGGGTCGGCGCACCGATCCAGCCACCGGCCGCTCGAGCATCGCGCGGACCTCGCTCCGCCGAAGCTTGCCACCGCTGGTGCGCGGCAGGGCCGGGACGCGAACGACGGAGGTCGGCACCTTGAACCCGGCGACCGACGCGCGGGCGTGGGCAGCGAGCGCGGTGAACCCGGGGTGGCGCTTCCCCGGCTCGATGACGACCGCGGCGACCGGCACCTGGCCCTCGACGGGATCCGGTCTTGCGACCACCGCGGCCTCGGCGATCGCCGGGTGCGTCTCGAGGACCGCCTCGACCTCGGCCGGGGCGATGTTCTCGCCACCGCGCACGATCCGGTCCGTGCGCCGGTCCACGACCACCAGCCGCCCCACGGCATCGAGGCGGCCCAGGTCACCGGTTCGGATGGGCCCCTGGCGCTCCCGGGGCGCCTCCCCGAGGTAGCCGCTGAAGCCGGCGGACGTCGCCACGATGATCTCGCCGATCCCGTCGGCATCCGGCTCGTCGATCGTGACCTGGACCCCGGGGAGCGGCCGACCCGCGCTCTCCGGCGCCTCGTGCGCCTCCGCCGTCGGCAGCGCGGTCACGCCCGAGCCCGCCTCGCTCAGGCCGTAGGTCGGCACGACCGGCCAGCCGGCGTCGAGCGCTCGGAGCACGAGCTCGGGGGGCACTCGGCCACCGCCGAGCGGCACGGCAAGCAGCGTGTCCGGTGGTCCCGACCGGGCCCGATCGAGGAGCCGCGTCAGCTGGGTCGGAACGAGCGAGACGTGGCTGGGTGCCGGACTCGATCCGCGGCCGGGACTCGCTTCGAGCGCCGCGAGGATCCCGTCGGGGTCGGTGCCGTCGACCACCCGGATCGGGACGCCGGCGATGATCGCCCGCCAGACGACGCCCAGGCCGGCCACGTGTCCCAGGCCGAGCGCGAGCAGCCAGCCTGTCGCCGGCGGCAGCACCGAGATCCAGGCCCGGGCGCTGGCGTCCAGCGCCGCGGCAGACAGGACCACACCCTTCGGGCGCCCGGTCGTGCCGGACGTGGTGACCACCACCGCCGCGCCGTCGAGCGAGGTTCCGGTCGGGCCGCTCGCCAGGGCTCCCGCCGGGCCGCTCGCCAGGGCTGCCGGCCGGCGCGCCAGCCAGGCTGCCGCTGGCCACGCCGCGCCGCCCGCCGGGCCGCCCGCCTGGCCGCGATCGTCGGCGTCGCGGTGGATCACGCCATCGGCGCCGATCTCGGCCACCGGGCCCAGCAGCTCGAGGGTGCGCCGCGCGCTCGGCGCTCGTCAGCCGCGTCCCGAGCGGGGCCGCGACGGCCCCGGCGCGCAGCGTGCCGAGGATCCGGATGATGGCCACCGGCGCCGGCTCGGTGGTCACGGCAACGACGTCCCCCGAGCGAACGCCAGCCGAGCCGAGCGAGATCGACGATGTGCTCCACGGCTGCATCGAGCTGTGCCCAGGTCGTCACGGCCCGGCTGTCGACGATCGCCGGCTGGTCGCTCCCCGACCGAGCCAGCGCCCGGACGCGGTCGTCGATCGATGTCGAGGTCACGGCTGCCCCACGGCCTCGATCGTCTCGACCCGATAGCGCGCGATCGCCTGCTCGTCGGGCGCCACGCCAAGCCCGCCCGCGACACGGCCGGCGGTCGCACCGGTCGCCTCGTCCGGGTCCTCCTCGGAGCCGGCCCCCGGCAGCCACATCCGGCCCTCGGAGATCGGCAGCCCGTCTGCCAGCAGGTCATGCTCCAGCAG
The DNA here is from genome assembly GCA_963806265.1 of uncultured Chloroflexia bacterium. Lineage (GTDB taxonomy): Bacteria > Chloroflexota > Limnocylindria > Limnocylindrales > CSP1-4 > CAIXZV01. Next base: position 9,874 of record CAWDXT010000027.1, read on the forward strand.
CCCGGCCGTGGCCAGCCCATGGTCAGGAGCCGACGGTGTCGCGGGCCCCGGGCAGCAGGGCCGCCTGCCGAAGCGCGGCGGCAATCCCGATCCCGGTCTCGAACAGCGTGCTGACGACCGTCCCCACGCCCCGATCCGCGGCCAGCGACGCGATCTCGGCGACGACCGCCGGGCCTCCCACGCGCGACGGCTTCACCACCAGCGCATCGACCGCATCGGCATCCAGGAGCGCGCTCGCGGCACGCAGCGAGGCGACCGACTCGTCGGCAGCGATCGGCACGCGGCTCCGGCGACGCAGCGTGGCGAGCAGCGCGGGATCGTCGTCTGCCAGCGGCTGCTCCACGTACTCGGGCTCGAACCGCGCGATGCCGGACAGTCGGCTCGTGGCGGTGTCGACATCCCAGGCGCCATTGGCGTCCAACCGGATCCGAACGTCCGGCCCGACCGCCGAGCGGACGGCCGCAACACGCTCGACGAGCACCTCCGTCTCCCGCTCCGCGCCCACCTTGAGCTTCAACGTGCGGAACCCGGCGGCCACGGCCTGGCGCGCCGCCTCGGCCAGACGCCGACGGGCCGAGAGCCGGCAGCGTCGCGTTGACACCGACGCCCACGCCCCCGGGCTGGATGGCCGGAGCCGGGGCCGAGCCCAGGTCGTCGAGGGCGGCCTCGAGCGCCGCCCGCAGCGATCGACCCGGACGTCCGTGGCGCTCCAGCTCGTCGCCGCCCGGGAGCCCGCCGCCGTCCGCGGACTCGACCGCCTCGCGGATCAGCAGCCGCAGGACCGTCGATGCCGTCTCCCCATCCCCGGGCTCCAGCACGGCCTCGCCGATGCCCGTCCGTCCGTCACGATCGGTCAGGTGGACCAACCACGCCTCACGCTCCAGCCACATCCCGGCGGCGGTCGCGAACGGTCGCCGGAAGGGCACCAGGACCCGGTCCGCACGCATCGTGACGATCCGGGTTACGCCCCGCCCCGTGCTCCTCATGATGCGGGACGCACCAAGCGCCAGCCCGACCGCGAACAGCAGGCCGAAGACGAGCGACAGGCGGGCGGTCCCCTTGAGCACCGGGTTGAGCTCGCGTGGCTCCGCGAAGCGCCACGGCCATGCGCAGCAGCGGCGCGGTCATCGGCAGCGAGGCAAGGGGCAGCAGGACCCATGGGGATCGTCCGGCGACGACCAGGCCGACGGGACGGCGAAGGAGACGGCCAGGAGCAGCGCGTACTCGACGCGCGTCGCCGGGGCGCCCAGGATCACCGCCAGCGTGCGCTTGCCGGCGGCGCGGTCGGTGGGGATGTCCCGCAGGTTGTTGACGACGAGGATGGCGGTGATCAGGGCGCCGGCGGGGATGCGCGGCCACGACGAACAGCGGCTCCAGGCGCAGCACCTGGAGGTACGCGGTGCCGACGACCGCCACCAGGCCGAAGAAGATGAACACGAACACCTCGCCCAGGGCCGCGGTAGCCGTATGGCCACGGGCCGCCCGTGTAGGCGAGCGCCGCGACGACGGCGAGCACCCCGAGCACCAGCAGGACCGGCCCGCCCACGAACGCCAGCCACAGCCCGACGATGCCGGCGATCCCGATCGTCAGCGCGATGGCGACCTCGAGCTGTCGCTCCGTCACCAACCCGGCCGCCGCGACCCGCATCGGGCCGGAGCGGTCCGGAGTGTCGGCCCCGCGCCGGAAGTCGGACAGATCGTTGGCGAAGTTGGCCAGGACCTGCAGCAGGAGGGCGACGACAACGCAGCCCAGCGCGGTGTCGAGCCGGAGCGAGCCTCCGACCCCGAGCGCGGCCCCGATCCCCACGGCCACGCCGCTCAGCGCGGCGGGCAACGTTGCCGGCCGGGCAGCCAGCACCCAGATGCGCAGCGCCGAGGGTCGGGCCGCGGGCGCGGGACGCGGACGTGGGCGCGGGTCGCGTCACGGGCGGCGCGGGTACTTGCGGTACTCGGTCGGGCGCTTCTCGAGGAACGCGCGGGATCCCTCGTGCGCCTCGTCGGTCGTGTAGAACAGCCCGGTCGCGTGTGCCCGCGAACTCCTGCAGCCCGGCCAGACCGTCGGTGGCGACCAGGAACGACGACTTGAGGAAGCGGATGGCCGTCGGGCTCATCTGCAGGATCTCGCGCGCCCAGGTCACGCCCTCGGCCTCGAGCTCGGCCAGCGGGACGACCTTGTTGACCAGGTGCATCTCGAGCGCCTCCTGCGCCGAGTACTGGCGGCACAGGAACCAGATCTCCTTGGCCTTCTTGTCGCCCACCAGCCTCGCCAGCAGGCCGACCCCGAACCCCGCGTCGAAGCTCCCGACGCGTGGCCCGACCTGGCCGAAGATCGCGTTGTCCGAGGCGATCGACATGTCGCACACCACGTGGAGCACGTGCCCGCCACCGATCGCGTAGCCGTTGACGAGCGCGATGACCGGGATCGGCAGCGAGCGGATCTGGCGCTGGAGGTCGAGCACGTTGAGGCGGGCGATGCCGTCGTCGCCGACGTAGCCGCCGGCGTCGCTCTTGTAGCGCTGGTCGCCGCCCGAGCAGAACGCCTTGTCGCCCTCGCCGGTGAGCAGCACGCAACCGATCGTCGGCGTCGTCCCGGATCCGCGCGAACGCGTCGATCAGCTGGCCGACGGTCTGGGGCCGGAAGGCGTTGCGAACCTCGGGCCGGTTGATGGTGACCTTGGCGATGCCGGTGCCGGAATGCTCGTACCGGATGTCGGAGTAGTCGCGTACCGGGTCCAGCGGACGTCGCTGGTCGGCGGGGCGGATCGGTCATGCGGCGAGATCCTCCTGCAGGAAGGCGAGCACGATGCTTCGGAACGTGTCGGGGCGCTCGAGGTGCGGGGTGTGGCCGGCGCCGTCGATCGAGCTCGAGGCGGGCGTCCGGGATGCCGTCGGCGATCCGCGCGTGCGCGGTCGCCAGCCGACCTCGTCGAGCGCACCGGCGACGATCAGCGTCGGGACCGCGGACTCGGGCAGCCGGGCGTGCAGCGGCTCCATCGACGCCCTGGCCGGCGCCGCGCAGGCTGGCGGCGAGCGCCTGCGGATCGTTGGCCAGCCGGATCGCGTCGCTGGCGCGCCGCGTCGCGCGGATGCAGGCCGGCGTGGCTGGCGAACACGGCTGTCGCTCCCAGCGGTCGACGAAGGCAGCGATGCCGTCGTGTTCGAGCGCATCCGCGAGCGCGGCGTCGGCCGTCCGTCGCGCCGCCCGTCGGCGCCGATCCGGGAATGCCCGCGGACGGGCTCTCGAGCACCAGCCGCGCGACCGCGTCGGGGTGGGCGACCGCGAGCCGCAGCGCGACCCGGGCGCCCATCGAGTAGCCCAGGATGGCGGCCGGGCGCGCGTCCAGCCGTCCAGGATCTGGTCCAGGTCGTCGGCCATCCGCGCGATGCTCATGCGGGCTCCGTCCACCGTCAACGAGCGGCCGTGACCGGGCAGATCGGGAGCGACGACGCGAAACTGCCGGGCGAAGGCGTCGAGATGACCGGCCCAGGACGCGCCCGAGCCCGTGAAGCCATGCAGCAGCACCAGCGGCTCGACCGCTGCCCGCCTGCACCACCGCCCAACCGCGAGCGGCCACCGTCGTCGACGAGGTCACGACGGCGGCCCCATCCCGGCCTCGGCCCGAATGTCGCGCATCCCCTGGGTTGCGGCCGGCAGCAGCCCCGCGAGCGCCGCCCGGACCACCGACTCGATCTCGCGATGCAGCGCGACGTTTCGGCCGCGGTCCGTTCGCAGCTCGAGGACCTGCACGCCCGGTCGCCCCACCGAGCCCCGGATCGCGGCATCGAGGCCGGTTGCATCGACGCGCCGGTGCTCGCCACCGAGTGCGGTGACGATCGGTGCGACATCGATGCCGTGCGGCGTCCCGAACAGCTCCTCGTAATGCTCGGGCAGGCCGGCGTCGGGGCAGGTCGGCAGCGGCCTGCGGCAGGAACGAGAAGATGCCACCCCCATCGTTGTATGACCATGACGATCGGGCCGACAGGTCGTGAGTCTGGCGGCGACCAGCGCGTCAAGGTCGTGCAGGAAGGAGAGGTCGCCGACCACCAGCGCGACCGGCCCGATCGCCGCGACGGCGGCCGAACCGAGCGCCGTTGACACGACGCCATCGATCCCGTTGGCGCCGCGGTTCGAGTGGACGCGCGAGCGCGCCGGTCGGTCGATGGCAGCCAGCCGTCGAGGTCGCGGACCGGCATCGAGTTGCCGGCCCAAGGAGCGCGCCGTCGGGCAGGGTCGCGGCGAGCACCGGCGAACGGTGCGCCCTCGAACGGCTCGTCGAGGTCCGGCAAGCCACGAGCGCATCGCGGCGTCGGCCGCCGCGTCGGCCGGTCGCCGCCAATCCGAGCTCCAGGCCGGGTCGGTGCCATTCGGAGCCCTGCCGCCGAGCCAGGGCGAGGTCATCGGCGGCGGTGGCGGCGTCTGCGTGGACGAAGGTCGCCGGGATGAGCGCGGACTCACGCCAGCCGCCATCGCCATCGACGCACGATGAGGTCGGGCCGCGCACGCGCCAGCATCTCGACGATCGGCTTGGACGTGGGCATGGCGCCGGTGCGGATGACGACGTCCGGCAGGTGGCCGTCGAGCCAGGGCCCCGGCCGGCAGAGCTGGTCGCCACGGGCGACGACCATCATCCGGTCGTGCGGGCCGGTTCGCAGGCCCGACAGCGGGTCGGCCAGGATCGGAAAGCCGGTCGCGTCGGCAAGCCGGGCGGCGGCTGCCGGGAGCCGCGGGTCGTCGTCGGGCCCGGTCACGATGAGCCCCCGCCGCATGCCGCCGATGTGGGCGGCGAGCGCGTCGAGCTGCCCATCGTCGAGCCTTCGCCGGCCGGTGACCGACCCCGCGAACGGACGTGCCGGCGCTGACCCGCCCCAGCGCTCGAGCGGGCCGTCGGGCAGCAGCGGTTCCCGGAACGGGGCGTTGACCTGGACCGGGCCGGCAGGGCTGGACTGCGCCGTCGCCATCGCGCGGCCCGCCACCCAGCGCACATGGGCGAGGGTGGCCGGGTCGTCGTCGGCCAGCGGCAGCTCCGCGTACCACCTGGCCGCCCGCCCGTAGAGATGCGTCTGGTCGATGGTCTGCGGCGCACCCCGGTCCCGCAGCTCGAGCGGTCGGTCGGAGGTGAGCACCAGCAGGGGCACCCTGGACAGCGACGCCTCGACAACGGCAGGCCCAAGCTCCACGGTCGCGGTCCCGGACGTGGCCAGCAGCGCCACGGGTCGCCGCGACGTGCGGGCCATCCCGAGGGCGAAGAAGCCGGCAGACCGCTCGTCCAGCAGGACCCGGACATGGACGTCAGGCGCAGCCCGAAGGGCGAGCGCCAGCGGCGTGGAGCGCGACCCGGGGCAGATCACGGCGTCACGGAGGCCCGCGGCGACCAGCTCCTCGACGAACGCCCGGAGCAGCGCGGCGTCGGTCATCGTCGGGGCCCGGGCTCAGTCATCGTCGGGCTCCAGGCGGCCCACGCTCAGTCATCGTCGGGCTCCAGGCGCCCAGGCGGAGACCACCGCCCGCAGCTTCATGCGCGACTCCTCCCACTCGGCAGCGGGATCCGAGTCAGCGACGATGCCGCAGCCGGCGAACAGCGTCGCCCGGGTGCGGTCCACGATGCCGCAGCGAAGCGCGACGCACAGCTCGCCGTCCCCGTCTGCGCCCAGCCAGCCGATCGGCCCGGCATACCAGCCGCGATCGAAGCCCTCGTGCTCGTCGAGCAGCGAGAGCGCGAGCTCGCGAGGCTCGCCGCCGACTGCCGGCGTTGGATGGAGCGTTCCGCCGAGCGCGAGCAGGCCGTGCGCGTCGGGCAGCGTGCCCGTGATCTCGGTGGCCAGGTGCTGGACGAAGCGGAGCCGCATGATCGACGGCTCGGGCGCCACATCGAGCGTCTCCGCCAGCGGCGTCAGCTTGTCCCGGATCGCCGACACCACGATCGACTGCTCCTCCCGGTCCTTCTCCGACGCGAGGAGCTCCGTCGCCAGTGCCGCGTCCTCCTCGGCATCGACGCCGCGCCCGGTCGTGCCTGCGACGGCGATCGTCTGGAACCGGCGGCCCTCGGTGCGCACCAGCCGCTCCGGGGTCGCGCCCAGGAACGTCCGGCCATCGCGGCGGAAGGCGTAGATCGTGCTCTCGGGGGCGCTGGCGGCCATGCGGTGGAGCGCGTTCGCGACGTCGAGCTCGACCGGCGACCGGAGATCGACCCGGCGCGCCAGGACGACCTTGTCCAGCCGGCCGCGGCCGACGGCCCCTGCGAACATGCCGACCAGGCGGTCCCAGGTCTCGCGCTCCGGCTGCTCCGCGTCCACCCGCAGCGGCGCGAACACCGGTCTGGCCACGATCCCGTTGGGGCTCGGCGCCAGGCTCGCGGGCGCGGGCGGACATCGACTCCCAGGTACGCTCGAGCCGGCGCGCCTCCGCGTCGGTCGCGGACGTGCCGGCCAGCGAGGCCGTGACCCACGCTCCGGACCCTGTCACGGCGTACATGAGCTCGGGCAGGACCAGCGAGGCGGCCACGAACGGCGCCCACGCGTCCTCCGGATCGGGTGCGCGGCCCGTGAACCCGAGCCCACCGATCAGCACCGGGCCTGTTCGGCTGTCGCCGTCTGCCCCGTCGACACGCGCACGCACGACCAGGTCGCGCCACGCTCGCTCCGCGGTCGTGAACCGGTCCGGCCCCTCCGGCTCGACGCTCCAGGCACGGCCGATGCCGATCAGCGCAGATCCCTCGGCCGGCCGGATCCAGGCGGCAGCCTCGAGGCCGGCCTCCGCCGCGGCCGCGAACAGCGAGACCGGATCCACGGACGTGACGGGCAGCACGGTCGACACCATCGTTGTCTCCGCGGCCATCGCGGGGGCGGCCAGCAGGTCGACCAGCCGCTCGAGCGAGCGCGACCCGCGCGAGGTCTCGAACGGTCATCGCCGGTATCCGCCGCTCATCCGCACAACCCGCCGATCATCGGATGCGGCCGGGGAACTCGTGCCCCGCCTCCGGCAGGGCGACCTCGCCGATCCGTGCCTCGCTCACCCCGACGCTCCGGAGGAGCACCGCGCGCAGCGCCGGATAGGCATCCTCAAGCCGACCTGCGTCGTCCGCCAGGAGCCACCTGGCGACCACCTCGTTTAGAGCACCGAACCAGGCGATGCTCGCGATCGTCGTGTCGATCGGTGCGATCACGCCGGCCGCGACCGCCTCGTCGAGGTACCCCTGGATCAGGCGCGCGAACCGCTCGTGCAAGGCGTTGGTCTCGGCTCGGAACACGCGCCCGGCGCCCACGGCGTCGAGGAACAGCAGCCGTGCCATCGTGCGGTGGCCGGCGAACGTCCCGAGCACCGTTTGCAGCGCGACCTCGGCCCGCGCGATCGGTTCGGCCTCCAGCGCCACCTCCCGCTCAACCTTCGCGACCAGCTTGTCGGCGGTGGTCTGCATCAGCTCGCGGAAGATCGATTCCTTGTTCGGGAAATGGAAGTAGATACCGCCCTTCGACGTGTCCGACGCATCGGCGATGTCATCGACCGCGGTGTCGCGATAGCCGTGCGTCGCGAACGCGTGGAAGGCGGCATCGAGGATCCGCTCGCGACGGTTGCGGCTCTGCTCCGCCGGGTCGGGTCTTGCCACTCGGCTGCTGTCCTCCGAAGACCGACCGACCAGTCGGTCGGTCGGATCCCCATCCTAGGACAGACATCATGCTAGCGTCAAGTAGCATGTTGTGCGCCAAGTTCCGGCTCGCCTTTGTTGCGCGAGACGAGCGTGATGCCGTTGCGGCGCTAGCGCATGATTTTCCTGGTCTCCGGCGGCCCGCGTAAGCCGCCACCCACGCCAATCGAAGGGGTGCCATGCCTGCCGACCGTCACGCGCGCACGATGCTGCCGATCCCGGATCGCCCTCCGGCCGGGCTGACGACCTACGACGCGAAGGACCCGGATACCGCCTATCCGCCCATCCGACCCGCTGCTGCCGCCCGAGGGCGCGCCGAACGTCGTGGTCATCCTGCTCGACGACGTCGGGTTCGGTGCCTCGAGCGCGTTCGGCGGACCATGCAACACGCCCACGGCCGAGCGCCTGGCAGCGGGTGGGCTGCGTTACAACCGGTTCCACACGACCGCGCTCTGCGCACCCACGCGCCAGGCGCTGCTCACGGGCCGGAACCATCATTCGGTGGGCATGGGCAGCATCACCGAGACCGCCACGTCGGCGCCCGGCAACAGCTCGCTGCGCCCCAACACCAAGGCGCCGCTGGCGATGACGCTCAAGCTCAACGGGTACTCGACCGCCCAGTTCGGCAAGTGCCACGAGGTGCCGGTGTGGCAGTCGTCGCCGATGGGCCCGTTCGATGCCTGGCCGTCGGGTGGCGGCGGCTTCGAGACCTTCTACGGCTTCATCGGTGGCGAGAACAACCAGTGGGAGCCCGCGCTGTACGAGGGCACGACGCCCGTGGAGCCACCGGCGACGGCCGAGGAGGGCTATCACCTGACCGAGGACCTCGCCGATCGAGCCTGCAACTGGGTGCGCCAGCAGAAGGCGCTGATGCCGGACCGGCCGTTCTTCCTGTACTTCGCGCCCGGCGCTACGCACGCGCCGCATCACGTTCCCAAGTCGTGGGCCGACCGATATGCCGGCAAGTTCAACGACGGCTGGGACGTGCAACGCGAGCGGACGCTCGCCCGCCAGAAGGAGATGGGCATCGTTCCGCCCGACACGGAAGCCACCAGGCGCCACGACGAGATCACCGCGTGGGACGACATGCCCGACGAGCTCAAGCCGGTGCTGGCCCGCGAGATGGAGGTGTACGCCGGGTTCCTCGAGCACACCGACCACCACGTCGGTCGCCTGATCGACGCCATCGACGACCTGGGCATCCTCGACGACACCCTGATCTACTACATCATCGGCGACAACGGTGCGTCGGCCGAGGGCACGATGAACGGCGCGTTCAACGAGATGGCCAACTTCAACGGGATGGCCGCGCTCGAGACGCCCGAGTTCATGCGCAGCAAGGTGGACGAGTTCGGCTCACCGAGCTCCTACAACCACTACTCCGTTGGCTGGGCGTGGGCGATGGATACGCCGTTCCAGTGGACGAAGCAGGTCGCCTCGCACTGGGGTGGGACCCGCAACGGCACGATCGTGCACTGGCCCGAAGGGCATCGGGGAGACGGGTGGGCTGCGCTCGCAGTTCACCCACGTCATCGACGTCGCTCCCACGATCCTCGAGGTCGCAGGCCTTCCCGAGCCGACCATGGTCAACGGCGTGCAGCAGTCGCCGATGGAAGGCACGAGCATGGCGTACACGTTCAACGAACCGGGCGCACCCGAGCGGCACGACCTGCAGTACTTCGAGATGTTCGGCAACCGCGGCATCTACCACCGCGGCTGGAGCGCGGTCACCAAGCACAAGACGCCGTGGCTGATCGTCGGCGCGAACGTTCGTGACTTCGACGATGACGTCTGGGAGCTCTACGACGGCGCAACCGACTACAGCCAGGCCCACAACCTCGCGGCCGAGCAGCCCGAGCGGCTGGCCAAGCTGCAACGGCTGTGGCTCATCGAGGCCACGAAGTACAACGTGCTGCCCATGGACGACCGCACGGGCGAGCGGCTCGATCCCGACCTGGCGGGCCGGCCGACGCTGATCCACGGCGACTCCCAGCTGTTCTTCCCGGGTATGGGACGGTTGTCCGAGAACAGCGTGGTCAGCATCAAGAACCGGTCATTCTCGGTGACCGCGGAGCTGGATGTCCCGGCGGACGGCGCGTCCGGCGTGATCATCGCGCAGGGTGGCCGCTTCGGCGGCTGGTGCCTGTACGCCAAGGACGGACGGGCGAAGTTCGTCTACAACGTGCTCGGCATCCAGGAGTTCCCGACCGAGGCGGAAACGCCGATCCCGGCCGGCCGCCACCAGGTGCGCATGGAGTTCGCCTACGACGGAGGCGGGCTCGCCAAGGGCGGCGGCGTCACCCTCTACTACGACGGCACCGCCGTAGGATCCGGCCGCGTCGGCGCAACGCAGCCGATGGTCTTCTCCGCCGACGAGACGACCGACATCGGGTACGAGTCCGGAACCACGGTAACGCCTGACTATTCGGTCGAGAGCAGCCGGTTCACGGGCAAGATCCACTGGGTCCAGGTCGACCTCGGCAAGGACGATCATGACCACTTCATCGATCCCGAGGAGCGCCTCAGGATCGCGATGGCGAGGCAATAACAGCGTTCCACCGCCAACCGCCATGCACCGAATGAGGCCCGGCATCGCGCCGGGCCTCATTCGTCCCGGGCCAAGCTCTCGCCCGGACAGTCCCGGGAACCCCGTATCGACGTCGGCACCCCCCTGCCTCGGTGATCGCGGCGCAAGTCGGAGGCAAGGGCAAGTGCGCACCGTTGGCGCGTGGACTCGATCCGATTCGGCCTCACCGTTGGTGCCTGGCGGACCGTCCCGCATGCCGGCGGTCAGCATGCATGACGGCCCGTGGCCATGCGGGACGTCACGCAGGGCACGAACAACGGCCCGCCGGGCGATCGCCCGGCGGGCCGCTTGTGTCGGCGGTGACCTGGAGGCTAGACCTCCTTGAACTCGCCCTCGACCGTCTCCTCGCCGGCGGCCTCGCCCTCCCCCGTGTCCGAGGCGCCGGTGCCGTCCGTCGGCCCGGAGCCGTCGGTGCTGCCGCCGCCGTCGGGACCCTCTCCCGTCTCGGCCTGGGATGCCTGATAGGCCGCGGTGGACACCTTGGACAGCGTCTCGACGATCTTGTTCATGCCGGCCTGGATCAGCTCGACGTCGTCGCCCTTGAGGGCCTCGCGCAGGGCCGAAACCTGGTTCTCGACCTCGGCCCGGTCCTCGGCCGAAACCTTGTCGCCGAGGTCCTTGAGCGTGCGCTCGGCCTGGTAGGTCAGCTGCTCCGCCTGGTTGCGAAGCTCGACCTCCTCACGCCGCTTCTTGTCCTCGTCGGCGTGGCTCTCGGCATCGCGGACCATCTGGTCCACGTCATCCTTGGACAGCATCGAGGACGCAGTGATCCGGACCTGCTGCTCCTTGCCGGTCGCCCGGTCCTTCGCCTTCACGTCGAGGATCCCGTTGGCATCGATGTCGAACGTGACCTCGATCTGCGGGATGCCGCGCGGCGCCGGCGGGATGCCGTCGAGGATGAAGCGGCCCAGCGTCTTGTTGTCGGCTGCGAAGTCGCGCTCGCCCTGCAGGACGTGGATCTCGACCTGGTTCTGGTTGTCCGAGGCGGTCGAGAACACCTGCGACTTGCTGGTCGGGATGGTCGTGTTGCGGTCGATCAGCCGGGTCATGACGCCGCCCAGCGTCTCGATGCCCAGCGACAGCGGCGTGACGTCGAGGAGCAGCACGTCCTTGACCTCGCCGCCCAGCACGCCCGCCTGGATCGCGGCGCCGATGGCCACGACCTCGTCGGGATTGACGCCCTTGTGGGGCTCCTTGCCGAACAGGGCCTTGACCATCTCCTGCACCGCCGGCATGCGGGTCATGCCGCCGACCAGGATCACCTCGTCGATGTCGCTCGGCTTGAGGCCCGCGTCCTTGAGCGCGGCCTGGACCGGCGTCTTCGTGTTCTGGATCAGGTCAGCGACCAGGTCCTCGAGCTTCGCCCGCGACAGGTTCATGACCAGGTGCTTGGGACCCGATGCGTCGGCCGTGACGTAGGGCAGGTTGATCTCGGTCGAGGTCGTCGAGGACAGCTCGATCTTGGCCTTCTCCGCCGCTTCCTTCAGCCGCTGCAGCGCCTGCTGGTCCTTGGACAGGTCGATGCCCTGGTCCTTCTTGAACTCGGCCAGCAGCCAGTCGATGACGCGCTGGTCGAAGTCGTCGCCGCCGAGGTGGGTGTCACCGTTGGTGGCCTTGACCTCGAACACGCCCTCGCCCAGCTCGAGGATCGAGATGTCGAACGTGCCGCCGCCCAGGTCGTAGACGGCGATCTTCTCGTCTTGCTTCTTGTCGAGTCCGTACGCGAGCGCCGAGGCGGTCGGCTCGTTGATGATCCGCTTGACCTCGAGGCCGGCGATGCGGCCGGCGTCCTTCGTCGCCTGGCGCTGGGTGTCGTCGAAGTAGGCCGGGACCGTGATCACGGCCTCGGTGACCTTCTCGCCCAGGTACGCCTCGGCGTCAGCCTTGAGCTTCTGGAGCACCATCGCGCTGATCTCGGGCGGCGAGTAGCGCTTGTCGTCGGCGACGACGCGGATGCCGTCGGACTTGGGGTCCTTCTCGACCTTGTAGGGCACGAGGTCCTTGGAGCGCTGGACCTCGGGGTCGTCCCAGCGACGACCCATGAAGCGCTTGATCGAGTAGACGGTGTTGGTCGGGTTGGTGACCGCCTGGCGCTTCGCCAGCTGGCCGACGACGCGCTCGCCGGTCTTGGCTGAAGCCGACGACGGACGGGACGGTGCGATTGCCCTCGGAGGAGGGGATGACGGTCGGCTCGCCGCCTTCCATCACAGCCACGACGCTGTTCGTCGTTCCGAGGTCGATGCCGATGATCTTGCCCATTCGGGGAGCTCTCCTGGTCGCTTGGTTCGGGTTTGGGGTGGGTGGCTGGTCAGAGTGGTGGGTATGTCAGTTGGCGCGGGCCGGCGGAAACGTCACCGGCCGCGGCCACCGCAACGAGCGCGGGACGGATGACCCGATCCCGGAGCCGGTAGCCGCGCCGGATCTCCTCGACGATCTCGCCGTCGGCGCGCCCGGTGCCCGGGACGCTCACCACGGCCTCGTGCTGGCGGGGGTCGAACGGGGTCCCCGGCGCAGCCTCGACGGGCGTGACGCCCTCGCTCTCGAGCAGGCTGCGGAGCTTGCGGTCGATGGCGGCGATCCCCTCGACCCAGGCATCGTCGGCGAGGTCGACGCGGGCGCGTCTCGATCGCGCGGTCGAAGTCGTCCGCGAGCGCGAGCACCTTGCGGATCAGGTCCTCGCCGGCGAGCCCGAGGTCGCGCTCGCGCTCCTCCGCCGTGCGGCGTCGGAAGTTGGTGAACTCGGCTCGCTCGCGCTGCAGCGCGGCCAGGTACTCGTCGACCCTGGTCGCCAGCTCATCACGCTCGGCGCGTAAGGCGTTCAGCTGCTCGGTGAGCGCGGCCGGGGACACGTCAATCTCCTCGATGCGTTCCTGCGCGCGGGTCTTGCGGGTCATGGGTCTCCGGTGCTTGCTTGGGTTGGGGTCAATGGCGGCCGGCGTCGCAGCGCCGCCGGGCGTCAGACATAGATGTGGTCGACAAGCTCGTTCATCAGGCCCGAGACGAAGCGGACGGTGCCGATCGCCTGCGGATAGGCCATCCGCGTCGGGCCGAGCACGCCGACCACGCCGACCGCCCGCCCGGGATGCCCGTACGGTGCCAGCACCAGCGAGACGTCCGCCATGTCCTCGGCCGGGTTCTCGTGGCCGATGAACACGCGCACCTGGCCGGTGCCGGCGACGCCGGCGATCGAGCTCGGCGAGATACGCACCGGTTCTCGAGCGCTGCGAACACCCGCCGCAGCTTCTCGCTCTGCGCGAACTCGGGAGCCTCCATCACGTTGAGCAGCCCGTCCGAGAACAGCTCCTCGATCGCGGCCGCGTCGAACTCCCGGAGCGCCTGGACGACCCGCTCGCCGACCGCGCGTGGCAGTGCGATGCCCGGTTGCGCGGGATCGAGCCGGGCGAGGACACGCTCGGCGTCCTGGGCGGTCAGGCCGTTGAGCAGCTCGTTGAGGTAGTTGCGCGACGTTGGTCAGCTCGTGCTGCTCGACCGGCTCGTCGAGGCGCGAACAGCACCTGCTTGAGCGCGCCTTCGCGAAGGACGAGGATCAGGCTGGCCGTCCGATCCCTGATCGCGACGAGGTCCAGGTGGCGCAGGTGGGCCGAGCTGGGCTTGGCGGGGGTGGCGAGCCCGGCCGACCCGGTCAGCGAGGCAAGGGTCGTCGCGGCCAGCCGGAACCACTGCTCGCTCGCATACTCGACCTGTCCGAACTGGTGGCGGATCATGAGCTGCTCGACCGGCGCGAGCGGGGCCGCTCGGCCATCGACTCGACGTAGTAGCGATAGCCTCGCTCGGTCGGCACCCGACCGGCCGACGTGTGCGGGTGCGTCAGAAGCCCGGCCGACTCGAGCTCGGCCAGGATGGCGCGCACGGTGGCGCTGGACACACCCAGCCGATACCGGTCGACGAGCGCCTGGCTGCCGACCGGTGTGGCGGTGGTGACATATTCCTCGATGACGGCCCGGAGGATCGCCTGGGAGCGGAGGTCCAGAGGGCCGCTGGAGCGACGCGCACGACGCGCCATTGAGCCTCTCCTGCGTTGGTTAGCACTCGGACTACGAGAGTGCTAACTGGGTATGGCACAGTCTAGCGGTGGTCCCGATCCGAGTGTCAACGAGCCCCACGCCGCCATCCGGCTCCGGGCGCAGCCTCAGCCGAGCCGGGCGAACAGCTCGTTCGAGAGCAGCCGTCCCCGGGTTGTCAGCCGGACCCGTGGCGCGCCACCGGCGAGCCCCACGGACTGCTCGAGCAACCCGTTGTCGAGCGCCCAGGCGAGCTGGGGGCCGAGTGGACCTGACGCGGCCAGGTCCAGGTCCAGCCCGTCATCAAGCCGCAGCCCGAGCACGGTCGCCTCGAGCGCGGCCGCCGGCCCGTCCACGACCTCGGCGCCTCCGGGTGGCAGCCCCGGCGCGGATCCATCCGCCGGCGCCAGGGACGCCAGGTAGCTGTCGAGGCGGGCCGCGTTCCAGCGTCGTGTCCGGCCATCGAACGCGTGCGCGCCGGGGCCGACCGCCTCGTATGGCAGCCGTCGCCAGTAGGCGAGATTGTGCCGGCTCTCGTGACCGGGCCGGGCCCAGTTGGAGATCTCGTAGCGAGCGGTAGCCGGCCGACGCGAGGCGCGTCGTTGCCAGCTCGTACTGCTCCGCGGCGCGGTCGTCGTCCTGCTCCCCGACCGCCGCTGCCCGCCAGCGGCGTGCGCCCGGCGCGTGTCGGCAGGTGGTCGCCGAGCGGGCCCGTGATCCCCTCCGCGTCGGGGTCGTCGAGGGTCAGGGCATAGGCGGACAGGTGCTCGGGCTCGAGCGCCAGCGCCGCATCGAGCGTTGCCGACCAGGACTCGATCGATTGACCCGGCACGTCGTACAGCACGTCCAGCGAGACCGAGCCGATGCCGGCGTCCCGGGCCTCCCCCACCGCGGCCGCAACGTGGCCCGCGTCGTGCCGCCGACCCAGCTGCCGGAGCTCCTTCGCGTCAAAGGACTGCGCACCCAGCGAGAGCCGCGTGATCCCCGCTGCGGCGAGGTCGTGGAGGTCGCCCCGATCGTCGGGACCGGGGTTCGCCTCGATCGTGATCTCGGCGCCGGACGCGATGCCCAGGCGGTCATCGATGAGCTCGAGCAGGCGACCGATCGCGGGTCCGGGAAAGAGCGTCGGCGTGCCTCCGCCCAGGTACACGGTCTCGAGCGCTGCTCGCCCATCCGGGTGGCGCCGGTCCAGGGCATCCGCGCGCAGGCTGATCTCCGTACGGAGCGCGTCGACGAAGGCATCGACCCGGGAGCGGGGGCCCCGCGCCATCGCCCCCGCGTAGACGACGAAGTCGCAGTAGGGGCAGAGGGAGAGGCAGAACGGAATGTGGACGTAGAGGGCCACCGGGGGCCGTGAAGCCAGGGGCTGCCCAGGATCCAGGCCCCGCGGATCGGGCTGCCGAGGATCGGGGTCCCGCGGATCGGGCTGCCGCGGATCGGGGTCCCGCGGATCGGGCTGCCACGCGGATCGGGCTGCCGGGCCGCGGCGTCCATGCCGCCCGCGGTCAACGGTCCCTCGTCGCCCCGCGCGAGCCAAGGACCCGCCAGCCCGGAGGCGGCCGGCGCCGGCGCTCGATCTCCTCGACCTCCGTGCCGCGCGCCCTGAGCAGCGCGGCATGGCCGGTGGTGAGGAAGATCGCGATCCGCGTGATGGCGTGGCCCAGGAACGCCGCGCCGATCCCGCCCGTCACCCCGGTCACCCAACCGCTGGCGAGACCGATGGCGATCGTCGCGACCAGCATGTACCAGGGTCGTCCGGGCGCCCCGAGACGCGAGGCCAGCCCGTACAGCAACGCCTGGGCCAGGTTGGCCAGGTTGGGGTCGACGCCGGCCAGCAGCAGGAAGCCGAACACGAGACCCCGGAACACGGCCTCGTCGATGAATGCCGTGGCGATGGCGTTGATCAGCGCCCCCGGGTATGCGAGGGGCGACGGGACGCGCAGCATGTGGTAGCGGAGGAACGCGATCGCCAGCGCGATCGTGGTCCCGATGGCGCCATACGCGAGACCCAGGATCACCGCGCCGAGGCGGTCACCGAGGCCGAGGAACAGGTCCGTGGCCGGCCTCGGGTGGATCGTCAGCACGACCAGGATCCCGCCGACGCCCAGCGTGTACCAGGCGAGCCGACGCATCCGCGACGGCTGGTTGCCCCAGCGATCGACGTCGTCGTACTCGGCGGCGTTGAAGCGCTCGGCGTCGAAGCGCAGGATCACCAGCAGGCCGGCCAGGCCGAGCACGATCAGGATCCGCAGCGTCTCCGGGATCGCGCTGATGCTGGGCAGGTCGGGGATGGGAAGGCTGGGCATCGGTCGCGATCAGCGCCCCGGGCAGCGGATGATCGACGGTGGCGGCACGGGCGGCGCATCACGCCTCGCCGATCCGCAGGATCGCGAGGAACGCCTCCTGCGGGATCTCCACGGAGCCGACGCGCTTCATCCGCTGCTTGCCCTCCTTCTGCTTCTCCAGCAGCTTGCGCTTGCGGGTGATGTCGCCACCGTAGCACTTCGCGAGCACGTTCTTGCGCATCGCGCGGATGGTCTCGCGCGCGACCACGTGGCTGCCGATCGCCGCCTGGACCGGGACCTCGAACATCTGCCGCGGGATGAGCTGGCGGAGGCGCTCCACGAGCTGGCGGCCCGTCGTCTGTGCCTTGTCACGGTGGACGATCAGGCTCAGCGCATCGACCGGCTCGCCGTTGACCAGGACGTCGAGCTTGACCAGGTCGGCCTGGCGGTAGCCCGCCTCCTCGTAGTCCATCGAGGCATAGCCCTGGGTGCGGCTCTTGAGCTGGTCATAGAAGTCGACGATCAGCTCGGCGAGGGGCAGCTCGAAGCGCATCAGGACCCGCTGCGGGTCCAGGTACTCCATGTCATTGAACGATCCGCGACGGCCGGTCGCGAGCTCCATCAGCGACCCGATGTAGCGGTCGGGCGACACGATGCTCACGTTCACCCACGGCTCCTCGATCCACTCGATGTCGCCGATCTCGGGAAAGCGGGCCGGGTTGTCGACGGTCACGGCGTCCCGGCCGCTGGTGAGCTGGACGCGGTACTCCACGGACGGGGCGCTTGCGATCAGGTCCAGGTCGAACTCGCGCTCGAGTCGCTCCTGGACGATCTCCATGTGGAGCAGCCCCAGGAACCCGCATCGGAACCCGAACCCGAGCGCGACCGAGCTCTCGGGCGTGAACGTGAACGAGGCGTCGTTGAGGTGGAGCTTCTCGAGCGCGTCGCGCAGCAGCGGGTAGTCGGGGCCGGAGAGCGGATACAGGCCTGCGAACACGAGGCTCTTGGCTTCCTGGTAGCCGGGCAGCGGCCGCGTCGCCGCACGACTGACCGCGGTCACGGTGTCGCCGACCTGGGCCTCGCGCACGTTCTTGAGCCCGGTCGCTATGTAGCCGACCTCACCCGCGACCAGCTGCTTGACCGGGATCAGTTGGGGCCGGAACACCCCGAGCTCCAGCAGCTCCGACTCGGCTCGGCTCGCCATTAGCCGGATCGTGTCGTGGTCGTGCAGCGTGCCCTCCGCCAGGCGCACGTAGCACACGACGCCCTTGTACGGATCGTAATGGGAGTCGAACACGAGCGCCCGCAGCGACGCCGACGGATCGCCCTGGGGCGGTGGGATCCGGGTCACGATCGCCTCGAGGATGTCGGGCACGCCGGTGCCATCCTTGGCGGACGCCAGGATCACCTCCTCGCGCGGGATCGCGAGGACGTTCTCGAGCTCCTCGATGACGACGTCCGGCTGGGCAGACGGCAGGTCGATCTTGTTGATCACGGGAATGATCGTGAGCCCCTCGCGCAGGGCGAGGTGGACGTTGGCCAGGGTCTGGGCCTCGATGCCCTGTGCCGCATCCACCACGAGGATCGCGCCTTCGCACGCCTGGAGGCTGCGGCTGACCTCGTAGCTGAAGTCGACGTGGCCCGGGGTGTCGATCAGGTCGAGACCGTACTCGAGGCCGTCGTTCGCCGTGTAGACGAGCCGCACGGCGCGCGCCTTGATCGTGATGCCCTTCTCGCGCTCGAGGTCCATCGAGTCCAGCACCTGGCTGGTCATCTGTCGCGCGTCGATGGTGTGCGTCAGCTCCAGCAGGCGATCCGCGAGCGTGGACTTGCCGTGATCGATGTGGGCGATGATCGAGAAGTTGCGCAGGCGATCCTGGGGGATGCTCACGAGGCGGGAGTGTAGCGGGGACGCTCCATGCGACAGGCCGGAACGTTCCCGTAACAGTCGCACGGCAGCCTCTCGACGAGCGAAGGAGGACGGTGATGGCCACCTTGGCGCGACTCGCCGTGCCCGGGATGGTGCGCCAGGCCGGCGCGGACCTGCGGGCATTGCGGGACCACCTCGAATCGCTGCCACCCGGCAGCGACGCAGACGCGCCTCGCGGCCGGGAGTAGCGCTCGCAGCCGTCGCTGCTTCCCCGGGTACCATCCGTGCCATGAAACCCGGCAGCGAGCTTCCGTCGTCGCTCGTCGACGGCTACCGACGCTTCCGGGCGACTCGATATGCAGCGGAGCGCGACCGCTACCGGCAGCTCGCCGACGAGGGTCAGCGACCGTCCACGATCGTGGTCGCGTGCTCGGACTCGAGAACGGCACCCGAGACGTTGTTCGATGCCGGGCCGGGCGAGATGTTCGTCGTCCGCAACATCGCGGCGCTGGTCCCACCCTTCGAGCCCGACGAGCACAGGCATGCCGCGAGCGCGGCGCTCGAGTACGCCGTGATGGCGCTCGAGGTCCGCTCCATCGTCGTGCTCGGACACGCCCACTGCGGCGGGGTGGCGGCCGCGCTTGCCGGCGCGGTAGCCGAGTGGGATCCGCTCGCATCCAGCGACTTTGTCGGGACATGGATCTCGGAGCTCCGGGGGCTGGCCGGACCGTCGAGCGCGGAGACGCGGATCGAACCCCTGGCGCGCCAGCACGCCCTCGAGCTTCAGTCGATCGAGCAGTCGGTCGCGAACCTGCTGACCTTCCCCTGGGTCCGATCCCGGCACGAGGCCGCAACGCTGTCCGTCCACGGGGCCTGGTTCGATATCGGGCTGGGCGAGCTCCACCTGCTGGCCGACGGCAGCTGGGCCCGGATCGACCCCGGCTGAGGGCGGCATCAGCGGTCACCGGCCACCATCGGCAGGGCCGGAGGGAGACCGGTGACAGGTGGCACCACGCATCCTCGGCGGCGCGTGCATGACCTGCCCCACATCCGGCAACTCGTGGTACCGCAGGCGAGGATTTGCGCGTAGAGTCAGCAGACTCGGGCCCCACTCCCGGGCGTCCCGCCAAACGAGTTCCGGGGGAGGAGGAGTTCCACGGCATGACATCGATCATGCAGCGTCGCGCGCTGGTGCTCGCGGCGATCGTGCTGCTGGTGGCCGGCGTGTTGCTGGTTGGCAGGGTGGCCACGTCGAGCAACCAGGGCGGTCAGCGCGGGCTGCCCGAGGCCGCGGCGCCGCCGACCACGACTGCCGACACTGAGACCGAAGGCGGTGCGGACGCGGCCGGCGATGCCGACGCCGAGGCGCAGCTGCCGTACGGACCGCGCGAGTTCCTCGAGAGCTCGCAGGGCGAGGCCAGCGGTGCCGGCGCCGGCGGCGAAGCCGCTGAGGCGCGCACGGCCATGGAGCAGTTCGCCGAGGCGCGCACCGCGCCGGGCATCGTCGCTCCGGGCGCCTACTCGGCAGCGTTCGCCAGTCTGTCGGGTCTCGGTACCGTCGGCGGCGCCTGGACCGACGTCACGCAGGTCCCATACGACGCGGACGACCCGAACTACCGCGACTACTGGTCCAACTCGTCCGGAGGCTCGGGCCTGGTGACCGGGCGCATCACCGCATTGGCCGCCGACAACAGCGGCGACGTTTACGTGGGCGGCGCCAACGGTGGCGTGTGGCGCTCGACCACCGGCGGCGTGGCCCTCACCCCTGGCGGTGACAACTGGACGCCGATCGCGGACGGCCTGCCCTCGCTCTCGTCGGGCGACCTCCAGATCGCGAAGGATGGCTCGCTGTGGTACGCCACCGGCGAGGCCAACACGGGTGGCACGAGCTACGCCGGCAGCGGCGTGTATCGCCTGCAACACCCGAAGACCGGCGTCTTCAGCCAGAAGGACCGCGTGGGCGGAACCGAGCTCGAGAGCACGACGATCAACGCGCTGCGCTTCGACGGCCACGGCAAGGTCTGGGCCGCCACGCTGCGTGGCATCTGGTATCACGCCGACAACACCACGAGCGGCCACTGGACGCTCGCCTACGCCCCGAACCCGGCGTACATGCCGGCCGAGCTCGAGCAGTACTCGACCACGCAGTCGGGCTTCGGCAGCCTGGTCGACACCAATGGCGGTGCCAATAACGCCGCCTACAAGAACATCGTCAACGACATCGCCATCGATCCCACGAACCCCAACCACCTGATCGCGGCGATCGGCTGGCGCAGCGGCGACACCTACAACGGCTTCTACGAGACGAAGGACGGCGGCAAGTCCTGGAAGAAGGTCAAGCCCACGGGCGCCATCAACCCCAAGGACATCGGCAACGCCAGCTTCGCCTGGGCCGGCGACGGCAGCAAGCTGTATGTGATGAACCAGTCGCCCGCACTGCTCAACAAGCTGACGGGCAACGTCACCAGCTACCTCGACGGGATCTACGTCTCCAACAACGGCTCGATCACCGGACCGTGGAGCAAGATCGCCGACACACGGAAGCTGTCGAACTCCGGATCGGCGCTCAAGCAGGCGGTCGGAGGCAAGGGCTACGGCCCCGGCATCCAGAGCTGGTACAACCAGTTCCTGATCGTCGACCCCACTGACCCGGAGCACGTCTATGCCGGCCTCGAGGAGGTCTACGAGACGAAGAACGGCGGCTCGAGCTGGTCGACCGTCGGCCCGTACTGGAACTTCTACTTCAGCTGCTGGGCGCCCAATTCGGTGTACCCACCGAACGTCGAGACCCCCAATCGCTGCCCGCTGACGACCCACCCCGATCAGCACTCGGTGGCGATCGGGACCACCGGCAACCAGCAGTACGTCTACGTCGGCAACGACGGTGGCGTCTATCGCCGGCCGCTCGATGGCACCACCAACCGCAACGGCAACGCGACCGATTGGGAGAGTCTCAACGACGGCACGATCGACGCGCTGCAGTACTACTCGGTGAGCGTCGGTAGCGCCAGTACCTCGAACCCTCGAACGCCGGAGGGCAGCGGCAACGACATCGTCAGCGGCGGGCTCCAGGACAACGGCGGATCGATCTACCGGGTCGGGTCAGCCAACGGCAAGATGAGCTCCAACTTCGGTGGCGACGGTGGCGACACCTACGTGGATCCGAAGGACGGCTGCAACATCGTCGGCGAGTACGTGTATCTGACGATGTACGTGACTCAGGACTGCGCCAACCCCGACCTCACCCAGCATCCGAACGCGTTCCTCGACCCGAACGACGCGACCACGTTCACGATCGCGCCGCCGGACATCAACGCCCGCTTCATCGCGCCGTTCGTGGGCAACGCCCAGAGCTCCGACCAGTGGCTCGCCGGCGGCAACAGCATCTGGTACCAGGACAACGGCTTCGCCATCCGGTCCAGCAGCGAATGGCAGCAGGTGTACACGCTCGACAGCCCATACAAGACGTTCACGGCCCTCGCGTACAACGGCGACACCGCCATCGCCGGCTGGTGCGGTCCGACATGCAACAACTCGGGCTTCGGCCGAGGAGTTTCCATCGGCCACTTCGACGGCAGTGCGTGGACGTGGGCTGAGGCCGCCGGCCTCGCGGGCGTGCCGAACCGCTACATCGGTGGCGTGGCCGTCGGTGACGTCAACGCCAGCGGGCAACGTGACCTGTATCTCGCGATGAACGGCTTCAGCCGCCGCTTCACCGAGGGTCCCGGCGCCGGCCTCCACCACATCTTCAAGTCCATCGACGGCGGCTCCACCTGGACCTCCCTCGACGGTAGTAGCTTCCCCGACGTCCCGGCCAACAGCATCAAGGTGCTGCCCTCGGGTGCGATCGTGGTGGGCACCGATCTCGGTGTCGTCTACCTGCCGGCCAACAGCTCCACGTGGGAGCGGCTGGGCGCCGGCTCGCTCGGCAGCTCGACCGCGATCCCCGTCACCACGGTGATGGACGTCGAGCTTGGCCCCGACGGCCACTACCTGTACGCGGCGACCCATGGTCGCGGCATCTGGAGGATCGACGCCTCGGGCCTCTAGCCCCAACGCGATCCAACGCTCGAGGGCCCGCCGGCAACGGCGGGCCCTCGCCGTTCCTGGGAGGCGAAGCGGTGGCCCCTGACGGTGCCGGCGCGCGCCCGGGTATACGCTGCGAAGGCCATGACTCGAGACGAATCCCTCCCCACGCCGATCGACCAGACGCCCGAGTGGCAGGCCCTCGCCGCCCATCGCGATGCGATCCGGGATCACCATCTACGTGACCTGTTCGCCGACGACCCCGACCGCGCGTCGCGCTACACGGCCGAGGGCGCCGGCGTGCTGCTCGACTACTCCAAGCAGCGGATCACCGACGAGACGCTGGACGGCCTCATCGCCCTGGCGCAGGCGGCCGGCGTCGAGGAACGGCGTGCCGCGATGTTCGCCGGCGAGCACATCAACGCGACCGAGGACCGGGCCGTGCTCCATACGGCGCTCCGTGCTCCGGTCGGGACGGAGCTGATCGTCGATGGCCAGGACGTCGTCCGGGACGTCCATGCCGTGCTCGACCGGATGGCCGACTTCGCGTTCCGCGTCCGGGGCGGCGACTGGAAAGGCTTCACGGGCAGGCCCATCCGCAACGTCATCAACATCGGCATCGGGGGTTCGGACCTGGGGCCTGCGATGGCAACGATGGCCCTCGAGCACTACGCCGATCGAAACCTGACGGTCCGCTTCGTGTCCAACGTGGACGGTGCCGACATCCGCGATGCCACCCAGGACCTCGACCCGGCCGAGACGCTGTTCATCGTCAGCTCCAAGACGTTCACG
Organism: uncultured Chloroflexia bacterium; assembly: GCA_963806265.1. Classification (GTDB taxonomy): domain Bacteria; phylum Chloroflexota; class Limnocylindria; order Limnocylindrales; family CSP1-4; genus CAIXZV01. The sequence goes on from CAWDXT010000027.1 coordinate 33,099, forward strand.
ACCATCGAGACGCTGACCAATGCGGGGACCGCGCGTGACTGGCTGCTTGCCACGCTTCGCGATCCGACCGCCGTCGCCAGCCACTTCGTCGCGGTGTCGACCAACGCCGAGAAGGTTCGCGAGTTCGGCATCGACACCGACAACATGTTCGAGTTCTGGGACTGGGTGGGTGGTCGATACTCGATGGACTCGGCGATCGGGCTGTCGCTCATGATCGCCATCGGGCCGGACGACTTCCGGGCCATGCTCGCCGGGTTCCACGCGATGGACGAGCACTTCCTGACGGCGCCGATGGAGCGAAACCTGCCGGTCCTGCTGGCCCTGCTGGGCATCTGGAACGGCAACTTCCTCGGCTTCGACACCCATGCGGTGCTGCCCTACAGCCATGAGCTGTCTCGGTTCCCCGCATACCTTCAGCAGCTCGACATGGAGTCGAACGGCAAGTCGGTGCGACTCGACGGCAGCCGCGTGACGTACGGAACCGGAGCGATCGAATGGGGCACGGCCGGCACCAACGGCCAGCATGCCTACTACCAGCTGCTCCACCAGGGCACGCGGATCGTGCCAGCGGACCTGATCGGCTTCATCAACCCCACGACCGAGGTCGGTGACCACCACGACCTGCTCATGGCCAACCTGATCGCCCAGGCCGAGGCGTTCGCGTTCGGCAAGACCCGCGACGAGGTCGTCGCTGCGGGCGTGCCGGCGCACCAGGTGGAGGCTCGGGTGTTCGAGGGCAACCGCCCGACCTCGGTGCTGCTGCTCGATCGCCTGAGCCCGACGTCGCTGGGCTCTCTGATCGCGCTCTACGAGCACAAGGTGTTCGTGCAGGGTGCGATCTGGGGCATCGACTCCTTCGACCAATGGGGCGTCGAGCTGGGCAAGGTGCTGGCGACCAGGATCGCCGGCGAGCTCATGGCCACCGAGGCGCCCGCCGATGACGCGCACGACCGTTCGACCAGCGCGCTGATCCGCCGCTATCGCGCCAATCGCCGGCGCGAGGGCTAGGCAGGGGCCGAGGCAGGAGCCCCGGGCCCGGTGTGCCCGGGTCAGGCGCCTGACACCACCCAGGCTCAGGCGCCCGACGGCGCCTCCTGGGCCCACAGGTCGATCTGCGTGAGGCGCGCGACGCCGAGCAGCTGCGAGATCTCGCCGGCGTGATACGCATCATGGCTGAACATCCGGTTGAGGATCGAGATCCGGGTGTGGCGCTCCACGACGCCGCTCATGGACCGCCGCTCGATCACGTCGGCCATCATCGCCGGCGTCCAGCGCCCAAGGGTCCGCTCGACGACGGCCCACGAGGCGTCGAGCACCGTGATCAGCTCGGCGGCCGTCCGCGGATTGTCGGGCTCGTCTTCCCAGCCGTATCCCGACGCCATCCCGCGCATCTCTGGCGGCACGCTGTTCTCCTCGCCGCACACGCCGCACAGCCAGTAGAGGCGAGCGCCGGCCGTGTGGGCCACGATGCCCCAGAGCGGCAGCTGCTCGGGCGACGCGCGCAGCGCGAGCGCAGCGGGGTCAAGGTCGCGGATCGCGAGCGCGATGCGGGCGGCATACTGCGGCCAGTCCGGGAACCAGCGGGCGATCGACTCGTGCTCGGGCATGGGCACGAGTATGGCAGGCGCTGGTCGCACCGAGGCGGCGGGTTGCTGGTCCGTTCCGGGCGCACCTGCTACCATTCGCGGTCGCGCCTCGGGCGGCCGTGCCCGCTGGCCGGCCCATCACCGCACACACGAAACGGAGACTCATCACCTTGGCCAGAACGCCCAGGAAATGGCAGGGCGCTCGCACCCCGTCCGGGCTGAAGCGCGTCCGCCAGGCCGAACGCCGGCACGCCATCCTGCAGCCCCGGCGAACCGCGGCAAAGACGCTCGTTGCCAAGGCCGTCACGGTCGCCACCACGCAGCCCGAAGGCGCAGATGTCGCCGCCTCGCTCAACCAGGCCATCTCCGCGCTCGATCGCGCCGCCAAGGCCGGGGCCATCCACCCCAACGCCGCGGCTCGTCGCAAGTCGCGCATGACCCGCAAGGTCAACGCAGCGCTCGGCGGCTCGCAGGTCGTGGCGTCGAGCCACGTGGCGAAGACGACCGGCAAGGCTGCTGCCGCGAAGGCCGCCAAGGCCCGGATCGCGGCCGGCAAGGCTGCCAAGGCCAAGGGCGCCCAGACCGCCGCCGGCAAGGCACGCGCCGCGCTCTCGAAGACGGCACGTGCCGAGACCACCGCCGCGACCGCGACCAAGGCGACCGATGAGGCCGCGGCGCCGGCAAAGGCCACGCGGACCGCGACCAAGCGGACCACGACCACCAAGGCGTCGACCAGCAAGGCGTCGACCACCAAGTCGGGCGCGACCAAGAGCGCTGCCAGCAAGACGACGGCAAAGGCCACGTCGACGGCCAAGGGCACGGCGAAGAGCTCGACCAAGGCGGCAACGGCCAAGCCCGCAGCGCGCTCGCGAGCCAAGAAGACCGAATAGCGCTGCGCTCAGCGCTCAGCGAACCCGACGACGCCCCGGCCCTGGCCGGGGCGTTCTGCTTGGCCCTGGCTCATCGGCGAGGCGTGGCCCTCAACGCGGCCCCAAACGCCGTGGCGTCGCGCGGTCCGCTCGCAGCCTGGCCGCGTGACGGCCGGATGGGTCAGGAAGCCCGTGCAGCTCCCGGTGCAGCAGAGCTCGGCGTCTCGCTGTCGGGCCGGCGTCGGTTGGCGGCGCCGAACATCAGCCCGCCCACCAGCGCGCCGCCGGTCGACAGCGCGATCAGCAGCCCTGCATTGCTGAGCTGCTCGCTCCAGTAGAACGCCGTGAACGAGCCGACGTCCGTGATGCCGGCCTCCTCGAACGCCGGGCCACGCCCGATCGCGAGATACCGCTGGTAGACGCAGTCGGCACCCGTCTGGCACGTCAACGGACCGCCGGAGCTCGCATCGCGATACCCGTTGTCGGCGGTGAAGAACAGCGCCTTGACCGCGAGCAGGAGGATCGCGAACGTGAGCCCCGTCACCACGCCGGCAAGCAGCGAGTTGGCGACGATCCGGAGCCACGGACCGCCGGCCCGGCCCGAGCGCGCGTTGGCGTAGTACCCGATCAGCAGACCGCCGAGCAGCGAGAACGGCATGAGCAGGAACTCGATCGGGATGACCAGCAGGAAGCTGATCCCGACCGTCACCGCCATGCCCACGCCCACCCAGGCGGCCGTGACCGCGCCGCGGTCGACGATGCGGCTCACGCGCGTCGATCCCCGCATTCAGCCGGACGCGCGCGAACCCCGGACCGCGCGCGACAATCAGCCGGACGCGCGCGAACCCCGGACCGCGCGCGACAATCAGCCGGACGCGCGCGAACCCCGGACCGCGCGCGACAATCAGCCGGACGCGCGCGAACCCCGGGACACAGGCGGCCCCGGGGAGTCGGGCAGCTGCTGGCTAAGGTCACGCTCCGCCGCTTGCGGCGGAGCCGGCCAGGGCCGCACGACCCAGGTAGACGGCCTCGTCGCCCAGCTCGTCTGCGATCCGGAGCAGGCGGTTGTACTTGGCCACCCGCTCGGAGCGTGACGGCGCGCCGCTCTTGATCTGGCCGGTCCCGAGCGCGACGACGAGATCCGCGATCGTCGTGTCCTCGGTCTCGCCCGATCGGTGCGAGACGACCGCGGACCAGCCGGCACGGCGCGCGAGGGCGACCGCGTCGATGGTCTCGGTCAGGGTGCCGATCTGGTTGAGCTTGATCAGGGCGGAGTTCATCGCCCGCTCCCGGATCCCGCGAGCGATGAAGGTGGGGTTGGTGACCAGGATGTCGTCACCGACCAGCTGGACCTTCGAACCCAGCCGTGCGTTGAGCTCCTTCCAGCCCTCCCAGTCCTCCTCGGCCAGCCCGTCCTCGAGCGACACGATCGGATAGCGGTCGATCCAGTCCTCCCAGAGGTCGACCATCTGGCCGGAGTCGAGCGTGCGCCCTTCCTTCTCCAGCCGATACTGGCCCGTCACGCCCTCGACGCCGGTGCCCTCGACGAGCACCGAGCTGGTCGCCGGATCGAGCGCGATGGCGACCTGGTCGCCGGGCTTGTAGCCGGCCTTCTCGATCGCGCGCAGGATCACCTCGACCGCGGCCTGGTTCGACGCCAACGACGGCGCAAAGCCGCCTTCGTCGCCCTGTCCCGTCGCGTGACCTTCGTCGTGGAGGATCTTGCGCAGCGCTGCGAAGATCTCGGCCCCGGCGCGGAGCGCCTCCGGGAACGAGTCGACGCCGACCGGCATGACCATGAACTCCTGGAAGTCCGTGGAGTCCTGGGCGTGCTTGCCGCCGTTGAGGATGTTGAACTGGGGGACGGGCAGGACGCGCGCCCCGACACCGCCGAGGTAGCGGTACAGCGGCTGCTCGTGGCTCCAGGCAGACGCGTGTGCGCAGGCCAGCGACACGCCCAGGATCGCGTTGGCTCCCAGCTCGCCCTTGTTGGGCGTGCCATCGAGCTCGATCAGGGCGCTGTCGATCGCCGCCTGGTCGGCGGCATCGAAGCCCAGCAGGGTGGGGCCGATCCGGTCGGTCACGTTGGCCACGGCGGTGCGCACGCCCTTGCCACCGAAGCGCGCCTTGTCACCGTCGCGAAGCTCAACGGCCTCGTTGATCCCGGTAGAGGCGCCGGACGGCACCGCGGCACGGCCCAGCGAGCCGTCCTCCGTGACCACGTCGACCTCGATCGTGGGGTTCCCTCGCGAGTCGAGGATCTCCCGGGCATCGACCCAGGCAATGGTCGTATCACTCACTTGACGGCCTCCGGCTCCCGATCGAGGAGCACCGTGATGCCCGGCAGCTCGCGGCCCTCGAGGAACTCGAGCGACGCGCCACCGCCGGTGCTGATGTGGGTCATCTTGTCAGCCAGCCCCTGCTGCTGGATTGCCGCCACCGAGTCCCCGCCACCGATGACCACGGCAGCGCCGTTCTCGGCACGAGCGGCAAGGAAGCGGGCGATGGCGTTGGTCCCGTGCGCGAACGACGGGATCTCGAACACGCCCAGCGGGCCGTTCCAGAGCACCGTCTTCACGTCGGCAAGCGCCGCCTCGATGTTGGCGAGGCTCTGGGTCCCGAGGTCGACGATGTGCCAGCTGGCCGGAACCTTGTCCACGGAGATCATCCGGTGCTCGGTGCCCCGCGTGACCTCCTTGGCGACCACCACGTCGACCGGCAGCACGAGCTCGACTCCCTTGGCCTCGGCCGAGGACAGGATCGCCCTGGCGTCATCGACGCGGTCTGGCTCGGCCAGGCTCTTGCCAACGGCCTTGCCCTGGGCGAGCAGGAAGGTGTTGGCCATCCCGCCGCCGATGACCATGACGTCGACCTTGTCCATCAGGTGGCTGAGGACCTTGATCTTGTCGCTGACCTTGGCGCCACCGATGATCGCGGCGAACGGACGCTCGGGGTCCTCGAGCAGCTTGCTGAGGTTCGCGATCTCCTTCTCCATCAGGAGACCGGCATAGGCAGGGCGAAGCTTCGCGATCCCCACGGTCGAGGCGTGGGCCCGGTGCGCCGTGCCGAACGCGTCGTTGACGTACACGTCGGCGTACGACGCCAGCGCCTCGGCAAACTCCGGATCGTTCTTCTCCTCCTCGACGTGGAACCTGAGGTTCTCGAGCAGGAGGATCTCGCCGTTGCGCAGGCGACGAACGGCGTCCTCGGTGCCGACGCCGAGGGCATCGCCGGTCACGGGCACCGTGCGCCCCAGCAGCTGGCCGAGGCGCGCGGCAACGGGGCGCAGCCGAAGGCTGTCGGTCACCTTGCCGGCAGGCCGGCCAAGGTGGCTGGCGAGGATCACCCGCGCACCCTGGCCCTGGAGATGGAGGATGGTCGGAAGGGCCGCGCGAATTCGGGAGTCGTCGGTGACCTTGCCGTCCTCGAGCGGGACGTTGAAGTCCACGCGCACGAAGACGCGCTTGCCCGCGGCGTCCAGGTCCCGGACGGTGAGCTTGTCCATGTTCGGTTCCTTTCCCGGGGGCTGCGCCTGGTCAGGCGGGGAGTCGGTCCGCCATGAACTTGACCAGATCGGCGACGCGGCAGCTGTAGCCCCACTCGTTGTCGTACCAGGCGATGACCTTGACCAGGTTGCCGCCCAGCACCATGTTCGACGGGAGGTCGACGATCGATGACCGCGCGTCACCCCGGAAGTCGGTCGACACGAGCGGCTCGTCCGACGCGCCCAGGATGCCGGCCATCGGACCGGCCGCGGCATCCCGGAAGGCCTGGTTGAGCTCGTCCAGGGTCGTCTCCTTGTCGAGCTCCGCCGTGAAGTCCACCACGGACACGGTGGGCGTGGGCACGCGCAGGCTGAAGCCGTCGAACTTGCCCTTGAGATCCGGGATCACCAGCGCGAGCGCGCGGGCGGCACCGGTCGTGGTGGGGATGATGTTGAGCGCGGCCGCGCGGGCGCGACGGGGATCCTTGTGGACCACGTCCAGGATGCGCTGGTCGTTGGTGTAGCTGTGGATCGTGTTCATCAGGCCACGGCGGATCGTGAACCGATCGTGAACGACCTTCGCCGCCGGCGCCAGGCAGTTCGTGGTGCAGCTCGCGTTGCTCACGATGACGTGCTGGTCGGGGTCGTAGGCGGCCTCGTTGACGCCCAGGACGATCGTGACGTCCTCGTTCTTGGCAGGGGCGCTGATCAGGACCTTCCTGGCACCCGCCTCGATGTGGGCGCGCGCCTTGTTGGCGTCCGTGAACCGGCCGGTCGACTCGATCACGATGTCGACGCCCAGGTCACCCCACGGCAGCTGGGCCGGATCGGCAATCTGGAGGACCTTGATCGTCTTGCCATCGACCACGAGCGAGTCATCCGTATGACTCACCTCGCCGGGATATGCGCCGTACGTTGAATCGTGCTTGAACAGCAGCGCGTTCATCGGCACGTCGACCAGGTCGTTGACCGCGACGACCTCGATCCCGGGGCTCGTTCGATGATCGCCTTGAGCGACTGGCGACCGATCCGACCAAAACCATTGATACCGACACGGACCGTCATCGGATGACCTCCTGTTCACGGTGCTGGAGACCGTCGAGCGCCTGGGCAGACGCGTTCGACGGGACGTATCTGGTTGACCTCGCGATCGGCCCGAGGCGGCTGGCTGGCGCCAGCCGGGTCGGCGTCGGGAGCGCGGCTGCGGCCGTGGAGCGCACGGCGGCGGCGGCGACCTCGAAGCGCACCCGTGGTGCTTTCACCCGCTCGCCCCGACGAGTGGCCTGCCGGATCCAGCGGAGGGCGATTGGCCCGATCGTGAGCGCGACCGATTCTCGGGCGCGGTCAGGGGGCTGTTGCTGGAGTGCGGACAGGGCGGGGCCTCGCAGGCGGGAGGATCGCGGGTTCCTGGCGAATGGTAGCAAAGGTCCCGTTCGGCTCCCCCGGCAGTCCGCCCTGGAATGGCATGCCCTTGGCACCCTCCGCATACGACCGAAAGGCCCCCCGGCTATGCCGGAGGGCCCTGCTTGCTCGGAGCTTTGCCGGAGGTCAGCCGCCGATCTTGAAGACCTTGCCGCCACACTTGGGGCAGGTGCCCTGAAGCGCTGGCTTGCCGTTCTTCATGGTGATCTGCTGCGGGTTCTGGACCTCGACCTTCATCTTGTCCTTGACGCAGTAGGCCTCAGCCATGGGATCCGCTCCTTCTCACGCTGGCCGCGTCACGAGAGGACGCCTCTCGCATCCGCGTGGACGCTGGGTCTGGCGCTCATGGTTGGGCCCAAAGCGACGGGCGCCATCGCGCCGCCCCAGCCATCGTTTTCTGGCGGTCCAGCTCGGCGAGGACCAGCAGGCTCTCGAGGCCCGTGTCCATCACCGCTGCTTCCGCCTGGTGCTGCGCCTCGCCGACGAGGAACTCGCCGGTCCTGCGGTTGGCGTACACGGCGCACACGACACCGGCACGACAGCCGCCAAGCCCGGCCAGAACCAGCAACGCCGAAGCTTCCATCTCGAAGTTGAGGATGCCCTGGCGGGCCATCTCCTCAGCGAAGTCAGGGTAGCGGATCGGCAGTTGGGGGATCGGTCTCCCCTGCGCACCGAAGAATCCCGGCGCCGTCGCCGACAACCCGACGTGATGGCGATGGCCGAGCCGGGTCGCCGCCTCCTCGAGCGCGAGCACCGCCTCGTAGTGGGCCACCGCCGGATATCCGTCGTGGACGAACCAGTTGGTCGTCGTCTCGAGCCGCACCGACCCGGTCGAGATCACCAGGTCGCCCGACTGCATCCCATCCTGAAGCGCACCCGACGAGCCGATCCGGATCAGCGTCGGATGATCGGCGATCGCGAGGATCTCGCTGATCACGATCTCGACGTTGTCGGCACCGATGCCGGTCGACACGCACGAAACCCGCTGCCCTCGATACACGCCGGTGGCCGACGCGAACTCGCGGTGTTGGTGACGGAGCTCCACCGAGTCGAACCGCTCGGCGACCCGTTCGACTCGATCCGGGTCCCCGGGGAGCAGGATGTAGTCGGCGAGCTCGCCGGGTCCGAGACCGATGTGGTACTGCCGCTCGCCGGCGGGAATGGCGACGCGGGCATCCACGTTCGGCAAAGGCTCGGTCCCTCATGGCTCACGCTCATCCGGCGTGAGGCTGGGGCGAGGATAGGGGCCCGATTCCGGCACCGTCAAGCGTGGCCACGCACGATTCGTGCCCGGCGGGGCCGGCTCGGGTCACGCCGGTGGCCCGCTGGGCCGTGCCAGGTGGCCCGTTGGGCCCTGCCGGGTGGCGCCATCAGGCCACGCCGGGCGACGTGCTCAGGCTGGCCCGGGCGGACCGCTCGGCGCGATGGCGTGCCCGCTCGTCTGCAGGCGGGCGCCGTCGATCGGACCCGGACCCTCGCCCCGGATCGCGGTCAGGCGAGCCGAGATCCGGGTCTCGAGCCGGCGACGGGCGTGGCGCCGGCGGAGCATCGTCGTCGTCGTCGTGATGGCGGTCATGACCAGCAGCAGGCCGATGGTGAGGGGAATCGCCGGCGCCGCGGGTGTCGACCCATTGGCCGTCGCGCTGGCGAGATCGCTCGCACCGTCGGTGGGGCCCGGCCGTGGATCACCAGCGAGCGCCGCGCCCCGGTCGTCCGTGGGATCGGCCGGCACCACGGCCGTCAGATCGGCCGCGAGCTCGATCGCCCCGGGATCGGTCACCAGCAGCACCGGCTCGTCCCTCGACTCGGGCGTTCCCGTGGCGTTGAGCGCGTCACCTGGGCGCAGACGCCCGGCGACCGACCCGGCCACGCCCTCGAGCACGACGCCCCGAACCGCCGTTCCGTCGTCGAGCATGAAGCCGGATCCCTCGACGGTCGTGACCAGGCCACCCACCCGAACCACGCGTCCGATGTTCGCCGCAAGGTCGCGCAGGTCGATGTCGATCGCCCCGGTGACGGCGCCCGGATCGCCGGCATCCGGCGGGCTGCCGCCCGATGACCGCGACACCGGCGCTCCCGTCGCGGTGGTGGCTCCGCCAGGCCCGATCGCGACGTCCCGCGGGCTTCGCGGAACGATGGAGAAGCGTCGATCCGTCGCGGTCGGATAGGGGCGCTTCACGATGCCGACGATGGTTGTCGCCCGACCCTCGATCAGGGTCGTGGCGGCGATCCCGCTCCCGGCGAGTCCCTGCAGCAGGACCCGGCCGCTGGCCGTGTCCAGCTCGGCCGTCCATCGGTCACCCGACCGTCGGACGTTCACGAGCGTGCCGCTGGCCTTCACGAGCGACCACTCGGTTGCGGCACTTGGACGGCCGCGGAGGAGGTGGGCGACCGGTTCCCGTGCCCCGATCACGGTGACCTCGTCTGCCTTGAGGCGAGGCGCGTTCCAGGCGCGACCCACGGTGCCCGTGACCCGAACGAGCTGGCCCGCTCGCAGCTTCGCGTCGGCGGACGGGAGGTACACCTCGATCGCTCCGCTCGCGTCTTCGACGATGGTTCGGCGGCCCGTGGCATCCAGCAGCGTCCGGTCGACGGTGAGCACGCCCTCGACGGTGACCGTGCGTCCCTGGCGGACACGTGCCACGGAGATCGTCGATCGTGTCGGCGGCGTCGAGGCGCCTGACGTCTGACCGGCCGAGGTCGCGCTGGGGCTCGGGCTCGCCACGAGCTGCACGTCGCGCGGGTCGCGCAACCAGAGTCGATACCCGTCCAGTCGGCCCTTCCGGGACGCCCGCTGCCCGAGGACGCCGACAAACGAGCCGCGCAGACCCTTGCGCAGCGAGGCCTTGTCGATCCCGGCGGACGCGTCGGCACGCACCGCGAGCGAGGCACCGCCTCCATCGCCGATGGTGAAGGACAGGTCGCCACTGGTGGCTCGGGTCGCCGATGTGAGGATCGAGCCCGAGATGACGGCGAGCTTGCCCTCGGTGGCCTCGCCCGCCGCACCCACGGCCACCACGATCGGCTCGGGCAGCTCGGATGCACCGAGGCTGGCGATGCCATCGCCCTCCGGCCGGAGCTCCGTCTGACCGTACGGATCGGCGATGCGGCCCCGCACCTCGAGCAACGTTCCACGCTCGGGGGCGACGACACCGTCGGGCAGGCGCACGACGATGCCGGCGCTGGCGTCCGCGATCGCGAACAGCGGCGGCGTACCCAGCCGCCCCGCTTCGGCGATGACCACGCCCCGAACGGTCACCCTGCTGCCGACCGGCGCCACGCGAGCCGTGGCGATGGTCATCGGCACGGGCGAGGGAGCCGGCGTGGCCGTCGGCGCGGCCGTGGCCGTGGCCGTCGGCGATGGCACAGGGGTTGCGGTCGGGACCGGCGAGGGGCTCGGCGTCGGCGTGGGCTCGGCGGTGGGGGTCGGCGTCGGGGACGGCTGTGGGGCCACCAACGCGAGCTCTCCGGCCAGCGTCGCGTACAGCCGGTAGCCCGAGGCTCCGGTGCCACTGCTGTCGCGCTGCCCGAGCGGACCCTGCGCTCGAACCGTCAAGCCCTGGGCCACGCTCAGCACGCCCAGGGCATCGGGTCCCACGACCACGCGGATCGGGCCCGTGCCGTCGTCGACGTTCAGACCCAGGCCATCGCTGAGCGTCGTCGGGCTGTCGATGACAACGCCCGAGACCTCGAGGCGCCGGCCCTCGAGCGCTTCACCCGCCGTGCCGGTCGAGGCCGCCACGGCCTGGGGCAGATCCGACCACCCGAGCGCGTCGAGGTCGGCCTCGTCGATGCGCAGGGTTCGCTGCCCGTAGCGGCTGGCGACCGTTCCCGAGGCACGGATGACCGTCCCGGCGGGAAGCTGGTCGGACACGGCCGCATCGAGATACAGGGCGATGCCGCCGGTCGCGTCCTGGATGAAGGCCGACCGGCCGCCCTCGAGGGCTCCCAGCGCGGTGGTCAGCACCCCTTCGACACTCGTCGAGGTGCCGTCCGGCAGCAGTCGCGCGTCGGCGATGCTGGTGGGCAGCGGTGTGGGCGGTGTGGGCGCGGGGGTCGGCGTGGCGACCGGCGGGGCGCTCGGGGGCGCCGTCGGGGCAGGCGTGACGACGGCGTCGGGGCGGGCGTGACGACGGGCGTCGGGGCGGGCGTGACCACGGGCGTCGGGGTCGGAGCCGCCGACGGCAAGGCGGTGGCCGTGGGCGACGGGCTCGTGGGCAGGGTCGGGGTCGGGGTTGTGGTTGGGGAGGCCGACGGCGTTGGGGCCGGAGTCGGGCGCGCTGTCGGGGTCGCCGCAGGGGGTTGGGGTCGGGCTGGCCGTCGGCGTGGCGGGCAACGGGTCCGCGGCCAGGTTGCGTGCCTCCGGCGAATCGTTGACGACAAGGTCGGCGGCGTTGTCGTTGCTGTCGACCGTGTTGCCGGCCATGCCGCCCGGGCGTCGCTCGATCGAGCTGCCCGCCGGCGGCGCGGGGGCCGGCGATCCCTCGACCAGGTCGCTGGCGGCCGTCCCCCAGCTCACCGAGTCGATGGGGGCACCACCCACGGAACGCAGCACGATCGTTCCACCCGTCGCGGCCAGCCCCCCGGCGTAGGTCGCGTCGGCAGCCGTCGCATAGGTTCCCAGGGAGTTCGCCAGCAGTACATGCCGGCCGGGCTCGACGATGAGCGACCCGTCCCATGCGGCCTTTCGGGTGACCGTTGCGCCAGAGGCGGTCACATACACCACCTCCAGTCCCGCGAGGTCGAGCGGCACCGCCGACGCGTTGGTGAGCTCCAGGTACTCGTCCGAGGCCGAGGCGCCCCCCGTGACGACCTCGGCCACGAGCAGCCCGGTCGAGGGGGGCCAGCCGACGGCCTGCGCTGTCATCGCGTCGGTGGAACCACGGTCCGGGGCAGCGACGGACATCGCCGGATGCAGGAGAAGGAGAAGCGCCGCAGCCAGGGCCGCGAGCCGAGCACGCGCCATCGAGGTCCTCCGGGCGGGACACATCGGCGGCGTCTGAGCGGGTTGATGCTAGTCGCGGCCGCTTATCGCCCACTCAATCCGGCGCGTCCGGTACGATGCACCGGCCGAGCCGTCCTGCGGCCGCCCGAGACGGCATCCAGCGCTCGAGGCAGCCGCTCACGCCAGTCCAGTGTCGTGCCCACGACCATCGGACCTGACAGCTCGACCACGCGACGACAGGAGGAATCCCTTGGCCCGCGCTAAGCGCACCGATCGCACGGAGGCTCGCCGCCGGTACCGAGCCGAGCAGGCCGCGCTTGCAGACGACGCCGAGACAATCGAGGAGGAGACCGAGTCGCGCGACGGCTCGGAGGCGCGTGACCGGTCCGGCAGGTCCACGAAGTCGGCGAAGTCGGCCTCGTCGGCAGGTCAGCAGCGACCCGGGCTCATGAGCTCCATGCGGGCCGCGGTCCACCCCCTGGACTGGCGCACTGACATCCGCATGGTGCCGGTGCTGATCCGCCACTGGTCGTTCTGGCTGCCGGCGTTGATCGCGATCGGGACCACCGTGGCGTTCTTCCTGGTCATTCCCGCCGGCACCTCGACGACGGGCGGCAACCCGGCACCGGCTGACGGTGGCGGCATCTTCGTCACGCTGGTCTACTTCGCGTTCCAGATGTTCGTGTTCCCGCTGCCGGCACCCGTCGGCGCCGCATTCCTCGCAGGCTTTGGGGCACCGCGTGCGAGCTGGCTGACCGGCGCGATGGTGGGCGTCGTGGCAGCCATCGGGTTCGCGATCGTGGTGCTCAGCCCGACCTACTCGGAGGCCGTCGGTGGGAGCTCGTCGATCGGGCTGGCCGTCCAGGGCCTGATCGCGGCACCGCTCGGCTCCGCGCTGTTCGCCTCGCTCGCCGCGTGGTACCGGCGATTCCTCAACCTGGCCAACCCGAACCGCTCGCAGCGCTCGACGAAGCCGCAGCGGGGCCGGGGCAACATGAAGACGAACTCGCGCGCCTAGCAGGCACCATCTAGGGCAATCGTCGCAGGCCCGCCTGGCCGATCGCCCTGACCCCGATCGGTGAGGCCGGTCCACCGGCTCCCGCGCTGGCCTCGACCAATGGCGTCATCGAGCGCGCCACCACGTTGACCACGTTCGCCTCTCGCTGAAGATCGCCGTCGACCAGCAGCAGGGCATGACGGCGGACCACCGATCGGAGCCGCTGCCAGGTATCCGGCCACAGGGTGACGTTGACCATCCCGGTCTCATCCTCGAGCGCCAGGAAGACCGTTCCCCGTGCGGTCATCGGATGCTGTCGCGTGACGACCAGTCCCCCGATCCGAACGGGTCCCGGCCCACGGTCCGCGAGCGCGGCATTGGTCACCGCCCCCAGCCGATCCAGCGCGTCCCGGAACAGGCCGACCACCTGCCGTCGGGCATCGAGCCCGATCATCGCGTACGCATCACCCAGCCGCTCCGACTCGCTGATCGGCGGCAGCAACGGCGCCTCGGTGGCCGGCATCCGCAGAGCCATTGGTCGGCCGGCAGCTCGCCCGGCGCCCTGGACGGTGCGGCCGTCAAGTCGCCCCTTCGTTGCACCGGCGACCTCACGCAGCTGCCATAGCAGCTCCCGGCGGGGTCGCCCGAGCGAGTCCAGGGCACCCGCCCGGATCATCCGCTCCACGACCTCCTCGGGCAGCCCGGTCCGCTCCACGACGTCCGCCAGCGACGTGTATGGACCGCGAGCCAGCTCGCCGTCGAGCCGGGTCTGCTGGTCCTCGCCGACTCCCCTGACGAGGTGCAACCCGAGCCGGACCCCCCAGCCCGTCGCGCCCTCCGCCGTCCAGCGCTCCCGGGCGCCCGCTGCGGGGATGACGCACCCGCTCGATCGGACGGGCGCCGGTCGCGAGCCGATCCCGCAGCCCTCGGGCAGCGGCTCGCCGGCATCGGCGTCGTGCGACCCGTCGTCGCCCTCGACCCCGGCCAGCGCCCAGCCCGGCCGGCCAACCCACTCGGTCGTCGTGCGCCACGAGCTCCGGTTGATGTCCACCGGCAGCACGGCAACCCCGTGGCGCTTGGCATCGTTGACCAGCACCTCGACCGGGTAGAAGCCCATCGGCTGGGCGTTGATCAGCCCGGTCACGAGCTGGGCCGGGTAGAACAGCTTGAGGAAGCTCGACTCGTAGGCCGTCCGGGCAAAGGCCGCGGCATGGCTCTTGGCGAAGCCGAAGCTGGCAAACGCCGCGCACTGCCGGAACAGCTCCTCGGCATCGTCGCGTGGCATGCCCTGGACGCGCACGCAGCCGTCGACGAACTGCTCGTGCAGCTTCTCCATCTCACGTGTCGAGCGCCAGGTGCCCATGGCCCGTCGGAAGCCGTCCGACCCGGCCGGCGTGAAGCCCGCGACCGCGATCGCGATCTTCATCACCTGCTCCTGGTACAGGATCACGCCCAGGCTGTCCCGAAGGATGGGCTCGAGGCTGGGGTGGAGGTAGGTCACCGGCTCCAGGCCCTGCCTGCGCCGCAGGTACGGGTGAACCGCGTTGCCCTGGATCGGGCCGGGGCGGATGATCGCGACCTCCACCACGAGGTCGTCGAGGTTGCGCGGCCTCGACTTGGGCAGGGTCTGCATCTGGGCCCGGCTCTCGACCTGGAACACGCCCACCGTGTCGGCAGCCTGGAGCATCTCGAACACCTCCGGGATGTCCTCGGGGAGGCGGTCGAGCTCGAGGCACACGGCGCAGTCGTGCTCGATGAGCTGGACGGTCTCGTCGATCGCGGCCAGCATGCCCAGCCCGAGCAGGTCGAGCTTGATCAGCTTCATGGTCTCGACGTCGCGCTTGTCGTACTGGACGACCACCCGGTCCTTCATCGTCGCCCGCTCGATGGGGACGATGTCGATGAGCGGCGCGGCGGTGATGAGCATCCCGCCCGAGTGGATCGAGAGGTGGCGCGGGAAGCCGTCGATGCGGGCGCACAGCTCGAGCCAGCGCTCCCAGTCGGAGAGGTGGGCGACCGAGCCCCGATGACGGTCGCGATCCATCTCCGGCAGCGGCTCGACCCGGGCAACGCTGCTCCCGGGCTGCGTCCCGGCGGCTGGATCCGCATCCGACACGGGTTGCGGATCGATCCGGCGATCCGTCGGCAGCAGCACACCGCTCTCGGGGTCGAGACGTCGGGCCACCTCACGATCGAGTGCATCGCGCTCGTCTCGTCGCCGCTCCAGCGCTCGCGACGGCGGGCCCGCGCGGATCCAGCGCTCGCTCACCGGGGAGTCCCCAGGCCCGCCCTCGTCCTCGCCGGGGCGCCCAGGCATTTGCGTCATGGCGAGCACCGCTGCGGATGTGGCCGCCCCGCTCGTGGTTCAGCTGGCCCATCGCATCGGTCAAGCCTCGCATCCGGGCAAGGCTCGACGGATCCGCGGATCCAGGCCCGGGATCACCGGGTGCCTCGCCCGGCCGAGCGAAGAACTGGGCGAACCCGCCCTCAGCCTCGAGATCACGTCGGACCATCACCGAGTCGTACGTCTCGAGCGCCTTGGCGACCCGGTCCACGAGCGGGCGCGGGAACCCGAGCGCAGAGCCGACCTCGCGCACCGCCGACCGCGCCCGATACGTGACGAGGTTGCAGACCATGCCGGTGTGCTCGGCCCCGTAGCGTCCGTAGACGTACTGGATCACCTCCTCGCGCCGTGCCGACGAGAAGTCGATGTCCACGTCCGGGTACGCCGTCCGCCCCTCGTTGATGAAGCGCTCGAACAGGAGCTCGTGCCGGATGGGGTCGACCCTCGTGATCCCCAGCACGTAGGCCACGATCGAGTCCGCGGCGCTGCCGCGACCCTGGGCGGGGATGCCGCGGGACCGGGCGAACTGCATCAGGTCCCAGCAGATCAGGAAGAACTCCGCGAGCCCGGTCTTCTCGATCACGTCCAGCTCGTGGGCGAGCTGGCGGACCACGGCCGGCGTCAGCGGGTGGTAGCGGCGTCGCGCACCTTCCCAGCACAGCTCGGACAGGTGGCTGAACGGCGTCTCCCCCACCGGGACCTCGAACCCCGGGAACCGGTACCGCTCGAACACCAGGTCCACGTGGCAGGCGGCAGCGATCTCGGCCGACGCAGCCACGCCCTCACGCCAGGCCCGGGCGACGACCGGGTCCACCTGCTCCGTGGCCGGATCCCCGGGCGGCATCGACAGCAGGTCGTCGGCCGACTTGAGGTACGACTCCCCGTCGGGACGTCGCAGGTCACGCAGCTCGTCCACCGACCGCCCGTGCCGGATCGCGGTCAGCACGTCCTGGAGCTCGCGACCCTCCGGCAACGCATAGTGGACGTCGTTGGTCACCACGACCGGCAGCCCCAGCTCCGCAGCCAGGTGTGCGGCCTCCGAGACGAGCCAGTCGTCGTCCGGAAGCAGGTGATGTGCAAGCTCCACCACGAAGCCGCTCCGGCCCGCGGCGTCCGGAGCGGCAGCCGGCTGCGAGCTCGCGGGTCCACCGAACAGCCGCGCGTAGTGCCGTGCGACGGCACGAGCACCCTCGCGATCGCCGGCCCGCAGCCGGCGGTTGAGCTCTCCATGCCGGCAGCCAGACAGCGCGATCAGCCCATCAGCGTGCTCTGCGAGCAGCGCATGGGTGAACTGCGGGACCGCCTTCGTCCCGGCGAGGTTTGCTCGGGACACGAGGCGGCACAGGCTGCGCCAGCCCGTCGCGTCCCGCGCCAGCAGCACGAGATGTGGCCCGCGCTCGGACTCCCCGATCCCACGCTGGTCCTCCTTGACCGTCGCGCGGTGGCCGGGCAGGCGCGCACGGACCGGACGGGGTCGATCCGGGTTCCCGTCGCTGGCCCTGGATGCGGCCGGCGGGAGCGGCGTGCGTCGCCCGGGCCGCCAGGGACGCTTCACCGGGATGACGATGCCACCAGGGTCCGGAACGGCTGGATCGAGCAGCTCGATCTCGATCCCGACCACCGGCCGGATGCCGGCGGTGTCGGCAGCCATCGAGAACCTGACCGCCCCATACAGGCCCAGGTGGTCCGTGATCGCGAGACCCGCCAGGTCCAGCTCCGCGGCTCGCGCCACGAGATCGTCGGGCGACGACGCGCCGTCGAGAAACGAGAAGTGACTGTGACAGTGCAGCTCGGCGTAGGCAGGCTTGGCCATGGGCACGACGGTCTCCGCAGCGGTTGTCGATGATAGAACATATGTTCTCTATCTCGCCACGCAACCGAACTGACCCGTCGATCGTCTGATGCACGTGATCGGCCACCTGATCGGACAGCCCTCGCGCCGGATCCTCCTCGACCTGCTGCTTCGCGCGCTCGCGATCGCCCTCATCCTGGGTCTGATCCTCGGCCTGCTGCCGGCAATGGTCGAGGCCTCCGCCTGAGCCAGTCGCATCCGACGCTCGGCCCTTCGAGACGCACACGCATCTGACCCTCGGACCGGCGATGGGCTCGGCAGCCCGCTCCCGCATCAACGTCGGTAGGATGGCGGACGTGATGTCACCATCGCGACCGACCCGTTCCTTGCTCGCCCGGCTCGCCGTCAGCGCCGTCGCCACCCTGGTCGTGGCCGGCTGTGTCGCGGGCGCTCAGCCCGGGGCCACGGCCACGCCGGCCACGACCTCCCCTCCCACAGCCTCGCCTGCCACGACCTCGCCGAGCGCCTCGCCGGATGCCGCGGCCAGCCCGGCCAACACCACCCCCGAGCCGACGACCTCGGCGGCTTCCACCACGCAGACGGGCTGGGGGCTGATCCTCGACAGCGTCCCGGCCGGCTTCCCGCGCTATCCGGGCGCGACGACCACACAGCCGCCTCCGGAGCCGGTCAGCGATGCGCTCGAGACGGCCGCCTCGGTCGATGACGTGGCGGGCTGGTATCGGGATGCGCTGGGATCGGCCGGGTTTGCCACGACCGACCTGTCGAGCCCGCTCGAGGACGGCAGCCGCGTGCTTGATGCTGCAACCAGCGATTCACCCTGTCGTGCCCAGCTGACATTCCGCCCGCTGGGCAGCTCGACGATGATCATCGTGCTCTACGGTGCCGGCTGCGCCGGCACCTCGGGCTGACTCACCCTGGAGGAGAAGGGAATGGAGCTCTCCCGCCGCGACGTGATCGGAGCCGGCCTGCTGGTCGTGATCCTGGCCGTCCTCGTCGTGCTGCTGGTTGTCGCCGCCCTGCCGAGCTGATTCGCTGCCGTGGCGTGCTCGCAACGCCGTTTTGACCCGGTCGCAACACAGGAGCCGGCCCGGCCGTCTATGCTCGCGGCAGCCGGCCGGGACCGGTCACGGGGAAGGGGGACGCACCGACGATGCAGACAGCTCGACCGCGCGACTACGGCGCACTCCTGTTGCTGGTGGGCGTGTTCGCGATCCTGCTGGTGGCATCGATCCTGCTCGGCTCACCCGTGACGCGCTGACGGCTCGCGCTGTGTCGGTCCCTGAGGCCCGACGCGCTCGTCGTCGGTGCGGTCGTGACCGCCGACCGGCTGCCGCCAGGGCCTGATTCGCCGGTCAGTCGTAGAGACGCTCCAGGTGCCACGTGCCCGCCTCGAGATCCCGGTACACGAGCGCGAGCCAGCTCCGACCCACCACCTTGAAGTAGTCGCGCGCGATCGGCTGGCGCCACCATGATTCCTCCACCCGCCAGCGATTGCAGACCTCGACGGGCTCCCGATGGCCGTGCCAGCGGAACGCCACCAGCCGGCCCTGCTCGTCCAGCTCGGGTTCGATCTGCGGGTGCTCGCGCAGGAACCGCGTCATGCCCGGTCGTCCTCGACCGACGTCACACCCGCAACCGGCGACCAGCGCCAGCGGGCCTCGGGCACGGAGGCCTCGGGATCGACCAGCTCCACCCGGTGAACGCGATCAACGCCGAACGCGATCGCCAGCCGCGCGAGCTGCCAGGTCAGCCGGGCGTCCCGGGCCGCCTGTGGCGTGAACAGCGAGAGCTGCTGCCCGGTCGCCGGCTCGACCATGCCGAGCTCCAGCTCCAGGCGCACGACCGGCGCCGGCGGTGGCCCCTTCTCCAGCCGGGCGAACAGCAGGCGCTCGATCGCCTCGGCATCCGCGGTCGGCTCCGGGAGGCGGTGACGGATACGCAGCTCGGAGGAGGCCCCGGCACGAGCGAAGGTCAGATCGCAGGTGACCACGAGCTGGACGCTCAGCGCCGCCCTGCCTCGTGCCTGCAGCTGGTCCGAGAGCGCAGCGGCGAGCCGCCGAAGGACGAACCGGACCGCCTCGAGACCCGCTGCCGGCGGATCGAGCGACAGGCTCAGCGCCAGCCGCTCGGGAGCCTGCCGAGGCCGAAATCGCTCGGTCTCCTCGCCCAGGGCGCGGGCGTGCAGCCGGGCGCCTTCGTCACCGAAGCGTGCGATCAGGGCAGATCGTGGCAGGTCCGCCACCGACCCGATCGTCCGCAACCCGAACCGGGCCAGCCTTGACCGGATGTCGAGATCCCGGGTCAGGAGGCGGGCCGGGAACGGAGCGAGATATCGCCGCTCATCACCGGGTGGGACGAGCGTGGGCTGCCCGGTGCCGGGCGCATGGCCGGCAGCCACGCTCGCGACAAAGCTGGTACCGGCGATCCCGGCTCGCGGCGGACCGGGCAGGATCGGCATGAGCGCCTCCCCCATCCGGGCAACCAGCGTCTCCTCCGCACCCCACAGGCGGGTCAGCCCATCGACCTGGACGGCGATACGCCCGTAGCCGGGGTCGGTGACCTCGCTCGTCGCTGCGATCCCCGGGCTGAACGCGGCGAGGCGAGCGCAGGCAGCCTCGACGGCAGCCCGGTCTGCGTCAGGCGCGAGGTCGAGGAAGGTCGCCTCGGGCGCGAGCCGGTGGGCCGCCCCGAGCGGGATCCCGCGGCGCACGCCGAGGGCCCTGGCGAGCGGATCCGCGTCGACCACCATCCCATCCGTCCAGGGCTGCCCACCCAGGACGATCGGGCCGGACGGCCACGAGGCGGAGATGCCGTCGCCGGCCGGACCCTCGAGGCGGGCCCGAGCGAGCCGGAGGGGGAGATGGGGCCAGATCAGGTGCAGCAAACGCATGGGTATCGGCCGATGGAGCGGGGCCTCTCGAGGTGGATAGGGGCGCCATGGGTGGGCCTGATCGCGCGGGAAGCGGCGCCATCCGGCAGCGCGGTCCCTGGCGGAACCCCCGTCGGACGTCCGTCCAGCAGGGCATCCCGTCCCAGGCAGGCGTCCCGGTCGCCGCCCTCCGCGTACAGGATCCGCAGCTCGGCCGTCGGCCGGGTGGACCGTGGCGGCTCCTGGCCACCGTCACCGTGCTGTGCTGCCCGACCACGTCCCGACCGAGCCGGATCCAGCTGGTTCGGGCCAGCTCGAGCCTGAGCCCGCTGGCCTCGTGCAGCGCACCACGCAACCCTGACCTGATCGTGGTGGGCTCCACCACCAGCAGCAGCGCACCGGCACGTCTGGCCAGCGCCGCCAGCCGCCCTGGACGATCACCCGCGCGCGACCCGGTGAGCGCCGGCTCCCAGCCGTCCGGAAGGTCCATCACCAGCACATCGACCGTCCGGGTGGAGAGCAGCGAGGCGGCCAGGGACAGCGCCTCCTCGAGATCGGACGGGGTGAGCACGACGAGCCACTCGAGACGCACGCCACGAGCAACCGCCTCGACCGCGTCGAAGGCGCGAGCCAGATCCAGCCAGGCAGCGATCGAGCCGGCAGCCTGCGCCTGGGCAACCGCCCGCAACGCCACGGTGGTCTTGCCCGACGACGCGTCGCCCCGGAGCGCGACCGTGCCAACGCGGGGGATCCCACCCATCCCAAGCACGGCATCCAGTGCCGCAAACCCGGAGGACACGACGCGGTCATCGGCCTCCGGAGCCCGGTTGTCCACCCTGGGACTGCCCGCCGGCGTGATGGGGGTGAGCGCAGGCGCTGTCGGCTCGTCGGCGGGATCGCCGGGGATCGCCACCCGGGCGAGCGAGCCCTCGACCAGCGGCTCGACGCCTCGCCGGGGGGCGGCCGCACCCCAGCGGGACTGGAGTCGCGAGAGGGCCTCGGAGACGTCTGACGAGCGGGTCATCGGACGACCCATCATAGAACATCCGTTCTATTCGTCAAGGGCGCGACCGTCCCGGCCGAGGAGCCCCTGCGATGGCGAAACCGGGTCGCCCGCAGCCGGCTGACGGAACGGTTCGGCGACGGGTGCGTGCTACACTTCCGGCCCGGTCGACCGGGTGATCCGGTGCGGCCCTCGTGGGGATGTAGCTCAGCTGGGAGAGCGCCGCGTTCGCATCGCGGAGGCCAGGGGTTCGAGTCCCCTCATCTCCACCATCCCCGATCTCCGGGATCACCTCCAGGCATCGACGTTCGCCACGACAACGAGGCGACAGCGATGCGCGTGCGGTACCATCCCTGCCGCACTCGTGGGTCGGTTGGGCAGGTGGTGAGCCCAAGGGTCTGTAAAACCCTCGCCTTCGGCTGTGGCAGTTCGATTCTGCCCCGGCCCACCAACAGCGGAGATCACAACGCCCGTCCGGCATCCCGGACGGGCGTTTCGGTTGTCCTCGGCAACGCGGGCTGGATCTGCCCGGTGGAGCCCCCTAGAACGTGACCCCGGGATCCCAGGGGAAGGCATCGGTCTCCGTCCAGGAGCCGAGGATGAACGGCTCTCCGGGCCAGCCGGCGGTCTCGCCGGTCACGGTGAGGCTGAGATCGTCGATGCGCGTCAGCTCGACGCCAAGGTGGCCGTCGCCATCGACCGGCAGCACGATTCCGTCGGCGTCGACACACACGCCCAGGGACGCGTGGCACCGGCCGGCCGTGGCCGTTGGATCTCCGTACCCGGACAGGTCCGCGCGGTCGACCACGCGACCGGCCTCGATCTGCACGAGCGTGATGGCGGGGGCCACATCGCCGGTCTCGACGGTGAGCTCCAGCCGGTCGTCGGCACGATCGCCGGTGCCCGCGACCACGATTCGCCAGGCCTTCGCATCGATGTCATCGAGGTCCGCCTGGATCGTCCTGCTGCTGATCGACTGGATCGACAGCACCGGGCCCAGCGGCAGGTCATTGACGTTCCCTGCCTCCGGCGAGGGACTCGGGTTCGTCGAACGGCGACCCGGGCTGGCGCTGGGACCCGGCGTCGGCTCCGCGGATGGCGACGTCGCGTCCATCGGGGCCCGTGACGGGTTCGACGGTTGGGAGGGCGCGCCGGGCGCGGCGGCGATGCAGGCCGCCACGAGACCGGCGGCGAGGGCGAACGCGACCATGGGAGCCAGACGGTGCGACATGGGGCCTCAGCTCAGGAGAGGTGACGGCTGAGCCGTCGATGCACCGATACGACGCGTTTGCGGTCCGAATTGTGCCCCTCGCCTGGCGCGAGATGCAGGTGCCGATGGTCCCGGTCGGCAACGACGGACGGGCACACCGAGGCGGGCGGCCCGGTAGCCCGGACCGCCCGCTCGTTTGCGGCGCTGGTTGGAGCGGAGGAGGTCAGCCCTTGACGGCGCCGCCGCCAATGCCACGAACGAGGTAGCGCCGCAGCGAGAGGAACACGACCAGGGGCAGCGCCATCGAGATGAGGGCCGCGGGACCCAGCAGCTCCCGCCGCCGCCGGGAGTCGATCAAGGGGCTCGACCCTGGCGGGCCCCGGGCATGCCGTCGTCGCGAAGGGCGCGGCGGTCCGGATCAGGCCCGTCGAGCGCGGCATGGAGCTCGGCCGCGTGCTGGCGCAGCCAGCGCCGCCAGCGAGCGTGATCCGGCGCGTGCGTCGCCAGCAGCGCGTGGAAGGCCGGCCCGTGCCCGAACTCGCGCAGATGGCACAGCTCGTGGACGACCACGGACCGCAGCGCCTCCGGAGGCGCAAGGACCAGCCGCCAGCTGAAGGACAGGGTGCCGGATCGCGAGCAGCTCCCCCAGCGGCTCGTCGTGTCACGAATGGTGATCCGCCGGGGAGCGACGCCCATCGGAGGGCCGAGGTATGCGACCTCGAGGGTGATCGCGTCGCGTGCGCGAGCACGCAGCCACCGCTCGAGGATGATCGCGGTCGATCGATGATCCCTCGCGACCCGCTCCACGACGAGCTCGTCGCCGTCGTCGGCGCCAACGCGCGCGACCGCCGTGGCACGAGCGCCCTCGGGAGCGTGCGCCACGCGGATGCGGTGCGGGACGCCGAGATAGAGGATCTCGCGGCCGTCCCCGAGCCCGGGCCTTGCGGCGAGCCGCGCCCGGATGACCGCGTGGCGGTCGAGGTGGCGGCGGATCCACGGCTCGCGCTCGACCAGGAACGCACGAACCATGGGGTCGGGGTGCGCCCAGCCCCGGATCGAGGCGGATGGCAACGTGACGACCACGCCCCGTTCGGGGTGAACCACGAGGCGCAGGCGTCTGGCCCGTGCCGTGCGGCGCAGGACGTAGGAGAGATCGCCGCCAGGCAATCTCTCCGTCAGCTGCTGCTCCACGATGACCGGCGCGGCTCGCCCGGCGACCCTGGTCACGCCTCCGCGATCACCCCGATCGAGACCCGGAAGCCGGCGCGACGCTGAAGTGGCGGCATCAGTGTGCTCTGGCCGATCGGACCGTCGCCCGGGAACCAGCGAACCCATTCCTTGTTGAACGCGTCGAACTCGGTCGGGTCGCGCAGGGTCCAGTTCGCCCACACGACCTTGTCCAGCGAGCTTCCGGCTTCCTCGAGCCGCGCCTTGAGGT
The DNA here is from genome assembly GCA_963806265.1 of uncultured Chloroflexia bacterium. GTDB lineage: Bacteria > Chloroflexota > Limnocylindria > Limnocylindrales > CSP1-4 > CAIXZV01. Next base: position 57,079 of record CAWDXT010000027.1, read on the forward strand.
TGGTGATGCACTGCCGCGTCTGCGCGACGGTCCCGCCGCGAGCGACCTGGCCCGTCTCGGGATCGATCGGTCCCATCGACGAGACGTAGATCATGCCGCCGGCCCGGACGGCGCGTCCGAACCCGGGCGGGAGGCTGGAGGCGTCCACGGGCGCGGCGTCGCCACCGCCGAGGCGACCCTTCATCGGCCGCCTTGGACCCGGCAGCGCCTTGTCCTCGGTCGGGATGCCGTACTCGTCGGGTGGTAGCTCGACGCCAGCTGCGCGCGAACTGGCTCATGAACGTCGGGCGCACGCCGGTGGGCTCGAGCTCGCCCACGATCCTGCCGTCCTCGTTGATGCCGGTCTGCTGGAACGCGAACACGTCCTGGGTGAGGATCTCGTCGTCCTCGGTGCCATACACCTCGGTGATGTTGACGATCTTGCGCGACCCGTCCTTGAGCCGGGCGGTATGGACGATGAGGTCCACCGCGGACGCGATCTGCTCGCGGATGGCGCGCAGGGGCAGCGCATAGCCGGTCATCAGGACCATCGTCTCGAGCCGGCGGAGCATGTCCTTGGGGCTGTTGGCATGGCCGGTGGACAGCGAGCCGTCGTGGCCGGTGGTCATGGCCTGGAGCATGTCCAGCGCCTCGCCCGAACGACACTCGCCGACGATGATCCGGTCGGGCCGCATGTGCATGGCATTGCGCAGCAGGTGCCGGATCGTGATCTCGCCCTCACCCTCGAGGTTCGGCGGGCGGGACTCGAGCGTGATCACGTGCTCCTGGCGGAGCTGGAGCTCGGCCGCATCCTCGATGGTCACGATCCGCTCGTCGTTGGGGATGAACGAGGACAGCACGTTGAGCGTCGTCGTCTTGCCCGACCCGGTGCCGCCCGAGACGAACAGGTTGAGCCGGGCCTCGATGCACGCCTTGAGGAAGTCGAACATCTCCGGGGTGGCGGTCCCGAAGCTGATCAGATCGTCGACGGTGTACGGGTGCGCCGAGAACTTGCGCACCGTGATCACGGGGCCCACCAGCGACAACGGCTCGATGATCGCGTTGACGCGCGAGCCGTCGGGCAGTCGGGCGTCGACGCGCGGGCTGGTCTCGTCGATGCGCCGGCCCATCGGCGTGATGATGCGGTCGATGATCCGCAGCACGTGCTCGTCGTTGAGGAACGTCGTCGGGACGCGATGGATCTTGCCCTTGCGCTCGATGTAGATGTGGTCGGGGCCGTTGACCATGACCTCGGTGATGGTCTCGTCGCGCAGCAGCGGCTCCAGCGGCCCGAAGCCGGTGACGTCGTGGACCAGCTCCTCGACCAGCCGCTGGCGCTCGTCACGCGTGACGGCGAACCCGTTCGCAGCGATGACCCGGTCGACGATGCCGCCGATCTTGGTGTTGACGTCCTCGGGCGTGGTGTCGAGCAGGGTGTCGAAGGAGTTCACGACCTCGGGCTGGAGCCGGAGCTTGATCTCGCGGATCAGCCCCTCGCGCGCCGATACGCCGGCGCCCTGGGCGACGGTGGCGACGGGGTCGGCGACACGTCGGGCGCAACCGGGACCAGGGCACTCCCGTTGCCCTCGGCCTGCTGGCGTGCCTGGTCTTGCTGCTGTTGGATCCGCTCCACCCGTCGGAGCAGCGACATGGCCGACCTCCTCAAGCGCGATGGCGATGGCGCCACTGCACCAGGAACTGGCGGGACGCGCGGCAACGTCGTGGTCCCGGCGGTCGCGACGAGCATAGTACGAAGGTGCCGGCGCGGGGTTGACCGGCAGCACCGCTGACAGCCGCATCGATGAGCGGAGAGGATCGGCAAGGGCGAGCGGGGTACGGTACGCCGCAGTTGCATCGTCACGAGAGGGTCCAGTTGAGCGCGACCGACGGCATGCCTGCACGCAGGGTGACGCTCCTGGGAGCCACCGCGATCGGCATCGGCGGCATGGTCGGAGGGGGCATCTTCGCGGTGCTTGGCGTGGCGGCGAGCGATGCCGGTGGCGCAACGCCCATCGCATTCGCCATCGCTGGAGCCGTCGCGGCCGTGACCGCGTACTCCTACAGCCGCCTGTCGACCCATCTGCAGAGCGCCGGGGGGACGATCACCTTCGTCGACCGTGCGTTCGGCGTCAACGACCTGACGGGCGCCCTCAACGTCGTGCTGTGGGTGGGCTACATCGCCACGACCGCGCTCTACGTGTCCGCGTTTGCCAACTATGCGGCGACGTTTCTCCCCGGCGGCACCGATCCGGGGCCGATCGTCATCCGGGTCCTCATCCTCGTCGGCGTGCTGATCCCGTGGGCGATCAACCTCGCCAACGCGGGCCTGGTCGCGCGAAGCGAGAGCCTGATCGTTGTCGCCAAGCTCCTGATCCTGGCGATCGTCATCGTCGCGGGTGTGCCCAGCATCGAGCTCAGCCGGCTTGCACCGGCGACAATCTGGCCGTCGATCCCGTCGATCATCGGCGCAGGGATGCTGATCTTCGTGGCCTACGAGGGGTTCGAGCTGATCGCCAACGCCTCGGGTGACATCCGCGCGCCGCGACGGAACCTGCCGCTCGCGTTCGGCCTCTCGGTCGGGCTGGTGATCGTGCTGTATATCGCGATCGCGATCATCGTCGTCGGCTCGCTCACGCCCGAGCAGATCGCCGGCTCGGCGGATGTCGCGCTGGCCGAGGCAGCAGGCGCATCGCTGGGCCAGGTCGGCTTCACCCTGGTCGCCCTGTCGGCGTTGCTCGCGACTTTGTCAGCCACCAATGCCACGCTCTACGGCGCGGCCCGGCTGAGCTTCGCGCTGGCCGTCGAAGGCGAGCTGACCGCCGGCTTCCGGACGGAGCGCTGGCGACAGCCGATCGGCCTCCATGTCACGGCGCTCGTCGGCCTCGTGCTCGCGGTCGGGCTGCCATTGGCCAGCATCTCGACGGTTTGCAGCGCGATCTTTCTGATCGTGTTTGGCGTGGTCAACGCCGCGGCCTGGCGGATGGCAGCCGAGATCGGAGCGCGACGCTGGCTCGCCGGGCTGGGCGCCGTCGCCTGCCTCGGGTCGCTGGTCGTCCTCCTGGCGCGGTCATTGAGCGCCGACCCCGTCGGGCTGGTCGTGCTGGCGATCCTGGTCGCGACAGCGCTCGGCGCCGAGGCACTCGTGCTGCGACGGCGACGGCAGCCGGACACCGCCTGGTCGGAGGTCCCGGGGTGAGCGAGGCCACCTGGTCGGAGGTGCCGGGGTGAGCGAGGCCACCTGGTCGGAGATCCCGGGGTCAGCGGCTGCCCGACCGACGACGATGAGGCCGATCGGCACGTTGGGCCGAGCGTCCCGCGTGTGCTAAATTCCGGCCTCGACCAGATGCGCTGATCGAGCGTGACCACGTGGGGCTATAGCTCAGCTGGGAGAGCGTCTGAATGGCATTCAGAAGGTCAGGGGTTCGAATCCCCTTAGCTCCACCATCCCCCATCGCCGACCTCCTTCCGGAGGGCACCCTCGACGCTCGGTAGCGGGCGGCGACGCATCGTCGAGGTCACACATAACTGATCAACCCCTCGCCGGCAGCGGCGAGGGGTCTTCTATGCTTTGGGCCATCAACAACGCAGGGACGGAACCGTGACGACGACAGGCGACACCACGACAGGCAGCGATACCAGCCCGGCCGGACGTGGCCAGGGCGATCGCTACGAGCCCGCGGCGATCGAGCCCAAGTGGCAGCAGCGCTGGGCCGACCTCCGCCTGCACGAGACCGACCTGTACGACACGTCCCGGCCTCGCTACTACCTGCTCACGATGTACGACTACCCGTCGGGCTCGCTGCACATCGGGCACTGGTACGTGAAGACGCCGACCGACGCGATCGGTCGCTACCACCGGATGCACGGCGAGAACGTGTTCATGCCGGTCGGCTTCGACGCCTTCGGCCTGCCCGCCGAGAACGCCGCGATCAAGAACGGGATCCACCCCCGCGACTGGACCATGTCCAACATCGAGAACATGCGCCGCCAGCTGCGGAGCATGGGCGCCGCGTGGGACTGGGCCAGCGAGGTCGTCACCTGCGATCCCGAGTACTACCGCTGGAACCAGTGGCTGTTCGTCCAGCTCATGAAGCGTGGCCTGGCGTACCGAACCGTGTCCGCGGTGGACTGGTGCCCCAACGACGGCACGCTGGCCCGGGAGCAGGTCGAGGGTGCGGATCGCCATTGCTGGCGGTGCGGCGCGAAGGTCGAGAAGCGTGAGCTGCCCCAGTGGTACCTGCGCATCACGCAGTACGCCGACGAGCTGCTCAACTTCGAGGGCATCGAGTGGCCGGACCCGATCCGGATCATGCAGACCAACTGGATCGGCCGCTCGACTGGTGCCGAGGTCGTGTTCGAGACGGCGCCATCCGACCACGATCCGGGCGGCGACGAGCTGCGCGTGTTCACGACCCGCCCGGACACGCTGTTCGGGGCGACGTTCATGGTGCTCGCGCCCGAGCATCCCCTGGTGGGCAAGCTGACAGCGCCCGACACGACGGGCCGAGGTGGAGGCGTACGTCGCCCAGGCCGCCGCGCGCAGCGAGATCGACCGCCTGTCCGCGGAGCGCGAGAAGACGGGCGTGGCGATCGGCGCCGATGCGATCAACCCGGTCAACGGTGAGCGGATCCCGATCTTCATCGCCGACTACGTGCTGAGCACCTACGGCACCGGTGCCATCATGGCCGTCCCCGCCCACGACGAGCGCGACTTCGAGTTCGCCCGCAGTTCGACCTCCCGATCCGGCGCGTGATCATGCCCCATGGCGGGGACCCGACGCGCCGATGACCGAGGCATTCACGGCCAAGGAGCAGCTGGCCGCAGAGGACGCGCCCGAGCCTGCCACGCACCTGCCGTGGCTGCGCGAGATCGAGGAGATCGTGACCGCCCAGGAGGCCGTCGCCGGCCTGGTGATGGTCAACTCGGGGCGCTTCAGCGGGCTGCCGGCGACCAAGGGCTACCAGCAGATCGTGGCCTGGCTGACCGAGCAGGGCAAGGGCGAGGAGGCCGTCACCTACCGTCTGCGCGACTGGCTGATCAGCCGCCAGCGCTACTGGGGCACCCCGATCCCGGTGATCCACTGCGAGCAATGCGGCGCGGTCCCGGTGCCCGAGGAGGACCTGCCGGTCCTGCTCCCCGAGAACGTCGACTACCACGGCTCGGGCGAGAACCCGCTCAACCGCGACGAGGCGTTCCTGAACGTCAGCTGCCCGTCGTGCCACGGACCCGCGAAGCGCGAGACCGACACGATGGACACATTCATCGACTCGTCGTGGTACTGGTTCCGCTATCTGTCACCGCACCTCGACGTCGATCCGATCGACGCCGACGCCGTCCGGCAATGGACGCCGGTCGACCAGTACACGGGTGGCGCCGAGCACGCAGTGATGCATCTGCTCTACGCGCGGTTCTTCACCAAGGCGATGCGCGACCTGGGCCTGGTTCACGAGAGCGAGCCGTTCCTGCGCCTGTTCAACCAGGGCCAGATCCTGGGCGCCGACGGCGAGCGGATGAGCAAGAGCCGCGGCAACGTCCAGGACCCCGACGAGCTGGTCGAGCGGTACGGGGCGGACACGGTCCGGCTGTTCCTGATGTTCATGGGGCCGTGGGACCAGGGTGGACCATGGAGCCCGAGCGGGATCGCCGGCGTGAACAAGTTCCTGCACCGGGTGTGGGCGATCGTCACCGATCCGCACGGCCGCGAGCCCGGTGGCCGGGCGGGCGGCGAGCTGCCGGCAGACGAGACGCAGCACGACGCCCGGAACCACATGCGGGCGGCCGCGCACCGGACGCTGCGCGACGTGACCGAGGACTACGAGGGGTTCCGCTGGAACACGATGGTCGCCAAGCTCATGGAGCTGTCCAACGTGCTGTTCCGCTATCGGGGCACGTCGGTCGCAGGGCTGCCCGAGTGGGACGAAGCGGTGCGCCTGCTGCTGCTGATGCTGGCACCCGCGGCCCCGCACATCAGCGACGAGCTGTGGGAGCGGCGCGGCGACGGCGGCCGGCGAGACGTGGACCTCGATCCACACCCAGCGCTGGCCCGAGGTGGACGACACGGCAATCGTGGAGGCCACCCGCGAGGTGCCGATCCAGATCAACGGCAAGCTCCGTGACCGGGTCACCGTCCCGTCGGGCATCAGCGAGCTGGAGCTGGAGCAGATCGTGATGGCGCGCGACAAGGTCGTGGCGGCGCTCGGTGGTCGGCAGCCGGCCCGCGTGATCCACGCCGGCGGCGGCAGGCTCGTGAACATCGTGGTCAAGGGCTGACGGGTTCCAACCCCGGAACCCAACGCCCGCCAAGGCGCACAGTCAGGTGTCCGAGGGAGGCCCGAGCGCGCCCGTGGAAGGGTCGACCATGCCGGTGCGCTGGCTCACGGTCGTCACGCTCGGGCTGGTGGTGGGCATCGGCGCCGCGTGGTCGGACGTCGCCGGGAGCACGCTGGATCCCTCCGCGATCGATCGTGTCCTGCTGGTCGTCCTCAACGCGGCTGCGACATGGGCTGCCCTTGCCGTGCTGGCCGGCTGGATCATCGGCACACCGATGTGGGCCGCCGCGCTGGCGGGAGCCACCGGCCTTCTGCTGGCCGTCGCCGGCTACTACGCATACGGTGTGATCGCTGGTGATCGCTCCGAAACCGGGGTCGCCGGCGTCCTGGCGGTCGTTCGGCTGTGGGCGCTTGCAGCCCTGATCGCCGGCCCGGTCCTGGGCCTCGCGGGCGCCCTTGCCCACCGACCCGGCTGGGTGGGGCTGGTCGCGGCGCTCATCGTGCCGGCCGGGATCGTGGTGGAGCAGGTGGTCCTCCGCAGGTTTGGACCCGACGAGCTCGCCGTGGACCCCGTCCTCGCGTTCGCCCAGGCGCTGTTGCTGGTGATCGGGGTGGCCATCGCGCTCGCCGCGATCGTGCGGTTCGCCAGCGGCCGGCGTATCTCACCTGGACGCGGATCCGGGCCGGTTCCCACCGCGTGAGGCCACGGGGCTCAGCTCCAGGCGAACGCGCTCCGCTCGCGCCAATAGGCCACCGGCGGGACGGCAAGGGAGCCGAGCGCCTCGCGCTCGTCCGCGTCGAGGTCGACGTTCAGCGCGGCCACGTTGGATCTGACCTGGTCCGGCGTCACGGCGCCTGAGAGCACCAGGTCCGCCCACGGCTGGGCAAGCACCGCGGCGATCGCGACCGCGTCGCGCCCGGGCAGCTCGGCGGAGTCGCGATCGAGAGCATGCCGCGCGGCGATCCGGTCGAGCACCGCCAGCGCAGCGGCGTGGTCGTCTCCGGCATCACCGGCGCCCAGGATCAGTCGCCCGTTGGCGACCGCTTCCTTGACGAGCACGCCCAGCCCCGCGTCGTGCGCCTCCCGCAGCGCGGGTCCGGCCGAGGGCTCGAGGACGTTCCAGGTCGCCTGGATGGTGTCGAACGGGCAGGTCCCGTCGACGCGCACGCCGATCGCCATCCGGATCGTGTCGGCCTGGCGGGGCCCGCTGACCGAGAGGCCGATCGCAAGCCCGGCGTCCCGCTCGCGGGCGAGGGCTCGGAGCACGGCCGTATCGCGCAGGACGCCGCTCTCGAGCGTGGCCGAGTGGATCTGGTACAGGCGCAGCCAGCGCCCGAGCAGGTTGCGGCTCTCGCCCAGCTGGCGCTGGAGGGTCGGCAGGGTGTGGTCCTTGACCTCGTTGACCTCGGCTCCGACGACCCAGTCGGCGGTGTACGTGTAGCCCCACTTCGAGCCCACGATGACCGCCTCGGGTTCGATCGAGCGTGCCTGGAGCCAGGAGGCCAGAAACGACTCGGCGAGCCCGTACGAGCGCGCGGCGTCGAGGTAGCGGATCCCGGCCGCCCACCCTGCGTCGAGCAGCTCGTGGGCGCGATCACGCATCGTGTCGACGCTCCGTTCGGCGCCCAGGTCCGCGTCACGCCCGAGGTTGATGTAGCCGGGCCGGCCGATCGCGGCAAGGCCCAGGCCGATGCGAGTCACCGACAACGAGGTCGAGCCGAGTCTCCGGGTCTCCATCGATGGCTCCTCGAGACCTTGGGCGCCCGACATCAGGTCCGCCCCTCCGACTAGACTAGGCCCTCCGCCGTCCGCGGCGCGTCCCACGGGGGTCTTCGTGAGCACCACCAGCGACGTCCCGGTCATCGAGGTGGCCGGGCTCCACAAGCGCTACGGCGAGGTCCATGCCGTCGACGGCGTGAGCTTCGAGGTTCGGCGTGGCGAGATCTTCGGCCTGCTCGGGCCGAACGGCGCCGGCAAGACGACGACGGTCGAGATCCTCGAGGGGCTGCGGAAGCCCGATTCGGGCACCGCGCGCGTGCTGGGCATCGACGCCGCCACCGATGCCGACCAGATCAAGGAGCGAGTCGGGGTCCAGCTCCAGACGGCCGCGCTGTACCCCTACCTGACGGTCGAGGAGGTGCTCGACCTGTTCCGCGCCTTCTACACGCACAGCCGGCCGCTGGAATGGCTCATCGACGCCGTCGACCTCGGCGAGCGTCGCCATGCCCAGACACGCCACCTCTCGGGCGGGCAGCGCCAGCGGCTGTCGGTCGCGCTCGCACTGGTCAACGAGCCGGAGCTGGTGTTCCTCGACGAGCCCACGACCGGCATGGACCCGCAGGCACGGCGCTCGCTGTGGGACCTCGTCCTGCGCCTGCGCGAGCAGGGCTCGTCGGTGCTCCTTACCACGCACTACATGGAAGAGGCGGAGCAGCTGTGCGACCGGGTCGCGATCATGGACCACGGGCACGTGCTCGAGGCGGACACGGTCGACGCCCTCGTGAGCCGGCGGTTCCAGGAGCGCGCCGTGCACTTCGACACGCTTCCCGGGCTGGGGCCAGCGGAGCTCGAGACGCTGCCCGAGGTGCGGCGGGCGGTGATCGAGAACGGCGAGACGGTCCTGTACACCGCTGACGTCGCGGCGACCATCGGGGCCCTGCTGGAGCGGACGGCACAGGCGGGTCTCGACCCCCGGAATCTCGGCATTCGCAAGGCCACGCTGGAGGACGTGTTCCTCGATCTCACCGGCCGGGCGCTACGCGATTGAGCCGGATGCATCCGCTCCTCGTGCTCACGCGCGCCAACATCCTCAGCTTCGTGCGCGACCGGACGGCCCTGTTCTGGACGCTCGCCTTCCCGGTGATCTTCATCCTCCTGTTCGGCGCGATCTTCTCGGGCAGCGGTGACACCACCTACGCGGTGGGCTGGGTCGACGAGGACGGGACGCCCGCCTCTGCGGCGCTCCGTGACGCGTTTGCCGCCGTCCCTCTGCTCGAGCTGCACGACGGCACCCTGGACGCGAGTCGCCAGGCGATGCAGTCCGGCGATCTGCACGGGATCATCGTCGTGCCCGAGGGTCTGGGAGCCGCGACGCAGGCAGCGACGAGCGGGGCGGCCACCAACGGCGCGCCTGCGATCACGATCGAGGTCTACACCGATCCCAGTCAGCAGACGAGCAGCGCGACCATCCAGCAGATCGCGAGCCAGGTCGTCGCAACCGCCAACGTGGCCATGACCGGCAACGCCCCGTTGCTCGGGGTCGCGCAGCAGTCGATCCAGACCCAGGACCTCACGAGCGCCGCCTTCCTCGTGCCGGGGATCCTGGGCATGGCGCTGATGCAGCTGGGCGTGTTCGGCGCGGTCCCCCTGGTCGCGCAGCGCGAGAAGCTGATCCTCAAGCGGCTGGGAGCAACGCCGCTGCCGCGCTGGACGCTGGTGGGCAGCAACGTGATCCTTCGGCTGCTGATCGGGCTCGTTCAGGCCGTGCTGATCGTGGGCATCGGGATCGCGGTGTTCGGGGTCCAGATCCTGGGATCGCTGCTGATGATGCTCGGGATCGTGGTCCTGGGCGCGCTCGCGTTCATCGCGATCGGCTACGTGGTCGCTGCCTTCGCCCGAACCGAGGAGGCGGCCAACGGGATCGTTCAGGTCATCCAGTTCCCGATGATGTTCCTGTCGGGCGTGTTCTTTCCGCTCGAGCTGATGCCCAGCCTGCTGCGACCCGTGGCGGTGATCCTGCCCCTCACCTACCTGGGTGACGCGCTGCGCCAGGTGATGGTCAACGGCACGCCGTTCGCGCCTCTGGCCGTCGACATCGCGGTGCTCGCGGGCTGGTTCGTGGTGTGCCTCGTGATCTCGGCCCGATACTTCCGCTGGGAATGATCGCCTGGTCCCGCGCGCGGGGAGCGTCTCGCGGCATGAATCTCGCCCGGCACTAGACTCGCGGCATGCGTGAACGCCTGGTACCGATCCTCCGGGGCGCCGTCGTCCTGGCCGCGGTCGCCCTCGCCGCCATGCGCTTCGTCGTGATCGATCGAGGCTCCCACTCCGCGAGCGACACGCTGCGACCGTGGCTGATCGAGACCGCGCTGATCGCCCTCGCGACGATCGTGGTCGTGGCGGCCGTCGGGCGCCTTGGCACCGCCAGCCGCTGACGGCGCGCTCGCGCTCCACGGTCAGGGGAGTCAGGCAGACGGCGTCGACCAAACCCCCGGGTCTGTCGCCAATGTCCGACAGGGGATTGCACGGAGACGAGACGACGATGAACGAGGATCAGGCGCCACCGGAAGCGAGCGGTGTCACCGTGCAGGTGCTCGCCAGCATCGACCTGGGGCCCGAGATCGAGGGCATGGACGGGCGACACCTTCGGATGCGAATGGTCACCATCGAGCCCGGCGGCGCCTTCGGCCCGACTCACGATCACCGCGGGCGGCCCGGGACGGTCTACATCCTCCAGGGGACCATCACCGATCATCGGAACGGGGTGGCCACCGACTATGGGCCCGGGCTGGGCTGGCCGGAGGATCGGCACACCACCCACTGGCTCGAGAACAAGGGCACGGTTCCCGCGGTCGAGATCTCGGTCGACATCGTCAGCGAAGGGTGATCTCGACCCGCCCGTCGCCACCGCACCGGCGGGCATGGCCGAGGCCGGCTCGGTGCCCGGGGTCAGCGCGCGATGGCATGACCAGAGGCCCTTGACCGCGCAGCAACCGACGGGGAACGCTTTCCCGGATGGTCTGCGCAGCGCACGGGGTCGGTTGATGGTCAGGGTCGCCCGCCGCCTCGGCGTCGCCTTCGGCTCGTTCGTGATCGCGTGGCTCGCGACCTCGCTCGTGGCTGGATGGCTCTTCGGCTCCGGCAACATCCTCGTCTGGGTGATCGCCGCCATCGTCGGGGCGGGGGTGTACCTCGACATCCTGCGGCGAGACCGTCAGGGGCATGCCGGCACCGATCGGCCATAGACTGGGTCCATGACTGAGATCAGGATCGGCGCCCTCTGCTGGAACCAGTACACCGATTGGCCGAGCCTCCTCCAGGCGGGCATCCGCGCCGACAAGCTCGGCTATGACAGCCTCTGGACGTGGGATCACCTGTACCCGATCGTCGGCGCCTCGGACGGCCCCAACTACGAGGGCTGGCTCGTGATCACCGCGTGGGCCCAGGCAACGACGCAGGTCCGGATCGGGCTGATGGTGGGTGCCAACACGTTCCGGGCTCCGACGCTGACGGCCAAGATGGCGACCACCCTCGACCACATCTCGGGCGGCCGCGCGATCCTGGGCATCGGCGGCGCGTGGTTCGAGGAGGAGCACGAGGCGTTCGGGCTGGACTTCGGCTCGGGATTCCCGGAGCGACTCCGTTGGCTGGGCGAGGCGCTGCCGATCATGCGCGGCATGCTCGACGGCGCCGAGCCGACTGCCAGCGGGCCGCACTACAACGCGAAAGCGACCCGTAACCTGCCCGCGCCGGTCCAGGCGCGGCTGCCGATCTGCATCGGCGGCGGCGGCGAGAAGGTCACGCTCAAGCTGGTCGCGAAGCATGCCGACATGAACAACGTGGGCGGCGGCGTGGAGGAGGTGCGCCACAAGGAGCAGGTGCTGCTTCGCCACTGCGAGACGGTGGGTCGTGATCCGGCCGAGATCGAGCGCACGACCGGGGTCGGAACCGTGTTCATCCGCGACGACCGAGCGGAGGCGGAGCGGCTGTTCCGGGCCGCCTTCGATCGCAATCGCGTGGCGCGACGCTGGGAGGATCAGCCCGTGGGCACGCCCGAGGACGTGGCCGAGAAGCTGGCGCCCTACCTGGACTTCGGGCTACCGCCACCTCATCGCCGGGGTTCCCGCGGACTACGACGAGGAGTCGATGACCCGGTTCGCCACCGAGGTCAGGCCGCTGCTCGAGCGCGGGTAGCAGGCGCCGGCCCTCGGAGCGAGCGACGCATCGAGCGCCCTAGCTCGTCGACCCGCTCTCCTCGGCGTCGTCCTGCTGGTGCCGCGACCGGTATCGACGTACCTTCGCGCGATTGCCGCACGTGGTCATGTCGCACCAGCGGCGGCGACCGCCGCGCGACGTGTCCTCGAACACCCATCGGCAGCCGTCGTTGGCGCAGATGCGGAAGCGGTCGGTCGAGTGACCGGCGATCGCCTCGACCAGGGGCTGAGTCACGCGCGCCAGCGCCTCGCCGGTCGGGTCGTCGGCGGAATGGCGGTGTCCGACGCCACAACAGGTGTCACTACGGACGAGCTCGATCCGCGGCGCTTCGCGCAGCACGGCGTTGACGGTGTCGAGCGCGCCCTGATCAGGGAACCGCTCCTCGACCTCCGCGTCCCAGATCTCGCGGAGCGCCGCCCGTGTGCGGTGGATGCGCGACAGCCAGGCCTCGGGGCCCTCGCGCTCGACCTGGGCTCGGAGGGTCGGCTCGTGCGCCAGGCCCCGCATCGTGAAGTAGACGATGGCGTCGTCGGGCGTGGGGAGATGCTCCTCGGGGATGCCGTCGGTGAGCTCCTCGCTGTTGATCAGGTCCAGGCACGCATCGATGCCCACCGAATGAGCATGCCCGGAGCCTTTCGGCGAATCGCCGACGATCGAGATCTGGGTGTTGGTTGCAGCGGATGGAGTCATGCCAATTGCCGTTTCTTGCGGTTCGTCGTAACCACCATAAACCTCTTGACAGGTTACGCGCAAGGCGGTAGAGTTCGTAACTGATAAAGCATTGTTATCCGGTTACGACCGCCGACCGAGGAGACCCGATGGAGCTCGCCGCATCTGCCGTCCTGATCCTGATCCTGCTGAGCCTCGTCGCCGTGATCGCCGGCGTCGAGAGCCGCGACGGGTATCAGGCCCGCTAGCCAACCGCGAACGTCGCCGGGCCATCCGGCCATCGTCAGACCTGGAGAACCTCACCATGTGGATGTATCACGCACTGCGGGCATTCGAGATGGATGCCGAGCGCGATCGCGCCGCCCGCGCCGAGCACCGGCGCTGGCAGCGGGCCGATGACGAGGCTGCAACGGCGTGGACCGACGTTCAGCCGCGCAATCGCCTGCGCACCGGGCTGGCGATGCCGCTCGTGGTGCTCAGCCGGCTCGCGGGTTCTGTCTCAGAGAGCGCCTGCACCCTCGCCACGCGGATCGAAGGCAATCTCGCATAGCCTGTCCCTGGTGAAGCGGGCGCGACGGCCCGCGCATCGGGAGGCGTCATGCACGATCCAGCCGCGGTCTCGTGGGCGCCCGGTCGGATCGACCTGTTCTGGGTCGATGACGATCGGGTGCTTTGGCATCGGGCGATGTCCGATGGCGAGTGGACTGCCACGGAACCGCTGGGCGGCTCGCTGGCCTCCCCTCCCGCGCTGACGGCCTGGGCTCCCGATCGGATGGAAGTCTTCGCCGTGTTCGACGACGGCGCGCTCTGGGATCGCTACTGGGACGGATCCTCGTGGCACGCCTGGGAATCGCTGGGAGGATCGCTTGCGGCCGGGCCCGCACCCGCCGCCTCGTCGTGGGGAGCCGACCGGCTGGACGTGTTCGCCATCGGCACGGACGGCGCGATGTGGCACCGCTGGTGGAACGGCGAGCAGTGGGTCGAGTGGGAGCAGCTCGAGGACGGTCCCGAGCGCTGACGGGCCGACCGCCGGTCAGGTCACGTCCCTGTCGACGGTCTCTTCGGAGCGCATGCGCGGCAGCCGGCGACGGACGCCCGCCAGGGTCTCTCGGGTCCGATCCCTCGCGGCCGCCGTCCTCGGCGCCACCTCGCCGCCCACGGCCCGGGTGAGCCCGCGGGCACCATCCACCAGCTGCGATGCTCCCGACCGGCCTGCGCGTGCGGCGGCGCGCCCGGCTCGCCCGGTCTCTCGCGCCACCGTTCGCGCGAGCCAGGCCGTGGTCATGGCCAGCGCTCTCAGGTCATCGGCCAGGTGGGCCTCCGTCAGACCCACGGCATCGAGGTGGCGCCGGCGCCGCTCCGGGCTCAGGCCGTCAAGGGCCAGGCGGATCGCGGCCAGGGCCACGGCGACATCGTCGAGCTGCCCGACGAGCGGGATCAGCCCGGGCACGAGATCCACTGGCGATGCCACGTAGCCGGCGGCCGCGACGAGTGCCGCCCGGCGAGCGCGGCTGACCATCGGATCGCGCCCCAGATGCCACGTGAGCCGCAGGTACGCGGGAAGGCGCCCGAGGAGCGTCGCCAGGTGCTCGCGAGGAAACGGGTCGTCGGCGCTCACGACGTCATCGTACCGAGGGAGCCGAGGCGATTCGGCCACCGGGCGCGGCCCTCAGGACCGCCGGCAGGTCCAGGTGACGCAAGCCGCAGATGACGTAAGCCGCAGATAAGGATGCGGCACTAGAGTGCGGCTCGGGACATCCGATCCTGGCCGGCCGTGCCCCCGACCAGGCGGATGTCCCACGACCACCGCCCGCCGCGGCCCGGAGTCCCCTTCCCCGTGGAGCCGTCCGGCGCGCCGTGGCGCGTCCTCGAAACCAACGAGCCCGAACCTGCCTCCCCGGTGGCGACGCCGCCGAGGAGTGTCCCATGGCTCCCGATCGGAGGCGCGGTCCTGGCAGCGGTGGTCGTGCTTGCCGGGCTCGCCTGGATGCTGCGGGACGACCAGGGCGTGCTGATCGAGGGCCCGCAGATGTCGGGCCTGCCGGGAGAGCTTGTGGACGCCACGCCGGACGGTCGGTCACCCGGCGAGCTGGTCGTGGACGTCGGAGGCGCGGTCGATCGCCCAGGCGTGTATCACCTGCCCGAGGGCTCGCGAATCGTCGACGCCATCGCCGCGGCCGGTGGCTACGGACCACGGGTGGATGCCGAGCGGGCTGACCGTGAGCTCAACCTCGCCGCCGCGATCCACGATGGTGACGAGATCCACGTCCCGGCGCGCGGCGAATTGGCCGGCGTCGCCGATGGCGGCTCCGGCGCCGGTGGCGGGGGATCGGGCTCCACGGGTGGCGGCCTCGTCGACCTGAACCGGGCCTCGTCCGAGGAGCTCGACACCCTGCCGGGGATCGGCCCCGTTACGGCGGCCAAGATCATCGCTGCCCGCGAGGAACAACCGTTCTCGTCGGTCGACGAGCTGACATCCCGGAAGGTGATCGGTCCCGCGACCCTGGCCAAGATCCGCTCGCTGGTCACGGTCGGGCCCTGATGTGATCACGCGGCGCTCGAGGGCCCCGCGCAGCGCATGGTTCGCGATCGGCGTTGCGGGCGGGGCCGCCGAGGCCGCGCTCGGCGGCTCCCCGTGGCTGGCCGTGCTCGCTGGAGCCGCCGTGCTGGGCGCCGGGGCGCTTGCCTGGCCAGTGCGCGCCGGTGGCGGCCGGCTGCTGGTCGTCGTCGGCCTGGGAGTGGCTGCCATCGGGCTCAGGGTCGCGATCGGCCCCGGTCCGACGCCACCACCCCCGCTCGCGACGGCCGGCACGGGACCTTGGGTTGCCACGGTGGAGTCGATGGGCTCGCCTCGCGATGGCGACCAGGTGGCGCGCCTGCGACTCGAGACCGGGCGCGGCGCCGTGGCCGTGGCCGTGGCGGCGACGCTGCCCGGCTACCCGGAGGTCCGGTCGGGCGATCGGGTCGAGGTTGCCGGGCGCCTCCGCCCGCCACCCGACGATGACTATGGCGCCTACCTGGCGCGCACCGGAGCGTCAGGCTCGCTCGACGCGCGGACGGTGCAGGTCGTGACCGCCGCATCCGGCGTCACGGTGCAGGGCTTGCGCGACCTCGGCGGTGATGCGCTGGTGGCCGCTCTCCCCGAGCCCGAGGCCGGGCTTGCGGCAGGCATCCTCATCGGGCTTCGGGAGCGCGTCGATCGCGACCTCGCCGCCGCCTTCGCGACCGCCGGCGTGAGCCACATCGTGGCGATCTCGGGCTGGAACATCGCGATCGTCGCGGGCATCGTCGGCCGCTCTGCTCCGCGGTCGGCCGCGCCGGCTGGTTGCCCTGATCACGGCCGCGACGATCGGCGGCTACGTGCTCGTCGCTGGTGCGTCGCCGTCCATCGTCCGCGCGGCGGTGATGGCGTCGGTCGTGCTGCTTGCGCGCGAGAGCGGGCGAGCCGGACGGGCGCCTGCCGCGCTCGCCTGGGCCGCGGCGGCGCTGCTGTTGCTGTCGCCCGAGATGATCGCCGATGCCGGCTTTCGCCTCTCGGTGGCGGCGACCGCCGGCCTGCTCGCCTGGGCATCGCCCGTTGGGGCGGCGCTCGCGCGCCTGTCCCGTGGCCACCTGCCCGGCTGGCTGACCGAGAGCCTCGGCATCTCGTTGGCGGCCCAGGCCGCAACGCTGCCCGACGTGCTGGCGACGTTCGGTCGCCTGTCCCTCGTAGCGCCGGCCGTCAACCTGCTGGTGGTCCCCATCGTCCCGCCCGCCATGGGCGCGGGGCTGCTCGCGCTGCTGGGCGGCGCGGGCGTCCTGCTCGGCGCGCCGCCGTGGGTCGCGGTGGTGGCGGGGCTCCCGGCATGGCTCCTGTTCCACGTCATGGTGACGATCGTTCGGATCGGCGCCGCCCTTCCGGTGGCGGCCGTGTCGATCCCGCCGGAGGCGGCGCTCCCGTTTGGCCTCCTGGCCGCAGCGTCGATTGCGGCCGTCCTCGGCTGGCGCCACGGTCGACACGCGCGACCCGGTAGACGGCAGCCGGCCGGCCGCGGGGCACGGGGAGCCGCACCAGCCTCGCGCACAGGCGACCGACGGCAGGTGACCCCCCGACGGATCGGGATGGCCGCGTGGGCCGTGCTCGCGGCGATCCTGGTCGTCACCTTGATCGGGGCGGGCGTCGTGGTCAGCTCGACGACCCGGACCACCCGCCTGACGGTGCTCGACGTGGGGCAGGGCGACTCGATCCTGCTCGAGAGCGCGCGTGGTGCCCGGCTGCTCGTCGACGGCGGCCCCGATCCGGCCCGGCTTGGCCTGCTGCTGGACGAGCGCCTGCCGCCGTGGGATCGACGGATCGATGTCATCGTCCTCACGCACCCCCACGAGGATCACGTTGCCGGCCTGGTCCGGGTGCTCGAACGCTATGCCGTGGGACGTGTCTACGAGCCCGGCATGCGCGGACCGGGGCCCGGCTGGCGGGCCTGGGACGAGATCCTCGGGCGCGGATCGCCCCCGCGAGGGACCCTGTCAACCGGACAGCGCCTTCGCCTCGACGAGATCCGCCTCGACGTCCTGTGGCCCGATCCGGGCTCGGTGCCGGCCGAGCCCGGCGCGACCGGGCGTGCGATCAACGACACCTCGATCGTGCTCCTCGGCACCGCCAACGGTCACCGGTTTCTGCTCACGGGTGACGCCGAGGACGACGTGGATCCGGTGCTGGTCGCTCGTGGCCTGCCGCGCGTGGACGTGCTCAAGGTGGCGCACCACGGCAGCGCGACCGCGACCAGCCAGCCGCTGCTCGATTCGCTGCGGCCCTCGGTCGCGGTGATCTCGGTTGGTGCCGGCAACGACTACGGACACCCGGCCTCGTCCACGCTGGACCGCCTGGCGTCGGTCGGCGCGCACGTGTTCCGCACGGATCGCGACGGCACGGTGTCGATCGACCTCGCGCCGGGCAGGGTTGCCGTGCGGACCACCGGGGGTCGTACCGGATACGATCGGATCGATGACGGTCCCCACTCGCCGTACGGCCGCGACGCTGTTGCTCTCGCTCGAGCCGGGAGCCTGGTTCCTGCGCCACGCCTGCGTGGTCGGCGACGTCGCGGCGTGGCTGGCGCACGGGGCCGCCGCGCGCGGTGTCGTGGTGAACATCCGGCTCGTCGAGACCGCCGCGCTGCTGCACGACATCGACAAGCTCCCCGCCGTACAGGTGGACGATCACCTCCGGCACGGCGAGGGATCCGCGGCATGGCTGGCGACCCATGGCCTCGAGGAGCTCGGGCCGGTGGTGCGCGACCATCCGGTGACGCGGCTTGCCGAGGACGAGTTCGCGAGCTGGACGAGGACCGCGACCCTGGAGGCAAGGATCGTCGCGTATGCGGACAAGCGCGGCGGACAGCACCTGGAGCCGATGGCCGAACGCTTCGCATCATGGCGCCACCGGTATCCACCCGGATCCGGGGTCCAGGTCAAGCGAACGGGCAAGGCGGCGTGGAGCGAGGAGACCATGCAGCTCGTGGAGCAGCGCGCCCGCGATCTCGAGCTCGGCGTGTGCGATGCGGCGGGGGTCACCCCCGAGCAGGTGCGCCGCCTTCGGTGGTCGCGACGCGCGCTGCGCGAGGCTGCCCCGTGAGCGCCGACGTCCCGCTGATCGCCTACTACCGCGGCGACGACGCCTACGGGATCGACCATCGCATCGCCGAGCTGGCGCGCCACCTGCAGCAGGCGACCGGGGCGATCCCCGACCGCTGGCGGGTGCAGGGGGTGGATACGACCGTGGCCGCCATCGGCGAGCGCGTCGCGACGGCCCCGATGTTCGGGGGCGGGACCCTTGCCGTCGTCGCCGATCCGGCCCCGCTCCTGCGGTCGAAGGCAGACCGCGAGGCGCTCGAGGCAACGATCGCCACGGTGGCCCCCGGCAACGCCCTCGTGTTCGTGGAGATCGCCGACCGCGGATCACGACGATCGGCGGCCATCCAGGGACTCGAGACGGCCGTGGAGCGGGGCGGAGGTGAGGTCCGGGGGTTCAAGGCGCCCCAGGCGGGCGAGCTGGCCGCCTGGATCGAAGGTCGGGCGCGCGAGCGCGAAATCCGGCTTGCCCCGGGCGCGGCCAGGGAGCTGGCGCGCCGGGTCGGGGGCTTCGTCCGCGAGGGCGACATCGACCGTGCCCGCCAGGGCGCCCTGGCGGTCGGCGAGCTCGAGAAGCTGGCCCTCTACCGGCCGTCCGAGCCCATCACGGAGGACGACGTCGCGGCGCTCGTCGCCGAGGTCGTTCCGGACTCGACGTGGGCGCTGCTCGACGCCATCGCCGAGCGACGGGCGGGCGCCGCCGGCCCGGCTCTCGATCGCCTGCTCGACACGACCCCCGAGCCGGTCGTGCTCGCGCATCTGCACCGTCGGCTGCGCGAGCTGACCGAGGTGGCCGGCCACCTGGCGTCCGGCGCCACGCCCGGCAGCCTCGTGCGCACGCTGGGCATGAAGCCCTTCCGGGTGGACAAGCTGGTTGGCCAGGCGCGCCGCTGGACGCTGCCCGGGCTCGTGGATGCCCTCGACGCGCTGATGGAGCTGGACGCGATGGTCAAGGGGGCGCCCGGGTCTGGAGCGACCGATCAGCAGCGGCGGCTGGCGTTCGCGCTGTGGGTCCGCGATCACGTGGCGCTACCAGCCGGCTGATCGACCGGCGGCGCCTACTCGGCGGAGGACCAGACCTCCTCCTGGAGGACGATGTCGCTCTCGATCGCGAACACACAGCGGCTGTCGCCGAGATCGAGCATCTCGATCAGCTCGGGATCGATGTACAGCTGGTGGCAGTCCTCGCACAGGCCACCGGGAATGCCGAAGCACAGCCGCTCGGTTCGGTCGGACAGCCGGAAGGTGGTGTCGAACCGGGTCACGATGAGGCGGCGGGTGCAACCGGGGCAGCGATCTCGCAGACCCGACATCTGGTCGTCTCCGGTGGCGTCGGCCCCAGCGGCCAACGGCTCGGAACCGATGCTAGAAGCGGCCAGGCGGGGCGGGCATGGCCCGGCGGTACCGATCGCGGCGGTACCAATTCCGGGCCCGGGCGGCGCTACTGGACGCGCAGCACGGTCCGCGCCCCGGACCAATGGCGCTCCAGCTGGTAGTAGTCGCGCTCGGGCGGTGTGAACACGTGCACGATCACCGACCCGAAGTCGAGCAGCACCCAGTGCGACTCGGGTGTGCCCTCGCGACCGATGGGCTTGACGTGCTCATCGCGGAGCCCGCTGAGGATGCCGTCGGCGATGGCGTCGATCTGGCGCTCGGAGCCGCCGG
The DNA here is from genome assembly GCA_963806265.1 of uncultured Chloroflexia bacterium. Taxonomy (GTDB): domain Bacteria; phylum Chloroflexota; class Limnocylindria; order Limnocylindrales; family CSP1-4; genus CAIXZV01. The sequence continues at coordinate 77,204 of CAWDXT010000027.1, forward strand.
AGCAGATGACGAACGCATCCGCGACCGACGTCCTGCCGCCGAGGTCCAGCAGGACGATGTCGGCCGCCTTCTTGTCCTCGGCCAGCTCGACGATCCGGCGGGCGAGCTCGAGCGCCTCGCGATCGGCCGTGGGCGCGGCAGTGTCGCGGGCAGGAAGACCATCCGGTCGGGGGGCGGCGGCCGAGGCGCGGGGTTTCGTCACGTGATCAGGATCCTCCGTCGTGGGCGGCGTACAGGCGATGATCGGTCAGATAGCGGATCACGGCGTCCGGGACGAGGTAGCGGACGGACCGCCCGGCCACCAGCCGGCGTCGCACCACGCTACCGGAGATGGGCAACAGTGGCCCATCGAGCACGGCGAACCGATGATCGTGGCCCGGATAGCGCTCGATCACCCGGTCGCGGTCATCCGGCACATGTCCGGGACGCGGCACGACGAGCAGGCGGCACAGCTCCAGGATCCGCTCGGGTCGGCGCCACTCCGGAAACCCCTCGAGCGCCTCGGACGACAGGATGAACCACGGATCGCGCACACCCCTCGCGCGCAGGGCCTCCAGCGTGTCGACCGTGTACGACACGCCCCCGCGCTCGAGCTCGACCCGGCTGACGGCGAAGCGCGGGTTGCCGGCGATCGCGAGCTCGAGCATCGCGACCCGATCCTCGGGCGGCGTGATCAACCGGTCGCGCTTGTGGGGCGGGATCATGGCCGGGATGAACAGCACCCGTTCGAGGCCCATGGCCTCGCGGGCGTCCTCGGCGATCGCAAGGTGACCGTGATGGACGGGATCGAACGTCCCGCCCAGGATGCCGAGCGAGCCCGGGACGATGGGCGCGGGCGGGGGAGCATGCTCCGGCAGCTGGGGTTCGGCGGGTCCCGGCGACGAACGGGCTGCAGGGCTCAAGCGTCGTCCTCTTGTGGCTCCCACTCGAGCTCGGTGGTCCCGATCCGAACCAGCTCGCCGCGTCGGACGCCGGCCTTGCGCAGGGCACCGTCGATCCCCAGGCGGACGAGCTCGCGCTGGAAGCGCTCGGCCGACTCCTCGTTGTCGAAGTTCGTCTGGGCGACGACGCGCTCGATCCGCCGGCCCCGGACACGGATCATCCCGTCCTCCCGGTCCACGACGAACGCGTCGCTCCGCCCCTCCAGCCGATGCACCACGACGCCTGCGGGCTCGGGCGGCTCGGCCAGCCCTTCGGCATCCGGAAGCAGGTCGGCAACGGCCTGTCGCAGCTCGTCGAGGCCCTGGCCGGCCTCTGCGGACACGGCGAGCACCCGCGACCCCGTCTCCGCCATCGCATCCCGGAACGCGGGCCAGGCATCGGCCGCAGCGGGCAGGTCGAGCTTGTTGAACACGATCAGGATGGGCTTCCCGAGGAGCGCCGGATCATGCGCCTCGAGCTCGTCACGGATCACCGCGTGGTCCCAGCGAGGATCCCGGGTGGCGCCATCGACCACGTGGACCAGCACGCGCGTGCGCTCGACGTGGCGCAGGAACGCGTGCCCCAGCCCTGCGCCGCTCGAGGCACCCTCGATCAGCCCCGGCACGTCGGCGATCGTGGGACGCCGACCGTCATCGATGCCAAGGTCCATCACGCCCAGGTTGGGCTCGAGCGTGGTGAACGGATAGGAGGCGATCTTGGGACGAGCCGCGGTCAGCGCCGCGAGCAGGGTCGACTTGCCGGCGTTCGGCAGCCCGACCAGACCCACGTCCGCGATGAGCCGCAGCTCGAGGCGGATCGTCCGTTCCTCGCCAGGCTCGCCCTTCTGCGCATGCCGCGGTGCCTGGTGGGTGGCGGTCGCGAAGTGCGTGTTCCCGAGGCCCCCGCGACCACCGCGGGCGACCATCACCTCCTGGCCGGTCGCGACGAGGTCGGCGACCAGCGCGCCGGACGCCGCGTCGAGCACCGCCGTACCGGGTGGCACCGCGAGGTACAGGTCTTCGCCCGCCTTCCCGTGGCGACGTGAGCGCTCGCCGCGCCCTCCGGCGGTTGCGCTGAACTGGTGCCGGTACCGGAAGTCGAGCAGCGTCGTCTGGCCGACGTCCACTCGCAGGTAGATGGACCCTCCACGACCACCGTCGCCGCCGTCGGGCCCACCGCGTGGAACGTGCGCTTCGCGCCGGAACGTCGCTGCGCCGTCGCCACCGGCACCGGCGCGGACGGTGATCCGGACGTCATCGAGGAACATTGGCGGCATTGTCGCATGGCCCGCTCACCGGATCGGGCGGGATCGAAGCGGACCCGGGGGGTGGGGGCTAGAAGTAGCGCAGCGGGTTGACCCGCTTGCCACCGCTCCAGACGGGACCGATCCAGACCTCGAAGTGGAGGTGCGGGCCCGTGGCGTCGCCGCTCTGGCCGATCCGACCGACCTGCTGACCACGTCCGACGCTCTGCCCACGGGCAACCGTGATCGCCGACATGTGGTTGTACGTCGTGTACATGTTGCCGCCGTGGGAGATCCAGACCTGGTAGCCGCCACCGTTGGACTTCCAGCCGGCGAAGATGACCTTTCCGCCGGCGGCCGCCACGACCCTGGAGCCGTAGTCGGCGGCGATGTCGATCGCCTCGTGGCCGTAGTGGTAGTACTGGCTGATGTAGTTCCCGCCACCCACGACGGGCCACCGGAGCTTGCCGCCCGAATAGTGCACCGAGCCGCTGGACGAGCGGCTGCTGCTCGTGGAGTGCTGGACGGCCCTGGGCTTGGGCTTGGGGGTCGGCTTGGGGGTCGGGATCGGGGCGCCCTTGGCGCCCGGCAGGACGAGCACCTGACCGACGACGAGGGTCGGATCGGCGAGGCCGTTGAGGGCCACGATGTCGCTCGCATCCACCTTGTAGTGGGCAGCCACCGCGTCCAGGGTGTCCGACGCCTTGACCGTGTACACGAGCCCGGACACCGGCGGGATCTTGAGGGTCTGGCCGACGTGGAGGGCGTCCTTGGAGTCAAGGCTGTTCGCCCACCACAGCGTCATCATCGACACGCCGAACCGGTGGGCGATCCCGACCAGCGTGTCACCGGACTTGACCTTGTAGGTCCCGATGAGATCCGATCCGTCCTCGACGCTCGTCTCGGGCACGTAGCCTGCGATCAGGGTTCCGTCATCGAGCACCTGGGCGGGGCCGGCCGACGCGAGCTCGGTATTGCCCTGCGCGATGGTGTCACCGGGGATCGTGACCGGCTGGAAGCTGGCGCTTCCATCGGCGGCCTGATCGTCCAGGGCACCGAACCCGGAGCCGCCGCCGATGGCGAGGCGTACGTCGCTCCCGCCGCCCTGGGTCCGGCCCACGGCATCCGACGACGTCGTCGGCAGCACGGCAAGCAGCGAGGCGATGGCCACGATCAGGGCCACCGTGATCGGGAGCGCGCGCTCGGCGCCACCCAGGGGGCGCAACCGGCTCGCGGAAGAGCGGGCCACCCGACCCAGGTTCGGGGCGCCGCCGCGCAGCTTCGCCTGGACCGCGCGGGTGACACGAATGCTCAGCCCGTTGACGCGCGCGACAAGGGACGCGCGTTCGCGACCCGCATGCATGGGGTCGCGGTGGGCGCCAACAGTAGGCTTGTGCAATACGGTCTCCTGAGGCCAGGATCGAGTCCGGGGACGAACGTCATGCCCGGCGACGTTCGGCCGATCCTGGGGCGTCGCGAAGGGATCCTTTCAGATTTGCCCCCGACGGCCGAGCCCGATGGACCCGACCTGCAACTTGCGGCGAACCCTACCAGACCGCGCGCAGACGCGGCAAACCCTCCGGGCCATCCAGTCGGGGCCGTTGGTCACGTGGTCCGGGGCAAGGGGTCCGAATCTGGGTAAATCTGGCCCGCCATCTCACGGGATGGGCCACGGCAACCCCGATCGGACCACCGGCGCGGGGCGCCCGGATGTGCAGCGGGACGGCCTCGCGTCAGTCCAGGGTCTTGGTCAGCGAGCCCAGGAACTGCGCGTTGGTGTCCGTCTTGGCGATCCGGTTGAGGAGCAGCTCGATGCCCTCGTTGGTGCCGACCGCGGACAGCATCCGGCGCATCGTCCACACCATCTTGAGCGTGCCCTCCTCGAGCAGCAGCTCCTCGCGGCGGGTGCCGGAGCGCTGCACGTCGATGGCCGGGAAGATCCGCTTCTCGGCCAGCTTGCGGTCGAGGATCAGCTCGCTGTTGCCGGTGCCCTTGAACTCCTCGTAGATGACGTCGTCCATGCGCGACCCGGTGTCGACCAGGCAGGTGGCGATGATGGTGAGGCTGCCGCCCTCCTCGATCTTGCGCGCCGCACCGAAGAACCGCTTCGGGGGGTAGAGGGCGATGGGGTCGATGCCGCCCGAGAGCGTGCGGCCCGACGGGGGCAGGGCAAGGTTGTAGGCGCGCGCGAGGCGGGTGATCGAGTCCAGCAGGATGACCACGTCTCGCCCGGTCTCCACCTGGCGCTTCGCGATCTCGAGGGCCATCTCCGCCACGTGCGTGTGGTTCTCGGTGGGCTCGTCGAAGGTCGAGCTGATGACCTCGCCCTCGACGGACCGCCGCATGTCGGTCACCTCCTCGGGTCGCTCCCCGATGAGGGCGACCATGAGCAGGATGTCCGGGTAGTTGGCGGTGATCCCGTTGGCGATGCTCTTGAGGAGCATCGTCTTGCCGGCCTTGGGCGGGCTGACGATCAGCGCCCGCTGGCCCTTGCCCAGCGGGTTGACGAGGTTGACCAGACGCTGGCTCAGGTTCTTGGGATCCGACTCGAGGTTGATCAGCTCGATCGGATGGATCGGCGTGAGGTCGTTGAAGTACGCGCGGCGGCGCGCGGAATCGGTGTCCACGCCGTTGACCGTGTCGACGCGGATCAGGCCCCAGTACTTCTCGCCCTCGCGGGGCGCCCGCACGGCGCCCGTGATCCGATCACCGACGCGCAACCCGAACCGACGAACCTGGCTCGACGAGACGTACACGTCCTCCGCGCTGGGCAGCAGCCCGTGGCGGCGCATGAACCCGTATCCCTCATCAACGATGTCGAGGATGCCGAACGCGTAGTCCAGCCCGGCTCGCTCTGTCTGACGCTGGAGGATCAGGTCGACCAGGTCCTCGGGGCGCTCGGCCGGCTCGGCTTCGATGTCGAGCCGCTCCCCGACCGCGCGCAGCTCCTTGACGGTCATCTCGCGCAGATCGCGGAAGTCAAGGTCGTTGCGCTCGCGGGCGGCCTCGAGCTCGGCGGCCTCGTCCTGCTCGGTCACCGGGAAGCGGGTTTGCTGCGAACGACGACGGGGCCGGCGATTGCGGCCGGGCCGCTGGTCGGAACCGTTGGGCATTGGGGTGGACGAACCTCGAAGGGTGGGTGCTGGCCGCGGACGAGGTCCGCATCTCAGCGATGGATCACGCCACAAGCCCGTTCGCGCGGAATCCGAGTGCCGTCGCGCGCGGCCGGTGGGGATGGCGGGAGGATATCCTGCGCTGCGCCGCCACGTCAACGGCGGGCAGCACCGGAGGCGTCGCCCGCAGATGGCCGTCGAGATCCGCCCGTTCGATGCGTCGTACGTCGACGACGCCGCCGGCCTGCTGGCGGCGCGCCATCGGGCCCACCGTCGCGCGTCGCCGGGGCTCGATCCGGCGTTCGAGCAGGCGTCCCGGGCCCGCGTCGAGATCGAGCACCTGCTTCGGGACACGTCGGCCGGCACGGCCGCCTCGGGTGTCGTGGCGCTCCGTGACGGCGCGTGCGTGGGCTATCTCCTGGGGATCGGCCGCGACCCCGCGATCTGGCGCCCCAACGTCTGGGTCGAGTCCCCCGGTCACGCGGCGACGGAGCCCGAGATCGTGCGCGACATGTACCGGGTCGCCGCAGGCGCCTGGGTGGACCAGGGGCGGGCCGACCACTACGTCCTGGTGCCGGCGGGCGATCGGGACCTGGTCGACGCGTGGTTCCGGCTGGGGTTCGGCCAGCAGCAGGTGCATGCGCTGCGCCCGGCGCCGCCCGCCTCGTACGAGGTGCACGTGCCGCCGGGCATCCGCGTGCGCCCGGCAACCCGCGCCGATCTGGCCCATCTCGCCCGCATCGACCGTGCCCTCCCCGAGCACCAGGGCCAGTCGCCGGTGTTCTCGCGGCTCGCCATCCCGGATCTCGCGGAGATCGAGGCAGACCTCGAGCGTGACCTCGAGGATTCGCGGTACGTCACGTTCGTCGCGGAGCACGATGGGCGCCCGGTCGGCTCGGCAACGGCCTGCTCGCTGGAGCTGTCGTCCGGCAACAGCGGCCTGATCCGTCCCGCGCGAGCCGGGTTCCTGGGCTTCGCGGCGGTGCTGCGCGACGCCCGCGGCCTGGGAGCCGGGCGCGTCCTGGGCGAGACGGTGATCGCCTGGGCGCGCGACGAGGGCTACCCGTGGGTTGCGACCGACTGGCGCGCGACCAACCTCGAGGCCAGCCGCACCTGGCCGAAACTCGGGTTCGAGCCGACATTCCTGCGGCTGCATCGAGCCATTCCGTAGGCGAGTCCCGGGAGCGTCCCCAGGTCCTGGTCGGCGTCCGGGCGCCCTACCAGGTCGGCTCGCGCAACAGGTCCACGCGGATGGCCGGGTAGCCGCCGATGTTGCAGCGATCGATCCTGCCGTCCGCACCGCGCCCGAACACGAGCGGCTCGCCGCCCGGCCGGCCGCCCCGCATGGAGAACGTCAACGGGTCATCGGTCGGGACGAGCTCGTGGACCTCGGCGTCGGGCTCCCTGTCGGTCAGGACGAGCTTGCCGTCCCGCCACTCGATGAGCGTGTCGTCCTCGGCCTCGGGGTCGCGATAGACACCGAGCAGCTCACGGTAGGCCTCGGGGACGGGCACGAACGGCGTCACGTCCTCGCGGTCGCGCGCCTCGTCGATCGCCGGCAGGAGCACGTCGAGCAGGTCGCGGGAGAGCGCGGCCGCGTCACCCATCCCGTTGAGCAGCACGACGGCACCGACCTTGCCGCGGACCGAGAACGAGACGTTGCTCCGGAAGCCCCACAGGCTCCCGGAATGTCCGACGAGGATCGTCTCTCCCTTGCGGGATCCGTACCAGCCGAGGCCCTGTGCCACGCTCCACTTCTCGTCCGCGACCCAGGTCGGCCGGTGCATCTCCGTCAGCGTGCGACCTGCCAGGACCTGGCCCGGTCCCCGTTCGGTCGCCGGGTCCGTCCGCAGCTGCTGCCCGATCCACGTCCCGAGGTCCTCGACGGTGGACCATAGCCCGCCATCGGCGAGGAACTTCCCGGGATCCATCTCCCGCGCCCGGCGGGGCATGTCGTCGTGGGCGCGGGCGTCGTAGCCGACGGCGCGGCGAGCGGTCTGCTCCGGATCCGGGGCCCAGGTCGTGTCGCGCATGCCGAGCGGATCGAGGATCTCGGTCCGCGCGTACTCGACGTAGTCGCGTCCCGACACCCGCTCGACCACCAGGCCCAGGAGCTCGAACCCGAAGTTGCTGTACTTGTGGTCGACCTCGGGCGGGGTGCTCACCGTGCCCAGGTGCAGCACGTCAGGCAGCTCGTCGGGCGTGTACAGCCAGAAGCGCTCGTCGTCCTGCCACGGCACCTCGCCCTGCAGCCCGGACGTGTGCATCAGCAGTCGTCGGATGGTGAGGTCCTCGATGGACCCGTGGGGATCGGGCAGCCGCTCCACCTCGGGCAGGTGACGGACGACGGGATCGTCGAGCCGAAGCCGGCCGTCGTCGCGGAGCTGCAGGACGGCCGTGGCAGTCACCGTCTTGGTGATCGATGCCACGCGATGGAGCGTTCGCTGGTCGCCCCGGCGAGCCGCCTCGATGTCCGCGAAGCCGGACGAGTGCGACCAGCGCAGCCCGTCCGCGGTCGCGATCCCGGCCACCACGCCGGGCAGGCGGTGCTTCCGCCGATATGCACCGATCCGCGATTGCAGCGTCGGTGCAACCGACGTGATGACATCATCCATCGAGAACCCTCCCGGTCGGCGCGGCCGGACGGCCGCCCGCGGCCGCGGCAGCGTGTGTCGGCTCAGGATGCCGATGTGGCCTCGAGGGGGGCGTCACCCGGGGCGCGCTGCGCATCGGCGTCGGGCCCGGGACCGACCGCCGCCAGCACCGGCTCGCGTCCCTCCTGCAGGGCGAGCGCCGTGGATACGAAGCCGTGGAACAGCGGATGCGGCCGCTCGGGCCGCGACTTGAACTCCGGATGGAACTGGCTGGCCACGAACCACGGGTGGTCCCGGAGCTCGACGATCTCCACCAGGCGGCTGTCGGGCGAGATCCCGGACAGCACCATGCCGGCCGCCTCGAGCGCCTGCCGGTAGCTGGTTGTTGACCTCGAACCGATGGCGATGTCGCTCGTAGATGAGCTCCTCGCCGTAGACGGCGCGGGCCTTCGTGCCCGGTTGCAGCTTCGCCGGGTACAGCCCGAGCCGCATCGTGCCGCCCTTGTCCTCGAGGTCCCGCTGATCGGGCATGAAGTCGATGACCGGGTTGGCGGTGAACATGTCGAACTCGGTGGAGTTGGCGTCCTCCGAGTTGAGCACGTGGCGCGCGAACTCGATCACCGCGCACTGCAGCCCGAGGCACAGGCCGAGGTAGGGCACCTCGTTGGTCCGCGCCCATCGAGCGGCCAGGACCTTGCCCTCGATGCCGCGATGCCCGAAGCCGCCGGGGACCAGGACCCCGGCCACGCCGGTCAGCCGCTCGCCCACGTTGTCGGCGGTCAGGGCCTCGCTGTCCACCCAGCGCACGTGCGCGTCGACGCCGCTCGCCCAGGCCGCGTGCTTGAGCGACTCAGTTACGGAGAGATAGGCATCCGGGAGCTCGATGTACTTGCCGACCAGCGCGACCTCGAGCGTGGGCTTGGGTGACTTGATGCGGGCCACCAGCGCGCGCCAGCTGCCGAGATCCGGCGACGTCTCCGGGTCACCAAGGCCGAGCTCGCGGACGAGCAGCCGGCCGAAGCCGAACGCCTCGAACTGGAGCGGGACCTCGTAGATCGTCTCGGCCGTGGGCGCCGGGATCACGGCGTCGACATCGACATCGGTGAACAGGGCGATCTTCTCGCGGATCTCGTCGGGCACGTCGCTGTCCGAGCGGAGGACGATCGCGTCGGGCTGGATGCCGATCCCGCGCAGCTCCTTGACCGAGTGCTGGGTGGGCTTGGTCTTGAGCTCGCCCGTCGCGGCCAGTGCCGGGAGCAGCGTGACGTGCACGTACAGCACGTTGGCCCGGCCCTGGTCCTTGCGCATCTGGCGAATGGCCTCGAGGAACGGCAGGCTCTCGATGTCACCGACCGTGCCACCGACCTCGACGATCACCACGTCCGGATCGCCCGAGCGGGCGACGCGCGTGATCCGCTCCTTGATCTCGTTGGTGATGTGCGGGATCACCTGCACGGTGCCGCCGAGGTAGTCGCCCCGGCGCTCCTTGGCGATCACCGCCTGGTAGATGCGCCCGGTGGTGACGTTCGAGCCCTGCGACAGGTTCTCGTCGATGAACCGCTCGTAGTGGCCGAGGTCGAGGTCGGTCTCGGCGCCGTCGTCGGTGACGAACACCTCGCCGTGCTGGTACGGGCTCATCGTCCCCGGGTCGACGTTGATGTAGGGGTCGAGCTTGAGGACCGAGACCTTCAGCCCGCGAGCCTTGAGCAGGCGTCCGATGCTGGCGGCGGTGATGCCTTTGCCGAGCGAGGAGGTCACGCCTCCGGTCACAAAGACATACTTCGCCACAGGTCCTGTCCTCCGGGGTTTTTCCCATGCTACCGGACCGCGGGACCGGCGGGCAATGCGCAAATGGCCGACACGTGCCGTGGGCGATGCGCCGTGTCCCGGCCCCGCCCTCCCCCGATCACGTCAACAGCTGGCTCAGGTGGCCGGCTTCCGCAGCAGCAGGTGGCGATAGCCCCAGTCGTCCTGGGCGTGGACGTAGATGTCCTCCAGGACCTCGAGGTTCGCGTCGGCAAGCCAGGCGAGCACCCGGTGATGCTCGGGATAGAAGTGGTAGCCGGCGACGTCGCCCTCGACCACCTCGCCGCGCACGGCGGGCGCTCCTTCGGCCCGCAGCGCCTCGAAGGCCGCGTCCTTGCCCGCCTCGTCCTGCCACTCCTCGACGGTCAGGTACAGCTGGCCACCGGGCCTGGCCGCGCTCCGGAGATTCGCCAGCACCGGCGGCCAGTCCTCGGGCGGGACGTTCTCAAGCGCGTCGATGGTCAGAACCGCATCGAAGACCGGTGGCTCGGACAGCTCCTGGAGGCCGATCTGCACCAGGCGCTCCGCGATCCCCCTGGCGCGCGCCTGCGCCAGCATTCCGGCCGACTGGTCAGCCCCGACGACGCGGAGACCGGCCGCCGCCACGAGCGAGAGGTAGCGACCCGTGCCACACGGGGCATCGAGCACGAGCCCGCCGGACGGACACGCCTCGAGCACCCGGGCGACGTACCGTAGCTGGGCATCGTGCGGATAGTCGTTGGCGTCGTACTCGGGCGCCTCCGCGTCGTAGGTCGCGACGATTGCCGCGCGTCGGTCGGCCAGCCAGCTGCTCCGATCCATGCGCCAATGCTGGTCGGCGCGTCAAGCTCAGAACCTGCGACGCTGGGGTGGCCCGGCGAGTGGCGCGCCGCACCGGCGCTCCATGGGCATCAGGACACGCACGGGAGGCCGCGATGGACTTCGGCGAGGTGGTGATGAAGCGGCGCGCCGTGCGTCGCTTCCGAGACGGCGGCGTGGACCACGAGGTCATCGAGCGGATCGCGCGGCTCGCCCAGCGGACGCCCTCGGCCGGTTTCTCGCAGGGCCAGCGCCTGGTCGTGGTCACGGATCCCGGCCGCCGCCGGGAGGTGGCGCTTGCGTGCGGCGAGGCCGACTACGAGGAGCGCTTCGGGCCCTGGATCAGCGAGTGTGCCGCCCAGTTCGTGCCGTGCGTCAGCGAGGCCATCTACCACCGCCGGTACCAGGAGTCGGACAAGGTCACCGAAGACGGCGCGGAGCTCGACTGGCCGATCCCGTTCTGGTGGGTCGACATCGGCGCCACGATGCAGACGATCATGCTGGCGGCCGTGGCCGAGGGCCTCGCGCTCGGGGTTCGTCGGACCGTCCGAGGGACCGGAGCCGCTGCGCTGCGGTGCTGGGCATCCCGGAGGAGTTCACACCGATCGGCGTGATGCCGGTGGGCCTGGCCCTGCCCGACGTGCGCTCGCCCAGCCTCAGGCGCGGCTGGGTGGCGTTCGAGGAGTTCGCGCGCTGGGACCGCTGGTAGGCGGGCCGCGGACTCAGCCGGCAGAGGTGTCCGGCAACGCGACCGAACCCGGTTCGGGGGGCACCGGGTCGACACGTCCGGGGCCCCAGACCTCGGCGCCGCAGAACAGCGGATGGACCGCTCGTGGGGGCAGCGAGGCCGGATCGGCTGCGAACGCGGCGAGCGTGCGCTCGAGCCACGAGTCGATCTCGGCGAACGACGACCAGCGCTCGTACGCCCAGCCCTCCTGGACGCAGATCTGCTCCAGGGCGTGCTTCGCGAACACCAGGTCGGCGTAGCCGGCCGCGTACCGATCGGACGGACCGTCGCCGATGAACGCCACGGCACGACCCGCCGCCTGGTGGGCACGCACCCGGTCGCGCTTGCAGGTGCCACACACCAGGCAGTCGGCGTTGCCGCTCGGGAAGTCGATCCTGGGCCCTGCTGAGGTGAAGGTCGTACGCGCTGTCACGACCGGCAGCTGGGGGAGTCCCAGCGCCCGCAGCGCGGGCTCGATGAAGAACCCGAACCCGTCGGACACGACCTCGACCGGGATGCCGGCCGCGAGCGCGCGCTCCGCGAAGGGACGGAAGCCGGGGTCGTGCGGTTGCGCGGCGGCCGTATCGAGCAGGTCCGCCGGATCGGCGTTGATCAGGCTGATCTCCCACTCCATCAGGCGCCGGGAGCCGGTGCGTCCGGCGTCGTAGTCGGCCACGTGCGCCTCCCAGTCCGCGGTCACGAAGCCGGCGAGGATGGCGTCCGAGACGTCGGTCTGGGCGATCGTCCCGTCGTAGTCGACGAGGACGGCGAGCGGCGGCTGGCCGGGCCGAAGCGGTGGGATCGGGGGCTGGTTCGGCGGCGGGTTCGACATCTCGAGATCATCCCATGCATCCCGCCTCGCGCTCGCGATCGCGAGCGCGTTGCCGATGATCGCCATCGATCACCTTGTGCCGGTGGCCCACCGCTCGGCTCAGGGCCGGCTCGGGATCCGCCGCACGAACGAGCGCATCGGCCCGATCGACGCCCGGCGCGTCAGCCCCACGCCGGCCACGATCACCGCTCCACCGGCCAGCTGCCAGGCACCGACCGGCTCCTGCAGGAACACCGCGCCAAGGACCACGGCACCTGCGGGCACCAGCAGCTGTATCGCGGTCGCCCGGGCCGGACCGACATACCGGATCGCGTTGAACACGAACACGTTCGAGATCCCCGCGGCCAGGCTGCCCGAGATCACGATCGCCAACACGACCGCGGGGTCAAGGATCCCGGCCCAGCCGTGGGCAGCACCGTCGACGATGGCGAGCGGGAGCAGGATCGGGAGCCCGCCGATCACCGTCCACGTGGTCGCCTGGAGCGGGTCCACGCGACGCAGCATGCGCGTGCCACCAACCGTGTACACCGCCCACGTCGCGGCCGCGGCCAGCGTCAGCAGATCGCCCACCAGCGACGACCCCAGCGACAGCCCTTGTCCGGCGCTGATCACGATCGCGACCCCGGCGAACGCGATCATCGAGCCCGCCGCCTTGGGCGCCGTCAGCTGATCCACCCCGACGAGGGCGGCAAGGAGCACCGTGAGGACCGGGGACGCCGCCACGATCAGGGCGGAATCGCCGGCGTTGATGCTGGTCAGCCCCAGCGTCCACAGGATCTGGTAGCCGCCGAACCCGAGCGCGCCGAGCAGCAACAGCCCCCGGAGCTGGCCGGCCGGTGGCCGCACCCTGCCCTGCCGCAAGCGCAGGATCACCAGCAGGGTCGCCGCCCCGACGGTGAACCGTGCGCCGGTGAAGGTGAGCGGCGCGAGCACGCCGATGGCGCCCTTGACCAGGACGAAGTTGGCCGACCAGATCAGGACGGTGACGAGGACCCCGAGCTCGGCGAGTCGAAGGGTCGCCGCCGGGACGCCTGGCGTTGGAGCACGATCGCTCGGCGCGGCCCGGTCAGCATCGGGTGCCCCCCGCGCGCTCGACACGGAAACGCCCGCCGATCCGGCGGGCGTTTCGGATGCGTCGACGGGCACCGCGGGCACATGGCCCGCCGGGTGCCGGGACTCGGTCAGGCGCCCTCCTGCTCCAGCTCGAGGGCTTCCTCGTCGTCCTCCTCGGTCAGCTTGAGCCACACGAACAGGCCCGCAAGCACGATCAGGGGGATCACGATCAGCGCACCCAGGGTGACCCCGAGCGCGACAGCAACGGTCCGCAGTGCCTTCATGAGCGGGCCTCCTTCCTCTACAAGGACCTCACGTCCTGATTGTGCTCGCGCCGAGCAGCCTTGTCATGTCTTTCCGGCTCGATCGTCGCCCGGAAACGCATCCCGGGCCTCGATCGGCCCGTGCTCAGGAGGTCGCGTCCGGGGCCCCGGTGGCAGCGCCCGGCTGGGTGGCGGTCCCAACGCCGGCATCCCCGGCATCGCCGGCAGCCTGGCCGCTTCCTCCATGCTTGCCACGAAGCGATGGCCCGCGAGCCACCAGCGAATCGATGTCGTCCCGGGTGAACTCGGCGAGCTCGTGATGCCCGCCCGCCTGACCACCGATCTGCAGCCGGACGACGTACGCGCCATCCTGCTCGAACAGGAACACGTCGCGGGGCTTCTCCTCGTCGATCCAGCGCCCGATCACCCGCAGCGCCGACTCGTGCGCGCCGGCCTGGGCACCGTCCACGGTCGATCGACCACGGCGAGCGGCCGCTTCCTCCATGAAGCGAGCGATGTCCTCGTCGAGGAAGCTCAAGGTCTGCTTGGAGACGGTGCCCATCGAATCCGACCAGCCCGAGCCGCCCGCATCGGCGGCGATCATGCCCTGCACGATGAACCCGTCGGGCACCTCCAGGACAAGGATGTCACGCAGCCCCTTGTTGTCCAGGAAGGCCCCGATCGAACGGAAGACCTCCTCGAAGTCCTGGCGCGGGCTGCCCTCGTAGATCCGCATGCGCTGCTCCCTCACCGAGGTGCCGGCCGCCCCGACCGGATTTCCCCGGCCGCCAGCTGCTCAGCAGATCAGGCCGACCGCGATCCAGCGCGAGACGCTCGCCGAACCACGCCCCTGACGGTCCGGCGAGTGTATCCATCGCATGCACCGGACACAAGGTTGCGCAGGGACATCGGCGCAACGTCGGGGCACCGATGCACCGGGCGAGGGCCGAACATCGAGCGGCGACGTCGCTCGAGGCCCGGCGCAGCGAGACCTCGCTCGAGGCCGAACGCCGGGTCGAGAGCTCTCGCCAGGCCGGCGCAGCAGCCGGTGGCTGGTCAGCAGCCGGTGGCTGGTCAGCTCCCGGAGGCGGCCGCTCGCGTGCTGCGCCGGCTCCGACGACCACCCGGCTGGCTCGCAGCTGCCACCGCGCGTCCGCCGCGTCGCACCACCCCCGGACGATCGCGCGGCGGGGTCGGACGCCAGGGCCGCAGCCAGCTCGCCGCCCGACCGCGCGTTGTTCACGATCAGGGCGATGTTCGCGCGTACGGAGGCGCCCTCCGTGATCGAGGCCACCCTCGCCAGCAGCCACGGCGTCAGGGCGGCTCCGTGCACACCCGTATGCTCCGCCTCGCGCACGGCACGCTCGACCGCGTCCCGGGTGACGTCGTCCGGAAGGGCGTCGTCCTCTGGCACGGGTGTGCACACGACAAGCCCGGAGCCGAGCCCCAGCTCCTCGTGTGCCCGAACGACATCGGCAGCCGCGGCCAGGTCGGGCACGCTGATCGGTGCCCGGATGCCGCTCCGGCGCGAGTAGAAGCCCGGCACCTCGTCGATCCCGACGGCCATCAACGGCACGCCGCGGGTCTCGAGGTACTCGAGGGTGAGCGGGACATCCAGGATCGCCTTCGGCCCGGCGCAGACGACGGCGACCGGAGTGCGCGCGAGCTCCTCCAGGTCGGCCGAGATGTCGAGGCTCGGCGGAGGGCCGCCAGGCGACCACAGCGCGCCGCGGTGGACGCCGCCGATGCCGCCGGTGGAGAAGACGAGGATCCCGGCCGCATGCGCCGCGATCATCGTCGCGGCCACGGTCGTGCCGCCCCAGCCACCGGCCGCGATCGCCGCCCCGAGGTTCGAGCGGGACACCTTGCGCACACCCGTGGGCGAGGTGCCGAGCAGATCGATCTGATCCGGCGTGAGCCCGACCAGCAGCCGACCGTCGTGCAGCGCGACCGTGGCCGGCTCCGCACCGCCATCGCGCACGGCCTGCTCTGACGCCATGGCCACCTCGACGTTCTGCGGGTAGGGCAGGCCATGGCTGATCAGCGTGGATTCCAGGGCGACGACCGGGCGACCGTGATCGAGGGCATCGGCGATGGCGGGAGCGATGGCGAGACGGTCCGGGCTCAGCATCTGATGAGCGTAGCGCCGAAGCGCTTCGCGGGCATGGCCGCGTGATGCGTGACGCGAGTCTGCGCCCACGTCCGTCGTGAGCCTCGATACGCTTGGCGCATGCCTACGAAGACGGCCGGCGCGACCCGGCTCCCCACGCCCGAGATCCTCCGCCACCAGGTGGTCGTCGAGGAGCATGACCTGGCCCCCGACGGCTCGTTCGCGGTCATCTCGCGACGGATCGTGGATGGCGAGCACTACGTATCGCACCTGTGGCGCGTCGCGATCGACCGTGCCGGTCGGGCCAGCCGGCCGCGGCGGCTGACGACGGGCCATGTCCGCGACATGACCCCCACCATCTCGCCCGACGGTCGGCGTGTCGCGTTCACTCGGAGCGATCCCGCCGACGACGACGGCAAGAACGCGATCCGGGTGCTCGATCTCGATGGCGGAGAGCCGATCGCGCTGGCGATCGGCGAGCTGTCGGCGGGTGAGATTGCGTGGTCGCCCGATGGACGGACCATGGCATTCACGGCCAGGACCACCGAGCAGCGGTTCATCGTGGGCGACGAGCCCGACGACGGCGAGCCTCGCGCGCGGCGGGTGACCCGCCTCGACTACCGAATGGACGAGGTTGGCTACGTGGACCGGGTGAGCCAGCTGCACGTGGTGCCCGCGGACGGCGGCGGCGGGGCGCGCCCACTGACTCAGGTCGATGGCGGCGTCTCGGGCATCGCGTGGCATCCGGATGGTGGGTCGATCGCGTTCGTCGCCGATCCACGCCCCGATGCCGACCTCGATCCGCGCACGTCGGTCTGGTCCGTCGAGGTCGGCGCTCGACGCAGCACGAGCGGCGGGCGACGAGGTCGCGGTCACCCCGCGATGCCCGAGCCGCGAGAGATGATGGCCCTCGCCGGACCGCTCCGCGCTCCGGCGTGGTCGCCCGACGGTCGGTGGATCGCGGGCGTCGGGGTCGACGTGAGTCAGCCGTACGACGACCTCTCCCCCACCCTCCACGTCGCGCCCGCCGACGGCTCGCGGCCGCCGGTACCGCTCGCGCCGGACCTCGACCGGCCGATCGGGAACTGGGCCGACACCGACCTGACCGGCTGGATGACCGATGCCCGACCCGGGCCATGCTGGATCGGCTCCGCCGCGGTCGTCGCGCTGGTCACCGACCATGGTCGCACCCACCCGTGGCGCTTCCCGATCGACGCCGAGACCGGCGGCCCCGGCGGTGATCCGGTGCGCCTGGCCGGCGGTGACGTCATGTGCCAGACGATGGCCGTGGGCGGGGACCGGATGACCGTCACGGCAACCGTGGGCGCCCGTCCGCCGGAGCTGTGCCTGGTCGATCAGTCGGGCGCCATCCGGCCGCTGACCACCTCGGGCTCATCGTGGTCGACGCGGATGGCCTGGCCGGAGATGCGCCGGACCGAGGCGCCGGGCCCCGGCGGCCCGATCGAGACCTGGATCGCCTCGCCCGCGGGCGCCGGCGACGGCCCCCTGCCGACGATCGTCGACGTCCACGGCGGACCGCTGGGCGCATGGGCGCCGGCGCCGTCGCTCGAGGTCGTGCTCCTGTGCGCCCGCGGCTACCGGGTGATCCTGCCCAACATCCGTGGCTCGGCCAGCTACGGTGCCGGCTGGATCGCGCCGCAGCTGGGCGACTGGGGCGGCGTCGATGCCGCCGACGTGCACGCCGCGCTCGACCACGTGATCGAGCTCGGACTGGCCGATCCGGCCCGGCTCGGGGTGCTCGGGCTGTCGTACGGCGGCTTCATGGTCAACTGGCTGATCGGCACGAGCGATCGATTCCGGGCCGCGGTCAGCGAGAACGGCGTGACCAACCAGGTTGGAGCGTGGGCCAACAGCGACTCCGGCCCCGAGTACTGTCGCGGCGCGCGCATGGGCGACGTCACCACGGCCGAGGGTGTCGACCTTCTGTGGCGCCAGTCGCCGCTGCGCAACGTGGCCAGCATCAGGACACCGCTGCTGATGCTGCAGTCCGAGGCCGATCGACGCTGTCCCGTCGGCGACAACGAGCAGCTGTTCATGGCGCTCCGCTGGCTGCGCCGCGAGGTCGAGCTCGTGCTCTACCCGGAGGAGTACCACGTGATCCAGGCCACGGGTCGGATCGACCGCCGGATCGACCGCATGACGCGCGTCCTCGACTGGTTCGACGGCCACCTGGCTCCGACGGCGGAAGCGCGATCCGACGCATCGTGACGACGGCGGCCCGGTGACCCTGCGCGACGCCGCGCGCTCCAGCCGGCGGCCGGCGCCGGCAACCTCGATCGAGCTGCCCGAGCTGGCACCGCTCGCAGGTGACGCGCTCCAGGCGAGCACCGACTACGAGGCGGTGGATCTCGTCGGGCTCGACCTGACCGGAAAGCGCGCCGACAACGCGGACCTGCTGCACTGCCGGCTCGCCCGATGCTCGCTCGACGAGCTGTCGCTGACCAGGGCTCGTCTCTCCGCGTGTCTGGTGACGGAGTGTCGTGGCTCGGCCGTCGACCTTGCGGACTCGATCGTCCGCGACACGCTGCTGGCCGACGGACGGTTCGGGCTGCTGTCGGCACCGAGGTCGACATGGTCGAGCGTCCGCGTCCGGGGCGGCAAGATCGACCTGCTCGACCTCAGCCTCGGCCGCCTGTCCGACCTCGCCTTCGAGGGTTGCGTCATCCGCGTGCTCGATCTGACCGGCGCCCGGCTCAGGACCGCCATCTTCGAGCGTTGCGAGGTCCACGAGCTGGTGCTCGACGATGCCAGGCTCGCGGACGTGGATCTCACGGGTGCCGACCTGCGCCTCGTTCGCGGCATCGGGCAGCTGCGCGGTACCACGATCGGCCGGCCCCAGCTGCTCGATCTCGCGCCACAGCTCGCTGCGCACGTGGGGCTCACGGTCCGCGACGCCTGACGGGGAACCGCATCCGCGGTCCCGTCGCACCCGGCTCAGCCCAGGGTGAGCTCGCCGGGCGGGTTCGCGAGGTGGCGAAGGGCGGTCCGATTGCCCACCACCGCGCCGCGCTGGAGCGCGGCCGCAGGCGCCATGCCTCGTCGCCGGGCATCCAGCCAGCCGGACAGGAAGCCCGCGTCGAACGCGTCACCCGCCCCCGTCGTGTCGCTGGCCCGGATCGTCCGCGTCGCGATCTCGAACCGGAGATGACCGTCGGTGTCGGGATCGGATTGTCGGGCCAGCACCGTCGCGCCCTTGCCGCCCCGCTTGACGACGGCCACAGGGGTCAGCTCGAGCAGCCGCGCCTCGCGATCCGGACCCACGAGCGCAGCCGCCTCGTCACGGTTCGTGAACAGGACGTCAGGAGCCGCCTCACGCACCAGGGCCACGGCAGCGCGGCGCCCGAGCGACTGTAGCGGCTCGCTCGACGCCAGATCGACGCTGACCAGCGAGCCCGCGTCACGAGCCAGCCGGATCGCGGCCATGCCGGCCCGGCCCAGCGGCTCGTCGAGCAGCGTGTACAGCGGCAGGTGGACCGCATCTGCGCCCGCGAACCAGGAAGCGCGAAGGTCCTCGGGGCGAAGCCGGAGCGCCGCGGCCCGATCCTGGACGAACGACCGCTCGCCACCCGGCTCCACCACGACCCCGATCCGACCCGTGTGTTCGCCGGTGACCCGTACCGCATGCACCTCCACCCGGTCGGCGGCGGCGGCCGAGATCAGCGCCCGGGCCGCCGAGTCGCGGCCCACGGCGCACACGAGCGAGCTCCGCACGCCGAGTCGCCCGAGCCAGCGGGCCGTGCTGGTCGCGGAGCCACCCTGGCGGATCAGCACCCGGCCGGGGACGTCGCTGCCCGGGACCAGCGCCGCGCCGGGCGCCAGCACGACGTCCAGCACGAGGTCACCCACCACGACCACCGTGGCGTGCGCCCGCGCGGGGCGGCGGGACCGGACGCGGCACGGTGAGCGTAGGACGGGCATGGGCAAGCTCCTGCCGGGGGCCACCGCGCATCGGTGCCCTTGATCGTCCAACAGAGTGACACAGCGCCGCGCGGCCGGGGGCCGTGGCCCGCCCCGTCGTCGATGCCTCGACTACCATCGGCGAGTGACCTCCGAACGCTGGGTGATCCTCGACGTCGGCGAGACGCTGATCGACGAGAGCCGGATCTGGTCAGCCTGGGCCGATGAGCTCGAGATCCCACGCCTGACCTTCATGGCGGCCCTGGGGGCCGTGATCGCACGCGATGACGACCATCGCGGCGTGTTCGACGTCCTGGGGGTCCGCGACTGGCGCGCGCGCATCGACGCGGTCGAGGCACGCCATGGTGGCTTCGCCGCCGTGGACCTGTACCCGGATGCCCTGCCCACGATCGACGCGATCCGGGCTCGAGACGCCGGGGTCGCCGTGATCGCGAACCAGCCGGCGATCCGGGCCCGCCAGCTGCGAGGGCTGGGCGTCGAACCCGACGTGCTGGCGATGTCCGAGGCGATGGGCGTCGCGAAGCCCGATCCGGCGTTCTTCGCCCGGGCGCTCGAGCTGCTCGGCGACCCGCAGCCCGGCGATGTGGCGTACGTCGGCGACCGCGTGGACAACGACGTGCTGCCCGCCCGTCGAGCCGGCATGCGCCCGGTATGGATTCGGCGCGGACCATGGGGCCGGATCCAGTTCCTGGACGATCCGTCGGGCGTGCTCGTGGTCGAGACGCTGGCGGAGCTGGTCGACCGCTGGGGCCGGCTGTGGGCCGGGCACGGCGGCCGGGCCGCCGCGGGCGGCGCAAGGACGACGGAGGGGTAGGATGGAGGTCACGGCCGTGCCGGCTCGGCACGGACCGGATCATGTTCCGAACACCGTCGCGGGAGCGCGCGACGATTGGCCCGCCGGGTCGCATCGCCACCCCCGCGAGCCACGGCTCGAACCCGGAGACAGCGAATGACCCTAGCGACGAACCGCCTCGACCAGCTGGCCATCGACACCATCCGAACGCTGTCGATCGACGGCGTGCAGAAGGCCAACTCGGGCCATCCAGGCGCGCCCATGGGCGCCGCGCCCATGGCCTACGCGCTGTGGACGCGCCACCTGCGCCACTCGCCGACGCAGCCGGACTGGCCCAACCGTGATCGGTTCGTGCTCTCCGCGGGCCATGCGTCGATGCTGCTGTACTCGCTGCTGCACCTGACCGGCTATGGCGTATCGCTCGAGGATCTCGAGTCGTTCCGGCAATGGGGCTCGATCACGCCGGGTCATCCCGAGCATGGGCTGACCCCGGGTGTCGAGGCCGACCACCGGGCCGCTCGGCCAGGGCCTCACGAACGCGGTGGGCATGGCGATCGCCGAGCGCCGGCTGGCGGCCGAGTTCAATCGCTCCTCACATGCCGTGATCGACCACCGAACGTACGTGCTGTGCTCGGACGGCGATCTGCAGGAGGGTGTCGCTGCCGAGGCGTGCTCGCTGGCGGGGCACCTGCGGCTGGGCAAGCTGATCGTCCTGTATGACGACAACCGGATCCAGCTCGACGGGCCGACGTCATGGGCGTTCAGCGAGGACGTCCTGGGGCGGTTCGACGCCTACGGCTGGCACACCCAGCGAATCGAGGACGGCAACGACATCGAGGCGATCTCCGGCGCCATCGATGCAGCCAAGGCGGACGACCGGCCGTCGATCATCGCGGTCCACACCCACATCGGCTTTGGCAGCCCCAACAAGCACGACAGCCAGAAGGCCCATGGCTCACCGCTCGGCGCCGACGAGGTTCGGCTGACCAAGGAGGCCTACGGGTGGGACCCGGATCGGTCGTTCTACGTGCCCGACGAGGCCGCGGAGGTGTTCCGGCGCGCGATCGGGACCGGCCGCGACCTGGTCGCCGAGTGGAACGCCCGGCTCGATGCGTACGCGGCTGCCTTCCCGGCCGAGGCCGGCGAGCTGCAGCGCCGCCTGTCGGGCGCGCTGCCGGCCGGCTGGGACGCCGCGCTGCCCAGCTACGAGGTCGGCTCGACGGCTGCGACGCGCAATGCGAGCCAGGACGCGATCCAGGCCCTGGCGGCGGCGCTCCCCGAGCTGTTCGGAGGCTCGGCCGACCTCTCGGAGTCCAACCTGACCGACGTCAAGGCGAACGGACCCGATCACTTCGAGGCGGACCACGCCGGGCGAAACCTCCGGTTCGGCGTCCGGGAGCACGCGATGGGCGGGATCGCCAACGGCATCGCCTACCACGGCGGGTTCCTGCCCTACGCGGCGACGTTCCTGACCTTCAGCGACTACATGCGCGGCGCCGTCCGGCTGGCCGCGCTCAGCGGGCTGCACGTGACCTACGTCTGGACCCACGATAGCGTCGGCCTCGGCGAGGACGGCCCCACCCACCAGCCGGTCGAGCACTACGCGGCGCTGCGGGCGATCCCGGACCTGTGGTTCGTGCGTCCCGGTGATGCGAACGAGGCCGTGGCGGCATGGGCCATGGCGGTCGAGCGGCCGTCGATCGCCGATGCGCGACCGGGACCGACCGGGCTCGCCTTCACCCGCCAGAAGCTGCCCACCCTGCCCGGCACCCGGGAGAAGGCGCGCGACGGCGTGCGCCGTGGGGGCTACATCCTGCGCGAGGCCACGGGCTCCACGCCGGAGCTGATCCTGATCGGCACCGGCTCGGAGCTGCACCTGTGCGTCGCTGCGGCCGAAGCGCTCGAGGCGGACGGGATCGCGACCCGGGTCGTGAGCCTGCCCTGCTGGGAGCGGTTCGACGCCCAGGATGCGGCATATCGGGACGAGGTCCTTCCGCCGACCGCCCGGAGGCGGCTCTCGGTGGAGGCCGGGGTCTCGCTCGGCTGGGAGCGCTGGGTCGGCGACGAGGGTGCGATCCTGGGGCTCGACCGGTTCGGGGCCAGCGCGCCGGCGGCGACGATCTTCGAGGCCTTCGGGTTCACCCGGAGCACGTCGCCGAGGTCGGGCGCCGCGTCGCGCGTGAGGGGCTGCGCGGCCGGGTCGGCGTGTCGGATCCGTCGATCGGCCACGGCCACGCGAGCTGAGGGGAGTTCGATGCGCATCGCCCTGGCTGCCGACCACGCCGGCGTCGAGTTCAAGCGCGTCCTGCTGAGCCGGCTGCAGGCCGCCGTCGGTGACCGGCACGAGCTCGTGGACCTGGGTGGCGACGGCTCTGACCCAGAGGACGATTACCCGGACTACGCCCAGGCGCTGGGTCGCGCGATCCAGGATGGCCGTGCGGAGCGCGGCATCCTGATCTGCGGGTCGGGCGTCGGCGCATCGGTGGCGGCCAACAAGATGCGTGGCATCCGGGCGGCGATCTGTCACGACACCTATTCCGCACACCAGGGTGTCGAGCACGACGACATGAACGTGCTCACGCTCGGCTCGCGGGTCATCGGCCTCGAGCCCGCGCTCGAGTGCTCGCTCGCGTTCCTGGGCGCCGAGTTCTCGGGTGCCCCGAGGCATCGACGAAGGCTGGGCAAGGTGCTCGCGATCGAGGCCGCGTCGATGGGCAAGCCGGACGCCGACTGATCGTCGGGCCGGCCTTGCGGGGCGCCATCGTGGCCGACGTCGGCCGGCTGCCGCGGCGCCCGGCCGGTCCCGGTCCGTCGACATTCGCAGGTCGGGCCTATCCTCTTGTCAAGCGGGCGCGCGTGGCCCTGCGCCTCCCCAAGACGTCCAGCTGGAGATCTCCGTCATGCGTATCGGCTTCATCGGACTCGGTCGTATGGGCGCGAACATGGTTCGCCGCCTGCTGCGGGATGGCCACGAGGTCGTCGCCTACAACCGCACCCCCGAGAAGACCCGCGAGATCGCCGGCGAGGGAGCCATCCCCGCCTTCTCCATCGGAGAGCTCGTTGATCAGCTGGAGAAGCCGCGTGCGGTGTGGGTCATGGTCCCGGCCGGTGACGCCACCGAAGCGCAGATCGAGGAGCTGCTCGAGCACCTCGAGCCCGGCGACACGATCGTCGACGGCGGCAACACCAACTTCCATGACGACCTGCGCCGCCACCCGAAGCTCAAGGAACGCGGCATCGGCTACGTCGATGCCGGCGTGTCTGGCGGGATCTGGGGACTCCAGGTCGGCTACTGCCTGATGGTCGGCGGGGAGCCCGAGTTCGTCGAGCCGCTGGTGCCCGCGTTCACGACGCTCGCGCCCCCCAACGGCTACATGCACGTCGGCGGGCCGGGTGCCGGCCACTACGTGAAGATGGTCCACAACGGGATCGAGTACGGGATGATGCAGGCATACGCGGAAGGCTTCGAGATCCTTCACGCATCCGACTACGAGCTCGATCTCAAGGGGATCGCCGATCTGTGGGGCCAGGGGTCGGTCGTCCGGTCGTGGCTGCTCGAGCTCATGAGCCGCGCGTTCGAGTCGCAGGGCCAGGACCTGGCGCATCTCAAGGACTGGGTGTCGGACTCGGGGGAGGGACGCTGGACCGTCCAGGAGGCGATCGACCGCGACATTCCGGCGCCGGTGATCACGCTCTCGCTCCAGGCGCGCTTCCGGTCGCGCCAGGACGAGTCGTACGGTGCCAAGGTGCTCGCGGCGCTGCGCAACGAGTTCGGTGGGCACGCGGTCAAGACGGAGTAGCCGGTCGTGACTGCCCGTTCGCGCAAGGCGCCGGCCGAGCCGGAGACCAAGGCCGCGAACCAGCGCCGCGATGCCCCGCGGACCATGCGCGAGCTCCGGCTGGCGGCCGAGTCGCGTCGCCGGTCGAACGCGTCCCGACAGCCGAGCAATCCGCTGCGCGAGGGCCTGCGCCTGGAGCGTGTTCCCGATGCCGCGGCGTTCGTGCTGTTCGGCGGCACCGGCGACCTCGCGCACCGCAAGGTCGTCCCGGCCCTGTACCAGCTGTGGCGAACGCACCTCCTGCCGCACGAGTTCGTGGTGATCGCGGTCGGTCGCCGTCCGTACACCGACGCCTCGTTCCGCAACGAGCTGCGAGCGTCGCTCGACCATTACTCGCGGGTCCTGCCCGTCGACGACGAGACGTGGGATCAGCTCGCCTCGCGGATCGTCTACCACCGCGGCGACTTCTCGGACCACGGCATGTACGAGGCGCTGGCCAAGCGGGTCGAGCAGATGGACCACGATCGCGGGACGCGCGGCAACCGGCTGTTCTACCTGGCCACGCAGCCGTCGGCCTTCCCGGAGATCATCGCGCAGCTCGGTCGGGTCGGCATGGACCACGAGCGACACGGCGGTGGCTGGCGTCGGGTCGTGATCGAGAAGCCGTTCGGCCGCGACCTCGACTCGGCCGTCCGCCTCAACCGCGAGGTGGGCAAGGTGTTCCGCGAGCAGCAGGTCTACCGGATCGATCACTACCTGGGCAAGGAGACCGTCCGCAACCTCCTGGTGTTCCGGTTCGGCAACGGCATCTTCGAGCCCATCTGGAACCGCCGCCACATCGACCATGTGCAGATCACGGTGGCCGAGTCGATCGGGATCGAGAGCCGGGGTGCGTTCTACGAAGAGACGGGGGCGTCACGCGACTTCCTGCAGAACCACCTGCTCCAGCTGCTGGCCCTGGTGGCCATGGAACCGCCGACGACGTTCGACGCCGATGCGTTGCGCGACGAGAAGGTCAAGATCATCCGTGCCGTCGCGCCGTTCACGCCGGAGCAGGTGCGGACCGATGTCGTGCGCGGCCAGTACGGGCCGGGCTGGTCTGGTGCCCAGCCCGTCGCGGGCTATCGCGACGAGCCACAGGTCGATCCGGCGTCCGAGACCGAGACGTTCATCGCGACCCGCTTCCAGATCGACGACTGGCGATGGTCGGGCGTCCCGTTCTACCTCCGGATGGGCAAGCGGCTGCCGAAGCGCGCCACCGAGATCGCGATCCAGTTCAAGGACGTGCCCCACCAGCTGTTCCGGGACAGCGCCACCGATCCGGAGCCCAACCTGCTCGCGATGCGGATCCAGCCCGACGAGGGGATCATGCTCCGGTTCGGCGCCAAGATCCCGGGGCTGGGCATCGACGTCCGCAACGTGACCATGGACTTCACCTACGGCTCGGCGTTCCAGACCGACAGCCCGGACGCGTACGAGACGCTGATCCTCGACGCGCTGCTGGGCGATGCCTCGCTGTTCACCCGTGCCGACGAGGTCGAGCAGGCGTGGTCGATCGTGGATCCGATCATCGACTCCTGGGCGCACCTGCCGGCGCCCGAGTTCCCCAACTACGAGGCCGGGACGTGGGGCCCGGGCGCCGCCGACGACCTGCTGGCACGGGACGGCCGTCGGTGGCGGAGGATCTGACGATGCCGGCGACCGTGACGGGCGGCGCGGTGAACGTCACCGAGCCCGCGCGACCCGGCGAGCCGATGCTGCGCTGGACGTCACACGTCACGTCGCTCGATGACGTCGAGCGCGAGCTCTCGCGGATCTGGGCCGAGCCCGACCTGATGGTGGCGATCGACGGCGAGTCGACGGGTCGCCACATCGCGGCCCGAACGTCGGTCATGAACCTGGTGGTCGTCGCGCGCCAGCCGGAGGTTGGCGAGCACGCCGCCGGGATCATCAGCCGGCTCACGGGTCGCCATCCGTCGCGCACGCTGATCGTGCAGTCCGCAGATCCGGATGGGCCTTCCTGGTGCGATGCACGCATCCAGGCCCTGTGCGTGCTGCCACGTCCGGACGCGCCCGAGACATGCAGCGAGCTGATCTTCCTGACCTCCGGCGGCGAGGCCGGCCGCCACCTCTCGGCGCTGGTCGCGCCGTTGCTGATCCACGACCTGCCGGTCACGGTGTGGTGGCCCGGTGAGCCCCAGCTGACCGGCGCCCCGGTGCTGGAGCTGCTCGAGAGCGCCGACCGGATGATCGTCGACGGCTCCCACTGGAACGGTGACGGGCTGGGGCGTCTGCGGCAGCTGGCGGGCCTGTATCACCGCTTCGATCGGCTGTCGATCCGCGACTTTGCGCTGGTCCGCCAGAGTCGCTGGCGCGAGGCGATCGCGACCGTGTTCGACCTGCCGGACCTGCTCCCCTATCTCGGCTACCTCAGGCGGATCGCGGTGACGTACGGCACCCACGACGCCACCGGAGAGCCCGGTACCACGAACGTGGTCAAGCCCGTGTACCACGCGAGCTGGCTCGCGTCGCGGCTGGGCCTGAAGGTGGCCGCACCGTTGGAGCCCGTGGAGGGACCTGCACCCGGTGGCGCCGCCGTTCGCGCCCGCCGGCGACCGGGCGAGCGGGAGCCGCTCCATCGCGGTCTCCGGGGACGGCTCCGGGGCCATTCGGGGGAGGTGACCGTGATCCTTCGGCCGGTGACCTCGCACCTCCCGGCGGGCACGACGCTGCGGGTGGAGCTGCTCGCCGAGCGGCGTGGATCGGAGCTGCGCGTCGACGTCACGGCGCAGGCCGAGGACGTCCACGTGCATACCTGGATCGACGGCGTGCAGTCGATGGACCGGACGTTCCGGGCACCCCGACGCAACGAGATCGACCTGCTGGGCGAGGCGCTCGAGGTCGGCGGGCGCGATCAGCTCTCGATGGAGGCGATCACGATGGCGGCAAACATGGTGGAGGCAGCTCGATGACGGACGCACGATCCGACGCTTCGATGGCGCTGACGAAGCCCGAGCTCCGGGTGATGGCGACGACGGACGAGCTGTACGACGCGGTTGCTGCCGAGATCGTGCGCGTCCTGGCCGAAGCCATCGCCGCGCGGGGCGTCGCGCACTGGTCCACCACCGGCGGCTCGGCCGCACCGCCGATCTACGAGCGGCTCCGCGTGCCGCCGCTGCGCGATGCCCTCGACTGGGAGCGTGTTCATGTGTGGTGGGGCGACGATCGGTATGTCCCGGCGGACCACCCCCTGTCGAACGTCCAGCCGCTCACCCAGATCCTGCTTGCGAGCGGCGGCGATGAGGCGCTCTCCGGCAGCGTGATGGCGACGGTGGGCAGCCAGGGCGACGGGATCTCGATCCCGGTCGGCAACCTGCACCCGATCCAGATGGCGGACGCCATCGCGGGTGGCGGGGCGCCATCGGCCGCGGCGCGCTATGCAGCCGAGCTCCGTGACGCCGGCCCGGCCGAGGACGCCTCGGGGGCCCCGTCGTTCGACCTGCTCCTCCTGGGCGTGGGGCCCGACGGACACATCCTGTCGGTGTTCCCGGGCTCGGCGGCCTGGGACGATCCGGCGACCTGCGTCGCGATCCCCGCTCCAACCCACGTCGAGCCGCATGTCGAGCGCGTGACGCTCACGCCCCGGGTGGTGGCGGCCGCGCGCCGCGTGATCGTGGTGACCGCCGGCGCCTCCAAGGCGGACATCCTGGCCCGCGCCTGGACGACCGACGACGTGCGCTCGCTGCCGCTTGCGGCCACCCGGCGGGGTACCGCGGTGTGGATGCTCGACGAGGCGGCGGCCGGATCGCTTCCTCGCACCTGACGCACCGATGGCGGCGACGCTGCCCGAGACTCCGAGCCGGCTGATCACGTCGCGGGACGGCACGCCCATCGCCGTGTTCGAGGCCGGCAGCGGGAGGCCGCTGCTCCTGGTCCACGGCACCGCGAGCGACCACCGCACGTGGCGTGTGGTGGCGCCCACGCTGGCCGGCCGGTGGCGCCTGTGCGCCATCGACCGGCGCGGTCGAGGCGATTCGGGCGATCGGCCCGGGTCGTACGCGATCGAGCGCGAGCTGGAGGATGTCGCTGCCGCGGCCGAGGCCCTGGCGTCGCCGGCCGGCCAACCGATCGACGTGGTCGGACACTCGCTGGGCGGGCGGATCGCGCTGGCGACCACGCCTCTCACCCCGGCCATCGGGCGGGTGGTGGCCTATGAGAGCGCGCCCGACGGGCGCGCGACGAAGCGCGCGAGGCGGGCGGCGAGGCCCGCGACGAGGCGGGCGGCGAGCGTCTGCTCCAGCAGCTCCGGCGCGATCTTGACGCCGGTGACCACGACGCCTTGCTCGAGCGATTCATGACCGGCGTTGTCGGGATGCCGCCCGAGGACCTCGCGGCGTTCCGCGCTGATCCGATCTGGCCCCTGCGCGCCGCCACGGCACCGACGATCGTGCGCGAGCTCGATGCCGCGCTGCATGCGCCAGCGATCGGGATGGAGGCCCTGGCCGCCGTGGACATCCCGGTGCTGCAGCTGGTGGGCAGCGACTCGCCCGCAGGCTTCCGGCGCGGCGCCCGGATGCTCGACGGCCGGCTTCGGCGGGGTCGCCTGGAGCTGATAGAGGGTGCGCGGCACGCGGCGCATCACACGCATCCGGACCGGTTCATCGCGGCGGTCGAGGCGTTTCTCGCGGGCTGACGGCATCAAAGGGTCGCCGTCGTGAGGTCGCCCCGGCACCGATGGATGACGCTCCGTGCAACACTCCCTGCGTGGACATTCTCGGCTGGCTGATCGTGGGCCTGATCGCCGGCTCGGTCTCGGGCTGGGTGGTCGGCCTGCGCAGCGTCCAGGGCTGCCTGCCGACGATCGTGGTCGGCATCGTGGGCGGAGTTCTCGGTGGCTGGGCGGTCGAGCAGATGGGGCTCGGCCGCGTGCAGGGCCTGATCGGCGCCCTGTTCGTCGCGACGCTGGGGGCGATCGCGGTCAGGATCGTGCTTCGCGCCCTCGAGCGAACCTGAGCGCGCGCCCTGCCGTGGTGGTTCCGGCGCCCGGGATACCATCGGGGTCATGACCGAGCCCGCTGCCGCACCTGTCGACACCCGTCCCTACTCGCCCGGCCTCGAGGGGATCGTCGCCGGGGAGACCTCTCTGTCCTACATCGACGGCGCGGCCGGGCGGCTGCTGTATCGCGGCTACCCGATCGGCGACCTCGTCCGCGAGGGGTCATATCCCGCGATCGCCGAGCTGCTCTGGACCGGTGACTGGAACCCGGCGGCGCACCTGGCGTGCGCGCCCGTGCCCGAGCCCGTCATGACGGCCTTGCGCGGGTTGCCGGCGAGCGCCAAGCCGATGGACGCGCTCCGGACGGCCGTGTCGGCCTGGGGTGCGACCCGGGAGCTTGCCTGGCCCGCGACCCCCGACCAGGCACGCGCCCTGACCGCGTTCTCACCGTCGGCACTGGCGGCGTTCGCTCGACTGCGCAGCGGCCTCGAGCCCGTCGATCCAGATCCAGAGCTCGACCTCGTCGCCGGCTTCCTGTACCAGATCAACGGCAAGCGGCCCGATGATGCCACCGCGCGGGCGCTCGACGCGTACTTCATCGTCGGCGCCGAGCACGGCTTCAACGCCTCGACCTTCACCTGCCGCGTCATCACGTCGACCCGCTCGGACCTCGCGTCCGCGGTGTGCGGTGCCATCGGCGCCATGAAGGGACCGCTGCACGGCGGCGCACCATCCGAGGTGGTGGAGCAGATCCACCAGGTCGGATCGCCCGACAAGGCCGAGGCGTGGATCCGTGGCGCGCTCGACCGCAAGGAGCGTCTGATGGGCTTCGGGCACCGTGTCTACCGTGCCTATGACCCGAGGGCGGCCGCGCTGCGCCAGGTGGCCGAGTCGCTCGCGAACCGGCCGGAGTGGCTGGACCTCGCGATCGCGGTGGAGGACGTTGCGCTGCGTGTGCTGGCGGAGCGGTATCCGGACCGGCCGATCAAGACCAACGTCGAGTACTACGCCGCGCCGGTGCTGATGGGCGTCGGGCCTGACGCCGGACCTGTTCCCGGCGACGTTCGCGCTGGCCCGGCACGCCGGCTGGACCGCCCATGCCATCGAGCAGGGCGCCGACAACCGGCTGATCCGGCCGTCGGTCCGGTACATCGGTCCCGGCGAGCGCCCGCTGCCGGCCGCGTAGCGCACGGACGCTCGCGGCGCGGTCCGCGGCGACCTGGGGCACGGGAGGGTGGCGACGACGGCTGGAGGAAGCCGCTGCGCTAGAGGTAGCCGCGACGCCGGAAGAACAGGAGCACGGCGCCGAGCGTGAGGAGCATCAGCGCGATCACGACCCAGAACTCGGTCAGCCCCTCGTCACCCGGCAGGTCGAAGTTCATGCCGAAGATCGATGCCAGGAGCGTCAGCGGCAGCATCGCGACGCTGAACGCCGTCAGCACCCGGATCGACTCGTTCAGGCGGTGCGAGAGGACGGACTCGTTGGAGTCCTCGAGCGCCTCCGCGACCTCCTTGTAGTTCTCGAGCACGTCCCAGATCCGCTCGGCGGCATCGGTGATGTCGTCGAAGTAGATGTCCAGGTCCTCGGCCAGGTAGCGCTGCTTGGTGCGCTCGAGATCGCGGAGCACGGCGCGCATCGGTCGCACGACGCGCCGGAAGTTGATGATCTCCTGCTTCACGTTCGAGATGTCCTGGACGATCTTGGCCGATCGCCCCTCGAAGATGTCGTCCTCGAGCCGGTCGAGCTTGTCGCCCATCCGGCGCAGCATCGGGAACGAGGCGTCGACGCAGGTGTCGACGATCTTGTACAGCAGGTACCCGGTGCCCTTGGAGAACACGCCCTCGCGGACCTCCTCGCGCTCGCGGTAGCGCTCGAACATCGCGGCCAGCGGCGGCAGGTTCTGGTCGGGCAGCGTGATCAGGAAGTCGGGCCCGACGAACAGGTCGACCTCGGCCGTGAGCAGGCGCCCGGTCGGCTTGTCGAACACCGGGAAGTGGAGAACGATGAACAGGTAGTCGTCGTAGGTGTCGAGCTTGGGGCGCTGGTTGCGCGAGGCGACGTCCTCGATGGCGAGCGGATGGAAGCCGAACTCGCGCTCCAGCCAGTCGCGATCCGCCTCCCGGGGATGCTCGAGGTTCAGCCAGCGCACGCCCGAGGCGCTGATGACCTCCGGCGCGACGTCGTCGGCGCCGGGCGCGAACTCAGCCGCCTGGGCCGCCGAGGGCACCCGAGCGTCGCCGTGGTCGCAGCAGCAGGTTCGGCACCTGGAGGCATGCCCGTGCTCATGACCGGATCGTAGCGCAGCGAGCCGGTCGGGGGAACCGCGCCGCACCACGCGGCCCGGCGCCGCCCGGTCGAGGTCAGGGGGCCGATCGCGATGACACTCGGTCGACGGCTCCCCGGACCGCGCTCGGCCACGGAGCGCGACCACCACAGCGCCGGCCACGAACACGACGCGCGCCGGCCACGAACGGGCCACCCGAGCCGGTCGCCGTGGCGACCGCGGCGCCCAGCGCGGGACCGATGATCCCCGCGACGTAGAGCGGCAGGTAGACCAGGTTCAGGGTCGCGGATCGCCGCTCGGAGGGAACCTCGGTCGCGAGCAGCGAGAACACCATCGCACCCGTGGTCGCGAAGGCGGCGCCGAGCACCGTCGCGGCCGCGGCGAGCAGGCGCCAGGGTGGGCATCGCCGGCATCAGCGCGCTGGCGATGCCGCCCGCGAACGAGCGACCACACGAGCACCGGCCGAAAGCCCAGCCGGTCACCGAGCCAGCCGCCGGCCGGTGAGGCGAGCGCGCCGACGAGCGCAGCGACGCCCATCACCAGCCCGATCGCCGAGGCCAGCCCGGCGCCGGTCCCGACGAGGTCCTCCGCCAGCAGCGGCGTATATGGCCGCGAGATCTGGTTGGCCAGGAACACCACGCCGTACACGACGAACAGGCGCCGGACGTCGGGATCGCGCAGGACGCCCGAGCACGGCGCCGAACGCGAGCCGCAGCACCGGGCCCTGCGGGGATCACCTCCGGCCGGATCTCGCGCGTGCCGAGACCGACCAGCAGCGCGGTCACCAGCGACAGCCCCGCGGACAGCGCGAACACGTCGGACACGGACCAGCCCAGGCCGTCGATCAGGACGCCGGCCATCGCCGGGCCGACGCGCGAAGCCGACCGGTCCGGCGGCGCCGAACAGCGAGATCACCGTTCCCAGCCGGCGCGCGCGGGGCGACGTCCCGGATCGCCGCCAGCATCACGCCGGTGTTGCCCAGCTGGAGCCCGATCAGCATCACCGCGAGCGCCAGCTGCCACGGCTCGCGTGGCGACCGCAGCCAGGCCGAACACGACCGCCTCGACGAGCGCGCTCCGGACGATCACCGCCTTGCGGCTGATACTTGTCCGCCCACACGCCCCACAGCGGCACCAGCGGCAGCCCGAGCACGAACATGAGCGCAGCTGAACAGGCCCACGAACGGGATGCGATCCGCCTCGGGGACACCCATCTCGCGCAGCGCCGTCGGGCAGCAGCGCGAA
Source organism: uncultured Chloroflexia bacterium (assembly GCA_963806265.1). Lineage (GTDB taxonomy): Bacteria > Chloroflexota > Limnocylindria > Limnocylindrales > CSP1-4 > CAIXZV01. The sequence goes on from CAWDXT010000027.1 coordinate 109,700, forward strand.
CACCTGGCTGACCCCGATGGTCTCGACGAGCTGCGTGACCCAGAACACGGCGAACGGGATCCGCCAGTCCTGCGGGCGGCGCGGGCGACGTCGCGTCATCCCGCGACGGTACCGGAACATCCGCCCCGCAGTTGCAGCGCGCCGAGGCTCCGGCTGCATGCTTCGTCGGAATGTCCACCTCGTCACCCGAACGCGCCGGCACCGCACGGCGCATCCCGCGCCTCGATCCGACGCCCCGCGGCTGCTGCTGCTCAACGCGCTGTTCCCGGGCCTGGGTCACGCCGTCGCCGGGCGGCGCCGGTGGGCCCTGCTGCTCGCCGCCCCGGTCATCGTCGTGCTGGCGGCCGGGCTGGTCGATGCTGCTCACCAGCGGCAGCGCCACCTCGCAGGCGGCACGGCTGTTCGACCCCGCGGTGCTCGGTGCCCTGCTCGCGCTGCAGGTGGCGATCCTCGCCTGGCGGCTGTTCGCGCTGGCGGCGACCCGCGTGGTGGCGAAGCTCCGGCCGACGCACGCTGACGATCGCGGCCGTGCTGGCCTCGATCGCGTTCATCGTCGGCCCGCAGCTGTATCTCGCGGGGGTGACGGTCGACGCGCAGAGCGCGGCCGAGACGGTGTTCGCGCCGGCGGCCGATGGTGGCGCCTGGGTCCCCGACGCGAGCGACCCGCCCGTCGCCTCGGCCGATCCCGACTTCGGCTATGCGTCACCCTCGATCGAGCCTGGCGGGTCTCCGTCCGAGTCCGCATCCGCGTCGCCGTCCGCGACCCCCGAGGTGCCGCGCGTCAACGTGCTGCTGATCGGCGTGGACTCGGGTCCGGGCCGCAACACGTTCCTGACCGACACGATGATCGTGGCCTCGCTCGACCCGGTCGGCAGGACGATCTCGATGGCCTCGATCCCGCGCGACATGGTCGACGTCCCGCTCCCCGACGGCCGGACGTTCAGCGGCAAGATCAACAGCCTCGTGTCCTACGTCCGCTGGCACCCGGGCAAGTTCCCCGGGGCGAAGAACGGACAATCGGTGCTGGCAGCCGCGATCGGCACGCTGCTGGGGATCCGCATCGACTACTGGGCGCAGATCAACCTCGGCGGGTTCGTGTACCTCGTCGACTCGGTCGGCGGCGTCAACGTCACGGTCACCGATGGCTTCTGCGATCCCGAGTACAAGCAGCCGGGCTACACGAGGACGGGCTTCCAGATCTCGCCCGGGCGGTATCACTTCAACGGCTACCAGGCGCTGGCCTACGCCCGGGTTCGCAAGGCGGCCGGTGAGAGCGACTTCACGCGTGCGGCTCGCCAGCAGGAGGTCATCGCCGCGCTCCGAGACCGCCTGGTGAGCGGCGCGTTCCTCGACAACCCGTCCAAGTTCCTGCGCTCCCTGGGCCAGACGATCAGCACCAACATCAAGCCCAGCCTGATCGCGGACTACGCCGAGGTCGCGTCCGGGATCGGGCGCAGGGACGTGTTCCACACGGTGATCGACCACCCGCTCGTCCGGTCGGGCTACGACGTCCGCGGCTCGATCCAGGTACCGAACGTCAAGGCGATCCGCCGGGTGGCGGCGCAGCTGTTCACGGCCGCCGGTGTGCGGCCGGAGGGCTTTCCCACGATGCCCGCCAGCGGTGGTGGCGCCGGCCGCAGGACGTCCACCTCCTCGACCTGCGGCATCACGGCCACGCCCAGGCCGACGCCAAAGCCGACGCCCAGGCCGACATCGACACCGAGCCCGACGGCTTCGACCAGCGCCGCACCCGCGCCGACGGCGACCCCGAAGGCGACCGCGACCCCGTCGCCCAGGCCGACGCCCAGCCCCAAGCCGACGGCCAGCCCGAAGCCGACCCCGACGCCCAGCCCGAAACCGACGGCCAGCCCGAAACCGACCCCGACGCCAACCCCCGCGCCGTCACCCAAACCTACGCCCACAACCGCACCGTCCGCCGGGTCGGCAGCCTGAGCGGCGAGCCGGCCTTGGCGAACGACCCGCGCACCGGCACCCCACGAGCGCTCCTGGTCACGGTCCCGGATCCCTCGCTCGTCGTCCTCGTGGGGGCCGCTGGGTCCGGCAAGTCGACGCTCGCCGCCCGGTGCTTTGACCCCGACCACGTGCTGTCGTCGGACTCCCTGCGCGAGGAGCTCGCGGGCGATTCCGGCGACCAATCCGTCTCGCGGGCGGCCTTTGCGCTCCTGCACGAGAGGGCCGCGTCGCGACTCCGCTCCGGGCTGCTGACGGTGATCGACGCGACGAGCGTGGACCGGCGTGCCAGGGCCGCGCTCCTGAACATCGCAGCTGCGGCCCGGGTGCCCACCGTCGCGATCATCCTGGCCCTGCCCGATGCGGTCGTCCTCGAGCGGAACCGGCAGCGCGCCGGCCGGGTCGTCCCGGACGCGGTCGTCCGCCGGCAGCTTGCCCGGTTGCGTGCCTCCCTCGGCAACGACGCCCTCGAGCACGAGGGTTTCGACATGCGCGTCCGGGTTCAGGAGGCCGCGGACCTCGACCGCATCGTGATCCGCGTGGCTCGATCCGCCTGACGCGGCGCGAGGCTGAGCGCGAGCCGAGGCGCGAGGCCTGAGGCGCGAGGCCTTCTGGCCGGGCGCGAGGCTGGCTCACCGCCGCGTCGGCCCACGCCGCACCGCGAAACGCGACGCCGGCTCCGACGCCTCGGCGCAAGTCCCCCTTGCATTGTGCGGCCCGTCTGCTACTCTAACTGCACTATCTCACTCTAGAAAGTCTGAGAAAGGTATCAGGGGTGACCCGAATGTGGAGTTCGAGGGCAAGCCGGCGCGGTCGACCGCTGGCGCTGCTCGCGGCCGTGGCCGTCGTCGCCGTGGCCTGCACCGCGTCCGGAGCCGCCGGCGGCTCGACGCCGACCGGCACGGCCACACCGAGCGTCGTGACGGACGGCGTGCCGGGTCCGCTCACTGATGCGATCACGCTCCGGATCGGGGTCTTCCCCAACGTCACGCACGCGCCGGGGCTGATCGCCCTGGCTGACGGCGGACCGCTTCGGCAGCTGCTGCCCAACGCGGACATCCAGGTCAGCGCATTCGGTTCGGGCACGGCGGCCGTGGAAGCCATGTTCGGTGATGCGATCGACCTCACCTACGTGGGTCCCAACCCGGCCATCAACGCGTACTCGAAGTCCGACGGACAGGCGGTCCGCGTGATCTCGGGCTCGACCTCGGGGGGCGCGTTCCTGGTCGTGCGCCCGGGCATCGACACCGCGGCCGACCTGCGCGGGACGAAGATCGCCTCGCCCTCGTTGGGCAACACCCAGGACGTGGCGCTCCGAACCTGGCTCTCGGACAACGGGCTGTCCAGCGACGCTGCCGGCGGCGGCGACGTGTCCGTGGTGCCCCAGGACAACGCCCAGACGCTCCAGACGTTCCTGGCCGGGACGATCGACGGCGCGTGGGTCCCCGAGCCGTGGGCGACGCGCCTGATCCAGGAGGGCGGCGCGCACATCCTCGTCGACGAACGGGACCTGTGGCCGAGCGGTCAGTACGTGACCACGCAGCTGATGGTGGCGACCTCGTACCTCGGCGCCCACCCGGACGTGATCGCCCGCGTGCTGCTGGCGAACATCGAGGCCGTGGACGACGCCAACGCGCATCCGGCCGATGCCCAGGCGATCGTCAACACCGAGATCGAGCGCTACACCACGCAGCAGCTCAGCCCCGGGGTCATGACCGCGGCCTGGGCGAACCTGACCTTCACCGTCGACCCGGTCGCGTCGTCGCTCGCGACGTCGGCGCAGGATGCCGAGGCTCTCGGGCTGCTGGGCGACCCGGGCGACCTGACCGGGCTCTACGACCTCGGACCGCTCAACCGCATCCTCTCGGCGCTGGGTCGACCCGAGGTCCAGGGGCTCGGGCAGTGACGTCCGTCGCGCTCGACCTCAACGTCCCGGGTGGCTTCGAGGCGGCGGCCACCGGGCTGGATGCGGCCGTCCGCGTCTCGAGCCTGACCAAGGTGTTCGGCACCGGGACGAGCGCGGTGGTCGCGCTCGAGGACGTGTCGCTGACCGTCGCCCGAGGCGAGTTCGTTTGCATCATCGGCGCGTCCGGCTGCGGCAAGTCGACGCTGCTCAACGTCATCGCCGGGCTGGACCGGCCGACGAGCGGGCACGTCGATTGTGCCGGTCAGCCATCGTTCATGTTCCAGGAGGCCGCCCTGTTCCCCTGGCTGAGCGTGGAGCGCAACGTCGAGCTCCCGCTGCGGCTGCGCCGGGTGCCGGCGTCGATCCGTCGCGATCGGGTGGCGTCGCTGCTCGAGCTGGTGCAGCTGACCGCGTTCGCCCGCCGCCAGCCCCACGAGCTGTCGGGTGGCATGCGCCAGCGGGTCGCCCTGGCGCGGGCGCTCGCGCAGGATGCCGAGGTCCTGCTGATGGACGAGCCATTCGGCGCGCTCGACGCGATGACGCGCGACATCCTCCACGACGAGCTGGAGCGGATCTGGCTGAGCACCGGCCGGACCATCCTGTTCGTGACCCACAACGTCCGCGAGGCAGCCCGGCTGGGCGATCGGATCGTGCTGCTCACCAGCCGCCCCGGCCGGGTGGCCGAGGAGGTTCCGGTTCGTCTGGCACGGCCCCGCCGGATCGAGGATCCGGAGGTGGCGGCGCTGGCGCGCACCGTGACCGCCCGGCTGCGCGAGGAGGTGGCCCGCCATGGCGACTGAGCTCACCGGGCTGCCACGGATGCCCCGCCGGCTGAGCCCGGCCGGGCAGAGCGCATCCGGGAGCCGGCGCGAGGTCGCCGGTCTCGACGCGCTGGAGGCTCCGCGGGCGCCGGCGGCCACCCTCGGTCGCCGCGCATGGGGGGCCACGTGGCCGAAGCTTCTCGCGCTGGCCATCGTCCTTGGCGCGTGGGAGCTGGTGGTGTGGTCCGGCTGGCGACCGAGCTACGTCCTGCCCGCGCCGTCGGCCGTGCTGGCGCGCCTGGCCAGCGAGATCGGTCAGCCGGAGCTGTGGCTGGCGGTCTGGACGACGCTTCGGCGCGCCGCCTGGGGGTTCGGGCTGGCCATGGTCATCGGCGTGACCGCCGGCGTGCTCGTGTCGCGGTTCGCTGTGCTGCGGTCGGCGATCGGTTCGCTGATCATGGGGCTCCAGACCATGCCCTCGATCGCATGGTTCCCGTTGGCCATCCTGCTGTTCCGGCTCAGCGAGGAGGCGATCACGTTCGTCGTGATCCTGGGCGCCGCCCCATCGATCGCCAACGGCCTCATCCATGGCGTGGACCACATTCCGCCCGTGCTGACCCGGGCGGGCCGGGTGCTCGGCGCGCGAGGGATCGACGCCTACCGGTTCGTGATCCTGCCCGCCGCCATGCCCAGCTTCGTGGGCGGTCTCAAGCAGGGCTGGGCGTTCGCCTGGCGCAGCCTGATGGCCGGCGAGCTGATCGTCGTCATCGCCAACAAGGCATCGCTGGGCCAGCTGCTGCAGGTGAACCGTGAGCTCGCCGACAGCCAGGGCATGCTTGCAATCATGCTCGTGATCCTGATCATCGGGATCGTGCTCGACTCGCTGGTGTTCGGGACGCTCGATCGCCGCATCCGGCGCAAGCAGGGGCTGCTCGCCGCCTGATCGGACGACGCCCGCTAGTGGGCCACCAGCACGTCCGGATCCTCAAGCAGGGCCGAGACGTTGGCCGGCAGCCTGCCCGCCACGACGTCGGCGATCGACACACCCTCGAGCACGCGCCGGACGGCGACGCGGTTCGCCAGCCACACCTCCCGCAGCCCGTTGGCCGGCCCGCTGAACTCGAGCGCTTCGGGGCGGATGCCGCGGACGTCCGCCAGCGGCCCTTCGACGGCCCGGATGATGTCCGCGATCGTCACCTGTTCGGCAGGACGCGCCAGCCGGTGTCCGCCGACCTGCCCGCGCGTCGAGCGCACGATCCCCGCACGCCGCAGGTCGACCAGGATGTTGTTGAGGAACGAGAGCGGGATCTCCTGGGCGGCCGCCAGCTGGTCGGCCTTCATGGGCGTGTCGTCATCGCGGGCGGCCAGCTCGCACATCGCCCGAACCGCGTAGTCAACCTTGGCCGAGATCCGCACCTGGCGATCCTACGCTGCCGTGCCGAACCCGATCAGCACGATCGCGAGCATCGTGAGACCGATGCCCGCCACGTGGCGCAGCGTCATGCGCTCGTGGAGAACGGACACGGCCAGCATCACCGTCACCACCGGGTAGAGCGAGCTGAGCACCGCCGCGATGGCCAGGGCGCCGGTCTGAGCGGCGGCGATGAACGCGACGTTGCCGCCCATGTCGAGCAGGCCCACGAGGAGCACCCGACGGAGCGACCAGGCGTCGAGCCGCCATGGCTGCCGCCAGGTGACGATCACGATCACCACCAGGACGGCCTGCACGATGCGCATGACAACCAGCGGGGCGAACGTGGCCGCGTCGGAGAGCTGGCCGACCGCGATGTTGAACAGGCCGATCGCGGATCCAGCGAGCAGCGCCCAGGCGAAGCCGGACGGGCGACCGTCGTCATGCCCCGGCGCCCGGGTGACCAGCACGACCGCCAGCAGCGCGGTCACGATCCCGGCCACCGACGCCGGCGCCGGTATCCCCTCGAGGGCGAAGCCCACGACCACGGGGATCACCGCTCCGATCACGCCCACGGAGGGGGCGACGACGCCCATGCGCCCCACGGCGAGGCCTCGGTAGAGCGCCGAGATCCCGACCATGCCGGCGACGCCGCCGACCAGCGACCACGCCAGGTCGGATCCGGTCGGGAAGGGCTCGCGGAGCGCCACGACGGCGAGCAGGGCGGCAACGAGGCCCACGACCTGGGTCAGGGCCACGACGCCCAGCAACGGCGCCCGACGGCTGATCAGCCCCCCGCCGAAGTCGCCGGCGCCCCACGACGTAGCGGACAGCAGGCCGAGGACGACGACCGCGGCGCCTGGCCCGAAGGCGTCAGGCAGACGCCACCTCGCTCGCCTCGCCGGCCGGTGCGGCCGCGTCGGTCCCCTCCTGCTCGTCGCCCGCGCCGTCGTCGACGGCGGTCGGTCCCGCGAGCTCGACCACCCGATCGGCGAGCGCGTCGTAGCGATTCGAGGTGGTCAGGTAGATCACCTGGAAGCCCACCGCAAGCTCGCGCAGCAGCTCCAGGGCGCGAGCCGCTCGCACGTCGTCGAGCGTGACGAACGGGTCGTCGAGAATGAGCGGCGGCCGACGATCGCCGGTCACCAGGCGCACCAGGCCCAGGCGGGCGGCGAGGTAGATGGTGTCGAGCGTGCCCTGGGACAGGCTGGCCACCGACACCCACCCGCCACGCTCGGGCGCGAACACGTCGATGCCCAGGTTGGTGTCATCGACCCGCACCCGCCGGTAGCGGCCGTCGGTGATCCGCTCGACGTCGGCCACCATGCGTCGCTCCAGGTAGCGCGTGGCACGCTGCATCGTCGTCTGCTCCGCCGCGTTGATCTCGTCGAGGGTGAGCGCGTATACGCGAGCGCGCCGGCGCGTCACCTCGAGGTGGTCTCGAGCCATCGCCAGCCGCTCGGCGGTCGCGGCGATCTCCTCTGCGTCGATCGGGTTCTGTTCCACCCGTGCTCGCGCGTTGGCCTCCTCGTCCCGGCTCCGATCGAGCGCGCCCTCCGCGTCGGCGACCTCGACCTCGAGCCGCTCCCGCGCACGCGGCTCCTTGGCGATCGGGCCAAGGGCCTCGAGCGCCGCCGTCTTCTGCTCGATCTCCAGCGCCGCCGAGTCCCGGCGCTGGGGCAGCGTCTCCAGCGGCTCGTCGCCGATCAGGCCCGACAGCCGCGCGCGACGCTGCTCGATGGCGCTGACATGCGCCTCCTCGGCCACCAGCGCCGCATCGGCCGCCTCCGGGTCAGCGAGCCCGATCCGCCCCAGCAGGTCCTCGCGCTCGGCCTCGGCCTGGCGCAGCTCGAGCTCCATCTCGGAGCGTCCTCGGAGGCGGCGATCGACCTCCTCCTCCCGGAGCTGCTCCTCGATCCGATCGCTCCGCCGCCGCCACCAACCCACGAACGCGAGCACGAGGCCGATCGCGGCCACGACGCCGCCGGCCAGGATCGGGAGCGTGCCGAGCTCCACGATGCCCGCTGCATCGAGGCCGAAGGCCACGGCCGCGATCACGATCCCGATCACGACCAGCACCAGCGACCAGCGCGAGAGGTGGCGCCAGCGAACCTCGGGCGGGACCTCGAAGTCGACCTGGACCTCGCCCTCGAGCAGCCGCTGCAGGGTGGCGATCCGGGTGACCACGGTCCGAAGCCGCTCGACCGTCGTGCGCAGCACCGGCAGCGGGATCGACGAGGGATGCGTTCGCTCGAGCTCGTCGATCTCGTCGCGGACCACGACGGACTCGCGGTAGCGCGCGAAGCGCTCGGTGGCGGCCGTTCGCTCGGCGGTGAGCCGCTCCGCCTGGCGCGCCTTCTCGAGCAGCGAGCGTCGCTCGACGAGGGCCGTCTCGGACTCCCGCCGTCGGTCGCGGGCAACCACCAGCGCGTCGCGGTCATGCTCCAGGCGAGCCAGCTGATCCTCGCCCTCGCTGAGCCGCCCCTCGAGCTCGGTCACGGCGTCTTCCGCGATCTTGAGCTGACCCGGGTTCTTGGTGCCCTTCGTCTGGAGCTCATGGAGCGCCCGGTCGAGCTTCTTCCTGGCGCGGCTCGTCCCGCGGTCGGCGCCGCTGATCGACGATTGGAGGCGGTCGCGCAGGGCGGCCTCATCGCGCTGCAGCTCGGACAGCTCGTGGTGGCGAATGGACGCTGTCGATCGGAAGAAGCCCTCGGTGGGCACGCCCGACAGGTTCGCGAGCTCCTCGTCAACCTTGGCCGGATCGGTGATGACGGTGCCGTCGAGCTCCAGCCGCGCCTGGCCCCTGGCGCCGCGGAACGCCTTTGCCAGCCGTGCCTCGTGGACCTCGCCGTCCTCGTCCTCGTACGAGAACACCATCCCGATCGCCGTGCGCGACTCGGGGTCGCCATCCCAGGGCACGAGCGCGTCGAGGTCGGAGTGGGAGCTGGTGACGCGGCGGGTCAGGGCGAGCTCGATGGCGCGCTGGATCGTGGACTTGCCGGACTCGTTCGGCCCGCGAATGATCGTCAGCCCGGGGGCGAGCTCGATCTCCTGCTCTCGGTAGCGGCGGATGTCGGTGAGCGCAAGGCTCGAGATCCTCACAGCGTCACCTCCTGCCCGGCCAGCAGCAGCCGGCCCAGCCGGAGCGCGTCGCGCAGCTCCTCGGCATCGCGCGCCGCGTCGGCGTCTCCGGTTGCCTCGAGATCGGCGATCCGGCCCTCGACGTTGCGGATGAACGCGCCGGCGATCGTCTCTGCCGGCGGCAGCGCACCCTCGGTGAGGGCGGGGTGGCTCACATCCCGGACCCGGACCCGGAGGAAGGAGCCCGCGACGGCGGCCTCGATCTCCTCGACGGACAGATCCAGCTCGTCCGGCCGGACACCGATCAGGCGCACGTCGAGCACGAGGTCAGGGTCGCCCTCCTGCTCGATCCGGGCGATCAGCGCCGGCTGCGATTCCAAGGTCGCGGCATCCAGCTCGAGACGCTGGAAACGGGTCCGGCCGACGACCCGCTCCTCGACCTCGACGTGGCGGGTGCCGCCCTGCTCGTCGAGCGTGACGAGGAGCACCTTGCCTGCCCGGTCCTGGTCCACCGCAACGGGCTCGGGGGCTCCCGCGTACGCATAGGTCACACCCTTGCTCGTCCCCTGCTGGGCGGAGTGCCAGTGCCCGAGCGCCAGGTAGTCGAGCCCGGACGCGCCGATCTCCTCTGTGGTGATCACGACCTCGTCGCCGTCGGTGCGACCGGGGATCGCGATCGAGGCGTGCAGCAGTCCGATCTTCCACGTGGCGTCGGGCGTCTGGACGGTGGCCAGGTCGCGGAGCGGACTGTACGGCGCGCGCTTGGTCGGGAACACGGGGCCGTGGACGACAGTGTCGAGCTCCGGCAGGTGGACCCACGGGTGCTCGGGGGTCAGGACGGTGACCATGCCGTCTCCGGGCTTGCTGCCTGCCATCGCGAACAGGCTGTACGCGCGATAGACCGACGCGCGATCGTAGACATCGTGGGTGCCGGGCACCAGGACGCATCGGATCCGCGCCTTGACCAGCCGAGCCAGCTCGGCAGCGACCCGCTCCACGGACCGCTTGGGCTGGACATTGGAATCGAACAGGTCGCCCGCGATGAGAAACAGATCGACCTTCTCGGCGATCGCGAGATCGATGCTGGCGCGGAACGCGGCGAACTGGCGTTCGCGCTGGGCCGCGGCTGCCTCGCCGAGATCCGCGTGCCGGGCGCCAAGGTGGACGTCCGCGGTGTGGAGCAGTCGGAGCATGCGGTGGGCCTGCCTCCCCGTTGATGCAGCGCGGGGGACGACCGGCTTGCCCGTGCCGGCGCCCCGCGAGTCAGGATTCCGTGGCCATTGTGACAGGTCATCCGGCACCGCTGGACCCTGACATCGCCGGGTGGACCGGCCGCCGGACGCCCCGCTGGATGATCCGCCGGCGGTCGATCGCGCGTCGTTCCCAGGGTCATCTACGAGGTCCGCTCGCCCGGCCGGGCAGCCGTCCCGGACCGCCGGCGTCGCCATCAGCAGGGTTCGCCGACCCGGTGTAGGCTGGCGCCACGTAACCAGCGGTGCGCCCCGAGCTAGGGACTCCGATACACGGCACCTGGGTCGCGCGGCCCCGGCTGACTCCCCGCCGCCTCCGCAGGCCCAGGGGGAGGGTCCCCGTTCGGTGTGCACCTCATCGTCCGAGCGCGCGCCCGGGAGGAGCATCGTGACCTACGCCGATCGAACCATGACCTGTGTTGACTGTGGGGTGGAGTTCATCCACTCGGCGGCCGACCAGGAGTACTACGCGCAGAAGGGGTTCACGTCCGACCCCAAGCGCTGCACCTCCTGCCGCGCCTATCGGCGCGCCACGCGTGACTCGGGTGGCGATGTGCGCTCGATCGGCGGCCCGCGTGGCTACGAGCGCACCGACGACCGATCCACGCGCGAGTACTTCGTGGCCGTCTGCTCGTCGTGCGGCAACCAGGCGCAGGTGCCCTTCAAGCCGCGCATGGACAAGCCTGTCTACTGCTCGGACTGCTTCCGCCAGATCCGGCCCGACTGACCGCCGCGCGGCCGGCGTCTGGCGTCCCCGGCGTCGGGCGCCCACGGCGCCAGCCTGCCCCCAGGGCTTTCCGACCCGGGCTCTCGCCCAGGCGAAGCGCGTCTACAGGCGAAACGCGTCGCCCTCGCGGTAGCGCTCGCGGTGACGCCCGCGCCAGATCGTGACCCGACCACGGCCACGAACCTGCCAGGTGCCGTTTCGGCCCACGGCGGCCGTGTCCTCGTCGATGCCCAGCACCCGCGAGCCGCGCGGTGCCTGGAGGACGATCGAAGCGGCCACGGCCTCGGGCCACGCGTCGTAGTGGGGCAGAACCACGACGCCCTCGACGAGGCGCAGCCCGTCCGGCCAGCCCAGCGGGAACGGAAGCGGCACCCGGAGCCGAGGCACCCGTCGAACATGGAGCACCCGGCCCACGATCGCCATCGCCCCGGCCGAACAGCCCGCGATGACCGCGCCGCGCGCGTTCGCCGCGATCAGTGCCTGGCCGAGGGGCGAGCCATGGAGCACGCTCAGCAGGTGATCCGGGTGGCCACCCGACAGGTAGACGAGATCCGCCTCGCCGATGGCCTGGATCGCCGCAGGGTCGTAGCCCCCGGCAACATCCCTGACCAGGACCGGCTCGACCTCGGCGCCCAGCGCCGAGAAGTGCTCGACGCCCATCTCCGCCCAGGTGCGGAACGCCTGCTCCCCGTCCGGCGCCGAGGCGGTGGGGAGGATGGCCACCCGCGGCCGAGGCCGACCGCTCGACTGGAGCAGGCTCCGGTCGACATCGACCATCTGGGCAAGAAACTCTCCGGCGCCAACAAGCGCCACCGGTCCGGGCACGCGCGAAGTCTAGAGCAGCGACCCGGGATGCGAGTTCTGGACGGCCCACAGGTTGGCTGCAACACTCGGATGATGCTCGTCCCTGTGTCCCGGTGACGTCGACCCAACGCTGGACGATGGTCGCGGCGATCCTCGGATCGTCGATGGTGTTCCTTGACGGCACCGTGGTGAACCTCGCCCTCAAGCCCATCGGCGAGGAGCTTCCGGCCACGGTCGTCTCGACCCTCGAAGGCCAGACGTACGCCGTGTCGGGCTACCTCGCGGTGCTCGCCGCGCTGCTCGTCCTGGCCGGCGCGCTCGCGGACTACTACGGGCGGCGGCGCATCTTCCTGATCGGGCTGGTCGGGTTCGGCACGATGTCCGTCCTGTGCGGCACCGCACCGACGCTCGAGCTGCTGGACGTCTTCCGGGTGCTCCAGGGGGCCGCGGGCGCGCTGCTCGTCCCGGGCTCGCTCGCGATCCTGACCGCGATCTTCGACGGACCCGCCCGCTCCCGGGTGTTCGGCATCTGGGCATCGGCCACGTCGGCCACCACGCTGCTGGGACCGATCGTCGGCGGGTTCCTGGTCGACAGCGTGAGCTGGCGCTTCGCGTTCCTGCTCAACGTGCCCCTGGTGCTGGTCGCGCTGTACGCGACGATCCGGTTCATGCCCGAGACCCGCGACGAGGAGGCAAGCGGCCGGTTCGACTGGCTGGGCGCGGTCGTCGCCGTGCTCGCCGTCGGCGGCCTGGCGTTCGGCGCCATCCGCGGCCAGGACCGGCAGTGGCAGGACCCGGTCGCCTGGGCGGCCCTGATCGTGGGCGTCATCGCGGTCATCGCGTTCCCGATCCTGATGGCCCGGCGACCGAACCCGCTGGTGCCGCTGGCCCTGTTCCGGCGACGAGCGTTCGCGACCATCAACCTCTCGACGCTGCTGATCTACGGCGCGCTGTACGGCACCTTCACGCTCGAGTACCTGTTCCTGCAGGGCGTGCTGGGCTACACGGCGACGGCCGCCGGCCTGATCACCCTGCCCACCTCGATCCTGCTCACCGTGCTGTCGACTCGCGTGGGCTCGCTTGCAGGCCGCGTGGGCTCGCGTGTCTTCCTGTGGGTCGGGCCGATCCTCATGGCTGCCGGCCTGGCCTGGTTCTCGCGCGTCCCCGCAGACTCGACCCCCTGGCAGCTGGCGCTGGCCGACCCCTCCACGTTCATGCCGCCGACATCGGCGCTCGTCGACATCCTGCCGTTCGTGCTGCTGTTCGGGATCGGGATCTCGCTCGTGGTCGCACCGCTGACATCGACGCTCATGTCGTCGGTTCCGGTGCGGAATGCCGGCGTTGCCTCGGCGATCAACAACGCCGTCAGCCGCATCGGACAGCCGATCCTGCTGGCGCTCGTGTTCGTCGTCATCTCCGGCACGTTCTACGCGTCGCTGGCGTCGGCCGTGCCCGGCCTCGACCCTCAGGATCCGAGCCTGCGAGAGCAGGTGCAGCCGCTGAACCCGCCCAAGGCGGGAACGCCTCCCGAGGTCGCGCAGGCCGCCCAGACAGCGTCGACCGACGCGTTCCACCTGGCCGTGCTCGTATGCGCGGGTCTGCTGGTGGCCGGCGCGGCCGCCAACTGGTACGGGCTTCGGGAGTCGATCGAGGGGCGAGCCACGGAAGCAGGGGCACGCCCGGCGTCCTGAACAGCCACCCGGTAGCCACCCGGGGGCCACCCGGGGCCACACCGGGCATTCGGGCTGCCGAGGAGGGCAACCGCGAACGGGCGCTGCGAGATGGGGCGCTGTCGCCGATGGCCGCCGGTGAGCTGATCGCCTCAGCCGTGCACCCTGAATGGCGCGCCGTGGCCCGGGATCACGATGTCGGCGACCTCGAGGACACGCTCGCGGTGACGCTCGATGGAAGCCTGGTTCCAGGCCAGCGGGTCCTCGGCGGGCGTCCGGTCCTCGCGCCACCAGAGGTGCGTCATGGCATACACCGCGTCGTCGGCCTCGACCACGAGCGTCGCGTCCTCCTCGGTGTGCCCGGGGGTGAGCCACAGCTGGGCATGGGGCGACAGCCGATAGCCGTCGCCGTCGTGGTCGAGCCACTCGTCGCCACGATAGCGGGCCCAGAAGTCGACGACCTCGGCGTTCGGAAAGAGCGCCACGTTGATGGTGTGATCGGGGTGATGGTGGCTGAGGAACACGTGGGTCACGGCTTCGGGGGCCACGTCCAGCTGAGCGAGCGGGTCGAGGATCAGCGATCGTCGAGCGACCATCCCCGGGTCGACGATGATCAACGCATCCCCGTCACGCACGAGGGCGATGGACGAGGCCACACGGTCGCCCGCGTAGCCGGCATGGAGAAGGTGCACGCTCGTCATCCGTGGAGCGTACCCGCCCGCGCCACGCCGGTGCCCGGGGTGGGGCACCATGTCCGTGACGGTGGCGCGCTGCGCAACGCGCCCGGCAGGCGTCCCGGAGATCGAGGCTCGAGACGATGATCCGCAACGTCATCTGGGATGTCGACGGCACGCTGTTCGACACCTACCCGGGGATCGTGCGCGCGTTCGGGGACGCGCTGCGGGACCTCGGTGCGGCGGCGCCGGCCGCGACGATCAGCGAGCTGTGCCTGGTGTCGCTCGACCACTGCGCCGATGTGCTGGCCCGGGACCATGCAGTCTCGCGGCAGGCCCTCGAGGACCGGTTCGGCAGACGGTATGCCGAGCGGGCGGTGTCGGACAGCCCGCCATTTGCCGGCGTGATTGACGTGTGTCGCCACATCCGTGCGATCGGGGGTGCAAACGTGATCGTCACCCACCGCCGCCGCGCGAGCACCGAGGCGCTGCTTGCCGCGAACGACATGGCCGGCCTGTTCGCCGGCCTCGTGACGGCGGACGAGGGATACCCGAGGAAGCCGGACCCGACAATGTTCGAGCTGGCGCTCGTGGAGCATCGCCTCGCACGGCCGGAGACGATGGCGATCGGCGATCGTGCGCTGGACATCGAGGCGGGGCAATCGGCCGGGCTGTTCAGCTGTCTCTACGGTCCCAGGTCCGTGGCCCCCCGCGCCGACCTCGTCGTCGACGATTACGAGCAGCTGCTTCGATACCTGCAGGAGATCGACGCCGGCACGAACGCCGCCGCCATCTCGACCACCCGGGACGGTGCGCGATGAGCGCGCCGACGGCGACCATCGGCACGGCCGACCTGGTGCTGACCGGCGGACGGATCTTCACGGCGGATGCGGCACGCTCCTGGGCCGAGGCGCTCGCGGTGCGCGATGGGCGCATCGTGGCCATCGGTGGAGACCGCGCGGTCCGGGCGCTGGCCGGCCCCCGAACCCGCGTCATCGAGCTGCGCGGGCGAACGGCGACCCCCGGCTTCCAGGACGCGCACGCGCATCCGATCCACGCCGGCCTTGCCCGGATCCGGTGCGAGCTCCACGGCGAGCGGGGCCTCGATCGCTACCTGGCAGTGATCGCCGACTACGCGGCGACCCATCGGGACAGCGAGTGGATCCTGGGTGGCGGCTGGTCGATGGCCGACTTCCCGGGCGGCCTGGCGCGGCGCGAGGATCTCGATCGCGTGGTGCCCGATCGACCCGTCTACCTGCCCAACCGGGACGTCCACGACGCCTGGGTCAACAGCCGGGCCCTGGAGCTGGCCGGCATCGACGCCGGGACCCCGGATCCGCCCGACGGCCGGATCGCCCGCGACCCCGACGGGACGCCGAGCGGGATGCTCCACGAGGGCGCGATGGACCTGGTGGGCCGGCTCGCGCCGCCGACGACGCCCGACGAGATGCGAGCCGCCCTGCTGGACGCCCAGCGGTATCTCCAGGCACTCGGCATCACCGCCTGGCAGGACGCATGGGTGACCGACGAGGACCAGGCGACCTACCTCTCGCTCGCAGGGACCGGCGAGCTCACCGCGCGGGTGGTGGGTGCCCTGTGGTGGGATCGGTCGCGTGGCCTCGAGCAGATCGACGAGCTCGTCGATCGGCGGGAGCGGGGTCGCCTGGGGCGGTATTCGGCAACCAGCGTCAAGCTGATGGTCGATGGCGTCGTCGAGCACCAGACGGCGGCGATGCTCCAGCCCTATCTCGGGCCCGGCGGCCAGGACACCGAGGAGACCGGCCTCGTGTTCATCGAGCCCGAGGTCCTGCGCACGGCCACCGTCCGGCTCGACGAGCTTGGGTTCCAGCCCCACTTTCACGCCCTCGGCGACCGTGCGGTCCGGATCGCGCTCGATGCCGTCGAGGCCGCGCGGCAGCAGAACGGCTGGTCCGATACCCGGCCCACGCTGGCGCACCTCCAGGTCGTCCACCCGGACGACCTGCCGCGGTTCCGGCAGCTGGGCGCGATTCCCAACCTCCAGACCTTCTGGGCCACCCACGAGAGCCAGATGGACGAGCTGACGCTGCCCGTGCTGGGACCCGAGGTCAGCGCACGCCAGTACCCGATGCGCTCGCTGCGGCGGCATGGGGCGACGCTCGCGATGGGCTCCGACTGGGCGGTGTCCACGCCGGATCCCCTGCTCCAGATCGAGGTTGCCGTCACGCGCGTCAGCGTCGAGGGTCGCGAGCTCGAGCCGTTCATGCCCGAGGAGGCGCTTGAGCTGACCGACGCGCTCGCGGCATTCACGGCCGGCTCTGCCTATGTCAACCACCTCGACCAGACGGGATGCCTCGCCGTCGGCAGCCTGGCCGACATCGCGATCCTTGACCGCGACCTGTTCGATCCGGGCGCCGGACCGATCGGCGATGCCCGGGTGATCGGCACGTTCGTCGAGGGCGAGTCCGTGTACGAGGCGTCCGAGCTGGCGGGATAGGCTCAGGGTGTTCGGTCGCGCACGGCCGCGAGATCACCGGTCGTGTCGACATCGGCGATGGTCCGGCCGTCGGGATCGAGCGCTCGCCACGTCGCAGCATCGATCGCCGCGTATTCGAGCCGATCGAGCAGTGATCGAAGTGACCGTCGGTCCGAGGCCAGGAGCGCGCGGGCGGCGGCAGCAGCAGGTCGCGATCCGCGCCGCAAGGGGCAGATAGGCGGTCGGTTCCGCCTCCAGGATCACGGCCTCGGGCGGGGTCGCTCCCGCGGTGACCGGCAGCTCGAGGTGATCGACGAGCAGCTGAAGGACGGCCGGCTGCAGCCCCGGCATGTCACCGCCCACGAGGACCGCGGTGTCCGCGTCGGCCACGGTCGCCGACGCGATCTGCAGGCTCGCGGCGAGTGCGACCGAGGGGACCCCGGTATGCGGTCGGGTCACGGGCGATGCGGATGCGGTTGCGCGAGCGCCGTCGGGAGCGGCGGTACCGGGGTATCGGGCTCGAGCGCCAGCACGACGGTCGGGACCACGGCCGCGCACGCCTGGAGCGTGTGATGGAGCAACGGCCGACCACCCAGCTCCGCGCGCAGCTTGTCGCCACCGAACCGCGTCGAGGCGCCACCGGCGAGGACGATCGCGACGACGCTCATCGGCCGCCCCCATCCCGGGCGTCGTCCATGCTCGACGCTGATGCCCCGTCGTTCGGTGCGGCTGCCGCGGTGCGGGCGCGCAGCCGATCGACCATCCGAGGGCTCAGCACGTGCCCGGCCTCGGTCCGCTGCAGGACGCCGCGTCGATCGAGGTCCTCCAGGATCAGCAGCACGTATCGACGGCTGGTGCCGCTCGCATCCCGGAACGCGGCCGGGGTCAGCGGTCCGGCCGCGGCCATCGCGACGGCCCGGCGCACGAGCTCGCGGTGCGTCGACGCCGACCAGGCCAGGTCATCCTCGAGGCGGACGATGCGCCCGGACGACTCCAGCGCTCGAACGCCGTCGGGCGGGCACCCGACCGCCCGTGCCGTCTCGGCCAATGGCGGGGGCGCAGCCACAGACAACGCGGTCTCGAGCCGGTCCATGGCAGCCAGGACCGTGGCGGGCAGGCCGGGCGCACGGGCGGGGTCGCGTACCCGATCACCGTCCCGTGCCAGCACGCCCGCGGCGACCAGCTCATCGATGACGGTCTGTGCGACCTCGTCGGCGGCGCTGCGATCGAGCGGTCGCCATCCTCCTGACGGCCGACGCCAGCGCGGCTCGAAGCACCGGCATCGGCAGGCCGGGCGATGCGGGCTCGGCCACGTGATGGCCGGCCACCAGCGTCCGTGCCCGTGCTGCCAGGGCCTCGCTGATGTCCGATGCCAGCCGCCAGCCCGCGGCCTCGCGCAGGGTGCCATGGAGGGCGAGTCGCGCCGAGGTCACCTCGTCCCCGCCCGGATCGGCAGCGACCGCGACCGCGAGCGCCTCGACCCGCTCGGGCGTGAGCCGGCGCCGGGAGATCCCCCGCGGTGGCGCCGGATCGAGCACCAGGCCACCTCCGGCGGTCGCGGGCGGCGATGGCCAGCGCAGGGCAAGCCGGTCGCCCGCGGCCGCGGCGACGGCGGCGCTGAGACGCAGGATGGCGAGCGAGGAGCCGTCGGGGAGGGTGATCGCCTCCCGGGGTCCGCGGACCACGAGCGCGTCCACCTGTTGGGTACCGAGGTGCAGCCGGACCCTGGCCCGATCGGGCGGGGCGGCCGCGGGTGGGCGTGATCCGCCGGCGCTGGCAGTCGACGACGATCCCAGCACCACTCGCGGACGGAGCGCGACCAGGAGCCGCGAGGTCGACACCACCCCGGGGTCCGTGGTCAGCACCATGCCCCGGCCCAGCGCATCGGCATCGACGCCACCCACGAGCACCGCGGTGCGCCCGCCGCCGCTGATCTCGACCGTCGTCCCGCGAACCTGGAGCTCGCGGACCCGGATCGGGCGCCCGGCGGGCTCGAGCCGGAGCGAATCGCCGCCATGGAGCGGACCGCCGCGCAGGCTGCCGGTCACCACCACGCCGCGGCCACGGACGCCGAACACCCGGTCGATGGCGAGCCGGGGTCGGTCGCCACGACCTTGGGGTCGAGCGCGCACGCGATCGACAAGCCCGGCCAGCGCGCGGCGAACCTCGTCCAGCCCATCGCCGGTCGTGGCAGAGGCGGCGACCACCGGCACGCCGGCCAGCGAGGTTCCGGCAAGCAGGGCGGCGATCTCGTCCTCGAGCGCGGATCGTTCCCGATCGGCGACGAGGTCCGTCTTCGTCACCACCGCGAGGCCGTCGTTGATGCCCAGCGCGTGGAGGAGCTCGACGTGCTCGAGCGTCTGTGCGTTCGGCCCATCATCGGCCGCGACCACCAGCAGGGCCGCATCGATCTCGCCGGCACCCACGAGCATGTTGCCCACCAGCCGGTCGTGCCCCGGCACATCGACGAAGTCGATCACGGTCCCGTCGTCGAGCGTCGAGATGCGCATAGCCGACGTCGATCGTCATGCCCCGCCGGCGCTCCTCGGGCAGCCGGTCGGCATCGATGCCCGTCAGCGCGCGGAGAAGCGTCGTCTTGCCGTGATCGATGTGACCGGCGGTACCGACCACGACCGCCAGGGTGCCCTCGCTCACGCGGGCTCCGGGGGAACATCGGTGACCAGGCGCCGGGCGATCACGGCATCGTCCGCCGGATCCAGGGTCCGAAGGTCGACCACGATCGAGCCTCCCTCGATCCGGGCGAGGATGCGCTCGCGCGGTGACGCCGTCGTTCCCAGCGACGGGCCACCGTCGGCCGCCTCCGCGCGACCCTCCCGCAGCCGGCGGGCGGCTCGGTCCGGCGATCCGGTCCGGATCGCGATGCCCCAGGACGGCAGCACCTGGCCGGGCAGCGAGCCACCACCGACGGTGGACTGGACCTCGATCACGCGCAGGTCATCGCGACCACCGGCCGAGGCCGCGACCGCGATCTGCTGCGCACGCTCGCGAAGGACGTCGGGCGGCACCGCGATCTGGCGCCAGACGGGGATCTCGGCCACGGCCCGGCCCGCCCGGTACAGCGCGAGCGTCGCGGCGACGCCGGCCAGGATCGTCTTGTCCGGCCGCATCGCCCGCGCCAGCGGATCGCGTCGCAGCCGCGCGATCAGCTCGCGCCGG
Organism: uncultured Chloroflexia bacterium; assembly: GCA_963806265.1. GTDB lineage: Bacteria > Chloroflexota > Limnocylindria > Limnocylindrales > CSP1-4 > CAIXZV01. The sequence continues at coordinate 129,587 of CAWDXT010000027.1, forward strand.
CCGGCGAGAAGCCCCGCCTGCGGTCCGCCCACCAGCTTGTCACCGCTGAACAGCACGACATCCGCGCCCGCCGCCAGTCGCTCGGCGGCCATGGGCTCGTGCGCGAGACCGAACCTCGCGGTGTCCAGCAGGGCGCCGGATCCCAGGTCGTCGATCACGATCGCACCGTGCGCGTGGGCGAGCGCCGCGACCCCGGCCAGATCGGCCAATTCGGTGAAGCCGCTGAGGGCGAAGTTGGAGGGATGGACGCGGAGCACGGCCCTCGCACGACCCTCCGCAAGCGGCGGCTCGAAGTCCTCGACGCGCGTCCGGTTGGTCGTCCCGACCTCGATCAGATGCGCGCCGGCTCGACCGATCACCTCGGGGATGCGGACGCCGCCCCCGATCTCCACCAGCTCGCCCCGCGACACGACCAGCGAGCCGCGACGGCCGGCGAGCCCGACCGCCAGCAGCAGCGCCGCCGCGTTGTTGGACACGATGAGGGCATCCTCGGCACCGGTCAGCGCCACCAGGTGGTCCTCGGCGGTCCTGAACCGCCGCCCACGGCGCCCGGTCGCCGGATCAAGCTCGAGCAACCCGTAGTCCGCCGCCGCCCGCTCGGCAGCGGCGCGCGCGGCCTCGGGCCACGGTGCCCGACCGAGGTTGGTGTGCAGGATGACCCCGGTCGCGTTGATCACGCGCGGCGGCGCCGCGCGTGCAGGATCGCGGAGGGCGACGATCCTCGCCCCGACCCTGGCTGCGAGCTGCTCGTCGCTGGCGGGTGCTCCACCGGCCGAGAGTCGAAGCCGCTCGTCCTGCACCACCTCCCGGACCACGACCGTCAGCGCCTCGGGCTCGCTCAGCGCGTCCGAGAGCTCCCGCCGCACGAGCTGCAGGACACGCTCGACGCTCGGAGGATGCGGAGCACGGGACGAGGACACCGGCACGCGCCGACGGGCATGCGACGACGGACGATGAGCGGGTCACGCTGCGATGATGGCACCCCGGCCGCCGTCCCGGCTCGGTCGGGCAGGGAGCATGTGATCGATGGCCAACCCGGCGAACCCCGACGTCGTCATCATCGGTGGGGGCATCGTGGGCACCTCCGCGGCCGCGTTGCTCACGGCCGCCGGCGCGTCCGTCGTGCTGGTGGAGCGCGAGGGGCTCGCGTCGGGCGCCTCGGGGGCGAACTCGGGGGTCGTCCAGCACCCGTTCGATCCCGTGCTCGCGGCGCTCTACCGCGAGACCGTGGGGCTGTATCGCGACCTCGCGAGCCGCTCCAGCATGTTCCCGTTTCCCGCGACGCCGGCCGGGCTGCTGTACATCTCGCCCGACGAGGCGGCGGTCCGCCGCCAGGCCGCATCGATCCGTGCCGCGTTCCCCGACCTCGGGCTCGAGGTGGTCGGTGCGGCCGACCTTCGCGAGCTCGATCCGGCGGTGGGCGATGACCTGTGGGCGTGCCGCGTGGACGTCGGCTACCCGGTGATGCCGGGCGCGTCCACCTACGCCTATGCGTCGCTCGCCGAGGCACAGGGGGCCGTGCTCCGCCAGGGCCGCAGGGCCGACCTCGTGCGCGACGGCGATACCGTCGTCGGCGTGACCATCGGCGGCCGGCCGCTGGCAACGGGTGCGGTCCTGGTTGCCGCAGGTCCGTGGACACCGGAGGTCCTGGACCCGACCGGACGCTGGACGCCCATCCAGGCGCGCTGGGGCGTGGTCGTCGAGGTCGAGCTCGAGGACCATCCGACCCATGTGCTCGAGGAGGCCGGCATCGAGGCGATCCTGGACACGATGCCGGGCGCGGTCCCGGGTGATTTGGGGCCCCACCAGACCGATCACGGAGACACCGTGCGCGGAGACGGGCCGGGCATCGACGACGTGGAGTTCAGCCTGGTGCCGCTGCCCGGGGCGAGCGCCGTCGGCTCGACCTTCCTGTCGGTCGAACCTGAGCCAAGCCGCTGGACCGAGCCCATCCTGGAGCGCGCGACGCGCTACGTGCCGTCCGTCGCCGACGCGCCGATCCGCGGCGTGCGAGCGTGTGCGCGGCCACAGAGCGTCGACGGCCGGCCGCTCATCGGCGAGGTGCCCGGGCAGCGGAACCTCTACGTCTGCGCGGGCCACGGTCCGTGGGGGATCTCGACCGGCCCTGCCTCGGCGAGGCTCGTCACGGACCTCATCCTCGGACGACGGCCGGCCATCCCCGGGTCGCTGGATCCGGCACGGTTTCCGCTTCCCGCATGACCGCAGCGTGCCGCGACGGCGAACCGCGCGGGCGGGCGGTCCGGCGGACCGCTGATGGCGGGAGCGCATGGGAGTCGAACCCACCGCGCGACGCCGGGCGCCGCGCCACCGGTGTTGAAGACCGGGGAGCCCACCGGGACCCCTCCGCTCCCGGCGCGATGGTAGCGGGTCGCCGGCTGGTGCCAGGGTCCGCACGATCACGGGAAGGCGCGCCGGCGTGTGGCCTATCGACCTGGAGCGTGATGGCCCTGCGTCGCCTCGATCGGCACGGGCTCGCGGTCCGGCTCCCATGACTGGTGTCCGCCGCGCATCAGGGACACCCCGGCGCCGATCAGGCTCGCGACGACGCCGGCCGCGAAGGCGACGTGGAGGGCGCTGATGAACGGGTCGAGGTCGATCCCCTGGGCGCCAACCTGGGTGCCGGAGAACACGGCGAGCAGCACCTTGGGATCCATCGCCGTCGTGACCAGGCCGATCGCAAGCGCGATGCTGATCACGAAGCCGCTCTGGGTCAGCATCATCCGGGCACCCGCGCCCACCCCGCGCTGCGCGGGCGGCACGACGCCCATCACCGCGCTCGTGTTGGGGCTGTTGAACAGGCCCGATCCGGCGCCGATGATGAGCTGCCACAGGGCGAGCTGCCAGTACGGCGTGTCGACCTGGAGCGTCATCAGCCCGGCCAGCCCGATGGCGGTCACGACCATGCCGAGCGTCGCCAGCTCGCGTGACCCGAAGCGATCGGCGAGCGCGCCGCTGATCGGCGACAGGACCAGCAGCCCGACCGCCAGCGGGGCGAGCATGATGCCGGCCGTGACCGGATCGAGGCCCTTGGCGCCCTGAAGGTAGAACACGAGCAGGAACAGGACGCTGTTGCGCGCGATGCCGTTGAGGAGACCGGTCAGGTTGCCCATCGCGAACAGGCGGTTGCGGAACAGGTTGAGGTCAAGCAGCGGCTCCGGGCTGCGCCACTCCACCCACACGAACACCGGCGCGGCCAGCAGGAACGTCAGGATCCCGCCCAGCACCCAGGGCGCCGTCCAGCCGTACAGCCCGCCGAACGCGAGCGAGATCATCAGCCCCAGCAGTCCGACCAGGTAGAGGGCCGATCCGGCGAGATCGAACGAGTGGCCGGCGGCCCGCTGCTCGGGATCGACGAGCACCATGGCGGCGATCAGGGCGCCGACGACGCCGAACGGGACGTTGAACCAGAACACCATCCGCCACCCGAACAGGGTGAGGAAGCCGCCCAGGATGGGGCCCAGCATGAGCCCGGCGCCGATGACCATGGCGTTGATCCCCAGCGCTCTCCCGAGCTCGCGCCGCGGAAAGGCATCGGTCACGATCGCGGTCGATGTGGCCATCAGCAGCGCGCCGCCCACGCCCTGGATGATCCGGGCTCCGACCAGCGACAGCGCGTCCGGGGCCAGCCCGCACAGCACGGACGCGACGGTGAACACGACCAGACCGGCCACATAGGTTCGACCCCGGCCCACCATGTCCGCCAGGCGGCCCGCGTTGAGCACCAGCACCGTGGCGACCAGCGTGTAGCCGACGACGATCCAGAGCAATGCGAACAGGTCGGTGTGGAGGTCGCGCAGGATGTCCGGGAGCGCGATCACCAGCGTTCCCGCGGTCAGCGCCGAGAGCAGTGCGCCGAGGCTCGTGACGCCGAGCACCTGCCACCGGTGCCGCGGGTCGGCGGGATCAACGTGGAATGGCCCGGCCAGCAGCGGCCGGTCGGCGGGACGCATGGCTCGAGTCTAGTCCAAGATTCACGTTTACGTGAATGTAATGCGCCCGCCGGACGGGAGCCGGCGCGTATCATCGGCCGGTGTCCAGCACGTCCCCCAGGACCGGAGCACCGGACGGTGGGTCGATCAAGCTCACCGACCTGACCGACTGCGGCGGTTGTGCCGCAAAGCTCGGCGCCGATGTCCTCGCCGAGGCGCTCGCCGGCCTCGGTGCCGGCCCGGCTCCGGCGACGGGCTCCGGCGCGTTGATCGCCGGCCTCGATCCCCCCGACGACGCTGCCGCATGGCAGATCTCGGACCAGCTGGCCGTGCTGGGCACGGTCGACTTCTTCCCGCCCCTCGTCGACGACCCGCGGCTGTACGGGCGAGATCGCCGCCGCCAACGCGCTCTCCGACATCTTCGCCATGGGCGGCCGGGTCCTGTTCGCGCTGTCGATCGCGGCGCTTCCCGGAGGACTTCCCGACCTCGGCCCTGCGGGCCGTGCTCGACGGGGCCGCCTCGAAGGTCCGGGAGGCGGGCGGCCTGCTCGCCGGTGGTCACACGATCCGCGACCGGGAGCCGAAGTACGGCCTGGCCGTGATCGGCGCGGCGCAGCCCGACCGGATGCTGCGCAAGGGCGGCGCCCGGCCGGGTGACATCGCTGCTGCTCACCAAACCGCTCGGGACCGGGCTGCTTGTGAGCGGCCGGCGGTCCGGCCCGGTCAGCGAGGCGCAGCTGGCGCTCGCGACCGAGGCAATGCGCGACGCTCAACCGGACCGCGTCGGAGATCCTCGTGGCACACGGCGTCCGGTGCGCCACCGACATCACCGGCTTCGGGCTGCTGGGTCACGGGCTGGAGGTGGCGCGAGCGTCGGGGACGCGGCTGGCATTCCAGGCGACGGCGCTGCCGGCGCTGGACGGCGCGCTCGAGGCGGCGCGCGCCGGCGTCGAGACGGCGGGTGCGGGCCACAATCGTCGGTTCACGGACGGTGCGCTCGAGATGGGCGCCGGCGTGCCACCCGAGCTGGTGGCGCTGGCACTCGACCCGCAGACGTCGGGCGGGCTGCTGGCGGCGGTCGCTCCGGCCGCGATCGGGGCCATCGAGGCCGACCTCTCGGCGGCCGGCATCGCAGCCTGGCGGGTGGGCGATGTCGAGGCCCCGAAGGGGCAGCTGGACTGCTGGCCCTGCGCTGAGACCGGCCGGATTGGCGGTGCCCGCACGATCGACGCCTGCGGCGGGCCGAGCTGCCGTGCTTCGCTCGACTGACGATCCGAGCCCATGGAGCGGCGGGCGCCGGCTCCGGTCCCCCGAGACGCCCACCGCTCATCGTTCTACACTCGACCGGTCGGACCCCATACCGAGGTGCGCCCGTGCCGAAGGAGTACGTCCGCCTCACCACGCCGCTCGTTCGCGACGGCGACCGTCGCACCGGCAGCCTGCGTCCCGCGACCTGGGACGAGGCGCTGGACCGGGTCGCCGCCGGGATGCGGACCGCGGGTGACGCGCACGGCTCGCGGACGTTCGGGATCTTCAGCTGCAGCAAGTCGACCAACGAGGTCAACTTCGCGGCCCAGAAGCTCTCCCGTGCCGTCCTGGGCAGCAACAACATCGACAGCTGCAACCGCACCTGACACGCCCCCTCTGTCGCCGGTCTGGCGACCGTGTTCGGCGCTGGTGGCGGTACCAGCTCATATCGTGAAGCCGAGGAGACGGACCTCTTCCTCCTGTGGGGCAGCAACGCCCGGGAGACGCATCCGATCTTCTTCCATCACCTCCTGAAGGGGGTGCGGCGCGGTGCCCGCGTGATCGCGATCGACCCGCGGCGGAGCTCCACCGCGCAGTGGGCGGACCTGTGGCTGGGGCTCGACGTCGGCTCCGACATCGCGCTCGCCAATGCCATGGCCCGCGAGATCATCCACGCCGGGCTCGCCAACGACGAGTTCATCGGGCGCGCGACCGCCAACTTCGAGGCGTACCGCGAGGCCGTCGAGCCCTGACGCTCGAACGCGGCGAGCGCGAGACCGGGGTTCCCGCCGAGCGCGATCCGCGAGGCGGCGCACGCCTATGCCACGCGCCGACCGGGCGATGCTGTGCTGGACGCTGGGCATCACCGAGCACCACAACGCCGTCGACAACGTGCTGGCGCTGATCAATCTGTCGCTGCTGACCGGGCACATCGGCAGGTACGGGAGCGGGCTCAACCCGCTCCGCGGCCAGAACAACGTCCAGGGCGGCGGCGACATGGGTGCCCTGCCCGATCGCCTGGTCGGCTTCCAGCACGTCGAGAACGACGAGCTCCGGGCTCGCTGCGACGACCTGTGGGGTGTGAGCGTCCCACCAAAGAAGGGCTGGCACCTGACCGGCATGTTCGAGGCGATGGATCGCGGCGAGCTGACGGTGCTGTACGTGATCGGCGAGAACCCGGTGCAGTCCGAGGCGGACCGCGAGCTCACGGAGCGCCGGCTGCGCGGCCTCGACCTGCTCGTCGTCCAGGACATCTTCCTGACCGCAACGGCCGAGATCGCCGACGTCGTGCTGCCCGCCGCCGCCGCCTGGGCCGAGAGCGAGGGCACGGTCACCAACTCGGAGCGACGCGTCCAGCGCGTCCACAAGGCGCTCGAGCCACCGGGCGAGGCACGCGACGACCTGTGGATCATGTTCGAGATCGCGAAGCGCATGGGCGCCGACTGGGGCGAGGCGGACGCCGGAGACCGTCTGGAACGAGGTCCGGGCGCTGGCCCCCGCATTCGCCGGCATGAGCTATGCGCGGCTCGAGAGCCGAAGGTGGGCTCCAGTGGCCGTGCTACGACGAGAGCCACCCCGGCGAGCTGTTCCTGCACTCGCGTCTGTGGGAGGACCCGGTACCCGGCAACCGCGCGCCGTTCATGCCCGTGGAGCACGATCCGCCGGTGGACAGGCTGACCGAGGAGTTCCCGATCCGGCTGACCACGGGCCGCAGGCTCGACTCCTACAACACGGGCGTCCAGTCGAACCGCTACGCGTATCCGCGGCGCCGGGGCGAGACGATCGACCTGTCGCCCGAGGATGTCGAGCGGCTGGGCCTCGCCGAGGGCGAGCGGGCTCGGGTCGTCTCGCGGCGTGGGGAGGTGGAGGCGCCGGTGCACATCGACGACGGCCTGCGGCCCGGGCTCGCGTTCATGACGCTTCCACTTCCAGGACGACGTCGCCGTCAACCGGCTGACGATTGATGCCACGGACCCGAAGGCCGGCACGGCCGAGTTCAAGGCCACCGCGATCCGGGTCGAGAAGCTGGGGGTGGCAGCGGGCACCTGACCCGAACCGCGGGCATGATCCGGGTCGACCTCGCGGGCGCACGCTCGGTCGATGCCGGCAGGCGGCCTTGACGACGTCGACGCGCGTCGCTGATGCTCGGTCGCGATGGAGCGATCGCCTTCCCCGTCCGAGGCCGGCAGCCTGGTGACGATGCTCGGTCGCAAGGTGCTCGTCCTCGGCGGCATCGCGCTGATCGGCGTTGCGGTCACGATCCTGCTCAAGCTCACCGGTGCCGACGAGGTGCTCGGTGTTCGTGGTGACCGCGATCACGCTCGCCGGGTTGGCCGGGCTCGTCGGCGAGGGCACCGACCAGCTGGGCGACCGCTTCGGGCCAGGGGCAACCGGCGTCCTCCAGTCGGCGCTGGGCAACCTGCCCGAGCTGTTCATCTCGCTGTTCGCGCTCCAGCAGGGGCTGGTCGTCCTGGTTCAGACCGCGCTCATCGGCTCGATCCTGGGCAACAGCCTGCTCGTCCTGGGCCTCGCGTTCCTCGCCGGCGGTCTGCGCAACGGTCTCCAGCAATTCGACGCCGCACCGGTCCGAACGATCGCGGTGGTCCTGGTCCTCGCGGTCGCGTCGCTCGCCATCCCGACGATCTCGACCGCGCCCGGCGGACCCGACCAGGGACACGCGGTCGAGATCTCGGTGTTCGTCTCGATCGTGCTGCTGATCGTGTTCATCGCCTCGATCCCGTACTCGCTGGCCGGCGGCCAGGGGGCGTCACGGCTCGACGAGGCGACGAGCCACGCCTGGCCGCTGACGTTGACCCTCGGGCTGCTCGCCGTCTCCGGCGTCGGGGCAGCGCTCGTGTCCGACTGGTTCGTCGAGGCGTTGCAGCCGGCGATGGCGATCGCTCGGGCTGTCGGAGGCGTTCGTGGGCCTGATCGTCGTCGCGCTCGCGGGCAACGCGGTCGAGAACGTCGTCGGCATCCAGCAGGCCGTGCGCAACCGCATGGACCTGTCGATCAGCCTGATCCAGAACTCGAGCCTGCAGGTCGCGATCGCCCTGACGCCGGTGCTCGTGCTGGCGAGCCTGGTCATCTCGCCAACGCCCCTGACGCTGGTCCTCGCTCCGACGCTCCTGGTCGGGCTGGCGCTGACCGCGATCCTCGGTGCCCTGGTCGTGTTCGACGGTGAGGCCACGTGGCTGGAGGGGCTGATGCTGCTCGGCCTCTACGCGATCATCGCCGCGTCCGTGTGGTACGGACCACCGCTCACGCTCTGAGGACGCTCGGGTGGCGGCTCAGCCTTCGATGAACGCGAGCGCCCGGTCCAGGACCTGGTCGAACGCCCCGGGAAACGCGTGCGCGAGGTCGGGCTGCTCCTCGAGCTCGCAGGGAATCCCGTGCGCCTCGAGGAATGGTGGGATCGCACGGATGATGCCCTGGCCTTCCGGCGACTCGAGGAGGCCCATGACGATGTAGCCTCGCAGCCCGCGTGCGGCGGCCGCTTCGACGTATGGCTCGAGCGCCGCCAGGTCGGGCAGGTACGGGCCGATGACGATGAAGCCGCTGGCGCCGATCGCCCCGGACACCGCCAGCTGGATGGCCAGCCCGCCACCCATCGAGAACCCGCCCAGGACCACCCGCGCCGGGTCGACGGCACCGCCGATGTCGAGCACGCCGGCCAGCGCCCGCACGTCGTCGGCCCCTCGTGCCAGGTCGTTCCAGACGAAGGCATCGGTCGTCAGCACCTGCGTCGACTGGGCGCAGGCCAGCATCCAGCCCTTGTCCACGATCGGCGACCAGTCGGCGGCGGCAAGGCGGGCATTCTGCGAGTTTCCGTGCAACCCGAGGAGCAGCGGCGCGCGCGTCACGCGGGGCAACGCGGGCGGGATGACGATCAGCTCCGGACGCGCCCACCGCTCGACCTCGGCCATTCGCTCCAGGCTCCGCTGCGCCAGCTCCTCGAACGCCGCGATCCCCTGCAGCGAGGCCAGGTCCTCGTCGTCGCGGATCAGCGCAGCTGGGTAGGCATGTCCACGCTCGATCGCATCCTGGAAGGCCCCGATCGCGAGCTCCGGCTCACCGGCACGGGCGGCGAGGCACATCCGCCAGTGGTAGAGCATGCTGGGCTGGGTCAGGGTCTCCGGGTGCCGATCGAGCAGGTCCAGCGCCTGCGTGTACTCGTGCTGGCTGTACAGCCGCCTGAGCTCGCGCTGGAGCGAGCCGATGCCAACGTCCGTCATGGAGCCCATCTTGGCGGGACGATGCCGACGGTGTCCACAGGGTGGTGGCGGGCATCGCCGGGCTTCGCACCTGCGCGAGCGTCGCCAACCGCCTCCGGGCGCAAACGCCTACACTCGGGTCATGGACCTCCACGTCGTGGGACCCGCCGCGACCCCCGGAGAGCGGGCCGCCGTCGACGCGGTGCTCGACCCGCTGATCGGCCCTGCGACGAGCGGCTGGGCGGGGGGTGTCCGTGACGCCTCGCTGGACGGGCACGTCGCCCGTGGTGGCCACGACGCCCGTGCACGACGGGACCTGCTGCTGCCCGCCCTCGAGGCGGCGGTCGCCCGGACCGGCTGGCTCAGCCAGGGGGCCCTCAACCACGTCTGCCGCCGCCTGTCGGTGCCGCCCGCCGAGGCCTATGGCGTGGCAACGTTCTACGCGCTGCTGCCCACGACCGAGCGCCCGCCGGTGGTCGCGCACGTGTGCGACGACCTCGCCTGCCGGCTGGCCGGCGCGGAGCAGGTCTGCGAGGAGCTCGAGCGCACGCTCGGACCGGCCGGCGAGCCGACGCATGACGGGGCGGCAACCTGGCTCAGGAGCCCATGCCTTGGCCAGTGCGAGCGACCGACCGCGTCGCTGGTGACCATCGCCGGCGAGGAGGCAGGCTCTCTCGTGGTGGGTGAGATAACGGACGCGGACGGCGTGACGGACACGCTGGGCTGGGCGGTCGAGCTCGCCGCCGGCGACCCGGCCCGGGTGCGCCGGGAGCTGAGCACCAGCGGTCCCGACCCGATCGAATGGGTACGCGGGCTCGCTCCGCAGGCCGGCTCCGAGGACCTTCGACTGCTCGAGCGCGTTGGCCGCGTCGACCCCACGTCCCTCGACGCCTACCGCGCCGCGGGCGGCTACGTCGCGCTGCATCGAGCGTTCGATCATCGGCGCCGAGGCCGTGATCGACGAGGTCGTCAGGTCGCGGCTGGTCGGACGCGGCGGGGCAGCGTTCCCGACCGGACGGAAGTGGGCGGCCGTCGCGGCGGAGTCGGATCTGCCGCGCTACGTGGTGTGCAACGCGGATGAGTCGGAGCCGGGCACGTTCAAGGACCGCGTGATCCTCGAGGAGGATCCGTTCGTGCTCATCGAGGCGATGACCATCGCCGGGTTCGCCGTCGGCGCAACGCGCGGCTTCGTGTACGTCCGCGGCGAGTACCCGGTCGCCCGGGATCGCATGGCCGGCGCGATCGACCAGGCTCGGCGCGCCGGGCTGCTTGGACCGCGTGTCGATGGCCGTGACGTTGCGTTCGACATCGAGCTCCGGATCGGCGCCGGAGCCTACATCGCCGGCGAGGAGACCGCGCTGTTCGAGTCGCTCGAGGGACGCAGGCCGGAGCCGCGCAACAAGCCCCCCTACCCGGTCGAGGTCGGCATGTTCGGCAAGCCAACCGTCATCGACAACGTCGAGACGCTCGCCAATGTGCCCCTGATCCTGCGCATGGGCGGTGAGCGCGTTCGCCTCGATCGGCACCGAAGGCTCGACGGGACCCAAGCTGTTCTGCGTCTCGGGGCACGTCGTCCGACCGGGCGTCTACGAGCTGCCGTTCGGCGCGACGCTGCGCGAGGTGATCGAGCTGGCGGGTGGCGTGCCCGAGGGTCGGGCGATCCAGGCGGTGCTGCTGGGTGGTGCCGCCGGGGCGTTCGTCGGACCCGACGAGCTCGATCTGCCGCTGACCTTCGAGGATGCACGGGCCGCCGGGGTCACGATCGGGTCGGGCGTCGTGATGGTGATGGACGAGACCACGGACCTGCCAGGCGTGCTGCGCCGTATCGCCGCCTTCTTCCGCGACGAGTCATGCGGTCAGTGCGTGCCCTGCCGGGTCGGAACGGTGCGCCAGGAGGAGCTCTTGGCCCGCCTCGCCTCGGGCAACACGCTCGGCTCCGTCGATGACGAGCTGGCCCTGTACGCGGACCTCGCGCATGCGATGCGCGATGCCTCGATCTGCGGTCTCGGCCAGACCGCGTCCACGGCGATCGAGAGCGCGATCCGCGCCGGCCTGGTCCGGTTCGACGGCCCGCAGCAACACCGGGATGGGGAGGCCCGCATGACAGCTGTCGACCCCGAGCGGATCTTCCGCGAGCCTCCCGCACGCCCGTCGCGGCCACCGGTGGCGCCATCGGCGCCCGAGGTCCCGTCGGTCGAGCTCACGATCGATGGCATGAGCGTCACCGTGCCCGCCGGCTCGACGATCCTCGATGCTGCGCGGTCGATCGGGATCGACACGCCGACGCTGTGCTACCTCGAGAGCCTCACGCCGGTCAACGCCTGCCGGGTATGCGTCGTCGAGGTCTCCGGCTCCCGTGCGCTGGTGCCCGCCTGCTCGCGGAAGGTCGAGCTGGGGATGGACGTCCAGACGAGCAGCGAGCGCGTCCGCCGCTCCCGGCGGATGGTGCTCGAGCTGCTCGGATCGTCAGTGGACGTGTCGCTCGCGGGTCCGTCGGCCCCGGATGGTGACCTGGCGCGCTACATGACCGAGTACCAGGCCGAGCCGGCACGCTTCGGAGATCCGGCTCCGGCCGGCAATGCCGATGCAGGCGGGCCGGGCGCGCAGACGCTTGCCCAGCCGGTTCGGGTCGACAACGACCTCTACGTCCGTGACTACGCGCGCTGCATCCTCTGCTACAAGTGCGTCGAGGCGTGCGGTGAGGATGCCCAGAACACGTTCGCGATCTCGGTCGCCGGCCGCGGCTTCGGGGCCACGATCTCGACCGAGTTCGACGTCCCGCTGCCCGAGTCGGCGTGCGTCTTCTGCGGCAACTGCATCGGTGTCTGCCCGACGGGAGCGCTGATGTTCCGGTCCGAGCACGAGATGCGCGAGGCCGGCACCTGGAACGAGGCGGCCCAGCACACGACCGACACCATCTGCCCGTACTGCGGCGTGGGCTGCACCCTCACGCTCCATGAGCAGGACGGGGACATCGTCAAGGTCACGTCTCCGATCGAGTCCTCGGTCACGCACGGTCACCTGTGCGTCAAGGGTCGGTTCGGGTTCGAGTTCGTCCAGCTTCGCCCGAAGGGGTCGGCGCGCGAGGACGGCCCGCCGGCCGGAGGCTGATCGCCGGCCGCTGATCCTGGCAGAGCCGCTGAGCGCCCGGAGGCTGAGCGCCCGGCGCGTGGCTCAGGCGACGGGAGGCGGCACCGATTGGTCCGTTCTGCGCTCGATGTGGGGGTGCCCGAACGCACCACCCGAAGCGCGTGTCACACGCCGACGCACACGTTCGGCCCGAACCTGTGGGCCGGTCGGTCCCGTGTGCGACGTGCCGGTCGGCCCTTCGCGGGCGTATGTATCGAACGGCACAGTCGGTGGCATGCAGGAACCTGTGTCGTCCGAGCCAGAGACCGCCGGATCCGGCCACCGCTCGACGAGCGTGAATGACCGGTCGACGCCACGGCTTCCTGGCACCTCGAGCGTGCGCGACCTCAATCGGCTGCGCTGGGCAACGATGATCCTGCCGGTCGCGTTCGTGTGGGGGTTCGAGCTCGTTCGGTTCCTCGTCCTCGACCCACGTCTGACCGGCGACGAGGGGCACGTGGCGGCGGCGATGATCATGGGCGCTGCGATCGTCACGTTCGCCATGGTCGTATCGCTGTACCTCGACCGGACGCAGAAGCAGCTGGTGGCGCAGAACAAGGATCTGACCGTCACCCATGCCGTGAGCTCCGCCGTTCGCGGCGGCCTGGCGATGCCCGAGCTTCTGGAGCAGGCGCTCGATCGGCTGATGACCGAGACGGGCGCGTTGGCCGGCGTGATCTCGGTCCGGGATGGCGAGGCGGGTGTGCTCGACGTCCGGCAGCCGGCGGCGCTGGCACCCGGGCTGAGCTGGCTGCTGCCGCTGCTGGACGAGACGACCGATCCCGGTCAGGACGGCATCCGGTACACGTCGCGCGACGGCCTCGACACGGGGATCCTGGACCTGCCGCTGACCCGCGGCGGCGACCACCTCGGCCACCTGCGGCTGGTGTTCCATCCACCGATCGAGCCCGACATCTCCGAGGCCGCGCTCCTCGACATCGCCGGCGAGATCGCCGGGGCGGTCCAGCTGAGCCTGACCGTCGCCGACCTGCACCGTCGCGAGCGGGAGCGCGAGGCCCTGTACGAGGTCGCGCTGCAGCTGACGCGGCGTGCCGAGCTGCCCGAGATGCTGGACACGATCACGCGTCATGCCCGCGAGCTGCTGGTCGCCGAGCGGGCCGTCGTATGCCTCTCGCCCCGGGATCAGGACCCGCGCGCCGGTGCGGTCCGGGAGGCGCGCTCCCAGGGCGATGGCACGGTGGTGTGCGAGGTCTCCCGGTCGATGACCAGCGCCAACCACGCCGGCAACCCGATCTGCCCGATGGTCTCCGGAGAGCCGGCGACGGCCTGGACCGTACGCTCGTTGCGCGGACCCGATGGCGCGCTGGGCGAGCTGTGCGCGATCCGGTCAGGGCGCCCGTTCACCGCATCCGAGCAGCATCTGCTCGGCGCCCTGGCCGACATGGCGGCGATCGCCGTCCGCACCGCACGCCTCCACGAGGCCGAGGAGCAGTGGACGATCCACGCCGAGCGGGACCGGATCGCACGCGAGCTTCACGACAGCCTCGCCCAGGTCCTGGGCGTGATCCACCTCCAGCTGCGGGCGCTCGAGCTACGTGCCATGGACGAGGCCAGCCATACGATGGCCGGGGAGCTCTCACAGCTCGCCGAGACCGCCGACGAGGCCTACCAGGACGTGCGCGAGGCGATCCTCGGGCTGCGCGAGACGATCCGCGAGGACGGGGGGCTGGAGGGCTCGCTGCGCGAGTACCTCCGCAAGTACAGCCGCCAGACCGGCATCGCCACCGGCCTGACGTGCGAGGGAGACACGCGCGGGAGCCTGAGCCCGCGGGCCGAGGTGCAGCTGCTCCGCGTGGTGCAGGAGTCGCTGACCAACACCCGCAAGCACTCGCGCGCGAAGCGCGCCACGGTGACGATCGAGTGCCAGGGGCCGGCGACGACGCTGGTCATCGAGGACGATGGCGTGGGCTTCGATCCGGCGCTGGTCACCAGGTCGATGGACGGTGGCTTCGGGCTGGCGTCGATGCGGGAACGCGTGGAGGGGATCGGTGGCACCCTCACCGTGCATACTGCCCCGAACGAGGGGACGCGAATCATCGTTCACCTCCAGGCTGAGGACACGCGTGGCACACCTGCCCCCCAAGCTTCGCGTCTTGCTGGTCGATGATCAGCCGCTGTTCAGGCGTGCCCTCGCGTCCCTGATCGGCAACCAGCTCGACATGACCGTCGTGGGGGAGGGCGAGAACGGGCGTGACGCGTTGGACAAGGTGCGCGCCCTCCAGCCCGACCTGGTCGTGATGGACGTCAACATGCCCGGGGCGTCCGGCGTGGACGGTGTGTCGGCCATCCGCGCCGCCGGGTTCACGACGCCGATCGTGATGCTCACCGTGTCCGAGGACGACGACGACCTGTTCGAGTCGATCAAGGCCGGCGCCAACGGCTACCTGCTCAAGAACGTCCGCCCGGAGCAGCTGTTCGAGGATCTGCGCGGCATGATGCGCGGCGAGGCGCCGATCGCGCCCGCCGTGGCGAGCAAGCTGCTCGACGCGCTGCGGACCGGCGGCATGCCGCCCCGCGGTCACGCGTCCATGCCGGCCGAGGACAGCGTGCTCACCAGGCGCGAGTCCGAGATCCTGGAGCTGGTCGCGGACGGCCTGTCCAACAAGGAGATCGCCAACGAGCTGTCGATCACCGAGGGCACGGTCAAGAACCACGTCCACAACGCGCTCGAGAAGCTCCACCTCAGCAACCGCGTCCAGGCCGCCGCCTACGCCGTCCGCAAGGGCCTCACGACGCCCGGCGCGACGGGCGACTGACACGGCCGGGCCGATCGACAGGGCATCGTTCGGCACGATCCGCGCCTGAACCTTCGGATACAGCACGCTCTCGACGGGTATGCCGGGCGACGGATTGGAGACCGCGCGACGCGCGCCTAGGATCGGGCCACCGGACCGGATTGGCCCGGTGTGTGCCGTGGGGAACCGCCCGTGTCAGCTCAGCCAGTGCAGGTCCTTGTCCTGTACAGCCACGCCCTGATGGGCGAGGGGCTGGAACGCATGCTCAGGGACGAGGTCGAGGTCGAGGTCACTGCCGTCGATGCGACATCGCCGGCGGCGGTCGACGCCGCCCTGGCGTGCGAGCCGCGCGTGATCGTGGTCGAGGAGGGCGCCGGCATCGATGCGATCGAGATCGCGCGCCGATCGAGGTGCTCGCTCGTGCTGGACGTCGACATCACCACGACCTGCGCCTGGACGCTCCGCCGTGAGTCGCTCTCGTCACGGCCCGACGAGTTCCTGGCGGCGGTTCGCGGCGCGATCTCCGGCCCGGCGGACGATGGCTCGACGGCTGCCGATCGGCCCGAGCTGCACGATGCCTCGGGCGCTCCTCTGCATCCCGCCGCGATTCCGGGCTAGTCTGGCGCCCGACATGGGCGCTGCACACGACCGACCCACGAGCGATCCTCCGTTCGATCCCCGTACCACGCCGGTGGCGCGCCGTCGCGTGCTGGTGCTGATGGGCGCCGGGGCGCTGGCTGCCGGCGGTGGTCTGAGCGTCCTGCTCGAGGCGTGCGCCGGACCGCCGATCCCGGTCACGCTCGACTTCGACCCTGCCAGCCTGGCACCCGAGACACCCACCGAGGTGCCGTTCACGCTCGATACCGGGGGATCGACGGTCCAGGGCTCGACGTGGCTGGTGCGCGAGGCCGGCGGCGACATCGTGGCCTTCGATCCCCGATGCACCCACGCCCTGTGCGCCTATGCCTGGTCGGAGGAGGACCGAGAGTTCCTGTGCCACTGCCACGATGGCGCGTTCGCGATCGACGGCAAGGTGCTTTATGGCCCGCCGCCGCGAGCCCTCGACCGGTTCCCGCTTCGGCTCGAGGGTGACGTGATCGAGGTCGATGTGCCGTCCGGGTTCCAGACGCCGAGGGAGTCGCTCTAGCCAGATCCTGGCCACGCCCGCGTCGTGACGATGCCGGACAGTGGCGGACGGCACCCGGCGAGGCCTCACCGAGTCACCGGGTGAGCCACTCGATACAGGTCCGAGGCGCGTCCATGCACCGGGTCCTGTATCGCAACTCTATCCCTCCATAGATGGGCACCAGCGCCCTCGCGCGTGAGCATGGACGCAGGTCGGCACGTCCAATTCAGCCGGCCATGGAGTGAAGGTGCCTTCAATGTTCCGGGTCACGTCCCTGGCCGAGATGCCCCAGGCGCAGCTCAACCGCTGGATCAAGCGGCTGGCGCTGGTCCTGCTGATCGGCGTCATCGGGTTCATCGCGTTCTATGCCGTCGACCGCTTCCGGGCGCCTGCGGCGCCGTTCGTCGATCGCGAGACGGCCGCCATGGAGCAGGCCGTCCGTGACGATCCGACGGACATCGCGTCACGCGGGCGGCTTGCCGACCTGTACCTCGCGGCCAACCGATACGACGACGCCATCACCCAGTACACCGAGATCATCAACACGGGCAAGGAGGACGAGCAGGCCTACGTGAGCCGCGGGCTCGCGTACCAGTTCAAGGGCGACCTCGATGCCGCGAATACCGACTTCGGGAAGGTCGTCGAGATCGCCGGTGACCTCGAGATGGCCAACGTCGACCCCATGCTTCAGACCGCCTACTACGGAATCGGCTGGATCGCGCTGCAGCAGGCCCGGCCGAGCGACGCGGTCGACAACCTGGAGAAGGCGCTCGCGATCAAGCGCACCGACGCCGACACCATGAACCTGCTCGGTCAGGCCTACGTGCAGACGAGCCAGCCGGACAAGGCGATCGAACAGCTGCGCAAGGCAATCCTGTTCGTGCCCACCGGCTGGGCCGACCCGTACCAGGGTCTGGCCGACGCCTACACCGCCAAGAGCAACGGTGCCGAGGCCGAATGGGCAGCCGCGATGGCCCAGGCGATGAACGTGGTGGCCGGAGGCCAGGGCGACACCAGCGCAGCCGAGGCCCGACTCGAGGCCATCGCCGACGGCGACGCCGGGCTCGACGCCAGGATCGGGCTGGGGCTGCTTGCAGAGGTCCGTGGCGACAATCCCGCCGCCACCACCTGGTACACGAAGGCGCTCGAGCTCGACAGCGAGAACACCGCCGCGCAGCTCGGGCTGAGCCGCGTGAGCACGGGCACCCAGGGGCATCCCGACGTCATGGCGTCGCCGGCTGGCGACCTGGCTTCGCCCAACACCGAAGGGAGCAACTGATGACTGCGTCCCCCGCCACCGCCGATACCGTCCCGCCCGAGGGCGCCGGTCCGGCCGGCGAGATCGACGACGAGGAGCCGGAGGGTCGTCGCCGGAGGATCCTGCTCCTGCTGTTCCTGCTCACTGCCCTCCTGATCCTGATCGGGCTTGCGATCTGGTACCTGCTGTTCCGGCAGCCCATTCCCGTGCCGACGATCCCGGGCGAGACGATCATGCCGGGCTACGTGACCTCGATCTACGGCCCATCGCGGCCGATGGGTGTCGCGGTGACCGCCGACGGCGGCCGGATCTATGTCGGCCAGACTGCGGGCGACCTGACGGCCCAGATGTACGGCGCCCAGGGCGATCTCGAGGGGCAGCTGCTGCCGCCCCTGTCCACGGGCGACGAGCACGTACCGGTCTACGCCGCGGTGAACCCTGCAACCGGCGACGTGTACGTGACCGACCGGCCGACGGGCTCGATCTTCGTCTACGACGCCGACGGACAGTACCTCAGCACGATCATGCCGCCCGCGGGCATCGCTGGGTGGCAGCCGCTCGGCGCTGCGTTCGACTCCTCCGGGAACCTTTACGTTACGGATGTCGGTGCCGATCCTCCGGTGGTGCGGGAGCTGGACGCATCGGGCACGCAGGTACGCGCCTTCGGCCAGGACGAGGACATGTCGTTCCCCAATGGCGTGGCGGTTGACGGGGCGGGGTACGCGTACGTGACCGACAGCAACAACGGCCGGCTGCTCGTGTTCGACCCGAGCGGCGCGATGGTCGCCAGCATCGGGCGCGGCGCCGGCGAGGGCAACCTCGGGCTGCCGCGCGGCGTGGCGGTCGATGGCCAGGGTCGGGTCTACGTCGTCGACACCAGCGGCCAGATGGTGTTCGTGTACGCGCAGTACCAGGCCGGGTCGTCGCAGCTCGACTTCCTCGGCTCGTTCGGGAGCCAGGGCGTCGCCAATGGCCAGTTCGCCTACCCCAACGGAATCGCCGTCGATGGACGCGGCCGGCTGTACATCGCCGACACGACCAACGACCGCGTGCAGTTGTGGAGCTATTGAGCCCAGGTCAGTGGGAGGGAGGTGGGATTCGGAGCCCTGCGATGCCGCCGATCGAGGCGGCCCCGTCAAGCACAGCTACCACAGAGAAAGGAGGTGAGGACAGTTTGAGAAGGCTGATGCTGCTCATCGCGGCCGGAAGTCTCTGGCTGTTCCTTGCCGCGGTCCCGGTCTTCGCGGACGGTGGACCGCATGTGGCTGCGATCAACAACGGCACCGGCGGCGTCAACGCCGACAGCTGTGCCGGCTGTCACCGCGCGCACACGGCGCAGGGCCTGTATCTCCTCGTTGAGAGCTCAGGCACCGCGCTGTGCACGAGCTGCCACGGCGACTGCCGGCACCGGCGCGACGACCAACGTCGAGCGCGGCACCCAGTACACCCTCGGCACGGCCGACGTGCGTGGCACCACGCTCCTCGGGTACCTGCGAGGGGGTGGCTTCGTTACGGCCCGTATCGGGTCCGGCCAGGTCGCACGCGCTGGCGTCGACGAGCACGTCACGGCGTCTCGCAGCGGGCCAAGGTCCCGGTGCGAACGGCCGGCTCGCAGCCCGTGACCTCCGCCCACCTGCCCAACGTGGGCGGCGTGGTCGGAGCGGCCGACGGCGTGGCCTGGGGCAACGGCCCCAACAGCGCCACCGCCTATGCCGGGCCCGAGGTCGAGCTCGAGTGCGGGACCTGCCACAACCCGCATGGCAACGGCCAGTATCGGATCCTGAACCCGATCCCGGCGCCGGTTTCGACCGGTACCGACGACATTCGTCGAGGCCGGCACCGAGGCCCCCGTCACCGACGCGGCGCTCCCGCCCGCCGGCGACACGCGCAACTACACCATCATCCAGACGCTGAACGGCACGGGCACGCTCCTCGCGAGCCAGGTTCAGGCCCTCGGCGTCGCGGCCACGGCCGGTGACTACTGGCGGCGGTACGTCCCGTGGAACGCGGCCAGCGGTGGCGTCACGACGCCCCCAACGGCGAGCCCGCGACGTTCACCACGCAGATCGCGACGTGGTGCCTCACGTGCCACTCCCGGTACCTCAGCCAGGGGTGGGACACGCAGGAAGACGACGCGATCTACACCTACCGGCACACCTCGACCAACACCACGCGCAACTGCGTCACGTGCCACGTTGCGCATGGCTCCAACGCCCAGATGACGGGCGACTACTCCGCGAACATGGACTACCCGGGCGGCGCCGCCGCCCCGGTGGGCGACAGCCGACTCCTGAAGATCGACAACCGTGGCACCTGCCAGGCTTGTCACGATCCGACGGGGACGATCGTCGTGGGACATTCGTCGGCCCTACGCCGGCGCCGTTCCTCCCCTAGCGACCACTCGGTGGTGGCCGGCGACGAACGTCACGGCCACCACCTCCCAACCAGGCACATCCAACCAGGATCACGATGAGCACGTCCCGCCGCCACGAACATCGAACATCCCTGGTGCTCCTGCTCTCGATCGTGGTCGTTCTCGCCGCGTCCGGGCTGACGCCGCTCGTGCCTCACGTGCGCGCCGTCGATCCGAGCCCGACACCGGCCGGGAGCCCGTCTCCCGCTCCGAGCCCGACCCTGACCCCGAACCCGACGCCGACGCCGCGACCTGATCCATCGCCCGATCCGGCCCCGACGTCGTCGCCGAGGTCAACCATTGCGCCGGCGACCTCTCCGTCGGTCGACCCCTGCGCATCGCCAGCCGCGAGCCCAGGCGCCACGGCTGAAGCGAGCCAGTCCGCCGACCCCTCCGCGAAGCCGTCGGCGTCCCCCTCAGGGTCGCCATCGGCGACACCGCCCGAGTGCCCCTCTCCATCGCCGACCTCGTCGCCGGTCGTTGACCCGTCGTCTCCACCCGCTTCCGTGCCGCCCTCGGCGAGCCCCTCGGTGCCGCCTGGGCCGTCGCCATCGCCCACGCCGGGCACGTCGATTGAGCCATCGCCGTCCGGCTCTGCCCTCCCATCCGAGTCGGCAATGCCATCCGAGTCCGCGGCGCCATCGGCGTCGCCGGAGCCCTCCGAGTCGATCGCCCCGTCGCCGTCCCCGGCGGCCCTGGGCATCGTGGTCGGACACAGATGGGTCGACGAGATCGCGACGACCGGGAAGGTCGCCAAGGCCGGGGTGATGGACGCCGACCTGGGCGCGATGGACCGGTTCGTCGTCTATCGCGTCCGGTTCCAGGTGTCGAACACGAGCGACGAGGCGGTTGAACTCACGCCCGTCCTCGAGGCCGGGTACGGCGCCCAGCCCACGGGCTGGTTCACCGTTCCCGCCGTCGATCCCCTGTACGGCAACCCGTTCTACGTGGCATCCGATGACGGCAAGGTGTTCGTGGCCCGGTCGGCCGCCATCGCTGCCGCCAAGCTGCGGGACGCCAAGGGTCCGCCGGCCACCAGGAGCCAGACGCAGGATCTCGCCCCCGGCGATGCCAGCGCCGAGCCGGCCGGCAGCCCGCACACCCGACAGCACGCCGGCTCCGGATGCCAGCCCCGCACCGGAGCATGCATCCGGCGGCCCGGGGTTTCCAGCTCGGGCCTGAACCCGGCGCCCCCGATCACGCTGCCCGCCAACAGCTTCACCGAGGTCGAGTTCGCGGTGCGTGCCACCGTGAGCGCCGCGTGGTCAGGGGTGTACGCGTTCCGCCTCCAGCCCGTTGCCGAGACGATCGACCCTGGGCAGCCCCTCGTCGTCACGATGCGGGAGCGCCCGACGATCCAGCTCACGCTCCCGCGCTCGGCCACGAACGACGCTCGAACCTCGTTCGGGGGCAACCGGTACTCGCTTGCCACGCCCGTCGCCACCACCGGCCC
Source organism: uncultured Chloroflexia bacterium (assembly GCA_963806265.1). Lineage (GTDB taxonomy): Bacteria > Chloroflexota > Limnocylindria > Limnocylindrales > CSP1-4 > CAIXZV01. Next base: position 151,134 of record CAWDXT010000027.1, read on the forward strand.
GCAATACCGTCTGGTGGCCGACGTGCGTCTGGCGGCAACCGTCGATCCGACGTCGCCGCACATCGAAAGCTCGCTCGCCGACGACGGCTGCGCGGCCTGCCATTCGGCCCATCGGGCCGCCCAGCAGCCGCTGATCATGAACACCTATCGCGCCGACCCGCTTCGATCGGCGACCGAGCCCTATGACGGGGCCGACTTCGCGCTGTGCATCCAGTGCCACCAGGAATCGCCGTTCGCCGACACCAGCGGGAGCGCGAACCCGCTCACCGACTTCCCCGGCCACGGGTATCACCTCGGCATGATCGAGAACGACGGCACCGGTGGCCTGGAGATCGACACCCCGGGCGACGGGCAGGGCAATGCCCTGTGCGCCGAGTGCCACTACAACCTGCACGGTACCCCGAGCTCGGAGCGTGGCCTGGTGATCTTCGCGCCCGACGTTGAGCCCTTCAACGGTGTGCTCACGTACGACGCGCCGACCCAGTCGTGCACGCTGACGTGCCACGGCCGGGACCACGACGGCCTCACCTTCGCGGTGCCCTCCTCGGGGAGCTGATCCGCTCCCCTGTATCGCCCGATACACGCCGCGGGCCGGATATCCACCGAACAGCCCTCCCGGGTCCCGGTCGAAATGTGCGGGCTGGCGGATGGGCCGCGGACCGATCTCCTCCGGACAATCTCATCAGGTGTCAGGCCGCGCGGTGCGCGGCACCAGATGAGGGATCCACAGATGAACCGGCTACCAGTGCGCAACCTGCGTTGCGCGCGCCCCACGGGAGGCCTTCGGTGAATGCGCGCGTGCTCCCGGCCACGGGTCGGGCCGCGGTGGAGAACGAGCTGCTCGCGCAGCTCGGGCTGCCGCCAAGCGCCTCGCCCGAGGACATCGATTCAGTTCACCAATCCGCGAGCGAGTACCTCGCGGCTGCGCCCTCCGGCCTCCGTGGCTGGGCCCACGCCCAGGCCACGGCGCTCGATGCGGCGTACCTCCAGCTAACCGACCCGGTCGGTCTCCAGGGCTCGGCCCTCAGGAGCCCGGCGAGGCCGCCGACGGTCGTACCCGGCGGGCCGGCGACACCTCCGGCCCGCCGGGATTCCGTCCCGGCCGCAGAGCTCGCAACCGTCGCAGCGGCGGAAGCGGACGACGAACAGGAAGACGCACCTGTCTCCGACGCGAACGGGACAGACTTCGACTCGCTGTATGCCTCGGTCACCCCCAGCGCCCACGCCGACATGGCCGGCGACGCGCAGCGCGTCGGCTCGCACAAGCCCCGGAAGGCGACCGCCATCGCGGGCGCCGTCGCCGCCGAACCGGCCGCGACAACCGGACCAGCATCGGCGTCGGGTGGGATCTGGAAGCGGATCGCGCTGGCCGGTGCGGCGGTCGTGGCCGTGGTCGCCATCGCCGTTGGCGCCAACGCGGTCGTCAACGGCTCTCCGACCGATGCCACCGGGACCGACGGTGCCGCGGCACAGGCAACGGCTCCGGCGATCGACCAGGCGAAGGTCAGCAGCCTGATGGAGCAGTACCAGGCGAACCCCAAGGACACGACCGTGCTCCTGGCCCTGGCCGACGAGTTCTACGCCGGGCAGGAGTACGACACCGCGGGTACCTGGCTGGACAAGCTGCTCGCCATCCAGCCCGAGAACGTGCAGGCGCTGCTTGCCCGGGGTGCCGTGAGCTTCAACCTGGGCGACCTGCCGGCCGCCGAGACGACCTGGAACAAGGTCGTCGCGATTGCCCCCGACAACGCGGAGGTCCACTACGACCTCGGCTTCCTGTACCTGAACCAGACGACGCCCGACTGGGCGGGCGTTCAGCGCGAGTGGACGCTGGTGGTCAAGCTCGACCCCGGCTCCGATCTCGCTACGACCGTCCAGTCCCACCTCGACGCCCTTGCCGAGTCGTCGATGCTGCCGGCATCACCGGCCGCGTCAGGCTCGCCGGGCGGAGCGTCACCCGCTGTCTCACCCGTTGCGTCCCCGGTGGCAACGCCCGCGGCCTCGGCCGAGGCACCTGCCGCGAGCCCGCAGCCATGAGCGGCCACGGTGGACGGGCAAGGATGCTCACCCATTCACGAATCCGGCCGGTGACCGTTGTGTCGCCGCTGGGCCGGTAGGAGGTCGTCGGACATGACCCACGAGGTTGGCTCCCGGCCGCTGTCCAAGGCGACCCCACCGGCCGCCCGCCCGGCGGCCAAGCCGAGCGCAATGGATTACGTGGACCGCGGGCTCGAGGCGCTATGGTCGTTCCTGACCTCGATGCGGCTGGCCATGGTCCTGCTGCTCGCGCTCGCGGCGCTCGGCGTGATCGGGTCGATCGTCGTGCAGGCGCCCCAGGGCGTGCTGAGCGACTCGTCGGCCAAGGCCGACTTCCTGGCCGAGGTCCGCCCCAAGTACGGCGGCTGGACGGGGCTCATGGACACCTTCCAGCTGTTCGACATCTTCAACTCGCTGCTGTTCAGGATCCTGATGGCGGGGCTGACGATCAGCCTCATCGCGTGCTCCATTCACCGGACACCGGGCATCTGGCGCACGATCACCAGGCCGCGGCTGGACGTCGGCGCCGGCTTCTTCGAGCACGCGCCCCAGCACGAGGCCGTGGTCGTGCGGCACACCCCGGCGGAGACCCTCTCGATCGTGACCGGCGTCCTGCGCCATCGCCGCTACCGCACGCTGTCGAGCGATGACGGCACCATCCACGTTTACGGCGACCGGTTCCGCTGGGCCCTGTTCTCGGGGCTGATCGGCCATCTCGCGTTGGTGGTCATCCTCGCGGGCGTGATCATCGGCGCCTACTTCGGCTACCGGAACTCGAACTTCACGATCGCCGAAGGCAGCACCCTCGCGGTGGGCGCCGAACCCGGGCTCGAGCTGCAGCTGATCGACTTCACCGACAGCTACTACCCCGACACCGGTGCCCCCGAGGACTACGCGAGCCAGGTCGTCCTGTACAAGGACGGGGCCGAGGTCGCCCGCCAGACCATCCGGGTCAACGACCCGCTCCACTACGGCGACACGACCTTCTACCAGGCGTACTTCGGCCCGGCGGCCGTGATGACGATCAAGGATGCGAGCGGGAACGAGGTCTACAACGAAGGCGTCCCGCTGGCCTACTCGGCCGAGGGCGGCCGACGGGCCGCGATCTTCCTGATCCCCGGCACCAGCTACACGGGCGAGCTCGTGTCGACGCTCGGAACCACGGACGCGGACATCAAGCCGGGACAGATGCAGGTCACGCTGTATTCACGCGACAGCGGCTCGGTCGTCGACAGCCAGGTCGTCGATCAGGGCACGGCGGCGACGGTGGGCGACCTGACCGTGACCTTCGATCGCGAGAGCCAGTTCACGGGGCTCAGCGTGTCGCGGGACCCCGGTGTGATGCTGGTCTGGCTGGGCGGCGCGCTGCTGTTCGGTGGGTTCGCCCTCCGGTTCCTCCTCCCGCACAAGCGCGTCTGGGCGCGCATCACCCCGCGCGGCAAGGACGGCGCCGTGCTCGCGATGGCGAGCCTCGGCAGCCGCGACGCGGCGCTGGGCACCGATTTCGAGAAGCTCGTCAGCGACGTCCGCGCGGCGCTCCAGGCGCCGGCGCGGGCCTGAGGGAGTACCTGTCATGGCAAAGATGTCCGAATACGCGTTCGTGGCGGCGATCCTGTCCACGGGCCTCGCGACGCTGCTCTACCTGATGTACGCGCTGTCAGGGCTGCGGGCGGCGCGGATGCAGACGGCCGGCGGCCCGGCCAACGGCGGGGTGCTGGGCTTCGTGTCCGGCCCGCGCACGGCGGTGATCGGCCGCTACGCGACGATCGTGGGATGGCTCGCGGTCCTGGCGATGTTCGCGAGCCTCGTGTTCCGCACCATCGCCACGGGCCATGGCCCGTTCGCCAACATGTACGAGTTCTCGATGGCGTTCGCGTTCGGCGTGCTGGCCACCTACATGTGGTTCGAGCGCCGCTACCACCAGCGGATCCTGGCGCTGGTCGCGCTGCCGGTCGCGCTGCTGATGATGATCTACGCGGCAACGATCCCGGCCGACATCGAGCCGCTCGTGCCCGCCCTCCAGAACAACCTGCTGCTGACCGTCCACGTTGCGGTCGCGATCGTCGCCTACGGCTCGTTCGCCATCGCGTTCGCGGCCTCCGCCCTGTACCTCGTTCAGACACGGTCCGGTCCCACGTTCCTGATCGGTGCCGCGGTCGGGCTGGTGACCGGTGTCGCGTTCCTGTTCACGTCGGGCGTCGGGGAGGCGGTGTTCGCCGGCATCGCCATCTCGCTGGCCGCCTACTTCGGAACCTGGCTCGTGCGCCGCTTCGTCCTTCGCTCGGACGCTGACGCTACCGAGGCGGGGCTCGAGGAGTCCGGCGGTCGCTGGGGCCTGCCCAGGCCGCAGGTGCTCGACGAGATCGGCTACCACGCGGTCGTGGTCGGCTTCCCGTTCCTGACCCTGACCATCATCCTCGGCGCGGTCTGGGCGAACGTCGCCTGGGGCTCCTACTGGAGCTGGGACCCCAAGGAGACGGCGTCGCTGGTGACCTGGTTCATCTACGGCGCCTACCTCCACGCGCGGGTCATGCGCGGCTGGCGCGGCAACCGTGCCGCCTGGCTGCTGGTGCTCGGCTTCGAGGCCACCCTGTTCACCTACTTCGGCAACTACTTCTTCGGCGGGCTCCACAGCTACGCCGGCCTGGGCTGAGCCCGGCAGGGGAGCGATCGAGATGAGCGCTGCTGGAGTCACGGTGCGGCACGATCGCAACGGGACCAGCCGGCTCCAGACGGTCGTCGTGGTCGTGATCACGGCGATCGTCATCGGGGCGGCGGCATGGTTCGTCAGCGGCCGGGGTGGCGACGATGGCGTCACGTCCGTCGACCTGTCGGGTGAAATCGCCGGGGCCGCCCCTGCCCTGGGCGCCATCCCGCCGGACTTCAGCGCGCAGACGTACGACGGCCAGAAGGTCGCCCTGTCGGACTACGCAGGGCAGCCGATCTGGCTGACATTCGGCGCGTCGTGGTGCCCCGACTGCCGGACCGAGGCAACCGATGTCGAAGCCACCTACCAGGCGTACAGGGACCAGGGTCTGGTCGTGCTCGGCGTGTTCATCGACGAGAGCGCCGACGACATCGCCAGCTACGCGAAGCTGGCCGGTCTGACGTTCCCGATCGCGGTCGACCAGAACGAGCTGGTGGCCTCGACCTATCGAACGATGGGCATCCCGACCCACTTCTTCATCGGCGCCGACGGGCGGGTCAAGGAGATCCGCGTCGGGGCCCTGCCGAAGTCCGAGATGGAGCGTGCCGTCTCGGAGATCATCAACCAGTAGCGACGTGACGGGTCCCAGCATGCCCGGCGACGAGGGCCCCGAGGTGTCCGGGACCGATGCCGCCGACACGCCGGGGCCGGACGCGCGCATGACCGACCCGCCGCCGGCCGTGCCGGCGGACACATCGGCGGTGGAATCGGCAGACGCTTCGCCGGCAACAGCCGGGGAATTGGCAGACGCGGCGCCGGCAGACGCGGCGCCGGCAGACGCGGCGCCGGCAACCGCCGCGTCGGAGACCTCCGGACCGGGGGCGCCCTCGACCGAGGTGTCGTCGGCCGACGCGTCGGAGCCGCCTCGACGTCGTCATCCGTTCTACCTGCGGGGACGACGCATGCGGCTGCCTCGGTCGCGCCGCGGCCTGTTCGCGCTGCTGCTCGTGCTGTCCGCGATGGGCGGCATCGCGACGTTCTCGGCGGTCACGTTGCTCAACTGGACCGAGACCGCCGACTTCTGTGGCCGCTGTCACACCATGGCGCCCGAGCTCGCGGCCTATGAGGCCGGTCCGCACCGCGACGTCGCGTGCGCCGAATGCCACGTCGAGCCCGGTGTGGGGGGCTGGATCAAGGCCAAGCTCAATGGCACCCGCCAGCTGGTCGAGGTCGTGCTCGGCACCTTCCCGGAGCCGATCCCGCCGCCCGACCACTCGCTGCTGCCGGCGGCCTCCGACACGTGCCAGAAGTGCCACTCGGTCGAGGCGCACCCGGTGACGACGCTCAAGACCGCCACCATCTACGCCGAGGACGAGGAGAACACGCGCCAGTTCGTCGGCCTGCTGGTCCGACCCAACGGCGGCAACCCGTTCGATGTGACCAAGAGCGTCCACTGGCACGTGCTGCGGAACGTCGGCTACTGGTCCCCCGATGTCAACGGCGCCCGGATCGACCTGGTCGAGGAGACCACCGAGGACGGGCACATCGACCAGTACATCAGCCAGGGCCAGATCACCGACAGCTCGAACGTCGACCCCGACATCGATGCCATCAAGGCCAGCCAGACGCAGACGACGATGTCCTGCTACGACTGTCACAACCGCGTCGGTCACCCGATCCCGAACCCGCGCGCCGGCCTCGACCAGGCGATGTTCACCGACGTGATCGACCCGACGCTCCCGTACATCAAGCGCGAGGGGATGCGGATCCTGTGGTCCAGCTACCCCGACGAGCAGGCGGCCGACGCGGCCGCGGACGAGCTGGCCAACTTCTACCGGGTGAACTACCCGGACGTTGCCGAGACCAGGGCCGACCAGATCGACGAGGCGATCAGCGAGATCAAGACGTTGTACCGGCTCACGGCCACGCCCGAGATGAAGGTCACGGCGAAGACCTATCCGGACAACCTCGGCCACCTCGACTTCCCGGGCTGCTTCCGATGCCACGACGGCGGCCATTTCCTGGTCGTCGACGGTGTCGCCACCAACAAGACCATCCCCGCGACCTGTGACACGTGCCATACCTTCCCGCAGCTGGGACCGGCCGTTGCCAGCCTGCCGCTTGGCGAGCCCCCGTCGACGCACGACGACGAGCTGTGGGTGTTCAACCACAAGAACGTGGCCGAGAGCCTCGATCCGGGTGGCACATCATGCGGCGAGTGCCACGCACGCGACTACTGCGTGAACTGTCACTCGACGGGTGCCGTAACGGTCGATCACGACGAGATGGCCACCAACCACGCCAAGGTCATCCGTGACCAGGGCAACACGGCGTGTGCGTACTGCCATCAGCCGGTGTTCTGCGCCCGGTGCCACGACGAACCGGTGCTTCCGATCACGACCCCCTTCTCCGAAGGCCCCGGGTCGAGCGCGCTGCCGGACCAACCGGCCGGCGTCAGCTGGCCGCTCACCCCGAGATCATGAGGCGCGGTCATCATCGCTGACCGGCGCGCATCGCCAACCTGAACACCCCGCACGGCGGTCCGGATCGCGCCCGGATCCGCCGGCCCGAGGAGGAGCGCTACGCCCGCCCGACCGTGACCCGGTCCGGGCGGGCGTAGACGTTGAAACCGTCGCCGCGCAGGAACCCGACCAGGGTCACGCCCAGCCGCGCCGCCGCCTCCACCGCGAGGTCGCTGGGCGCCGACACGGAAGCCATGATCGGGATGCCGGCCACCGCTGCCTTCTGAACCAGCTCGAAGCTGGCCCGGCCGGAGACCAGCAGGATCCGGTCATGGAGCGGGAGCCGGCCATCGAGCAGCTGGCTGCCGATCAGCTTGTCCAGGGCGTTGTGGCGCCCGACGTCCTCGCGCAGCGCGATGAGCGCGCCAGCGTCATCGAACAGGCCGGCAGCGTGCAGCCCTCCGGTCGCCTCGAACACCGCCTGCGCGTCGCGCAGCGCGCCGGGCAGCCCGAGCAGGACCTGGGGCGCCACCCGCGGTCCGTCCGGGATCGGCTCGCAGCGGACCTCCACGGCGTCGAGCGACGCCTTGCCGCAGATGCCGCACGACGCGGTCGCCACGAAGTGACGCTCGGCGACCAGTGACGCGTCGAACGGCCGAGCGAGGTGGACGGTGACCTCATCGTCGGGCTGGGCGTGCTCGCCGGGCTCGCCGATCGTGATCGCCTCGATGACATCGGCCGCGTCGATCAGTCCCTCCGAGCACAGGAACCCGACCGCGAGCTCCGCCTCGTGCCCGGGCGTCCGCATCGTCACGGCAACGTCGACCGGTGGCTGGCCCGGACCGCACGCGCGGATCGCCATCGGCTCCTCGCCCGCGAGGCGATCGCTCCAGGTTGCGACCTTGCCGGCGCGATAGGTCGTGATCGTGACCGGGGACGCCTGGCGCGGGGTTGGGGCAGGGGCGCCGGGCGACCCGGGGGCGGGAAGGGCTGGATCGATGGGCGTGGCCACGACCGCGATCCTACTCGCGATGGCCCGCGAGGTCACCCTCCCCCATCCGGACACCGTGGTCGACGGGGGGCTGCGGGCGAGGCGGATACTGGGGGTCGCATGAACGCCGATCGCTTTCCCCAGGGCGCCCAGCGGGCGTTCGTCGCCGCGGCGCGCCAGGCGGTGCTCGCGACGACCGGACCCACCGGGCGGCCGCGACCAGTGCCCGTGTGCTTCGTCCTGCTCGACCGCCCGGACCCGACGGGGGCCCCGAGCGTCACTCGTCTCTATACCCCGCTCGACGAGAAGCCCAAGCGAAGCGCCGACCCGCGCGCCCTGGCCCGCGTCCGGGACATCCTCGCCCGACCCGCGGTCTCGATCCTGTTCCCGCGCTGGGACGAGGACTGGAGCCGGCTCGGCTGGGTACGGATCGATGGCCTCGCCGCACTGGTCGAGCCACCGGCGAGGGCCGACGGGAGCGAGCATGCGGCTGCCATCACCGCCCTCCGGGCCAAGTACCCGCAGTACCTGGCGCAACGCCTCGAGCGCCGCCCCCTGATCCGAATCGAGATCCAGCGCACCGTCACCTGGGGCCGGCTCGACTGATCGAACGTCGCCGCGGAAGCGTCGGGCTCAGGCGACCGGCGTTCGCTCCAGGTAGACCGCCTCCGCGACGGGACGCAGGCAGTGGGTCATCGACATCGCCTGCAGGTAGCCGCCGGCGTTGAGGATGGCGACGGTCTCGCCCTCGGCGAGGTCGGGCAGCGGATAGTCCTCCGCGAACACGTCACCCGCCTCGTTGATGTGGCCGGTGACGGTGACCAGCCGGGTCCGCTCGCGGAGCGGGGCCCGGACCGGCAGGATCTCCTGCGCGTAGCGATAGATGAAGTACGCGCAGTTGACGTTCCAGCCGAGATCGAGACCGACGAACGTGAGCTCGCCGCGACGCTCGATCGACACCACCTCGCCCAGCAGCACCGCCGCATCCTTGAGCAGGTAGTCGCCGGGCTCGAACGCGGCCGTCACCTGGTACGGCGCGAGATGACGGCGGACGATCGCGGCATAGGCATCGAGATCGACCGGCATCTCGCCCGCCCGTGCGATCCGGCCCAGGCCACCGCCGACGTTGACCTCTCGGATCGGACAGCCCGCCGCCAGCAGCCGGTCCAGGAGCCGTGTCGCCGCCGCCAGCGCCGCTTCGAACCCATCGAGCTGGTCGCCGAGCCAGCCCGACCCCGCATGGAAGTGCAGCGTGTCGACGACCAGGCGGTGGCGCCGAACGACGCCGATCGCATCGTCAACCCGGTCCGGCGTCACACCGAACTTGGTCGGCCGCCCACCCGAGTACGCCAGGTGCTCGGTGTAGCCGGCGCCTGCACCGGGATCGATGCGTATGCCCACCGTTCGGCCCGGGGCCCGCCGGCCCACGCGCTCGAGCTGGCTGACCGCGTCGAGGTTGAGGCGGATCGGGTGCGCGAGCAGCACGTCGAGATCACGCTCGGAGACGTTCGTCCCGGTGTGGCTGATCTCGTCCGGCCGCCAGCCGTTGGCCAGGGCGTGGAGCACCTCGCCGGGCGAGCAGGCGTCGATGCCGATGCTGCCCGGCTCGCCCGGCGCGCCGAGCGAGCGCAGGACGGCCAGGATCCTGGGGTCCGGGTTGGCCTTGAGCGCGAAACGGACCACGAACGGGATGCCGGACCGCTCGAGAGCGGCCTGGAGCGTGCGCGCGTTCTCGACGGGCCGTGCAAGGTCGTACGCGAACAGGGGCGTGCCACGCTCGCGGGCCAGCGCCTCGAGATCGGTTCCGTTGAGCGACAGGCGATCGCCGACCACGTCGAGACCGGGCCGGCGCCACCAGGTGGGAGCCGTGGCAGGAGCCCGTGGAGCCTCTGCCGGTGAGGCCTCTGCCGGTGAGGCCTCTGCCGGTGAGGCCTCTGCCGGTGAGGCCTTCGCCCATGAGGTCGCGGCCCGCGAGGTCTCCGCCTGTGAGCCCTCGCCGAGGGTCATGCGCGAGCCCCGCGCCGGTCGCGGGGCGGCCTGGCGGCCAGGATCGCGCGCCGCGTGACGGGGTCAGCGAACGGATCAGGACCATCGGCAACCGGTGTCCCGATGGCGGCCAGGAGTCGCTCGGTCGCACCGGCGATCTCGTCCACCGCGGCCCGGAACGCCTCCTCGTTCCGTCCCGACGGTGTTCGGTAGCCGCTGATCTTGCGCACGTACTGGAGGGCTGCGGCCTGGGCCTCGCCCGTGGTGGCGGGTCCGGCGTCCCCGGGACGCCGGAGCTGGCGAATGCTGCGACACATGCGCGCAGCGTAGCGCGCCGGAAAGCGGTGCGCGGGCGGCAACACGGCGCTGGACGAACCGGCCCGCGGGGCGCATCATCTGCCACGGCCACATTGGCCGGGGATTTCATCGAGACCGGGCCCACGCATCGGGTCCGGTCTCATTCGTTCCGGCGCCGTGGACCCCGATCGCGGATCGCCGCGGCCGGTGAGTGCGGGTATCCTCGGCTGCGATGGACCGCTGGCAGACGATCATCGAGCCGTTCCGGATCCATGCGGTCGAGCCCATCCGACTGACCACGGAAGCCGAGCGCGAGCGAGCGCTCGAGGCGGCCGGCTGGAACCTGTTCAACCTCCATGCCGACGACGTGCTGATCGACCTGCTCACCGATTCCGGTACCGGCGCGATGAGCCGTGACCAGTGGGCCGCGGTCCAGCATGGCGATGAGAGCTACGCGGGCAGCCCGTCGTGGTACGCGTTCCTCGAGGCCGTCCAGGACCTGTTCCCCTTCCGGCACGTGATCCCCACCCACCAGGGGCGGGCCGCCGAGAAGATCCTGTTCAGCGTCGTCGGCGGCGCGGGCAGGATCGTGCCCAACAACACCCACTTCGACACGACCCGCGCCAACGTCGAATGGTCGGGCGCCGAGGCGGTCGACCTGGTGATCCCCGAGGGCCACCAGCCGGCCGCGATCCATCCGTTCAAGGGCAACATGGACGTCGCCGCGCTCGAGGCGCTGCTCGCGGAACGGGCCGACGAGGTGCCCGTGGTGTTCGTGACCATCACCAACAACTCCGGTGGCGGCCAGCCCGTTTCGCTCGACAACCTGCGTCAGGTCCGGGCGGTCTGCGACCGATACCGGAAGCCGCTGTTTCTCGACGCCTGCCGGTTCGCCGAGAACGCCTGGTTCATCAGGATGCGCGAGCCCGGTCAGGCGGACCGACCCGTGATCGACATCGTGCGCGAGATCGGCTCGCTGGCCGACGGCATGACCATGTCGGCCAAGAAGGACGGCCTGGCCAACATCGGCGGCTGGCTGGCGATGAACGACGACGCGCTCGCGGCGCAGTGCCGCAACCTGCTGATCCTGACCGAGGGCTTCATCACCTACGGCGGGCTGGCCGGACGCGACCTGGAGGCGATCGCCCAGGGGCTGCGCGAGGTGGTCGACGAGGACTACCTGCGCTACCGGATCCGGTCGACCGCCTACCTGGGCGAGGCGCTCGACGCCGCCGGGATCCCCCTCGTCAAGCCCATCGGCGGACACGCGGTCTATCTCGATGCCCGGGCGCTGCTGCCCCACATCCCGCCGCTCGAGTACCCCGGCCAGTCGCTCGCGGTCGAGCTGTACCGGGCGGGCGGCATCCGCGGCTGCGAGATCGGGAGCGTCATGTTCGGTCGCCATCCCGACGGCAGCGAGACGCCCGCGGCGATGGAGCTCGTGCGCCTCGCGATCCCGCGCCGGACGTACACGCAGAGCCACATCGACTACGTGATCGAGGTGGTTCGTGATGTCGCCGCGCGGGCAGGCGATCTTCGGGGGTACCGGATCGTGGACGAGCCGGCGGCGCTCCGTCACTTCACCGCATCCTTCGCCCCGGTCGAGACCGCGTCTCGTTGACCGTGCCCGACCTCTCGCAGCTGTCCGACGTCAGCGGCTGGCTCAGCACCAACGGCCTCCTGCTGGCGATCGGCGCCATCGTCCTGCTCATCGTCTACCGCCTGGCACGACCGAGGATCCACCGCCTGCTGGTCCACGCGATGGCTCGCCAGGAGGGCCTTCTCGGCGGCGACCCCGCACGCACCGACGAGGTGGAGCGCCGCGCGGCCACGGTCGAGGACCTGCTGGCGAAGCTGCTGCGGATCGCGGTGATCGGAACCCTGCTGGTGCTCGTGCTGGGATTGTTCGACCTGTGGTCGGTGCTCGCGGGCCTCGGGCTCGTTCTCGCGGCCATCACGCTCGCCGGCCAGGACATCGTGCTCGACTACCTGATGGGCCTGCTGATCCTGCTCGAGGGCCAGTACTTCAAGGGCGACATCGTGACCATCAACGGCATCAGCGGCACGGTCGAGGAGGTCGGTCTCCGGCGGACGGTGCTGCGGGACTATGGCGGGATCGTCCACTCGATCTCCAACGGCACCATCCGGACGTCGTCCAACATGACGCGCACCTACGCAGTCGCGATCGTGCTCGTCGAGGGGATCGCCGATCAGGACATCGAGGCGGCCATCGAAGCGCTGGAGAAGGTCGCGCGGGACATGGCCGGCGACGAGGTCCTCGCGAGCTCGTTCATCGAACCCCCGGCGTACACGGGGACGACCAGCCTCAGCGCCCTCGGGGCGACGTTGCGACTGTCCGCCCGGGTGCAGCCCGACGCTCGCTTCCGGACCGAGCTCGAGATGCGGCGGCGGGTCGCAGCGGGGTTGGCAGCCGCCGGGATCCAGCCGATCCGACCGGTGCGCACTCCCGACGTCGGCCCCTAGACCGGCCGATCGGGCGCGCCGTCACGCCTGCAGGCTGATCGTCCCCGCCTGCTTGTCGATCACGATCGGCAGCTGGGTCAGCGGTCGTCGAGTCGGTCCGCCCAGCACCGCACCATGGTTCGCGGGGTCGAAGGCTGCGCCGTGGCAGGGACACAGCAGGACCTGGTCTCGCGCGTCCCAGCCGACGGGGCAGCCCTGGTGGGTACAGGTCGCGTCGTAGGCCACGTACTTGCCGCTGTTGAGCCTGATGATGATCGCGGGATCCCCGCCGATGTAGGGCGACGGGGCGTCGAACGGGATCGCGACCTCGGTCGCACCCCGTCGATCCACGGCCTGCGTCGTGGTCAGCTTCACGCCGGCGGCGGTGCCGGAGCCGCCCCCGGACACGGGGGCCGCCGACGCTCCGGCGTCGGGCGCGCTCGACGGCGCCGCGGAACCGGCACCACCTGCCGTGCCGTCGCTGCCACCGGCGACCGTGCCGTTGCCATTGTCGGCCGGCCCGACGGCACCGACGGCACCCGCGTCGCCCAGACCCAGGGCGGTCGTCGGCGGCGAGCTCGGCCGCAGGAATCGGAGCGGGACGGCGAGCGAGGACAGCGCGATGGCGAAGGCGCCCAGCGCCCCCGCCTGGAGCATCGTTCGTCGCATCGGCGAGGCCTCGACCTCGACGCCGCGCCGGCTCCAGCCGTCGTAGCGCACGTTCAGCCAGTCCTCGTTGACCCACGCGCCCAGCTCGCGAACGGACCGGTGCACCAGCAACCCGGCGTCGCCGGCCAGCGCGAGCGTTATCCAGCCGAAGGCGTATGGAAGATCCGGCCCGTAGTAGTAGGGCGTGGTCGACCACGAGGCAGTGAGCCAGAACATCAGCGACAGCACGGCTCCGCCGATGGCAGACAGGCGGAACGCCAGCCCGGTCAGCGCCCCGAGACCGATCGCGATCTCGGCCAGTGCGATGAGCAGCCCGATCTCGAACGCGAACGGCTCCATCGCCCTGACCAGCGGCGACAGCGGCGAGATGCGGACGAAGTCGGCCATCTGGCCGTAGATGGAGGCCGGGTTCGCGGAATCGAAGAAGGTCGGGTCGATGAGCTTGTCGAAGCCCGCATAGACGAACGTGATCCCGAAGAAGAACCGGAGCGGGAGCAGCGCGAGCGCAGGCACCGTCGCCTGCTCGAGCTGCTCCCGGAGCGACGGTCCGGGCTCGTCGCTCACAGGTGATCCGCCTGACCAGGCTGGCTGTCCCCCGCTGCCGGATGGACGGTACTGGGTGCGCCGCGACCCTCGTTGTCGACGGCTCATTGCAGGCGGAGCTCGATGCGCGTCACGCGTGGACCTCAGATGAAACGGGGGCGCCTACCGGACTGGGCGCCCCCGTGATGCAACCGTAGGTCGGGACCACACGACACAGATGTGTCCTCGATGAGGAAACTCACATCTGGGCGGCACGTTTGCGGTGGCCGGCAGGCGTCAGGCCGGCGGGAGGTGCAGGCCCTGGACCCGCCGCCACGCCCGGTCGATCTGCGTCTCCTTGAGGCGGCCATCGTCCACCGCCGCGGCGACCGCGTCGACGACGCGGCCGATGATCGCCTCGTCGTACGTCTGCTGGTTCGCGATCAGGAGCAGATCGTTGCCGGCGTCCAGCGCGAGGACCGCCGCCTCCTCGGTGCCGTACGCGGCCGAGATCGCCTTCGCCTGCAGGTCGTCGGTGATCACGGCACCGTCCCAGCCAAGCTGGTCGCGAAGCAGGCCGGTCACGACCGCATGCGAAAGCGAGGTCGGTCGATCCGCGGCAAGCCGCTGATCGATGACGTGGGCAGCCATGACGACGTCGGCGAGTCCTGCGGCGATCAGCCGCCGGAATGGCTCGAGCTCAACCCGGCTCCAGGTTGCCGACACGTCCACCGTGCCGTCATCGGTGTTGCCGGTCGCGCTGCCGATGCCCGGGAAGTGCTTGAGCGTCGTGCGAACCCGAGCGGCGCGATGTGCCCGGCACTCGATCGAGGCCATCCGGACGACCACGTCCGGGTCTGCCGAGAACGAGCGCCCCAGCGCGCCGATGGCAGGGTTCTGCGGGTTCAGGTCGAGGTCGACGACGGGCGCCAGGTTGAGGTTGATCCCGGCGTCCGCGAGCGTGCCGGCGATCGTCCGTGCCCAGCGACGAGCGCGGGCCGAGGTGCCCTGCCCGATCTCGGCCTCCGAGGCCACGGCCGGAAACCCGTAGCGCGGCGAGAGCCGGGTGACGAGCCCGCCTTCCTGGTCGACCGCGATCAGGATGTCGCGACCCGCGGCCGACCGCAGCTCGGCACACAGTCGCGCGACCTGTGACGGCGACGTGACGTTCCGCACGCCGCCCGACGCCTGGTCCCGATCGAACAGGATCACCCCGCCCAGGCCGCGTCGGGCCAGGGCCTCGGCCACCCACGGCGCATCGGACAGCCGCCGACCCTGGAACCCGACCACGATCAGCCCCCCGATCTTGTGCCGGAGCGACGGCGCCGGGCTCGGTGACGGGGAGAACTCGGACGGCGGCGGCAGGCTGGGGGTGGTGACAGGAGTGGCGCTCGACGTACCCGACGGGCTCGGCGAAGCGGACGGTCGAGCCGGCGTTTGCTGGCCCGACGGTGCGGCCGACCCGGGCTCGGGTATCACGCCGCACGCCGCCAGCAACCAGGCGACGGTCGCCGCCGCCATGCCCGACAGGACCTGCCGGCGAGAGAGACGCGGGGACGGGCTCACGGCGGGATTGTGCGGCCACCGGGTCCTTCGCGTCGCGGACGAGCTGGGTGGGCAGCCTCAGTGGCTGCCGAGCCGCCACGAGATCGAGCCCGTATAGCAGTGCCCGAGGGCGGTGCACAGGCCGCGCGTCATGTCCCAGGTTCGACCCGCGACATACGGCCCTCGATCCACGACGGGCGCCGTGACCTGCCGCCCGTTGGCCGGGTTGCGGAAGGTGACCAGGGTGCCGCAGGGCAGCGTTCGATGGGCCACGCCGATCAGCGTCCTGGTGAAGCAGCTGCCCACACGCCGTGTGATGGCCGATGAACCCCGGGCCATACCAGCTGATGTTCGGATCGAAGTGCCACACGTTCTTGTGAACAACGCCTGCATTCGGCGCCGGCTGCACCACCCTGGGCCGCGTGGGCACCGAGCTGCCCTGTCCGCGTTCCTCGAACGTCGAATCACGCCCGAGCCGGTTGGCCGAGCGCTGCGCTGGGTCGAGTTGTGGAATCGTCGTCGCCGGCGAACCGGCGGGCAGAGACAGCGACACTGCGCGCATGGACGCAGGATCGATGGTCCGGGCGGAGCTCGGGGCACTCGAGCCCGCGGGTTCTGGTACGGCGACCAGGGCGCTCGCGGCCATGAGTGCCGCGATCGCGACGATGAACCTGGTTCGCACGATGCCCGGACAGGCTACCCGAGGCTGTCAAATCGCGCACGCGATCGATCAAGGCCGTTGTGCGCGCTGGCTCCTATGCGTGCGATTCCAGCTCGAGCACGGCGTCCAGGGCAAGTCGGAGCAGCAGGTCGCGACCGGAGATGTGACGCTGCCAACCCCGATGCTCCCACGCGTCTCCCGACAGATCGTCACCCGCACGAGCCTGCCGCGGTGGGATCGACGTACGCTACGCCGATGACGGCCGTCGAGCGCATCGTCGCCCCAGACGCGGAGCGGTCGCTCCCCATCGACGTGCCGCTCGACCTGCGCCGCACGCTCGGCATCCATCGACGGGGACGCGGGGATCCCGCGCTCCGGATCGAGGCGTCAGGGTCGACCTGGCGCGCGACCCGGACGCCGGACGGGCCAGCCACATTGCTGGTGGGGATGCATGGTGGCGCCGTTCGCGGGCGGGCGTGGGGACCCGGTGCGGGCTGGGTCCTGGAGCACCTGCCGGAGCTGGTCGGGCTCGACGATCGGCCGCAGGACCTGGTGCCGGTGCATCCCCCCGTCGCGGAGGCAGCGAGGCGGCTCGCGGGGATGCGCCTCGGTCGAACGCTCGCGGTGCTCGAGGCGCTGGTACCCGCGATCCTCGAGCAGAAGGTCACGGGCGAGGAGGCCCGACGCGCGTACCGCGCCCTGCTGTGGACCTACGGCGAGCCGGCACCCGGCCCGCCGGGACTCCGGCTGCCACCGGCGGCGAGCACCCTGGCGGCGCTCCCGTACCACGCCTTCCACCCGCTTGGGCTCGAGCGCCGCCGGGCCGATCTCATTCGGGCCGTCGCGCGGGAGGCCCCACGCCTGGAGCGGCTCGCGGTCGCGGCCGGCGGACCCGACGGCAATCCCGGCGCCGCCTACGCGATGCTGCGGGCGTTCCCCGGGATCGGGCCATGGACGGCCGCCGAGGTGGGGATCCGCGCGTTCGGCGATCCGGACGCGGTGAGCGTCGGCGACTACCACCTGCCGAGCATGGTGACCTGGACGCTGGCCGGTGAGCGACGGGGAACCGACGAGCGCATGCTGGAGCTGCTCGAGCCGTACCGTGGCCAGCGGGGCCGGGTCCTGCGGCTGCTCGAGCTGGCAGGCATGACGGCGCCGCGGCGTGGGCCACGGTTGGCCGCCCGCCGCATCGACCGCATCTGATCTCGCGAGCGAGACCGTGCCGGGGACCGCGCTCGCCTCAGCCCGCGGGTGGCGCCTCCTCGCGCATGCCCCACGGTGAGCCGTAGGCCCTGAGCAGGTCGAGGAACGGGACGGGATCGAACGCCTCGGGACCCAGCACCCCGGCACCCGACCAGGTTCCGGTGGCCAGCAGCTCGAAGGCGACGATCGGGTTGATCGCGGTCTGCCACACGACGGCCTGCGCACCGTACTCGGCCATGCAGGTCTCGTTGTCGACCACGTGGTACAGGTAGACGGCCCTCGGGGAACCATCCTTGCCCCTGCCCGTGACCCACGTGCCGGCGCACGTCTTGCCGTGCATCCGGTCGCCCAGGCCGGCGGGATCCGGCAGGCACGCCGCCACCACGTCGCGCGGCGAGACCTCGACCCCGCCGACCTTGACCTTCTCGGTGCGGTCGAGGCCCAGCAGGTGGAGCGTCCTGAGCACGCCGATGAACTCGTCGCCCAGGCCGTACTTGAACGTGACCCGTTTCGCGTTCACCCAGCGCGGCACGAGCAGGACCTCCTCGTGCTCGACGTTGACGCATTCGACCGGACCGATCCCGTCCGGGAACTCGAACGTCTCGGCCTCGCTGAACGGCGGGGTCGTGTGCCAGTTGCCGTTCTCCCAGATCACCGGAGGGTTCAGGCACTCCTCGATCGTGGTCCAGATCGAGAACGAAGGTGCGAAGTCGTAGCCATCGACGGTCAGGTTCGCCCCGTCGCGGATGCCAACCTCGTCGATCTCGCTGAACAGGTGGTCCTGCGCGTAGCGCGCGAACACATCCGACAGACCGGGCTCGACGCCCATGCCGACCAGCGCCAGCCGGCCGGCGGCCTCCCAGTCGGCGGCCTTCGCAAACTGCGCATCGCCCAGCTTCTCGCCGCTCAGCTCGTAGGGGCGATCCGGGTGTGGATGCGAGAGCGACATCGCCATGTCCATGTAGTCGACACCGGCCGCGAGGCTGGCGTCGAAGATGGGCATCACGAAGCGCGGATCGACCGCGTTGAGCACATGCGTGATCCGATGCTCGCGGATCAGGGCGACCATCGCATCGACATCGGAGGCATCGACGCGGGCACCCGAGAACCGGGCGTCACCGGCGACCTGTGTCAGCGCGTGCTCGAGCCTCGCCGGGTCGTAGTCGGCGATCACGATGTGCTCGAAGAAGTCGCGTCGTGCGGCGATTCCAACCGCGGCGCTGCCCACCCCACCGGCGCCGATGATCAGGATGCGCATCTGGTCACCTCAGTTCGTGCTGCCTTGACGCCGGCCCCGGACTGCGGGCGGGATGCGGCCGGCTGGATGCCTGGCTCCATGATGTCAGGGCGATCACCTTCCGGTGGTGTCCGTTCCGGGTGCCGGCGCCAGGGTCGACGCCTCCGGCTCGAGACCCCTGCCGTCGGACCCCTGATCGCCGCCCGGCGCCCGCGCGACGGCAGCCATCGGCCAGCTCTCCGCAATCGGGTACGCGCCGCGATGGGACAGCCGGCGCCTGTCGCTCAAAAGGGCCGTCATGCCGGCGTCCGGCGTCCGGCGTCGGGACGGCATGCATCGAGGGGCGCCGTGGTTGATTCGGCAACGTACGCTGGGACCCAGGCAACCTGATGCAAACCGGCCTGCGAACCGTCACGATCCTCCTGACCGTCTCGCTCCTGCTGGCCTGCGCGCCCGTGGCCGGAGCAAGTCCGATGCCCGCGTGGTCTTCGGGAATGTCGCGGCCCGTTTCCGCGGCGCCGCGGCCGTCCGGCCCGTTCCGTCTCGACCTCGCCCGGCCGAGCGACTTCGTCGCGCAGACGAGCTTCGTGCGCTGCGTTGGCGCGAGCGTGCAGATGATGCTCAACATCGAG
Organism: uncultured Chloroflexia bacterium; assembly: GCA_963806265.1. Taxonomy (GTDB): domain Bacteria; phylum Chloroflexota; class Limnocylindria; order Limnocylindrales; family CSP1-4; genus CAIXZV01. The sequence goes on from CAWDXT010000027.1 coordinate 170,486, forward strand.
CGACCCGGCACCGACCGCTCCTCACGCACCCAGGGCCGGCTGCAGAGGCTGGCTCGGTCGCTCAGCGGGCCGGCGCCGGCCGGCTTCGTGCGCCACGGAGCCAGCATCCGCGGCTGGACCGCCGCGCTCAACATCGAGAGCAGCGAGCCATACCGCATGGTGGGCGCCGACAGCCTGCAGGAGGCGATGCAGCTCGCGGCCAGGGCGATCCGAACATGGAACCGTCCGGTCGGCCTGCTCGTGTGGCGAGGCCGCCATGCCTGGGTGATGAGCGGCTTCGTGGCAACGGCGGATCCGGCGCTGACCGATGACTTCCGGGTGACTCGCGCCTACATCCTCGACCCGCTCTATCCACACGGCTCGTCGGTCTGGGGTGCCAGCCCGCAGCCGGGGACGGCAATCCCGGTCTCGAGAGTCGGCGCGCAGTTCGTGCGCCGGGATACGTCGAGCATCTGGAGCGGACTGCCGCTGATGGGCGCGCTGGCCGGCCGGTACGCGCTGGTCGTGCCCGTCGCGCCAGGGCCGCCCGTCGCATGGCTGGATCACATGGCGCTGGCCACGATCGACCTGTAGCCGTCCCGCATGCGGCGCCGGGATCGCCGGCAGATCGGCGGATCGCCGGCAGATCGGCGGGATCGCCGGCGGCCGCCCGAGCGGTAGCATCTAGCGCACCATGGTGGCCGCCGCCGCTCACCCCCCGCTGACCCGCGCCGCGCGCATCGACGCGCTGCCCGCGCTGCTGACTCAGCGCATCCTCGTCCTGGACGGGGCGATGGGCACGATGCTCCAGCAGCACCGGTTCTCCGAGGCCGACTTCCGCGGCGCCCGATTCGCCGACCACGCGCGGGACCTGGTGGGCGACAACGACCTCCTGTGCCTGACCCAGCCCGACGCCGTGCGGGCGGTCCACGCCGCCTATCTGGCGGCAGGTGCCGACATGGTCACGACGAACTCGTTCACGGCAACCCGGATCGCCCAGGCCGACTACGGCCTGTCCGACGTCGCGGGCGAGCTCAACGAGGCGGCGGCAACCCTGGCCAGGGCGGCGGCCGACGACGCCGAGATGCGCGACGGTCGACCACGCTACGTGGCGGGTTCCCTGGGACCGACCAATCGCACCGCCTCGATCTCTCCCGACGTCAACGATCCCGCTGCCCGCAACGTCACGTTCGAGGACCTGGCTGCTGCCTACCGCGAGTCGGCCATGGGGCTGATCGCCGGTGGCGCCGATCTGCTGCTGGTCGAGACCGTGTTCGACACGCTCAACGCCAAGGCGGCGATCTTCGCCGTCGAGGGCGCGTTCGAGACGCTCGGCCTCCGGCTGCCGGTCGTGATCAGCGGCACGATCGTGGATGCCTCGGGCCGGACGCTGTCGGGGCAAACCCTGGAGGCGTTCTGGACCAGCATCAGGCACGCCGATCCGATGCTCGTTGGACTCAACTGCGCGCTCGGCGCGAGGCAGCTGCGCGAGCACGTCGAGGAGCTGGGCCGGATCGCGGACGTGCCGGTCGCGGCGTACCCGAACGCCGGCCTGCCCAATGAGCTCGGTGGTTACGACGAGACGCCGGATCAGACCGCGACGGCGCTGGGCGAATGGGCGCGTGCCGGGCTGGTCAACGTCGCCGGCTCGTGCTGCGGCAGCACGCCGGAGCACACCGCGGCGATCGCAGCCGCGGTGGCGGGTGTGCCGCCCCGCGTCGTACCCGAGGTGCCGGCGAAGACCCATCTCTCGGGCCTCGAGCCGCTCGCGATCCCGATGCCCGGCAACGCGTTCGTCAACATCGGGGAGCGGACCAACGTCACCGGATCGCGCAAGTTCGCGCGGCTGATGACGACCGCCCTGGGCGGTGACGCCGATGCCGCTGCAGCCGAGGACGAAGCGGTTGCGATCGCACGCGAGCAGGTGGCGAACGGCGCGGTGATCATCGACGTCAACCTCGACGAGGCGATGCTGGACGGGGTCGCCGCGATGACCCGCTTCCTGCGCCGGCTGGGCAGCGAGCCCGACGTCGCCAGGGTGCCGGTCATGATCGACAGCTCGCGCTGGCCGGTGATCGAGGCCGGGCTTCAACAGCTTCAGGGTCGCGGCGTGGTCAACTCGATCTCGCTCAAGGAGGGCGAGGACGAGTTCCTGCGCCAGGCTCGCCTGTGCCGCCGATACGGGGCCGCCGCGGTCGTCATGGCGTTCGACGAAAAGGGCCAGGCCGACTCCGTGGAGCACCGGGTCGCCGTGCTCACCCGCGCCCACCGGCTGCTGACCGAGCAGGCCGGGTTCACGCCCGAGGACATCATCCTCGACCCCAACATCTTCGCCATCGCAACCGGCATCGAGGAGCACGCGGGCTACGCCGTCGACTACTTCGAGGCCACGCGGCGGCTCAAGGCCACGCTTCCCGGTGCCCGCATCAGCGGCGGCGTCTCGAACGTGTCGTTCGCGTTCCGCGGCAACAACCCGGTGCGGGAGGCGATCCACGCCGTGTTCCTGTACCACGCGATCGCAGCCGGCCTGGACATGGCGATCGTCAACGCCGGCGTGATCCCCCAGTACGACGACATCGAGGAGGACCTCCGCGCGCGAGTGGAGGACGTCGTGCTCAATCGACGTCCCGACGCGACGGACCGCCTGCTGGAGATCGCGCCCCGGTACGCGGGTGGTGTCGCGATGAGCCGTGCCGAGGACGACCTCGGATGGCGCGAGCTGCCCGTCAACGAGCGCCTCACGCATGCGCTGGTCGAGGGGATCGACGCCTGGATCGAGGAGGACACCGAGCTCGCACGCTTCCAGGCGACCCGTCCGCTGGACGTCATCGAGGGACCGCTGATGGCGGGCATGAACGTCGTCGGTGACCGGTTCGGCGCCGGCAGGATGTTCCTGCCCCAGGTCGTCAAGTCGGCCCGCGTGATGAAGAAGGCCGTCGCCTACCTCACGCCCTACCTGGAGGAGGAGCGGTCGGGCACGGGACGACGAGCCGGCACGATCGTGATGGCCACGGTCAAGGGCGACGTGCATGACATCGGCAAGAACATCGTGGGCGTCGTGCTGGGCTGCAACGACTACGAGGTGATCGACCTCGGTGTCATGGTGCCCGCGGCACGGATCCTCGAGACGGCGCGCGAGGTGAACGCCGACCTGATCGGGCTGTCGGGCCTCATCACGCCCTCGCTCGACGAGATGGTCCACGTCGCCGGGCTGATGGAGCGCGAGGGCATGACCACGCCGCTGCTGATCGGAGGTGCGACGACGTCCCGGGCGCACACCGCGGTCCGGATCGAGCCCGCCTACTCCTCGCCGGTGGTGCACGTGACCGACGCGTCGCGTGCGGTCGGCGTGGCCGGCGCGCTGGTCGACGCGACGGCTCGTGACGCGTTCGCCTCGAGGGTGCGCGACGAGTACGCGGCGATCCGCGACGAGCGTGCCGGGCGCAACCAACGGGAGGAGCGGCTCTCGATCGCGGACGCCCGGGCCAACCGGCTTCGCCTGACGTGGCCGCGCGGAACCGCCCCGTCCCAGCTTCCTGGGTGTCCGGACCTTCGACCGCTACCCGCTCGCAGAGCTCGTTGCCCGCATCGACTGGACGCCGTTCCTCGCCACCTGGGAGCTGCGGGGCCGCTACCCCGCGGTCCTCGATGACCCACGGATCGGCGCTGTCGCCCGCGACCTTCACGCCGACGCCCTGCGCCTCCTCGACCGCATCCTCGCCGAGGACCTGCTGACGGCATCCGCCGCGGTCGGCTTCTGGCCAGCAAACGCGACGCCGGACGACGATATCGTGCTGTGGACCGACGAGTCTCGCACCATCGAGCTCGCTCGCATCCCGGCGCTGCGGCAGCAGATGTCCAAGCGGGACGGCCGGCCCAACCTGTCGATCGCCGACTTCGTGGCACCCGGCGGGATCCCGGACCACATCGGCGCGTTCGCCGTCACGGCGGGCACGGGCGTCGACGACCTGGTCCGCTCGTTCGAGGCGGCACACGATGACTACAGCGCGATCATGGTCAAGGCGCTCGCCGATCGCCTGGCCGAGGCGTTCGCCGAGCGGATGCACGAGCAGGTGCGGCGTGAGCTGTGGGGCTATGCCCCCGACGAGTCGCTTTCCAACGACGACCTGATCGCGGAGCGGTTCCAGGGCATCCGGCCGGCGCCCGGCTACCCGGCCACGCCCGATCACACGGTCAAGGGAACGCTGTTTCGCCTCCTGGAGGCCGAGACGCGCGCGGGCATTCGCCTCACGGAGACGTTCGCGATGCTGCCGGCGGCATCGGTCTCCGGCCTCTACCTGTGGCATCCGGACAGCCACTACTTCGGAATCGGACGAATGGGCGCCGACCAGCTCGAGGACTACGCTCGCCGGGCCGGGATGTCCGTCGAGGATGCGGCACGCTGGCTGGCACCGAACCTCGCGAGCTGAGCCCATCTGCCCATACGGCGCGTAGCCGGGAGAACAGGATGCCCAGGATGCCGACCTTCGAGAAGTCGCCGCCCGAGCTCGTCGCGCGCTTCGACGCAGCGTGCGACCGTCACCCGCAGGGAGCGCGCCGCAAGATGTTCGGCTACCCGGCCCTGTTCGTGGGCGGCAACCTGGCCACCAGCCTGTACCAGGAACGCTGGGTCGTCCGGCTCGGGCCGGCAGACATCGAGGCCCTGCGGGCCATCCCGGGCGCCGGTGACTTCGCCCCGGTGCCCGGCCGGACGATGCGCGGTTGGGCGACGCTGCCGGGCAGCGTGGTCGAGGACGAGGGGCAGCTCGACCTGTGGCTGGGGCGGGCCCTGGCGTTCGCCGAATTGCTGCCGCCCAAGCGTTGACGGCGGCGCCCGGGATGGCTTGCGCTGCTCGCCTATGCTTATGGCAGGCCCGTCGTCGGGCAGAGCACGTTACGGCATTCTCGATCCACCCCTGTGCGGAACTCCTCCGTGGTCGATCGCGGTACCGTCGAAACCATAGGAGCGGATCGATCCCATGAACGTCGACAAGACGCTCACCTGCGCCGATTGCGGCCAGACCTTCACCTTCACCGCCAGCGAGCAGGACTTCTACGCGGAGCGCGGATTCACCGAGCCCAAGCGCTGCCCGGCGTGTCGCGCAGCCCGCAAGGCGGCCCGCAACGCCGAGGGCGGCTACGGCGGCTACGGCGCCGGTGGTGGCTACAGCGCCGGTGGCGCGTACAGCGCGGGCGGCTACGGCGATGCCGCGCCGCGGCGGGGCCCGCGCGAGATGTTCCCCGCGACCTGCTCATCGTGCGGGCAGGAGACAGAGGTTCCCTTCCGGCCGACGTCCGGCAAGCCGGTGTACTGCAGCACCTGCTTCGCGCAGCGCCGGGCCTGAGCGGATGACCGACCCACGTAGATCGGGACTTCCGTCCCGCCGCCCGAACCCGGAGCCTGATCGCCTTCGGCACGTCATCGCCGAGTACAAGCACCGCGCCCAGCGCATCACGTGCGAGTGCGGCTGGACGGGCAGCTCGGAGATGCACGACGGGCGGACGTCCGAGTGGAGCCGCCACGTCGCGGAGATGCGACAGGCCTCGGCCTGATCAGGAGGCGGCGCGTTTGCGCCGCCTACTGATTGTTCGCGAGAACCGCCAGCGCCTTGAGCAGCTGCGTGTCCTGTGACGACGCCAGCTGCGATGCGGTCATCGACTGCACGTCACCCGGGAACTCGATCGACGCGTTGTCCGGCAGCGCCACCGTGATGTCGGGCTCAAGGCCCTCGTGCCAGATCGGGCGGCCGTCGCGGGTCAGCCACTTCTCGACGCCGATCCGGAGCGAGGATCCGTCGGCCAGGTCGAACCGGCCGAGCACGGTGCCGGTCCCGAACGTCTTCTCGCCGACCACGGTTCCACGACCGGCATCCTGGATGGCCCCGGTGACGATCTCGGCCGAGCTCGCGGTGTTGCCGTCGGTCAGCACGACCAGCGGCCCGCTCGTCCAGAGCCCGCCGGGCTCCACGGGAATGTCCTTCTCCACGCCGCTCGCGTCGACGCTCCGATAGACGATCCCGTCGCCCACGAACTGGCTCGCCACGCCCACGGCCTCGTTCACGTACCCACCGGGGTTACCCCGCAGGTCGAGGATGATCGCCGTGGCTCCGTCCGCCTTCGCCGCCTTGATCGCGTCCTGGACGCCCTTCGTGGCACCGGTGGCGAACTGGTCGAGGCGGATGAGGGCGGTCTTCTGGCCGGGCACCATCGACCACTCCACCAGCGGCAGGTCGAACTTGCGCCGCACGATCGTGACGTCGAACGGCTTGCTGCCCGCGCGGTCGATCGTGAGCGTCACCGACTCACCCTCGGGCCCGCGGATGCTGCTGATCACCTGGTCGATCGACTGGCCCTCGGTCGTGGTGCCATTGACCGCCGCGATCCGGTCGCCACGCATCAGCCCCGCCTCCTCGGCAGGCGTGTTGGGGATCACCGTGTTCACGACCGGCCCGTTGCTGTCGTTGGTGCTGACCTGGATGCCAATGCCCACGAAGGTCCCGGACAGCGACTGGTCGACCGCCTTCGACTCGGCGGCGGTGAGGAACGTGGTGTGACCCTCGTCCCCGACCGCCTTGGTCATGCCATCGATCGCCGCATAGGCCATCGCCTGGTTGTCGAGGCTGGGAGCATCCACGTAGTGCTCCTGGATGATCTTCCACGCCTCGTTGATCAGGTCGATCTCCTGGCCCGCGCTCGTCCCTGACTCCGATGTCGAGGCCGACGTGCCCGGAGGCGTTGCCTCCGGGGCGATGGTCGCGTGACCGACCGCGATGCCGCCCGCAAACAGCGCGACGCCCAGCACGGCCGCCATGGCCCCGGTGACGAAGCGGCGTGCGCCCCGCCGGCCCCTGGCCTTCGCTGGCGGCGGGGTGGGAGCGCGGGTCCCGGCGCTGGCGGTGGCGCCACCGGCGCGGCGCCGGCCAGGCCGTCCGCGACTGGCCTGGTGCTGGAGGTGGTACCTGGGGCGCCGGCCGGCTCGAGCGTGGGCTGGGGCGTGGGCGCGGGATCCGGCGGCAAGCCGGCAGTGGGATCAGCTGAGTCGGTCATGGGCCTCGTGGTTTGCGGGCGCGCCGGGCCGGCGGGCGTTGCACAGCATGACGCCTCAGGTTTCAGCCCGGGTGGCGGACGGGTGAAGTTGCCTTACTGGCGCCGCTCGGACCAGGCTGACTCAGCGGTCGTCACGGACGAGTCGCCTGGCCGCGCGGGTGGCACGAACGAAGTGCCGCAGATGCGAGATCGGCCGGACGTGGCTCGGCTCGCCCGCGTAGATGGTGGAGATCGGTACCCAGTCGAGCGTCCAGCCCCGGCGAAGGCAGACGGCGATCATCTCGACCTCGAACTCGAACCCGGTTTCCGCGCTGTCGAGCGTGGCCGTCATGAGCCGCCGACCGAGCAGCCGGTACCCGGACTGGTTGTCGGCGATCGGCTGACCGACCGCCCACGAGAAGGCCGCGGTCCCGAGGCGGTTCGACAGGCGGCGAACGGGCGGCATCCGGTCGAAGTCGCGACGGCCGATGATCAGCTCCGGGCGTGGCCCGGCAGCGCCGGGAGCGGCGAACGCGGCCACGAACCGCGGGATCTCGTCCGGGTCGTGCTGACCATCGGCATCGAGCGTGACCACGGCGTCCCAACCGCCATCGAGCGCATACCGGAACCCGGCCCGCAGGGCGGCCCCCTTGCCCTGGTTGGGTCGCTGCCGGATGACCTCCGCCCCGGCGGATTCCGCGACATCGGCCGTGTCGTCGGTCGAGCCGTCGTCGACGACCACGACCGGCAGGTGGCGGGACGCGGCCTCGACCACGTTCCCGATCCGCGGCCCCTCCTGGTACCCCGGGACCAGGGCAAGGATGCGGCCCGCGGCGTTGGCTGCGCTCCGCTCGGTGCTGGCTGGGCTCCGCGACGGTGCGGACGGACGGTGGCCTGATGTGGGCACGTCGTCAGGTCACGTTGGTTTCGCGCTCGCCGAGGGTTGCACGGTGCTTCATCGACATGGCCTCGGCACCAAGGTATCAACCGGCGGCGTCGCCTCGCTGGCGCGGGAGCCACACGCTGATCGCTGACGGGTGCATCGTCTCCCGGACGACGGACTCCAGGTTCTCGGTCAGGTGATCCACCTCGACCCCTTCCTGAAGGTGGTTCGCCAGGCGGCGAACGACGCGCTCGGACTCGTAGCCCGATCGATGGAAGCGTCGGTCCACTCGGCGCAGGACGCGACGACGGACCGGGTTGAACAGCGCGGCCGCCAGCAGCGTGGATCCCGCGACGAACAGCGGCGGCTGCTCGCCCAGCAGCTGGGTGGGCAGCCACACGGCGCCGGCGACGTAGACGACGCCCAGCGTCAGGATCACCAGCGCGTATCCGACGGTCCGGGAGATGATCCGATCGATCTCGAACAGCCGGTAGCGGGCGATCGCGATCGTGATCGAGATCGGGATGAAGTACAGCGACACAACCAGCGCAAGGGAATACAGCCCGGGCAGGAGATCCGGCACGAAGAGGCCGCTGGCCAGCACGACCGCGAACATGGTCGTGGCGAACAGCACCCACTTGATCTGCGTCCGAACCAGGGATCCGGCTCGCCGGTAGCGGACCACGACTGCTGCGATCCCGCCGACCAGCAGCGACACGAGCCCCAGCCCGAACAGGGACCAGAACGGACTCTCTTCCACGTCCGCCGCGGGCAGGAAGCCGATCGGGTTCGCGATCGTCCAGTCTCCCGACTCCGACGTGAGCTCGGTCGAGAAGACCGCGGAGACGACCGCCTGCGCGGCATACACCACCGCCACCACCCCGGCCCAACGCCAGCGCGAGGAGGGAAACCGGCCGGTCGGGAACAGGAACAGCAACAGGAGCAGCGGCAGCAGGATCCCGATCCACCAGCCGAGGGACTCCCACATCACCGCGAACGCCTCAGCCGCCGAAAGTGATACCGGCGGCTCCGTCGGGGTGATCACCTGGGACACGGCGGACACCATGCCGGCCGCCCCGAATGCGAGCAGCAGCCAGCCGATCCTCTGCCCGTCCCGGCGCGTGATGATCAGGGAGCCCAACGCCGAGTACAGGGTTGGCAGCCCGAGAAACGCCGCATCCTCGAACCCGACTGCCGGACCGCCATACCAGAGCACAAACAGGACGAGACTGCCCACGGCCACCACCGCGGTCCAGCCCCAGAGGAACGGCCGCACGACGTCATGCATCGGCGGCAAGGGTCGCACGCCACCGTGACGGTAGCGTTACGAGGCGGGGCCGCGAGTCATTCGCGTGGCGCGCGAGCCGCGTGATCCAGCTGCGGCCAGCCGTTCCTGGCCGGCCCTGTCAGGAGGCGAGCTGGAACGAGTTCACGACCGACATCGCGTCCGGCAGGAACTGCTCGAACTGGCTGCCCTCGAAGTCATCGATGTCCACGATCAGCGTCCCACCGTCGGGAAGATCGAGCGCGAACAGCCGCAGCCGCTCGTCACCGGCGATCACCCAGCGCAGCCCCGTCCCCGAGTTGACGAGGAGCGGCACCGTGGGCAGGCCGTTGGCAAACGAGCACGACTGGGTCCAGCCGTTGCGGATCCTGATGTCGACGGAGCTGCCGATCAGGCCACCGACCTGGACCATGGCGGGGCTCGTGACGGTGAGCCCGTCCAGGCCGCGGATCCAGCTCATCAGCTCGACCGACGACGTTCCCACGGAGGGCTCCGCCTCCACCGGGCACGACGGATCCTGGGAGGCTGCGCTCACGCCCCGGAACAGGTGGATGCCGAGCAGGTCCTGGCCGGCCGGCCGGAGCTGCAGGTAGTCGGCGGTGTCAGTGGCCAGGGCCCAGCCATCGGGCACGGTGAACGTGACGCCCGGCTGGAACACCGCCGAGGCATGTGTTCCGGCCGGCAGCGGCGAATTCGAACGGGCCCGGTCGGTGCCTGGGTCGCGGACGACCCACACGCCGAGGCAAGGACGCTGGTGAGCAGCACGAGGATCAGGGCAAGGGTCCGGGAACCACGACGCATGCGGCACGCTCCGGGGCAGATGCTGGCGGACGCCCGAGCATTGTGCCCAACACTGCGCCGCCGTGCCCGCGGTGGGTGCACACTTTCGGAACCGCTGCAGGAGGAGATCGCCCGTGTTCATCCCGATGTCCGTGCTCGAGTTCCGCGATCGCGCGGCGACCTTCTTCGGCGATCGGGTGGGGGTCGTGGATGGTGACACCCGGCTCACGTACCGGGCCTGGGCAGAGCGCACCCATCGGCTCGCGAACGCGCTCGTGGACCTGGGCGTGAGGCCCGGCGACCGCGTGTCGTTCCTGACCTATAACACCCACCAGCTGCTCGAGGCGTACTACGGGGTGCTGGAGGCCGGGGCCGTGCTCAACCCGATCAACATCCGGCTGTCGCCGCACGAGATCGCCTACATCCTCGACCACGCCGGGTCGAAGGTCGTGGCCTTTCACCGAGACTTCCTGCCGCTGGTGGAATTGATCGCGTCCAAGGCAAGCGCGCGTCCCCGCTTCGTGATCATCGAGGGCGAGGCTGGCGGCGTGGCGAGCGACGACTACGAGTCGCTCGTGGCGGGCGGGTCGGCGGAGCCTCGCCACCCGCAGATCGACGAGACGGCCGTCGCCGAGCTGTTCTACACGAGCGGGACCACGGGGCTCCCCAAGGGCGTCGCCCTGACGCATCGCCAGCTGTACCTCCACGCGCTCAATGCCGAGATCGCGCTGGGCTTCGGCGAGAACGACGTGGTGCTCCACGTGGTGCCCATGTTCCACGTCAACGGCTGGGGCGTGCCGCATTTCCTGACCATGGTCGGTGGCCAGCACGTGATGCTTCGCAAGTTCGATCCGGTCGCGCTCATCGAGCACGTCGAGCGCCACCGGGTGACCCGGCTGCTGGGCGTGCCCGCGATCTTCAGCGCGGTGCTGCACAGCAGCGAGCGCCCGAAGCACGACCTGTCGAGCCTGCGCCAGCTGATCATCGGCGGCGCCCCGGCGTCGCCCGCGCTGGTCCGGGGTCTCGAGGAGGCACTCGGCGTCCAGGCGATCGTGGGCTATGGGCTGTCGGAGACGTCGCCGATCATCACCCTCGCCTCGCCACGCGACGTGGTCACGGCCGCCGAGCCGCCCGAGCGACGGGTCGAGCGCCAGGCGATGACCGGCTGGGCGCTGCCCGGGACGAGCATCCGCGTCGTGACGGTTGAAGGCGCGGACGTCCGGCCCGACGGCGAGCAGATCGGCGAGATCGTGGTGCGGGGCCACGGTGTGATGGAGGGGTACTACCGCGATCCCGATGAGACGGCCCACGCGATGCGTGACGGCTGGTTCCACACGGGCGACATGGCCGTCATCGACGAGGCCGGCTACGTGTGGATCAAGGATCGAGCCAAGGACATCATCATCCGCGGCGGCGAGAACCTGTCATCGGTCGAGGTCGAGAACGCGATCGCGGCCCACCCGGCGGTCCTGGAGGTGGCGGTCGTCGCGGCACCGGACGAGAGGTTCGGCGAGGCGCCGGTGGCGCTCGTGGTGCTCAAGCCCGATGCGACGGTCACGGTGAGCGAGCTGCGAGCCCACTGCCGGGCGAGCCTTGCTCGCTTCAAGGTCCCGCGCGAGTTTCACTTCCGCGACGCGCTGCCCAAGGGCGGCACCGGCAAGATCCTCAAGACCGAGCTCCGCGAGCCGTTCTGGAAGGGCTACGAATTGCGCGTCCACTGACGCCGGCCCTGCGAGCCCGGGTGGCTCAGGCGCCTGCCGACGTCCCCAGCGCTGCGGCGATGCCGGCGATCTGGCCAGGCGTGACGCGGCAGCAGCCACCGATCAACGAGGCGCCACGCGCCCTCCATTCCAGCGCCGCGGCAGGATCGACGTCGGTGCCGATCGCGGGCGTCCAGCGGCGCGCGGTCGAGTCCCAGGCCTCGCCGCTGTTCGGATAGACGACGATGGGCAGCGTCGTGGTCACCCGGATCCGATCCACGAGCTCGTCGACATGCTCGGGCGCCGTGCAGTTGACACCGATCGCGGCCACCGCGCTGGACGCCGCCGCAGCGGCGACGGCCTCCTCGATCGGCGCCCCGCTTCGAAGACGAGCTCCATCGGCGCACGAGACGCTGACCCAGGCCACCGCCCCGGGCAGCGAATTGAGGAGCCCCGTGATCGCCGTGACCTCGTCCAGGTCGGGGATCGTCTCGACCGCCAGCAGATCGGCGTCGGTTGCCGCCAGACTCTCCAGCCGCTCCCGGTGGAAGTCGGTCAGCTGGGTCACCGAGAGCCCGTAGCGGCCCCGGTACTCCGAGCCGTCCGCGAGCATCGCGCCATACGGTCCGACCGAGGCGGCGACGAGCAGCGGCTCCCGTGCCTCCCCGCCGGCTGCGGCGATCTCCGACCGATACCGGCTGCGCGCCGTTGCGGCGAGGGTCACGCTCCGCCGGAGCACCTCGATGGCCTCGCCATGGTCGATCCCGCGCTCGGCAAGCCCCTCGAACGTGGCCTGGTAGCTGGCCGAGATCGCAACCTGCGCGCCGGCACGGTAGTAGGCCAGGTGGGCCGCGACGATCGCCTCTGGATTCTCGAGCAGCAGGCGCGCGGACCACAGGCGATCGGCAAGGCTCTCGCCCTGCGCCTCCAGCTGGGTGGCGAGCCCACCGTCCAGCACGAGCGGTGCCCCGCTCGCCAGTGCCTCCCGGAATGCCCGTCCGTGCATGTCGCGGATCGTGCCACGAACCATTCGCGGGCGCGACAGGATGCGCGACGGAGGCATGCTCGATCGGGTGCCCATCCGTCCCCTCGAGGCACTGCGCGGCGGGGCGCGTCCCGGATTGACCCGGCCGGGTGCATGACCTATTCTCGATAATCGATGATCAGCGGAGGAACGACGGTGCCCCTACTCGACAGGTTCAGGCTCGACGATCGCGTCGCCCTCATCGCCGGCGGCGGGGGCGCCATCGGGTCCGCGATCGGCACGGCGCTCGCGAGCGCCGGCGCCAGGGTGGTGGTCTGTGACCACTCGGAGGAGCGTGCACAGGCCGCGGCCGACCGGGTCTGCCGGGCCGGTGGCACCTGCCTGGGCGTCCATGCAGACGTGACCCGGGAGGCCGATGCCGAGCGGATCGTCAGGGAGGCCGTCGACGCGTACGGGCGCCTGGACATCATCGTCAACGCCGTCGGTGGCGGCGCCGGCAAGGTCCTGTTCGACGCGGAGGCCTACCCACGCGACGCATGGGACTGGATCATGGAGCTCAACGTCCGGAGCACGCTGGTCGCCACCCAGGCGGCGGTGCGCCAGATGATCGAGAGTGGCAACGGTGGCCGCGTGCTCAACATCTCGTCGGTCCGCGCCCTGCTGGGGATCAACGCCGGCTACTCCGCGTATGTCGCCGCCAAGGGCGCGGTCGCCTCGCTGACCCGGCAATGGGCGACCGAGTGGGCGAAGCACGGCATCACGGTCAACGCGATCTCGCCCACGTTCGTCGACACGCCGCAGGTGGCGATGCTGCTGGACGACCCGGCATTCAAGTCCGGCATCGAGAGCCGCATCCCGATCGGCCGGATCGGCACCACCGACGACCTGGTGGGCGCGGCGTTGTTCCTGTGCTCGGATGCGTCGTCGTTCATCACGGGCCAGATCCTGGGCATCGACGGCGGCCTGACCGCGACCCAGTAGCCCGGACACGAACAGGAGGCTCGGGCAGCGCGCGCGAAGCGTCGCCCGGCGCTCGGAGGAGACAGATGCAGACGAGCATCGCGCTCGAGATGGAGCAGGTCACCGGCAAGGTGTTCACGAACACCCGGCTGCGGGGCTGCAACCCGAGCTTCGTGACCACCTCGGAGGGCGTCGTCGTGATCGACACGCCGCAGCTGCCGACCAAGGCGGTCGCCATGCGCCAGCTGGCCGAAACGCACGGACCCATCCGGTACCTGATCAACACCGAGCACCACGTCGACCACATCTTCGGCAACTACTTCTTCAAGGGCGCCGGCACGGTCGTCAACCACCGGGCCCTCTGGGAGCGGTTCATGGTGGTGTTCCCCGACCTCGACCCGTTCGCCTATGCGTACGAGTCGATCCCGGGCGACAACCCCAAGGGCACGGATCTCGACGATCCGGGCGCGGTGGACCTGTGGCCGGATCGCGACGAGTACTACGCGGATCCGAACAAGGGCAAGATCGTGTTCACCGGCGACCTGACGCTCCACGTCGGCGACCACACGTTCAACCTGCTGCACACGCCGGGCCACACCCCCGGCCAGCTCGCCGTCCACGTGCCCGAGGAGGGCGTCGTGTTCACGGGTGACACGATCTTCTCGGGCTGCCAGACCTGGCTCATGACCTCCGACGTGGCCCAGTGGCTCGACGCCCTGGAGCGGATCCGGACGCTCGACTTCGAGACGATCGTGCCGGGGCACGGACCGGTGGTCAGCAGGGACTACCTCGACGTCCAGCGCTCGGTGCTCATGGAGTGGAAGACGGCCGTCGCCACGGCGATCGCGAAGGGGTGGTCACGGGAGGAGACGATGGAGCGCGTCCACTTCCGCGACCGCTTCGGCCCCGTGGACATCGGGCAGGGCTACATGATGGATCACATCCAGACCCTGAACGCGGCGTCGCTCTACGACAAGCTCACCGGGGCGATCCCCGGCGCCTGAGCAGGCGGGACCATGCGCCAAGCGGGTGACTGCGCAGTCGCCCCGGACCTGCCGTCGACGGCAGCCCCTACGCTCGGCCGGCAGCAACCTCGTCGGCCCGGTTTCGGCCGGCCAGTCGAATGAGGTCCTCGTGGAGCTCGAACCACACCGAGTGGTAGCTGTCCACCCGTGGTGACGCCACGAACCGGCCGTCACCGCCCTGGGCGGCCTCGTTGGCGCGGTCCAGCCGGGAGCGGTAGATGCGGAGCCGCGCCGGGCCTCCTTCGAGGCCATCGAGCCACGAACCGGCGTCGGCGTGGAGGGCGGCGAGGTCGGCCATGACGCTGGCGTCGTAGTCGGCGTCGCCGTGGTCGTTGAACACCTGCTCGCCGTCGATCTCGCGCATCTGCCAGGCCGTGACGGTGGCCTTCATGCGCTGGTCCATGGCGAGGAACGCGTCGAGCGCGGCGGCTGCTCGCTCGGCACCCCAGGCTGCCGCGTCCCCTGCCAGGCGCTCGCCGGCGGCAGACTTGCCGCGATCGGTCAGCCGGAACGAGCCGGCGGCTGCCTCCGCGAGCCCATCTGACACCAGGTCGTCGAGGAGTCCGGTCGCGGTTGCCTCGTCGCCGCCGATCGCGGCCGCGAGCGCGTCGGGCGCCGCATAGCCCTTGATCGCGAGCGCGCGAATGGCGGCGTCAAGCGGGTCGCCGTCGATCGCGCCCGGCTCGTCGGGCGCGGCCGTTGTCCGCGGGCTCACGGCGGCTGGCTCGGTCGCGGAGGCTGGCTGCTCGGTCGCGGAGGCCGCATCGATCTCGATCCCGAGCTCACGGGCCCAGGCCAGCAGCGTGGCCGCCTCGGGCACCACCTCGACCCGGCCCCCGACCGCGCCCTCGAACACGTCGCCGGTTGCGCCATCGATCGTGATCGTCTCGCCCGCGGCGAGACGCCGCCCGTCGATCTCGATGTGATCTCCCGACACCACCAGGTGAGAGGCTCCCACCACCGCGGGGATCCCCCAGCCGCGTGCAACCACCGCCGCGTGGCTGGCGAGGCCGCCGCTCGCGGTGAGGATCCCGGCCGCTCGCGCCATGCCGTGCACGTCGTCGGGCGAGGTCTCGGCCCGGACGAGGACCACGGCTCGGCCGGCGTCGGCGGCCTCGATCGCGCCATCGGGCGTGGTGACGATCTCGCCCGTGGCCACGCCGGGCGATGCCGGCAGGCCCCTGGCCAGCGGCACCGCATCATCGCGGCCGATCATCGTGGTCGGCGGATCGGCGAGGATGGCGGCGACACGCCGCACCGCCTCGTCGCGCGTCACCGGGAGCTCGTCATCCTCGGCCATGTCGCGCGCGATCCGGAGCGCAGCCTGGGGGCTGCGCTTGCCGACCCGGCACTGGAGCATCCACAGGCGCCCGTGCTCGACCGTGAACTCGATGTCGCACAGGTCCGCGTTGTGCCGCTCGAGCCGCGCCGCGTGCGCCCGCAGCTGCGCTGCCACGTCGGGCATCCGCTCGTCGAGGACCGCGAGCGGCTCGGTCTGATGGGCTCCCGCCACGACGTCCTCGCCCTGCGCATTGAACATGAAGTCGCCGTACGGCTCCGGGGCACCGGTAGCCGGGTTGCGCGTGAACAGGACCCCGGTGCCCGAGTCCACGCTGCGGTTCCCGAACACCATGGCCTGGACGGTGACCGCCGTGCCCAGCTCGTCCGGGATCCCCTCCCGCTGGCGGTAGGTGCGTGCCCGGGGGCTGTTCCAGGACCGGAACACGGCCTCGATCGCGCCCCGCAGCTGGACCCACGGGTCGGCCGGCACGTCGGCCACGCCCACGATCTCGCGGTACATGGCCTCGAACCGCTTGCGGCAGTTGGCGGCGAACTTCGGGCTCGACGCCCGATCGGCCAGACCGTCGGTGGTCGCGTCGTTGAGCCCGAGGTTGAGGATCGTGTCCATCATCCCCGGCATCGACACCGCGGCCCCGGAGCGCACGCTGACCAGCAGCGGGTCGGACGGGTCACCGAATCGATGGCCCACCACCTGCTCGATGTGCGTCATGTGCTCGCGCAGCTCCGCATCGAGGCCATCCGGCCAGCCATGCGCGAGGTACTCGTTGCAGGCGTGGGTGGAGATCGTGAACGCCGGCGGCACCGGCAGCCCGAGCTCGGCGGCCATGACCGACAGGTTCGCTGCCTTGCCTCCCAGCAACGACCTGACCTCCGCGAAGGTCATGTCGTCGAGGCGGTCGTCGCAGTCGAACACGTAGGTCACGGAAGGTCCTCCTCGCTGTGCGCACGACGCCGGTCGCCGACGGCCCCGTGCCCGGACACAGGCGTCACGGGTGGACGATGATCTTGATCGCGTGCTGCCCCCGGTCGCCGAAGGTCTCGATCGCCGCCGGGTAGTCGGCGAGGTCGAAGGTGTGCGTGATCAGCTCGCGAACGCGCATCCGGCCCCCGACGATGAGCGGCATCACGTGGCGCATCTCGCCCGCCGACGCACGCGACCCGACCAGCTCGAGCTCGTCGAGCACCAGGCGCTGCAGGCCAAGCCCGACGTCGGTGGTCGGGATGCCCACCACGCGCGCAGCGGCCACCACGACGCAGCATGTCGAGCCCCCAGCGGATCGTCTCGGGCACCCCGGCGCACTCGAGGACGACGTCGACGCCCAGGCCACCGGTGCGTTCCCGGATCTCGGCCGCGGGATCGCCGGCCTCCGAGTCCACGATCTCGAAGCCGAGCTCGGCCGCCCGGGACAGTCGCCAGCCGCGGCCCACGACGATCACGCGCCCGGCCCCGCGAATGCGAGCCGCGTCCGCGGACAGCAGCCCGATCGAGCCGGCGCCGATGATCGCGACCGTGTCACCCGGCCGGTTGCCGCCGCGGTTGGCGACGTGGAGCGCGATCGACGCCGGATCGACGAGGGCGCCCTCGTCGAACGAGAGCTCGTCGGGCAGCGGGAACACCGCCTTCACGCCGTGCACCACGTAGGTCGCGTCGGAGCCCTGGACGTTGTGCCCGTACTGGCGGTGCAGCCCTGGCTTGCCGTAGCTCTCGCACAGGTTGTAGCGGCCTTCGACGCACATCCGGCACACGCCGCACGCGTCGTGGCTGGTGCCCGCCACCCGGTCGCCGACCTTCCAGCCGTATCGCTCCGCGCCCGGACCCAGCGCGACCAGCTCACCGGCCCACTCGTGGCCCGGGATGAACGGGAACGACGGCGGCCAGAAGCCCGGATAGTCGCCGTGGATCAGGTGGACGTCGGTGCCGCAGATCGACACCGCCCGAACCCGGGCCATGACCTGGTCGCGGCCGGGGCTGGGGACCGGGACGTCCTGGATCTCGAGCCGCCCGGGCCCGGCGACGACCAGCGCCCGCATCGTGCCCGGCGTGGGAGTTCCGGGCGTTGGGGTCTTGGGCGTAGGCCCTTCGGACGCGCTGGCTCCGGGCGTGGTCACGTCACGCCACCTCGCCCGTGCGGTCCCGCTCCTGGATGGCTCGCCACACGCGCTCCGGCGTGAGCGGCAGGTCACGGATCACGGCGCCGCACGCCTCGCGCACCGCGGCGGCCACGGCCGGCGCGGTGCACAGCAGCGCACCCTCGCTCATCCCCTTGGCACCGAACGGCCCCGGCCCGTCGGCGTTCTCGACCGTCTCGCTGACCATCTCGAGCGGCAGGTCCATCGAGGTCGGGATCCGGTAGTCGATGGCGCCCAGGTTCCGGATCCGTCCGGCATCGTCGTAGATGTAGTGCTCCATCAGGGTGTGACCGAGGCCCATGATCGCGGCCCCCTCGTCCTGCATCCGGACCTGGAGCGGGTTGATCGAGCGCCCCACGTCGGACACCGTCACGTGCTTCACCAGCGTGACGTCGCCGGTGTCCTCGTCGACCCTCGCCTCGATCGCGGTGCAGTTGAACTCGAAGAACGCCGGAGCGCCGCCCAGCGGGTGACCGGGCTCCGCCTCCTTGCGCGCCTCGCCGTTGCCGATCAGCTCGCCGCCCAGGCGACCGAGCCCCGGCTTGAGCACCTCGAGCACGGTGAGCTCCCGGTCCGGCAGGTGAATCACGCCACCCTCGACCGTGATCTGCGATTCGTCGAGCTCGTGGAGCCGCGCCGCCATCGCGCGCAGCTGTGCCTGGATCGAGCGGCAGGCGCTCAGGACGGCATTGCCCATGAGCACGGTCGAACGGCTGGCCGAGGTCTGCTGGTCGTAGGGCACGACCGCGGTGTCGCCCATGACCACCGTGACCCAGTCGAGCGGGGCGCCCAGCTCCTGGGCGGCGATCTGGGCCAGCACGGTCCGGGCCCCCTGGCCCATGTCGGAGGTGCCTGCGAACACGACCACGCTGCCGTCGGCGAGCAGCCGGACGGTCGAGTACGACAGGCCGGTCGTCGGGCCCGACTTGATGCCCACGGCGATCCCCCGCCCGTGGCCTGCCGGCAGGGGCGTGTCCCAGCCGATCAGCTCGGCTGCCTTCTGAACGCTCTGCTCCCACTCGCCGTCCGCGGGGGTGTCGAACGGGATGAAGGCATCGCCCCTGTGCGCGAGGTTCATCAGGCGCAGCTCGAGCCGGTCGATGCCCAGGGCGCGGGCACCCTCGTCGAGGTTCGACTCCACGCCCCAGTTCACCTGCGGGTAGCCAAAGCCGCGGAACGCGGTCGAGGGCGTGGTGTGCGAGAGCACGCTGCGGGCGGCGATCCGGGCGGCGGGCACGTTGTACGGGCCGCAGGCGGGATAGCTGCCCTTGCCCACCACCCGGTCCGCGATGTCCGCGTAGGCCCCGATCAGGTAGTCGGCCTTGATGTCCTGGAAGGCCAGCGTGCCGTCCGCCTGGAACCCGGTGCGGACGCGGACCTCGCACGCGGCGCGACGCACGGCCTGGAACGTCTGCTCCAGGGTCAGCACGAGGCGGACGGGTCGACCGGTGCGAAGCGCGGCGAACGCCACCAGCGGCTCGTACTTCGCGTGCTGCTTGCCGCCGAACCCGCCACCCGGGTCGGGAGCGATCACGCGCACCCGCGACAGCGGCAGGCGGAGCACCTCGGCGATCACGCGCTGGAGCCAGTTCGGATGCTGGATCGAGCTCCAGACGCGGATGCCGTCCCCGTCCGGCGCGGCCATGAACGCGTGCGGCTCGATGGCGAACTGGGTGACCATCGGGAAGGTGTAGCTGTTGTCGATGACGAGGTCGGCCGTCGCCGCATCGACATCGCCCCATCCGACGCGGTGCTCGCGCAGGACGTTGGTCGCGGCCAGCGGATCGTCGGGACGCAGCGCCGGGTCCTGGACGAGCGGCGCATCCGGCGCGAGCGCGGCCGCGACCGTGAACACCGCCGGCAGCTCCTCGTGGTCGACCGCGACCAGGCCGGCCGCCTCCTCGGCCGCGTCTCTCGTGTCCGCGACCACGATCGCGACCGGGTCGCCGTGGTACTTGGTCTCGCCCACGGCGATCACGGGCCGATCGGTGAACTGGGGACCGAAGCGCGGCACCGGCTGGGGCAGGTCGCCGGCGGTCAGGACCGCCCGGCAGCCGGGCACCCGTAGCGCAGCGGCGGTGTCGATCGCGTTGATACGAGCCCGGGCGACGTCGAGCGTCACGAGCTTCGCCTCGAGCATGTCCGTGGGGCGGATGTCGGCAACGTACGGCTGGGCGCCGGTCACCCGGCCGATCCCGCCGACCCGGTTGGGCGAGCTGCCGACGCGACCCTCGAGCACGCTCATTGGTCCAACCCGTCCGCGCTGCTGCGCGCGCCGGCACGTGCGCCACCGGCGGTCGCGGCGGCGTCGACGGCCATCGTTCTGGAGGGGTCCACCGAGCCCGCAGCGACGGCCTGCACGGCCTCGGTGATCTGCTCGTACCCGGCGCACCGGCACAGGTTGCCGGCCAGCCCTTCCTGGATCTGGTCGACCGTCGGGTCGGAGACGCGGCGCAGCAGGTCGTCCGCGGCCATCAGCTGGCCCGGGATGCAGAAGCCGCACTGGGTAGCGCCGTAGTCGAGGAACGCCTGCTGGATCGGGGACAGCTGCCCGTCGGGACGGGCGAGGCCCTCGACCGTGGTGATCGCCCCACCGTCGGCTTCCACCGCGAGGACCAGGCACGAGTCGACGATGTGGTCGTTGAGCCGGACGGTGCACGCCCCGCACTCGCCGACCAGGCAGCACTCCTTGGTCCCGGTCAGCGCGAGGTCGTCGCGCAGGACCTCGAGCAGGGTATGGTGCGCGGCCACCTCGAGCGAGCGGACGCGTCCGTTCACGGTCATCTCGATCGGGATCAGCTCGGTCATCGTGCTCGCTCCTCGGCCGCCAGCCGGCTGGTCGCTGTCGCCAGCGCCCGCCAGCCGAGCACGCGCAGCATCGCGAGCCGGTAGTCGGGGCCGGCCCGCATCGAACGTGGGGACGGGCTGGCGTCGACGAACATGCGCTCCAGGATCGAGGCGCGGTCGACATCGGGCGCCGATGGGTCCGCGAGGACGCCCGTCGTGTCGGTGACCAGGAGCGGTCGCGGTCCGACGCTGCCGTAGGCGAGTCGCGTGACCCCGGCCGCATCGACGCCACAGGCCAGCGTGACCGACGCCAGGTCGTGCCCACGGCGCCGCGTCCGCCGCTGGTGCGCCGAGCCCATGCGCGGCCAGTCGAGCGGCAGCTCGATCGAGGTGACCAGCTCGCCACGCCCGAGCGTGGTCACGCCCGAGCGCACGAACAGCTCGTCGATCGGGATCCTGCGGCGGCCGTCGGGACCCGTCACCACGACCTCGGCCCCGTAGACGAGCAGCGAGGGCGCGGTGTCCGCGGCGGGCGACGCGTTGCACAGGTTTCCGGCAAGCGTCGCGCGATTTCGGATCTGGACGGAGCCGACCACGGCGGCCGCCTCGGCCAGCGCCGTGAACCGGCGCCGGACCCGCACGTCGGCAGCGATGTCGGTCATCACCGTGGTTGCCCCGATCACCAGCCGCCCGTCAACCTCGCGGATCGCCGGATCGAGCTCGCGTATGCGCTTGACGTCGATCACGACCGACGGGCGGGCCGAGCCGTCCCGAAGCCGGATGATCAGGTCCGTGCCGCCCGCGATCAGCCGTGCGTCGGTGCCGTGCTCGGCGAGCAGGGCCACGGCGTCCGCCATGGCCCTGGGTCGCTGGTAGCTGAACGCCCGCATCGCCGCCGCTCCTACAGGATCCGATCGACCTCATCCAGGAGAACCTGGGGGGTCGCCGCGCGGATGAAGAAGAACGGCCGCTCGCAGAAGCTGGCCACGAAGGCCGCGCGCCGCTGGCGCAGATGATCGTTGTCGAGCATCGGGATCACGTGCCCGGGCGCCAGCAGCTCGTTGGTCAGGAAGTAGTTCTGGAGGCTGTGCAGGAACTGGAACTGCGCCTCGAACGGGATCAGCTCGTTGGCCGCGGCATCGAAGTTGCCGTCGATGGCGGGCACGATGACCAGGTCGATGTTCGGCGCCTCGCCCTCGTACATCGCCCAGGTCGGCATCACCGGGCCCCAGAACTTCTCGACGCCCTTGTTGGGTGCGGCCTTGTCGGAGCGCTCGGTGCCCTCGGTGCGCTTGACGAGGAACGGCTCGACCGAGCCCATCACCGCCCGGCCGTCCTCGCTGACGACCGTGGTCTCCGAGGCAACCTGGAGCCCACCGCGAACGCCGGCCTCGATGAGGCCCATCGACTTGCCATGGTTGGACTCGCCGCCCAGGAACAGGAAGGTCCTGCCGCGGTACTGGACGGCTGCGCTGTGCGAGGGGTGGAGGCCCACGTCCTCCATGCGCAGCGCGAGGACCGCCACGATCACCTTCTGGAGGGGGCCCGCGGGCCAGGGCCCGGTGAACGTCACCGTCCGCCCGTCGTAGCGCACCGCCTTCTCGCCGTCCTGGTGCCACGTGATGTCCGGGGCCGCCAGCGTGATCTCGGGCGAGATCCGAACGTCGGCGAGGCGGTAGTTGAGGAACGTCAGGTCGTCGAGCACGTGGTCACGGGGCGCGCCGCCGTAGACGTCCACGCGGAGGCGTGCGGCGCCGGCCGAGAACTCCTCCGTCAGTTGCAGCTGATCGTTCATGCGGTCCTTTCGGGGTCGGGTTGCGGGTCGACGGGCACGCAGATCATGGGGCGGGCGCCGCCTGCCGGTCTCGCCGGTCACCGGCGGCCGGCCTGCGCGGCGGCGACGGTGGTCGCTGTGGCGCGAGCGGGGCCGTGGCGGCCGAGTCCCAGGCCGCCCGAAGACGGTCTGCCGTGGTGGCGAAGTGCTCGCGATACGTGCGATCGGCCTCGATCGGATCCCGGCGCCGGAGCGCGTCCAGGATCGGCTGGTGCTCATCGGCCACCGAGCGACGTTCCCCGCCCGGGACCGCGAGCGTGATGTACGTGCGTGACGACGGCTCGAGCGTGCGCCAAACGCGGTTCAGAGTCTGGTTGCCGGACAGGACGATCACGCGCCCGTGGAACTCGGCGTCGGCCGCCGCCTCGGCCCGCGCATCGCCGGCGTCGGCGGCTGCTCGCATCGCGGCGATCATCGCCTCGAGCCCGTCGATGTCCTTCTGTGTCAGATGCGGGATCGCGAGTCGAGCGCCGAGCGACTCGAGCTCGGCACGGATCGCGAACCCCTCGAGCAGCTCGTCCGTCGTGGGACGGCGGACGCGGGCTCCCCGGAAGGCCGTGGTCTCCACGACCCCCAGCGCCTCGAGGTCACGTAGTGCCTCGCGGACGGGCGCCTGGCTGGTGCCCAGGTCACGGGCGACCCGCGTCTCGACGATCCGGTCTCCGGGCGCATAGCGGCCGTCGATGATCGCCTCCAGCAGGTGGTCCTTGACCTGGTCGCTCAGGACGCTGCGTGAGATCGAGGGCTGGGGGGGCATGATCGGCGCCCTAGGAACCGACGCCCACGAGCGGGCGGTCCGGAGCCGTTGACAGGATGGTGACGACACCCTTCCTGGGGTTGCTGGCGTCGACCCGGATCCGGTCCCCGGTCTTGATGCGCGTGGTCCCCATCGAGGTGCCGACGACGGCAGGGATGCCGTACTCGCGCGCCAGGACGGCCGGATGGGACGCGGTGCCGCCGGCGTCGGTCACCACCGCGATGATCTTGCCGTACAGCACCTGCCAGGCCGGGTTGGTCATCTCGCACACCAGGATCTCCCCGTCCTGCAGGCCGTCGAACTCGCTCTCGGACAGGACGACGCGGGCGACCCCTTCGATCACGCCGGGAGACCCGGCGATGCCTTCGACCGTGTCCTGCTGTCCTTCGGCCGAGCGATGGAACTTCTCGGGGAAGCCCCACAGACCGAGGTACGGGAACGCCAGCTGGGTCTCGGTCGCCGTGCCGACCCAATCGCGCGGACGCGTCCGCTCCGCCTCGGCGCGCCTGGCCCGCGCCGCAGCGACGATCGCGCGGCCGTCGATCCCGGTCGGATCGCCGATGAACGCTCGCAGCTCGTTGTAGTGGAACATGATCACGTCGTCGGGGCGGTCGAGCACCCCCATGTCGACCAGCTTCTCGCCGAGCGCGATGAGCACCAGGCGGACGTGCGCGTTGGCACCCTGGTCGATGTAGAAGTGATGGTCCGGCGTGAGCGGCGCCATCCGAAGGTTGATCTCGTTGGCGGCGCGCATCTCCTCGAGCGCCTCACCCTCGAGCCCCTCGAGGATCTCCGTGGCCGCCGCGTCGATGTCGGCCTTCAGCTTCGCAACGGCGCGCGGATAGTCGTAGCCCGACGCGTACTGGTCGCGGACGAGCTGGATCACCGGCGTCATGTCCTCCCGGAAGCTGGGGAAGATGAACTCGTGGCTCCAGACGGCGTGCCAGCCGAACTCGTTCTGATACGGCACCACCCGCTCGTCGATGAAGCGGCGACCCCTGTCGCTGGCCTTGAGCGCCGGGATGATCTCGACCGCGGACGGGCTCCCGAACGCCGCCGCGAGCTCGGCGTCCGCCTTGACCTCCTCCTTCATCTCCCACAACGCCCGGATCTTGTCCCAGTTGCGGTCGCTCGCCGATGCCTGCAGCCGGCCCAGGAGGACCTCGTCGATGCTGCCATGGGTCTTCTCCATGACCGCCCGGAGGTTGAGGGTGGCGCTCAGCTGCGCGAAGTTCAGCATCCAGTGGATCTTCCAGTGGCGATCGTGCATGTCGATCGCGTCCTCGAGCAGGACCGCGACCTCCGCGAGGCTCATCTCGTCCTTTCGATCGAGCATGCTCTCGAGGTAGTCGAAGTTGCGCTGCATCTCGGGCACGAACCGCGTCCGCCACCACTCGACGAACCGTTGGCCGTAGACGGGCAGGACCGCGCCGAGGTAGGCCCCGATCCGTCCCGCGTACGCATCGTCCCGGGGCACGATCGCCCGAGTGGCAAGGTCGTACTCCTGGGTCACGACCTCGAGGCCGTTCTCGGCAGGGATCGCCGCCGTGTACAGGTAGCCGTTGACGTTCTTGTAGATCCAGTCCGTCGCGAACGGCGTCCCGAAGCGCCGGAACATGTGGTCGCAGCTCAGCCACCAGCCACCGATGTCCTCGTACATCGGGCTCAGCGGCTTGGGGCAGTGGAGATCGTCGTAGACCCAGAACAGGAGCTGCTCGGTCTCCGACGACCATTCGATGGGGAACGACGCATCCCCCAGGAACTGGTCGAGGACTTTCTCCTTCAGGGGCACCGGTGCTACCTCCTTGCCTGCCTTGCGTCGTCCCGGCGACGTGTTCCCAGCCGTTGGCCAGTGCGTTCCCGGCCGTTGGTCAGTGCGCCGGGGGCGCGGCGCGCGTGATCATCTTGAAGCGCTGCATGTTCTCGGTGATCGCCACCTCCGTCGGGAGCCGCTCCATGCTCGAGGCGCCGAAGAACCCGGCCACACCGTTCGTATGGTCGAGGATGAACTGCGCGTCATCCGGCTCCGCGATCGGGCCACCGTGGCAGAGCACGATGACGTCCGGGTTGACCGCCACCGCAGCATCCCGGATCGCCTGCACCCGCTCGGCCGACGCCCCGAGCGTGAGCGCGGTGGTGGCACCGATCGCGCCCTTGGTGGTCAGGCCCATGTGGGCCACGACGACGTCGGCCCCTGCCCCGGTCATCGCCGTCGCCTGCTCCGGGTCGAACACGTAGGGCGTCGTGAGCAGCCCGGCGGCATGCGCCGCTCGGATCATCTCGACCTCGAGCCCGTAGCCCATGCCGGTCTCCTCGAGGTTCTGGCGGAACTGCCCGTCGCACAGGCCAACCGTCGGGAAGTTCTGGACGCCGGAGAAGCCGACCCGTCTGATCTCTTCGAGGAACACCGGCATCAGCCGGAACGGATCGGTGCCGCACACGCCGGCCAGCACGGGCGTCTCGCGAACGACGGGCAGCACCTCGCCCGCCATCTCCATCACGATCGCGTTGGCGTCGCCATAGGGCATCATCCCGGCCAGGGATCCCCGGCCGGCCATCCGGTAGCGACCCGAGTTGTAGATGATGATCAGGTCGGCGCCGCCGGCCTCGGCACATTTCGCCGACAGCCCGGTCCCGGCACCCGCACCCATGATCACGCCGCCATCGGCGAGCGTCCTCCGCAGCCGCGCGAGCGCCTCCTGGCCGGTCATGCTCCTCCTCCATGGATCGAGGCCGTGGCCGGATGAGTCTCCGACCACGCCCGGTACAGCTCGTCGAGCCGGTCCGCCATCGCTCCTGCAAACGCCGGGTCGTTGATGTCGGTCGCCATCTCGACCACCTCGACGTCCCCGCGGAGACCGGCCCTGAGCTCCCTGACCAGCGCCGCATCGGCGGCCGGGTCGTGGAACGGCGCATCGGGCACGTCGATCATCGACACGCCGGCCGTCGGGATGAACACCGCCAGCGGACCGCCCGCGGCGTTGAGCTTGCGGGCCAGGATGCGACCCAGCTCGGCACATTCCGCCTCGGTGGTCCGCATCAACGTGACGGACGCGTTGTGGCGATACAGGTTGCGGTCGCGGAACCGGTCGGGGACCGTGTCGAGCGGCCCGAAGTTGACCATGTCCAGCGCGCCCAGCGACACCACCTGGGGCAGCCCCAGCGCTCCGGCGGCCTCCAGCCGGTCGGGCCCGGCCGACAGCACGCCGCCCACGAGCTCGTCGGCCAGCTCGGTGGTCGTGATGTCGAGCGCCCCCGTGATGAACCCGGCGCGCATCAGCGCCTCCATCGCCTGGCCACCGGCACCCGTGGCGTGGAACACCAGCACCTCGTAGCCGCGCGCCTCGAGGAGCTCGCGCGCGACCGTGACGCATGGCGTCGTGACGCCGAACATGGTCGCGCCGATGAGCGGCCTGCCGGGAGCCTGCGTGCCGCGCGACGATGCCGAGCGTGCCATGCCTGCGATCGCGGCCGCGGCATTGTCCAGGATCCGCTCGGAGATCGCGTTGAGGCCCGCGATATCGACCACCGAGTACAGCATCGCGATGTCGCTGGTGCCGACGTAGGCGCGCGTGTCGCCCGAGGCCATCGTCGACACGAGCAGCTTCGGGACGCCGATCGGCAGAGCCCGCATCGCGGCCGAGATGAGCGACGAGCCTCCCGACCCACCGAGACCCACGATCCCGTCGAGCCGACCCTCGGCGTGGAGCCGTCGCGCAACCTCCACCGCGCCCCGGGTCATCGCCTCGACGGCCGGGCCACGGTCGCCCGCCGCGGCCAGCGCTGCCCGGTTCTCGCCCGCGGCGGCTGCCACCGCGTCGGCCGTGATGTCGGCACCCGTCGATGACCCCATCACGCCCGCGTCGACGACGAGCGCGTCGCAGCCGAGCTCGCGGATCCGGTCGCGGAGGAACTCGTGCTCGGCAGCCTTGGTGTCGAGCGTTCCGAGGACCACGACGACCGCCATTCGCCACCTTTCCCCGCACGATCCGGCCCGGCCGGGCCCCGCCTGCGGCACACGTTCGGGCACCCTCGCAGCGCCTGCGCCCCCGGCCCCGGGCACCGAACGCAGCCGTCCGGGCCGGGTGCCTTGCTGCCGGGTCCTCGGCGCGCTGGTACCCTCGTGACATCGATAATCGATTGTCGATAACGGTAGGTCGGCCGGCCCGGTCAGTCAAGCCGAACCGGGCGTACAATCGATGATCGATGATACCCGATCGGCGTCACCCGGAAGGCTGGCCGGTCAGCCGCACGCGAGCGCTGAGGTGCCTTCGATGAGCCCAGCCCCGACGGCAGCAGGAAGCCCCCTCCTGCGCATGACGCAGACGACCCCGACCCAGTACTGGAACGACTCCTGTGCCGCGGACGACCTCGAGTACGCGATCGATCGCGGGGCGACCGGCGCCACGTCCAATCCCAGCATCGTGCTCGAGGTGATGCGCTGCGAGCGCGAGCGCTGGGAACCTCGCGTCTTCGAGCTTGCGGCCGCGCACCCCACGTGGTCCGAGGTTGAGCTCGCGTGGGCCATCAGCGAGGAGATCGCGGTCCGCGCCGCCGGCGTGCTTGCGCCCGTCTTCGAGCGAGCGGAACACCGGGCCGGGCGGCTGTCATTCCAGGTGGACCCGGCCGACCACCGGGATCCCGATCGCATGCTCGAGCAGGCCGTCCGGTTCGCTGCGCTGGCGCCCAACATCCAGGTCAAGTTCCCGGTGACGGCTGCCGGCCTCGTGGCGATCGAGGAGGCAACCGCGCGCGGCATCAACATCACGGCCACGGTCTCGTTCACGGTCGCCCAGGCGATCGCCGCCGCCGAGGCGGTGGAGCGTGGCCTCGACCGGCGCCCGGGCGGCGGCGACGACGGCCATGTGATGGCACCGATGGTCGTGCTCATGATCGGCAGGCTCGACGACTGGATGAAGGTCCTGGTCGAGCGCGACGCGCTGGCCGTTCATCCGGCGGCGCCGGCGTGGGCCGGGATCGCGGTGTTCAAGCGAGCGTATGCGCAGTTCCGCGAACGCGGCTATCGGTCGCGTCTGCTGGCGGCTGCCTATCGACACCGGCTCCACTGGACCGAGCTTGTCGGCGCGGACGCCAGCCTCACGCTGACCCATGCCTGGCAGGTGCGCTTCAATCGCAGCGGAATCGATCCCGGATCCGCGGATCGACATCCCGGTGGATCCGGCGCTCGTCGACGACCTGTACCGCCGCGTCCCCGACTTCCGCCGCGCCTACGACCCGGACGGCATGACGCCGGACGAGTTCGAAGGCTACGGTGCGAGCGCCCGGACGCTGCGTGCCTTCACCCGGTCCCGCCACGACCTGCAGGCGGCGATCCGGGATCTCGTGCTCCCGGACCCGGACATCAGGCGCACCTGAGCGAGCCGCGCTGCCGGCGGATCGTCACGCGCGGCACGGCGCGGATCATCGCCCTCGCCGGGTGATCAGCGAGCGGGCGATCCCCCATGCCCATCGGTCTCGCTCACGCGCAGACCGGCCAGGAGATGCGCGCTGGCCGTCTCGAAGTGATCGCGCAGCGCGGCCTCAACCGCGGCCGGATCCCGGTTCCGCACGGCATCGAGGATGGGCGGGTGCAGGCCGGCGGTCCAGTGCACGTCGGCGCCCGGCGCGATCAGCGTGATGTAGGTTCTCGAGAACGGCTCGAGGCTCCGCCACACGCGCTCGAGCGTGGTGTTGCCTGACAGGTGCAGCAGCGCGGCATGGAACGCAGCGTCGCGCGTGGCGACCTCGTGCCGATCGCCGGTCTCCGCGGCCTCGTTGAGCGCCGCGAGCAGTCGCTCGAGCTCGGCCTCGTCCGCATCGGTCATCCTGGGCACGCCGAGCCGGGCGCCGAGGGCCTCGAGCGTCGCCCGCACCTCGTACGACCCCAGCAGCTCATCGGCGGTGGGCTGGCGAACTCGCGCGCCACGGAACGGCAGGATCTCGACCACGCCCAGCGCCTCGAGCCCACGCAGGGCCTCCCGTACCGGCGCCTGGCTCGTCCCCAGCTCACGGGCGATCTTGGTCTCGACGATCCGCGTGTTGGGCGGATAGCGCCCGCGGAGAATGTCCTCCAGCAGGTGGTCCCTGACCTGCTCGGCCAGGACGCTTCGCGAGATCGTGCTCTCCGGAGGCATCTGGGCTCCTGGGATTGGGCTGGCCCAAGTCTAGCGTTCCGGGTGCAGGGCGGTGATGGTCCCACGTGATCCGGGAGGTGGTGGCGCGCCGGCCGAGCGACGGCGTCGGGTCAGCTGCCGGTCCCGGGCTCGATCGCTGCGACGGCCCGATCCCAGGCATCGTGAGCCGAGAGCGCTGCGACCCGCTGCACCGCGAACTCGATCTGCGCCATGCAGCCCACCCGCCAGGTTCCACGCGCGAGGAACGCCTCGTGCGCGCCCGGTGCCCGCAGGTCCATCCCGACCAGCACCCGGCACTCGAGCGAGCCGTGCTGCGCGGCGAACTCCGTCATCAGCGCCGCGACCAGCTCGCGGGCAACCCGCTTGGCCCGCGCGTGGTCGGAGATGCGGCGCTCCGCGAGCATGCCGATCGCCAACGCCGCCCCGGTGATGGCTCCGCAGGGTCCGCCGGTCCAGGCGATGCCCCCGTTGAGGGCCATCGCCGCCGACGAGTCGCGCGGTTCAGGAAGGTCGAATGCCGACTTGAGCGCGACCAGCGTCGATTCCGCGCACCCGTACGCGTTCGCGCCGTCGAGGAACGCGGCGCGGGCGATCGCGAC
This sequence comes from uncultured Chloroflexia bacterium, assembly GCA_963806265.1. Lineage (GTDB taxonomy): Bacteria > Chloroflexota > Limnocylindria > Limnocylindrales > CSP1-4 > CAIXZV01. Next base: position 200,652 of record CAWDXT010000027.1, read on the forward strand.
CGCCTCGTCGGCAACGGCTTCCGTCGCCGCTCCGGCCGGCGGATCCGGCGACAGCGGATCCGCCGCGCGACGGGTTCGATCGTCTGCCATCGCCACCTCCGGCTCGAGGTCGTCCGGGATCGAGACCCCGGAACCAGTCTTGCATGTCGCGGTCACTCGCCTGCCGCCGATCGCGAAGACGGCGAGATCGCGTCCGTGGTGCCGGTTGCGAGGACGTTCAGATCCGCTTGCGATGTCGCCACCGGAGGGCCCTTGTCAGGGAACTCTCACCTCCGGTCCCAAGGATCCGATCGGGCGGTTGCCGGTACGCGCGTGCCGGCGGCCGCCATTCCTCGCCCGACGACGCGCAGCCGATCGCCACCAGCACCAGCGCCCGAGCTCCCCGGGCCCCGGAGGTTTCCATGACCGACACGAGCCAGCCGATCCCGATGCCGCCCGCCCCCCAGGGTGCGCCACACGTCCTCGCCGACCCCGCCGAGCCGCGCGCCGCCGCCGAGGCCGTGCTGTTCGAGATCCGGCGCGTGATCGTCGGCCAGGACGCGATGCTCGAGCGGGTCCTGGTCGCCCTGCTCGCAGGTGGCCACCTGCTCCTCGAGGGCGTCCCGGGCCTGGCCAAGACGCTCACGATCCGTACCCTCGCCGATGCTCTCGACGCGTCGTTCCGGCGCATCCAGTTCACGCCCGACCTCGTGCCCGCCGATCTTGTCGGCACCCGGATCTATCGCCCGTCAAGCGGCACGTTCGACACCGAGCTCGGGCCGGTGTTCTCCAACTTCCTGCTGGCGGACGAGATCAACCGTGCGCCGGCCAAGGTGCAGTCCGCGCTCCTCGAGGTGATGCAGGAGCGCCAGGTCACGATCGGGCGCGAGACGCACCGCGTCCCCAGCCCGTTCCTGGTCATGGCGACCCAGAACCCGATCGAGTCCGAGGGCACCTACCCGCTGCCCGAGGCGCAGGTCGACCGGTTCATGATGAAGGTGGTCGTCGGGTACCCGTCCGATTCGGAGGAGGCCACGGTGGTCGAGCGCTCGCTGCGCCCGGCGCCCGAGGTGCGCGACGGTGCTCGACACAGCCTCGTTGGCCGCGTTCCAGGCGGCGACGCCCGAGATCTACGTCGATCCGGCGATCACCGCCTACGCGGTCTCGATCGTGGCCGCGACCCGCCAGCCGGAGCGCTACGGGCAGGCGGCGCTCAAGCCCTACATCGCGTTCGGCGCCAGCCCGCGCGGCTCGATCAACCTCGTGCATGCGGCCCGTGCGCTGGCCCTGCTCCGCGGCCGCCGCTACGTCGATCCCGGCCGACATCGCCGAGCTCGCCCCGGACGTTCTGCGCCATCGGATCGTGCCCAGCTTCGCGGCCCTCGCCGAGGAGGTGTCGACCGACGCCATCCTGGGACAGCTCCTTCCGGTCGTCCCCGCGCCTCGCCTCGTGACCGAGGAACGCAGCGCATGACGCTGCCGCTGGCGCGTCTGCGAACCCCCGCGGCGCCCGGCCCCGGCCCGACCCCGGAGGCGCTGCTCCGGGCGCTCGACCTGACCATCGGGCGCCGGATCCGTGGCCTCGTCACCGGGGAGTTCCGCGCGCTCGACCTCGGGGGCGGCATGGAGCTCGCGCAGGTTCGCCCCTACCAGCCCGGTGACGACGTCCGGCGGATCGACTGGAACGTGACGGCTCGCATGCCCGAGCCACACGTCCGCGTCGACGTCCCGGAGCGTGCCCTGACGACCTGGCTGCTGCTCGATGTCTCGCCGTCGATGTCGTTCGGGACCGCGGACCGACGCAAGGCCGATGTGGCCGAGGGGGTCGCGATCGCGATCGCCCACCTGTCAAGCCGCCGCGGCAATCGGCTGGGCGTCATGACCTTCGGGGATGGCGCCCTGGGCCGGACGCCGCCACGGAGCGGCCGAGCCGGCCTGCTGACCATCCTCGCCCATCACCAGGCCGCAGCCCGCGCGACGCCGCCGGGCTCGGCGGCGGCCGGCACCGCAGCGATACCGGGCTCGGAGGTGGCCCTCACTGCGGCGACACCGGGCTCGGCGGCGGACGTCACCGCGGCGACCCCGGCCTCGGCGCTGCGATTCGTCACCCACGGAGCCCAGGGCGGCGGCCTGGTGGTCCTGGTGACCGACCTGCGCGGACCGCTCGACTGGCTGCCCCAGCTGGGCGCGGTCGCCGCCCACCACGCCGTCCTCGTGGTCGAGATCCGTGACCCACGCGAGGACGCGCTGCCCGATGTCGGGGAGCTCACGCTCGTCGACGCGGAGACGGGCCGCGAGGTCCGCGTCGACACCAGCTCCGGCAGCCTCCGCCGTCGGTTCGCCGCAGCTGCCGCGGCCGACCGCGACCACGTCGCTCGCGAGCTCCGCCGGCTCCGCGCCCGCCACGTCGTTCTGTCCACATCCGGCAGCTGGCTGCGCTCGCTCGCGGACCAGCTGCGTGTTCAGGGATTGATTCCATGACCTTCGCCAACCCGGAGCTGCTGCTCGGCCTCCTCCTCGTTCCCCTGGCGCTGGGGGGCTACGTCCTCATCCAGCGCCGCCGGTCGCGGTACGTCGTCCGGTTCACCAACGTCGACCTCCTCACGAACCTCGTCCCCAGGCAACCCCGGTGGCGGCGGCACGTGCCGACGGCGCTGTACCTGGTCGCGATCGCGGCGTTAGCGGTCGCCCTCGCCCGTCCGTCGATGACGCTGCCGGTTCCCCGCCAGGAGGCCACCGTGATGCTCGCGATGGACACGTCGCGTTCGATGCTCGCCACCGACGTCTCCCCGAGCCGACTCGATGCCGCCAAGGCGGCGGCCTCGACGTTCGTCGGTCAGCTGCCGTCCGGGTTCCAGGTCGGGCTGGTCGCGTTCTCGACCGAGGCACGGCTCGTGCTCCCCCCGACCGCGGACCGGGCAGCCTTCAGGCAGGCGCTTGACTCCCTCCAGGCAGACGGCGGGACGGCGCTTGGCGACGCGATCGCCCTGTCGCTGCAGGCGACCGCGGATGCACGACCCGCCGTGGCGAACGACGGGCCTGGCTCGTCGAACGGAGCCCCCAACGCGACAACGCCGGCGCCAAGCGAGCCTGCCAACGCCGCACCCGGCTCAAGTGCCGTGCCCGATGCCACTGCGTCCGACACCGCTCCGCCCCTGACCGCGACGGTGCTCCTGTCCGACGGTGCCAACTCGACCGGCGCACTGGAGCCGCTCCAGGCGGCCGACGAGGCGGCCGCGGCCGGGATGCCCGTGTACACGATCGCGTTGGGCACCGCCGACGGCGTGGTCCAGGTCCCCGACCAGTTCGGTCAGCTGCACGAGCTCTCCGTGCCGCCCGACACCGACACCCTCAGCGCCGTGGCCGAGACGACCGGTGGCCGGTTCTACCAGGCGCCCACCGCCGACGATCTGGCGCAGATCTACCAGGCCCTGGGCTCGAAGGTCGGCTACACGGTGCAGGAGGTCGAGGTGACCCAGTGGTTCGCCGCTGCCGGCCTGATCCTGGTGCTCAGCGGCGCCGGGCTCGCAGCCGTCTGGTTCAACAGGTTCCCCTGAGCCGGTCAAGCGGACCGATCGGCCCCCGCAGATCGCGGTGGGCCGCATCGCTCGAGCTGCAGGGCAGCTCCTCCACCCGTCGGTGGCACGTGTTCGGCAGGAGGTGCGGCTCTCGCTGGATTAGCAGCAGGTGGAACTTGCGCCCGCCGGGCCACTCGCCGATGCTGTGGAGACAGCCGCATGATGCGGCGCTCGCAGACCGAGGGGGTGGAATGACGCTCGAAGGGGTCGTGATCGCCGTCGGGGTCATCCTGCTACTCGGCATTGTGCTGCTGCCGGTCATGGTTCTGATCATGCTCGCCAACCGGCACCTCGCCGGCCGCAGGAGCCGCCTCGACGGGCTCTTCGAGGGCATCGGGAGGGCTGCCCAGACCAACTCCCACCTGCGCGCCGGCACCCCGCCGCCGGACGACCTGGGCCTCCATGCCCCGGCGCGCCCGGACGGGATGCCAACGCGGCGGCGCAGGCGCCGCTGACCTCGCGCCAGGTCAGGCCAAGAGTCATCGCCCCGGACGGCGATGCCGGCCGTCGTGGCGCCGCTGGCGGGTGGTCTGGCCGGACGCATCGGTGCGCGACCGATGCTCGTGACCGGAATGGTGCAGATGACCGTCGGCGTCGCATGGGTGGCGGCAGTGGCCACAGCCAACGTCCTGGGGTGGTTCCCGCGTTCGTGGTCAGCGGCGTCGGGATAGGCCTCGGACGGGCACCCGGCGCTGATCGGGGCGCCGGTCCGGGCGGGCCGGCACACACGCCTCGGGCGCGCCCAGACCATCGATCACGAGTGGATGCCGCACGCCCTGTCGGGCGATGTCTCTCGGCACGGCACGGGGAGGCGCGATGGCACTGATTCCGACGACCACGGACGACTAGCTTTCCGCTCGCCGATCCGGGTGCCGCGGGTGGAGCGCGGGGCGGGCGGCGGGCGGGAGGCCCACAGCCACGTGTGGCGACCCACGTGGGCAGAGGGAGTCATGCAGTACGTACGTGACCTTCGGCGCCGTCCGGTGCGGACGACGCTGACGATCCTGGGGATCACGATCGGGATCTGGGCCCTGGTCGTGTTCGGCTCGATGGCCAACAAGATCAATGCCCTCGTGTCCGGTGGCAGCGACTACTACGCCGACAAGATCGAGGTGACGGACAGCTCAGGCTCGACGGGCGGCTTCGCGGGCGCGCCGATGTCGTTGACCATCGCCGACCAGGTGCGAGCCGTGGACGGCGTGGCAGCGGTCAGCCCGGCCGTGATGATGCTCATGGACACCACGACCTCGACGGTCAACATGGGCGTCCCGCCGATGGTCACCGGCACGCTTGCTGATTCTGACCAGGGCCTCGACAACTTCGTCACCCACTACGCCGAGGGCCGCGCGCTCACGGCCGCGGACGAGGGCGCGTACGTGACCGTCCTCGGTTCCGACATCGCCCGCAAGTACGACAAGCACGTCGGTGACACGATCTCGCTGCGAGACACGATGTTCACCGTCGTCGGCATCCTCGAGCCGACATTGACCGCGCCCGATCAGACCGCTTCGGTGCCGTTGCGAGCGGCACAGCTGCTGTTCTATCGAATCGCTGCCACCCGTCATCCAGACCAGCGTCGACCCGTTCGACATGGTGACCGCGATGACCGTCTACCCGGCGCCGGGTCAGGACACCGAGGTGCTGGCGAACCGGATCGAGGCCGGCGTGGCCGGCGTGGCAACCATGACCGGCAAGGACTTCGACCAGCAGATCGGCTCGGCAACATCGATGCTCAACTCGATCCTCGTCGGCATCGCGCTGATCAGCCTGGCCGTCGGCGGGCTGTCCGTCGTGAACACGATGGCGATGTCGATCGCCGAGCGGACGCGCGAGATCGGGATCAAGCGCGCGATCGGCGGCAGTCGGATCCGGATCGTTCGCGAGTTCGTGATCGAGGCCGGCCTGATCGGCATGCTGGGCGGCGCGATCGGTCTGGCGCTCGGGGCGTTGGTCGTCGTGGTGGCCAACGAGTCCGGCCGCAGCTCGGGCACGGTGCTGTTCGAGCTGACGCTGGGCACCGCGGTCACGGCGATCCTGTTCTCGACCATCCTGGGCGCCGTCGCCGGACTGGTGCCCGCCGTGCACGCGGCCCGGCTCGACCCGGTCACCGCGCTGCGCTACGAATGACCGGCGCTCGACGAGACAGGGAGAACGTGTGATGGCACTCCTCGAAGGGCGCAACCTGCGCAAGACCTACCGCCTCGGGCGTCACAACCTCGTGGCCGCGTTGCGGGGCGTCGACGTGACGATCGAGCCGGGCGAGATGGTGGCGATCATCGGTCCGTCGGGCTCGGGCAAGAGCACGCTGATGCACATCCTGGGCCTGCTTCATGCTGCCGACCTCGACGACGGACCGCCTCCGGAGCTGGCGTTCGACGGCCAGGACATGATCACCCTCAGCGATGGCGATCGGACCCGGATCCGGGGCCACCAGATGGGGTTCGTGTTCCAGGACTTCAACCTGGTGCCGACGCTGACCGCCATCGAGAACGTGATGCTCGCGTGCGACTACGCGGGCGTTCGCGGTCGACCCGCGCGCTCGACGGCGCTCGAGGCGCTGGAGCTGGTTGGGCTGGCCGAGCGTGCGAACCATCGGCCGTCCGAGCTCTCGGGCGGTGAGCAGCAGCGGGTTGCGATCGCCCGGGCGCTGGTCAACAAGCCGAAGCTTGTCCTCGCCGACGAGCCGACCGGCAACCTCGATTCGGAACGCTCCGCCGAGGTGCTGGCCATGCTCCGGGCCTTCAACCGTGAGCACGGCCAGACCTTCGTGTTGGTCACGCACGATCCGGAGGTCGCTGACGCTTGTGATCGCGTGATTCGAATGCGCGACGGGAAGGTGCGGGAGCCGCAGCCTGGCCCGGTGCCGGTGGAGCCCGCGGCCGGTTCGCTGCCGGGTCCGGAGCTCGTGGGCGTCTAGCCTCGCCGACCGAGAGACCGCGCCTCAGATCGCCCGGTCGGACCGCCAACTCGCGGAACGGGCGGTCTGGGGCGGGGACCGGGCATCCCGGGGGATCACCCGGCGGCCGGCGAGGATGACCAGGCGCTCCTGGGGCGCTCACCCGGCGGTGCTGGCGCCGAAACCGGAAGTCCCGGACTGGCACCGGGCGTCCGGGGCGGTGGCAGTGCGGTCCCGGACCGGGCACCGGGCGGTGCCGGCGCGGCGCGGGGTGCCGCGCCCGACCGAGCCCGCCCGACCGAGCCTGCCGGACCGATCACGTCGTGGTCGTCCGGTCATCGGGATGCCGGACCGTCGTCGCACCGCTCATTCGGGAGCCGGGGCGGTGCGGCGTCGAGCGACGCTCAGGCCGGGTCGACCGTTGCCTCGCTCACGGTGCCGTCGGACGCCTCGACCAGCAACGGATCGCCGCGCTCGGCGCGCCGCTGGTTGGCATAGGCCAGGCTGCCCTTGGCCCCTGGTTCGACGTCCCCGCGTGCGGGCACGGTCCGACCGTTGTAGTCGCGATGCGCGACCATGCCCAGGACACAGGTCCCGTCCTCGAGCGCTCGCGCAACCGCCTGGCTCAGCGCGCCCTCCGATTGCCAGCCCTCGCCGTTCTCGATCAGGTTCTGGAGAAAGGCGACCGGGTAGGTGTTGAGCCCGTCGTGGGCTGCCTGGTACTCGGGATCGATCATGTGTTGTGCCCTCGTCAGCGTGACGACCACGGGCACACCCCGGTCGGGACGAGGCCGGCGTGCCCACCTCAACGCGACGCCGCCTTCGCGGGTTCGCTCAGCCGATTGTACGAATGCTGCGGCCTACGGGTGCCCGCGGGATGCGCCGACGGCTTCGCGGTGGCATTGCGGCCGCGGGATGCGCCGGCGCGCTTCGTGGTGGCATTGCGGCCGCCCGACGTTCCTGGAACGCCGGGCGATCCCTGCAGCGGTTCAGGCGCACGGTTGAACGCCGGGCGATCCCTGCAGCGGTTCAGGCGCACGGTTGAACGCCGGGCGATCCCTGCAGCGGTTCAGGCGCACGGTTGAACGCCGGGCGATCCCTGCAGCGGTTCAGGCGCACGGTTGAACGCCGGGCGATCCCCGCAGCGGTTCAGGCGCACGGTTGAACGCCGGGCGGTCCAAGGTGCGGCGCTCGGCGGATCCTGCAAGCCGCAGCACCGAGTCCCCCCGACATATACTGACTGACGGTCAGTCATCCACTCGATGGGAGCCACCTCAGAGAAGATGTCAGCGTTGCGATCTACCGGCGACTCGACGGTGCGACCGACCTCGGTGCCATCCCGCGCCGCGGCGGTGCCACGGGGCTCGGCGGTGCCACGGGGCTCGGTCCGTATCACGCCGACGCTCGTCCGCATCACGCCATGCGACCACCGGGCCACGGGACGCCGTCCGGGCCAAGGCCGGGTCACCGGCGCGTGCGCCCGGAGGTGCGCCATGCCGACCTCATCGATGCCGCGCTTGCGTCGTTCATGGAGCATGGCGTCGCCGGCACCTCGGTCGATGACATCGTCCACGCCGCGAACGTGGCCAAGGGAACGTTCTACCTGTACTTCGAATCCAAGGACGCGATCGTGGACGCCGTTGCCGCCCGCATGGTCGAGCAGGTGGGAGACGCCGTGGAGGCTGCGGCGGCGGATGCGACGCTCAGCCCGGTGGCCAGGATCCGCAGCCTGGCCGCGACGATGGGGGAGCTCGGTCAGGCGCGCCACGAGCGCGACCTGATCGAGGTCTTCCACCGACCCGAGAACCAGGCGGTCCACGATCGGATGGCGGATCGGATCGTCGATCGACTCGCCCCCACCCTGGAGACGATCGTTGCCGACGGCATCGACCGGGGCTGCTTCCAGGACCAGGACCCGCGGCTTGCCGCCGCGTTCGTCCTCGGCAGCTTCACGCGAGTCCACGACGTGGTGGGCCAGGCCGAGGATGCACCCGAGGTGCTCGCCCAGCTCGGTGCATTCGTGCTCCGGGGTCTGGGCTGGACCGGGGAGGGCGACGCGTGACAGAGCTGGCGATCCGGACGACCGGGCTCACCAAGTGGTACCGCGGCAACGTGCTGGCGGTGGACGGCGTCGAGCTGCGGGTCGCTGCGGGCGAGCTGTATGCGTTCCTGGGTCGGAACGGCGCCGGAAAGTCGACGACGATCCGGATGCTGCTCGGGATGATCAAGCCCAGCGGAGGTCAGGCCGAGGTTCTCGGGCGAGCCGGTGCGAGCCGACGCACCGGACCTGTGGCGCCGCGTCGGCCACCTGGTCGAGAGCGCGACCGCGTACCCGGAGCTGACCGTCCGCGAGGACCTCGACGTGGCCCGCCGGCTGCACGGCATCCAGGACCGCGGGCACGGTCGATCGGATGATCGAGCGCTGGCGCTCGGTGCCGTACGCGGACCGTCGGACGCGCACCCTGTCGCTGGGCAACCTCCAGCGGCTGGCGATCGCCCGCGCGCTTCTCCCGACGCCGGCGCTGCTGGTCCTCGACGAGCCGGCCAACGGGCTCGACCCGGCTGGCGTGATCGAGATCCGCGAGCTGCTCCGCGACGCTCGTGCGCGACGAGGGCACGACGGTGTTCATGTCCAGCCACATCCTGGCCGAGGTCGATCTGCTGGCGACGCGCATCGGGATCGTCCATCGAGGACGCCTGATCGAGGAGCTCGACAGCGAGGCGCTCGAGCACCACCGGGACCGGCGGCTCGAGATCGGGGCCCGTGACCTCGATCGCGCCGCGGTCGGCGCTCACGAGCAGCCGGCTTCGCCCCGGAGCGGCGGTCGACGACGCAACGGCCCGCTGCTGGAGCTGCGCGATCCACGGGCGCTCGAGGCGCCCGACGAGATCGCCCGGCTGCTGGTCGCGGCAGGCGTGGCCGTCACCCACCTCGCCCTCGCGCGCGAGAGTCGCTCGAGGACCACTTCATGCGCTGACGTCGGGCGATCTCGATGGCGGTCCGGTCGCCACCGGAGATGGCGGCATGAACGGCCTTCGTGCGGCGATCTCGGTGGAGCTGCTCAAGAGCCGGCGCTCGCGCATCCCGTGGGCGGTCGCCGCGGGATTCTCGATGGCGCCACTCGTCGGCGGGCCTGTTCATGCTCATCCTCAAGGACCCCGACCGAGCTCGGCAGCTCGGGCTGCTGGGCCAGAAGGCGCAGCTGCACCGCCGGCACGGCCGACTGGCCGACCTATCTCAACATGGTGGGCCAGGCGGTGGCCGTGGGCGGCGGGATCCTGTTCGCATTCCTGACGGCCTGGCTGTTCGGGCGCGAGTTCGCCGATCGCACGATCCGCGGCCTGCTCGCGACGCCCACCGCCCGGGCATCGATCGTCGTTGCCAAGCTGGTGCGTGCTCGCGCTGTGGTCGGCGGCGATCACTGCGTGGGTGCTGGCGCTGGCGCTCGTGATCGGGCTCGCCGTCGACATCCCGGGTGGCTCCGGGTCGGACGCCGCGCGCGTGGCTGGCCGGCGCCGCGCTCGCGGCGCTGCTGACCGTTGGCCTGCAGACGGTGACCGCGTTCTGGGCCAGCGCCGGGCGCGGCTACCTGCCGGCCCTGGGCTGGGCCGTGGTCACGATCGCGTCGTCCCAGATCCTCGCCGTGCTGGGCTGGGGAGCGGTCTTCCCGTGGTCGGTGCCGGCGCTCGTCGCGGGCGCGGGCGGCGAGCAGGCGGGAGCCGTCGGCCTCGTCGGACTGGCCATGGTCGCGATCGCGGCCGCCGTGGGCCTGGCCATGACCGTCGCCTGGTGGCGAACGGCGGACCAGTCCGGATAGGCCCCATAGCGCTTGGGCCATACGGGCACCAGGCCAGGCGGGGGCGCGGGCGCAAGGCGCGGCAGGCACACCAGGCCAGGCAGGAGCGCGGACCAGGCGGGCACCGGGCCGTCCGGGAACCGGCCACCACAGGCACGTCACGCGGACCAGCATGCCGATGGCACCATGCGTCCCATGACGCCGCGCGAGCCAGGATCCCGTCGCCGAATGGGCGGCCTGCTCGTGAACCCGGCGCCGTTGCGTCACGACCGCGACTTCCGGCTGCTGTGGGCCGGCCAGGCGGTGAGCACCGCCGGGCGGACGATCACCACGATCGTCCTCCCCTACCAGGTCTACGTGCTGACCGGCGACCTGCTCACCGTCGGCGCGCTCTCCCTCGTCCAGCTGCTTCCGATCCTGATGTTCGCGCTCGGTGGCGGTGCAGTCGCCGACGCCGCCGATCGCCGACGGATGCTGATCGTGGTCCAGCTGGGGCTCGCCGCCACGAGCCTCGCCCTCGTCATCATCGCGCTGATGCCGGAACCGTCGATCATCGCCATCTTCGCGGTCGCCTTCGTCTACGCGGGCCTGAGCGCGGTCGACCAGCCCGCCCGGTCGTCTGCCGTCCCACGGCTCGTCCCCGCGCATCGTCTGACGGCGGCCATCGCCCTCAACCAGCTGATGTTCAATGCGAGCGCGGTCGTCGGCCCGGCCATCGGCGGCATCGTCCTGGCCACCGCCGGCGTGGCCGCTGCGTATGCGATCGACGCCGTCACGTTCGGCGTCGCGATCCTCACCTTGCTCATGATGGCGCCCATCCCGCCCACGCCCGGCGCGCCGCGACCAAGCCTGACCACGATCCTCGAGGGCCTGCGCTTCGCGGCCCACCGTCGCGAGGTGCTGGCGACCTTCGTGGTCGACATCAACGCCATGGTGTTCGGCATGCCGCGGGCGCTCTACCCTCCGCTCGCGCTCAACGTGTTCGGGGTCGGCCCGGCCGGCGTGGGGCTGATGGCGTCGGCGTCAGGCCTCGGCGCTCTGGTCGCGGCCGTGTTCAGCGGCTGGACCGTCGACGTCCGACGACCCGGCCTCGCCGTACTCGGGGCGGTCGCCGTATGGAGCGTTGGGATCGTGGGGTTCGGGCTCGCGACGTTCAGCTTTCCGCTCGCGCTGCTGTGCCTGGCCATCGCGGCCGGCGCGGACGTGATCAGCGCCGTGCTGCGCTCATCGATCGTCCAGCAGCTGACACCGGACGACCTGCGAGGTCGCGTCAGCTCGATCCATGTGCTGGTCGTCACGGGAGGCCCGAGGATCGGCGATGCCGAGGCGAGCGCCGTGGCCACGCTGATCGGTCCGGCCGGGTCGGTCGTCGCGGGCGGCGTGCTGTCGCTCGCCGGGGTGGGGCTGATCAGCCTGATGCTGCCGGAGTTCCGCCGGCTGCGCTTCCCGCTGTAGGGCTGCCCAGCCCGGGGCCGTCCGCAGCCGGTGGTCCCGATCCGCGCCGCCGGAGCCACGGCCGCACACGCCGCGGGGCGTGGACGACGAGGTAGTACGCGACGTAGGCGTAGGCGAGCCCCGCCAGGCCGTCGATCAGCCAGTGGTCGCCCGTGTAGATCACCGAGAACCAGACCAGGGCCGTGTAGCCGAGGGCCAGGTAGCCCGACCCGCCCGAACGCCCGGCGGAGGACCAGGAACGTCAGGAACGGGTACGCGACGTGGAGGGACGGGAAGGCTGCGACGAGGTTCGGGTTGACGCTGCCGAAGGCGATCGAGTAGGCGTACCGGCCATCGAACCCGAGCGTGGTCGCGAGCCGCTCGAAGGCGCCCGGCTTGAGGTACTCGATGAGGGCGTGGCCGTCGGGACCGTTGAGCATGCCGTGCGATGCCACGTACCAGGGCGGTGCGGCCGGCATCAGCAGGTACGAGGTGAAGCCGGCCAGGCTGAGCACGATCAGCGCAGCCACGAAGTCGTAGAACTGCGTTCGCCGCCACAGCCACAGCACGAAGCCGGTCGCCAGCGGGAGCACGAAGTGCAGCATGTACACGATGGTCGCGACGATCGCGATCGGATCCACGCCCGACGAGGGCCGGAGCGCATCCTGGAGCACCTGCGTCGGCAGCATCCCCAGGGCGATCACGCGGTCGGCGGCCGCGAGGTCGGTCGTATGGAGCGGCAGCCCCGCATCGTCGGCGATGCCGCGCATCAGCTCATAGGCGAGCAGCAGGGCAACGAACGGGAGCCAGTCACGGAGGAACAGGCGGCCGCGGCCCAGCAGCACGGCCGCGAGGCCGAATGCCACGGCCAGCACGTCGGGCGTGATCGCGAGCCCGCCGACGACCATCAGCACCACGACCAGCACCGCGTACCCGAGGATCCCGGCCACCAGCAGGCGGTCGTTGCGACGGCGCAGGGTCTCGGGAGCCGAGGCTTGCTCGGAGGCGATGGCATCCACAGCGCCGACGAATCTACTCCGCGCGAGCCGAGGCGGCCGCCATCGCGACGTCCACACGGTGATATCGACGCGGCTCGCCGTACGGCCCGGGCGGCGGCGCGGTGTGCGGCGACGAGGCAGCCGCACCGAACCCAGGCACGCCGCGTATGGCAGGATCTTGCCCTGTCGCCGACCGACCGAAGGAGCAACCCGTGCCCGAACCGAGCCCCATCCCCGAGCACATCGAGCACCGGATCGAGGTATCCGGGGACCGGATCATGGCCGTCGCGGAGTGGGGCGATCCCGATGGCCTGCCCTGGTTCGACATTCATGGGACGCCGGGCGGGCGCATCCGATGGTGGGAGGACCCGACGATCTACCGCCGGTATGGGCTGCGACGGCTGACGATCGACCGGCCCGGATACGGCGGCTCCACGCGACTCGCAGGACGGAGCGTGAGCGACATCGTGCCCGATATCGAGCGGCTCGCCGACGCGCTGGGGATCGATCGCTTCGTGGTCAGCGGCGGCTCGGGCGGCGGCCCGCACGCGCTCGCCTGCGCGGCCCTGCTCCCGGACCGGGTCATCCGCTGCAACGCGGTCGTTTCGGTCGCGCCGTACGGCGCCGAGGGCCTCGACTGGCTCGCCGGGATGACCGAGGGCAACGTGATCGAGTTCGAGGCGGCGCTGCAGGGCGAGGACGCCTCTCGACCGCTGTGCAGCAAGCTGCGCCAGATCACGCTCGAGCGTCTCGAGGAGGGCCGGCTCGACTGGATGGGCGACGACTACGAGGTCTCCGAGGCCGACCAGATGCAGCTGGCTCGCCACCACGATCGCGTCAAGGCGCAGATGGAGGATGCCCTGGCGCCGGGGGTGGATGGGTGGGTCGACGACGCGATCGCGTTCACCAGGCCCTGGGGCTTCACCGTCGAGGACATCAGCGTTCCGGTGCTGCTGACCTACGGGCGCACGGACAACCTCGTCCCACCGGCGCACGGCGACTGGCTGGCGGCCCATATCCCCGGCGCCACGGCCTGGGTCGACGAGGCGGCCGGACACGCCGGCGACAATTCTTCGGTGGATCGCGACCTCACCTGGCTGGCCGGCCACGGGCCGATGGTGCCCGCGTCGCCATCCTGACAACCTGCGATCGGGCGCCGGCGCGTGTAGGATGCGCGATGCCATGACCCACCACGTCGCCGGGCGTGCCTTCATCGCCTGGCTTGCCTCGATCTCGAACAAGAACGGCTGATCGGCCCCTTCCCGCACCAAGCGTCGGGGGAAGGGGCGAGAGCGGACGCGGGCAACAGCCGGTCGTATCGGGACGACCGGTCGCCATGCGTCGCCTCGCCGCCGGGTTCGAGGAGGATCGCGGCCATGCCGATGCCGCATCGCACATTCGCCCAGGTGGCAAGACGCCGCCTCGTTGGCAAGGAAGGTCGAGAGCGCATCCGGGAGGTCCGGGCGCTGCTGTCGGAGCTGCCTGACTATCGCAACGGACCGTACGCGGACCTGCGCAAGTCGCTGCTCGCCGAGATCGAGGACGCGCGCGTGCGCAGCCGGGCCGTCCAGCGCGACTCGATCGCCGTTCGCCGTGAGGGTGCCGCGCAGGTCGCGCTCGTCGGCCCACCCAACGTCGGCAAGTCGTCGGTCCTGCAGGCGCTGTCCGACATCCAGATCCGGACCGGCGACTTCGCGTTCACGACGCTGCGGCCGGTTCCGGCGATCGCCCGCATCGAGGGCGTCCTGGTGCAGCTCGTGGAGATCCCCGGGCTGATCGGCGGCGCCACCGAGGACCGAGGCGGTGGGCGCGCCCTGCTGGGCGTGCTTCGATCGGCAGACGCCATCGTGTACTGCGGTCGCGCCGGGACCCCTCCCGACGAGCTGGGCGCGGTCATGAACGAGGTGGCGATCGCCGGCATCGACAAGCCGGCCGTTCTCGCCGTGACCCGGGCGGACGAGGCCACGGCCGATCCGCTCGCACCATTCGCTGCGGCGTTCCCCGAGCTCGACGCCCTCGCCGTGTCCGTCCTCGACGACGCGAGCCTCGCCGCGCTTCGGTCCGCCATCTGGCGACTGACCGGGCTCATGCGCGTCTGGCTGCGGCACCTCGGCCACACGGATGTCGATCCGACGGCCGTGACCCCCGGGACGACCGTCGCCGGGATCGCGACGCTGGTCCACAACGAGCTCGGCAGCGATGCGGTCGGTGCACGAGTCTGGGGCCCATCGGCCCGCTTCGACGGTCAGCGGGTTGGGCGCGACCATGAGCTGCTTGATGGCGACACGGTCGAGATCCTGCGCTGAGCGACACCGTCCACGACAACCGGGTCCCGGCGTTAGCATCAACGGCATGAGGCGCCCCATGCTCCGCCGCCCGGACCGGCCAATCGAGTCCACCTGCGGGCACCCCCTCCCATGGCGGCCGCGATGACGGATCCCGCCGCCGGCGCCCCGAGGACCCGGGACGGTCGCCTGCCGGGCCCGGAAGCCGGCCATGCCGAGGCGGTCACGGCGTTCCCGGAGGCCGCCCATGCCGGGGCGGTCACAGCGTTCCCGGAGGCCGCCCCGGGCGGCGGGCTGTCGACGTTCCTGTTCACCGACATCGAGGGCAGCACGCGCCTGTGGGAGGAGCACGCTCCGGCGATGGGCGAGGCGCTTGCGCTGCATGACGAGCTGCTCCGGGACACGGTCGAGCGGCACCACGGAATGGTCATCAAGACCACCGGTGACGGGATGCTGGCCGTCTTCTCCCGCCCGGCGAGCGCGGTGGAGGCCGCGATCGACGCGCAGCGACGGCTGCGCGACGCGAGCTGGGGCCAGACCGGGCCGCTCCGGGTCCGGATGGCGCTCCACGCCGGGGCCGCCGAGATGCGCGACGGCGACTACTTCGGCCCGTCCCTCAATCGCGTCGCCCGGATCCTGGCGATCGGCCACGGCGGCCAGATCATCTGCTCGGCGATCGCCGCCGTGCTGGCACGAGAGACGTTGACGCCGGCGGTGGCCATGGTCGATCTCGGATCCCACCGCCTGCGCGACATCGACCGACCCGAGCAGGTGTTCCAGGTGGTCGTCGACGACCTGCCGCGCTCGTTCCCGCCGCTGCGCTCCCTGAACACGCGCCGGTCCAACCTGCCGGCCCAGCTGACCAGCTTCGTCGGCCGTGAGCAGGAGCTGTCGGAGGTCCGGGAGCTGCTCACCCGGCACCGCCTGGTGACGCTGATCGGAACCGGTGGCACGGGCAAGACGCGCCTGATGCTCGAGACCGCCGGCACGCTTCGGGACCGGTACCCGGATGGTGTCTGGCTGGCAGAGCTCGCACCCCTCGGCGACCCCGCTCAGATCCCGTCCGAGGTGGCCCGCGCCATCGGCGCGCCCGAGGTCACCGGCGTGCCGACGATCGTCACGGTGAGCGCGTACCTCGCCGAGAAGAGCCTGCTCCTCCTGCTGGACAACGCCGAGCATCTCGTCGACGGGGTGGCCACCCTCGCGGAACGCCTGCTCTCGACCGCCCCGGCCTCCGCATCCTGGCCACCAGCAGGGAGGCGCTCGCCGTGCCCGGTGAGGCCGTGTTCCAGCTGCAGTCCCTGCGCTGCCCGGCGACCGGGCGGTCGGCGGGCCCGGGCCGGTTTGACAGCCGAACGGACCTCGAGGGCGCGGCGTCGACCGAGGCCGTGCGTCTGTTTGCGGAGCGAGCCCTGGCCGTCGACCCCACGTTCGAGCTGAGCCTGGCCAACGTCGAGCCAGTGGTCAGGATCTGCCAGCGGCTGGATGGGATCCCGCTCGCGATCGAGCTCGCGGCCGCACGAGTCTCGGCCATGTCGCCCGACGACATCGCCAATCGGCTCGGCGACCGGTTCCGGCTCCTCGCCGGTGGCCGTCGCACGGCCGTGCCGCGCCAGCAGACGCTGCACGCGCTCATCGACTGGAGCTGGGACCTCCTGACCGACGAGGATCGCCGGCTGCTCCGCCGGCTGTCGGTGTTCACGGGGGGCTGGACGGGTTCCGATCGCGACCAGGATCGTCGGTGACGGACCGGACGAGATGGACGCGGTCGATCTCGTCGACGGCCTGACGCGGTTGGTCGATCGGTCGCTGGTCATCGCTGACCGGGACGCCTCCACGAGATACCGGATGCTGGAGACCATCCGCCAGTACGCCCGCGAGAAGCTGATCGAGGCGGACGAGGTCGACCGGCTCTCCGATCGCCACCTGGCGGCGTTTGCCGCCCTGGCCATCGACGCCGAGGGGCCGCTCCGGGGCCCCGCGATGATCGACTGGGTGGACCGCCTCGACGACGAGCTCGACAACATCGGCGCCGCGCTCGAGTGGGCGCTGGAGGCGGAGCCGTGGACGGCGGTCCGGATGGCGACGGCGCTGCTCGGCTACTGGGCGGTCCGCGTCATGACGGAGGACAACGACGCGCGACTCGAGGCGGCGGCCGAGTTCGCCCGGCAGCGGGTGGTCGGCAACCCCGACGCCGATCCCGCGGACCAGGCGATCGCAGGTCGGTTCCTCGGCGAGGCAGGGCGCCTGTGGGCGATGTCGGGTCGGGCCCAGACCGGTCTCGCCTGGGCTCAGGATGCAATGACGCTGGCCGACGCGTGCGGTGACCCGACCGCCCGGTTGTTCGCGCTGAGCGGCATCGCGATCGCCACGATCTTCGCGGGCCGCGCATCACCCGACGGCGCCGAGGTCCTCGGATACTTCGAGGAGACGGCCGGTCTCGGAGAGCAGACCGGGCAATGGTGGCTGGTCGCGATGGCGTCGGCGTTTGCGGGTTCGGAGCGGATGATGTTCGACGAGGCTGCAGGAATGGCGCTGCTCGAGCGAGGCGTTGCCGCGGCGGCCCGATCCCGGAACCCGTACGCGATCGCGGCGGTGGCGCTCGCCCGCGGCCGGTTCCTCGGCGAGCAGGGTGATACGGATGCCGCCATCGCGGCCTTCGAGCGCGGGATCCAGGGTTTCGCCGAGCTCGGCGACGAGCGGTTCGCGCTCGGTGCGCGAAGCGACCTGGCCCACGCCCTCCGGCGCGGGGGCCGGCTCGATGAGGCGTTCGCGGTCTACGGTCAGACCATCGGCGGCTGGATCCATCTCGGGCACCGAGGCGCCATCGCCAATCAGCTCGAGAACCTGGCCTACCTGTACGTGGACCGAGGCGAGACGGAGCGAGCGGTCCGTCTGCTGGGAGCTGCCGATCGTATCCGCGAGACGTCGGACCAGCATCGAGCCTTCACCGAGGAGCCCGAGCAGGCGAGGTACGTCGAGCGGCTGCGAGCGTCGCTCGGAGCAGCCGCGTTCGAGGCCGGCTGGGCGGCCGGTCGAGAGATCAGCCAGGCTGACGCCGTCAAGCTGGCGTTCGCCGACCGGACGGACGAGGCGTAGGCTGGGGCCCCTCGACCATGATGCCCGTCTCCCCGACGCCCGCGACCTCGCCCCTCATGCCGTCACGCGCGCCGCGCGCCTTCCACATGATGGCCAAGCCGTCGGGCGCGACCTGCAACCTCGACTGCGACTACTGCTTCTTCCTGTCCAAGGAGATGCTCTACCCGGGCAGCGGCTTCCGGATGGACGAGGACGTGCAGGAGCGGTACATCCGCCAGCTGCTCGAGGCGCACCGGGGGATGCCGGAGGTCATCGTGGCCTGGCAGGGCGGCGAGCCGACGCTGATGGGCCTGCCGTTCTTCGAGCGCTCGATCGAGCTCGTCAACCGGCTACGCGCAGCCCGGCCAGCGGGTGCTCAACACGATCCAGACCAACGGCACCCTGCTCGACCGACGAGTGGGGCGACTTCTTCGCTGCGCACCAGTTCCTGGTCGGGATCTCGATCGACGGCCCGCGCGAGATCCATGATCGGTACCGCCTGGACAAGGGTGGCAAGCCGACGTTCGACAAGGTCATGCGCGGGCTCGACGTCCTCCGCCGCCACCAGCGTCGACTACAACGTCCTGACCACGGTCCACGCCGCCAACGAGGCCACGGCCGCGAGGTCTACCGGTTTCTGCGCGACGAGTGCGGCGCCGCCTTCATCCAGACCATCCCGATCGTGGAGCGGGCGACGCCCGAGACCATCGCGCTCGCCAACGCGGGCTGGGGTGATCGCAGCCGGATGCGCCCCCTGTACACGCTCGACGGCACGCTGGTGACCGACCGAACCGTGAGCCCCGAAGGCTACGGGCGGTTCCTGGTCGACATCTTCGAGGACTGGGTCCGCCACGACATCGGCTCGGTCTACGTGCAGATGTTCGACACCGCGCTCGCCAACTGGGTCGGCGAGCCCGGCGGCCATCTGCGTCCACGCGGAGACGTGCGGCCTCGCAGCTCGTCATGGAGCACAACGGCGACGTCTACTCGTGCGACCACTTCGTCGAGCCGCGGTTCCGGCTCGGCAACATCCGCGAGCTGCCCATGCTCGAGCTCGTCGCCTCGGATCAGCAGCGCCAGTTCGGGCTGGACAAGCGCGACACGCTGCCGCGCTACTGCCTCGAGTGCGACGTCCGCTTCGCGTGCCACGGTGGCTGCCCCAAGGACCGCTTCACGACGACGCCCGACGGCGAGCCCGGGCTCCACTACCTGTGCCCCGGCTACAAGACGTTCTTCCACCACATCGCGCCCACGATGCGATGCCATGCGCGACCTGCTGCGCGTCGATCGGGCACCGTCCGATGTGATGGCGGCTCGCGGCGGCCGATGCCGTGCGCGGCCGCAACGAGCCCTGCACCTGCGGCAGCGGGCGCAAGTGGAAGGCTGCCACGGTCGACCGCCGGGCTGACGGGCCATCCAGCCGTGTGCGGCGCTACGTGTGCCGTCCCATGGGGACGCGGGACGCCCCGTCCAGCGCATCGGCCAGGATCAGGTGCATCGCGTGCGACCAGAGCAGCGGTGACGCGATCGGACCCCACCGGCGCGTCCAGCGTTCGAGACCCTCGGGCACCATGAGCGCCACCGGTACCTGCTCCGGCAGCTCGCCTCCGGGCCCGGCCTGGGCCTCGACCCAGGCGAGCGCCTCGCGTGCGGGCTGCAGCTCATCGCCTGCCGCATACACCCAGCCCAGCCATGCGGTCAGGAGCAGCCAGGCACCGCCCCCGTAGAACTCGTCGCCCGGATAGCGATGGACACCGGCGGGACCGCCCAGGTCGGCCGAGATCCGCTCGAGCGTGGCCTGGAGGATCGGCTCGTCCCAGGCGAGCACCCCGTACGGGACGAACAGGCTCATCAGGCTCGCGTCGATCGCGCCGTTGCTCGAGGACTTCATGAGCCGCCCGTCGCTGACCAGGCGGGTGCGGATGTGGTCCTCGATCTCGCCCGCGACGGTCCGGGCGGACGGCACCCCGGCCAGCCGCCCATAGCCACGCAGCCCGGCCGCGACCGCGGCGAGGGTGCTGGTGTGGATCGAGCCGGCGTCCTCCTCCCACCAGTCGGAGCACGGATAGCGCCACATCGCCTCGAGATACGCGGCAACCGCCTCGGCAGCGCGCAACCACGGGGCCGGCACCTCGTGGCCCGACATGCGTCGAGCATGCTCGTCCAGCGCCCACAGCCAGCTGCCGAGCCCGTCCAGCTGGTGGTTGCCCCAGGCTCCGGGCACCTCGTCACCACCGACCGTGAAGCGGCAGTGGAAGCACAGGTCCACGGGTGGCGCGATCCCGCGCCCGGCGATCTCGACGCAGCCGCGGATCCTGTCCTCGTAGCGCAGCACGGTACGGCTCGCCCAGTCATGGAATGCGCCGGCCGCGCGCTCATGGCCATGGATCAGCAGCGCGTGCGCGCAGAATGTCCCGTCGCGGAACCAGGCGTAGCGGTAGGTCTCGAAGGCGGGCGAGGCCAGGAACGCGCCGCTGGGCGCCTGGTTGGCGATCAGCACGTCGATCCCGGTGCGCACCAGATCTCGCATCTCACCTCCGATGCGGTCATCTTGCGCGATCTCGGGCGGCGTCGGCCTGATTCGACCGATCGCACGGCGTGTCGGCCGCGCGTTCGCGCGACCTGGCCATAGGCCGATCGTCTCCGGCGTGCTGGGCGATCCGGGCGATGGGCCGCGCGAGCCGGGTCCCGCAACGTTCATCTCGGCTCGCGCGGGGTCTCTTACCAGGACCACCGCGCTCCGAACGCTGAGCCACGGTGACGCCCCCGCCGCGCCAGCCCACATGGTGATCGATGACTGCCCCCTTCCGCGCTCGTGTCATGGTCGGACTGCTCGCCGCAGCCGTGCTCGTGACCCTCGCGGTGCCGACCGCGGACGCGTACATGCCTCACGCCCGGCGCTACCACGTCGGCGGCCGGATCACGCTCGACACCAACCTGCGCTCGAAGAGCGGCGTCTCGGCCTGGGCAATCGACCAGTACCTCCGATCGAAGACGCCGTTGCCCAGGCTCGGAAAGGCGTTCCTCGCGGCGGAGCGCAAGTACGGCGTCAACGCCCGCTTCCTCCTGGCGGCGGCGATGCACGAGTCGGCGTGGGGCACCAGCGCGATCGCGCGCCTCAAGCACAACCTGTTCGGCTACAACGCCTACGACCGCGACCCGTTCCGGTACGCGACCGCACACGCGACCTATGCGGCCAACATCAACGCCACCGCGAAGTTCATCAGGGACTACTACCTGACGCCGGGCGGACGGTGGTGGGGCGGGGCGCCGACGCTGCGCAGCATGCAGCAGTTCTGGTCGTCGTCCGGCACCTGGGGCGTAAACGTCAGCCGGATCGCAAGCTCGATCCGGCTGGCACACGTCGCCGGGAAGTCGCTCGACCTGGCCGCCCCGGTGATGACGGGGACGGTCCACGACGGCGAAAAGGTCCCGGTCCATCTGAGCTGGACCGGTGGCGACATCCCGAGGGCCATCAGGTTCGTCGCGACCTGGGAGCCCGTCGAGGTCGCCCCGGACGCCAACGGCGCGCCCGGTGCATCGCCACTCCCGGGGGCCGGCGTTGAGGGCATGGTTGCCTCGCCGGCCGATGCCGCCAGCTCTCGTGCGGCAACCGCCTCCTCGCGGGCAGCCGAACGCCAGGTCAGCTCGGTCCGCGTGGCCGCACGTCGCACACAGACCTCCTCGCGGGCGATCAGCCTCTCGGTCGCGGCGCCCGACAAGCCCGGCACGTATGAGCTCCACCTGGATGCACGCGACTCGGATGGGCGTCGTCTCCCGGCTCGCGAGCGCCTCCGCATTCCGAGCGTCGAGACCCGCGTGTGGAGCGATCGCGCGATCAGCGTGGCGCTCGCGCCCAGCGCCGACGGCACGGCGGCCGTCGTCACCATCACCAACAACGGGCGGGAGACCATCCCGTCCAGGGCCGGCCAGGAGGCGCCGGTCGCCGGAGCGCCCGAAGCGCGAACGCTCCGATCGCTCGTCACCGTGACCGCGACGGCCGGTGATCCATCGGATCCGGCGCTGATCCTCGCGGCACCGTTGACGGAGGACCTGGTTCCGGGAGCCTCGGTCCATCTGACCACACCGGCCATCGAGAGCATCACGGGGCAGGCATCGAGCTGGCTGGAGATCAACCTGAGCGTGCTCGGCGATCCGGGCTGGCTGCAGGAGTCGGCGCCCGCCGGCGCCTGGTTCTCGACGTCCGGCCTTGGACCGGAGGGTCCGGCGCGGGCGGCGGCGCCCGGCGTGCTGGACAGCGACGAGAACGGCTCCACGGCACAGAGCACGACAGCGACTCCCACCCCAAAGCCGTCGACCGCTCCGGCGGCAACGCCAAAGCCCACGCCATCGCCCACGCCATCGTCCGCGCCCAGGCCCACACCATCTCCCACGCCCGTGGTCGCGCGGACCCGCCCGGCGGCCAGCACGCCCGTCCCGGCGCCCAAGCTCAAGCCGAGCAAGCGCCACAACTCGGAGCGAAGCCGGAAGATCACGTACCGCGGCAGCTGGGCCAACGCGTCGTACGGCGGCTACATCGGGGGTAACGTCCGGTGGTCCACGCAGGCCGGCGCGACGGCGACGTTCAGGTTCACCGGCTCCGCGATCAGCTGGGTCGGGCCTCGAGGAGCGACGCGAGGGCGCGCGGTGGTGCTGATCGATGGCAAGGCCGTGGCTCGCGTCGACCTGTATCGGTCCACGTTCGACGCCCGGGCCGTGCTGTTCACCCGGTCGTTCCGGAAGACGGGCACGCACACGCTGACGATCAGGGTGCTTTCGACGCCGGGCAGGCCGTACGTCGCCATCGACGAGCTCCTGGTCAGGCCCTGACCATCTTCGTCGCCACCTGAGTATCGTGGCAGGGGTCAGGCCCGATGCGGGCCATCCTCGCAGCCGCGTCTCGGAGACGACGATGAACGACGAGCGGACGTCCGCCTGGGGCTCGATCGAGGTCCGAGGTGCCCGCGAGAACAACCTCCGCAACATCAGCCTCGACATCCCGAAGCGCCGCCTGACGGTGTTCACCGGCGTCTCGGGGTCGGGCAAGAGCTCGCTCGTGTTCGACACGATCGCGGCCGAGTCGCGGCGGCTCATCAACGAGACCTACACGGCCTTCCTCCAGGGATTCATGGGCACGCCGGCGCGGCCCGACGTCGACTCGCTCGGCAAACTGTCGGCGGCGATCGTCGTCGACCAGGAACGGATGGGCGCGAACGCCCGATCGACGGTGGGCACCGTGACCGACGCCAACGCGATCCTGCGCGTCGTGTTCAGCCGCCTGGGGCAGCCGCACATCGGGCCCCCAACCGCGTTCGCGTTCAACATCGCCTCGGTCCACGCCGCGGGCGCGATCAGCGTCGAGCGCGGTGCGAAGAAGACGACGCGTGTCACGTTCACGCGAACCGGCGGCATGTGCCCTCGATGCGAGGGGATGGGAACCGTCAATGACATCGACCTGGCCCAGCTGTACGACGAGAGCAAGTCGCTGGCCGAGGGAGCGATCACGATCCCCGGCTACACGCCCGGACGGCTGGGCGGTGCGGACGTTCGCCGAGTCCGGGTTCCTCGACCCGACAAGCCGATCCGCGACTACACCAAGACCGAGCTCCACGACTTCCTCCACAGGGAGCCGGTCAAGATCAGGTTCAACGGGATCAACCTCACCTACGAGGGGCTGCATCCCCCGCATCCGGAAGTCGTTCCTGTCAAAGGACCTCGACACGCTGCAGCCGCACATCCGCGCGTTCGTGGAGCGGGCCGTCGACCTTCACCGCCTGTCCCGAGTGCGGAGGCACGCGACTCAACGAGGGCGCTCGGTCGTCGAGGATCAGGGGCATCAGCATCGCCGACGCATGCGCGATGCAGATCAGCGACCTCGCCCAATGGGTCCGCGGCCTGGACGAGCCATCGGTCGCGCCGCTGCTCGCAGCCCTGCAGGCACACGCTCGACTCGTTCGTCGAGATCGGGCTCGGCTACCTCAGCCTCGACCGGCCGTCGGGCACGCTGTCGGGCGGCGAGGCGCAGCGCACCAAGATGATCCGCCACTTCGGCTCGGCCTGACCGACATGACCTACGTGTTCGACGAGCCGACGATCGGCCTCCACGCCCACGACGTCGCACAGGTGAACGGGCTGCTGCGCCGCCTGCGCGACAAGGGCAACACGGTGCTCGTCGTCGAGCATGACCCGGAGGTCATCCGGATCGCCGACCACGTCGTCGACATGGGCCCGGGCGCCGGGCCCCACGGCGGGACGATCGTGTTCGAGGGCCCGGTCGACGGCCTGGCCGCGTCCGGAACGGCCACGGGCCGCCACCTCGACGTCCGGCAGGCGTTGAAGCCGGAGCCGCGGTCGCCGCGCGGGTCGATCGCGATCCGGAACGCGCGGCTCCACAACCTCCAGGACGTGTCGGTCGACGTGCCGCTCGGCGTCCTGGTCGCGGTGACCGGCGTCGCGGGTTCGGGCAAGAGCTCGCTGATCCACGGCTGCATGCCGCGCAGCGACCCATCGGTGACCGTCATCGACCAGACCTCGATCCGCGGCTCGCGGCGCTCGAACCCGGCGACGTACACCGGCATCCTCGACCCGATCCGGCAAGGCGTTCGCGAAGGCCAACGGGGTCAAGCCCGCGCTGTTCAGCGCGAACTCCGAGGGCGCCTGCCCGGCCTGCAACGGCCTGGGCACGATCTACACCGACCTCGGGTTCATGGCCAGCATCGCCAGCGTGTGCGAGGTGTGCGAGGGTCGGCGCTTCACCGACGAGGTCCTCGGCTACCGGCTGCGGGGCCGGAACATCGTCGAGGTCCTGGCGATGCCGGTCGAGGAGGCGCGTGGCGTTCCTCACCGAGCGGCCGGTCCGGGTCGTGCTCGATCGCCTGGTCGACGTCGGTCTCGGCTACGTCGCGCTGGGGCAGTCGCTGGACACGCTGTCGGGCGGCGAGCTCCAGCGACTCAAGCTCGCGATCGAGATGGCCGGCGACACCGAGGTCTACGTCCTCGACGAGCCCACGATCGGGCTCCACATGCAGGACGTCGACAACCTGATCGCGATGCTCGACCAGCTGGTCGACGCCGGACGAACGGTCGTCGTGATCGAGCACAACCTCGACGTCGTCGCGCGGGCGGACTGGGTGATCGACATGGGGCCGGGCGGCGGACACGATGGCGGCCGGGTGATCTTCGAGGGCACACCCGCGGAGCTTCTCGAGAGCGCCGAGTCGGTCACGGGGCGCTATCTCCAGCGCCGGTTCGCCGAGCGCGGGTAGCGTCGCTCCGCGGGGTGGTGGGCAGCGCCCACCGTGCGTACGCCGTACGCACGGGTGTCAGGCGCCGTGCCCGCTCAGGGACCGAAGAACTCGCCCAGGTCGTTCGCCGAGCAGCTGTGCTGGAGACAGTCCAGGCCCCAGGCGCTCTGGATGGTCCTCAGCAGCGAGTAGTGCGTGTGGGCAACGGCTGACGTGAACCCGGGCTGCACATACGGGCTGACCACGACGGTGGCGACGCGACCACCGCCTCCGGCATCGCCGGTCCCCTCGTCCCAGGTGATGAACAGCACGCTGTCGGCGAAGGCGGCACTGTCCGTGATTCGCGGAACAAGGGTGCGCAGGAACTCGTCGCCGGTGGCCACCGGGCAGTCGTGCATGTCGTTGCACATGTTGGGCACGATCAGCTCGAAGTCGGCGGCCGCCGGGTCGAAGTGGCTGAGGTTCGTGATGTTCCGGCAGCGCGCCGGATCGGACGCGATGCTGGTGAAGCTGATCGCCGGCTCGTGCTTGCGGGCGTAGGTACCGCGTCCGTCGGGCCCATCGGAGGCCACGGCGCCCGTGAAGCAGTGGAGTGGGACGTTCTGGGCGAACACGCGCCACGTCCGGCCACTGGCCTCGAGCTGGTCGGCAAGGCTCGCCGCGTCGAGGTCGTGAACGCCATCGTCGGCGACACCCTGCGTGGCACCCGAGAACAGCGCGATGTAGTTGGGCTCCGACGGGTGCGCCACCGCGGTGTAGCTGGTCGCCAGGCCGAACCGAGCGATCAGCTCGTTGAGGTACGGCGCGTCGCCGCTGCCGACGATCGATCCGTATGCCTTGTTCTCCATCACGATGAGGTAGACGTGGCGGAACGCCGGCAGCCCACCTGATCCTGCGCTGCCCACCGACGACGCGGGCGATGGGACGACGGAGGCCGGCGGTGTTGCCGAGGATGTCGCGATCGGCGAGGCAAGGGGCTGCACGTCCGGCTGGTTCGTGCTGGGTGTGCCGGCCGGGGAGGCTGTCGATGATCCAGGTGGTCCTGAGCCGGCGGGCACGGCCGAGTGGCTGCCGAGACGGGCGACAGCAGCCAGCAGGAGCACGGCGGCAAGCGCAACGATGATGACGGCGATCAGGCCGCGCGTCCTGGTCACGAGCCGGTGCGCCTGACGATCGCCCGCCATGCATGTACCTGGGCCGCCTCCATGCGCGTGTCCAGCATCTCGGGCGTCACGGATTCGATGGCCCACCCGGCCCGGAAGGTCGACCGGATGTCCCGGCGTCGGATTCGGGCCGGCCCATAGCCGAAGGCGTTGCGCTCGCTCCAGCACAGGAGCAGCAGCCGGCCTCCCGTTCGAAGCACGCCGTGAAGGCTGGCCGCGTACGTCTCGCGGTCGCCCGGCTGGAGGGTGTGGAAGCAGCCCACGTCGAGGATCGTATCGAAGCTGCGATGGAGGTCGTCCAACGCGAGCACGTCGGCGATCTCGAACTCCGGCGTCGTTGGCGCCCGACCGCCGGCCGTCGCGAGGCTGCGTGACCGGTCACGGGCGATCTCGACCGCACGAGTGGAGAAGTCGATCCCCAGCACACGGTGACCGTGCGCAGCGAGCAGCCGCGCGTGCTCGCCAGTGCCGCAACCAACGTCGAGGACGTCGCCGGCTACGAGACCGGCCTCGAGCAGCCGCAGCACCGCGGGTTGCGGTCGGCCGATCTCCCACGTGGGCACCCCCTCGTACGCGTTGTCGAAGGCGTTGGCCTGCGGGGGGTGTCGCGTCGTCTGACCACCCAGCCAGTCCAGCAGTCGGTCGATGAACACGGCCTGCGGACCCTTGATGGCCCCTCGCGCGGCGTCGGGGTCGAACCAGGCGACGCGATCGACCTCGGGAACCTCCAGCAGCCGACCGGAGCCGGCTGGCCACTCGACGACGAACGTGTTGCTCGTGGCGGTGTCCGGGTCAAGCTCGCCCTCGGCAGCCCAGCCGTGCACGATCTTGCCGCCCTTCTGGACGATCTCGCCGAGCGGCGTCAGGGGGCCGGACCCGAGGCGGTAGCCGGTCTCCTCCTCGAGCTCGCGACGAGCGACGTCCTCGAGCGACTCGCCCGGCTCGACCTCGCCCTTCGGGATGGACCAGTACCCGGCGTCCTTCGCCGCATACCGGGGCCCACCGGGGTGCGCGAGCAGCACCTCGACCTGATCGCGTGAGCGACGGAAGAGGAGGATCCCGGCGCTGATGCGTTCGGCCATCGTGCCGATGGTAGCCACACCGGTCACAAGCGTGCCGAGCCCGGCCCGGGGACCGGGGCCGCGAGGAAACCGGGGAGCGACCGACTCCCTGTCACGCGCCACACCCATCCGCTGCAGGCGGACAGGTGGTGGTGGCACCCACGCCCACGCCCTCTCCCTCGGCGATCGCCGCACCCGGACGGGGGCGGCGAAGTCGGGATGTATCCATCGGTGGCCAGATCTCGTCCTCCGAGTGAGCGGGATGCGCGAGACGCACCCGACGAACCACCTGAAAGGATCCGCATCGTGACCACCCAGAAGTCCAACAAGCCGAACTGGTTTGCAGCCGGAGCGCCGGGCCAGCTCATGGCCTCAGGCGCGGGCCGGCTCGTCCGCATCGTGGCCGGCGTCGCGCTGATCGGTGGGGGCCTCCTCGCCCTCGGCGGCACGGTGGGGATCATCGTCGCCGCGATCGGGCTCGTGCCGTTGCTGGCCGGCGCCCTCGACGTGTGCGTGTTCAGTGCGCTGTTCGGCGGCCCGTTCGCCGGCTCGGCCATCCGCGCGCTCGGGAACCGCTGACCGACGATCCCGGCCTCAGCGGATCCCCGTGTCGTACTCGAGGTCGACGCGTTCGACGGAGGTCGGTGTGTCGAGCGTGACCTCCACCGGCGGGGGCTGCCCCATGAGGCCCGTGACTGGTAGCGCCGTGATCCGCACCATACCGGTTACGCCAACGACCAGCTCGTAGGAGCCGTCGGCCGCGCTCATCGTGCGGCCGAGCTCCTCCCCGGCGAGGTTGGTGACGACGATGACGGCGCCCGCCACCGGCCGTGGCGCGCAGGCCGGGTTCGGCGGCGACTGCTCGACGGGGCACACGGGCGCCGCGGTGACCATGCCGGTCACCTTCGGGGGGCCACCGGCCGGTGACGGAGCGACGGTCGGGGAAGTGAGCGGCGAGGGCACGGCCGGAGACGGGGACGCGCCCCACGGACGGCACGCCGCAACGAGCACGACGACCAGCAACGGCAGCCACCTGGCGGTCTTCATGGGGTGGTGACGCTCGCTCGGGCGTTCCGGTTGCGACACGCGCGCTCGACGCGCAAGATCCGCGCATGCCAGCCAGCGCGCCGAGCTCCGCAGAGGCGGCCTGTCTCGTCATCGCCGACATCTCGGGTTACACGGGCTATCTCGCAGGCGTCGAGCTGGATCACGCTCGGGACATCCTCGCGGACCTCATGGGGACGATCGTCAGCGCCCTTCGGCCCGGCTTCCGGCTGGCAAAGCTCGAGGGCGACGCCGCGTTCATGTACGCGATCACGGACCGCATCGACGGGTCGATCCTGCTCGACACCATCGAGCGCTGCTACTTCGGCTTTCGGCGGCGGCGACGTGACGTGCGCCAGGCGAGCTCGTGACTACCTGACGATCCGGAACACCATCCCCACGCCCCTGGGGGCCGTACGGATGCTCATGACGACGGAGCTTGAGCCGACTCCGGGCGGGACGGTCCTGCACATGCGGTTCGCCGCGCCACGGTCCCGCAGGGAGCGCGCCCTGGCGCGCCTGATGGCGCCGATCCTGACCCGCGGCATGCGGGTCGCCCAGGCCCGCCTCGAATCGGAGCTCGCAGTGGAGCTCGAGCACCTCGAGGCCAACGCCTCCGGCGAGCCCGACGTGCCGCAGCCCCGCGCCGCCGGCTGGCTTGCACCCGACCCGGAGAGCATCTAGCAGACGTCGCGAACTAGGGCTAGCCCTACCCCAAAGATGCCCGCTGCCCGGCTGGTGGCGGACCGTCCCCGGGCCTACGGTCGACATCGACAGACAACCCAGCCCAAGGGAAGGAAGCTTCGATGCGACGCCTCATCACGGTCGCGGCCTCGGTCGCGATCCTCCTCCTCGTCCTCGTCCCGTCGGCCCTCGCGGCCGAACCTGCCCACGCCGATCGCGGCGCGATCATCGCCGTCAACGGCTCGGTGGATGTTCCGCCCGGGCAGCACGTCGGCGCGATCCTGCTGGTCAACGGCACGGCAACCATCAGCGGGTCGGCCGACACCATCGTGGTCGCCGGCGGGACCGCGACACTGTCCGCGCCACGGCCCAGACCCTGGTCGTGGTCGACGGTTCCGTGACCCTCGGGGGCGGGACCACGATCACGGGCGACGTCCACAGCCTGCGCTCCACGGTCACGCGGCTCGATGGCTCGATCGTCGAGGGGCAGATGCTCGGCATCGAGACCAACTTCGCGGCCTTCGCCCTTCTGCTGATCCCCGTGCTCATCGTGCTCACCATCGGCTTCGCGCTCGCGATGGTCGTTGCCGGCCTTGGGGTGGCGGCATTCGGCGCACGCCAGGTGCGGCAGGTCGAGGACCTGATCACGACCCGTCCCGGCGAGGTGCTGGTCGCCGGCATCGTCGGCACGATCCTGCTTCCGGTCCTGTCGGTCCTGCTGATCGCCACGATCGTTGGGGCACCGATCGGCCTCGTCCTGCTGTTCGCGGTGCTGC
The DNA here is from genome assembly GCA_963806265.1 of uncultured Chloroflexia bacterium. Classification (GTDB taxonomy): domain Bacteria; phylum Chloroflexota; class Limnocylindria; order Limnocylindrales; family CSP1-4; genus CAIXZV01. The sequence goes on from CAWDXT010000027.1 coordinate 230,669, forward strand.
CGGTGCTCGCGCTGCTCGGCTGGCTGGTGGCGGCGGTCTGGATCGGCGATTGGCTGATCACCCGCAGTCGCGGCACCCGGGAGCCGGGCCGTCCGTACCGTGCGGCGGTGCTCGGGGTCGTGGTTCTTGCCGTCGCCGGGATCCTGCCCTTCGTGAGCGGCATCGCAACGCTGTTCGGGTTTGGCGGCCTGATCCTCGCTGCGTGGCGGATGCTCCGACCGCAGGCCACGCCGCCGGCACCGGTCAGTTGGACGCAGCCGCTGTCGAACGCCGGCTGAGCGTATCGCGTCCGCAACCTGCGGAAGGGGCCGGCGTCACATCGCCGTCCCGTTCGAACCTCGCGGTCGATCGTGTTCGCACGGTGCGCAACGGTCTTGTTCACCGGGCCATAATCAGGCGTTCACCGGGAACGGCAGCTGACCACACAGCCTCGCCGCCAGACGCTGAACACCCCGGTCGCTCGGCGGCGACCTCGGCGAGCCCGGACTGGCTGCCATCAGTCTGGATGCGGCCGCGCGCCGCCGGTGCCCGAACCGGGCGAGCGGGGTCGCGTATACGGTCATTCATGACCGATCCGGTCGCGTCCGATCGATCACGCCTGATCGGTCCTGATACGCGGCTACGGGTCGTGGTCGCGACCGCGGCGGAGCGCTGGCGGGTACAACGGGCGTCGACTCAGGCCCGGCAAGGCCGATGCCAGATCACCAACATCGACATGCTCCGGCCGCAGATCGAGAACACTCGGCGTCCCGCCGGCATCGGCGCGACAGCTTCGAGTCGCCGACAGCAACTACTCGCGGGAGGCCAGCTCCATCGCCACCGCCGGCTCCGCTGGCTCGCCCGTCCGGCGGCAGCCACGATGCCGGCGATCGTGATCGACGTGGATGACACCCCGCTCGCCACCTGGAACTACGAGCTGTGCAGCGACTGGGACTACAACCCGACCGCCAACGCGGGCTTCGTGCTGGGCAGCTGTTCCCGGCCACGCCGGGCATGGTCCGATGGCGACCGGGCTGCGGACCACGGCTACGCCATCAACTACATCACCGGTCGGCCGACGCCCAGGACGCCGCGACGCTCGGCAACCTGACGACCACGGCTCGGCATCGGATCCCGGCTATGCCGACGCCGGTCAACGACGGCCTGTCACAAAGCCGTAGCCTGCAGCTCGTTGCCGTCGAGTACCTGGACAGGAGTCGCAGCGGACTGGGATCGCGGCGACCACTCGTCACGACGATCCACGTACAATTCGGCCACCCCACCCACACCGAGTCGAAGGGCTACGACGTCTGGCCGACTTCGACGTAAGCGAGCTCAAGGGCGGCTACGCCGACCGGATGTTCAAGATGCCGAACCCGAACTACTACCTGCCCTGAGGTACACTCGCAGGAAACGAACGCCAGGCCTCCGTGCGCGCCGTAGCGCCGGCGGCCTGCCCTGTCGGGCGCCGCGGGCCGTAGCCGCCGCCGACCGCGCGCTGAGCCAGGATCCGGAAGCAGATCCGCCGGCTCGCTGGCCAGGCAAGATGACACGGCAGGCGTTCGCGTCGGTCGAGGCTCAACCGACGTCGGGCACCCGCAGATGTCGAGCGGAGCCTCGATGTCCTACGTCGTGGACTTCACCAACGTCTCGACGACCGGCCTTGAAACCTCTCCGGTGGCGTCGGCTCTTGCCGGTCTCCGGGCGAACGAGGCCCGCTACTTCAAGAACAAGTACGACCACGACCTCACCGTGCAGCCGGCGAGCGAGGCACAGGAGACGATCGACTACGTGCACCGCGTTCTCAAGGAGGAGCGCGGCATCATCATCGCCTCCCGCCCGCTCGAGGCCACCATGTTCGAGGTCGAGGGCATCCGCTGGGCCTACGTCTTCTACGAGAGCGGCCTGTCGATCAACGTGCTGTACACGCTCGGTGACCCAGGCAAGCGCGCCGTCGGCTTCAAGCTCTCGGACGGCATGGATGTTCCGGCCGAGCTCGCCTCGTTCAAGTTCGCGAGGCAGCGGTCCAGGCTGGCGGGAACCATCCGCGGATCGTTCTTCGTGATCAAGGGCGAGCACTGATCCGATCGGGGGCCGACCAGCCGCGGGACTCACGCCGGGGCGCTTCGGACTAGAGTCGCCGTGTGCTCCCCTTGCCCCGCTTCGGTGGCAACCACCGGGACCTCGGCATCGTCATCGCCGCACGCGTGCTGATGAGCGCGTCGCGCGCGCTTGCCGGGGTCATCACGCCGGTCTACCTCGCCCTCATCGGGTTCAGCGCGCTCGAGCTGGGCGCGATGGCGCTGGTCGTGGGCGTGGCCACGGCTCTGCTCGCGACCGCCATCGGCCTGGTATCCGATCGTGTCGGACGGAAGCCATTCCTGGTCGCCGTGCCGCTCGTCGCCGCGGTGGCGGCAATCGCCTTCACGCTGACCCGATCTCCGCTCGTGCTCTTTCTCGCCGCTGCGGCCGGCAGCTTCGGCCGGGGCGCCGGGGCAGGAGCCGGCATGGTCGGCCCGTACCAACCGGCCGAGCAGGCGTTCGTGACCGACATCACACCGGCCCGCGAGCGCAACACGGCGTTCGGAAGGCTCGCGGCGGCGTCCAGCCTCGGTGCCCTGGTGGGCGCGCCGCTGGCGATCCTCGCCGGGCACGGGAACCCGACCGGTGCCGCCGCCACGGCGGCCTTCCGGCTGCCATTCTTCGCCTGTGCCGTGCTGTCGGGTTCGGCGGGCCTGCTCGCCCTGGCGCTGCACGAGACGCCACGGCCGGCACATGCCGATGGGCCGGGTCGGCGTCCTCGATGGCCGCGTCGCTCGCTGCCGCTGCTGCTGCGCCTGTGGGCGACGAACAGCGTCAACGGCCTCGCGGTGGGCATGTTCGGGCCGTTCATCACGTACTGGTTCTTCGTTCGCTTCGGGGTGGGCGCCGCGCAGATCGGCCTGCTCTACGCGGTGATCAACGCGGTCTCGATCGGCTCGACGCTGAGCGCCGCGAGGCTGGCGGCGCGCTGGGGACTGGTGCGCACGGTGACGTTGGTAAGGGTTGCCCAGGCGCTGCTGCTCATTCCCCTCGTGCTCGCCCCGACATTCCTGCTGGCCGGCGCGGTCTACCTGGCCCGAATGACGGTCGCGCGGATCGGTATGCCGCTTCGGCAGTCGTATGTGCTGGCGATGGCCGACCCAGGCGAGCGAGCTGCCGTGGGGGCGCTCTCGAACGTGCCCGCCCAGGCGACGATGTCCGTTGCGCCGCTGGCGGCCGGCTATCTGTTCGACGAGGTCAGCCTGTCCCTGCCGTTCGTGGTGGGCGGCATGCTGCAGCTCGCCAGCGCCCTCCTGTACTGGGCGCTGTTCCATCAGCTGCTGCCGGAGGAGGAGCAGGGGGTCGCGCCATCAGCGGCGAACGCACGGGACGCCGCCGAACCCAACCACAGGTTGAATGCGTCCTGAGTGATCCTCCGAGTCACCAGTGGGCCCGCGCCAACAGGCTTCCGGGCGTCCGAGCCGAGCTGTCAGGCAGGAAGGCCGGCTGGCCCGATCGGGGGGGCCGCAAGGTCCCGTTCCCGAATGGTTGCCGGGTGGCTAGGATCTGGACATGCGTGCGACCGGGAGGTCCATGCGCCGCCGGGCCGCTTCACCCATGAGGATTGTGGCGGCTGTTGTTGCCGTCTCGTTGATCGGGATCGGCTGCCAGGCGACGCCGCCTCCGTCGCCCACCGTCAGCGCCACTCCGAGGAGCTCGCCCACAGGCTCCCCGACCGTCGAGCTTCCGCCCACCAGCCCGCTGGTCGTGAGCCTCGACCGTTCCGGCGGCGGCACGACGGCCCATCTCGGGTATCCCGTGGACCTCTCCGCGGCCGCGCTCGGCATGTCGGGAATTGCCGCGCTCGAGCTGTGGGCGGGCGGCAACGAGGTCGAGCTCACACCGTCACCTGATCCGCAGCGCCCGGCTGCTTCGGCCCAATGGGAATGGACGCCGACGACCGTGGGCGACACGATCCTCGTCGCACGGGCCTTCGACGCTGCCGGTCGAAGCAGCCAGTCGGCGCCGGTCCGGCTCCACGTTGTCGCGGATCCGCCCGTGAGCTACACGCTGGTCGAGGTGCCCGCCGCCGCGGGAGAGACGCTGGACGCGATCGTTGCCGCTCACGGCGGCGACGTGATGGTCGCTCCCTACTGGAACGAGGACCTTCCGGCCGGCCCGCTGGCCGCCGGCACGACCGTCGCTGTCCCGGTCCGGGATCCAACCCCGCCGAAGCCGACGGCCACGACGTCGAGCGGGTCCCCGACCCTCATCCAGGCTCGCACGGCCACGAACGTGACACAGCCCGTGCCCGGCGGGCTCGCGACGCCCGACCTGAGCCTCTCGGTCAAGGATTGCGTCATCACGAGCACCGCGAGCGGGACTACGCCGGCGACGGACGGGCTCGCGTTCTCGGTCCTGCCGCCGGTGTCCGACGGGTTCGTGCCACTGCCACCGATCGGTGCCAAGGGCGGCGGGGCCGCGACAAGCTTCGCGGCCCTGGGCGGGACGAACTACGTCATGGTCTCGGCGTACACCAGCGAGGCCAGCGCGCCATCGGCGATCGTGGCGATCGACGTTCCCGCGACCTGCTCGTCCGGCTGGACGGGCAGCGCCCGCCTGGACGCCGGGAAGCTCGTCTCGAGCCAGGGGGCCGATCGTGCCTACCTCTACCTCAAGGTGGGCGACGCAGACTGGCAACGCGTCCCGGCGGGCGCGGGAACCTTCGTGACGGCGATCGATGGCGAGCTCGACTTCGGCTCGGTCCTCCCTGTCCTGGGCAACGCCAGCCTGTCCCTTGAGGCCTGGGGCTGGAGCAGCGGGAAGCTGGTCGCGCTCGGTGAGGGTGCCTACACGCCACCGGCCACGCCGCTCTACCTGGGGGCCGCGGGCGTTGCCGCGAGGAATCCCATCGGCCTCGGCACGACGCTCGACATCCAGACACGGTCGGGCTCCCCCGAGTTTCCCGAACAGCTGACGCGCGACTCGACGATCGATCGGCCCGGACCGAACTCCACGAGCGGCCTCCGCACCTTCAAGTGGACGACCTCGACCCCGGGTGTCACAGCCCTCCAGTGGCAGCTCCTGCCGTACCCATTGGCCAACGCGACCACGCCCGAGCCACCGTTCCTCCTGGACACCGGCACGATCGACGTCCAGGGCCTCACGACCGGCTACTTCTCCCTCGACCTGAAGCCGTATCTGGACGGGGAGAGCAAGGGTGTCACCTCGGCCAGCGCCTGGGGCCAGAGCCAGCTGATCGCGACGCTCTCCAGGGCGAGCGCGTACCAGACCGGCGGGGGGTCCGCGTCCGACACCGTGAAGCTCAACCCGGGCGGCATCTTCAAGCCCAGTCCCACCCCCGGGCAGGGTTCGGGTGCCGTCCCCGGTGGCACCTCGAACCTGACCCTCGGTTCGGCCGACAGCCTCTCGCACCTGACAATCCCGATCAACGCGCTCTACCTGCGGGTCATCCCGTACATCGGGACGACGCCGGCGGGCGATGCGTCGAACCTCGTCTCGCTCAAGGTCGTCGAGCCGGACGATCCCGTGTACCTCGACACCTCACCGCCACCTCCCCCGCCCAGCTACCACGACGCGTACAGCCAGCACGCGATCTTCTACGCGCCGACCGGCTCGGACCCCCATTACTTCCACTGCGTCCGCGTGGTCAAGGGCGGCTACAGCCTCCCGGTCTGGGGCAACTGGTCGAACGGCACGACCCACTGCAAGCCCGAGGACGACGGCGGCTGGTCGCTCGCGGACGCGTTCGATTCGTTCGTGGAATGGGTCGGCGACGTCTGGGACTGGGTGACCGAGGCCTACAGCTGGGTCGAGGACCAGGTCGTCAACGTCGTGCTCGCCCTCGTTCCCTGCCAGCAGATCGCGGACCAGGTCTCCGACAGTGGCAAGGAGATCTGCAGGACGATCGCCAAGACCGGGCTCCAGGCGGTCATGGTCTCGTTCGGGATCCCGCCGGAGATCCCCAACTGGGAGTCGACCGTCAATGCCGCCAAGGGCGATCTCAAGGACTTCATCCTCGAGAACGCCGACCAGCTGCCCGGCGTCAGCGACGCCTGCTCGGCCGCGCAGGTGGCGCACGCCGGTGACGGCAGCTTCCCAACCTGCGATGCGCTGGTCGAGAAGGTCATCGACGAGGCGACGAGCCGGATCGCGGCCCAGCGAAGCAAGACGGCGGCCTCGAACGCCGGGGTGGTGGTCCCACCCGGCATCACCGTCGAGCCGGATCCGAGGAGCACGCCCCAGCCGCCCCACTTCGACGTCACGCTGACCCGGACCAACGCACCCCTGCCGCCGGACGTCGCGTGCACGATGACCGCCGGCATGACGAGCACCCTCGGTGGCTGGACCTGGAACGAGTACAAGTGGAGCAAGGGCAATGCCACGATCGTGAGCAGGTCGGGGACGGTCACCGGTGAGCCGTTCACGAAGGTGACCCAGGACATCGCCCGCCTCGCACCGGGCCAGTCCACGACCTACCAGCTGTGGCTCACGAAGAAGTCGACGTGGTTCGAGCCGGATGGCTTCAACGACTTCTACGCCCAGCAGTACTACCAGTGGGACGGAGAGCTCAACCATGGCTGGGTGCTGCTGCAGAAGGGCGCGGCGGTCACCGGATCGCTGTCCGGCAACTGCATCCCGGGCGGGACGAGCAACCAGGTGCTCACCGGGCAGGCATCCCAATGACGCGGAACAGGCTCGCCGGGCTCGTCGCGGCCGTCCTTGGCCTGCTCATCGTCTCGACGGCAGCCATGGTCTCGGCTGCTGCCGCGAGGCCGGAGGCGTGGATCGACCAGCCCCTTCCCGGGGCCGCCGTGCCGTTCGGCGCCACGCCGGTGACCATTCACGCGGCCGATGCCGGAGGGATCGCGGACGTCCGGCTCCTCGTCGACGGGCTGGATGCGACGAGCATCCAGGCGCCGGCCGGCGATCTGGTCACGGTGTCGTGGTCGTGGGCTCCGACCACGCCCGGCCAGCACCTGCTGACCGCCATCGCCGAATTGGCTGACGGCGTCTCATCGGATCCGGTCTCGGTGGGTGTCGTGTTCGAGGTGCCGGCCCCCAGCCCGACGGCAACGCCAACGCCGACCCCAACGCCCACGCCAAAGCCCACGCCAAAGCCCACGCCAAAGGCGACCCCCGGGCCGACGCCGAAGCCGACGCCCAAGCCCACGCCGAGCCACGCGAAGCCAACCTCAACGCCGGCGCCGACCCCGTGCACCCCACCGATGCCGGCGCGGCTGAGCCCAGCCGAAGGCTCGCAGTTCACGGGCGGGAGCCAGCCCACCTTCCGGTGGGCCTACGGTGACGTCGGCTGCCCCCCGAGTGGCTTCGAGATCACGGTGAGCGGTCCGGCACCCGACAATGTCAGCCTCGATTTCGGGCCAGCTGCCCGCAGGAACCGCGTCCTGGGATCCACCACCGCGCTCGCTGTACCCCAGCGCTGGCTGTCCAACCTACGCGTGGATCTTCGATGCGTACCGATCCGATGGGTCCCTGGCGTACGCGATCTCACACCACTTCAGCGTCTGCCACTGACGGGCCGGGCCTCACCACCCACGGCGCCGCGATGCAGCGGTATGGCAGGGCAGGACGAGCTCCCTTCCGGAACGTGACGTCCCCACGCTGTTGCGCCGAGCCGGCGGCGGGCGCGACCATGCGTTCCATGACGGGCGTGGAGTCGCCCGGAGGCAGCGCGGGCATGGACGCGGCGGGCACCGGACCCGCGGCGGGCACCGGTCATTGCATGGAAGGAGGCGACCCACCGTGGCTGACGACGCCGTCTGCGTGATCCCGATGCTTTCGTACAGCCATGGCGCGGAGGCCATGGACTGGCTGGCAGCCGCGTTCGGATTCCAGGTGACGACCAGGTGGCTGGACGAGGATGGTGTCCTGACCCACGGGGAGATGGCAGCCGGTGGTGGGCGCATCATGCTGGCCACGCCGACGCCCTCGTACGAGGGGCCGCTTGAACACCGTTCCCACTGTGACCTCGCTGCCGCCTGGTCCCGGGCGCCGTGGGTGATCGACGGCGTTCTGGTATTCGTCGACGACATCGAGGCTCACTTCATGCGGGCACGGGACGCCGGGGCCACGTTGCTCTCGGCGATCGAGCACGGTCCCGACGACAGCCGGCTCTATCGAGCGGAGGACCTCGAAGGCCACCGTTGGATGTTCATGCAGCGCCGCGCGTGACTCCCCGCGTCCCGGGCCCGGCCCGGCGGCCCGGACCGGATCCGCCGCTGCCGGCCTCCTCGAGCGAGATCGTGTCCAGCACCGGCAAGGTCGACGATGTGCGGAGGCGTCAGCCGGCTGGGGCGCCAGGCCCGGCGCCCAGGAACCAGCCAGGGAATGCGGCGACCTGCTCCGGCTCACCGTAGACGCGGACCGATCCGTCGTGCAGCGCATCGGCCCAGGAGCGATCGCCGTGCGCAACGGGGAACAGGTCGGCCGCATCCGCCTCGACGTAGACGTATCGTTCCGCGCTCAGCGAGGGATCCTCGAGGCAGAGCCGGGGCTCCGTTCCACGCGCCACCAGCAGCCAGCTTCGGGCAGCGGCGTCGGCGTTGTCCATGGCGAGCTCGATCGCGACCTGGCGCTCGGGTACGGCCTCGGCACGGACCCGGTGGCGGAGCCACCACAGGATCACGCTTGGGTCTCGCTGCGCGACCGCCGGATCCTCGGGCACCCATTGTCTGGCCCATGCCCAGAATGACATCAGCGTCGGCACCAGCTGCTCGCCGGCGGGTGTGAGGCAGTAGGGCGCCAATCGGCCGCGCACGGCGGGATCGCGAGCGATCAGACCTATCTCCTCGAGCATCCGCAGCCGGTCCCGGAGGACCGAGCGGGAGATCCGACCGGGAAGGCCCGTCGCCAGGGCATTGAAGCCCTGGGGCCCGAACTGTGCAAGCTCGCGCACGATCAGCAGGCTCCATCGGTCACCGAGGTACTCGACGGCCTTGGTGAACGCGCAGTACTCGCTGCTGTCGCTCGAGCCCATCGATCGATTTCGCACCGGCTTCCAGCGACCCCGAAGTTCGGCAATCGAACTGGCGCCTCGGGCCACGACGGCGAATGGTGGGATCAGACGACAGGAGACGGCACCAGGGGAGGACCACCGGATGACCAATCAGCGACCTCGCCAGCACGATGTGATCGTGATCGGCGCCGGACAGAGTGGCCTCGCGGCCGGTCACCATCTTGGACGCCGCGGGATCGACTTCGTCATCCTGGAGGCGGATCGCCGTGTGGGTGACGTATGGCGCCGCCGATACGACTCGCTGCGGCTCTATTCGCCGGCGAAGCTTGACTCCGCTCCCCGGTCTCCGGTTCCCGCTCCCCGGGCACGCGTTCCCGACCGGGCAGCAGATGGCGGACTACCTCGGAGCGTACGTGGCGTCCCAGGACCTGCCGGTCCGGACCGGCGAGAAGGTGGAGCGCCTGGTGCGAACGGCCGAGGACGATGGCTACGAGGTCACGACCGGTACGTCCCGATATCGGGCGCACCAGGTCATCGTGGCAACCGGCCCCTTCCAGCGGCCGTACGTGCCAGATTTCGCGAGCGACCTGGACCCTGCGATCCGGCAGCTTCATTCGGCCGACTACCGGAATCCCGGGCAGCTCGTCGACGGTCCCGTGCTGGTCGTGGGCGTGAGCCATTCGGGCGCCGATATCGCGTTCGAGGTCGCGCGTGCCGGTCATCGCACGATGCTCTCGGGCATCAACCACGGCCAGCTGCCGTTTCCGGTCGACAGCCGACGCATGCGGCTGCTCTGGCCGGTCATGCGCGCGCTGGCCAGCTCGGTGCTTACCCTTCGCACCCCGATCGGCCGCAAGGCAGCAGTGCATGTCAAGGCCCACGGCGGTCCCCTGCTCCGGGTACGTCGCCCGGACCTCGAGCGCGCTGGCGTCACCCGCTATCCGGCTCGGACCGCGAGCGCGAACGGGGGTCGGCCGGTCCTGGCGGATGGGACCGTGCTCGACGTCGCCAACATCATCTGGTGCACGGGGTTCCGACCCGACTTCTCGTGGATCGAGCTGCCGGTCATCGGGGCGGACGGCTGGCCCAACCAGCGGCGCGGCGTGGTCGAATTGATGCCGGGGCTGTACTTCCTTGGGCTGCCGTTCCTGTATGCCTTCGCCTCGATGCTCGTCCTTGGCGCAGCACGCGACGCGGAGTTCGTCGTCGGGCGCGTGACCGCCCGACGCACCAGGCAACGGCCGCGCGTGGGAGCGGCCACCGAGCACGGCGCGCGGCCATCGGCGTCAGCCTGAGCGAGCCCAGGATCGGCAGGCCTTCTCTGCGGTTCCATGGCGCCGGCGACGCGGGACCGCCATTGGATCTCCGAGGTCGCATGACGGGTGAAGGCATCGCGACGGTCCGGCGACGTCGACTCCCTTCGTCCCCCTCCTATCATCGGACCAGCGGCGATTGCAGCCCCGCTCGGCCGGAGCGTCGCGCGCAGGAGGGTTCGAACGTGGGCAACGGCAAGGACCGGAGTGACCGCGAAGCCGTCCCCTGCCGGCTCGGGTGACCGACAGCGGTTCCTTCTACGGGGCACCGGCCGCCCGCGGCGGGCGGGACCGGCGCGCACTCGTCGCCGGCATCGTCGTCGTGGTCGTGATCGCGCTGGCGATCGCCAAGCCATGGGGCGATACCGGCCGCCATCCCGCTCCGACCCAGCCCGGTCTTGCCGTGGCCAGCCCATCCGCAACGCCGACGAGGTCAACGGCTACACCCGGGCCAGGCGTCGCGGTGCCGGCCCAGCTGGCCCATCCGCTGCCGGTCGCCTTCACGGCACCGCCACCGGAACCGGCGGCGTGGGCGGCCCTGACCTGGCGGCGGCTGGCCCCGGACGACCCGCTCGCTGCCGTCAGGTCCGTGGTCACGTCGGGAGGACAGTCCGTTGCGATCGGGGACATTCCGGGCGCCACGTCCACGACCGTCTGGTCCTCGACCGACGCGACCCACTGGCAGCCGCTGCGGAACAACACGGCGACCTCCTTCTGGCCGAACACCACCATCATCGCCCTGGCGAACCTGAACGGGCGCTTCGTCGCCGTCACCGAGATGAACGACTTCCTGATGGAGCACCTGCCACCGGTCGTGGCCTGGGCATCGACGGACGGCCGGGGCTGGTCCCCGGCCTACACGCTGCCGGTTGACCGGGTCTCGAGCCCGAGCGCCACGACGGCGCTCGTCGCCGGCGGACCGAAGGGGATGGTGATCGCGACGAGCGGCCTCAAGGCCCGCTTCGCGACAACGACCGACGGCTCTCATTGGGTCCTTGCGCCGCGGAACGCGTTTCCGGCCGACTTCGCCCTCAGCGACCTGGAGGCGACGTCCACGGGATTCGTTGCGATCGGAGGCTGGGCGAGGAACGGCCGTCCCAGCCGGGCAGCGGCGCTCTGGTCGGCCGACGGCCGGCACTGGCCGAGGACACCGACATTCCTGCCGATCGGCGCGTCGGCATCCGTAACGCCGGCCACGAACGCGCTGACGCTGACAGTCGGCGAGCGCGGGATGGTGGCCAGCGGCATCGGGGGCTCCCCGGAGGCAGCCCGCTGGTGGCGATCGCTCGATGGGCGGCACTGGCAGGCGCTCTGGACGATCCCGCCCCCTGGGGCGACGACGTGCGGCGGGGCGCCCTGCAGCCTCCTGCCGAACGGGATCCTCGCCGGCGACGGGCATCGAATCATCACCTGGAGTGGCGGCCTGGCCGCGACCGCCCTGGTCTCAGCAGATAGCAGGCAGTGGACTCCTCTCCGCCTCGCAGGGGACCTGCCTGATGCGCGGGCGACGCACGTGACGTTGCTGCCCGGCGGGGTGCTCGTCTCGGACGGGACCAGCACCTGGTTCGGCAGGGCCGAGGGGCCTTGACCGCGCTCCGCGCGACACCTTGACCTCGACGTTTCGACCTCGGGCTCAGGGGCCGGAGGCGCGGCGCAGACGCTCGAGCTCGCGACGGAGGCGCTTGCTCGGCCGGCCCTCGCCACGGACGGCCATGATCCCCGGTCGGACCTCGCTCACGATCGGCGGCGGACTGTGGTCCACGTAACAGGTCGCGGCGATCGTGGCTCCGACACGCGACTCGATCGGCCGCACGACCTCGACCACGCGCTCGCGATCCGCGATGCGAGCCTCAACCCGATCGCCCGGGCGAACCTTCGTCGACGGCTTTGCCGGCGACCCGTTCACGCGGACATGGCCGCCCTCGCACAGCCCCGTCGCGAGCGGTCGGGTCTTGACGAGGCGCACGGCGCACAGCCAGCGGTCGATGCGCGTCTCGTCGATGCCGGAGGAAGTCACGCCTCCTAGGATGGCACGGGTCGAGACCCTGGCTCTGCGGTGGGCGGAGCCACCCAGCGGGCGCCGCTCGGCGAGTGCGACGTCGTCCGGCGACGTCGTCCGGCGGGGTCGTCCGGCGGGCCACCGGGCACTGTCCTGGTCGCTATGATCCGCAGCCATGGACGATCAGGCGCTCGGACCGATCCTCGAGGGATGGCGCGAGCATCAGGGCCTGCTGGTGGGGGCGCTGCGCGACCTCACCCCGGAACAGGTCGGCCTCCGGACGGCGCCCCATCAATGGGCCGTCTGGCAGCTGGCCGCGCACATCGCCGGCGCGCGAGCGTACTGGTTCCACGATCAGCTCGGTGAAGGGGACGCCTCGGTGCGGGACCTCTTCAGGGTGAGCCGCACGAGCGTGCCCGGACTGTCGCTCGACGATGCCGGCTGGGAGGATGACGAGGAGCACCCGCGAACGGCCGCCGAGCTCGTGGATGCCCTCGCGCGAACGTGGGATCTCGTCGACCACTGCCTTCGACGTTGGGCCCCTGGGGATCTGGCCGCATCGGTCGAGGGACCGAAGCGGACGCACCATCGGGGTTGGGTCGTGTGGCACGTGCTCGAGCACGACGTCCATCACGGCGGCGAGATCGGGCAGATCCTCGGTAGTCACGGTCTGTCCGCGCTCGACATGTAGCGGTGTCGGTCGCCCTCGGAATCGCGGGCGCCGTAACGCTTTTCGGACGCGGACCCGAATGATGGCGACACGACGCTTCGCTCGCATGGGGGTGGCCCGGCCATGCCCGCCACGGCGGGACCAGCGGTGTGGCGCGGACGTTCACGAGGAAGGAGGGCCCGACGCTCGATGGACCGCGACGACCCAGCCTACGAGGGCCAGCGTGAGTACACCCCGCTGTTCCTCAGGGTCTACGACCCGCTGATCCTTGGCGTGTTTGCGCCGGTCGTATGGCAGTGCCCGACGACTCGGCTCGTTGAGGCGTACCGGCGACACACCGGGCACCGGCATCTCGACGTGGGCCCCGGCACCGGCTACTTCCTGGAGCGAGCCGGGCTGCCCGACGGAAGCCACGTCACCCTCCTCGACCCCAACGCGCACGTCCTCGACCATGCATCCCGGCGGCTGCGGCGCCTGGACGTCACGACCGTCGAGGCCGACGTCCTCAAGCCACTCCCGATCGCAGGACCGTTCGACTCGGCCGCGCTCAACGGCGTGCTCCACTGCCTGCCGGGACCGCTTCCCCGCAAGGCGGGTGCCGTCGCCAACGTCGCCGCCGTCCTCGCTCCGGGAGGCATCCTGTTCGGATCCTCGATCCTCGGGAACGCCGGCCGACATACCTGGTTGGGCCGAAGGATCCTCGAGGCCAACAACCGACGCGGCACGTTCGACAATCTCGGCGACACGGAGGAGGGCCTGGGCGAGATCCTCGAGGGCCTGTTCGAGCGGGTCGAGCTCGAGACGGTCGGCACGATGGCCGTCTTCGCGGCTACGAGCCCGCGTGCGAGACCCCGAACCGGCAGCACGCCCTGACCGCTTCGTCGTCGCGACGCCATTGGGACCTCGGAGCGATCACGCTGCGCGATCGCATGGCGAGGCATCGTCGACCTAGTAGACGATCTCGTCTGTCTCCGGAACATCCATGCTGTGGACGTCATCCGAGCCGGTGCCAATTCGCACCGAGGCGAGCCAGTGTCCATGGCCCGCGAGCGTGCCCATCGGCTTGACGGGCCCCGCGACGATCAGCCTGGCGACGACCTCGCCACCTCGCTCGTACCGAACCTGTGTCTCCTTTGGACCGTACCGATCGATGCTCCGAACGGACAGCTCGCCCCGATCGCAGCCGATGAGGCGGGCCAACCATTCGCGCGCGTCCCATGTCGCCACTTTGAAGCTCCTGTTCAGAACGGCGCGATCAGCGATGTCCCCGGGCACCACCTTGCCCACGTCAGGGTGCAGCACCGGACAACCACCATTCTCCGCGAACGGTCACGCGGCCGATCGTCCATCGAGCGTCGGCGCATCACCAGAGCACCGCCTGCGGGGTCGCTCCTCCCCGGACTCCCACGCTCAGAGCGCCCCGGCCGACGGTGGATGGAGCGGCTCCGAGGTCGCGCTCTCGATGAACGCGAGCCTGGTGCAGAGCCAGATTCTCTGCGTAGGCGCCGGGCGCCCCATCGATCGTGACGTCCCCAATGACGTGGTCCGCCAACAGCGTCGCGTATCGACCGGCAGCGATCCGCGTCCGCGATGATCGCGCCTCACCTCGAACGAGCTCGCCGCCCCAGACCCACGCCAGCTGATCGGCAGTCGGGCGGAAGGGCCGATCGTCGAGCTCCGCGCTCAATCGATTCGCCAGCCGTCGGCTGGTCTCGGTCAGGTCTGCAACGTCAACGTGGGACGTGGCCGTGCGGTCGACCCCTGCTGCTACATGGGAACGACCTTCCCTGCCGGCCGGACGCGGTCTCGAGAGCCGAGGCATCGGCACGGGGGTCGGTCAGGCAGCCAGTATGCGCGCTCCGTCCCGGCAGGGCAATCGCGATGCCTGCCTGCCGCGACCCTCAATTGGCGTCAACGGGTGTCACGGCTCGAGGGTGGTCCGATGGCCATCATCGAACATTTGTGCTATGGTTCTGGCTCCCGCCGCATCTCGTGGCGATGCTCCGCGTGGTCGATCCCCCTTCTCGAACGGACCGTGCGTTCTCTGATCCCTGTTCGGGAAGCGTTGGAGGTCCTCATGACCACCGGAACCATCAAGAAGGTCGTGGCCGATCGCGGCTTCGGCTTCATCACCGCCGAGGATGCGAAGGAATACTTCTTCCATCGCGACGGCCTCGACTCCTCGATCGACTTTGATCACCTCGTCGGCGGCGAGCACGTCCTGTTCGAGATCGAGGCCAGCCCCAAGGGCCCGCGCGCGACCCAGGTTCGCGCCGCCTAGCCGCATCCAGCGGCCCACCTCCCCGGGTGGGCCGCTGCGGATCTGCGGGCTCCGATCCCGCACGCCGCCAGGAGCCGAGCCGCTCGTCAACCGACCGGCTCGCCATATCCGGGGCTCAGCAACGCCGACCGACCAAGGGAGCCTTGCCATGGTGCGCACGGCCTTCGTCTCCACCTACCCGCCTCGTCGATGCGGCATCGCGACGTTCACGCATGACCTGGCGACCGCGACGGGCAGTCGCGAGATCGTCGTCCTGCATCCCCCCGATCAGCCGCCCACCTATCCGGTCGAGGTGCACCACCGAATCCGGCGCGACGAGCACGGCGACTACCGGCAGGTCGCTCGGTCGCTGAACGACTGCGTCGACGTTGTCTCGATCCAGCACGAATACGGGATCTGGGGCGGCCACGATGGCGCGCATGTCCTCGACTTCGCCCGTGGGCTGCAGCTCCCGTCCGTCGCCACGCTTCATACCGTGCTGCGGGACCCAACGGCCAACCAGCGGGCCGTCCTTTGCGAGCTCATCGCCCTCACCGATGCCACGGTCGTGATGTCGAGGTCCGCGGCGAGCATTCTCGCCTCGTCATACGGCGTCAGTTCCGACCGACTCGAGATCATCCCGCACGGCGTCCCGGACCTGCCCCTCGTCGATCCCGAGACCGTCAAGATGAGCCTCGGCCTGGAGGGCCGGGACGTCATCCTGAGCTTCGGTCTGCTCGGACCGGGCAAGGGCTACGAGCTGGCGCTGGAGGCGCTGCCGCAGGTCGTCGCCCGGCACCCCGCGGTGTGCTACGTCATCGTTGGCGCGACCCACCCCGACCTTCTCCGCACCGAGGGGGAGGCCTACCGAGATCGCCTCACCGACCAGGTCCGGCGGTTGGGCATGGAGGGCCACGTCCGGTTCGTCGATCGCTTTGTCGGGCGCGTCGAGCTGACCCGCTGGCTTGAGGCCACCGACGTGTTCGTGACGCCCTACCCATCGCTCGATCAGATCGTCTCGGGGACGCTGTCGTACGCCATGGGCGCCGGGCGCGCCATCATCTCGACGCCGTACACCTACGCCACCGAGCTGCTGGCGGACGGGCGCGGCATCCTCGTTCCCCCCGGGTCCGCGCCCGCCCTTGCGGACGCGCTGAACAACGTGCTGGGCGACCACGAGCTGCGCGCCACCCTCGGACGCCGAGCTCATGCCTACAGCCGCGGAATGGTCTGGTCAGCCGTTGCCGCCGACTACCGAAGGGTGCTCGAGCGCGTGACGGCGACCGTACCGCTGTCCGGGCTCGCAGGGACGCTCGCGGTCGTCAATGCCTGACCGGGCGCCGCTGTACGCAGCCAACCGCGCGCACCTCGACGTCTTGACGGATGGCGTGGGGATCATGCAGCACGCGACCGGGCGGCACCCGGACCCGGCGCACGGATACTGCACCGATGACGTTGCCCGTTCGCTGCAGGTCGATCTCCTCCATCAGCATGAGCTTGGCTGGCCAACGGTGGAATCCGGGGCCTGGCGCAGCTTTCGCTTCCTCGCGGATGCCTTCGACCCGGTGACCGGACGGTTCCGGAACTTCCGTCGGGCCGACGGCTCCTGGGAGCCGGGACCGGGCTCTGAGGACAGCCATGGTCGCGCCATGCAGGCGCTCGGGGAGACGATGGCCCACGCGCCCGACGAGGGCCTGGCGGCGTCGGCAGCGGAGCTGTTCGCGCAGGCGCTGCCGGCGGCTCAGGGCCTGGGCGCCATGCGCGCCCGGGCGTCGGTCCTGCTGGGATGCGACGCGGCGATGAGGGCCAGGCCGACCGGGCCAACCATGCTCGCGTACCGCCTTGTTGCGGGACGCCTCAGATCGACGTTCGGGTCCCACGCGGATGGCTCCTGGCCATGGCCCGAGACGCGCCTGACATACCAGAACGCGCTGCCCGCACATGCGCTGATCGTGGCTGGCCGTCACCTGTCGTCCCGGCCGATGGTCGACCTCGGCCTCGGCGTCCTCGACTGGCTTATCGACGTCCAGATGAGCCCCGAGGGTCATCTGTCCCCGATCGGCAACGGGTGGTGGTCGCACGGCGGCGAACGGTCCCGGTTCGACCAGCAGCCGATCGAGGCCACCGCGCTGCTGCTTGCGGCGGAGTCGGCCCTCGCAGCGACGAGCGAGGATCGCTACCGGACAGCCATGGAGCTGGCATATGGCTGGTTCCTGGGCGAGAACGATCTCGGCGTTCCGGTCGCCGATCCGGAGCACGGCGCGAGCTTTGACGGCCTCACCCCTGACGGTGTCAACGCGAACCAGGGTGCCGAGTCGACGCTGATGTGGCTGATCGCCCTGGAGCACATTCGGACGATGCGCGCCGGACAGGTCGGCGCTCTGGCGGCGGCGGACGGCGCCATCGCGACCGTGGTCCGATGACCAGGCTCCAGGAGGCGATGCTCTTCGACCGATCCGAGGCCAACCCGATCCTCACCGCGGCCGACGTCCCGTATCCCGCCAACTCGGTGTTCAATCCAGGCGCCGCCCGGGTTGACAACGAGACGGTGCTCCTGGTCCGCGTGGAGGACCTGCGAGGCATCTCGCAGCTACACGTCGTCCGCAGCTCCGACGGCGTCACGGGCTGGCGCTTCGATGCCTCGCCGCTCCTCCGATCCGATGTCGATCATTACCCGGAGGAGATCTGGGGCTGCGAGGATCCGCGTCTCACCTGGCTCCCCGAGCGCGAGGAGTGGGGCATCGCCTACACGGCGTTCAGCCGACGTGGCCCGCTGGTCTCGATGGCGACGACACGGGACTTCCGGACGGTTACCCGGCTGGGCCCGATGATGCCGCCCGAGGACAAGGACGCCGCCCTCTTCCCCCGTCGGTTCGGCGGCCGCTGGGCGATGATCCACCGCCCATCGCCGCTCCGAACCGGGGCTCACATGTGGATCTCCTTCTCGCCGGACCTGCGGCACTGGGGAGACCACAAGCTGCTGCTCGAAGCACGCGACGGCGGCTGGTGGGATGCCGGGAAGATCGGGCTCGGGCCGCCGCCGCTCGAGACTGCCGAGGGATGGCTCGTGCTCTATCACGGCGTTCACGCCACGTCCGATGGTCCGATCTATCGAGCGGGGCTTGCGTTGCTCGACCTGGAACATCCGGAGACGGTCCTGCGCCGGACGGATGAGTGGGTCTTCGGGCCACTCGCGCCGTACGAGATGGTCGGTGACGTGGGGCGAGTGGTGTTTCCGTGCGGCTGGGTCCTCGACGCGGAGGCGGATCGCCTGAGCGTCTACTACGGCGCTGCCGACAGCGTGGTCGCGTTGGCGACCGCGAGCATGAGCGATGTGCTCGCACGCATTCGAGCCTCACCCGAACCGGGTGGTCCTGGCGTCTGATGAGTGAACGGGGCCCGCGGAGGTCCCACCCCATGGCCACCGCACCGATGCGGGCTACCCGCCGTCGATCGCGGCCGGTCGAGATCGGGTGGGACTGTGCCCGTGGTAGGCTTCGATCACCACGCCAGTGGCATCACTCGAGCGGCCATCCTTCTCGAACTGGCCGCGCGTCCGCCTCCTGTGTTCGAGATACCGGAAGGCGCCGGTGGCCACGGCACCGTCAAGAAGCGGGTATCCGAGCGCGGCTTCGGGTTCATCGCCGGCGACGACGGCAAGGGCTACCACTTCCATCGCAGCGCCCTGGTGCCGTCGCTCGACCTCGACCGCCCAGCGGGTGGCGAGAAGGTCCGGTTCGAGATCAAGCGATGACCAGAAGGGTGCCCGAGCCCGCGACGTCGAGCCCGCCTGACCCCCGGCGACCACGCCGCCGGCCACACCGCCCGTCGCGAAGTGCCGAAGGGAGCGACCGATGACCAAGCGCTCGCGATTCGAACAGGCTCAGCGGTCGGCGGAGCGCGACCGGATCGGCCACATCGAGGCCGACTGGGTGTCGCGGCTCTCGCCCGACGAGCTGGGGGCATTCCGCCGCGAGGTGGCGGCAGCCCACGACCGACAGCCTGAACCTCGTCCGGACATGGCGCCGGGGACGGCCCCGAACCCACCGCGTCCGGGGCACGAGCCGCGGGAGCCGCGTGAGTCGAGCGGGGTGGCCGGTCGCCGGTCCCGCTAGACATGACGAACGTGCCCGACGTCTCCGCCGCTGACACCACCCCGCCCCGCGTCATCCGCAACCACCGCCGCTTCGCGCTGAGCGAGGTCACCTTCGACGGTGCTCCGGTCGGGGGTGCGACCATCGACGCATGGCAGGACGCTGCGGGCGCTGATTGCTGGTTGGCCCGCGTGCTGATGGTACCCACGGACGAGCGAGCCGCCGGCGCACTGGCCGGACGCACCCGCGACGGACGACTCCTGCGTGGGCGCGTGGCGCGCGGTGCGACGGGACCCGCCTCGAGGCCGCGTGGCGTCGCCCTCATCGAGTGGCACGGCATCGGCGCGCTGCGTGCCGACGCGCCCACGAAGGACGCCTGACCGACCGGCAGCCTCTCGGGCGCCAAATGGTCCTCGCTCAGCTCACACCTTAGAGCTTCGAGCGTAGTCCACGGGAGGGGATGCAGCCGCGGAGCTGGAGGCGCTTGATTAGTGGCGATGCCTGCGCGTGGAGCGGCTGACGAACCAGGCGCCCGGGTTGCATGCGATGAGAGGACCACACGATGATCGAGCCGACAGAGCCCGTGCCGCCGCCGCGTGGCACCGTCCCGGACGAGGCGACTGCCGCCAGGTACGATGCCGCATGGGGGGCCGACCTGCCGGCACCAGGCCCGACCTGGACCGCGCGGCCGTGGGTCAGCCCGACCGAGCGAGCCGCAGCGGGCAAGGAAGCCCGGAAGCGCGTCCCCCGCGTGAGTCACGCCGCCTTCGAGCCAGCGCCGAATCGCGATCCGATCGCCATCCTCGCGGCCCAGGAGGAGGACCGGCTCCCGGACCTCGTGCCCCTGCGTCACGAGCGCATGGCGGAATCCGCCTTCCCCTACTACCGCGGCACGCCGGCCGTGATGGCCTTCGATCTGGCCGGGACTCCGCGGTCGGACATCATGGTCCAGGCCAGCGGCGACGCCCACCTGTCCAACTTCGGCCTGTTCGCGTCGCCCGAGCGGACCCTCGTGTTCGACGCGAACGACTTCGACGAGACCCTGCCCGGTCCCTGGGAGTGGGACGTCAAGCGTCTCGCGGCGAGCATCGTCATCGCCGGGCGCGCCAACGGCTTCTCTGCCGCCCAGAACCGCGTGGCCACGATGACGACGGTGCGCAGGTATCGCCAGTGGATGGCCCGGTATGCTGCGATGCGCCTGCTCGATGTCTGGTATGCGCACATCACCGATGCCGACATCCGGGAGGCCGGCGAGGCCTCCGGGCTGGCCCGCGGGCGCCAGGGCGCTGCCCGCCGGGCGCGCATGGAGGCGATCTTCACCAAGTCCCGGAGGCGTGACGGCATGCGTGCCTTCGAATCGCTGACGGCCATCGTTGACGGGCGCCGAGTGATCCTCGAGGACCCGCCGGTCGTCACCCACGTCGAGGGCAAGGGTCTCGACAAGGTCTTCACCGACTACCGCGCGACGATGCCCGAGAACCGGCGTGACTTCCTCGAGCGCTACCGGTTCGTGGACTTCGCGCTCAAGGTCGTCGGCGTCGGCAGCGTCGGGACGCGCTGCTTCATCGTCGTCCTCGAAGGCCGCGACGAGACGGACCCGTTGATCCTCCAGGCGAAGGAGGCGACCGCCTCCGTCATGGAGCCGTACCTGGAGTCGAGCGCCCACGAGAGCCATGGCCAGCGCGTCGTCGTCGGGCAGCAGCTGATGCAGGCCACGTCCGACATCTTCCTGGGCTGGACGCGGGGCCCAGGCGGCCGAGACTTCTACCTCCGCCAGCTGTGGGACATGAAGGGTTCCGTGGACACGACGACGCTGCAGGCACCCGGCCTTGGGTTCTACGGCGGCCTCTGCGGCTGGTCGCTGGCGCGGGCCCATGCACGCACCGGCGACGCGGCGGCGATCTCGGCGTACCTGGGCACAAGCGACACGTTCGATGGCGCGATCGCCGACTTCTCCGAGACATACGCGGACGTCAATGCACGTGACCACAAGGCGTATCTCAAGGCGATCAAGACGGGCAGCGTCTCTATCCCGGCCGTCTCATGAGCCGCCGGCGCTCGCGGTGATCGCTGCCGGCCGTTGAGGCATCCGTGTCAGCGGTCGGGACCAGCGCGGCGCGGCAAAGCGCGAGGTACGGCGGTTGGTCTCCGCGGTGTCGCCCCGCACCACCCGGTCACGCGAGCGACACCGCCGTCCCGCTGACGCGGATCCCGCCGGCCGCATCGGGGATCTCGACCTCGATCAGGCTGGGGCGGCCCATCTCGACACCCTGGCTGATCGTGAAGCGAGCCGGTGGTCGGACCTTCCCCCGCCAGCGGAGGTAGGCGCCGAGCGCCGCGGCGGCGGCACCGGTCGCCGGGTCCTCGACGACGTTCCCGACGGGGAACGGATTGCGGGCCCGGAACCGATCGACCGCCTCACGCCAGGTCAGCTGGACGGTCGTCAGGTCTGCGGCCAGCATGATCGAGCGCAGACGTTCGAAGTCGTACTCGAGGTTGCGCAGCCGTTCGTACGTGCCCGCCGCGAGGATCAGGTGGCTCGCGCCCGCGTACGCGACGGCCGGCGGCAGTGTCTCGTCCAGCTCTTCGCCGCTCCACCGGAGGGCTGCAAGCGCGTCGTCGATAAGCTCCTGGTCCGCATCGCGAACACGGGGCGGGACCGATGTCAGGGTCGCGCGCAGCTGCCCGTCTGCCCCTCGCTCCGTATCGACCGTGACGAGGCCGTCATTGGTCGTGAGCAGGAACCTGGCTGGACCCATCCGGCCGGCCAGCGCGACCCCGCTCGCGATCGTGGCGTGCCCGCAGAACGGCACCTCGGCCGCCGGGCTCACGGTTAGGTAGTCGTCTACTCAAGACGCGGCCGGAGGTGTGCCCAAGGATGCTCGGCATGGATTCCGCAGGGGCGCGACCGTAGGTGGCTCGCCACCAGGAAGGGGGGCGATTGATGAGACGGTGCGGGATGGTCGGGGTGCTGGTGGGATTCGGCCTCACGCTCGCGGCTTGCGGAGCAGCCGCGAGTCCCAACACGGTGGCGTCGCACGGCCCTGAGACCGCGAGCCCGAGCGATGCAGGCGGTCCCTCCGGCACCGCGCCCGGCGATGTCCAATCGGGTGGGGGCTGGGGCTCGGCCGTCATCGTCGTCGGTGAGACGCAAACCGAGTTCGCCATTCCCACCTACGGCTGCAGCACGAGGGAGGACGAGGTCGAGGGCCACGGTGACGCCGTCGACGGCAGTGACGCGTCGTTCTCCGTGACGTTCCCGCTCACCATCAAGGATTGGGATTCGCGGCGGGCGCACTTGATCGTGGTCACCATGGCCGGTCATCGTTGGGTGGCGAATGGGCCCTCGACCGAGGACCTGGCCACCTTCGCCGGCCCCAAGGTGGATGCTCTCGAGATCGCGCCGGCCAGTGATGATCCGCGGTCGTTCCATGCCACCGGAAGCTTCCTCGTCGTCGACACCAGCGGGGTGCCCTATAGGGATGATCGCCTGGACCAGACGGCCGGAACCTTCGACATCACCTGCAACCCAACATCCTGAGCCAGATATCGGCCAACCAGCTGTCCGTCATGAGCGCGGAGCTGCTCAATCGCCGTGACCCGAGCCGTGCCGCGCCGTGTTGGGTTGCCGGGAGCTCAGACCGAGCACGACGGCCAGCTCGCCCCGACCCGCGACCCCGAGCTTGCTGTAGATGGATCCGAGGTGGTTGTCGACGGTCCGGACCGAGATCCCAAGTTGGTCGCCGAGGTCGCGCGATGTCAGGCCGGCAGACGCAAGGCGTGCGACCTGTCGTTCGCGCGAGGTCAACAGGACCGGCGTCAGACCGGCCAGTGGCGGGGTGAGGACGCCCGGGCAACGGGCTGCCATCAGGGCGGCTCGCGCACCGGAGACACGGGCCAGGCGGCTTCGGCCCTGCCGCATGTAGGCCTGCTGAGCCTGGGCGGCAGCCTCCGCGGCGAGAAGCTTCGAGCCGATCTCCTCGAACTGCGAGGCCGCGCGCTCCAACGCTACCGCGTCGTCGCCGGCGGCTGCGTGAGCGTGGCTGGCCATCGTCGCCACCAGCTCGCCTTCGACTCGACCTGCGAGCTCGTCGAGCGTGGCCACCACCGATCGCGACTGCCCGAGTCGGACTGCATCGTGAAGCAGCCACGCGCCCCAGACCAGATGGGTGTCGGCAATCGCTGCGCGACCCGACCGCTCGGCCGACCGTGCGGCCTCGCGTTCGCCCTCGTGGAGCCACGTGACCCAGACGGTGGACCGATCGAACCAGATCCTCGAGCGCACATCGCTTGCGAGCTGCTGATCGATCACCTCCTGCCGAAGGGAGGTCCGCGAGCTCGGCGTGCCCAAGCCAGGCGGCGCACACGGAGGCCACGGAGGCAGCGATTCCTCGAGTCGCGAACGGATCACTTTCTCGGGCATATGCCAGGGCGTCCTGCACCGAGCGGCGGGCGTCATCTACCTCGCCGGCCAGCAGCTGTGCCTCCGCTAGGACCATCAGCCACAGGCCGACAAGCTCGTTCGACCTCGCTTCACGCGCACCGCGAAGGCCCTGCTCAAACATCACGATCGCGCTCGCTGTCCGGCCCGCGTAGGCGTTGGCGATCCCGCCGTTGAGCCGCAGCAGATCGCCGCTTAACGGCAATTGGTCGGTCACCGACACCGAATGCTCGAGACCGATTCGGACCTGCCGCTCGGCCTCGGAGAATCGGCCGAGCATCACGTTGGCGATGCTGGAGTACACGAGCGTGTGGACGATGGCCCGTGGGGGAGCGCCCGAGCGCCCCAGCAGCCGTCGAGCGTAGTCGGCGACCTCAAACAGCTCACCGGCTCCCGCCCGAAAGAGGATCAGCATGGCCTGGAGCTCGTCGCGCCAGTCCATATCCGTGATGCGATCCAGGGCCGCGCCCAGCACGAGCGCAGCCTCCTGCACCTGCCGACTCCGGAAGTACAGGAGATCCCCTCGCGCCAGAGCCACCTGCGCTATGTCGCCGTCCGTCTGGGCCAGGCTGGCGGCGTCGCGCAGCACGCTGTCGGCCTCTTCGACGCGTTGCTGTGCCGCCAGGGCTCGGCCCATCAGCAACGCCGCCGCCAGCCCGCCACTGCCCATCGCAGCGCGGGCGAGCCGCTCGGCGAGTCGGGCATCGAATCGGCCAAGTGCCACGGCGGCGCTGTCGAGGAGCAGCGATCCCTCGACAGGACCTCCACCATCGAGCCGCCACAGCGCGAGACGCAGGATGTCGTCGCGGCGGCGCAGCCCGATGCGTTCGAGCCCGTCGGCGAGGGCGCGGCGCTGTCGTCGCGCGCGGGCCCGCCCCATCGAGGCGGTCACGATCTCGCCATAGAGAGGATGTGCCAGCATCGCGACGGCACGATTGCCGCGTTGCTCGACGGCGACAATCCCTCGGTCCTCGAGTCGCTCGAGCCCGATGACATCGGCTGTCGCCTCGAGCAAGGCGAGCTCGACCGGCCCTCCGATCGCGAGCACCTCCACGACGGACGTCTGCGCGTCGTCCAGGCGGCCGAGTCGCCCCTTGATCAGCTCGGTGAGTCGGCTCGATGGAACCGTCGAGCCCGTGGACCTCCAGATGGTGCTGTCGCGGGCCAGATCACCGGTTTCGACACCGCTAAAGACGAGCTCCCGCAGGTACAGCGGGTTGCCGCTCGACCGACGCAGCAGGTCGCCGAGCGCAACCGCATCGATGGGGCCGCCGAGGATCGCCTCGGCCAGGTGGGCCGCCCCGGCTCGATCGAGCGGTCGCAGGTCGATTCGCTCCGCGAGGCCGTCCTTCCAGAGCCGCGTGAAGACGGACGGTACGGTTCTTCCCGCTCGGATCGTCATCACCACGGAGGCGACGCCGTGGCTGATCGCCAGGTGGACGAGCGCGGCCGAATGCGGATCGAGCAAATGCGCGTCGTCGATCGTCAGGACGATCGGCCCGGCGTCGTTGGCTCCCGCCCGGAGCTCGTCGAGAAGAAGGGCCATCAACCCTGGCTGATCGATGCTGCCGGGCGGGATCGTCAACAGCTCCGAGAATGCCGCGAACGGGATCATCGACGCCGGACGCGATGCAGAGACCCACGCTACATGCCGTCGACCCGCGCCTTGCCGCCGATGGAGCTCTGCGGCAAGGCGTGTCTTACCCACGCCAGCGTCGCCGAAGATCTCGACGCTGGCTGCGGCACCCTCGCTCATCGTCGCCGCCAGCCGCTGGACCAGCGGTTCGCGACCGACAAGAGGCCACTCGAGCATCACACGTCTCGCCTGCCTGCCTACGACAGGACGGTAGCAGCGGGAGCAAGCATCCAGCGGGCGGACGCCTTGTGGGGACTGAGTAGTCGGATACTCATGACGGAGCGCACCCCCTGTCCACAACATGGCCCGTATGAGCCTCCCACTGGAACCGGACCCGCGCGACGCGCGCGCAACCATGCCGGTGGGCGGACATGGACCGTGGCGTCAGGTCCTCGTCGCAGTCGCCGTGCTGGCCCTCGCCGGCTGCGGTGGTAGCGGCACCGATGCGGCAGCGACGGGCGGCAACCGTCCAACAGGTTCGGCTGAGTCTCCGTCCGTCGTCCCCGACGGCAGCGCTCCCGGTCCAACCGAAGCGACGGGCGGCGAGTCAGCCGCTGCTGGCGGCGGGGGGACGGTCGTCGTGGGCGGCGAATTCCATGCCATCGACCAGATCCTCCGTTGCGCTGTCGACCCAGACCTGAAGGAAGGCAGCCTCGACCTCGCGGCGGTCGGTGAGGGAGGTGGACTTCAGTTGCTGGTCACCCTCGAGTTCACCGAGCAGCTGGTTCCCGTCGACGGGGACGGCATGGAGCCCAAGGTGCTGCAAACGCAGAGCCTTACCCTTCAGGGCGCGGCAGCCAACGGCCTTTGGACTGGTTATGCGGCCGAGGCGGTCATTCCTCCCAACTTCTCCCCCGTCTGGACAGGCGAGGACCGCGTCGAGCTCGACGGCCCCCTGGTCATTGTCGCAGGCGACCACTTGACCGGCATGGCGACGCTCAGTGACGCCACTGGTGGTCCGGGGACCGTCGACCTGAGCGTCGACGTCTCCGTCCCCGCAGAGGCAATCGACTGCAGCCTGTAGCCGGGTCCGGGCGGCACGCGTCTCAACCTGGACCACAAATTCCTGCGCAACGAGGTAGGAAATGGCCGCGGCCTCCCCAGGCAATGCCTGGGAGGCAAACGTCTTGACGCCGCCCTCATCCTATTGGTAAGCGCCGGGACCTTGCGACGGAGAATGGTCTGAATCCAGCGGTCCGCGCCTTCGTCGGCCCCGTGGTAGTGATCGACATATGGTCACAGCGTCCGAAACGACCAGGGGTGAGCCCTTTGGCTGGTGGACCCCGAGTTGGGGAAGTATCTCGTGAGGCATCGACTCCGAACGACGGCGATAACACTTTCGTTGGCCATGTCCATGGCCGCATGCGGCGGGGACTCTGCTGGCGATCGACCGGATCCCACCACCGCCTCTGAAGGGCCGGAGGGCACGACCGAGGAGCCCGAGAAGACGGCAAGCACGGAGCCCGAAACGATATCGCCGACCGCGCGTAAGCCCGCTGCGACAGGCACGGCCACCCTCACCATTGGCGATTTGTCCGCAGAGTTCTCCGGCCTGACCTGCTACTACGACGAGGAGGCCGCCGCGGCCAACAATGACGACAAGGCCACGTTCGGAGCTGTCGCCAACGACGGGGACGCAGCCCTCGTCGTCTTGATCAGGGACACCGGCATCGAGATCTTCGAGGTCTTGTACGTCGCGGGAGGCGGGGAGCGATGGCACATGGGCCTCACGGACACCGAGAACCAGGTCGAACACGTGTATAACGTCGACAACGGCGTCATCACCGTCGAGAACGGAGAGTTCGATCAAGTCATCGGCCAAACAGAGACCGGTGTGACTGAAATGGGGTTCCTGCAGGCGTCGTGCGGGTGATCGAGACAGTGCGTTCAGTCGGGGCGTGTGGAGCGTCCAGCAATCCGGCGGGTCGCCCCGAGGCCCCCTGCTGCCGAGGCTGAGGCCAGACGGCTCGGACTCCGGCGGGCAGAAGGGCGACGATCAGGACTTTGTGAAGCCGGGGGAACCTGCTTCATCCGGGCAACGAGCCAAGCAGTCGCCGGCCGGCCACCATCGCCCCGGCCGTGCGGATCTGCGGTGCGACCGCAGCGGCGCGGGCGCGCGTCCCGGCTGCCAGCGCGATTCCGAGCGCGTCCGGGAGTCGGCGGGTTCCGAGCGCGGCGGCGACAAGGGCCGCCCCGAGGGCGCGCCAGCTCGCGGCGGGACCGAGTTGCCCGATCCCGGCCGTGAGGCTCTCGGCGACGAAGATCGCGACGAAGAACCCCAGCGTCCCCACGAGGAGCAGCAGCGCCGCGGCCGGGGGCAGCATGGGCGCCGCCCCCACGCGACGCTGGTCGCCAGCAGTCCGCCGGCCGGAGCGCGACGGCCAGGAAGCCCGATGGAAACAAGCCTGGCAGGAACCACGAGTCGACGCGGACACGCGACCCTCCTGCGCGGCCTGTGGCAGCGTCGTCCGGGACACGTCCCACAGGGCTCCGGATTGTGGTCCGTCTGTCCCTTGCGGGCGCCCCGGTGCGACGGGCATCGTCCGGCGCCGGAGGTATGGGTTGGGCGAGGCAATACGGCCGGTACCGGTAAGCGATCGGCGATCGGCGGCGCCCGGTCGGGGCGCTGAACCTGAGCGCCGGGCGCGCAACGAGCTGATCGGGCTGCTCACCCTGTTCCTGGTCACGCTGGCCGTGTCGGTGCCCAAGGGCCAGGACATCTTCGTCTTCGCCTACATCATGACGGTCGTCGTCGCGGTCGGCGGGCCTCGGCGCCACGGCCGACCGTGGTCGTACATCGGGATGAAGCGCGGCTTCGCAAGGGATCTGCGACGCGTCTGGCCACTGTCCGCACTGGTCGCGGTCGTCTTCCAGATCCTGCCGCCCATGGTCGGGATCGCATTGGTCGCGGGATACGGGCCCGAGCTCCTCGCGCAGATCACGGGCCGGCTTCCGGTCGACATCGGCTCGGCGGCCGGGCTGGCGTCGATCGCGACGCTGCTCGCGGCGGCGCTCGCGCTCACGCTGGTCGAGGAGATCGTGTTTCGGGTTGTCTTCCAGGAGCGGATGAGCTGGTACATCGGGACCCCGGCTGCCATCGTCGTCGCGGCGGTCCTGTTCGGGCTGGCCCATGCGATCGGGGCATCCGGCAGCACCCCGGTCGCCATGCTGGACGTCGGCGGGGTCATCCTGGACGGCGTCCTGTTCGGGCTCATCTACGCCCGCACGCACAACCTCTGGGTCACCTGGGCGACGCACTATGCGGCGGACGTCGTCGGCATCATCGCCCTGGTCACCGTGCTACGCACCCTCTAGCGTGCCGGGGGGCATGCCGGTCCGTCGCCTCCGTTGCTGCAGAGATCGGTCAGGCAGGCCCGCGTCGTCGAGGCAAGGCACATCGTCGTCGCGATCGTTCTGGGTTTCGCCGTAAGGTACTCTCGACCACCCTCGAGGGCGCGGGTTCCACCCATCTCGCCGGACGACCCGGCCCCGCGAGACCCGTCGGCCGAAATCGACGATCCCGGCTTCCTGACCACGCTCGAGCCGTTCGTCTCGAACTGGCTCGCTCGATTGCGAACACGTCTGCAGCCGGCCATCCAGAACGCGACCCACTGCTCGGTCGGCAGGACGCCAGCGATCGTGCCCGCGCGACCGCCTGGGTGCGGCTGATCACGTCGAGCTTGGCGTAGATGTTGCGGAGGTAGACCTTCACGGTCTGGGGCGAGAGGAACAGTCGCCCGGCGATGTCCTGATTGGACAGCCCCTCGGCGATCAGCCCGAGCAGCTCGAGCTCTCGCTTGCTCAACGGCTCCGCAAGGCCGGACGGGCCGACCGGTCGACCGCCGTGCGAGGGCGGGGCGGCCAGGTCGTCGATGCCGGGCCCGAGCCAGCTGTCGACCATGTTGGCGCCCCGGGATATCGTGGGGTCCTGGTTCGGGCCACAGCCAGGCCCTGGGCCTGCCACTCGTGTGGGAGTTGGCCAGCGTGAATACGGCGGTGCGAGTCCAATGAGGCCAGGCAGAGCGTTGCGTCGCGCCCAGGATCGGTTCGCCGACGACCCGGCCTCGGTGAGGAACGCCGCCCTCCTGATGATCGCCATCACGGTGGTCATCGTCCTCGTCGGCGGTCTGGTCGTTTGGGTGTTCGACCGGCGGGACTTCGCCGACCTCGGCAGCGCGCTGTGGTACACGCTCCAGACGGTCACCACCGTCGGCTACGGCGACAAGGTCCCGACGAGCGCGCTCGGGCGGATCGTAGGGGCGACGGTGATGGTCGTCGCGGTCGCCTTGATCGCGATCCTGACGGCCTCGATCACCTCGACCTTCGTCGAGGCCGCCCATCGCCGACGTCGTGCCCGGGATGAGGCTCAAGAGCGAGTGTCGACCGAGGCGCTCCATCAGGATCTCGACGAGGTCGTCGCACGGCTCGCGGCGATCGAGGCACTCCTCCAGGCACGGGATCCGGGGTCCAGCCCGACGGGTCCGCAGGGGGAACCTCCCCGGGCATAGCGGAGCACCCGTTCCTCCGCCTCCAGCGGGGCGCAGGAGTCTCGGCGCGGGATTGGTCCACCACGGGGATGCGCGGCACACGCACGCTGCGGTCCACTTGCTGGGGTCCACCTAATCGACCAGCTCAGCAAGGGCCCCGGTGCGCTCGGAAGATGAGCGGAGGGCGGGCATAGACTCATTCAGTGAGCACTGACCAGCGTCCCACGGCGGCACGTCTGCTTGTCGACTGCCTGGCGGCAGAGGGCTGCGACTGGGTGTTCTCGGTGCCCGGCGAGGAGACGATGGGCATCCTCGAGGCCCTGGCCGATCACCGCCGGGTTCGTCACGTGACAACCCGCCACGAGCAGGGTGCGGCGTTCATGGCCGATGTCCACGGCCGCCTCACCGGTCGGTGCGCGGTGGCGATGTCCACCCTCGGGCCCGGCGCCACCAACCTGGTCACCGGCATTGCCGACGCCTACCTCGATCGGGTGCCGATGGTCGCGATCACGGGGCAGACCGGCTCCGACAAGCTGCACAAGGAGTCACACCAGCTCGTCGACATCCCGCGGATGGTCGAGCCGGTGACGAAGTGGACCAGTCGCGTCGGGCGTGCCGACGTCATCCCCGAGACGGTGGCACGAGCATTCCGGCTCGCACGCCTCGAGAAGCCGGGGCCAACGCATGTCGAGCTCCCGGAGGACATCGCTGCAGCGCGCGTCGAGCCGGAGCTTCGGCCGCTGGCGCCTGCGCGCGCGTACTTCCCGGAACCGACCGACGAGGCGATTGCCCACGCCGTCTCGCTGCTTGCCGACGCCGAACGCCCGATCGTGCTGGCCGGCAACGGCGTCCTGCGTCGCCACGCTGCGGCCGATCTGCGCAAGTTCGCTGAAGGACTTCAGGTACCAGTCGCCGTGACGTTCATGGGCAAGGGCGCCATGGATGACCGCTCACCCCTGTCGTTGATGGCGGTCGGGCTGCAGGCGCGAGATCACGTCCTGTCAGGCTTCGATCGCGCGGATCTCGTGATCAGCATCGGGTACGACCTCGTCGAGTACGCTCCGTCGCGCTGGAACCCTGGAGGCGACAAGCGGATCCTGCACATCGACACGCAGCCGGCCGAGGTGGACGCCCGGTACCGGCCGGAGGTCGAGCTGATCGGCGACATCGGTTCGTCGCTGCGGCGGCTGCTCGCGGCGGTCGGACAGCGGACCGACGGACAGGGATGGACCACTCTGCGCCACCAGTCCGGGGATACGCTCGCCAGTGGCGAGCTGCGTCGGCAGCTGCTCGATGACCTTCGGGGCGTTCGCAGGCGACGACGCACCGATCGTCAAGCCGCAGAAGGCGATCCTCGAGCTGCGCCGGGCGCTCGCTTCCAGCGACATCGTCGTGTCAGATGTCGGCGCCCATAAGGTGTGGGTCGCACGCCTGTTCCAGACGTATGAGCCCAACACGGTCATCATCGGCGAACGGCTTTGCCTCGATGGGGATCGCGCTGCCAGGCGCGATTGCCGCCTCCCTGGTGCGACCCGATCGACGGGTCGTCGCCCTGTGCGGGGACGGTGGCCTGCTGATGAACATCCAGGAGCTCGAGACCGCCGTGCGCCTGGCGGCCCGAGTCACCATCGTCGTGTGGCGCGACGATGGGTACGGGCTGATCGACTGGAAACAGCGGAACGAGTTCGGGCGACCGTTTGGCGTCACCTTTGGAAACCCCGATTTCGTTGCCCTCGCACAGTCGTTCGGAGTCCCTGGGTTTCGGGCGGTCGACTCCTCGGACCTCGCCCGGTGTCTTCGGCCGCGCTGGCCGTGGACGGTCCGGCACTAGTCGAGGTTCCGATCGACTACCGAGAGAACCTGCGGCTGACCGAGCGGCTGGGCATGCTGGACGCACATGCCTGACAGATGCCACAGCTCCGCCATTGCTGCCCAGCAGATCCCCTCTGGTGTCGTGATCAGTGCGGCAGGCGGCGCCCGGGGGGCAAGAGCCGAAGGGCTCGCTCCCCCGCCCGCGCCGGGCGTCACGGCGGCGGGCCCACGGGATCGGGATCAGCACCCCATGGGCGGTGTCCTGAGCGAGCGACGGAGGTCCCCGCTGGACAGGCCCCACCGGGCCAGTCATCGATCCGCTGAGCGCCACGCCAGCGGGAGGACCCTGATGAGCCCGGACGCCGACTCGGGAGCCGTCGGCATGGTGTTCGACGCCAGCGTCGAGCCGGTCCCCGGTGGATCGAGGCTGGTTGTCCAGACAGACATCCGGGCAATGCGATGATCGAGGCCGGCGACGCGACAGATGCGTAGGACCGCAACAGCTGCGGCCGCGGCCTTCATAGCCGTGTCAGCCCTCGCGGCATTGTCGACTGGTGCACTGGCCTCCAATGGGGCCGCGACGCCGTTCAAGGTCGCCTACGCGCTCGGCTCGAGCGACTGGGATTGCGCCGGGGCACGCGTCGATAACCGGGTGAAGGTGAAGGACAGTGAGACCTGCCTGGTTACCGGCGATACGAGCGAGCTGAACCTGGTCCCGGGCGTCTACAGCGGCCACCCACGGGGCGATCTGCCGTGGTTCCCCGGCGCTCGATGGGGCTCCGACTACGACGGCTCGGTCGCGCTCGACTGGACCGTCACTGTCGTCGACAACGGCGACGGCTCGTTCACCGTCAATGCGGTCGCGATCTTCGAGTATCGCTAGGCCGCCACGCCGACTCCGGCACGGGGCCTTGCCGGGCTGATCACGGGCGGCAAGGCCGCAGTCCTCGTCGCCGGGTCGGAGAAGGTGGCGGCGCATCGGCTCGGACTTTCGCACTCGACGGTCAAGCACCACCTCGCGAGCGCGTGGTCGAAGGTCGGGGCTACGACGACGGCACAGCTGGTGTGGATCCTGGCGGAGCGGCTGCCGGAGCCCGAGCGCGGGGAGTGCTCGGACGATTGACGCGTTCAGGCGAGCGCCTCAACCCGGGCCTTGACTGCGGCAGCCTCCCGGCGCACGCCGTCCTGCATGCGTGCCCTGATGACGGGCTGCAGCAGTCGCAGAGGCCCACTGAGGCGGACCTCCCCCGACAACGTGAAGGTGCTCCCGCCTGGCTCCGGCTCGACGACCACGTTCCCGTCGTACACGAGCCCGGGAGACAGCGCCCGAAACGAGAGACCTCCGCCCCGCCGAGAAGGCGGTGATCTCGCACGAGGCCGGGATGGTGCGCGGGCCCATCTGGATCTGCTCGTCGCACCGAGCGCCGACGTCCGTGTAGGCCTCGGACACGACAGCTGAGGACGCGAGGTTCGCCCGCCACTTCGGGAAGTTGCGGAGGTCTGCGACGAACTGGAACACGTCGCCGGGCGGCCGGCTGATCGATACCGTCTCGCTCACGCGGAACATCACGGCCCTCCCGTCACCATCGCCCGCCGCGTGATCGCGCCGGGTCCGCGACTTCCGGTTGCCGGCCCGGCAGGTCGCGCTAGGTCGCGGCGACCCGTCCGGCGGTGGACACGCTGTCGCCG
This sequence comes from uncultured Chloroflexia bacterium, assembly GCA_963806265.1. Taxonomy (GTDB): domain Bacteria; phylum Chloroflexota; class Limnocylindria; order Limnocylindrales; family CSP1-4; genus CAIXZV01. The sequence continues at coordinate 264,071 of CAWDXT010000027.1, forward strand.
CCGGAGTTCGAGCAGGCCGACGGCGAGCCAGCCGACGAACACGACGCCGAAGCCGATGGTCTGGATGAGCGATGCCATCTCCTGGGCGCTGCCCGTCGCCGAGGAACCCTCCAGGTACGAGCCGACCGTCCAGGCGAAGGCAGCGACGAGGCCAGCGGTCAGGAGCAGGCCCTGCAGCCGGGCCCTCGGCCCCGCAGTGAGCATGCGCAGGCCGAGCAGGCCGCTCGACAGCGCGAAGGCCGGCATCATCAGCGAAAGCGGGGCCCACGCCACGTCGCCCACGAGGAACAGGAGCGCGATCGCCGCGGCGAGCCCGAGGCCGGACGCGGACGCGAGGAGGCCGAGCCCGCGCGCGACCGGGTCGCGCCCAAGCCGCCCGAGGGCGAGCCCGCCGACCCCGACCGCGAGGATCCCCACAGCGAACGGCACGATGTAGAAGAGGGCCAGCATGATCCCGCTGGTTGCGTAACCCGCGGGCGACCCGGCGGCGAGGAAGACAGCGATGAACATGGCCAGGAACACGCCACCGAGGACGATGGCGAGCGGCGCGAGACGGTCGAGCATGGGACGGCGGACCTTTCTGCCGGCGCCCGCCTCGGATGGATAGTCGCGGCTCAAGCGCGCGTCGAGCGCGGCCAGCGCGACGTCGAGGACGGCTGCCGGCGTGAGCGCCGTTTCCGCCAGGAGGGCGGCGAGCTCCTGTTCGTAGCGAGCTCGCCAGTCCGGCGGGTACAGGCGCAGGAGGATGGAGACAAGCGTGGGATGGTCGGGGGACGCGGTCATCGGATCAGGCCTCGCTTCCCGATTGGACGCGCCCGTTGAGGCGGACCAGGCCCGTCTGCACAAAGCGGTCGAGCTGGTCCAGATGGGCGCGCAGGGCAGTGGCACCGAGCCCGGTCAGCCGGTACGGGCGGCGCCGGTCGTCGGTCGGCAGGGGCTCGATGAGACCCCGCCGCTCCAGCCGTCCGAGGGCCGCATAGAGGGTGCCGGGACCGAGGGGCTGACCCGTGGTCGATTCAACATCGGCCATGATCGCGTAGCCGTGCTTGGGCGCATCGCTCAGGGACACGAGGATCGCGACCGACGGTTCGGTGAACCGGCCGAGGTCGCTGAGTTCGGATGACATGCTCGATGGCCTCCGGGGTCGGTGACCGGTCCCGTCGGATCGGTCACTAGATCGTTCCACGATATATCGTGCGCCGATATTCACACACCGAGCGATTGCCTGTCAAGCGGAGACCACTCAATCGTCCTTGTGTGCCTATCCGGTTGCCTCAGGCACGCGGTCCGTACGCCGTCGACTCAGTTGATGATCTCGCCCTGCTCGTCGGCGCGGATCGCGGCGATCCGGTCGCGCCAGGCCTGGAGCGCCTCGGGAGTGAGCCGCGTCCAGTCGGTCACCTCGCCGACGATCCGCAGCGGGTGCCGGCTGCGATATGACCGCGTGGGGTTCCCGGGGAACTTCTTGTCCGTGACGTTGGGGTCGTCCTCGAAGGGCCCGGTCGGCTCCACCACGTACACGCGCGGCTCACCGTCGCCCGCCGCGAGCTCCGCCGCGAGCCCCGCGCCGTCGCGCAGTGCGGTGAAGTAGATGTGGTTCATGACGACCTCGGGCCGGTAGTTCGACCGGTAGCCCGGCGAGAGGAGGTCGCCGATCCGCAGGTCGGCCTTCGTGCCGTGGAAGTAGCGTTCCTCGCTCCAAGCGGTCCTCCATCTGGTCATGCGGCCGCGGTCGCCCATCGTGGGCGAGACCCCGTGTCTTCGCAAGTCACGTGGTGGGGTTGACTTCCCGGCGTCGGTGTCAGCCGAGACGCCATGCGCCAGTGAGGTTAACGGGGCACCTGACCTGAGGCACCGGATAGGCACACAATCTCGATTGGTCAGTCTGGTCGGGGCGAGAGGCATTGCCCCGCGACGACCGACCTTCCGATCAGGATGCGCTCGCCGAGCCTCCGGAGCCCTGCGAGTGGCTACGAAGAGCGTGAAGCACCTTCCATGGCCGGCCAGCTGAGTGCGCCACCGATCGCGTCGACGGGGTGGCCGCAGCCGTGCTCGCCGCTGGGTCGGAGAAGGCAGCTGCCCACATGCCGGGCTATGGCGCTCAATCGTGAAGCACCACTTGGCGAGTGCGCGGTCCAATTCCACGGTCGCCCGCATCGGGTCGAGCCACTGGCGAAACCCGCCCGCCCGGGTGTCCCGGAGGTCGTGCATGCGCCGGGCACGCTCGGCAGTAGCTGGAGAACGCGCCGTGGCAGGGCAGGCGCAGGTTGCGGAGCGACCTCGTGGCCGCGCGAGTCGCGGGGCATCGTCTCGGAGAGTGGGCAACCTGAGCGCCGCTATCCGGATCCGGCCTGGTCAGGATCCCCGCTCCCGCCACCGACCAGGAGCGTGCGTGCGAGCGTATCGCCGAGCCAGCGCCCCCACCGCCTGGTGTCCCAGCCGCGCTTCCGGACGAGGAGCACAAAGAGTTGGGGCGACGCGAGCGCCCACATGATGTCCGTCGCGCCATCCACGTCGACGTCGGCCCGCAGCTCGTTGCGGGCCGACAGGGCCTCGACGACCGTGCGCAGATCCGACCACCTGTTGCTGCTTCCCAACTGCTCCAGCCGCGCGGCCTCCGGCTCGGCGGACGCCGCCTGCGACAGGACGGAGATGAGATCGGCTTGGCGCTCGAGAGCGGAGGCGACGGCGTCGCCAAGCGCCGCGAGCAGGCGTCCGGCGTCGGGCTCAGCGAGCATCGCCTTCCACCGTGGCTGATCCACGAGCGCGATCGACTCGTCGTCCGGGCGAATCAGCGCGCGAATCGCGGCGTTCAGCAGGCGCGCCTTGGTCGGCTCCACGAGCTTGACAGTCGCCAGCGACACCTCGGCAGCACCGGCGACGTCGGCAAGGGTCGTCGCTGCATACCCCTGTCTGGCGAACTCTTGCCGCGCAGCCTCCAGGACCGCCTCGCGGGTCTCCCGGGCTGCGGCCGTTCGCCGCGGGGAGTGATAGGGGCGTCTTGACGTATCTCTTGCCAATGGCTAGCCTCTACAGCTAACGAATATCCTCGACGGCCAGTGTCGAGCATAGCGAGTGGCAGAGGCTGGTGCATGGTGATGGAACGATCTCGCGGAACCCGCGGCCCACGACGCGAGAACTCAGCCATCTCGACGACTCCAGGAAGCCGCCCGCTCGATCCCTGCTACCCCTGCTCTCGCGGGTGGGCCGGCTCCGCTGCGACCGGACCCCATATCCGCGCTACAGCGATCCGGGCACGTCAGGTTCATCGCTTTGGATTCCTCAGCGAAGCCGTGGAGGCCCAGCATGCGCATCTCAAAGGTCACCGCACTCTCGTTGATGGCCACTGGCCCGCTCCTCATCGTCGGCGCGATCATCCATCCACACGCCCCGGATGCACAGAACATGGCTGAGGTGGCCTACACCCAGACCGGCCAGGCAACGTGGTGGCCAGCGCACGTGTTCCTGGTTCTGAGCTACGTCGCGTTCGCGGCTTTCGTCTTCGGGGTTTCGCGGATTGACGGCCTGCCGAACCCGGTTGCGCGAGTCCTGCACATCGCCTTGCCGCTCGCCTGCCTCTGTGTCGCTGCGATGGTTGTCCACCTGCTGCTGCCTCTTGGACATGACAGCGTCGCAAATTCGAAGGAAGGCTGGGCGTTCTGGGCGAAGGATGTCGTGGAGTCAGCGGATGCGGTGTGGCGGTGATCGTTGCAGCGGTTGCCTGGTCTCTCGGTGCGGGCGGGGATCGTCGGCAACCGTCTGACCGCTTCACTTGGCCTGGCTGGAGCCCTTGGCTTCGCCGTCTTCTCGATCGCCGTGCCGTTGACCGGAGTGCTTCTCCCCATGGACCTCACCCGGGCGCTTGTGCCGCTCGCGCCCATCTCCGGGATCCTCATCGTCAGCTGGACGGTCGGCGCCGGCATCATGGCTCTGACCTACCGTCCGGGGGTCGGGTAGGACGTGTTCGACACCAGCGACTATTGGCCCCTCACCATTGACTTGGCGATCCCGATACCGGCTTCCACTGGGACAATGCGGGCATGGGTGTGATGCAATTCGTCGTCCAGTTGCTCAAGGAGGCGCCGGACAAGCGGCTCCTGCTGCGCTCGCTGGCATTCGGGAACAGGGGCGGGAACCGCGAGGTCGCGTCGGCCGACGGGACGTCGCTCTCGGTACGGGTGGGCGGAACCGGGCCGTCGGTCGTCCTGGTGCACGGCACGCTCGACGGGATCGGCGCCTTCTCGATGGTCGAGCTGCCGCTGCAGGTCCGCTACCAGACGTGGGTCTACGACCGCCGCGGTCGTGGCGACAGCGGCGACGCGACGGTTGCTTCGTTCGCGCGCGAGATCGACGATCTGCGCGCGGTGATCGCCGCCACCGGTCACCTGCCACACGTCGTCGCCCACTCCTACGGCGCGGTCGTCGCCCTGCAGGCACGGCTTCGAGGGGGTCGAGATGCGCTCCCTGGTGGTGTACGAGCCGCCCGTGAACACCGATGCGGTGCCGGCGGACGTCGTCGAGGACAATCCGCTCGGCCGTCCACGACGGGCGTTCGGATCAGGCGATCGAGGTGATGGCTAAGCGCGTGGCCGGCCTGTCGGCGGACGAGCACCACATCGCGATGTCGGTCCCGCCGGTCCGCAAGCGCCTCCGCGACGGCGCCGGACCGCCCCACGCGAGTTGGACGCCGTCCGCGGATGCGACTGGGGCGCGCTGCCGGTCGCCGCCGTCCCGACCTTGGTGATCCGTGGCGGCCGCGAGGCGTCGCCTGCCTACCCGTCCGCTGAGCAGGCGGAGCGATTGGCGGCCGACGTCAAGGTCGTCACCATCCCCGAGCAGGGACATCTCGCCAACGTCTTCGCCCCGAACCAGTTCACGGCCGCGGTCCTCGACTTCCTGGACCGTCACTGACCGCCCGGACCCGCACCCCGCCGGGCACGGCGACGGCCACGAGTTCGGCGCGTCGCCATTGGCAACGCTCGCCTTCACCCTGCACCGGGCCGGCCTACGACACCCAGCTGGAGCATCGTAGACAGGTCGTCCAGCGTTGCCCAGTGCTCGGAAAGCCGCCCGCCCGTCACGCGGAACAAGTGGGTCTGGCGAGCCCGAGAACGGGCGGTGGGTGGCGGGCATGACCCCGTTGAGCGGTCCGTCATTCGTGCCGGTTGTAGGAATAGCACCGCTACGAGGTCCTCCTCCGCGACGATCGCCTCGATCTCCATCCGCAGGTCTGGGAACTGCGACCGCAGCCAAGCCGAGGCCTCCCGCGAGGTGTGCCCACCCGTTGACCTGGTCCGGGCTCGCTCCGCCCGAAGGGTGCCATCGCGTGCTCCACGAACGTCTCCGACACGACCTCCTCTGCGCGACTCGCGTCGCCCGGTTGAAGACCGAGACCCACTCGCGCGCCAGCCCATGCATATCCATGACGGCGCCTCCGGCAGCTCGCGCGTCGCCGGTCTACGCGCTCGCCAGCACCTTGAGCAGGTCGACAGACTCGACGCGCATGAACGGCGGACGGGGCGCGGCTCGGGCAGCCTCGACGGCTGCGAGTGCTGACCCCTCAGTCTCGAAGACCAGGACGTTCAGTGTCCTGCCGGCGCCGTCGCTCATCCACACGGCCGACACGAAGCCAGGTGCCTCCCGCACGCGTGGTGCCACATTCGCGCTCACCATCGCCCCGCTTCCATCGATCTGAGCTGCGTCGCCTGCCTCACGGATCACGACTGCGAACATGGGGACGCTCCTCGTCTATCATCACGCAAGCCAACGTGATTTCATTTCAGGTAAGGTTGCACGAAATGACCGACCAGGTCAAGCCCCGGCGTCGCTACCAGTCGCCACGCCGGGCGGCGCAGGCCGCGCAGACGCGACGCGACATCATCACGGCGGCCGGGATCCTGTTCCGGGACCGCGGCTACGTCGTCCCGCTGGCCGAGATCGCCGCCGAGGCGGGCGGATCGTGGTCGAGACGGTCTACCGGCTCTTCGGCAGCAAGGCCGCGCTATTCAGGGCGGCGGTGGAGGCGCTGCTGGCGGGTGGGGCCCAGCCGCGCCGAAGGTCCGAGTCGGAGAGCGGCCCGCAGTTCGTGCCATCCACGATGAGCCGGATCCGCGGAGGCAGGTGGCGGCCTACGCCGCGACGCAGCCCGGGATCCACCGCCGCGCCGGGCCGCTGCTGCGCGCCCTGCGCGACGCCAGCGGCGATCCCGAGCTTCGGCGGCTGTGGGACGAGATGGAGGCGAGGCGGCTCGAGGGGCAGCGGCGGTTAGTCCAGGTGCTCGCGGAGCGCGGAGCGCTCAAGCCTGGCCTTGCGGTCGAACGCCGCGATCGACGTGCTCTGGACGCTGTGCTCGCTCGCCGTCTACGACCTGCTCGTCCTCGGACGGGGCTGGACCGATGAACGCTACCAGGCCTGGCTGACACACGCCCTCACGTGCGAGCTGATCGGCCAGTAGACGCGGCCGTTGGCTCCCGGTCCGCACTCTCACGCGTAGTTGTTGGGAATGGTCGGGGCGAGAGGGGTAGCAGCTCATCTACCGGGGCGCGCGGAGGGGTGGCTCGCGGTGCCGAGCCTGGAGTCGAATGTGACCGATGTCCCCCCGGGGTTCGGTGACGACGGAGCCTGTGACCGCCTAGCGGCGGCCGGGCATTAACATGGGACAGAGGGCTCCGTCCAGGCGTCCGACGGCCACGCGGCCAGCGGACCTCCCGCTCCGCTCGCCCGGAGCCGGCCGCGCCGGTGCGGCGTCGTGCGCCGCCCGCGGGTCCCAGCCCAGCGCCGTCGTCGCCGCTCAGCGGCCAGCCGGGCGCGGCTCTCCTCTGACTGCAGGGGCGCGTCGCCCGCGGCCGCCCTCGCTCACCGCAAAGGGGGCTGAATGAGATTCTGACAAGCGCATCATCGTGGTGGTGCTGGCGCTCGTCGGGGTGTTCGTCGTCGCCGGCGCCGTCGTGGCCAGCATCGGGTTCACCTCCGGACCGTTCGACACGTCGGGCGAGCGCGCCACGGGCATGGCCCAGAACTCGCTGGGCGCCGGTACACGCTCGACGCGGCCAGCATCAGCTCGACCTGGACGTTCACCCGCGACGCCGACGTCGTGCTGCGGTTTGCCGACGGCCAGGTGACCCTGGTCGACACGGCGCTCGACCCCGGCTGCTACTCGGGGACGATCCCGAAGCGCGCCGTCTGACGCTCGAGGATGCAGCCATGGCGTGAGCTTCGCGACCCCGGAGAAGCGACACCTCGTGTGACCCGCTGCCGTGAGCACGGCAAGCACACAAGCGATCGCCCTGTCGGTCGGCAGCGGTCAGACGCCCACATTCGCGCGAAGCTGGCCGCCAGCCTGAGGGTTGGTCGCGGGGTCGCGCGCCGCCTGGCTGTTCGCCGCGGCCTGGCTGGCCAGGGCGCTGACCCTCGTGCTGACGGGCCAGGGCTTCCCCTTCGGCAGCCTGATCCTGATCGCCATTTTCATGCCCCTGAGCCTGATGACGGTGCTGCTCACCCAGCCCGCGCCGTCCTCCCTGGCCGCGCCGAACGAGCAACCCCGCATCCGGCTCCAGGTCGGCGTGGTCCTGGTGTTCGTCGTGCTCACCGGCTGGACCGGCCTGGTGTTCCATCAGGTCACGGCCGTCTCGATCCCGATCTGGTCGCCGATGGTCGACGCGCTCGGGCGGCTCGGGGAACCTGGCTCGGCGCCACGACCTATGTCATGAACCCGGTCAGCTACGTCGTGCTGCCGCTCACGGTCCTGTTCCTGACGGGGGCGCACCTCCGGTCACTGGGCTTCGGGCCCGGCCACCGCGTCGGTCGCGTGGTCCTGCTGTGGGCCTCGATCCCGATCGCGTTCTTCGCCATCGCGTTCGCCTCGGGGCAGCTGTCGTTGGGCCGGCTGCTCGGGAGCTTCGGGTCGAACTTCCTGAACAACGGGTTCTCGGAGGAGTTCCTGTTCCGCGGCGCGCTGCAGACGCGGCTCCGGCGGCTGTGGGGACCGGCCTGGGCAGTGGTCATCCAGGCGCTCGTGTTCGGCGTCTGGCACCTCGGGCTCGGCTTCGACAACACCGGCCATGCCGGTCTCCTGCCCGCGGTCGCGAGCACCATCGTCAACCAGGCCGTCATCGGCCTTGCCCTCGGGGTGATCTTCGAGCGCACCCGCAACCTCGTGGCCCCGACCATCGCGCACATCCTCGTCGACAGCCTGGGGTAGGGACGGGTGGCACCTCTCGCGCTCCACGCAGCCGGTGGCAGACACCTAGTCTGCCGGGGCGGGCGGAGCGGCGGCCCCAAGAGCAGCAGACCCGGGCGTGCAACGCCCGGGTCTGCGTCAAGCGGCCGACCGGTTAGCTCGCGGGCGAGAGGGCGCGCGAGACGAGCACCATCAGGATTGCCACGTTGACCAGCACGGCCACCAGGTAGAACGGGTGGAAGAACAGGGCAAGCGCGACGAGACCACGGCAGCGCCACCGATAGCCAGCGGCTGCCACGCGCCAGACAGCACAGGTACGCCAAACCAGCCGAGCCCAGCGGCGATGAGAGCCAGACCCGCGACGAGCCACAGCCCATTCGCGAGGATCGAGGCGCCCGAGCCGAGGCCCATGGCGTCGATGAGCCACGAGCGCCCGAACGGGCCAGGCCACCAGCCGAACCAGGCCGGCACGGTCATCGCCGGCGCGTCCGGCCTAGTGACGCCGCCGAAGCCGATCATCGTGGTGATCAGCCCGTGCGCGATGACGAAACCAGCGGCGAGAACCTGCGGCATGTCACACCTCCGATGCTGTTGGCGAGTCTTGCTCCACTCGAGAGCCACGGACACCAGCTCGATGCTGAGGTCTCGAATCCGTGCAAGCACCCCGTGGAGCGCGGACTGATCGGCGAGCGGCCCGCTCAGGGTCGTGTCGCCACCGTCGGTCTGGGCGACGCTGAGCCCGTCGAACCAGGCGGACCAGTGCGGGCTGATCTGCCCGCAGACCCGGATCCGATAGACGAGCGGCTGTCCCATCGCCGGTTGCCCTCCGTGCTTGCCGGCGGTGTGCCGGCTGACGGAGATCAGCATCGGGAGTAAACCCCCCGGGGCACATCGATCCTTGGGTACTGGCCTGGGATTAATCCGCCGGGGCGCCGGGAAACGCGCCTCGCACGCAGCGGGCGACGAGCCGCTCAGTCCAGCAGGCCGAGCCCGCGAGCCCGCACGATCGCCTCGACCCGGTTCGCGGCGCCGAGCTTCCTCGATGGTCTGCGCGTGGGTCTTGACCGTTCCCAGCGCGAGGTAGAGCTCGGCTGCGATCTGGCGATTGGAGCGCCCGGCGGCCACGAGGCGCAGGACCTCGAGCTCGCGCTCGGTGAGCGGCTCGACCAGTCCCGATCCCGGCGGGCGAGTGGGCCGCCGAGTGCTCGCCCCCTCCAGCACTGCGCGAGCCTCGCGCATGGTCACGACGTCGCCGCTGTGGCGCGCAAGCTCAATCGCTTGTTCGGCGGCGCCGATCGCGCCGGCCCCGCCCATCCGCTCGAGAACCTCGGCCCGGGCGAGATGGACGGGGGCCCGGCGGGCATGTCAACCCCGGACCCATCTGCCGCGTCGGACAGCGCCTCGTCGCACGCCGTGAGGGCCGCGGCGAGTCGCCCGCGACGCATCTCGACGCCGGCCAGGATTGCGTGTGATGTCCGCCTCGCCAAGCGTGTTTCCGACCAGATGCAGGAGCGGGCGCGCGGTGCGGTAGGCGGCGATGGCGCGATCGAGCTCGCCGGCGTCGAGCAGGGCGTGGCCGAGCATCGCCTGCGCGTCGCCGACGATCAACGCCGCGCGCTCCGGCGAGAGGTCGTGGGGCACGAGCAGAAGGGCCCGTTCCGCGTGGGCGACCGCGGCTGCTTGGTCGTGTTCCAGGCGGGCCAGCGACCGAGCGGATGATCGCGATGTGGGCGGGCACGGTGTCCGCCATCGGTTCGCCCGCCGCCCGCCGCCGGGAGGGCGGCCTCGGCATCGGCGAGCCGGCCATCCACTCCATTGGCCTGGCCGGCCAGGGCCAGTGCGTAGGCACCGAACGTGCTGAGGAGCAGATCGGACCGGACGGCCCCCGCCGGGAGCCGGTCGAGCCAGCCTCGCAGCGTCGCGAACTCCGCGTGATGGATGTACTCCGGTGATGCACTGGGCCATCAGGTCGCATGCCCGATGCGCATCCCCGGACCGCAGGGCGTGCTCGGGCGGCTTCGCCAACCGCGCCCTCGCGCTCGAGCTCGGCCGCGCACAGGTGTAGCCGGGCGGCTCGGTCGGGTGCTCGACAGCGAGACGGGCGCGCAGCAGATCGGCGAACAGCCGGTGGTAGCGGTACCAGCGGCGCTCGTCGTCGAGCGGCACGAGGAGGAGGTTCGACCGCTCGATCTGCTCGAGCATGGCCTGGCCATCGGTGCAGGGCCCGTGAGCCGCGTCGCACAGCGGTCCCGTCAGCCGGTCCAGCACCGACGTCCGCAGCAGGAAGTCGCGAACTTCCGGATCGAGGCGCGCGAGGACCTCCTCGGTGATGAAGTCCAGGACGAAGCGGTGGGTCGCGGCGAATTCGTGCACGTAGCGTGAGGCGTCCGGCCGACCGACGAGCGAGAGGCCGGCCAGCTGGAGCACGGCCGGCCATCCCTCGGTGCGGGCCACGAGCGTCTCAACGTCGGTGTCGGAAAGGCCACCCCATCCGCTGAGCGAAGAACGATCGCGCCTCCTCGCTCGTGAAACGGAGCGCCTCTGTCCGCACCTCCAGGAGTTCTCCCCTGGCCCGGAGGCGCGCCAACGGCAGGGCCGGGTCCACCCTTGTCGCGATCACCAGATGCGCCCTGTGGAGGCAGGCGGTCGAGCAGGATCGAGACAGCCCGCTGGACCTGGGCCGCCTCGATGAGGTGGTAGTCGTCGAGCACCAGAACGTCGCTCGGGTCGCTCCGCAAGAAGTGTCGCGGCCTCGCCGATCACATCTGAAGCGTCCGCAGGCGGTGCCTCTGCCGTGGGTGAGCCGGCACCATCGGTGGCGGCGCTCACGACCGCCCTCCAGAGGTAGCGGAGGAAGCGGACCGGATCGTTGTCGGCCTCGTCGAGAGAGAGCCATGCGCAGCGTGTGCCCGAGGCCGCCAGCCAGCCGACGAGGGCACTTCGTCTTGCCGAACCCGGGCGGCGCCGACAGCAGGACGAGCCGCGCAGCACAAGGACGCCGTCGAGCAGTCGTAATGAGGCGTGGCCTGTTGATCACGCTCTGCGACGGGCGGGGCACAACGAGCTTGCTTTGGAGAAGGCGATCCAACTGACGATCCAAGTGCTGACGCGTGCGAGGGCTTGGAGGGCCATTGCGACCTGCCCGCCATGCTACGACCGCGGGGAGTCGCTGCGGATGAACACGTCGCTTTCGCGGTCGCGCTCCTGCGGTTGTGGCCCGCACGCCTAGCACCGCGAGCGTATGACCCCGCAGGCGGCCCGCTCGACGATTCGTGCGTGAAGCTGTGCACGGTCTGCGGCGTCGTCACCAGCCGCGCTGGCAGCCGCTGCGCCGCGCACGCGCGGCGGTCCAGCCCGAGCCGGCACAGCGCGGTCTACCGCACGCGGGCCTGGCAGCGCCTCTCCGCCCGCGTGCTGCGGGCCTGGCGCGGCGAGCGCGGCGACTGGTGCCCGGGCTACCGCCGGCCCGCCCACCGCGCCTCGGACCTCACCGTCGACCACGTCGTCCCGCTGGCCGCCGGCGGCGCGCCGTTCGACATCGGCAACACGTCGGTGCTGTGCCGCTCGTGCAACTCGAGCAAGGGCGCGTCGAACGGCGGGGGCGGGGTAGACCATCAGGCGGCGGGGGGCTCGCTGACTGGCGCCAGGCGATCGCCACGGCGGTCTTCGCCAGGACGGACGTGCTGGGGTTCGAGCGGATGGAGTACGAGCTCACAGCCGACGCGATCGCGCTCGGTCTCGACGGGGCGCTGCCCGCGACGTTCGACCTCGGCGACCAGATCGGTGAGTTTGGTCGGGGCGAGAGGGATTGCCCCTCCAAGACTCAGCGATCGCCGCGCTTCTTGATGGTCAACGCCACCCGCGGATGGAGCATCCCGCGCCGCGAGACGCCGCCCTGGAGCCGGTGGTGCGCAACGCCGGCGGCATCCTGACCTCGCTCGACGGCGGCCCGGTCGACGCCCGCACGACGGCCGCATCCTGGCCGCCGGCGACCCAGCGTTGCACCGGGCGGCCCTGGAGCTGATGGGCTTCGCCGGGGCGGCCTGAATCCAACCCCTCTCCCGCTCTGCGGGAGAGGGAGGGAACCGTCGCGACAGCGACGGGAGGGTGAGGGCCGGCGCCGACGTCCCCCCTCACCCTCCCATGGCTACCGCCATGGGCCCCTCCCTCTCCCCTCGGGGCGAGGGGTTATCCTCCTCGATCCAGGGCCTCGCCTTGCACCGGCACGGGGCGGGCGCGCTCTGCGGCCATGAAGCGGTCCCGACGACGTCATCGCCCTTGCCCACACCATGGCGGATACCGCGGGCGAGATCGTGCGCCCGTCCTTCCGCAAGCCGGTGGCGACCCGAGATCAAGGCCGATCTCACCGGTCAGCGAGATCGACAAGGCGGTCGAGACCCGCCTGCGCGAAATCGTCGCCGAACGGGCGCCCAGGCCCGGCTTCATCGGCGAGGAGTTGCCCGGCCGAACGGCCCGAGGTCGAGTTCGCCTGGATCGTCGACCCGATCGACGGCACCCGCTGGTTCCTGACCGGCTGCCCCTGTTCGGCACGCTGATCGGCCCTGCGTCACGGCACCGACTACGTGCTGGGCGTGGTCGAGCCAGCCGATCACGCGGGAGCGCTGCGATCGGCGCCGATGGCCACGGCGCCGGCGTGAACAGCCAGCCGGTCCGCACCCGGCCCTGCGCCGGCGTCGCCGAGGCCGTCGTGACGACCTCCGGCCCCGACGACTATGCCCGCGACGATTACGCCGCCATGCGCCCGCTGCACCTGGCCGGCGCTGGGTGATTATGGAGGCGACTGCTACGACTACGGCCTGCTGGCCATGGGCTTCCACGACATCATCGTCGACGCCGACCTCGCCCAGCACGACTTCGCCGCACCCGAGGCGCTGATCCGCAATGCCGGACAGCGTGCAGCGACTGGAAGGGCCGCCCGCTCGGCGTCGCGTCGGACGGCGCGCTGCTGATCGTCGGCGATGCCGGCCCTGCTGGGGCCCGGCCTGGACATCTCCATCGGATGAAACCCTGTGTGACATCGGACAGAACCCCGCCGTCGCACGTCATGTGCCCATGTTTGGTCACGTTCCGCCGGCGGACCTTCAAGTTGCAACAACGGGAGACTCCATGTGATGCGCTGCCTTGCCGCCGCCCTCGTCCTGATCGTCGTCTCGGCCGCACCGCTGCTGGCCGACGACAGCCCGTCTATGACGGCTACAGCGCCTCCATGTACGGCGGGCTGAAGTGTCCCCGACTTCGCCCACTTCGACTACGTCAA
>CAWDXT010000028.1:0-6075 GCA_963806265.1 uncultured Chloroflexia bacterium
GGGCTGCAGCCCGGGATCCCGGTGATCGCGGGCGTCAACGACGGCACCGCGAGCATCCTCGGCGCCGGGCTCCGCCTCGTGGGCGACGCGGTCGACACGGGCGGCACCTCGGGCGGGGTCGGCATCTACGCCGCGGGCCCGATCTCGCTGCCCGGCGTGTTCTCGGCTCCGGCGCCGGTACCGGGGCGCTGGGTCGTGGGCGGCGCGATGGCGGCACTCGGTGCCTCGCTCGAGTGGCTTCGGTCGCACGCCCTGGCGGGCTCGACCCCGATCGACGAGCTGCTGGTCGAGGCGGCGACGGTCCCGGCCGGCGCGGACGGCCTGCTGTTCCTGCCGTATCTGGCGGGCGAGCGGGCGCCGGTGTTCGACGAGTCCGCGCGGGGTGGCTTCGTGGGTCTGACGCTGCGGCATGGACGCGCCCACCTTGCACGTGCCGTGCTCGAGGGCGCCGCGCTCGCGCTCCGTCACGTGGCGACGCCCATCGTCGCGGCCGGCGCACCGATATTGGAGCTGCGGCTTGCCGGCCGGCCGACCCCCGACGACGTCTGGGCACGGATCAAGGCCGATGTGCTGGGGCTGCCCGTGGCCATTCCCGCGATCGGTGAGACGTCCGTCCTGGGGGCCGCCATCCTCGCCGCGGCCGGGGTCGGTGCGACGGCCGGGCTGGAGGATGGGGTCGCGGCGATGACTGCTGTCGCCCGCAGGATCCAGCCGGACCCGGCGACTCGCGCGACATACGACCTGGCATTCGACAGCTACCGGGACCTGTACCCGGCGCTCGCCCCCTCGATGCACGCCCTCAGCAGGCTCTCAGCGCGGGAGTGGTAGGATCGCGCCGAGCCTTCGGGGCAGGGTGTGATTCCCGACCGGTGGTAGGGCCCGCTGCGGCGGGCTGAGCCCACGAGCGGTCGCCTGGACGTCGTCCAGGGGCTGCAGATCCGATGCGAGGGCAACCTCGCTGACCGGAGCCGACGGTACAGTCCGGATGAGAGAAGGCCGTGCGCTGCAATGCCCCCTGCGGGGCGTGCTCGGCGCCATTCGCCCCGTTGTGCTCGAAACATGCAGCGGAGGTGACGATGGCGTGGCCCGGGCAGGCGGACATCCCTGACGATCGTCGGTTCGCGGCGGTCGCGTCCGTGCCGGATGGCGACTCGGACTACCGGCCCGGTCCCGGCGCCGGCATCAGCGTCGTCGATGTCTCGCTCACGTTCCGCGGCGCCCGGGTGACCCATGCGCTCGAGCACGTCTCGATCGAGGTGGCGCCGCGCGAGATCGTGGCGCTCATCGGGCCTAACGGCTGTGGCAAGAGCACGCTGCTCCGCGTGCTGGCCGGGCTCATCCCGCCCGACGCCGGCTCGGTGGCGATCGATGGCGACCCCGTGACCGGGCCGGACCCGCGCATCGGCCCCGTGTTCCAGGAATCGCGCCTGCTGAGCTGGCGCTCGGCCGAGGACAACGTGCGCTTCCCGATGGAGCTCGCGGGCTGGTCGAAGGACCGCCAGGCGGCCCGCGCCGCCGACCTGCTGGGCCTGGTCGGGCTCCGCGAGTTCGCGCAGGCCCGTCCGTCGACCCTGTCGGGCGGCACCCGGCAGCGCGTCTCCATCGCCCGTGCCCTGGCCCTCGACCCCGCCGTGCTCCTGCTCGACGAGCCGTTCTCGGCGCTCGACGCACTGACCCGCGAACGCTTCAATGCCGAGCTGCTCAACCTCTGGCGGCGCACCGGGTCCACGATCGTCCTCGTCACGCACAGCATCCCCGAGGCGGTGTTCCTCGCCGACCGGGTGCTCGTGATGTCGCCGCGACCTGGGCGCATCGTGGCGGAGGTGCCGGTCAAGCTGCCCCGCCCGCGCCGCCTGAGCGATCTCGACTCGGCGAGCGTGGCAGCGGCCGCCGCGCGCGTGCGCGCTCACCTCGTCGACACCACCGACGACCGGATCGCGATGGTCGAGGCGCGAACGGCGATCCCGGCCGGCACGCGGCCCGGGACCTCGCCACGGGACGACGAGGCGGCACCCGGGACGCCGGCCTGGTTCGATCCCTTCCGGCCGGAGGACGACGCATGAGCGAGCTGCCGGTCATCGCGTCGTCGGGTGCCGCCCGGGACGCCGCGCAGGCCGGCGGAGCTGCGGCCGAGTCCGGGTCCAGGACGTCCCGTGGCATGCGCCGGCGCCTGTTCGGCGTGGCGTGGCCGATCGTCGTCAGCGCGGTCGCGTTCGTCGCCCTGTGGCAGGCCGTCGTGTTCGTGTCCGGGTTCAAGTCGTTCGTCCTGCCGGGTCCGTGGACCGTGCTCGAGCGGTTCGTCGCCGCGTGGGCCGACGGCACGATGTGGCCGCACGTCCAGCAGACGCTGATCGAGGTCCTGCTCGGGTTCGGGCTCGGCGCCTCGCTGGCGCTGGTGGTCGGGATCCTGCTGGCTCGCTCGCGGCTCGCCGAGCGCCTGCTCAGCCCCTACCTCGTGGCCGCCCAGGCCACGCCCGTGCTCGCCCTGGCGCCGCTGATCGTGCTCTGGTTCGGCAACGGCCTGCTGTCGAAGCTGGTGATCACGACGCTCATCGTGTTCTTCCCCGTGGCCGTGGCGACGATGGTCGGCATCCGGTCGGTCGATCCACGGCTGCTTGAGATGGCGCGCAGCTTCCGGGCCACGAGCTGGCAGACGATCACCAGGGTCGAGGTGCCGGCCGCCCTGCCGGCCATCCTCGGCGGCATGCGGGTGGGCGTCACGCTGGCGGTCATCGGCGCGATCGTGGCCGAGTGGGCCGGCGGCGAGAAGGGGCTCGGCGTGCTCATCAACATCGCCCGCGGCTCCCTGTTCGATACCCCGCTCATGTTCGCGGCGCTGGCCACGCTGGCGCTGCTGGGCGTGAGCCTGTACCTCGTCATGGTCCTCATCGAGCGCCGGCTGGTCGGCGAGCGATGACCGACCCCAGCCCAGGAGCACATCCATCCGTGTCAACGACCCTGCTCTCGGGGCTCCGGTCCCCCTTTGCCCTGCTCGTCGCGCTCGCGCTGACGCTCGCCGCGTGTGGCGGCTCGGCGACGCCATCGCCCTCGGCCGGCCAATCGTCCGCCACCTCGCCGGCCACCTCGCGGCCATCGTCCGATACGCCGTCCGGGACCACGCCCGTGTCCCTGACGGTGGGGCTGGGCTACATCCCGAGCGTCCAGTTCGCCCAGTTCTACCTGGCCAAGGAGGCCGGCTACTACCGTGATGCAGGGCTTGATGTCACGCTCCAGAACCAGATCGACCCGGACCTGATCACGCTCCTCGGCCAGGGCGCCGTCGACATCGGCAACGGCGACGGGACGTCGGTCATCCCGGCCGTCAGCCAGGGCATCCCGGTCGTCTACACCTCGACCATCTACGGCCAGTTCCCATCGGTGGTGATCGCGAAGGCAGGATCGGGCATCACGTCCGCCGCCGACCTGAAGGGCATGAAGATCGGGATCCCCGGTCGGTACGGCTCGTCGTGGATCATGCTCCAGGCGCTGCTCCAGTCGGCAGGGCTGACACCGGATGATGTGACGATCGTGGAGTTCCCGGATTTCAGCCAGGTCACCGCGCTCGAGCAGGGATCGGTCGACGCCGTCACCGGGTTCACCAACAACGAGCCGATCCAGCTCAAGCGGGCCGGAATCGATCCCGTCGTGCTGGCGATCGACAACATCACGCCGTTGCCGGGTCCCGGGCTCGTGACGGGGACGCAGACGCTCGCCGACAAGCACGATGCGCTGGCGGCGTTCACGGCCGCCACGCTGCGGGCGATGGACGAGATCGCCGCCGATCCACAGAAGGGGATTGATGCCACCTTCGCCGCGGTCCCGGATCTCGCCTCCGACCCGGGGCTCCAGCGTCAGATCCTCGACGCGACGATCGCGACCTGGAAGAACACGCGCACCGGCGCCCCGTACGGCGCAATCGACCGTGCGGGGTGGCAGCAGTCGCTCGATTTCATGACCTCGCTCGGGCTGGTACCGAACCCGGTGACCGTGGACCAGCTGGTGAACGGGTCTCTGCTCCCGTCCTCATGAGCTGAAACCCGGCTGCCAGGCCGGTGCGCAGGCCGCCGGCGGCGCGTATCGTGGCCGCATGACAGCTTCGCGTTCGGGTGGACAGCGGCCTCGCTCACGTCGGCGGAGCGCCACGGCGCGCGCCGCGACCGTCCAGCCGGACCCGGACGCGCTCGAGATCCTGCCGTCCGAGGAGGTGGCCGTCCTGCGAGCCGGCTGCGATCGGTTCGTGAATGGCGATGGGGCCCGGCGGCCGTTGGACATGCTCGCCGCGATCGAATCGCTGCCGACCGAGGATCTCGCCGCGGACGTGTACGGCGATCACGGCACCGTCGCCCTGCTCGAGACCGAGGTTCGCACGCTGCTCGGCAAGCCGGCCGCCGTGTTCATGCCCAGTGGGACCATGGCCCAGCAGATCGCCCTTCGGATCCACGCGGAGCGGCGGCATCGGCAGGTGATCGCCTTCCATCCGACCTGCCACCTCGAGCTCCATGAGGACAAGGCCTACCAGCGGCTTCACGGGCTCGTCGGTCGGACGGTGGGCGACGCACGCGAGCTGCTCACGCTCGAGGACCTGCGCGAGATCCGCGAGCCGTTGGCCGCGCTCCTTATCGAGCTGCCACAGCGCGAGATCGGCGGATGCCTGCCCGCCTGGGACGACCTCGTTGCCCAGGTCTCGTGGGCCCGCGAGCAGGGCGCCGCGGTGCACCTCGACGGCGCTCGACTCTGGGAGTCGGGGCCCTTCTACGACCGGCCGCTGGCCGAGATCGCCGCGTTGTTCGACACGCTCTACGTGTCCTTCTACAAGGGCCTGGGCGGCCTGTCCGGCAGCATGCTGCTGGGCGACGAGGAGGTCATCGCGGAAGCGCGCCTGTGGCGGCACCGTCATGGGGGCACCCTGTACGCCCTGTGGCCGTACGCGGCCTCCGGTCTGGCTGGCCTGCGGCAGCGCCTGCCACGCATGCCCGACTACCTGGATCACGCACGGGCGATCGCGGTGGCGCTCGCGGAGGTCGAGGGTGTCGATGTCGTCCCCAACCCGCCGCAGACGCCGATGATGCACCTCCACCTGCGCACGACACCCGCAGCCGCGCTGGCCGGCATCCGGCGGCTGGCGACCGAGCAGCGCCTGTGGACCTGGTCCGGGACATGGTCGACGGACACGCCGGGCATCCGAATCGTGGAGCTGTCGGTCGGCGAGAAGACGCTCGCGCTCACGCCCCGGGAGATCGCGGCCGCGGTTCGAGCGCTGCTGCCGGCCTGACGCAAACCCGGGACCGGGATGCATCCAGCGAGATCGCCGGTCACGAACAGGATCATCGGCACTGTACGAGATGGCGGCATGGGGCCAGCCTCGCCCGCAAGGAGGCTGGCGATGGGTGAGCAGTTCGTAGTTCAGGTTCAGAACCGGCCCGGCGAGCTCGCTCACCTGGTGCGGGCCGTCGCGGAGCGCGGCGTCAACATCGTCCACTGCGCCGGCGGTGGTGCCGGCTCGTTGGGTTACGCGATCCTCGAGACCGAGGACGACGACGCGACGAGGCAGGTGCTTCGCTCGATAGGCGCCTCGTTCGTGGAGGGCACGCCGTTCACCGTCGAGATCGAGGATCGGCCGGGAGCGCTCGCGGGCCTGACCGATCGGCTGGGGGTTGCCGGGATCGACATCCGGGGACTGCTGATGGTCGGCCGGTGTAACGGGAAGGTCCTGGTGACGCTGACCGTCGACGATCCCGGTGCCGCACGCCGAGCGCTCGGGCTCGAGCTGGAGGCCATCGCCGCGACCTGAGCCGTCGTCGCGACGCTGGGGCCGACGCCGCGATGCCGAGCCCGACGCCGCGACCTGAGGCCGTCGCTGGCGGGTTGAAGCGCGACCCGACACCCGTTGCCACGCGCACCCACGCGCGTGCCCGAGCGTGCCCACGCGCGCGCCGGAGCTCGTCCGCCAGGCGTCCTCCCGGGCTCGGAAAGCGCCGAACCGAACGTGATACGGTCCGGCCGTGGGCCCGTAGCTCAGCGGTAGAGCAGGGGGCTTTAATCCTCGTGTCGTGGGTTCGACCCCCACCGGGCTCA
>CAWDXT010000029.1:0-160130 GCA_963806265.1 uncultured Chloroflexia bacterium
CGAGGCGTTCCGCACCGGGATCGCCAACAACCTGCTCATCATCGTGCTGTCGCTGCTGGTCCAGATCCCGTTCTCGCTGGCCCTTGCGGTCCTCCTGAACCGACGGTTCCCGGGTCGGGCGGTGTTCCGACTCCTGTTCTTCCTGCCCTATGTGCTGTCGGAGGCGATCACCGGGATCGTCTTCCGGCTGATGCTCCAGCCCTACTCGTTGCTCGACTCGACGCTGACGTCGGTCGGGCTCGAACGCTGGATCCAGGACTGGCTGGGCGACGAGACGCTGGTGATGCTGACCCTGTTCGTGATCATCTCGTGGAAGTACTTCGGTTTCCACATGATCCTCATGCTGGCCGGGCTCCAGGGCATCCCGCACGAGATCGAGGAGGCAGCGCTCATCGACGGCGCTGGCCGGCGGCAGGTGTTCCGATACATCACGCTGCCGCTGCTCGGCCCCACCATCCGGGTGTCCGTGTTCCTGTCGATGATCGGCGCCCTGCAGCTGTTCGACATGGTGTGGGTCATGACTGGCGGTGGGCCGCTCTATGCCTCGAACACGATGGCGATCTCCATGTTCAAGACCGGCTTCAAGGCGACGCAGATGGGCTTCGGGAGCGCGATGGCCGTGATCCTGTTCGGCTTCGGGCTCGTCGTTGCCCTGCTCTATCAGCGCTACGTCCTGCGCCGCGACACCGAGGGCGCGCTCACGATGTCGGCGGGCTGAGGAGATGGCAAGCGAGACCTCCACCGTCAGCCGCGCCGCGCGGCGCCCGCGGGCGATCGGTCTGCCGTCGATCGCGGGCACCATCGCCTGGCTCTTCCTGCTGGCTGTCGCTATCGCGATCCTGGTCCCGATCCTGTATGCCGTCCTGGGCGGGTTCAAGACCAACGGCCAGCTGGTGGGCGATCCGGTCTCGGTGATCCCCGACCCGTGGGTGTTCACCAACTACACCAACGTGCTCATCGGGGACGACGCCGGGACCTTCTGGCTGGAGGCGTTCAACAGCCTGCTCATCGCCGTGGTATCGGTCCTGGTCACGGTCACGTTCTCCGCGCTGGCTGCGTTCGTGTTCGCCCGCTTCACGTTCCGCGGTCGCGAGCCGTTGTTCACCCTGTTTGTCCTGGGGCTGCTGTTCCCGTCCGCCGTCGCGATCCTGCCGCTCTACATCCTCGTCCGGGACGTTGGGCTGACCGGAAACCCCCTGGGCGTCGCGCTGCCGCAAGCGGCGTTCGCACTGCCGCTCACGATCGTGATCCTGCGCCCCTTCTTCCGAAGCATCCCTCGCGAGCTCGAGGACGCGGCACGCATCGATGGCTGCACGTCGTTCGGGTTCTTCTGGCGGGTCCTGCTGCCGCTCGCCCGGCCCGCGCTGGCGACCGTGAGCATCCTGGCCGTGGTCGCCACCTGGAACGCGTTCATGCTGCCGCTCATCCTGCTCAACGGCGCCGACCAATGGACGCTGCCGCTGGGAGTCATGAACTTCTCCTCGCAGTACGGTCAGGATCAAGCTCGCGTTCTGGCGTTCACGGTGGTGGCAATCCTGCCGGCCATCGCCTTCTACGCGATCGCGGAGCGACAGCTTGTCAGCGGGCTCACGGCGGGTTCGGTGAAGGGCTGAGGTGAAGGGCTGATGACCATTCGGGCGAGACACCTGGATCCATCCCTCAGCATCGACGAGCGGGTCGCCGATCTGCTGGGCCGGATGACGCTGACCGAGAAGATCGCGCAGCTGGGCTCCGTGTGGGGGTTCCAGATCCTGCCCGGTGGCCACCTCGATCGAAGCCGGCTGGAGCGGCTGCTGGCCAATGGCCTGGGCGAGATCACGCGGATCGCGGGCGCAACCAACCTCACGCCGATCGACGCCGCCAGGGCGGCCAACGACATCCAGCGCTACCTGGTCGAGGAGACCCGGCTGGGGATTCCGGCCATCGTTCACGAGGAGTCGCTCCACGGCCTGCTGGCGCGTGACGCCCCCGTGTTCCAGCAATCGATCGGTGCCGCTGCCAGCTGCGACCCGGATCTCGTTGAGCAGGTCGCCGCCACGATTCGCCGTCGCATGCTGGCCATGGGCGCCCGCCATGCGCTGGCGCCGGTGCTCGACGTGACCCGCGATCCGCGCTGGGGGCGGATCGAGGAGACGTACGGTGAGGATCCGTACCTCGCTGCGACCATGGGCGTCGCGT
Organism: uncultured Chloroflexia bacterium; assembly: GCA_963806265.1. Classification (GTDB taxonomy): domain Bacteria; phylum Chloroflexota; class Limnocylindria; order Limnocylindrales; family CSP1-4; genus CAIXZV01. The sequence goes on from CAWDXT010000029.1 coordinate 2,179, forward strand.
ACATTCGGGGGATCCAGGGACCGACGCCCGAGGCCGGCGTGCTGGCGACCGGCAAGCACATGGTCGGTCACGGGCTTGCCGAGGGTGGGCTCAACATGGCGCCGGTCCACGTTGGCTGGCGGGAGCTTCGAGACGAGCAGCTGCTGCCGTTCGAGGCGGCCATCCGCGAGGCCGGGCTGGCCAGCGTCATGCCCGCATACTCCGACGTGGACGGTGTGCCGTGCCACGCGTCGCGTGAGCTGCTGGTGGACGTCCTGCGCGGGGAATGGGCGTTCGACGGGCTGGTCGCGTCGGACTACATGGGGATCGAGCAGCTCCAGGGTCATCACCGCCTCACGCCCGAGCTGGGCGGGCGGCCGCGGCTGGCGCTGGCGGCCGGCGTGGACCTCGAGCTGCCGCGCAGCCTCGCGTACGCGGAGCCGCTGGCCGAGGCGATCGCCGATGGGCGGGGTGGACGAGGCGCTGCTCGACGCCGCCGTGCTCGGGTGCTGGCCGCCAAGGTCCGACTCGGGCTGTTCGAGCAGCCCTATGTCGAGGTGCCATCGCGGCCGATATCGAGGACCTCTGACGCGAGGAGCGCCGGCTGGGCCGCCGGCTCGCCGCCCGGTCGATGGTGCTGCTCGAGAATGATGGCGATCCTGCCGCTGCAGGCGGCCGGTGCAGTCGGCTGGCGCGTCATCGGCCCGATCGCCGACAGCGCCCGGGACCTGCTGGGCGACTACAGCCACCTCTGCACGTCGAGACGCTGCTCGAGATCGCGAACCAGCCGATGTTCGGGGTCGCAGGCGCAGGGTTCGCTCTCGCTCGAGGACGAGCTCAGCGGCCGGCGAACGATCCTGGACGCGCTTCCGCGACCGGTTCGGGCGCCGACGACATTCGGCATGCGCGCGGGCACCGGCCTGCGCGAGGGCAGCGACGAGGAGCTGGCGGCGGCCGTCGACGCCGGCCCGCGACGCCGATGTCGCGGTGGTGGTGCTCGGGGAGCGGTCCGGGCTGACCGACGACTCGACCACGGGCGAGTTCCGGGATCGGCGTCGGGCTGGGGCTGCTGGGCCGCCAGCAGGAGCTGCTCGAGGCGGTGGTCGGCGACCGGGAACGCCGGTCGTCCTGGTGGTCGTCAGCGGTCGGCCGCTGGCGCTCGAATGGGCTGCGCGGCACTGCGCGGCGGTCCTCCTCGCCTGGGTCCCGGGCGACGAGGGGCCGACGCGCTGGTGGACGTGCTGGTGGGCGACCAGGCGCCGGGCGGCAAGCTCCCGGTGTCGATGCCGCGAGGGGTCGGGCAGGTGCCGCTTCACTATCGCCACCATCCATCGGGTGGGCGGTCCAACCCGCGCGGGGACCACGTCGACGGCCCGGCCGGGCCGCTGTGGCCGTTCGGGTTCGGCCGTTCGTACACCAGCGTTCGCGCTGTCCGATCTTGCGCTCGACCGCCCGACGATCGCGACGTGCGACGACGAGGTCGGGGTCTCGGTGCGGGTGGCGAACGTCGGCGATCGGGCAGGGGACGAGGTGGTCCAGCTGTACCTGCGCGACGAGGAGGCGGACGTCGCCCGCCCGGTGCTCGAGCTGTGCGGGTTCGCGCGCGTCTCCCTGGAGCCGGGCGAGGCGGCCGACGTCCGGTTCACGCTCCACTCCGAGCAGCTCGCCCACACGGGCGTCGCGTACCGGCGGATCGTCGAGCCGGGCACGGTGACGCTGTGGGCCGGGACGTCGTCGGCCGACCGTCCGCTGTCGGCGACGCTGACGGTCACGGGCCCGGTGGCCGAGCTGCCGGTCCGTCGTCGGTTCGTGACGCCGGTGAGCGTCGCGCGCGCCTGACGTCCTTGCCGACGCCTGGCTGCGTCGCCCATCGCGCGGGTCAGCTCGCCCGGAGCTGCTCGACGGCCCGGGCGCCTGCCTCGCGGACGCGCACCCCAGTGCCCAGGTATCGCCGCCATCTCGCTCAGCCCACGGCAGGATGAGACTTGACAAGACGAGATGTCGCGTCTAGTCTCGTCTCATGTCGACCACGGCGAGCTCGCGGATCCGCCGCCGACCGCATCATCGCGGCGGCCGCGCCCGTCCTGGCCGAGACCCCGCCGCCGCCGATGGCGGCCGTCGCCCGCGCCGCCGGCGTGTCGCGGGCGACCCTCCACCGGCATTTCCGGACCCGGGCCGACCTGCTCGCGGCCGTCGGTGTCGAGCCCGATCGCTGGTACGCGCGACCGGATGCTGCGGCCACGGCCGAGCTGATCTCGCGCGACGGCCTCGAGGCGCATGTCGATGGACGAGGTCGCGGCCGCGCCGACGTCTCGCGCGCGAGCGTGTACCGGCTGTTCCCGGGCAAGCCCGCGCTGTTCGAGGCGCTGGTGTACGACCTACGCGCCGTTCGAGCCGGTGATCGCCCTGCTCGACGAGATCGGTGACCGGCCGGCGGAGCAGGTGCTGCCCGAGGTCTACCGGCTGGTCGGCGTCGATCGCCAGCCGAAACATCGGCCTGATCCGCGCCGCGTTACGTCGAGGTCTGGGCCGGGTCGCCCGACGCCGTCGCCGGGGCGGGCCGGCCGCTGCGGGCGATGCTCGCGGCCCTCGGCGGCTATCTCGAGCGCGAGATGGTCGCCGGCCGGCTCGAGCCCATGGATCCGCTGCTCGCCGTCCAGGCGTTGCTCGGGCCGCTCATCTTCCACCTCCTCACCCGACCCGCCGCGAAGCAGATCGCGGGCATCGAGCTGCCGCTCGACGACGTCGTCGACGAGCTCTGCGGTGCCGCTCTTCGCAGCCTCCAGCCCAGGACGCCCGGCCAGGGCGCCGCCACCCAGGAGTAGACGCCATGGCCGCTTCCGATCACCAGCGCCCCGGACGCCCGGGCTCAGCGGATCTACGAGCGACGCTGGCTCACGCTGGGGGTGCTCGCCCTGAGCCTCGTGATCATCGGCCTCGACAACTTCGTGCTCAACGTCGCGCTGCCCGACGCTCCAGACGGCGTTCGATGCCTCCGCCGCGCAGCTCCAGTGGATGGTCGACGCGTACATCCTCGTGTTCGCCGGCCTGCTGCTGCTGATGGGCGCCCTGGGCGACCGCTTCGGTCGTGCGCGCCTGCTGCAGCTGGGGCTGCTCGTGTTCGGCGGCGCATCGATCGCGGCGACGCTGGCGACCACCGCCGAGCAGCTGATCGCGGCCCGCGCGGTGATGGGCATCGGTGCGGCGATGATGATGCCCTCGACCCTGTCGATCCTGATCAACGTCTTCCCGCGCGAGGAGCGCGGGCGAGCGATCGCCGCGTGGGCTGGGATCATGGGCCTCGGCATCGGGCTCGGCCCGGTCACCGGCGGCTTCCTGATCGAGCACTTCGACTGGCCCGCCGTGTTCCTGATCAACGTCCCGGTGGCCGCCGCCGCGCTCCTGCTCGGGCTGGTGCTCGTGCCCGACAGCCGCGACCCGAGCGGGGCGAGCATCGACCTGCCCGGCGCGGGCCTGTCGATCTCGGGGCGTCACGATCCTGGTGTACGGGATCATCGACGCGCCGCGGACCGGCTGGACCGACCCGTTCATCCTGGGCTCGTTTCGCGGTCGCCCTGCTGCTGCTCGTCGCGTTCGTGTGGTGGGAGCTGCGGGCCGAGTCACCCGATGCTCGACTTCGCCTGTTCCGCAACCAGCGGATGACGGCCGGCGTGACGGCCGATCGGCGCCAACTTCTTCGGCCTGTTTGCCGTGATCTTCGGCCTGACCCAGTTCCTGCAGTTCGTGCTGGGGCTGACACCGCTCGAGGCCGGCCTCGTGATGCTGCCGCTCGCGGTCGGCATCCCGATGGGCGCCGGGATCAGCGTCCGCCTGGTCGGCCGCCTGGGGACCGGCCGGGTCGTGGCTGCGGCGCTGACCATGGTCGCGCTGATCGTGCTCAGCGTGACGCAGTGGTCGACGACCACCGAGCCGTGGGTGGTGGCGGTGACCCTGTTCTTCGCGGGCATGGCGATGGCCAACGTGATGGCGCCCTCGGCCGACGCCATCCTGGGCGCCGTGCCCGAGGAGCGGGCCGGCGTGGGCTCCGCGGTGAACGTCCTGGTCGGTCAGATGGCCGGCGCGCTGGGCGTGGCCGTCGTCGGGCTCGGTGATGAACTCGGTCTACTCGGATAGCATGAGCGACGTGGTCGCGCAGCTGCCGCCCCAGGCTCGCGAGTCCCGTGTCCGACTCCGTGGGCGCCGCGCTCGCGATCGCCGCCCAGCTGCCCGGCGCCGCGGGCGAGGTCCTTGCCACGGCCGCGCGCAACGGGTTCGTCGACGCGCTGGGCGCGGGCGCCATCGTGGCTGCGGTGGCGATCCTGATCGGCGCGCTGCTGGTCGGTCGGTTCATGCCGGCCCGCCACCTGCCGGCCTGAGGGCGGGTCGAGGCCGGGCGATCAACGGGAGGGTACGGCCCGGCTCGCTCCCGGCCCGGGGACGGTCGGCGCCGGGCGATCGACGGCAGGGCTCGCTCCGAGGTCGGGGCTCGCTCCCGAGCGTCGGGGCTCGCTCCCGAGCGTCGGGGCTCGCTCCCGAGCGTCGGCTCATTCGCCTCGGTGTGCACCCGCTGCGATAACGGCCCCCGCCGTGCCTCCGCCCAACGTAGGATCCTCCCAAGCCGCCCTACGCGGCCAGGAGGATGCCCATGCGACGGATCCTGGAGTTCTACCGACTCCAGATAAGCGTGCTGCGAACGTGGCGACCGAGCGGTGGATCCAGGATCAGGAGGCTCCTCGCCACCCTGATCATCAGCGTCCTCTCGTTCGGTGGCGCCGTGTGGCTGACGCCCGGGGTGGATCTCGCGCCGGGCGCGCCGATCATCGGCTCGCTGCTGCTCGGCGCGATCGTGCTGGCGGTCCTCAACACGCTCGTGCGGCCGCTGTTCCTGGCCCTGTTTGCCGGGCTGTCCGTGATCGCGGTCGTGGTGGCGACGCTCGCGTTCCAGGTGATCTCGTTCCTGGTGCTGCCGACGTTCGTTCATGACCTGCACGTGAGCGGGATCACGGCCGCGCTGGTCGCATCCTTTGGCTATGCGATCGTGAACACGATCCTTGTCAGCGTCTTCTCGATCACCGACGACGACTCGTACTGGGCCACGCTGCTCCAGCAGCTCGCCGCACGACGCGGCGACGCGATCAGGACCGATCAGCCGGGCCTGGTCGTGGTCCAGATCGACGGCCTGCCCGAGCCCATCCTGATCCGCCAGGTTCGGGCGGGTCGCGTGCCGAACCTCGCGTCCTGGGTCCGATCGGGGCGCTATCGGCTCGATGGCTGGGAGGCCCTGCTGCCGCCGACGACCCCGGCCAGCCAGGCCGGCATCCTGCACGGCAACAACGATGGCATCCCGGCCTTTCGATGGTACGAGAAGGACACGGGGCGGCTTGATGGTCGCGAACCATCCCGACGACGCGCTCGAGGTCGCTCGCCGGATCTCGAACGGCGAAGGGCTGCTGTCCAACGACGGGGCCAGCGTGGGCAACCTGTTCTCGGGCGACGCCGCGCGGTCGTACATCACGATGGCCACCATCAAGGATCCGGGCCAGGGCCTTGGCCGCAGCGACACCTTCCTCTCGTTCTTCGCGAGCCCGTACAACTACCTGAGCACGATCGTGCGCTTCGTGGGCGAGATGGGGAAGGAGTACGTCCAGGCGCGCCGTCAGGCGCGGCGCCGGGATCGAGCCGAGGATGCACCGCGGCATGCCCTATCCGGTCGCCCGCGCGGCGACCAACGTCGCGCTGCGCGACCTGTCGACCTCGCTCGTGATCGAGGAGATGTACCGCGGGACCCCGGTGATCTACGTCGACTACACCGACTTTGACGAGATCGCCCACCACAGCGGACCGGAACGAGGGGAGTCGCTCGATGCGCTCGACGGTGTCGATGCCGCGATCGCCACCCTCGAGAAGGCGTCCGCCGCCGCGCCCCGTCCGTACCGGTTCGTCGTCGTGTCCGACCATGGCCAGACGCTGGGCGCGACCTTCCTGCAGCGCTACGGCCAGACGCTGGGCGACACGATCCGGGAGCTCATGGGCGGCGCCGTGACCGTCGACGAGAAGGCTGCGCGCGTCGAGGAGTGGGGTCCGACCAACGCGTTCCTGTCCGAGCTGACCCAGGTCAAGGGCGTGTCCGGCGGGCTGGCGCGTGCCATGCTCCGATCGCAATCCTCGGACGGAGCGGTCGACGTCACCCCCGACGATGCCGCGCACCATCCCGGCCCCGGGCCGGACCAGGCTCGCGACACCGGCGATGCCACCCAATCCGAGCGGCCGGACCTGATCGCGATCGCCTCGGGCAACCTCGGGCTGGTGTACTTCCCGCGCCTGTCCGGCCGGGTCACGCTGGAGCAGCTGGCGGCCACGTATCCCGGGCTCGTCGATGCCCTGGCCCGGCATCCCGGCATCGGCGCCATGCTCATCCGCTCCGAGGCCCACGGCTCGCTGGTCATCGGCGCGGCGGGGATCAACTACCTCGACGAGGGACGCGTCGTGGGCGAGGATCCGGTCGCGAGCTATGGCCCAACCGCGCTGCGCGCCATTCGTCGCCTCGACGTGCTGCAGCACGTGCCCGACCTGTCGGTGATCAGCATGTACGACCCGGTGTTCGAGGAGGCCGCGGCGTTCGAGGAGCTGATCGGCTCGCACGGCGGGCTCGGCGGAGCGCAGACGCGCCCGATGCTGATGCACCCGGCCGAGTGGGCCCTGGACGAGGAGATCGTCGGCGCAGAGGCGGTCTACCGGCAGATCCGACGCTGGGCTGAGCGTGAGCTCGGATTGCGCTTCGGCCGGGACGGGTCGGCTGCACCGCTGCCGATGCCGGGGCAGGCGGGGATCCGGGCGTCTCCTGAACCGGCCGTCTGGCCGCTGAATCGGCGGACCAGATAAGTGGCGGATAAGAGGCGTCCGTCAAAATCGCGAGGCGCCACGAGGGACGGTCCATGACTGGACCCAGGGGGGATCGGCTCGGACACGAGCTGTGACACCATGGTCCGCGCCTCGCGGCGCGGTTGCACGTTCAGGTGGCACCCACCCGTCGGTTCGGATGCCTGGCGGCGCCGGCCGCAGCCGCACGCCACCCGGGCGGCGCGCCAGCGTGCGGCTCAGCTCTGGAGCGCGTACAGGCTGATCGGGTTGGCAACGTTCTTGAGGACGCGCTCGCCGAGCGGGAGGGCGACGACACCGTCCTTGTTCCGGACGTTGTCGTGGACCACCTCCGAGATCCCGATCTGCCCGGGCTCCATCGCGGCCTGGATCCGCGCCGCGATGTTCACCCCGTCGCCGTGGACATCGCCCGCGCTCTCGATGACCTCGCCCAGGTGGATCCCGATCCGCACCTGGAACCGCCCATCCTCCTGCGCCCCATGCTGGATATCCCTCGCCGCGTCGACCGCATCCGACGCCGAGACGAACGACGCGAGCATCCCATCCCCGAGCTTCTTGAGCATCCGGCCCCGATTTCGAGCCAGCGCGGTCCGGTGGATGGCCTCGTTGGCCTCGATGATCCGGAGCGTGGCGGCCTCGTCGCGACCCATCAGCTCGGTGAAGCCGACGATGTCCGAGAACAGGATGGCAGCCAGGCGGCGCCCGCCCGTGGGACTCGATCCGGCACGGATGGCCTCGTCCATGAAGTGCCGCTTCCCGTTGACGGCGTTGAGGTACTCGTCGCGCGACAGGATGTTCTCGTCGAGCTGCATGTCCACGCGGAGGAAGCTGTCGAAGAACGCCGCGAGGCGCTCCTCGCTCCCGGCCACGTACTCGCGCAGGAACCGGGCGTCGATGTTGATGCAGATCGCACCCACGAGCCCGTAATCGGGGCGGAAGATCGGGATCGTGGTGCACTTGAACTGGCGCGACCCGATGTTGAGCTCGTAGTTGATCTTGTCCTCGCCACGCTGTCGCCGGGTCTTGAGGTCCAGCACGAGGTTGGTCGCCCCGCCGCCGACCGCCCGCCCGGTCACGGCCGCGTTCTCGATCGCGACCAGCGAGCGCGACGGGTTGACCAGGTTGTGGAGCAGGATCTCGATGCCGGTGTTGGGGAACGAGCGGCCGACGTGGTTCACGATCCGCCGGTAGTTCTCGAGGTAGGCGTCGTTGCCGGAGACCACATCGTCCCCGCCGTACGTCGCGTAGAGCGACTTGTAGCGATCGAGGCGATCGCTCGGAAACGTATCCCGCACGAGGTTCTGCTCGCCGATCACGATCAGCTCTCTCGCGGCGCGCTCGTTGCGCTCCGCGAGGAGCGCTCCGACGGCGGCGTCGAATGCGTCGGGATTGAACTCGACGAGCCCGTCGTCGTTGACGAGGAACGGGTAGGAGTCGTACTCCTCCAGGCGCCGCTCGACCGGTCGCGCCGGGGCGGCATCCTCGGCGGACAGGCGCCGTCGACCGGCCAGGAAACCGACCACGCCGGCGGCCGCGATCAGGCCGATGCCCAGGGCGAGCAGGAGCGGATCCATGAGCCTCCCTCTGGTGAGGGCGAACACGATACACAGGCCAACGCGCGCGATCCAGTCCCGACGCGCGCGATCCAGCGCGCGTCACAACGACGTCATGGGCACGCCACGCGGTGCCGTCAGGGGCAGGTCGCGCGGTGTCGACGGCAGCCCCCGGAGCGCATCGACGGCCGCACCCACGCCGATCCCGGCGCTCGCAACGGGATCGCCCGGCCGGTTCTCCACCGCTACTGTGTCCTCGCACCCGCGCGCTGTGCTGGGGACAGTGGGGGAGGAGGGACTGCCATGACCGAACCGCCGCAGGCGATGGATCGTCGGTCGCGCGACCGCGTGGTACTGGCAATCGTGCTGATCGTGATCGGGCTGGGTGGCCTGGCCGCCCAGGTGATCCAGCCCACCGAGGCGCTCGGGGGCTGGATCGTGCTCCTGATCGGAGTCGGGCTGCTTGCCGCGTTCGCGTTCACCCGTCAGCACGGGTACCTGATTCCGGGCGGCATCATGTCCGGCCTGGGCGCTGGCATCCTCGCGTCGTCGAGCCTGACGCTCACGGGCGAGCAGACTGGCGGCGTGATCGTCCTCGGCCTGGGCGCGGGATTCCTGGCCATCTGGGTCATCGGCGCGGCCATGCGGGTTTCCGAGAACCATTGGTGGCCACTCATCCCGGGGTTGATCCTCGCCGCGATCGGCGTGGTGCTGGTGATCGGTGGGCCGGCCGTCAACCTCCTCGACTACTGGGGCCTCGTGATCGTCGCTATCGGCCTAGTCGTCCTGTGGCGCGCCTGGACGGACATGCGCGGCAACCGCTGAAGACGGCGGAAGCCGATCACCTCGACGCGGCCAGATAAGGAGGGGCTCCCGAGCACATCCGCCCCGGCGCAGCCACCAGCGCCAGTTTGTCCACTCACTTGACAAAGTGAGTGGACGAGCGTAACATCCGTGCTCGCCAAGGTGCGTCCGGGCGCCGAGCCCGATACCGGCGTCCAGAGTGGCGGCAATGGAGGAGACGTGCCCACTCTGATGAGTGGTGGCGCCACGGTGCTGCCCGAGAAGGCGACCCACCAGCAGACGCGCACATTCAATCAGCAGCTGGTTCTGCGTGCGCTCTACGACCAGAGCCCGCTGTCGCGCGCCGACCTGGCCCGGCTGACGGGTCTGACCCGGACCTCGGTCGGCGATCTCGTCGGCACGCTCATCGACGACGGCCTGATCGAGGAGGTCGGTCGCGGGCAGTCGAGCGGCGGCAAGACGCCGATCCTGCTCCGCGTCGCGCCTGACGGTCGCCAGCTGATCGGGCTCGACCTCGGCGAGGCGGAGTTCAGCGCCGCCGTCGTCAACCTTCGCGGCAAGATCCTGCGCTCGATCCAGCTCCCTCCGACGGTGCGAGACGGTACCGCCACGGTCGAGGCGGTGTTCCGGCTGGTCGACGCGCTGTGCGCCGATGAGCGGATCGCCCCTCCTCGGGATCGGCATCGGTGCGCCGGGCATCATCGATTCGAGCACGGGAACCGTGCGCTGGTCGGTGTACCAGGACTGGGCCGGCCTTCGTCTCGGACCACTTCTCGAGCAGCGCTACGGGGTGCCGGTCGTGGTGGCCAACGACAGCCACGCAGCTGCCGTCGCCGAGCTGACCTTCTTCCGGCGCCCTCGGCCGAACAACCTGTCGTGATCAGGGTCGGCCGCGGCGTCGGCGCGGGGATCATCCTCAACGGCCAGCTGTTCCAGGGCGACGGCTACGGCGCAGGCGAGTTCGGCCACGTGTGGGTGGGCGGCGCCGATGCGCCGTGCCGCTGTGGCGGAGCGGGCTGCCTGGAGACGGTGACGAGCATGCGTGCCCTGGTCGAGGCCGGCAGCGCCGTGGAGCGCTCGGTCACCGACGAGGGAGGACTGGTCGCGGCCTTCCTGGCCGGTGTCTCCGGCATCCGGCGGATCGTTCTCGACGCCGCGCGCGAACTCGGGCTGGCGATCGGATGGCTGATCGGCGTGCTCAACGTTCGCCATGTCCTGCTGGTCGGTCCGGTGACCTCGTTCGGCGAGGACTGGCTGGACATGGTCCGAAGCTCGGCACGCGCGAGCGCACTTACGATGCTCGTGGGCGACACGCAGATCGAGTTCGGCCACGTTCACGATGACGTCGTGGTGCTCGGCGCGTCGGCCCTGCTCATGGAGCGGCAGCTGGGCCTGGGGCTGGTCCGATGATCGCGACCCATGAGGCCAGGCGCAACGAGCCCCTGGTTGCGGGCGTCGACGTCGGCGGCACCAAGACCTCGCTCGTGGTCGTTGACGGCCATGGAGGCATCGTCCACGAGCACACCGTGGCGACGGACCCGCGATCGCTGGTCGACCAGATCGTCGATCTGGTCGGCGAGGCCCGGGGGCAGCTCTCCCAGGAGATCGCCGCGGTCGGCGTCGCCATCCCTGGCAATGTCGACCCCGAGCTGGGCTCGGTGAGCATGGCCGTCAACCTGGGGATCACCAGCCTGCCCCTGGCGGCACTGCTCCAGGAGGAGCTTGGTATTCCCGTCTTCGTCGAGCACGATGCCCGCGCTGCGGCGCTGTGGTTGAGCGAGCAGCACTCGTCGGGGTCGGACCCCGAGACGGCGAACGTCGCGTTCCTGGCGATCGGGACCGGGATCTCGGCCGGCATCGTCATTGACGGCGCCGTGCTTCGCGGTGACAACGGGCTCGCCGGCGAGGTCGGCCACCTTGTCGCCGATCGGGAAGGAGCCATGTGCGCGTGCGGCCTCCAGGGCTGCCTCGAGACCGTCGCCGCTGGTCCCGCCATCGGTCGCCAGGCCGACGAGCGGATCGCGGCCGGCCGAGGCTCGGTCCTCGCGCCGCATTCGAGCGCGGCGGATGTGTTCCGGGCCAGCGCCGCCGGCGATGTGGTTGCCCGCGAGATCACCGATCAGGTGGCCGGCCACCTGGCCGAGGCGATCAGGTCGCTCGTCCTGACCCTGGGCATCAGGCGCGTGGTCATCGGCGGTGGTGTCGCGGCCGCCGGTTCCGCCCTGCTGGAACCGATCCAATCGCGCATCGCCAGCGAACGCGCGGTCTCGCCACTGGTGGAGGCTGCGCTGGGCGATGCGACAATCGAGCTGCTGTCGCCGACCGAGGCGCCGGGGGCGCGCGGGGCGGCAGCTATCGCTCGCCAACACATCCAATCGTCTGGAGCGAGAGGGGGTGGGCGCGCGATAACTCATCACGGCAGCACTTGGTGCGAGCGGATAATCGTGCTGACCCACGTGTCATTCGCCCACCGAAGGCAAGATCGCATCTTGGAGGAGGAATTCGTGACCAACAGACTCAAAACGACGTCCGCATTCGCGTTCGCCGTCATGATGGTGGCCGGCGCCTGCGGCAACAGCGCCACGCCGTCACCGGCCGCCACGGCGGCTCCGACGACGGCGCCGGCCGAGTCGACTGCACCGACGGAGTCCATGGCGCCGGAGTCGGCTGCGCCGAGCGCACCGGCGTACGGGCCGGCTGTGCCCACGGTGCCGACCGGCTACACAGAGCTTGACCAGGCGCTTGGCGCCGACAAGCCGATGACCGGCAAGACAGTCGACATCCAGGTGCAGTGGACGGGCGGTGAGCTGGCCAACTTCCAGGCCTCGATGGCCGACTTCGCCGCGGCCACGGGCATTGCCTTCCAGATCGACAGCGTGCCCTCGAGCCACGAGACAGTGCTCAAGAGCCGGATCGAAGGCGGCTCGCCGCCGGACATCGCGCAGCTTGCGCAGCCGACGCCCGTCCTGGCCTACGCGGCCGAGGGCAAGGTGATCGACCTGGCGACCTTCATGGACACCAGCAAGCTGCACGACCGAATACCCGTCCACCATCGGCCTGGTGAGCCAGGACGGGCAGCGATCTGGGGCGTCCCGTACAAGGCCGATAGCAAGTCAAACGTCTGGTACCCGGTCAAGGCGTTCGCCGCCAAGGGCTACCAGGTTCCGAAGACCTGGGACGACCTGATCGCCCTGTCCGATCAGATCGTGGCCGACGGCAGCAACCCGTGGTGCATCAGCGCCGGCGGCCCCGGCGACGCGACAGGCTGGGAGATCACCGACTGGGTCGAGGAGGTCGTGCTCAAGACGCAGGGCCTCGACTACTACAACAACTGGATCAACCACACCGTCACGTTCGAGGACCCGGGCATCAAGTCCGCCTTCGATGACTACGTGGGCAAGATCTTCTTCACGCCCAACTACGTCTATGGTGGCCCGACGGCGATCATCAACACCGACCTGAAGACCCCCATGGATCCGATGTTCAACAACGACACGATGGATCCCGGGTGCTGGATGCAGAAGATCGCAACCTGGTACGGGCCCGACTTCTTCCCGGATCAGCGCGACACCGGGCAGCCCTCCAAGTACACCATCGGTGCTGATGGCGACATCGGGCTGTTCCCGTTCCCGACCATCGACCCGAGCCAGAACAACGTCGAGGGCTCGGCTGACACCATGATGATGCTCAACGACCGACCCGAGGTCCGGGCGGTTGAGGAGTTCCTCGCCACGCCGCAGGGCATCCAGAACTGGATCCTCGCCGGCAGCGCGATCTCGCCCAACAACACCACCCCGCAGGACTGGTACGCCGGCTCCTACAAGCTGCAGGTCGCCTCGGACATCATCAACAACGCGAGCGGCGTTGGCTTCGATGCTTCGGACCTCATGCCGGGCGCCGTCGGTGCCGGCACGTTCTGGACCCAGAGCGTCGACTGGGTCAACAACAACGGCACCAACACGGATGCCGTCCTGAAGGCCATCGACGACAGCTGGCCGTCCAATTGACCTCGTAGACCAGTGACGTCCTAGCAATGAACGAGGCGCGCCCTCCCACATTGGGTGGCGCGCCTCGTTAGTATCTTCAGCGAGGAGGGCCGATGACTGTCGCTGCGGGCACCGAGAAGCCCGGCGTGTCGCGATTAGCGGTGCCCGTCGCCGGCGTGGTCGCCGGTCTGCTGTGCATCGTCGGTGTCTTCATCCTCCTCGATCCCAACGGTGGGCAGAACCTCCTCGCGTCGATCTACGACGCGCTCGGGAACTCGTCCGGCGCGACCGAGCTGCGCAACGGTCAGGGTGACCAGGCGCTTGCCAAGATCCTCCTTGCGCTGATCGCGCTCGGCGTCGGCGTCGGCGGGATCTGGCTGCTGTACCTGGGCGTGGGTGCGCTCGTGGGCATGCTCCGACCCGGTCTGGCGGGATCGGATCCTGCCGTGGGTGTTCGTCGGCCCGGCCCTGATCCTGCTGACGGTGTACCTGCTGTATCCGGGCGTGGCGACCGTGGCACGCAGCTTCTTCGATAACCAGGGAGCGCTCACGCTCGACAACTACGACGCGATGACGAAGCCCGACTTCGTCGAGATCCTGCGCAACAACGTCATCTGGCTCGTCCTGGCAACGGGCGGCAGCGTGGGCTTCGGGCTCATCATCGCCGGCCTCTTCGACCGTATCCGGCGCGAGGCGCTGGCCAAGACGTTCGTCTTCCTGCCGTTGGCGATCTCGCTCATCGGCGCATCTGTCATCTGGGGCTTCATGTACGCCTGGGAGCCAGGCCAGCAGCCCCAGATCGGGCTCCTGAACGCGATCATCGTGGGGTTGGGCGGTGAGGCCATCCCGTTCTTCACGACCAGCCCGCTCAACATTCCCGCCGAGATCGTGATCATGGTCTGGCTCCAGACAGGGTTCGCGATGGTCGTGCTCTCGGCCGCGATCAAGGGCGTCTCGACCGAGATCATCGAGGCGGCTCGTCTCGACGGGGCCACGGAGCGCCAGCTGTTCTTCAAGGTCATCGTGCCCTCGATCCGTGGCTCCATCGTCACGGTCACCACGACCATCGCCATCGTCACCCTCAAGATCTTCGACATCGTCTACGTGACGACGGGCGGCCGCTTCCACGACGACGTGGTGGCCAACCGGATGTTCCACGAGATGTTCCAGTTCTTCAACGACGGCAGGGCTGCGGCGATGGCGACGCTCCTGTTCGTCGCCGTCCTGCCCGTGATGTACCTGAACCTGCACAACTTCCGCCGCCAGCAGAGGGAATCATGACCGCGCCGGCCCAGACCGCGACACGCCGAGGCACGCGCGTCTCCGCGTGGCGCCCACAGCTCCTTCGCAGCTTGCCGGTTCGCCTGGCCGTGCTGTTGATCTGCTTCCTGTGGACGTTGCCCACCATCGGTCTGCTCGTGACCTCGGTGCGCAACCCGGAGCTGGTCAGCCATTCCGGCTGGTGGACCTCGGTGCTCAACCTGTTTGCCCCCGACCAGTGGACGCTGGCGAACTACCAGCAGGTCATCGCCAGTGGCGGCATGGGGGATGCGTTCCTCAACAGCCTGATCGTCACCATCCCCGCGACGGCCATCCCGATCACGATTGCGGCGTTTGCGGCGTACGCGTTCGCGTGGATCCCGTTCCGTGGTCGCGGCATCCTGTTCACCATCGTGGTCGGGCTCCTGGTGGTGCCCATCCAGATGTCGCTGATCCCGATCCTCAAGATCTACAGCGGGGCGTCGCTGTACGGCACGTTCATCGGAATCTGGCTGGCGCACACGGGCTTCGGCCTGCCGCTGGCGATCTTCCTGCTCTACAACTTCATCTCGCAGCTGCCACGCGACCTGTTCGAATCGGCGTCGATCGACGGCGCATCGCACCTGCAGATGTTCATCCGGATCGTGCTGCCGCTGTCCATCCCCGCGCTGGGGGCGTTCGCGATCTTCCAGTTCCTGTGGGTCTGGAACGACCTGCTCGTGGCGCTGACGTTCCTGGGTGTGTCCACGGACCTGCGGGTCATGCCCACCGCGCTGTTCGCCCTGCTCGGCAGCCGCGGCGGTCAGTGGCAGCTCCTGACGGCCGGCGCGTTCGTCACGATGGCCATGCCGCTGCTCGTGTTCCTGCTGCTCCAACGCGCATTCGTGCGCGGCATCCTGGCGGGCTCCGTCAAGGCGTGACGCTCGCCCGGCTCATGATCGCCTTCGCCGGCACCGAGCTGCCGGCAGAGGCGGCGCGCCGGATCCACGTGCACGGCGTGAGCGGGGTGACGCTGTTTCCCGCCCACAACGTCGTCGATCCACCCCAGGTCCGGCGGCTGACCAGCGCGATCCAGCGGGCCCGTCCAACCGGTGCACCGCCGGTGCTGGTTGCCGCCGACCAGGAGGGCGGTCAGCTGATCGGCCTTGGCGAGGGGACGACGCCGTTCGCGGGTGCGATGGCTCTCGGCGCCACCGGTGACGAGGGTCTGGCGGAGCGGGTCGGAGGGGCGATGGCGCGCGAGCTTCGCGCCCTGGGCGTCAACGTGGACTACGCACCCGTGTGCGACGTGGCCAGCGACCCGGCCAACCCCGCGCTCGGGATCCGAAGCTTCGGCGATGATCCCGAATCGGTGGGGCGGCTCGCGGCGGCGACCGTTCGAGGGCTGCAGGCGGACGGCGTGGCCGCGACCCCCAAGCACTTCCCGGGCGCGGGGGACACGGCGGCGGATCCGCATCACGGGCTGCCGCTGGTCGCCCGGAGCACATCCGAGCTGGCCGCGCGGGAGCTCGTCCCGTTCCGAGCGACGCTGAAAGCGGGTGCGCGCATGGTCATGACCGGCCATCTCGCGTTGCCGGACCAGCGAGACCTGCCGGCCAGCCTGTCAGCCGCGGTCCTGCGCGACCTGCTGCGCGGACAGCTCGGGTTCGACGGCGTGACCGTCACCGACGCCCTCGACATGCGCGCCCTGGCCCAGGGATCGGCGCAGATCGTCGACGCCATCGCGGCCCTGCGAGGCGGCGAGGACCTGCTTCTCGGTACGGCGGACGAGGCGGCGCTGGGACGCCTGGAGGAGGGCCTTGACCAGGCGCAGCGGCGCGGCCTGATCGACGCCGACGACGACGCTGCCGCGGTTCGCCGGCTGGACGACCTTCGCCGCTGGCTGGGGAGCTTCGACCAGCCGCCGCTCGACACCGTCGGATGCGCCGAGCACCGGTCGCTCGCCGCTGAGCTTGCCCGGGGCTCGATCACGCTCGTTCGCAACGAGGACCGGCTGCTGCCGTTGCACCCGTCCGCGGAGACGCGCGTCGCGGTCGTCCAGTCGATGCCCGCCGACCTGACGCCCGCGGATACCTCGTCGGCCGTGACGCCGACCCTGGCGGCCGCGTTGCGGCGACGGCTGGGACGGGTGGAGGAGATCCTCCTGCCCGCGGTTCCCGACGAGGCGGACATCGCCGGCCTGCGCGAGCGGCTCAGCGACCTTCGACCTCGTGGTGGTGGGAACGTTCGCCGCACATCTTCAGCCGGCGCAGGCGGCGCTCGCCGCGATGGTCCTGGCGTCCGGCACGCCGACCGTCACGGTCGCGCTCCGGACGCCCTGGGACCTGCTCGCCTACCCGGCACGCGCGGACCCACGTCTGCAGCTACGGGATCCTGCCACCCTCGATGGAGGCGCTGGCGGGCGCGCTGCTGGGCGAGGCCCCATTCGTCGGCCGGCTGCCGGTCGGGATCGCGGGGCTCCACCCACGAGGCCACGGGCTTACGACACGCGGCTGATCGTGCGTGCATCGGCGGGTTGACGGCTGGCGCCTCGGTCAGCTGACAGGCGGGCCATGGGCAGGTCGGCCCCTGGGCAGGTCTGGCCCCTCGGCAGGCTGGCCCTACTGGCCGGCGATGAGGCGCTGGTACCAGCGCGCGCTGTCCTTGGGCGTCCGGCGCTGGGTGTCGAAGTCCACGTGGACCAGGCCGAACCGGCGGCTGTAGCCCAGGCTCCACTCGTAGTTGTCGAGCAGCGACCACACGTAGTAGCCGGTCAACGGCACCCCGGCGTCGCAGCGCCTCGGCGGCGGCCGAGACGTGGCGGGCCAGGTAGCTGACCCGATCCCGGTCGTGGATCTCGCCGTTCCGGCCGACGGTGTCGGGGTAGGCCGCGCCATTCTCGGTGACCACGATCTCGCGCGGGGCGTACGTCCGGTTGAGCTCGATCAGGACGTCGCGCAGGCCGTCGGCTGCGACGTGCCAGTCCATCTGCGTCTGCTCCGAGCCCGGCAGCGCGCCGATCTCCCAGTCGAATGGGCGGTCCGACCTCGCGCTGACCGAGTCGCGGCGGTAGTAGTTGAGACCCAGGTAGTCGAGGTCGCCGGCCGGCGGTGCGGCAAGCTCGACGCCGTCGAGGTGGCCCGCGGCGCGGTGCGCCTCGAGTCCGAGCGCCGGGTAGCCGCGGCCGAACAGCGGGTCGAGGAACCACGCGTCGCGCGCGGAGCTCCACACGTCCGCGGCCGCGCGATCCAGATCCGAATCGGATGCCGGCGCGACCTGGTTGACATCGATCGCCACGCCGATCCGCGCGTCGCGGACCAGCGCACCGGATCACCCCGGCGGCGGCAGCATGGGCACGGAGCTCGTTGTCCGCCACCCGGATCGCGGTCGGCCAGTCGCGGAGCCCCGGCGCATGGATGCCGTCGGCATGCCCCAGGAAGGCGAACACGGCTGGCTCGTTGAACGTCATCCAGTCGCCGACGCGGTCGCCCAGCCGCGACGCGACGAGCGCGGCGTAGTCGGTGAACCAGCCGACGACCTGCGGGTCGGCGAACCCGCCGCGGTCCTGCAGCGCCTGGGGCAGATCCCAGTGGAAGAGGTTGATCAGCGGCTGGACGCCCGCGCCGAGCAGGGCGTCGACGAGGCGCTGGTAGAAGTCGAGGCCGGCCTCGTTGATGGCGCCCGCGCCCGTCGGCAGCACGCGCGACCAGCTGACGCTGAAGCGGTACGCACGCACCCCCAGGTCGGCCATGAGCCGGACGTCCTCCGGGTAGCGGTGGTAGTGGTCACAGGCGACGTCGCCCGTGCGTGCGATCGGCGATCGTGCCCGGTTGTCGGGCAAACGTGTCCCAGATCGATGGCCCCCGGCCGTCCTCGGTGGCTGCCCCTTCGATCTGGTAGGCGGAGGTGGCAAAGCCCCAGGCGAAGTCGGCGGGGAAGCCGCTGGCGAGGCCGGCCGGGTCGGCAGCGAAAGCGGGCTGGGTCGTCATCCAGGGATCGTACGCTGAACGCCCCCGTCGGCGGGCTCAGCCGCGCACCGTCACACGGACGGTCGTCTGCAGCGAATGTGCCGTCCCGTCGCACCGGGCCCCGTCGTGGAAGATCGCCAGCGCGCTGATGTCCCAGCTGCCTGCCGGCAGACGGACGTCGGGGCCCGCCAGGAACGAGCGAAGGAAGTCAGCGTTTGGGTCGCTGTCGGCGACCGCGCCAGACTTCGAGAGTTTCGTGCTGATCGGCGTCGCAGGATCGAGCGGGTACGGCGCGCAGGCCGCGTCCCACACCGGGGTCACCATGCGCGAGCCGCCCACCTCGGTGTACGAGAAGGCGATCACGCCCCCTGCCGACCCCGAGATCGTCGTCGTCGCCGGACCATCGAGCGAGAGGATCGCGGTACCGTCGATCGGCTCGGTTGCCGGCCAGTCAAGGTGGGCCAGGACGAGCTCGAGGCGGAGCGGCCCGTCGGTCGTCGAGGAGCTGGGGCATGTGCCCGAGCACCAGTCGGGTTGGGGCACGACGTAGCCGATCAGCTCCGCGACGACATCGGCGCCCACCATGGCGACGTTCATGCCCGCATGCCTGTCGGTCTCGGCGAACGCGACCTCGGCGTTGGCGATCCACTGGCCGGAGTCGGGTGGCATCGGGTAGGGGAAGTTGGCGCTGGGGTCAAACAGCATCTCCTGGAGCGGCGCCAGCAACCCGCTGTTGGTCCACACGTGCGTCGGCGTCCAGCCCGACGGCGCGACGGCGCCGAGCGCCGCGGCAAGCACGGGCCGGCAGGTGTCCTGGTCCAGGCCCCCCAGGCATTCGACGATCGGATCCCCGGAGGAGACCGATGACGGGGTCGGCGTGGGTGGAGGCGCGATCCGGGTCGGTGACGGGGTCGGCGCCAGCCCGCAGCCGGCGAGGGCCAGGGCGACCGACGCGATGGCAAGCCAGCGGCGCCTCGTCCTCGCGGGCCTCGGCGGGATCAGCGACGCAGGCCGCGGCGGAGTCGTTCGAGCCACCGCGAGGGACGGCCGCGGGCATCCAGCGGTGTCCCGACCTCCTCGTCCGCATCTGCCGCAGGACGAGGTGCGCGGGTGACGGCATCGTCGGCTCGCCGGCGCTCCTGCTCGGCTGCGCGCGCCGCCAACTCGGGCCTCGGGTTGCGAACGCTATTGGTCAGCATCGCCCCCGCCAGGCCGGACCTCGAGGGTGCTCACCCATGGACCACGACGGCCCGGTGCTCCGCATCGTCTGGCCCGTTCGCGAGCCCGTCAAGCGACCAGAGCCACCTTCGTACTCCACTGACGATTTGTCGCGGCGGTGACGCGCGAGCGCGATGGACGAGCGTCCCGGGGCCTACCCTGCCGCCTATGGTCCGACAACCCTTGCGTCGCCCATCGCAGGGAGCAAGGACTGCCTGCGCGCCGAGGAGCTCCGCGACCAATGCATCGTTCAGATCGAGCTCATCGAGCCGGGGCGCATGACCAGCATCGGGCAGCACTCGGTGTGGCCGCGGACGTCGTCATCGGCGCCCGTACTCGAGTACGGGCGAGAAGGTGACGTTCGGCACCTCGGCAATCGACCGGCGCGGTTGGACGATCATGGCCGACGGCCTCGCGTTCGTCGCGCATTCGGCGGCGGGCGCGGCACCCGTTGGGACCGATCGCAATCGACCATGGTGAGCTGACCCGGCCATGTCCACTCACCGCGCGCAACCACCAGCCCACGTCGATCGGGACGCTGCGCGCTCGTCGCGCTGGCTGCGGCTGCTGCGCTCGTTGTCGCGGCATGCGGCAGCAGCCCTGCTCAGACGCAGTCATCCGCGGCAAGCCCGATCAGCTCGGCGACGCCGGAAGCCACGCCGACGCCGGACGCCACGCCGACACCGACGCCCGAGGCCACGCAGGCGCCCGAGGCCACGCCGACGCCCGCACCCAGCAACGAGCCAAACCCCGCGGCGGACTTCGGAGGTCGGACCCCCATACACCACGTCGCAAATCGACCCGTTCATGGCGACGGCGTTCAAAGAGCAGTTCGTCTCCGGCAGTGGTGGCGTGGGTTCGCTGTTTGACTTTGGTGGCATCCAGGTCAACCGCGGCCAGTCGTTGGTCGGCTATCTGTTCGCGATGCGCCTGCAGGGTGTGGACCTGTCCCCTGAGCTCAACGCGACGTTCTACAAGGGCCTGCGGATCGGGCTCCGAAACTCGGTCGGGAAGCTCACCCGCAAGACCATCAAGGGGACGAAGGTCGACTACTTCCAGCAGGCGGGAACGTCCGGAGCGGTGATGCTCCTACGGCGCTGTCGTCATGGTGTTCGGGCTCGATGCCAGCGAAACGAAGGGGATCGCTCGGTCGGTCGTGACCGCAAACAGCTGAGTCACCGTCTTGGGCTTGCAGCCCCGGCCGTGCGTCGGATCTTCCACCTGGGGTCGCGACGTGGGATGACCGGCGGCAGGCGCTGATCCGGTCAGCCTGGCGCCGAGGGGGGATCGAGATCACGGGATGGGCCAGACGGTTGGTGGACCAGCTCGACGACGCCGGACGGCGACCATCGTTGCCGTTGCCTGGTTCGAGGTCATGGGCTTCGCCAGCCTCGGCTTGCTGCTCTGGCTCGCGCCCTTCTGCTGGGGTAGCAACTGCGAAGGTGCCGGGGTCTCCGAATTGTTCCGGAACGGTTCCCTGGCGCTCACCTGGATCGGCGTGCAGGCGGCGATCGGAGGCGGCTGCATCGTGCTGTGGCGCGTGACCAGGGATCACCCGATCATCCGCGGGGCTGGCTTCGTGGCACTGGGCCTCGCAGGCGCGCTGGTGGTCGTCCAGGCGGTGCTGAGCGACCAGCTCGTCGGGTTCGCTGGCTTCCTGTGGCTCGGCGTTCCGGCGTTGCTGCTGATGGCCGTCTGGCTGCCGGCCTTTGGCACCGGATGGCGATCGACGCACCTGTGACGGCGAGGCGGCGTCGGGTCACGCCGAACGGGATGCCAGGTGGTAGGGGGCGGCTCGTCGTGTTCGCCGATCCTCGGGCTGGAGCTCGGCCTCCGGCGACCCAGCTTGGTCCGCGCGCGGGAACCGGGCAGATCTGATGCGGCGCATCCATCTGACTGCGGGTGCCGCTGTCTTGCTGCTGTCCGCCTTCGCGGGTTGCAGTGGGCCTCCAGGGACGACGCCGGTCGCCGCCGGACCAAGCCCTGTCCCATACGCCCTGACCGTTGATGACCGGAGCTCCTGGGGCACGCTCCAGGTGACCATCGGGGACGTGGTTGTCGGTCACGTCGGCTGCAGCGAGAGCGCGACGATCACACCGGACGATCCTGGCGTCCCGCCGCTGCCATGGACGGTGCGACTCGTGACCTCGAGCGGTCAGATCATCGACCAGCGCACCGAAGACGGGACCGCCGGACCGCGGTGGCTGCTCGTGTGGGATGCCAACGTGGCGGAGGGCGATCAGCCCGCGGTCGGTCCCATGCCACCGTGCGCGATGCCGAGCCCGAGCATCGAGCCACTGCCGACCGACGGGCTCACGAGCGCGGCCGCGATCGATGCGGGCACGAGGCTCCTCGCCGGTCGAGGGGCGGCGGACGTCACGGTCGAGACCGCCACCATCGGGCGGCTGGCCAGCTTCGCGACCCGAGCCGGAGTCGATCCCCTGACGTTCGTCTGGGCCATGACCTTCTCCGGGGGTTCGCTGATCCATCCACGTGCACCGCTTCGCCCCAGGCAACCCCGTGTCCAAGCCAGGCGTCGGCGCTCGTCGTGCTTGACTTCGCGACCGGGGCCGAGCTGTCGGTGGTCGTCCCCTCGCCAAGGCGCTGACATTCATCGTGTGAGTGACGCTCGGGGACATTGCCGTGGTGACACGTGGTCCCGACGTCGACGGCCCGAACGCCTCTGGCATGCCTCGGCTGGGCGCCTATCCTTCCGGTCAAGAGGACATAGGGCTCGCCAGGGGTGTTTCACCGATGTTCCTGAACCAGGTTCACTTCGCGTGGCGTGATTTCGGCCGGCCCGGCGGGCGAGGGCTGCGCTGCTCCTGCTCGGGCCCTTGGCGCTCATCGCGTTGCTGCTGCTCCCAGCCGTACTGGCCATGCCCCCGGTTGCCGACCACGCCGCCCTGTCGGGCAGGGACAGTTCCACGGGCCCGGAGCTCCACCTTCGGGGCAGCTACCGGCTGACGCTCTCGATCACCGGGCAGGCTGGCGGCACCTATGGCGTCTCGGTCGGCCCCTTTGGGGTCGGCGAGCTCTCATTCCCGGCTGAGGACACGACCAGTGCGCAGCGGCGGTC
Source organism: uncultured Chloroflexia bacterium (assembly GCA_963806265.1). Taxonomy (GTDB): domain Bacteria; phylum Chloroflexota; class Limnocylindria; order Limnocylindrales; family CSP1-4; genus CAIXZV01. Next base: position 24,884 of record CAWDXT010000029.1, read on the forward strand.
GACGTGGGATGTCCCCGACCTGTCGGATGGCATGTACACGATCGCCACGACGGCGACTGGTTGTGGACCCTGGACCGTGACGCTCGACAGACCGCTTGACGCCGGGTGACATTCACGCACGCTCGGCGACCCTACGCTCGACTCCCTGGAGTTGGTCATGACGCGAGTGCCTTCGGTGCCGCTCCATGCCGCTCGGTCGTGCGGGGGAGTGGGGTGGCCTGCGGGGCTCGAACCCGTAACCTCTGGCGCCACAACCCGAAGGAGACGCGGCGATTCGTGCGTGGAATTGTCCTCTGAGGGCGCAAGATTGCAGCAGACTGCAGCGATCTCGACGGTCAGGTCGACGTCAGGATGGGCCTCGCGCCCGCAGCCGGGGCACCTTCGCGGGCCCGGTTGACCGAACGGCGATCAGGTGGTCGCTGGCTCCAGGCTCGCCACCAGCAGCCAGCCCTTTGCATATGCGGCGGTTGGAGCCCTGGCGCTGTTGCTGGGTGGGACCGCATGGTGATCGAGATCAGACCGTCACCACGACCTTGCCTCGTGCGTGCCCGGTCTCCAGGTACCGGAGTGCGTCGACGGCGTCTGCAAGCGAGTAGCTCCTGTCGATGACCGGCGTGAGCTGGCCGCTCTCGGCGAGATCCTTGAGGTCCATGAGGTCCGCAGCAGCCACCCGCGCGGTGAAGGCGAACAGCCGCCGTCCTGAGAACGCCGAGGCCAGCCGGGCGCGGATGATCGACCCGAACGGGCCGAACCACCGACTCCGACCGCCATGGCTGAGGAGAAGGATCCCGTCCGGCGCGAGCGCGCGGCGGCAGGCCGAAACCGAGTGGTTGCCGACGAGGTCGAGGATCACCTCAACCGACCGGAGCCCCGAGCGAAATCCGCGGCCGAATAGTCGGTGGCCTCGTCGGCGCCCTGAGAGCGCACCAGGTCCACGTTCGGCGTGCTGGACGCCGGTCGACTCGGCGCCGAGCGCCTTCGCGACTGCACCGCGAAGGAGCTGAGACCGCCCGCCGCGCCGTTGATGAGCACGGCGTGCCCGGGCCGACGTGGCCAGGTGCCGCAGGGCCGGGAGTGCCGTCGTCGCGGCCACGGGCACTGCCGCCGCCTGCTCGACGGCGAGGTTCGCGGCCTTCGGCGGAGCGTCGTCCGCGGCGGAGGCGAAGTCGGCGAACGTGCCGTCCGCGACGCCGTAGACCTCCTCGCCGGGCCGGGACCGCGCGACCAGCCGACCGACCGCCTCGACCGCGCCGGCAACATCCCGGCCGCGGATGGACAGCCTCGGTCCGCGCAACTGAAGCCGCGACTCGAAGCCCGGACCACGTACGGGAGCCGCGCATGAAGTGCAGGTCGACGGGTCGCAGGGGCGGCCCGCAGATGACGAGACGTCGTGCGCGCCCGGCGTCGGCACCTCGACCTCTCTGAGGTCGAGGACATCCGGGGGTCCGTACCCATCCTGGCCGAACGCCCGCATCGTCTCTCCCGCTGGTGGGTTGCGATCAGGGCGGTTGGTCCTTCACGTCGCACCTCCGATGCCAGCGAGTCTCGAGGTATACCAGGCCGTGGCGCCATTGAGGACGAGCGAGACGCTCAGGAGCTCGTCGTAGAGCCCGGGGTACGCGGGCAGCCCCGCCAGGTCGAGCAGGAAACAGGCCGTCGGCCGCGACGACGGTGGCCCAGCGGAGCTGCCGCCCGTCACGATCACCGAAGCCACGATCATCACGATCGGGACGAGCATCAGGACGGCAATACCCATCCACGCCGCCGTGAGCCACTGCGGGGCGAGCCCGTCCAGGGTGCCCGGAACGACGTCCCCCGCGTACACGGCTGGCGCGCGTGGAGCTCGCGGTAGATCGTGAGGACCCGCTCGTATGTCTCGATGCCGAGGATCTGCCTCGATTCCGCGGAAGAAGCGCTTGGCAAGCGGAATGCCCGAGGTCTTGGCCACGCTCGTGACGCTGGCAGCACGCATGGCTCTGCTCCTCGTTGGGGCGCCGATTGCAAGGCTCGACCGAGCCTTCAGTGCCGGTGTTCGCCCCCGATCCGCGGGTCTAGCTGGTGGAGGATGCCGAGGGTGTTCCGCGTCTCCCAGACCTCGGCGATCCGGCCGGCCTCGACGCGGTACATCGAGACGCCGGTAAAGCCGATACCCTGGCCAGTCGGGTCGAGGCCCATGAAGCCGCCCCTCGAGGTGCCCAGGGCGTGCCAGCGCACCGCCACGATGTCGCCGCTCGCGACCGATAGGTCGTCTACGACCGTGAGATCCGGAAGGCCGCCCACTGCGCCCCGAGCCACTGCCTCCATGCCCGCGCTGGCGTAGAACCCCGCCTCGCAGGGCATCGCCGTGGGGTGCACCAGGACGTTCGGCGACACGAGCTCGGCCAGGGCCGTCCGGGCGTGACCGCGGAGCACCTCGTCGAACCAGCGGCCGACGGTCGCGCGGCTCACCTCCGTGTCGCCGGCCGGATCGCCGCCGTAGGGCGGGACGGTCGGGATGGCGTGGCGGTAGACGAGGGTGTGGCCGTCGGAGACGAACTGGTGAACCTCGACCAGCCGGCGTGGCCGACGACGGGCTCGCCTGGGGGCGGGGAGCAGGCGATGACCGTGTCGCTGAACGCCGTCACACTGTCGAACCAGTCGGCGCCAGGCCGGAGGCGCCCACGAACGCCGCCAGGTTCGCTTGCTCGACCGGGTGTGGGGGCGCGGGGGAACCCCGGCGCCACGCCCATCTGCTGCAGCTCGACGAGCGGATCCATGCCGAACCACATCTCGGCGAGCTTGCCCGCCTCGAACCGGACCATGTTCACCATGCCGTAGTCGAGCCGCCCGCCCGTTGGCGGCGGGGCCTGGTCCGACCGGCCAGTGAAGTGCCCGTAGGTCGGCAGAAGACGGCCACGTAGTCGCCCTCTGCAATGAGGATCGGAATGGGGTGCCATGAGTCCGGCGAAGGCGCTTGAAGCCGGCCCACGTCGCCACCATGCCCTCAGGGCCGGCCTCGACCGTGCCGCCGATGGGATGGTGGAAGACGAAGTTGTCGGCGACGATCTCCCGGACGGTGTCCCAGTCGTCGTCGTTGAAGGCCCGGATGAAGCGAACGGCGGTGGCCTTGTTGGCGCACTGGGTGTCGGTGACCGGCTGGGTCGACTGCGTGATCATCAGGGACTCCTTCAAGGTTGATGAGGGCACATGCCCGCCGAACGGTCGGGGCAGGCGCTAGACCAGGCGGAGGACTGGGGCCAGCAAGCACCAGCGAGATCGCGGCTGCGATCAGGAGCTTGAGCACCGCCGGCGACCAGCCGAGGTCGCGGAGATAGAGGCGGACCGCGTTCCGGTTGTACCGGACGTGGACCAGCGACAACAGGACCGAACAGGGACCCGGCTGTCACATGGACGGGAACGGGGAACGAGCCGCGGGGCAGGAGCAGGGCTCCAGACCCCGGACACCAGCACGAACAGGCCGATCAGCAGCAGCGACACGCTGATGGCCCGCCGTCCCGCTGGTCGCTCCGTTGCAGCGGCACGTCCGGATGCCCGGTCATCGTCCCGAAACGGCGGGGGTCCGCTCCTGGTGAGTGGCTCCCGAGCTGCGATGCTCATCGTGGTTCTTCTTTCTGGACGTCGCCTGATCAGGGCGTGTCGGACGTCTCAGGCCACCGCGGGCTCGCCGTCGCGGTATGCGGAGATCTCGCTCGTCGTCGCGGACAGGTCGCGGGTGGGATCGACAGACGGCTCGAACCCCTTGGCGATCAGCCAGACGGCGAGGACCATCTCCTGGAGGAAGATCGGAAGCGCCAGCGGCGCATACCCGGTCACCGCAACGTCGTTGAAGAGGGCCAGCACCGCTGCCGTCGACATCGAGAGGACCGCCGCGATCCCCCAGCCCGAGAGCCAGCGCGGGATCAGTCGCACCTGGAAGAGGGCGGTGTAGTAGAGGAATGCCCCAAGGCAGAATGCGAACACCCCGGCCAGCGCCGCGTGCTCGCGCAGGCTCAGGAGCAGGCCGCCGACAGCCCATAGCGAGGCCCGCTCGGCGGCACCGGCCACGACGATCTCTTGGCCGAGCGTCAGCAGGGACAGCAGGCCCACGACGGCGATCACGTACATGACCGCCTCGACGGTCCGGAAGACGACGGACCCGAGCGCGAGGCCCACGTTCGCCCTCCGCAGGATCGGATACATCGAGATCGCGATGCCGGCACAAGCGAACGCCGCGACCAGCAGGAGCAGCGCTCCCGCGGCCATACGGTTCCCCTGTCCGGCGACCACCGCGAGGTAGTCCGTACCGGTCAGATCGGGCCTGACGGCCGCGCCAAGCAGGTCTGCGACCGTCGCGATGATGAACAGCAGTCCGGTCAGTCTGGCTGCGTTGTGGCTGATCACCTCTTCCTCCTCAGGTTCGTTCGCGCGAGTTGCCGTCTCGGGAGCTGCCGCGCGATGCTCCCGCAGCCTGGCGGACGCGTCCTCGCTGAACATCGATGGAATTCGTGATCCGTTGGCGAGTCGACGACGCGACCCCGCCGGCGCCGGAGTACCGTGCTCTCACCATGGCCAGGCCCATCCGTCGCCCGGGCAACCTGCCCGCTGAGACGACCAGCTTCGTCGGCCGCAACCGCGAGCTCGCGGAGGTCAGAAAGAAGCTCACCTCGGCCCGTTTGGTCAGCCTCGTCGGCCCCGGCGGTGTCGGCAAGACCCGCTTGGCGATCCGGTCCGCAACCGACCTCAGGCGTGGCTTCGCGAACGGCGCATGGCTGGCGGGCCTTGCCGAGGTTCGAGATCCGGTCCTGGTCGGCAACGCCTTGCTGGCGGCTCTGGACTTGCGGGACCAAACCACCGAGCCGCGAGCACTCCTGCTCTCGTTCCTCCGCGACAAGGAACTGCTGCTCGTGGTGGACAACTGCGAGCACCTGCTCGGCGCGGTCGCGCTGCTCGTGACCGAGGTCCTCGAGGCGGCACCGGGTGTGCGGGTCATCGCCACCAGCCGCGAGCCGCTCTCGGTTCCCGGTGAGCACGTGCTCCCGATCCCGCCCCTCGAGCTGCCTCCGGCCGAGGCAGACGAGCCCCTGGATCAGCTCCGCCAGAACGAGGCCGTCGCGCTGTTCACCGATCGGGCGTCTGCGGCGTCTGGCACCTTCCAGCTGACCCCATCGAACCAGGCGGCGGTCGTGGACTTGTGCCGCCGACTCGACGGCCTGCCGCTCGCCATCGAGCTCGCAGCAGTCAGGACGAGGGTCCTTTCCCCGGATCAGATCCTCGATCGTCTGGGCGACCGCTTCGCGCTCCTGACCGGGGGCAGCCGCGCAGCGCTGCCGCGTCACCAAACGCTCCGAACCACCATCGAGTGGAGCCATGACCTGCTGGGGCCGGGCGAGCGCACGCTGCTGCGACGCCTGTGCGCGTTCGCGGGCAGGTTCACGCTCGAAGACGTCGAGTCGGTCTGCGCCTCCGACGAGGTGCCGCCGGCGAATGCCCTCGACGTCTTGTCGTCGCTGGTCGACAAATCGCTCGTGACGAAGGATGAAACGCCTGGTTCTACCTGCTTCCGCCTGCACGAGACGATGCGCGAATTCGCGGCCCTGAAGCTGGGCGAGGCCGGCGAGGAGGACGCTCTCACCGAGCGGTGTACCGAGTACTACGTCTCGGCGTGCCGGCGGACCGCCGACGGTGCGCGGTACCGGCTTGTCGACTGGCTCGCCTGGAACGACCTGGAGATCGACAACATTCGCTCGGTCCTTCGGCGATGTCTCGACGGTGGCGACATCTCGCGCGGCATGAACCTGGCCGCATCCCTCCGCTGGTTCTGGTACACGCGGGCGACCACCGAGGGCGGCCGGTGGCTGGATGCGTTCCTTGCGCTCGGCCACGGTGATCCCGAGTCCCAGGCTCGGGCCGACTACGTGCGCGGAATGCTCGCGGTGCTGCTCGTCGACCCCGCGACTGCCCGGGCACCACTCGAACGCGCGACGGCCGCGCTCCGGGCGGCCGGTCGCCCTGGCCCGCTCGTCGAGTCGCTGTCCATGACCTCGGTCGCGGCGAGCATGGCCGGCGATCGCGAGACCGCCAGGCGCCTGCTCATGGAGGCTCGCTCGGCGGCAGCGGAGACCGATGACGTAGGAGCTGCGCTCGCGTTGCTGCAGGCCCGCGCGTTTGCCGGTCTGTTCGAACGAGACCTCGAGGCTGTCCGGTCCGCGTGCTCAGAAGGCGAGCAGCTCAGCCGAGCAGTCGGGGACCTGTACGGGCTCAAGACCTGGCTGATGCACCTCGGCATGGCCGCCTTGATGGCCGGCGAGGTTGGTGCGTCCAAGCCCCTGTTCGTCGAGGCCTTGCGGATCGCCCACCAGATCGATGACCGGGTCCAGCAGGCGTACCTGCTCGACGCATTGGGTTGCCATGCCGCCAGGATCGGGAAGGCTCGGCGTTCGGCGCAGCTGTTCGGAGCCTCCGACACCATCAGGGCAGGGGCCGGCAATCGCGTGATGCCGTTCCTCGTGCCGATGATGCGCGAGGCCGAGAAGTCTGCGATCGGGGCCCTTGGCGAGCCGAGGTTCGCCGCGGAGTTCCAGGTCGGACGCCACTTGAGTCGCGATGCGGCAGTGCGGCTCGCGATCGACGAGCCTGATCGCATTGCCGCGGCGGCTCGGGACGATCGTCCCGGTGGTGGATTGCTCTCGAATTCGGGAGGCGGAGGTCGCGAGACTGCTCGCGGACGGCCTGAGCAACAAGGAGATCGGCGGACGCCTGTTCATCTCAGTGCACACCGTCGACAGCCACGTCCGTAGCATCGAACAAGCTCGGGGTCAACTCGCGCGCACAGGTCGCGGCCCGGATGCGTCGTCGAGGCCGTAGCGGACGCCGTGGGGATGGGTCGATGGCCGACGGACCGAGCCTTTCGGTGGACTGGAGCCCGATGACACGCTCGCACGGACATCGTGCCGGTCGTCGACGTCCAATCACGAATTCATCGATGCCGGCTCCGGCCTGCCTGCCTAGTCTCGGGGTATGAGCCGGAAGCCATTGACACAACGAGTGGAAGTCACCTTCGTCGGCGCACCTCCGGCTCGGCAGGTCGAGCGGGCGTCGGGCGTCAGCGGGGTGGAGGTTCACGGGCGGACCTGCGCTGCCTGGTTTGCGGCAGCTTCCAGCCCTTCCTCGAGGCGCTCCGCGGTCACGAGGTGGTGACCCTTAGGACCTCGCCTGTGCCGACTCGCCCGCGGAGGACCACTACGGGAGATCCCAAGCATCCTTAGCTGCGGACTGAAGTGCGTATGGCACGGACTCGCATTCGGGCTGCGGAAGGCGTAGGCGAGCAGGAGACTGGTCGCTCGACAAAAAAAAAAAAAAAAAAAAAAAAAAAAAAAAAAAAAAAAAAAAAAAAAAAAAAAAAAAAAAAAAAAAAAAAAAAAAAAAAAAAAAAAAAAAAAAAAAAAAAAAAAAAAAAAAAAAAAAAAAAAAAAAAAAAAAAAAAAAAAAAAAAAAAAAAAAAAAAAAAAAAAAAAAAAAAAAAAAAAAAAAAAAAAAAAAAGTCGGGCGGGGAGGACGCGATGGCCGAGACCACAGTTCGATCGCAAACGTCGTGGGTGCTCGGCCGTGGCACCCGCATCGTTGAAAAAAAAAAAAAAAAAAAAAAAAAAAAAAAAAAAAAAAAAAAAAAAAAAAAAAAAAAAAAAAAAAAAAAAAAAAAAAAAAAAAAAAAAAAAAAAAAAAAAAAAAAAAAAAAAAAAAAAAAAAAAAAAAAAAAAAAAAAAAAAAAAAAAAAAAAAAAAAAAAAAAAAAAAAAAAAAAAAAAAAAAAAAAAAAAAAAAAAAAAAAAAAAAAAAAAAAAAAAAAAAAAAAAAAAAAAAAAAAAAAAAAAAAAAAAAAAAAAAAAAAAAAAAAAAAAAAAAAAAAAAAAAAAAAAAAAAAAAAAAAAAAAAAAAAAAAAAAAAAAAAAAAAAAAAAAAAAAAAAAAAAAAAAAAAAAAAAAAAAAAAAAAAAAAAAAAAAAAAAAAAAAAAAAAAAAAAAAAAAAAAAAAAAAAAAAAAAAAAAAAAAAAAAAAAAAAAAAAAAAAAAAAAAAAAAAAAAAAAAAAAAAAAAAAAAAAAAAAAAAAAAAAAAAAAAAAAAAAAAAAAAAAAAAAAAAAAAAAAAAAAAAAAAAAAAAAAAAAAAAAAATGGGCTTGCTCACCCGCATCGGCGCCACTGGCATGGTGATCGGACCGCACCTCCTTGGCACAAAAAAAAAAAAAAAAAAAAAAAAAAAAAAAAAAAAAAAAAAAAAAAAAAAAAAAAAAAAAAAAAAAAAAAAAAAAAAAAAAAAAAAAAAAAAAAAAAAAAAAAAAAAAAAAAAAAAAAAAAAAAAAAAAAAAAAAAAAAAAAAAAAAAAAAAAAAAAAAAAAAAAAAAAAAAAAAAAAAAAAAAAAAAAAAAAAAAAAAAAAAAAAAAAAAAAAAAAAAAAAAAAAAAAAAAAAAAAAAAAAAAAAAAAAAAAAAAAAAAAAAAAAAAAAAAAAAAAAAAAAAATGACCCCCGGCTCCGCGCCGTTGCCATCCCACCGCTCGCGGTCAGCGAGGATGCGGCCGCACGGGAGGCGGCCGTCGAGGTTCTGGCTGACCCGGCGACCCGGCTCTTCGTCAGCTGCTCGATGTATCGCCCGGCTGGTCCGGTCATCTGGGAGGCCTATCGACGATCGGCCAGCAGGGCGCTACTTCCCCAGCTGGCCAACTTCGGCGAGGTGGCGGCCATCGACGCTGTTGTCGCGGTGTTGAGGGATCCTGATCCAGGTCGATGTCGGCCCGGGACCGCTCCTCGACCCGAGCGGCCTGATCTCACATCTACGCGCACTACCTCGAGGACCCGCGTGTCGCAGACGCCCTCGTCGAGGTCGCCGGGCGTTTTCCGCAATGGCGGGCCAACATCGCCCAGGATCTCGCCGGTATGGGCGCGATCGACGAGGCCATCTCGCTCCTCCGCGAGGCACTTCTCGCCGGCGACCCGGCCGGCGTTGCGGCGAGGACGCTCGGCAGCCTGGAGGATCCACGAGCGGGACAGATCCTTGTTGACAGCCGACAGTCCCTGCCGGGCAGGGGGCGATCGGGGCGCTTGCCTGGCACCCGAGCGGCGGCAGTGGCTGCCATCGAACGGGTGCTGCATGAGCCTGACCTCGATCTTGCCGCTGTCGACGCACTGGGAGCTGATGGAGGAGCCCGGAGGTGGCTGATGTGCTTGCTGCTGTGCCGCGCGCGGCGACGCGCTGGCCACGCGCGCCCTCGCCCGGCTCTGTGATGCCCGCTGTCGAGATGAGCTGCTGGGCTGGCTCGTCGATTCGTCACGACGGGTGGCCTTCTTCGGTGCCGATGGACTGGGGGATCTCTGTGATCCTCATCATCAGCGATGCCCTCTTGCGCACCGTGCGCCATGAGGACCCCGATGTGGCCGTCGACGCCACCGACGCGCTCGCTTCGATGGCGTCGCCAACGGTACTGGCCGCTCTCGACAGGCTGGCGGGCAATGATGATGATCGCGCGCGAGCCCTCGCCGAGCGATGGGCGGCGTGTTGGTCTGTCTGCTGTAATTCGGATCTTCGAGCTGCGATCGAACGTGCAATGACCCGACGGCAGGCGTGCGGCGACCGCATGTCCGGGCCAGGCGTCGCCGCTCGTCGTCCTCGACTTCACGACCGGGGCGGAGCTGTCGGTCGTCGTCCCGGCGCCACCGCGCTGACAATCAGAGGCCGTTCCAAGGGCCTCGTGGGACGTCAACGGCGTCCGCCGAACTCCCAGCGGTGGACCTCGATGCCCGCGTACCGATCCGCGGTCAGCACGGCGCGTGCGGCGTCCGGGCTGTCCGCCGTGATGAGGACGGCCGTGCCCAGCCACGAGGAGCCATCATCGGACAGCAGCGGACCGTACGCGACAAGCTCGTCGCGGTTCGGCGGCACGGCGAGGTCCGCCCCTGGTCCGGCGCCCAGTCCGAGCACCAGGTACCGGTTGCCGCCGATCGATCCGCCGGGAAACTCCCACATCGTGCGCCCGAGCAGGTTGCGCCACCGTCGCAAGAGCACGTCGCGGTACACGCCGGCCTGGTAGTTGGGCTCGTTGAATGCGAACCCGCGGGCGGCAGCGGGATCGGGCAGGTTGATGATGTGCAGGCTGCCGGTCAGCGTCCCGCTGTCGTCGGCAAAGGTCGGGCCACGGGCGATGAGCTGGGCTGCGTACCCGTCCATGTACGACCAGTGGCGCTCCAGCAGCTCCATTCGCAGCGGCATCGATCCCGGCCGATCGCGGTGGTAGCACAGGAACTCCATACCGGATCAAGTCTAGTCGGCCCAGGATCTCCACACGAGCTGGCCCGATGGCCGCGAACGAGAATGGCGTGGTCGGCACGTAGACGTTAAGCGGTGTTTTTTTTTTTATGGTGTATATTGAGACGCCATCCGCACTGCGGGTTGCTCGCACGCAACGGTATCCAGCCAGCATCCAGCTTGTGTAAATGAACCCATCGAACCACGTTTCCAGGACCGATGCACCGTGCGGCGCTAGCATCGTCTGCTAGCATGTGGGTATGTCATCGACGCGAGCCAGCATTACCATCGACACCGCGCTCGCGGAGCGCGCGCGGCGCCTGAAGGTCAACGTCTCGGCTGCGGCTCGAGAGGGCGTGGAGGCGGCGGTAAGAGCCGCGATGGCGCGAGCTGACCGCGAAGCCTATCGGCGTCATCCTGAGCGACCCGATCCGTTCTGGTCTGATCTTGAGGCCTGGTCGGAGGAGTGACCCGCGGTGAGATCTGGTTCGTGCAGGTTGGCCGTAAGCGTCGGCCGGTCCTGGTGTTGACCCGGCCCGAGGTGATCGATGTTCGCGCACTCGTCACCGTCGCTGAAGTCACCACCTCCTTCCGCGGCATCGGCCCCGAGGTCGCGTTCGACCACCAAGAGGCCGGTCTCGACCGACCATCGGTTATCAACTGCGACGGACTTCACACGATTCCCAGGACATCGCTGACCACGTACGCCGGATCCGTGAGCGAAGAGACGATGGATCGAGTCTGCGCTGCGGTGGTCTATGCGCTGGGCTGCTGACGGAGTCCCGACTCGGCGCTGGCCCTTCCTGCGTTCATGAGCGCTCGGGCAAGAGCGCCAACCAGCCACGAAAAGCCATCGACCGGCGCCGATGACGCTGCAACTGAGGGACCGGTCACCGCCAATCTCGCCGGTCCCGACCCCAGCTGACTAGCGCGCGACCCATCGTCAGCGCGATCGGAGTGTCCCGAGGGACTGCGCGCTCGAACGGTCGGGCGAGTCGGCCCGGAACGAAGATCGACCCCAGCGAAACGAGCCGGGTCTCCTTGGGAAAAGCAGTCCGGAAGCTCATGGCGCGCAGATCACGCCGCCCTCGGACCGTTGGCGAGGAAGAACAGCAGCACGACGATCACGACCACCACGGCGATGACCACGAGGCCCCTGAGCCACTCTCGCGACGAGATCGAGCCCCGTCCGTCTGGGTCCCCGCCGGGGCTCATGGCCACCCCGCAGTCATTACCCCAGTGCCGGGGTAACGCGTTTGGTGGGGACTACCTCGGAACACCGTGTGCTATCGATTGTGCCGCCGGTCGCGGGCGCGGAGCACAAGCAGCGCGGCGATACCCGCGGCAACGGCTGCGAGCGCGATCATCGGCCCGGTGATCTCAGGCATCCCATCTCCTTCGGGCGGCCATGCATACGGAGCCGCCAACCCGGTTCAAGACGGCAGCCCGACATCCATGTCGCAGCCGCAACGATACGCTCCATGGCGGTCGCCAGAGCACCGCGACGGCGGCTTCCCGGCGCTTCGTAGGGGAGCGGCCGGTGGGCGAGCAAACTCCCACCACAAGCGTTACCCCGCCCAGTGCTCAGCTGCCGGCGCTAGCAGCCTCAGGACTGGAAGAACGCCGCGATGATCATCGCGGAGGCGCCACTGAGGAGCGCCATCGCAGCGACAACCGATAGCCCGAAACCCAGCTCACTGCCTTTGCGTTGCCACCAGCATGGTCGACAGCATACGAGCCACCGGTCCGACCTGGTGGGACAAGTCGGCCCGGCACAGTGATGGCAATCAAGACCACGAGCCCCACCACCCATGCGTCGGTCTCGAGCGCGAACCGAGGCCGGGCCCAGAGCCGTCGGATCAGCTCTTTGTCGAGGGTGGGCGGTGCGTCATGGGCCGCGTCGCCCGCTGCTGCCAGTCGGTCGATCGCCGATGCCTCATCGGCGTGCGGTCGACGGAGTCGTTACGGGGTCGGCAGGCGACCGGGGCGCTGAGCACTCATCTGGACTGTCTACCCGCCGAGAGGCGCCGTGTACAGGAGCGAGACGATCGCGACCACCACGATTGCTGCGGCCAGCACGACCATGGCGAACGTAAACAGCCGCAATCCGCGACGAGGGCGACCAGGGGACCCCCAACCTGAACCCATCGTCCGCAGTATGCCCTTCCGCACCGCGCCTGACCTCGAGGCAGGGCCAGCGGGCGACCGGGGCGCCTAGACTGTGAGCACGGGAGGACCCGACCGCGTTCGGAATGGCGAGGGAGAAGGGGGTGTGCAGTGCGGCGTGGCATTGCTGTTTCCGTGCGTCGATCGTGGTTTCTGCTCGTGGTGGCTGTGCTCTTCGCCGCGTGCACGCCACGTCCGGGCGCCGATCACTACGCAGCTGTTCTCGATGAGCTTTCGGTACCGAGCGGCTGGGAACTGGTCCACACGACGGTCCGTGAGCCAGGTGGCGCCGAGTGGCAGTGTGACTTGGTCATCAACCCGGACTGCCCCTCTGTGCACCGCTTCTATCTGACCAACACCCCCGCCGCCGACGCTTATCACGCTGCGATTGCCATGGCGACCGATGCCGGGTTCATCGTCAAGAACGAGACCCGTCCGACGTGTACGAGCAAGCTCCCCTGGAGCCCGCAATGCTTGTTTTTCGCGACCAAGGCTTACAACGAGCTAGCTGTGAACGTGTTCAATCCAGGGGACGATCCTTACAACCTCGGAATTGCTGATCCGAGCCGCATCCTCGTGGAGTTGAGGGCGAACAAGAAGCAGTAGGAGGGGGGATGGCTGACGCCCCGTTGTGCGTTTTCGCCTCGTGGATGCTCAACGCGATGGCGGTCGATAGTCAGGCCAGTTCGGCGGCCTCGGTCCAGGGTCGTTTGGGAAGCGAGGCACGGGCAGGCGGTTGCGCGTGCCACAGAACTGACACACGGTCGTGCTCCAGGCCATTGGCTGCACCTTGCGGACAGGCGAACGGCAGAAGCCACAGGTGAAGTCCCAGCGAGCCGAGCGCGCAATCCCGAGCAGCAGCCCAAGCCAGCCGTCCTGGAACCTCGCTCCGATCGCGTCAACGGTCAGCTGCCCCACGCCATTCAGCCTACTGCTGCCCGGATCCCTGGGAACTCCGCCGCCGACACTGCAGCAATCTCTGCAGCAATCTTGTATAAATAAAAAATAAATGAAATTGAGTGCCGCTCAGTGCCGCTCCATGCCGCTCGGTCGTGCGGGGGAGTGGGGTGGCCTACGGGGCTCGAACCCGTAACCTCTGGAGCCACAATCCAGTGCTCTGCCGATTGAGCTAAGGCCACCGTGGCTCGCCCGGCCTCGTCCGCGGGCGCGCCGAGCCAGGGGCCAGCGGAGTGTACCGGACGCGATGGTTCGAACGCAGCGTCCAGGCACCGTTTGGAGCCGCAGGACCCACGCAGGAACGTGCACCAGGGCGGCCCGGTGCGGAAGGGTGCGGTTGGGATCGGAAACCGGTACCCCGTGCCGGTCGCGGTCGGGACCATTGCGCGGCGGATGGAGGCACCACGACGCCGCAGGATCGGTAGCGAGCCGATGTCCCGGCTCACTGACACCCGAACCCAAGCTGCCGAGCCCGATGTCCCTCCTCTCCCGCCTCGCCGCGCCGATGGTCGAGCCCCGCCTCACGGTCATCGTCGCCCTCGCGTTCTCGATCACCTCGGTCGGCCTGCTGGCCGCGCCGCGCGCCGTTACGCGTGGGACAACAACAGCTTCAACTCCAGCTCGGAGTCGCTGCTGATCTCGCTCCAGAACCAGGCCCGTGCCTCGGCCGGCAACAAGTCCCTCAAGCTCGACACGGCGCTGCGCACGATCGCTCGCTGGCGGCGAAGGACATGATCGACCGCGAACTACTTCAGCCACACGATCCTGGGCACGACCCGGAACGTGTTCTGGTACATGCAGCACAAGTACAGCTACTGCTTCAAGAGCGCCGGGCGAGAACATCGGCTTCGTGACCTGGCCGGGCGCGAGCGTCGAGGACGGCCACCAACTGGGTCTTCGACGAAGTTCATGAACTCGCCGGGCCACCGCGCCAACATCATGGGCAAGTCCTGGGACGTGGTCGCGGTGGGCGCCTACAAGGGCAACTTCAAGGGGGACGATGACACTTCATGTGGACGGTCCTGTTCGCCGACAAGTGCGGATCGACGGCCACCCAAGGCAACGCCCAAGCCGACCCCGAAACCCACCCCGAAGCCGACGCCGAAGCCGACGCCCAAGCCGACCCCCAAGCCGACGCCGAAGCCGACCCCCAAGCCGACCCCGAAGCCCACGCCGCAGGCGACACGCCAGGCCGACCCCGAGGCCGACCCCCAGCCCGACGCCGAAACCGTGACGCCCAGCCCCACGCCGACTGCAGGCGCCGGCCCTCGAGCCGACGCCGCTGCCGACGATCACGGCGTCCCCGACGCCGTCCCCGACGCCATCGCCCACCCCGGCCCCGAGCGAGGTCGACCGACGACCCTGGGCGTGGTCGCCGCCGGGCGGCTACCGGGTGGTCGACGAACGCCGGAACGTCGGCCTCGTCGACTCGATCGTCGGACACCGTCTTCGGCCAGTACTTCGGCACCGAGGGCCTCAGCGCCGCGCCGGTCGGCGGTACCCGGCCGCGGACCCCCGGAGGCAGGACCATCGGGCGGGTGACCGCACCGCACCGCACCGCTAGCGTACGAACCGGCGTCATCCGCTCACGAGGCGCTCGCACCGTTCGCACCGCACGGAGCCGCTCCGTCCATGACCGTTCAGCTTCCCCAGCGCCCCACCGGCGCCGTTCCCGCCATCGACCCCGCGACCATGGCCGCCGGGAGTCCGACTCCTGACCACGCCGCTACCGATCCTCGAGGCGCGCGGCCTCGTCCGCCAGTACCGCCTGGCGGGCGAGGCGATCGACGCCGTTCGGGGCGTCAGCCTGCAGCGTGATGCCCGGGCGAGCTCGTCGCCCTGATGGGGCCGTCCGGCTCGGGCAAGAGCACGCTCCTCCAGCTGCTCGGCGGGCTCGACCGCCCGACCAGCGGCGAGGTCATCCTCGAGGGCGAGTCCATCGGCCGCCTGTCGGACGACGAGGCGACCCGCCTCCGCCGCGAGCGAACCGGGTTCGTGTTCCAGTCGTTCAACCTCGTCCCGCTGCTCAACGTGGTCGAGAACGTCGGGCTGCCGTTCACCATCGCCGGGCAGGATCCGCGGTCCGGCGAGCTCGCCGACGCGGATCCGCGACGCGATCGCGCTGGTGGACCTCACAGGCAAGGAGCGCCATCGCCCGGACCAGCTGTCGGCCGGCGAGCAGCAGCGGGTCGCCGTGGCCCGCGCGATCGTGACCCGGCCGGCCCTGCTCCTCGCCGACGAGCCGACCGGCAACCTCGACTTCACGACCGGCATCGACATCCTCAACGCGCTGTGGCGAGCGTGCGTCGATCGCGGCCAGACGATCGTCCTGGTGACCCACGACGCCAAGGCCGCCGCCTATGCCGACCGGGTGCTGGTGCTCGAGGACGGCCGAATTCGCGAGGAGATCGTCCTCGGCCGCCGCGACGACCACGCGGCGACGCCGCTCATCGCCCGGCTCGCGCAGCTGGGGCTGTAGCGATCGCCATGCGCGGCCTCCTCCCGTATGCCTGGCGGAGCCTGATCGCCCGCCCGGCCCGGAGCCTGCTGACCGTCTTCGGCATCGCGATCGGCGTCGGCGTGCTGGTCGCGGCGCTCGCGATCAACGCCGGTCTCGACGCCTCCGTCGATCGGATGGTCGTCGGGCCTGGTCGGCCGTGCCGATCTCCGCGTCTCGGCGTTCACCGAGACGGGCCTCTCCGCGCGGACCCTCGCCGCCATCGACGCGGCCCCCGGGGTCGCGGTCGCGGCGCCGGCCATCGAGCGCCAGTCCTACCTCGCGCCCGAGCCGGGACGGGCCATCGCCGACGATCCGGTCACGGTGCTGGGGGTCGACCCGGCGCGTCGAGCCGAAGGTCCGCGACCTGACCCTCGTCCGCGGTGCCGCGCTGGACGCGCTCGACGAGCCGGTGGCACTGGTCACCGAGCGGATGGCGGCCAGCGATGGGCTGGACGTTGGCAGCGAGCTGATCGATCTTCGGCGCCGGCGCGCCCGTGCACGTGCGCGTCGTCGGCATCCTGGCGGGCGAGGGGCCGATCCCCGGCGCCGGCGGTCGCACCGTCATCCTGCCGCTCGCGACCGCCTCCGAGCTGAACGTCTCGGATGCCGCGGCCGGCGCCGGCGCCGAGTCGCCCTTCACGACCGACCCCGGATCGACCGACCCTGGATCGACGGCCACCGACGCGGGGGCAGCGACAGCACAGCCGGCGATCTCCGGCCTGACCCGCGTTGATGTCGTCCTCGTGCCGGGTGCCAGCGTCGCCTCCGTCACCGCCGAGCTCGAGCCGATCGCTGGTCCACGAGCCGTACGTCCTCAGCGCGCCGTCCGACATCGCCGCCTCGCTGCGCAGCTCGACCTCGGACGTTCGGTCCACGCTCGCGCTGCTGGCCGCCATCGCGCTGTTCACGGCCGCGTTCCTGATCCTCAACACGCTCGCGATGACGGTCGTGGAGCGCATCCGCGAGCTGGGGCTCCTCCGCGCCGCCGGAGCGGGGCGCGGCCAGGTCGTCCGCCTGGTGCTCGCACAGGGCCTCGCGCTGGGCATCGCCGGCTCGCTGCTCGGGCTTGGCGTTCGGCGCCCTGCTTGCCGAGATCGCCACCGGCTGGCTGCGCCAGACGGGCGACGTCGTGATCGACGGCCCGTCGTTCACGCCGGCGGTCATCGCGGCCGGCCTGCTGGCCGGCCTCGCGGTCACCGTCGTCGCGGCCC
Organism: uncultured Chloroflexia bacterium; assembly: GCA_963806265.1. GTDB lineage: Bacteria > Chloroflexota > Limnocylindria > Limnocylindrales > CSP1-4 > CAIXZV01. The sequence goes on from CAWDXT010000029.1 coordinate 41,991, forward strand.
TGGAGCCGGCCCGTCGCGCGGCCTCGGTCAGTCCCGTGACGGCCCTTCGCGCCCGTTCCGAGCCCGGCGCCGCCGCACGCGCCCGGATGGGCTGGCTGGTGGTCGTGATCGCGGTGACCGGCCTGCTCGCGATCCTCGTGCTGCCGATCGGGACCGGGACCCCGTCCGGGCCCGTCCGGACCGCTGCCATCTACGCCGTGCTGCTCGCGGCCGTCCTGCTGATGCCGCTGCTGCTCGGTCCGCTGGCCCGTCTCGTCGGCCTGCCGTTCGGCTGGGTGCTGCGGCTCGAGGAGCGACTTGCGCGCGCGGCCATGGCGCGCGACCCCGCGCGCACGACGATCACGGTCGGCGCGCTGGTCGTGGCGCTGGCCATGGTCGTCGCGCTGGGCGCGGTCGCAACCAACGCGCGGACGTCGGCCACCGCGTGGCTGGCCGGTGTCGTGCCGGGTGACGAGATCGTGACCGCCATCGCGCCGGTGCCGCTCGAGGACGACGGCGCACAGCAGCAGCTGGCCGCGGTCGACGGCGTGGCGCGGATCAGCCCGATCGCCTCGTTCGGTCTTGCGTTCGACGGCACGCGGCTCGACGCCACGGCGATCCGCGGTGCGGACTTCGATGCCGACGGCCGGCTGTCCTTCGTGGCCGGCGACCGGCACACTGCGCTGACCGGGCTGGACGCCGGCGGGACGGTGATCCTGCCTCGATCGCAGGCCGAGCGGCTGGGCGTTGGGGTGGGCGACTCGATCGCGGTGACCACCGCCGACGGGCTGCTCGAGCTCGAGGTCACGGGGATCGTCGAGCACTCGTTCCCGGGCCAGGCGGGCGAGGCCGTGCTGGTGAGCTGGCCGGACGCGCTCGATCGGTTCGGAGTGGCGGGCGCGGACGCGTTCGCCGTCCGCTTCGCGCCGGGCCGCGAGACGGAGGCCGCTGCCGCCATCGAGGCCATCGCCCGGGAGCTCGCCCTGACCCCGGCGCCGATCTCGCACGTGCAGGGCGCGGTCGGTGACGCCCTCGACCACCTGTTCAACCTGCTCGACCTGCTGGCCCTGGCCGCCGTCGTGGTCGCTGCGCTGGGCATCGTCAACACCCTCTCGATGGACACCCTCGAGCGCGTGCGCGAGCTGGGCATGCTGCGCGCCGTCGGCATGAGCCGCCGCCAGGTCTGGCGGAGCGTGCTCGTGGAAGCCGGGATCCTGGGCGCGGTCGGGAGCGCTCGTCGGCTCCGCCGCCGGCGTCGCCGTCGGCTGGCTCATGATCGCGTCCACGAGCGGCTCGACCGCGATCCGGCTGCCGTGGCCGACGATCGCGCTCACGATCGTGCTGGGCATCGCCCTCGCGATGCTGGCAGCCGCCCAGCCGGCTCGGGTCGCCGGCCGGCGCTCGATCGTGGCAGCCGTCAGAGGCGAGTGACCGGCCTCATCCGAGCGGGCGGCACGTCCGGGGTGCCGGGACCGTCCGTCGCGACGGCCACGGGCCCATGACCCTGCTGGTGGGTCGCACGCCCGGTTGGTAGACTCCGCCCCACACCGGCGCACCCTTGCGCCGGAGCGAGGTGAGGATGTCGATCGCGATCCCGTCGCTGACGCGGGTGCCTGCCACCGAGAAGGGCGTGACGATCGCCGACTTCCTGGTGCCGATTCGCGTGGGCGAGCGCCTGTCGCCGCTGCTGCGGGACCTTGTCCTCACGATCGCCGGTGCGCTGCTCATCTACCTCACCGCCCGCGTCTCGTTCGTGATCCCCGACAACCCGGTGCCGTACACGCTCCAGAACTTCGGCGTCCTCGTCGTCGGTGGCGCGCTGGGCTTCCGGCGCGGCGGGGTGGCGGCGCTGCTGTACGTCGCGCTGGGGGTCGTCGGGCTCCCGTTCTTCGCCGAGGGGAAGGGCGGGCTCGCCGTGATCTGGGGTGCCACCGGCGGCTACCTCGTCGGGTTCATCGTCGCCGGGGCGCTGGTCGGGCGGCTGGCCGAGCTGGGCTGGGACCGCCACATCGGTGGCGCGATCGGCGAGACGCTGCTCGGGACCGGCGTGATCTACCTCGTCGGTGTGCCGTGGCTGGCGGTCGCGACCGGCATGTCGCTGGCCGAGGCGATCTCCATCGGGCTGCTGCCGTTCGTGGTCGTGGACACCATCAAGCTGCTGGCCGCCGCGGGCGTGTTCCCGGTTGCCTGGTGGGTCGTCGGGCGGCGGCCCTCCGAGCGCTGAGGGGTGATGCGCCCACGAACGCGCTGACCGGCGATCCGGCGATCGAGCGCGCCGGACTCTACGGCCCGGGCTCGGAGGCCTGGCGCCTCAATCGCGAGGCGTCGCTGCTGCTGGGTGCCGGTCCGAGGGCGCTGCTCCTCCAGATCGCGCACCCGCTGGTCGCCGAGGGCGTGGACCAGCACTCGGACTTTCGGGCGGATCCGTGGGCCCGGCTGGCCGGAACGCTCCGGAGCTACCTGCGGATCGTGTACGGGACGGGGACCGAGGCACGTGCCGAGATCCGCCGGCTGAACGGGCTCCACCGCACCGTGACCGGACCCATCCGGGACGGTGATGCTGCCGCCCGCTTCGGCGCCTCGTATGCGGCTCGCGATCCCGCCCTCTCGCTGTGGGTTCACGCGACCCTGATCGACTCGACCCTGGCGACGATCGACGCCTGGCTCGAGCCGCTGGCACGGGATCGGCGCGCGCGGTTCTACACGGAGACGCTGCCGGTCGGCCGGCTGTTCGGCGTGCCCGAGGACCTGCTGCCGGCCGACATCGACGCCTTTGACGCGTACGTCAGATCGATGCTCGATCCGTCGGGCCCCGTGCACCCGACCGCCACGGCGCGCGAGCTGGCGGCCATCATCCTGCATCCACCGCTGGCTCCGCTCGTGGAGCGAGGCCCGGTGGCCCGCCGCCTGGGCCGGTTGGCGCCGCCCACCGCCACGGTCCTCCGACGGGTGCCGTCCCCGGCCCTGGATTGGCTGCTCGTCCCATCGCTGGGCCTCCTGCCGACCTCGGTGCGCACCGAGTACGGGCTCGCCTGGGGCCCCCGCGAGCAGGCGATCGGCGCGTGGCTGGTGGGAGCGTGGCGTGCCTGGCGTCCGATGCTGCCACCGAGGCTCCGGTGGTTCCCCCAGGCCGTGGCGGCCGACGCGCGGGTCGATCAGCGACGCCTGGGGGCATGAGACCGGTCCGATGCCGGAGCTGATCGCACCCGACGTGCGCGTGCGACGGTCGTTCGCTGCGGCGCTGGACGAGTTTCGCGCCGAGGGCCGCGGGTCGCCGGACGACCGCTCGGTGATCGGACGGTACCTGCGCGACAACATCGACGACCTGGCGACCGACGACGCCTTCGCGCGGATGGTCACGGCCATCCGCGCCGATCGGCTGGAGGCCACGCCCCGGCCCGATGCCTTCGTGCCCAGCACCGAGCTGTGGTGGGTCGAGGGGGACGAGTTCCTGGGCCGGATCGGCATCCGCCATCGCCTCACCCCGGTGCTGCTCGAGCTCGGCGGTCACATCGGCTACGACGTTCGCCCGACCGCCCGGCGTCTGGGCCACGCGACCGAGATGCTCAGGCAGGGGCTGGCCGTCGCGCACGACCTCGCCATCGACCCGGCGCTCGTCACCTGCGACATCGACAACGCCGGCTCGCGCGCCGTCATCGAGCGAAACGGAGGCGCCCTGGAGGACGAGCGCAGCGGCAAGCTTCGCTACTGGGTTGCGACTGGTCGGCGAGGTCTATGATCCGCCGACCGACACGGGATCGGCCGACCAAGATGGGGGTCAATGGGTTGGGTAGCACGTCGTCGACGCCGGCAACCGCGCATCATTTCGCCAGGGCGTCGCACCGCCCGCGGCTGCTGCTCTTCGTCGACCTCTATCTCCTGGTGCTGGCGGTTGCGCTCACGTACTGGCTGATCGGCAGCCTGCTGGTGGATGGCTTCGGTACCGATCCTGCGAGGGTCCCCCCGTTCGTCGCGAACGCGGAGCTCGACGCCGTGTGGATGGCGCTCGCCCTCGGGCTGCCGTTGGCCCTCGTCGCCGTCACCGGCCTGAGAGTGCGCTTCGCGAGGCGGCTGACCTGGCCCTGGACGCCGTTGATCGCCGCCTGGCTCATCGTCGCCTTCACGGAGTCGCTGATCGGTGGGCCCGACTTCGCCGGCGCGGTGCTGCTCCTCGGCGTCTTCCCGGCGGTGGTGATCAGCCACGAGCAGGACTACCTGCGGCGCGAGGCTGGCCAATCCCCGGTGGACGCACCCTGGTCGCCGCTGCGGCGCCGGCTGACGGCGATCATCGCGCTCATCGTCGTGGCCTGGGTCGTCGTCTACGTCGTCGCGGGCGTGACGGGGATCAGTGACGTCTTCGGCCCGCTGCGCTCCTTCGGCTGGCCGAGCGTCCAGCTTCCGGGCGGTGTGGGCGTCGGCCCGCGCTAGCGACGCGCCGCTCGGACGACACAAGTCACAGACGCCAGCCGCCCCCGCATCTAGGGTGGTTCGTGACAGGTTCGATCAGGCGTCAGTCTCCGTCGGGTTCACCGGGGGGCCGTGCGACGACCGCCGGACCTGCCCCAGACCTGAAACGAATCGCTGTGCAACGAAGGGAGTTGCAGCATGACCGCTATCGCGACCAGGACACACGTCGAGTACAAGATGGAGCCGATGCCGTACCACGAGGACGAGGTCACCCATACCAAGGAGTTCCTCGACCGGCTCAACGAGCTGGGCAAGGACGGCTGGCAGCTCGTCGACCTGAACCCGCTCAAGCGCTCGACCGGCGGCTGGGAGTCCAGCAGCGCCGTCCCGATGCTGCTGATGCGCGTGGTCGGCGACTAGGCACAGGACAGGCATCCAACCCGGCCGGCTCGCCCGGCCCGGAGCGGCGCGACGAAGGACGTCGCGCCGCCGCCGCGGTCAGGTGAGACGGTGATCCACGGGCGCCGCGAACCGCGTGGCCCGTGGCCGTCGTGCCAGCCATGCTAGTCGCCAGTCGCCCCCGATCCTGGGTCCGGCGTTCGTGCGGCGCGCGCGTGGCCCGGAGTTTGGCGCCAGGTGCATCAGGCGACGCCCCACCGAGCGTGTCGCGGGAGGCACCGCCGGCCTCTTCCCGGAGCGCCATCGGATCGTGCACGATGATCCCCCGTCGAGACGCCCCGACGATCCCGGCCTCGCGCAGCTCACGAAGGGCACGGGCGACCACCTCACGGCTGGACGCGATGGCGTCGGCCAGCTCCTGTTGCGTGCTGCGCACCACCAGGGTGCCGTCCGGCCGGTAGCTCGAGAGGTCGAGCAGCTGGCGGGCGACGCGCTGCCGGACCGTGAAGAACGCCTCCTCGGCGATCTCGTCGAAGGCGCGCACCAGCTGGCGGGCGAGCTCCGCCGCACACGCCCGCGCGACCGCGGCGTCGGTCTCGAACAACCGGCGCAGCACGCTGATCCGGAGCGCCACGACCGAGGCGCCGGTGAGGGCCTGGACGGCAACCGGCGCCGGCCCGCCGCCGAGCACCAGGGCAAGGCCCAGCACGTCACCGGTCCGCGCGTAGCGGATCGAGACCTCGCGTCCGTCGACCGAGCTCCCATACAACCGGAGCAGGCCCTCGCGGACCACGATGGCGCGCGGCTGCTCATCGCTGTGATAGACCTCGCCGCCCGCCGGAACGTCGATCTCGAGCGCATCGGCGAGCAGCTCCTCGGCCGCCGCCTGCGGGAGGGTGCCCAGGAATCCGGCCCTGATCGGGTCGTCGTCGACCGGCATCTCACGCTGTGGAGTCGGATCTGCCACCGTGCCTCACCGCCTGCTCACACCGTACTCCATGGTCGTGGCAGGTGGGCCCGGGCCGGTGTGCACGCCGCTGCCGGGGGCTGCTGATGGGCAATGTCGAATATCGCATCGAGCGGATCCCGGTGGGCGGGCGCGAGCCGCGATTGCTGCCGCTGGTCGAGCGACTCACCGAGCTCGGACGGCAGGGATGGCACGTCGCGGGCATCGATCTTGCGGCCCAGGCCGGGCATGACCACGAGCCGCTGACCGTGCTGCTCGAGCGCGAGGCGGACACGACACGCCGAAGCCATCCCTCGTAGCGGGATCGACGCACGGGCCCCGATGGCTCCGTCAGTCGCCCTCGAGCCCGTCAGATCGAGTGCGTCAGATCGAGCGCGGGCTGAGCGCAGCCTCCAGCTCCGGCGTCCCGACCAGCTCCGAGATCGGCCGGACGAGCGACGGCCGGCTCGAGCGCGGTCCGAGCTCAAGAGCGAACCAGCCCACGTCGTGCCACTGGCCGTCCTTGAAGCCGATCGCCGGGTAGGTCCCGATCGGCCGGAACCCGAGGGCCGTGTGCAGGGCGACGGAGCTGACGTTGGGCAGCGTCACCCCCGCCACGACGAGATGGAAACCCTGGAGCCGGAGGATGGCGAGCAGGGACTTCATGCACGCCTGGCCGACGCCCCGGCGCACGATCGTCTGGTCGATGTAGACGGTGGTCTCGACCGTCCAGTCGTAGGCGGCGCGCTCGCGGTGTCGCATGCCATACGCGTAGCCACGAATCTCCCGATCGACCTCGGCCACCAGCCAGGGCGTTCGTTCCATCACGCGCGTGATCCGGCGGCCCATCTCGTCGGCATCGGGCGCCACTGCCTCGAACGAGATCGCGCTGTGGTCGACGAATGGTCGGTAGATGGCGGCACAGGCGGCAGCGTCGGCCGGCGTCGCCAGGCGAATGGTGAGATCGGTGGTAGTCGGCATGACAGGCTCCTCGATCGGACTAGTACAGGCTGGGGAACCGGGGTCGCCACCAGGACGCGAGGTCGAGCGGGGTCGCGTCGTCGAGCGCATCGAGCAGCGTCCGGGTATGCACGAGCTCCCAGCGATGGTCGGCGACGTAGGTGCGCAGCGCGGCCCAGAAGGTCGCCGAGCCCATCTTCCTCCGGACGCGGTTCAGCAGGTTCCCGCCCTGGATGTAGATGTCCTCGTAGTAGCACGTGAAGGAGTAGTGGTAGATCGACCGATCGAGGGTGGCCGTCGCGCATCGCGAGCTGCGGCGCATGCCCAGGATGTCGCGCGCCACGAAGTCGGTCACGGCCTCGTCGGCGAACGGCTCGCGTGCCTGGTCGTTGCCCACCAGCCCGTAGAACCACTGGTGTGCGATCTCGTGGGTAACGAGGTAGGCGAGGTTCGAGCCGGTGCCGGTGGGGATCCAGGCGATCCCGGGACCCTCCATGCCGTAGGCGCCGGCCGACTGGACGACCTTGAGCACGCGGTAGGGGTACGGACCGAGCCGTGCCTCGATCTTCCTGAGCGCGCTCTTCGCGGCTCGCATGGCGGCCGCGGCGGGAAAGCCCGGCCGGTACACCACACGCACCAGGTTGTCGCCCACCTGGGCCTGCCTCGTCCGGTACCGCGTCGAGGCCGTGATCACGAAGTCCCGGACGTTGGTCGCCCGGAAGGTGCGCGTCAGGCCATCGGCCGACCTGGCGACCAGGTTGCCGGTGTTGCCGTACCGGACCCGGCGGTCGGTGCGGATCCTGACCGTGACCTGGGGGCTGACGGGGGTCACGAACGGGTCGCCGTAGTTCGGGCGGGCGAACCGGCGCTTGCGGCTGATCCACGGGATCCAGCGGTAGAGGTCGACGATCCCGTTGGCCCGGGTGAACAGCCAGTTCGATCCGACCAGGTTGGAGCGCAGCGTCGCGGCGAAGCGGACGGCGACGACGGTCGTGGCACCGTCGGGCAGGATGCCGCCCAGCGGCACGGTGATCGTCTGGCCGCTGACGGTGGCGCTGACGTCGGTACCGTCGACGGTGACGCCCCTCAGGCGGAGGCGTCCGAGCTTGGCCATGACCGTGTTGAGCTCGAGGCGATCGATGCCAGCCCCGGACCGGTTCTGGGCGTTGATGGTCACGCTGCCCCGCAGCGTCCGATGAGCGAGCGAGAGGCGGACGTTGGCGTCGTAGGTGGCGCGGATCGCGAGGCTGGCCTGGTCGACGGACCCGGGAACGATGGCAGAGGCGGAAGCGGTGGCGCTGGTCGAGGGCGTCGCGCTGGTCGCCGAACCGGAGCCTGCCGTCGTCGGGCCCGTGGCGGGTGTGTCCGGCTGGACCAGGATCGCCGGCCCGTCGCTCGTCGTCGGCGTCACGGCGGCAGCCGGCGATACCAGCATGGTCGAGGTCACGGCGGTCGCGAGCACGATGCCGATCAGGCGCTGGAGCGTCGGCGCGCGGGTCCCGAGCATGACCCGATGGTAGTCCGCGACTGGTAGCTGGCCGACGGACGCTCGCCCGGACAGAACGTGCCGAGGCGCAGGGGTTGCCGCAGGCGACCCGACCCCGAACGGGGTGCCGCTCGGCCCTCGCCTCGATCGGGCCCGGAGGCGACGATCCGTGAACCAGATCGGAGCGCCTCATGACCGCTGACAGCGTCCTCATCGCGTACGCCAGCCAATCCGGCTCCACCGCCGGGATCGCCGCCACCATCGCCGCGGAGCTGCATGCGGCGGGGCTCTCGGTCGACTGCCGGGCGGCCAGCGAGGTCAAGGACCTGACCCAATACTCGGCGATCATCCTGGGCAGCGGCGTGTTCCTGGCGCGCCGCATGTCGGATGGCGGTGGCTTCCTCGCGCGACATGCCGAATCGCTCGCCGGTCGGCCCGTGTGGCTGTTCACGGCCGGACCGATCGCGCAGGTCCAGACCGGCGCCGATGGCGCGCCCGAGGACATCGGCGTGATGCGCGTGGCGCGCGGCATCGGCGCCCGGGGTGCCGCCACGTTCGGTGCCATCGATCCGGTGCGGGAGTCGGATGAGCTGGATCATCTCGAGCCTGCCAGCCGGGCTCGCGTCCGCAGGTGGGCTCGCATGATCGTGGCCGATCTGGGCGAGGGCGATCCGTCGACCACGCGCCAGCAAGGGGTGGCCACGGCCTGATCCCGGCCGCGACCGGCACACCCTGCCCCGCAACCCCAGACCTTCGCAGCCTGGCGGTCACGACCCGACCGCGCGTCGCCTGGCGGTCACGACCTGATCGCGCGTCGCCTGCCGTCCGCTCGCCCCTCGCCTTGCGTCCGCCCGCTGATGGTGCCGGGCGCTCGCTGACACGGCCGAGGTCGTCTCCGACAGGGGCCGCGCGCGGCACGTGTGACAGGCAAGCTGTCACGACCTGGATCCACGATGCCGCCATGGAAGCCCGAGTCCTCCCGCTGCCGACGTCGACCAGCCCGTCCCTCGCCCTGACCCGAAGACGCTCGCCAAACGAGACGATGGTTCACATCGAGGGCGATCGGATCGTCATTGACCACCTCGAGGTCGCGGACGCCCAGCTCGCCGGAGGCGCTTGCGGAGAGGGACGAGGCCGATCGCGTGCCGGTCGCCGAGCGTGCCCTGCGGATCGGGCTCATGGCGCTCCGGGATGCATCGATGACCGTCGACGTCGACGTTGTGCGCCGCGAGTTCGACAAGCTGGTCGCCCAGACCTCGGCCGCCAACCAGGAGGCTGCGCGTGCCGTCGAGGACGTCCTGCGCGCCAACTTCGCCGACGACGACGGGCGGCTGCCGCGAACGCTGGAGCGATTTCTCGGCGATCGGGGCGCGCTCCAGCAGTTCGTCAACGAGCTGTTCGACGAGACCAAGCGCGACTCGGCCATCGGTCGGATCGGCGGTCTGCTGGGCCGCTACTTCGATGGCGATCAGTCGAAGCTGGCGCAGCTCCTTGACCCGACCCGGCTCGGGTCCCCGCTGCACCAGTTCCGGCAGGAGATCGCAGATGGATTCAAGGGCCTCCACGAACGGCTGGCTGCTCTCGAGGCGGCCTCCCGAGCGCGCGCCGACGAGCGGTCGCGATCGGCCGCCAAGGGGGGCGATTTCGAGGCCGTGCTCGAGGACCTGCTGGGTGACATCGCCCGTGGCGCCGGTGACATGGTCGACCGGACCTCGAACGAGACCGGCGCGGTGATGGGCTCCAAGAAGGGAGACTTCGTGCTCACGATCGATCCGGGGCTCGCGCGGGGTGCCGACCTGCGGATCGTGATCGAGGCGAAGGATCGCGCGGTGTCCCAGCGGGCGATGCGTGAGGAGCTTCGCGAGGCCCGTGAGAACCGGTCCGCTGCCGTCGCGATCGTCACGTGGTCGCCGGCGCATGCCCCCACCGGCGTCGCGCCGTTCGCGCTGCTGGGCGACGATGTCCACGTGGTCGTGGATCCCGAGGCTCCCGACCGGTCGTACCTCGAGGCAGCAATCCGGCTGGCTCGGCTCCTCGCCCTGGGCACGCTCGACGAGCACGATGTCGAGGTGGATGCGGCGGCGGTCGCGCGCGCGTTGACCGGTGTCCGGGAGCAGCTGGAGGCGATCCGCGCGCTCAAGGCGCAGCTGACATCGGTATCCAACGCGACCAAGGCCGTGTGGGCCGGGCTCGACCAGCTGCGGACCGGGATCCTGGGGCGGGTCGCCGAGGCCGAGGCCGAGCTGCAGCCCACAGCGCAGCGCCGGTCCGCCTGAAGCCCGGGACGGCGTCGGGCTGAGGGCCGGGACGGGGTCCGCTCGGGTGGAGGTCGGTTTGCGTTGCGCGACGGTCATGGTCGGCGCCTGACCAGCGAGGCATTCCCAATTCGGCCCAGATGAGCGAACCTTAGGGGCGCACCACCGGCCGGATGGCGGTCGTGCGATGGAGGATGGATGCCGCGATCCCGGCTCGGCGCTCTGGTCGTGCTCCTCGTGCTCGTGGCCGCGACCGCTGCACCGGCGTCGGTGCTCGGAGCCGGCGCGGGTGGTTCGGGCTCCCCGGCGGCTGTTCCGGACCCGATCGGCACGACCGAGGCCACGAAGCAGAAGCCGCTCGATGTCACCGATCGCTGGATCGTCGTGCTCCGCCCGGGTGCCAGCGTCTCGAGGGCATCGACGCACGCCAGGGGTCTCGGCGTGGCGCCCGACCACACATTCCGGAACGTGATCCACGGCTACGCGGCGAGGCTCAACCACGGGCAGCTGACGGCGCTCCGCGCGGATCCGAACGTCGCGATGGTGGTCCCCGACGGGATCATCAGCATCGAGGCGCAGAACGTCCCGACCGGCGTGAGCAGGATCGGAGGGGTGACCAATCCGATCGCCGCGATCGACGGCAAGGACACGCGCGTGGACGCGGACGTCGCGGTGGTCGACACGGGGATCGATCCCAGCCATCCGGATCTCAACGTGGTCGGCGGCCGGAACTGCACCACCTCCGATCCAAATGCCTGGCAGGACGGCAACGGCCACGGTACCCACGTGGCGGGCACGATCGGGGCGCTCGACAACGGCCGGGGCGTCGTGGGCGTCGCGCCCGGGGTTCGGCTGTGGTCGGTGCGCGTGCTGCGGAGCGATGGCAGCGGCCTCGTCTCGTGGTACGTCTGCGGGCTCGACTGGCTCGCCGCGCAGCGCGACCCGGTCAACCCGGATCTGCCGCTGATCGAGGCCGTGAACATGTCGGTCGCGCGCTCGGGGTCAGACGACCACAACTGCGGCCTGACCAACGGCGACGTCATCCACCAGGCCATCTGCCGGCTCGTGGACGCCGGGGTCACCGTCGTCGCAGCGGCCGGCAACAACGGCTTCAACGCCGCCCGGATGATCCCTGCCAGCTACGACGAGGTGATCACCGTCTCCGCGCTGGCGGACACGGACGGCCGGCCCGGTGGGCTCGGCGGCTCGCTGTGCTACTCGTGGGGCACGTACGACAAGGACGACACGTTCGCGAACTTCTCCAACTACGGGGCGGACGTCGACCTCATCGCCCCCGGCAAGTGCATCCGATCCACGCTGCCCGGCAATCGGTATGGCTACCTGTCGGGTACCTCGATGGCGGCGCCGCACGTCACCGGCGCCGTGGCCCTGTACAAGGCCTCGCGCCCAGCGGCAACGCCGGCCCAGGTGCGGGCGGCGCTGCGCTCGATGGGCAGCCTCGACTGGAAGGTATCGACGGATCCGGACAGCATCCACGAGCCGTTGCTCGACGTCTCGCATCTCGTCGCGCTCGGTGACTTCATGCTCGATGGTCCGGCGCCGGGGACGGTTGCCGGGGCGGCCGGTGCCTCGCTCGCGGTCCCGGTGACGACGTATCGCGCCGAGAACGTGACCGACGACATCGATCTCTCGGCCGCTGCACAGGGTCCCATCGTGGCGACCGTCGCGCCCGCGGTCTCGACGGCCGGTGGCCCTTCCGCGGCGACGCTCACGCTGAAGGTTCCGAAGGCGACGCCGTCGGGTACCTACACCGTGACCGTGACCGGGACCCTCGGCGACATCGTCCGGACACATACCCTGTCGCTGACCGTCGACAGCGACCCACCGACCGTCTTCGGTCCGCGACTCAAGGCTCGCCCCGGGAGCCGGTTCGAGACGACGCGATTCACGGCGCGAGCCTCGTGGCCCGCGGCCACGGACGCCGGGTCGTCGATCGCCGCGTACCAGGCGCAATGGCGTGTCGACGGCGGGTCGTGGGGCGGCACGATCAGCCTCCCGGCCAGCGGCCACCACGTGGACCGCACGTTCATCGTCGGCCACGCGTACGCGGTTCGCATCCGGGCCCGCGATGCGGCCGGCAACTGGAGCGGCTGGGTCACCGATGATCCGTTCAGGGTTGTCGTCTCGCAGGACAGGAGCACGACCTGGCACCGGAGCGGCACCTGGCATCGCTCGTGGTCGGCCAGGTGGTCACGTCGCTCGACCCTCTACTCGAGGCAGGCCGGCGCCGCCATCTCACGCACGTTCACGGGTCGTGGGATCTCGGTCGTCTCGACCCGGGGCCGGAGTCGTGGCGCGGCCCGGGTCTGGATCGATGGAACGCTGGTCAAGACCATCCATCTCCACCGCTCAAGCCTCCACCCGAGGCGGGTCGTGTTCGTGAAGACGTGGGCCGAGAGCGCGACGCACACGATCCGGATCGTGGCCGTCGGGACCGCGAACCATCCACGTGTCGACGTCGACGCCTTCGTCGTCACGAAGTAGCCGGGCCCGATCCAGCGCCGGGGTCCGTTGCGATCGAGTGGTAGGGTTACGTCCCGGTTCGCGGGCGGCGCCGGGAGCCGCCACGGCGTCACCGGGCGACGCGAGGTGCTGATCTGCCGTGGCGCGTTCCATGTGGAAGGGGGCCATCCAGTTCGGTCTGGTCACCATCCCGATCAAGCTCTATACGGCGACCGAGTCGAGCTACACGATCCGGTTCAACATGCTCCACGAGACGGACCTGTCCCGGATCCAGATGAAGATCTGGTGCCCCACTGACGAGCAGGTCATCTCACGCGGCGAGACCGTCAAGGGCTACGAGTACGCGCCCGACCAGTACGTGGTGATCAGCGACGAGGATCTCGAGAAGGTCCCGCTCAAGACGATACGCTCGATCGAGATCGAGCAGTTCGCGCCCCGCGACACTGCGACCGCCGAGCACGCCCGGTTCATCAAGCAGGCCTACTACATCGAGCCCGACAAGATCGGGCGCAAGGCCTTCTACCTGCTTCGGCAGGTCCTGGCCGAGCGAGGCCTGACGGCGATCTGCAAGGTGGTGATCCGGGATCGCGAAGCGCTGGCCGCCCTCGACCCGTTCGAGGACACGATGCTCCTGACCACCCTCCACTGGCCGGACGAGATCCGGTCGCCCTCCGAGCTCGACCTCGTCAGCGAGGAGTTCGAGTTCAAGCCGGCCGAGATCAAGATGGCCGAGCAGCTGGTCGAGGCGATGACCGGTGAGTTCGACCCCGCCCGGTACAAGGACGAGTACCGCGAGGCGCTGCTCAAGGTCATCGAGGCCAAGATCGAGGGCGTGGAGATCGCCGAGCCGGCACCGGTCGAGGAGAGCGCGAGCATCGTCGACCTGATGAAGCTCCTCGAAGCGAGCGTGAAGGCGGCCACCGATGCGAAGACGGCCAATTCAGAGAAGCCCGTCTCGGTGAGCGAGGCGAAGAAGGCCCGTGCCTCGGGCTCGTCCCGTGCGAAGGCGAAGCGCGAGACCGCGAAGGCCGCCGCGAGCGCGGACGAGGCCGAGGAGGCCAAGCCCGCTCGCCGGCGCAAGAGCGCCTAGCCTTCCCGGCGGCCGCCCGGGACGCGCCCGCCCCGCCGGCGCTGCCTACCCGAGGCGGAGCTGTCCCGTCGAGCGCAGCCAGACGACGCTGATCGCCATCAGGGCCAGGCCGACGATCCCGAAGATCGCCTGCAGGAACGAGAACTCGGGCATGACCAGCAGCTGGACCAGGATCCAGATCACGAGGCCGGTGCCCAGCACCCCGGTCAGCCATGGTGCGGTCCAGTGACGCAGGTAGCTGAGCCCGGCAAGGACCAGCATCCCGAAGCCGTTCATCAGCAACAGGTAGATCCCGGGGATCAGGTACGTGCCGAATGGCGTCGCCTCGATCCAGCCGGCCGGAAAGCCGACGCTCGCGCCGCTGGTGTCCGAGATGAGCTGGACGCCGACGATGATGGCCGGGATCGCGGTGAACACCTCGAGCACGATGGCAAGCCAGACGTACGGCTGCCGCTCGATGGATCGGGCTGCGGGCTGGAGCTGGGCGTGCACGAAGGATCCTCCCTGGACGGGCACGATGCCCGATGCGCGCCGGAGTGTGCCGGGAGACGCTGACGCGGCCATCCGCCATCGGTCACCCGTGGAGGTGCCGATTGCCGTATGGCGGGAGGGCCGATGGTGCGCTGGCGACGGCGCTCCCGCGTGCCCCACGCTTGCCGGCAGGGTCGCAGGAACGCTCCATACTCCTCGCATGCCGCTCGACGAGTACCGCCGCAAGCGTGACTTCAGCACGACCCCCGAGCCCGCTCCGGCGTCGGATCTCGCGGGTGCTGCCTCGGGCGGGCCGGCACCCGTCGGCCGGCGGCGGTTCGTGGTCCAGCGCCACCGGGCCACCCGCCTCCATTACGACCTCCGACTCGAGATCGACGGCGTGCTGGTCTCGTGGGCGGTGCCCAAGGGCCCGACGCTCGACCCGGGCGCGAGGCGGATGGCGATCCACGTGGAGGACCATCCGCTCGAGTACTTCGACTTCGAGGGCGTGATCCCGGCCCGCCAGTACGGGGCGGGCGACGTCATCGTGTGGGATTGGGGGACGTGGGAGCCCGAGGCCGAGACGCCGGATCCGGCAGCGGCCATCGAAGCCGGTGAGCTCAAGCTCCGCATGCAGGGGGAGAAGCTGCGAGGCCGGTTCACGATCGTGCGCACCAGCCGCCGACCGGGCGCCGCGCCCAGAACGGCGTTCGAGGACGATCAGGGCGAGCAGTGGCTGCTGATCCACAAGCGCGATGCGGACGCCGTCCCCGGCTGGGACGCGGAAGACCTCCCGCAGAGCGTCAAGTCGGGCCGCACGAACGACGAGGTCAAGGCCAACGCGCCGGCGATCTGGGTTTCCGAGATGCCGGCCGCAAGCGCCGGGATCGATCTGACCGGGGCTCGCGAGGCGCCGATGCCGCGGTTCCTCGAGCCGATGCTCGCGACGCTTGCGGCCAGGCCGTTCCGCGACGAGCGCTGGCTGTTCGAGGTCAAGTGGGACGGCTATCGGGTCGAGGCCGTGGTCCGCGACGGTGGCGTGGAGCTCTACACGCGCAACGGAAACGACGCCTCCACCTATTTCCCGCGACTGCTGACGCCGCCCACCTGGATCGACGCTCGCGAGGCGATCGTCGACGGCGAGGTCGTGGCGCTCGACGATGCCGGGCGGCCGGACTTCAACCTGCTCCAGGAGCGGATCAGCGCGGGCCGGGGCGGCCGGGCGAGCGCCGCCGGGGATGCCGCCGCGAGCAACGGCGCCGCCGCCCGCGGCACGCTCGTCTACCAGGCGTTCGACCTGCTCCATCTCGATGGCCGGCTCCTCCTGGACGTTCCGCTCGAGCAACGCAAGCGCCTGTTGGAGCTGGTGCTGCGGCCCGGCACTCGCGTGCGCTACGCGGGTCACGTGGAGACCGAGGGGACCGCCTTCTTCGACGCCGTCCGCACGCAGGGCCTCGAGGGGCTGGTCGCCAAGCGGCGCGGCTCGCGCTACGAGGTCGGCCGGCGCACGAACGACTGGCTCAAGATCAAGGTCAGGCCCGAGCAGGAGCTGGTCGTCGGCGGCTGGACCCCGGGGGAGGGGAGCGCCGCGGTGCTCGGCGCGCTCGCGGTCGGCGTCTACGAGGGCGAACGGCTTCGGTTCGCAGGCAAGGTCGGCTCGGGCTTCAGCGACCGGACCCGGCGCGAGCTCCGGTCACGGCTCGACGAGCTCGAGACCGATGCGCCGCCCTTCGACCCGGCGCCACCGCCCGACTATCGCGGTCGATGGGGCGGCGACCTGGCCGGCATCCAGTGGGTGCGGCCGGAGCTGGTGATCCGTGCCGAGATCGGCGGCTGGACGCGGGACGGCCACGTCCGGCAGACGTCCTACAAGGGCCTCGAGCTCGACCGCGATCCCCTGATGGTCGTCCGCGAGCGGGCCGTGAGCTCCGCGGCCGCCGTTCGCATGGCGAATGACACCGCCCCGGCACCGCTCGCCGATGCCGCTGATACGGCGCCTCGCGCACGCTCGACGTCGATGACCACGGCAACGGTCTCGACCGGTCAGGGGCAGCGCCAGGGGCCGGATCCGTCCTGGCTGGCATCCGACGAGGAGCTCGAGATGCTCGACAGCATGCGGGGCGATGGCTCCTGGTCGGTCGCGGGGCAGTCGCTCAAGCTCACCAACCTCGACAAGGTCCTGTTTCCCCCGCGCGACGGCATCGACGAGCCCGCGCTCACCAAGCGGGACCTGATCCGTTACTTCGGCCGGATCGCGCCCGCCATGCTGCCGCACCTGGCGGACCGGCCGCTCAACCTCCAGCGCTTCCCGAACGGCGTCGATCGGCCCGGGTTCTGGCAGAAGGACATCCCGTCGCACGCGCCCGCGTGGCTCACGATCTGGCACGAGCAGGGCTTCCGTGAGCGCGAGGACCGTCAGCCCAACGACCATCTCGTGGCCGACCGGGTCGCGACCCTGTGCTGGCTGGGCAACCAGGCCGCGTTCGAGGTCCACGCCTGGACCTCGACCATCGCCGATCCGTGGCTGCCCACGTTCGCGCTCATCGACATCGATCCCGGGACCGCCACCACCTGGGACGAGACGCTGCTGATCGCGCGTCTGTATCGCACCGCCCTCGAGCACCTGGGCGTGCGGGCGTACCCCAAGGTGACCGGCAGCCGCGGCATCCAGGCATGGATCCCGATCGAGCGCGGGCGCTACTCGTATGCCGAGACGTCGGCCTGGGTCGAGAAGCTCTCACGGGCCGTGGGCGCATCGGTGCCCAGGCTTGTTTCCTGGGAATGGGCGAAGGCCGAGCGAGGCGGAAAGGCACGTCTCGACTACACGCAGAATGCGGCGATCAAGACCCTGGTGGCCCCGTACGCCGTCCGGCCGCGGCACGGCGCGCCTGCCTCGGCGCCCATCCGCTGGGACGAGCTCGACGACCCCGAGCTGCGTCCGGATCGATGGACGATCCGCACCCTGCCCGATCGCGTGGCCGAGGTGGGTGACCTGTGGGCCGGGATCCAGGATGACCGGCAGACCCTGCCGCCCCTGTGAGCAGGCGACGTCAGCGCCAGGCGCGCAACGATCGAGGGGGCGGATAGGGCTGCCGGAAGAAGCCCAGCAGTGGCTCGCCTGTCGACTGGGACAGGCGGATCCGCTGGTGCCAGGGACGGGCGATGTCGGGGTCGATCTCGGCCCGCAGCTCGACATCGTCGATGCCCGGGTGGTTGGGGTCGTAGATACGGATCCGGATCAGGGTGTCGGTCGCGTCATAGCCGAAGGCGAGGACCTGGTGGTTGCGCGTCAGCGACCACGGCGAGATCCCGGTGACCCGGATAACCCCGAGCGGTGAGGGGTGCCCGGCGTCGACGTCCGCCCGGATCCGGGGCCATGCCTCCCGGATGGCCACCACCCGCGGAGGCTCACGACCCAGCACGGCAGCGAGACCGTTGGGCGGGTCAGGTCGGAGCGCCTGGAGGTCGAGGAAGCGAAGCGGGACGCGCAGCCAGTCGAGCGACTCCACCTGGCGTCGAACGATGGCGTCGAACCGCGCGCTGCCATTCGCCGGTCGAGGGTCGGCCGGCATCCGGATCCCCGCCTCGAACAGGTCGCGGACCGTCATGACCATGCCGCCGCACAGGCCGGCCGATGCGTCACCGAAGCCGAGGACGGGGGTCCGGATCGGTCCCACGCGGATCGTCGGTCCCGGGGGCCACGAGTTCGGGAACGGGAACCCATTGCTGCTCGGCTGGAAGCCGGAGACGGCGCCGGTGCTCATCGCCTCGAGGGGCTCCGAGGCGGGAAGTCAGTCGGGGTCAACGCCCGCCAGCTCCTCGGCCAGCATCGCCGCCAGCTCGCGCGCGTTCGTCGAGCCGTAGTTCGCGTAGCAGTTGTTCATCAGCACGTGGGTGTCGGACGACTGCGATGCCGCCTCCATCACGCGTGGCACCCATTCCCCGAGCTCGTCCGGCGCGTAGAGGTAGCGGAAGCGCTCGACCGTCGGCCGTCCGCGCATCGATTCCCAGGTCGCGGTTCGCCGGCCGTGGAAGCGAACGACCGCGAGGTCCGGCGAGGTCGTCGCGACCACCGGCGGCATCGACGACTTGAAGCCCTGGGGGCCATCGACCATCACCAACGGGATGCCCTCGTCCTCCAGAAACCGCAGCGTTCGCTCGGCGTTCTTCTCGTTGAGCCACGAGGCGTTGCGGAACTCGACCGCCACGCGCAGGCCGTGGGGCTCGAGGGCGGCCCGTGCCTCGCGGATCGCATCCCGATTCTCGGACGAGGTGAAGAACCACCTCGGGTACTGCAGGAACACGGCACCCAGCTGTCCGCTCTCGGCGAGCGGCGCCAGGCCGTCCGCGAACTGACGCCACACCTCGGCCAGCAACGGCCCAGGCAGGTCCCTGGCGTACAGCCGCGGCTTGGCCGCGATCGTCGGTGGCAGGTCCTCGCGGATCGCCTTTGGCAGGCGCCTGGTCTCGGTGGGCTGCCCGGTGAGCAGGGCGTGCGCCTTGATGTCGAACACGAAGTCGGGCGGCGTGCGCTCCACCCACAGCTCGCTCAGCCGCCGCGACGGCAGCGCGTAGTAGGTGGCGTCGACCTCGACCACCGGGAACTGCGAGGCGTAGTAGGCGAGGCGCTCCTCCGCGCTGCCGGCATCCGGCGGGTAGAACACGCCGGCGGCCGTCATCGTGGGGTCGGTCCAGGACGCCGTGCCGATCCGGACCAGGTGCCCCGGCGATCGCTCGATCGGCTCGCTGGCTGCCGCCCCGAGACCAGCCGCCTCGAGGCGCGCCCGGGCAGCGTCCGGTCCGGGATCGTGCACCGGACCCAGGTCATCGGCGGGCCGGTGCACCCCCTAGCTCGCCGGGCTGTTGGTCCGGGTCGGGCTGGTGCCAGGGTCGTCGGTGACCGGCCCGATCACACCCGGAAGCGTGACGCCCGGCGTCCCGTCGAGGGTCGAGCCGGCGCCCGACGGCGCCGAGTCGGGCTGTGCGGTCAGTGGCGAGGGCGCAGCCGCTCTGGCTCTCATCGGGCGACCCGTCCGGTGTGCTCGAACCCTGGACGGTGGGCGAGGCCGATGGCGTCGCGCTGCCGGACACCGTGACGCGAACCAGTGCCGGCTCGGTCCCATGCGACGACAGGGCGCCGACGGCCGGGGACAGGACGTCGAGGAGCAGCAGGTAGTCACCCGGGGTGGCGGGTGCGGTGACGAGCAGGTCAACCGTGGCGTCTCCGCCGGGAGCGGCGTTCGCCGGATCAAGCACGGTCGTGACAGGCGTCCGGCACGTCGCTGCCGGCTGCCGATACCCAGGTTGCGACCAGCGTCGCCGGAGCTCGCGCCGTACGCAGCCACGACAGCAGCGCGTCGGCGCCGGGCGGCGGTGCGTCCGACGGGGCATCCCAGGCCACCGAGCCGGCGTTCACGACCCGCACAGCCACGCTCGTCGCGTCCCCTGCAGCCATCGTGACCGACGCCGGAGCGCCGTAGGCGGCGGCGATCGGGCCGCCGACCCGGACGAGAACCGCCGTGAGCAGCGCCTGGGTGGCGGTGTCGTAGGCGACGCCGGACGGCGTGTGCAGCGTCGGCACCAGCCGGTACAGCCCGGGTGCGGACGGGTAGGTCACGTCCACCTTGAGCGCGTTGCCGCTGCGGTGGACCTGCCCGACCTCGACCACGGCGCCCTGCTGCTCGGGCGCGACGAGATCGACGTTGAGCTGGTCCGAACCCTGCGCGTCAGCGTCCGGTGACGCCTGCGGGGACGCTGTTGGTGGCGTCGAGCTGCCCGGGGCGGTCGATGCGTCCGGTGCCGCCGAGGCGCTGGCCGGCGGCGTTGGCGCAGCTGCTCCGGGGTTGGCTGCAGCAGCCGGAGACGAGACGGCGTCGAGCAGGATCGGGTCCCAGCGAATGCCAACCCGTGCACCCGACGGGATCAGCTTCGCCCCGTGGTTGGCAACCGGCAGCGTGAGGACCGTGTGGCTGTCCGAGACGGGCAGGTCCCGCAGCCTGAGGGTGCCGAACCTGATGTTCAGGCTCGCAAGCGACGGCTCGGTCGGCGGTTGGGACACGACCCCGGTGATTGTCCCCGTGGCGCCCGAACGGACCTGGCTCGCGGTCACCCCGCGGGACACGAGCGACCGATAGTAGCCACCGCTGCCGTGGTCGGGATCCAGGCGCTCGGTGTACCCGCCGGACCGCGTGCTGATCACGCTGAACGTGTTGCCGTGCGCGCTGGGTGACGTCTGCCAGATGCGCTCGATGCTGAGCTGGGTCCGCAGCAGCTGTCGGACGTAGTACGAGGGACCCATGTGTGCCTCGGCGACCACGGCCGTGGCGCCGGCGCGGATGAAGCCGGCCGCGAAGTTGTCGACCCGCTGGATCGCCTGATCGCGCGTGCCCTCCGGGACACCGCTCTCGGTGTTTCCCGACGCGTAGCACAGGTGGCTGAGCACCACGACCGCGTTGCTGGCCAGGTGAAGGCCCTTGACCGACGCCTCGCCGAAGTACTGGTGGGCGACGTCGTCGACGCCGGCCACGGGATTGAGCCCGAAGCCGTTCTGGGTGGGCGGGTAGAGCGAGCTCCGGTACGGGCTGGGCCAGCCGTTTCCGTGGCCCAGGTAGACCACGATCGAGGCGCCGTTGGTCGCCCGTTGGACGGCCGACCAGGTGGCGTTCGGCGAGTACACCTTGACCACCTCGGCACCGGCCGCCTGCGCCTCGGCCGCCGCGGCATTGGCGAGGCTCCGGTAGGTCGGGGTCAGCGCGCCGACAGGACCGACGATCAGCGCGACGCGGGGCACGGGTGCAGCCGCCAGCGCCGGCGCGACCGCGCCGGCCGTCGTGAGGGTGCCAGCGAGAAGGGCGACCAGCGTCGCCCGCAGGAGACGGTTCAGCGATCGAGCTCCGGTCAGCTACGGTCCCGGCGGTTACCGTGCGTAGCCTAACGCTCGCACCGGCGCCTGAACAGACCGAGCGTCTCCCGTTCGAGGGGGTCCTTCGGGCTGAACGCCGGTGCCGTTGCCAGCGCGCACCGGATCGCCGGCAGGCGGCCCTTGTCACGGCCGAACGGCGTGGCCGCCACCTCCGGGTACCATCGGCGGATGGCTCGCGTGTCGGGAACCCCGCGACACACCAACCGGCTGGCCGGCGAGACCAGCCCGTACCTGCTCCAGCATGCCCACAACCCGGTCGACTGGTATCCGTGGGGTGCCGGACGCGCTCGCCCGCGCGAAGCTCCTCGACCGGCCGGTGTTCCTGTCGGTCGGCTACGCGGCCTGCCACTGGTGCCACGTCATGGAGCGGGAGTCGTTCGAGGACGAGGCCACCGCTGCGCTGCTCAACGACGCGTTCGTGGCGATCAAGGTCGATCGCGAGGAGCGGCCGGACGTGGACCAGCTGTACATGGGCGCGGTGCAGGCGATGACGGGTCAGGGCGGCTGGCCGATGAGCGTGTTCCTGACCCCCGACGGTCGCCCGTTCTTCGGCGGCACCTACTTCCCCGACACGCCGCGCCACGGCATGCCCTCGTTTCGGCAGGTGCTGGAGGGGGTCCGGCGGGCGTGGGTCGAGCAGCGGACCGAGATCGAGCAGTCGGGATCCCGCCTGGTCGAGGCGCTGATCCGGGCCCAGGGCTCCGAGCCGGGCCGGCGGATGGGGCCCCGGGCGGCGCTCGCGACCAGGCGACGATCCTGGCCGAGGCGGCCGAGCGCGTGGCGGACGGGTTCGATCCCGTCCACGGGGGCTGGGGATCGGCGCCCAAGTTCCCGCAGCCGATGACGATCGAGCTCCTGCTGCGCCGCCACGTCGCGACCGGTGACCGGCGATGGCTCGACGATCGCCCTGCGAAGCCTGGACGCGATGGCGGCGGGCGGGGTGCACGACCAGCTCGGCGGCGGCTTCCATCGCTACAGCACCGATGCGCGCGTGGCTGGTGCCCGCACTTCGAGCAGATGCTGTACGACAACGCCCAGCTCGGGCGCGTCTACGCGCACGCCTGGGCGCTGACGGGCGAGCCGGGCCTGCTGGCGACGACGACTCGGCGTCGCTCGACTACCTGCTGCGCGAGCTGCGGACCGATGGACGGCGGGTTTGCGGCGAGCCAGGACGCGGACACCGACGGCGTCGAAGGGCGCGACCTTCACCTGGACGGCCGACGAGGTTCGCGAGGCTGCTGGGCGAGGGCTATCCGCTGTTCGCCGCCGCGTACGGCGTGACCGATGCCGGCAACTGGGAGGGCCGCACGATCCTGTCGCGGGTCAGCGACGACGCGACGCTCGGCGGCCGGTTCGGGCTCCCTCCCGAGGACGTCGGACGTGCGGCTGGCCGACGCTCGCTCGACGCTGCTCGAGCACCGAGCGGGTCGGCCGCAGCCGGCGCGCGATGACAAGGTGCTGGCCGGCTGGAACGGGCTCGCGATCGCCGCCCTCGCCGATGCGGCACGCGTCGCTGCGCGCGGCAGGATGACCGGAGCTCCTCGTGGAGCGCCGCGGCCGCTACCGGGGCGGCGTCGGCAGCCGCGGACGCCGTGCTCGCCGGGTCTGGTCGGCTCCGACGGCCGGCTGCGTCGCTCGTGGAAGGACGGCCGGGCGACCGCGGATGGCATCCTCGAGGACCATGCCTGCCTCGCGGACGGGCTCGCTCGCCCTGTACGAGGCGACCGGCGAGGAGCGCTGGTATGCGGCGACGCGTTGACGCTGGTGGATGCGATCCTCGGCCGGTTCGCCGACCCGGCCGGCGGGTTCTTCGACACGGCCGACGACGGCGAGCCGCTCGTCGCTGCGCCCGAAGCTCCACCCAGGACAACGCGGTGCCGTCGGGCGGCCGCGATGGCGACCACCGTGCTGCTCCGGCTGGCCGCGCTGCACCGGCGATGGTCGCTACCGGGCGTCGGCGATGGCGGCGCTGCGCGACGGATGACCGACCTGGTGCCCGGTATCCGACCGCGCTTCGCCCAGTGGCTGTGCGCGATGGAGCTCGCGAACGCCGGCCGTCGACCGAGGTGGCGATCGTCGGCGATGCCCGGACGATGCCGGCACTCGACCGGCTGCTCGCCGTCGCGGACGCGCGGCTATCACCCGTTCCGCGTCCTCGCCCGGTCGGCGACGCCGGAAGCCTCGGCCGTGCCGCTGCTGCAGCGGCCGGTTCGCGCTCGCCGGCCGCTCCACCGCGTTCGTGTGCCGGCGACTTCGCGTGCCGTCAGCCGGTCCACGAGCCGGAGGCGCTCGAGGCGCTGCTGCTCGAAGCACGATCGTGATCGGACCCCGCGATGATCGTGGTGCGCGAGGCCGGACGCCCGGCGAGCTGGCCGCCGCCGGGCGAGGTGGTGGCCGGGCATACCGCGCGCTGCCCGGGCAGCCCGGCACACGGCCTATCTCGAGCGCGTCGCCGACGCGGCCGGCCGAGCCGCCGAGTGCACGGTCCTCGTGGCTGTGGAGGCGACGGCCGGTCCTGGGGTCGGTGAGCTACGTGGACGGTCCGGACAACCCGTATGCCGAGGTCGTCGCAGCGCGGGACGAGGCGGGCTTCCGGATGCTCGGGGTGGCGGTCGCGGAGCAGGGCCGCGGCGATCGGGCGCCGCGCTCGTCGAGGCGTGCCTCGACGCTCGCCCGGCGGGAGCGGCGAACGCGCGGTGGCGATCGCCACCGTCCTCGTCGATGACCGCACGCGCACCGGCTCTACGAGCGCCTCGGCTTCCGGCGCGCGCCGGAGCGCGACTTCGAGCCCGTTGCCGGGCGTCCGGCTGTTGGCGTTCCTGCGTCCGCTGCGGCTCCGATGCCGTGACGGGGGCGCGGTCCGGATCCGGCCCGGGGCGACGTGCGCCGTGCGGCCGGCGGCGACCGTCGTCGTCATGCGGCCCGGGCCGGATGGCGCCGAGGTGCTGCTCACGCAGCGCCCGGCGACGATGGCGTTCGGTCCCGGGCTCCACGTGTTCCCCGGCGGCGCGGTCGATCCCGGGGACTGCCGATCCGCGGCTTGCTCGCACGCGTCTGCGGCGACGAGCGGCAGGCGAGCCCGGGACTCGCACGCCGGCGCGTTCATGGTCGCGGCGATCCGCGAGCTGTTCGAGGAGACGGGCGTGCTCCTGGCGACACCGCGCCGGCGCGCGGCGCCGCGATCGACCCGGAGGCGATCGACGGTCGGTGCCGGCCTGACGTTCCTCGAGGCATCGTCGGCGGCTCGACCTCGAGCTGCGCGGGGACTGGCTGGTGCCGATGTCGCGCTGGGTGACGCCGCCGGTCGTTGACGCGCCGGTTCGACGCGCGGTTCTTCGTCGCGCAGCTCCCGCACGGCGGCGACCGCCGGTGTTCGATCCCGGCGAGGTGGTCGGTCACGCGTGGATGACGCCGCGGGTCGCGCTCGCGGCGATGGCCGACGGCGGGATCTCGCTGTGGCCGCCGACGAGCACGACGCTCCAGCAGCTGGCGCCGGCCGCCGGGATCGCGGACGTCCGGCGGTACCTCACGCCGCCGACCGTCGCGGGCCGACACGGGGCCGCCGGCGCCGATGCCCCCGGCCCGTCGACGTGATCGACCGGCCCGCGCCGTCGGTCATGCGGGTGCGCGCCGCGGAGCGCCGGTGCGATCGCGGGCCAGACCGGTCAACACCTACCTGGTGGGGGAGCGGCGGCTCGCGGTGGTCGATCCTGGTGATCCGAGCGACGCCGCCATCGATCTCTGCTGCGCCTGGCGGCCGGTCGCGGCGGCCGGATCACGGCCGTGCTGCTGACGGCCCCCGTTCCCGACCACGCGGCCGGGGTCGAGAGCCTCGCGCTTCGGCTGCGGGTGCCCGTCCTGGCGGGCGCGGGCGCGCGGCCGGCTGCTGGCGAGCGCCGTGGAGCCCGTCGGCGATGGCGCGAGCCTGGACGTCGCCGGACGTCGCGATCCTGGTGCACGCGACGCCCGGGACCCACCCGGATCATCTCGCGTTCGAGGTGCCCGCGGCCGATGTCGTTCTGGTGGGCGACCTCGAGGGACCCGCGGCCGACGCAGGACGATCCCGGAGCCGGTGGACGACGTGCGCCTGGCGCGATCCGTGCGAGAGGTATCGGGGGCTGCACCGCGCGATCCACCTTGCCGCCCACGACTGAGCGCGCCGGTCAAGCGGGAAGGACCCGACGCCGGGCCACGGACGACGCAGCGGCGCGTGGGCGGCCAGGCGTACGCGCGGTGCGGTCAGGCGTCGGCGTCCTTGTCCTGGTCGCTCGTCGCGTCCTTGATGTCCTCGATCTCCTTGCGCGCCTCGCGGACGCCCTGGCCGAATGCCTTGCCGAGCAGCGGCAGCGTCTTGGGTCCGCGCCACACGACGACGATGACGAGCACGACGATCAGGACGACGATGAGGTCCACGGACGGATGGTAACAGCGATCCGAATTCCGCCCGTACGGTCATCCCGTGCCGGCGCTCGGCGGCGGCGGTCGCTGCGAGCCGGGACCGAGGCTCGGCGCCGGGACAGTTGGGGGTCCTAGGACGCATCAGCCATGGGCCATTTGTCCCGCAGCGTCACGACAACGACGGGCCGTTGGACACGTTCCAGGCGGCCGCCCACGAGCCGAGACTCAGGGCAACAACAAACGCCGTCGATGCGGCTCCCCTCCCCCTCCTTCGCATCGACGACACGGGCACACGAACCGGCGGGCACCCACGGCCCGCCGGTTCGTCACATCTGCGGGCGCTGACCGCTGCGGGCTGCTGAGCCCCGCTCTGATCCCGGTGCCGCCCCGGCGATGCGTGCCTTGTGCGCGCTCACCCCGCGCTCGGGCCGATCGCTACCCCTGCGCTCGTGACCTGCGCGCGCCAGCTCGTCGGTCACGCGTGCGGAGGAAGGCGCGGACACCGCTCGCTGTGACGGGCTCAGGCCGTTCGAGCGCGCGCTGAACGGCCTCGCCTCGCCAGCGATACGTCCGCTCGACCATCGCCAGGGCCTCCTGCGTCAGCGAGCACGTGGACCACCCGGCGGTCGGCGGGATCGACATGGCGCTCGACGAGGCCCCCCGCCTCGAGCTCGGTGACCACGCGGCTCGCCCAGCCGTACGAGATGCCCAGGCCATCGGCGAGCTGGCCGATCGTGCGCCGCCCGTGCTGGTGGACGTGGATAGCGGCGCGGATCGCGTGCGTCGAGGGCGCGGGCCGAGTCGAACCTGCCCCGGCCAGGGATCGTTCGTCCGCCGTCGAGCTCGCCTTGGCGGTCGGCTCGTCCCTGGAGACGCCGGTCGCACATCTGACGTGACGTGGCCAGGCGGACCCGCGCCTGTTCGTCCGGCGCCATGCCGCCCGGTGCCGTGGCGCGAGCCCGCGCCGCTCGGATCCGCGTCAGTCGGCCCCGTGACCCGGTCGCCCGCAGCCTCATCGCTCCCGGCCGCCGTCTCCGCCTCGGCGGCACGAGTTGCATAGACCGCGTGGACGAGCTCCACCAGCAGACGACTCGTCTCGAGCGTGTCCGGGTCGGGCCTGTCGGTGGGGTGGCGAGGAGGGTCGACGGGTCCGGTCATCATTGCTATCGTAACGAAAACATTTCGACAGTCAAGAAACGCCGACTCGGGCCGGCGCCCGCGCAGCCGAGGCGAACCCAATGGCCCGGTGGGTGCCGCAGCAGCGGAGGAACGATTGGCCGTGACATCAGACCGCGAGCCGGACGCGCCGGCGATCCACGCAACCGGACGTCGTCGCTGGGTGGGGCTCGCGATGCTCAGCGTCGGCGTGGCGATGATCATCGTCGATGCCACGATCGTGAACGTCGCGATCCCATCGATCATCCGCGACCTGGACCTTGACTCCACGCAGGCCGAGTGGGTCAACACGATCTACGCGCTGGTGTTCGCCGCGCTGCTGATGACCCTGGGTCGACTGGGCGACGTGTTCGGGCGACGCCGGCTGTATCTCATGGGTCTCAGCCTGTTCATCGGCGCATCGGTGCTGGCGGGGCTGGCGCCAAATGGCGACGTGCTGATCATCGCCCGTGTCCTGCAGGGGGTCGGCGGGGCAATGATCCTGCCCACCACGCAGGCGATCCTCAACTCCAACTTCCGGGGGCGCGATCGCGCGATCGCGTTCGGGATCTGGGGCGTCCGTCATCGGCGGCGTGGCCGCCGTGGGTCCGCTGCTCGGCGGCTTCCTGACGACCTATGCCTCGTGGCGCTGGGCATTCTTCATCAACGTGCCCGTCGGGCCTGCTCGCGATCGCAGGAACCCTCCACTACATCGGCGAGTCGAGGGACGAGGACGCAAAGCCCGGGTTCGATCTGCCCGGCTTCCTGCTCATCACCGCGGGGCTCGGGTGCGATCGTGTTCGGCCTGATCGAGGGGCGCCAGTACGGCTGGTGGACGCCCGATCCGCGGCACACGTTCGGCATCCGCGGCTGGACCTGGCCGCTGGAGTCGATCTCGATCATCCCGTTCGCGATCGGGTTCGGCCTGCTGGCGCTCCTGCTGTTCGCGCGTGGTCGAGTCGTGGCGACGGTCGCACGGCCGCTTCTTCCTGTTCGACTTCACGCTCTGGCGCTACCGCGGGTTCCGGTACGGCAACCTTGCCGGGAACGATCGTTTCGCTGGGCGAGTTCGGGCTGTTGTTCGCCCTGCCGCTGTTCCTGCAGGGCGTGCTGGGCTATTCCGCGTTCGATACCGGGCTCGTGTTCCTGGCCCTGGCGGCCGGCGCATTCTTTGCGGCACCTGGCGCTGCGACGATGGCCCGCCGCTACGGTCCGCGGCGCGTGGTCACGGTCGGGATGCTCCTGGAGGCGATCGGCATCGCGACGACGACGCTGCTCATCTCGCCCACGGTCAACGGGCTGGCTGCTCGGGCCGCCACTGTTCATCTACGGCATCGGCGTCGGGTTCGCCACGGCCCAGCTGACCAGCATCGTGCTGTCCGACATCCCGGTCGCCTTGTCCGGGATCGCATCGGGAGCGAACTCGACCCTCCGACAGGTCGGCTCGGCGCTGGGCATCGCGATCCTTGGCACGGTGCTGTTCGCGACGCTCGTGAGCCACTCCGAGGACAACATCGCTGCCGCCCTCCCGCAGGTCGATCCCGCGTGCCAGCAGCTGGTGGTCGACATCGTCGACCAGACGGCCGGCCAGGTCCTGCCCGTCCTGCGCGACCCGTCGCAGGCGGCCGGGGCCGACTTCGGTGGTGCAGCAGGCTCGCTGACGCCGACGGAGGCCACCTGCTTCCGGGACCCGGCGTTCCTCGCGGCCCTTCCGTCGACCGCTCGCCCGGTCGAGGACGCGTTCGTGGACGCGACGCGCTATGCGGGGGCGGTGGCGACCGGGTTCGTGCTGCTGGGCGTGCTGTTCTCGCTGCTGCTGCCGGCCAGGCCGCTCCAGGAGCAGGAGGCGCACGAGCCGGTGCCGGTCGCCGGGACCTGAGCCCCGGGCCCGTCGGGCCGACTGGGCCGCTATCGCCCGGCCATTGCCGCGTACGCTGTGGGGGTGACCGCTAGCGCACCTGCGACGGTGGACCTCGACGCGATCCGGCGGATCGCGGACCGGGCGCGGGACGAAGATCGCAGCACGCTCCTCGAGCCCGAGGCACGGGCGGTGCTCACGGCGATGGGCGTCCCCGTCCCGGAGGCGACGTTCGTGCCGCTCGTCGATGGCGAGCCGGCGGCGCGCGAGCTGGACCAGGCCATCCGTGCCGGGACGGGTGCCGGCGATCGGGTCGTCGTTCGTGTCGTCGCACCGGGGATCGCGCACAAGACCGAGGTCGGTGGCGTGGCCGTGGTCGCCCGGGAGCGGGCGGCGATCGTCGGGGCGATGGCCGCGATGCGCGGGCGCCTCCGCGACCACGAGGTTGCCGGGTTCGTCGTTGCGGCGTACGTGGAGCACGAGGCGTCCCTCGGCGCGGCGCTGCTGGTGTCTGCTCGCTGGACCGAGGATGTGGGACCGGTCGTCACCGTCGGGGTGGGCGGCATCGATGCCGAGGCCGTTGCCGCCGACCTCAGGCCGGGTCGCGACGTGGTGCTCCTATCGCCGACGCTGACGCGGCCGGCCGACGTCGAGCAGCTGCTTCGAGCCTCGACCGCGGTCCGCCTGGCGACCGAGCCGCTGCGTGGCCGACCGCCGCGCGTGTCGATGGCAGTGCTCGTGGACGTCGTCGAGCGATTCCTGCAGCTCGCGGGGGCGTGCATGCCACGCGACCTCACCTCGCTGGAGGTCAACCCGCTCGTCGTCGCGGGCGGCACGCTCGTCGCCCTCGACGTGCTGGCCGAGGTTGGCACCGGCGCGCGTCCGGCGGACGCCTCCGCGGCGCGGCCGACCGCCAGGCTGGCACGGATGCTCGAGCCACGCTCCGTGGCGCTGATCGGCGTCTCGAGCGGGATGAATGCCGGCCACGTCATCCTCCGAAACCTGCTGCGGGACGGGTTCGACCCCGCGCGGATCACGGTCGTCAAGCCGGGCGCCGAGGTCATCGATGGCTGTGCCTGCGTGCCCGACGTCGCCTCGCTGCCGGAGCACGTCGACCTGTTCGTGATCGCCGTGTCCGCGGCGCAGGCGGCGGAGGTGGTGGCCGATGTCATCGAGCGTGACGCGGCCGAGACGATCCTGGTCATCCCCGGCGGCTTCGAGGAGAAGCAGGGAAGCGAGGCGATCGTGGCCCGGATGCACGCCGCGCTCGAGGCCGCCCGATCACGGCCCGATGGAGGCCCGCTGCTCAACGGCGGCAACTGCCTCGGCTTCCGCTCGGTGCCGGGACGGATCGACACGATGTTCATCCCTGCCACCAAGCTCCCGGGTGCCGGTGGCCCGCCCTCGCCGCTCGCCGTCATCGCCCAGAGTGGGGCGTTTGCGATCACCCGCCTGGGCCGGATCCCCGACCTGCATCCGCGGTACCTGATCACGGTCGGCAACCAGATGGACCTGACGGTCGGTGACCACCTGACGCATCTCGCCGACGACCCATCGATCCGCGTGTTCGGCGTCTACGTCGAGGGGTTCCGACCCCTCGACGCCCATCGCCTGCTGGTCGCGGCGCGGCGGATCCGTGAGCGTGGCGGGACGGTCATCCTGTATCGCGCCGGGCGCACCACCGCGGGCGCTGCGGCGTCCGCCAGCCACACGGCCTCGATCGCCGGAGACGTGACGGTGACCCGGGCACTCGCCGAACAGGCCGGGGTGCTCGTCGCCGACACGCTCGAGACGTTCGACGACCTGGTACGAACCGCCACCCTGCTCGTCGATCGCCCGATCCCGGGTCGGCGCCTGGGCGCCATGTCGAACGCCGGGTTCGAGTGCGTGGCGATGGGCGACAACCTGGGCTCGCTCGAGCTGGCCTCGTTCGATGCGACGACGGTGGGTCGCCTCGGCACCATCCTCGAGGGAGCCGGCGCCGGCCGGGTCGTCGACGTCCACAATCCGCTCGACGCCACGCCGATGGCCGATGACGTGGCGTTCGCAGACCTTGCCGAGACGGTGCTCACGGGTCCGGGGGTCGACGTCGGGGTGGTCGGGATCGTGCCCCTCACGGCCACGCTGCAGACGCTGCCGCCGGGCCCGGATCACGACGAGGACCTGGCCTCGCCCGACGGGCTCGCAGCGCGCCTCGTCGACCTGTGGCGCCGTACGCCCAGGGCCTGGGTCGCGATCGTCGACGGTGGTCCGCTGTACGAGCCCTTCATCGGGGCGCTGGAGACCGCCGGCATTCCCGTGTTCCGCACCGCCGACCGGGCGATGCGCGCCCTCGACGCGATCGTCCGCCAGCGGCTGTCCTGACCCACGTCGCGGGTCGGGATCGCCGGGATTCACGGCAACCTCGCTCATCAGCGCCCGACCGGCACGCCCCGGGGCGGTCGATCCAGGATCCGCGCGACGCCCAGCCGCACATCGGCCCACACGATCGTGTGCCCCGGCCATGGACCCTGTCCGACCAGCGCCGCGAATGCCTCGGCTGTGCGTCCCGGGTACGCCGCCCCGAACGTGCCTGCGGCCGCGCGCGTGACCTCGCGCAGGGCGGCGGTGTTGCGCAACACCAGCAGCCGATGCACGCGACGGTCCTGGTGCTCGGGTAGCGAGGCCAGCGCGTCGGCCTTCTGGGCGGCCCAGCGGAGCTGCTGCTCGACGCGCCGCAGCTGGCTATGGATCTCGACCGCGAGCACGTCCGGTCCGCGCGTGTCGCCGAGGACGAGGTCGATCACGCCGCGCACGGGCCGGTACACGGGAACCTCCGGCGCCACCCGCCAGCGGGGATGGTGAGCCCCGATCAGCGCCTCGGACATCGCGACCTGGAGGTGATCGCGGATCCGCTGGCCCGTGTTCGGAAAGAGCCGGATCGAGAGATCGGCACCCAGTGCCGCGGCCACGCCGAGCAGCATGTCGATACTCGGCGACGACGGCCCGGCCTCGATGCGCGACAGATGAGCCTGGCTCGATCCCGGCTGCCCTGGCGATCGACGCCTGGGACCGACCGGCATCGTCGCGCATGGCCCGGATCTCCACGCCCAGGCGGCGCAGCAGGTCACGACGAAGGGCCCGACGTTCACGCCGGCTTACGACTTGCCTGGTCATACCTGTCAGTACACGAAATCAGTCTCAACCGGTGCTTATGCGGCCCTCAGGCGGTGCAGCTCGCGACCTGATGACCGCCAGGAATGGATCGGGAGGTGGCGCCCGGGTGGGCCTGCAGCAGGCGAGAACGTTGCCTGACAGTGATGGAGCAGCGCCTCCGCCGGCGTAGAACATCTGTACGAAAGCGACCGGGCAACTATCTCGCGATCCCGTGGCCACGCGTCGAGCATCCCGTCCCGCAGCCGAAGCCGGCGACCGACCGGCGCCCAAACCGGATCCCGTCCCGCAGCCGAAGCCGGCGCAGCCGAAGCCGGCGACCGACCGGCGCCCGATGGCAGCGATCCGCTGGCGCCCTTCGGGCCCGCGACCCGGGCCTGGTTCGAGGCGACGTTCGACGCGCCCACCCAGGCCCAGGCGGAAGGCTGGGCCGCCATCGCCCGGGG
Organism: uncultured Chloroflexia bacterium; assembly: GCA_963806265.1. Taxonomy (GTDB): domain Bacteria; phylum Chloroflexota; class Limnocylindria; order Limnocylindrales; family CSP1-4; genus CAIXZV01. Next base: position 74,400 of record CAWDXT010000029.1, read on the forward strand.
ACAGCACACACTGATCCACGCACCCACGGGAAGCGGCAAGACGCTGGCTGCCTTCCTGTGGTGCCTCGATCGCCTGGCCCAGCGCGCTACTGCGGTGGCGCCCAGCGGTCCCGCGCCCGGTGCCACGCGCGGTCTCGGGCAAGGCCAGCGTCGCGAGCCGGGCACGGTCCGCGTCCTGTACGTCAGCCCCCTCAAGGCCCTGACCTACGACGTCGAGCGCAACCTGCGGGCCCCGCTGGCCGGGATCGCGCTGGCCGCCCAGCGCCTGGGCGACGATCCTCCGCGGATCACGGTCGGGTCGCGCACCGGGGATACGCCGGCGGCCGACCGCCGGGATCTGGTCCGTCACCCACCGGACATCCTGGTCACCACGCCGGAGAGCCTGTACCTGCTGCTGACCAGCCAGGCACGCGAGATCCTGACCGGCGTGGAGCACGTGATCGTCGACGAGGTCCACGCCATCGCCGGCACCAAGCGGGGCGCGCACCTCGCGCTGAGCCTGGAGCGGCTGGAGCAGCTCCGAGCCGCCGATGCCCCGCCCCTCCAGCGCATCGGCCTGTCCGCCACACAGCGCCCCCTGGAGACCATCGCGCGCTACCTGGGCGGCGTCGGCGACGGCCGGGAGGTCGCCATCGTCGACGCCGGCACGCGCAAGGCGCTCGAGCTCCAGGTCGTGGTGCCCGTCGAGGACATGGCACGCCTGGGCGAGGTGCTGCCGATGGACGAGCAGCCGGGTGGGCCGGTCGTCGGCGGCGAGATGCGGTCCAGCATCTGGCCCGCGATCCACCCCCGGATCCTGGACCTCATCCGCGAGCATCGCAGCACCATCGTGTTCGTCAACAGCCGCCGCCTCGCGGAGCGGCTGGCACAGCGTCTCAACGAGCTCGCGGGCGAGGACCTGGTGCGCGCCCACCACGGGAGCATCGCGCGCGAGCAGCGGCTCGAGATCGAGGAGGACCTCAAGGCCGGGCGTCTGCCGGCGCTCGTCGCCACCAGCAGCCTCGAGCTGGGCATCGACATGGGCGCGGTCGATCTCGTTGTCCAGGTCGAGAGCCCGACCTCCGTGGCGCGCGGCCTGCAGCGCATCGGGCGTGCCGGCCACCAGGTGGGCGAGCCGTCCAAGGGCGTCCTGTTCCCCAAGTACCGCGGCGACCTGCTCGAGACGGCGGTCGTGATCAAGGGCATGCACGATGGGCAGATCGAGCCCACGGTGCTCCCGCGCAACCCGCTCGATGTCCTCGCGCAGCAGCTGGTCGCGATGACGATCGAGCAGCGCTACACCGTCGACGAGCTGCTGACCCTGGTTCGGCGCGCGGCGCCGTTCGAGACGCTGACCCGCGAGGCGCTCGAAGGGGTGCTCGGCATGCTGGCCGGCGCCTACCCATCAGACGAGTTCGCCGAGCTCAAGCCACGCATCATCTGGGACCGGATGACCGACGTGATCGAGGGCCGGCGCGACGCGCGCACGGTCGCGGTCACCAGCGGCGGGACGATCCCTGATCGGGGCCTGTTCCCGGTCTTCCTCGAGGGGGAGGCGGGAACCCCCGGCAGACGCGTCGGCGAGCTCGATGAGGAGATGGTCTACGAGCTGCGGGCCGGCATGCACGGTGACGTCGTGGTGCTGGGCGCGAGCAGCTGGCGGGTCGCCGAGATCACCGCGCATCGCGTGATCGTCAACCCTGCGCCCGGTGTGCCCGGCAAGCTTCCGTTCTGGAAGGGGGACAGCATCGGACGGCCGGTCGAGCTCGGGCGAGGCATCGGGGCCTTCGTCCGTGAGGTCGAGCACGATCTCGCGGGGGGAGCACGCGGTCGGGCTCGGGCAGCCGAACGGCTTCGACGGGACCATGATCTCGACGACCTCGCCGCCGAGAACCTGCTCGCGTACCTCGAGGACGAGCGGGCGACGGCCGGAGCGCTGCCGACCGATCGCCGGATCGTGGTCGAGCACTTCCGGGACGAGCTTGGTGACTGGCGCCTCGTGCTCCTGACCCCGTTCGGGGCCCGGGTTCACGCCCCGTGGACGATGGCCCTCGAGGCCCGTCTCGCCGAGCGGCTGGGGCTCGAGGTCCAGACGATCTGGTCGGACGACGGGATCGCGATCAGGCTGCCCGAGGGCGACACCAGCCTCGACGGGGTGGAGGAGCTGCTGTTCCCCGATCCCGACGAGGTCGAGGACCTTGTCGTCGGCCGGGTGGGGCAGTCGAGCCTGTTCGCCTCGCGGTTCCGCGAGAACGCGGCGCGTGCCCTGCTGCTGCCCAGGCGCCGGCCGGGGACGCGGACGCCGCTGTGGCAGCAGCGCCAGCGTGCGGCGGACCTGCTGGCGGTGGCGTCGCGCTATGGAAGCTTCCCGATCCTGGTCGAGACCTATCGCGAGTGCCTGGCCGACGTGTTCGACCTGCCCGCCCTGCGCGAGGTGCTCGACGGGGTCCGCCGGCGCGAGGTCGCCGTTCACTCGGTCGAGACCGCGCGCGCATCGGCATTCGCCAGCTCGCTCCTGTTCGACTATGTCGCGGCGTACATGTACGACGGCGACACGCCGCTGGCCGAGCGGCGGGCCCAGGCGCTGACGCTCGATCGCGACCTCCTGCGCGAGCTTCTCGGCCAGGAGGAGCTGCGCGAGCTGCTCGACCCGGAGGCGCTGGCCGACCTCGAGCTCAGCCTGCAGGCGCTCGTCGAGGAGCGCCGGGCGAAGACCGTCGACCAGGCCCACGACCTGCTTCGGCGACTCGGCGACCTGTCCACCGACGACGTGGCCGCGCGGACCGTGGGCGGCCGCGTGGAGGCATCGCTCCACCTGGCCGAGCTCGCATCGTCCCGGCGCGCCGTCCGGGCCCGGATCGGCGGCGAGCAGCGGTGGATCGCGATCGAGGATGTCGCCCGCTACCGGGATGGCGTGGGGATGGCCGCGCCCCCGGGCGTGCCGCAGGCGTTCCTGGAGCAGGCATCGGGGGCGCTCGAGGGCCTGCTCGCCCGATACGCCCGGACACACGGCCCGTTCCTGGCCGACGAGCCCGCGCGTCGCTGGGGGTTGCCGCTGGGCGTCGTCGAGGACGCGCTGCACCGCCTGGTGGCCGCGGATTCGCTCCTGTCCGGCGAGTTTCGGCCTGGAGGTGCCGAGCGCGAGTACTGCGACACGGAGGTGCTGCGCCTGCTCCGACGGCGCTCGCTGGCCGCGCTCCGGCGTGAGGTCGAGCCCGTGGACGCGGTCACGCTCGCCCGCTTCCTGCCGGTCTGGCAGGGCGTGGCGGCGTCCCCGCCCATCGCCGGTTCCGCGACGCCCGCCCTCCGCGGGCCGGCCGCCCTCGAGCGCCTGGCCGAGGTGGTGGACCAGCTTGCCGGCCTGCCGATCCCGGCCTCGGTCCTCGAGCGCGACGTGCTGCCCGCGCGGGTGCCCGGCTACCAGCCGCGGCTGCTGGACGAGCTCGGCGCGATGGGCGAGGTTGCCTGGGTGGGACGAGGGAGCCTGGGTCGCGACGATGGTCGGGTCGTGCTGTATCGACCGGGCCGCGAGCTGCTGCGGCCGGTGGGCAGCCCGGACACCGCCGAGCGGCCCTCCGGCGAGCTCCACGACCGGCTCCGGGCGCATCTGCGCCGTCGCGGTGCCTGCTTCTACCGCGAGCTGTTCGGGAGCGTCGGCGGACGCGCGGATCGGGAGGTGCTCGACGCGCTGTGGGATCTCGTGTGGGCGGGCGAGGTCACCAACGACACCTTCGCCCCGTTGCGCGCGTTGCGCTGGAAGCGTCCGGCGCGCGATCGACGACCACGGCCGGGTCGCCTCACCTCGCTCGGGCCGCCCGAGGCAGCCGGTCGCTGGTCCCTGGTGGACGGTCCCGCGATGGCCGACGAAGTGACCCTGGACGGCACTGCGGAGCCGGCCGAGCTCGGCGCCGGTGCGGAGTCGGGCGCCCTCGCTGCCACCGGCCGGTCACGCGCCGAGTCGCGGACCGAGCGGCTGCACGCGCTCGCGCTCGTGCTGCTCGAACGGCACGGCGTGGTGACCCGCGAGGCCGTGGCCGCCGAGCCGATCGACGGTGGCTTTGCCGGCATCTACCCGGTCTTCCGTGCCATGGAGGAGGCCGGTCGCGTTCGGCGCGGGTACTTCGTGGACGGCCTCGGTGCCGCGCAGTTCGCGCTGCCGGGAGCCGTCGATCGCCTCAGGGCGCTCCGCGACCAGCCCGGTGAGGTCGCCGGTGAGCATGGGCGGGTCGTCCGACTGCTGGCGGCCGCCGATCCGGCCAACCCGTATGGCGCGGCCCTCGCGTGGCCCCGGCGCGGCGAGGGCGATCGACGCCCGTTCCAGCGAGCGGCAGGTGCCTACGTCGCGCTCGTCGATGGTGAGGCGGTGCTCTATCTCGATCGCGGCGGGACCTCGATCCAGGTCCTCCCCGCGGGCGACGACCGTGCCCTGCTGGTCGCGGCGCTGGCGAGCCTTGCCGAACTCGTTGCCGATGGCCGCGTGCGCGAGGTCGTGATCTCGAAGATCGACGGCGAGCCGGTGGCGACCTCGCCGTGGCGCGACGCGCTCCAGGACGCCGGCTTCGTGCCCGGGTATCGCGGTCACGTGCTCCGTGGCCGGGCGACGGCCACGACCGGTACGACACCGTCGGCCCCTGCGCGCCTGGTCGGCTAGGGTGGGGCGCACGGCGGGCTGGAGCTGGGCCGATGCCCGAGGGTGACACGCTCGCGCGAACCGCCGCCGCGCTTCGGCCATACCTCGTCGGCCAGCGCGTGGTGGCCGCCAGCGCGCGACCACCGGGTCCGGACGTCGAGCTCCTCGTGGGCGCCGAGGTCCGGTCGGTCGAGGCGCGCGGCAAGAACCTGCTGCTCCGGTTCGACAACGGTCTCGAGGTTCGGACGCACCTGCGAATGCATGGCTCCTGGCACCGCTACCGGCCGGGCGAGCGATGGCGGCGGGCCCCGGGCCGAGCACGGCTGGTGCTCGAGGTACCGGGCACGATCGCGGTCTGCTTCGATGCCCCGGTCGTCGAGCTGTTCGAGCAGCGGACAGAGCGACTCCATCGGTCGCTCTCGCGTCTCGGGCCGGATCTGCTCGAGGATCCGTTCGATACGGCCGAGGCCATGCGCCGCCTTCGTGACCCGGCCAACGCCGGGCGTGCGATCGCCGAAACGCTCCTTGACCAGCGGGTGCTGGCCGGGATCGGCAACGAGATCCGCAACGAGGTCCTGTGGGAGGCCCGGGTCTCGCCCTGGGTGCCGATGCGCGACCTCGACGACGTCGCGCTGAACGGGCTGGTCGAGCGATCGCGGGCGATGCTCCGGGCCGGCGCTGCCACGGGGCGCCGTCCGCGGCGCATCTATCGACGCGGCGGACGGCCGTGTCCCCGGTGCGGGAGCATCGTGCGAATCGCCCACCAGGGGCGGGAGCTGCCGCGCCTCACATTCTGGTGCCCGACGTGCCAGCCGGCACCGGCGTTCATGGCCGAATCGCCTTGGCACGATGAACGTCCGCCGGGAACCATGTGACGGGCGCCGGCAGCGGCGCCGGTAGGAGGGAGCCGTGGCGGCGGAGATGATGGTGGCGCGCGGCGATCTGGACGCCCGGGGCCGCGTCGAGACCGCGTGGCTGCCGATCCTGGTTGTGGCCGGGGCCCTGGTCGCGCTGCTGCTCGCCTGCGCGGGCGAGTACGGCTTCCACCGTGACGAGCTGTACTTCATCGTCGCCGGGCGTCACCCGGCCCTCGGATACCCGGATCAGCCGGCGTTCACACCGCTCGTCTCCGCGGCGGCCGTCGAGCTCCTTGGTCTGTCGCCGCTGTCGGTCCGGATCCTGCCCGCTCTGAGCGCAGGCACCATCGTGATCCTGGCCGGGCTGATGGCGCGCGAGCTGGGCGGCTCGCCCCGGGCGCAGCTGCTCGCGGCCCTGCTCGCGGCCGTGTCCGGGCTCCCCGCGGCCGGCCACCTCGCCAGCACGGCCACCTTTGACCTGCTGGCCTGGGCGCTGGTCCTGTGGCTGGTCGTGCGACTGCTCGGCGGCGCGGACCCGCGGCAATGGCTGCTGGTCGGGCTCGTCGCGGGCGTCGGGCTCGAGAACAAGCACACGGTGCTGTTCCTTGGATTCGGCCTGGCCGTCGGCATGCTCCTGGCACGGCGGTGGGATCTCATCCGGTCCCGCTGGACCTGGCTGGCGCTCGCGATCGCCGTGGTGCTGTGGCTGCCAAACCTCGCCTGGCAGGCACAGCACGGGTTCCCGCAGCTCGAGATGGCCTCCAGGATCGCCAGCAGTGCCGGCAGCGACCGCGGCAAGCTCGTGTTCGAGCTGATGCTGCTGCTCGGAACGTTCACGTTCCCAGCAATGCTGGCCGGAGACTGGTGGCTGCTCAGGGCCAGGCCTGCGGAACCCTGGCGGCTCCTTGGCTGGACCCCGATCGCCGTTCTGGCGCTGGTGATCGTCACCGGCGGCAAGAGCTACTACGCCGTCGGCCCCGTGTCCCTGCTGGCGGCCGCCGGCGGGGTCGTGCTGGACGGGTGGCTGGCGCGTGGACGGCGTGCGCTCCGGATGACGATCGCCGGCGTGGCCATCGCAGCGACCGGGCTCCTGACGTCGATCCTGGTGCTTCCGATCGTCCCCGTGACGTCGCTGGGCTCGACACCGATCCCGGACATCTACCACGAGGCTGGTGCCCAGGTCGGCTGGCCTCAGCTGGTCGCGACGGTCGAGGGGGTCGTGGACACGCTGCCGCCGGAGGAGCTGGATCACGCCGTGATCGTGACGGCGAACTACGGCCAGGCGGGAGCGATCGAGCTGCTCGGGGATGGCCGGCTGCCCGTCGCATCGGGACACAACGGGTACTGGGACTGGGGGCCGCCGGACGACGCGCGGACCACGGTCGTGCTCGTCGGCGGCTGGGATCCCGAGCACTGGGCCCCGATGCTCGGATCCTGCGTGCCGGAGGCCACCGTCGACAACGGCCTCGGGGTGCCCAACGACGAGCAGGGAACGGTGGTTGCGGTGTGTCCGCACATGACCGGGCGATGGTCCGACCTCTGGCCCGAGTTCCGGCATCTCGATTGACGACCGTCGCGGCCGGGTGACCCGGCCGGGACTATGCTCCGATCACCGTGGCCTCGAGACCCCTTCGCCCCGCCTTCACGCGCGTCCCGTCGGTTGGCGCCTCGTCCGGCCTTCGCTGGCTCGTCGTGCTGGTGCCGGCTGCCGTCGTGCTGGTCCTCGAGCTGCTCAGCGACACGATCCTCGATGAGTCGCTGCCGTTCCCCTGGGACACGATCCTGGTCACGGCCGCCGTGCTGGTCATCGGGGTCGTGCTGGCATGGCTGGCGTTCGCGCGCATCGACGCGCTGACCGGCGTGCTTCGGAGTCGCAATGCCGAGCTCGAGGCTCGCGGCATGTCGGCGCGGGCCCTGCACCGGGTGAGCGTCCAGATCGCCGCCCTGACCGACGTCGACCGCGTGCTGGAGGCCGTGGTCACCCATGCCCGCGAGCTGCTGAGCGCCGACGTGGCGCTGCTGCTCCTCGAGGACCCGCAGGGGCAGCTCCAGCTGCGGGAGGGGTCGGCGATCCGGCCAGGGGCCATCAGGTGGACCGCGCACGCCGATGCCGGTGCGGAGCTCGCGTTCACCGAGGGGTCCGATGCCATCCTTCGCTTCGTCGATCCGGCCTCGGCATTGGTTCGGCTGGCCTCGCCGCTGCAGCGCGGAGGGGAGACGATCGGCCTGCTCGCCATCGGTGTCTCGTCACCCCGGGGGTTCGACACCGAGGAGGTCGAGACCCTGGCATCGCTCGCCAACCAGGCGACGATCGCGCTCGAGCACGCGCGCCTCGAGACCCGGCTTCGGGAGCTGGCCGTGATCGAGGAGCGCGAGCGGATCGCGCGTGAGCTGCACGACGGGATCGCCCAGGTGCTCGGCTACGTCAACACCAAGTCCCAGGCCGTCGACGGGTTCCTGGATCGCGGCCGCATCGACGAGGCGCGCACCCAGCTGGCCGAGCTCGCGGCCGCGGCACGAGCCGAGTATCTCGACGTCCGGGAGGCGATCCTTGGCCTCCGCAGCCCGATCGAGCCGGGGCAGGGCCTGGGTCCGGCGATCGAGGCGCACGCCCGGCGAGTCGCGCACCAGTCGCAGCTCCGGCTCGACGTCGTGATCGAGCCGGCTGCACGCGATCTTCGTCTGCCGGCCCACGTTGAGGCACAGCTCTACCGCATCGTGCAGGAGGCGCTGACCAACGTGCGCAAGCACGCCGGGGCCGATCGGGTGCGCATCGCGATGTCGCTGGACGGCGACGCGCTCGAGCTGGCCATCGAGGACGATGGGCACGGGCTTGCTGCGGCTGGACCCGTGCCCGACGTGCCGCACTACGGGTTGCGCTCGATGCACGAGCGGGCGGCGTCGGTCGGTGCGTCGCTCGAGGTCGAGGATCGACCGGGCGGCGGGGTTCGGGTGCTGGTGCGACTGGTGGTCACCGGGCATGAGCCGCGCGTGACGGCCGGCAATGGCAGGGCAGGCTGAGATGCGCGTGCTGCTGGCCGACGATCACGCGCTGTTCCGGGACGGGGTCGCCTCGCTGCTGACCACGTGGGACCACGAGGTCGTCGGGCAGGTCTCGAACGGCAACGAGGCGGTGGCCGCGGCCGAGGCGCTGCATCCCGACGTGGTGCTGATGGACGTTGCGATGCCGGCCGGGGGCGGGATCGACGCCACGCGCCGGATCTCCGCGATGGACCCGGCGCCGGCGATCGTGATGCTCACCGCGAGCGAGGCGATCGACGACGTGTTCGCGGCGATCAAGGCGGGCGCGCGCGGCTATCTGCTCAAGAACCTCGAGTCGGCGGAGCTGCGGACCATGCTCGATGCCGTGGCGCGGGGCGAGGCGGCGATCACGCCCGACATCGCCGTGCGGATCCTGGCCGAGCTGGCCGGCGGGTCGCCGCCGTCCGGCGGCCGCTCGACCGACGTGACGGCCGCCACGCCGGATCCGGACCAGCTCACCGAGCGTGAGCTCGAGGTGCTCCGGCTCGTCGTGGACGGGGAGCGCAACAAGGAGATCGCGGCCGAGCTCGGGATCTCGGAGAACACGGTCAAGTACCACCTGCGCAACATCCTGGACAAGCTCCATGCCCGCAGCCGGGCGGAGATGGTCGCGCGTGCTGTCCGGGACGGGCTGGTCTCGGACGGCTGATCGCGGCCCGATCCGCTTCCGGCACGGAGCGGTAGCCGCCACCCGGGCGCCGGATGGCCCGGGCCGTTGGTCACGAGGCCGCCACCCGAAAAGACGGGGCGCCCGCCCGCCCGAAGAGGCGTGGTCCTTCGCGGGCGATCGGCCGATGCTCGCGTCGCCACAAGGAGGCGGCGATGGGTTATCGCATCGACATCGACCGGACCGGATGCATCACGTGCGGCGTGTGCATGGACGTGTGCCCGGTCGAGGCATTGGACATGTCGCGACCGCAGGCGCCCGGGATCGAGACCGGTCCCGCGCCGGGCGGTCGGCCCCTGCCATGGATGATGGAACGTCCGCTCCAGGTGGGCGAGTGCATCGGGTGCGGCATCTGCATCCGCGAGTGCCCACCCAACGTGATGACCCTGGCCACCGTCGACGGCGCGGTCGAGCTGGCCCCTCGGCAGGGGCCGATCGAGCGACCGGCCGCCTCACCGGCCTCGGACGGCTGGGTCCCGCTGTCGGAGGTCACGCGCGAGGCGCTCAAGCCCGTCCACGACTCGCCCTGGGGCAGCCTGTTCCGGTGGCAGACGCGATCGCGACCGCAGCCCTGGCAGACGTGGACGACGATGGTCGATGACGCGCCGCCGTCGCCCATCGCACCGTGCCAGGAGGCGTGTCCCGCCGGCACCGACGCCGGCCGCTACGTCGGCCTCATCGGGCAGGGCCGCTACGACGAGGCCTACGCCGTCGCGGCCGAGGTCAACCCGTTCCCGTCGGTATGCGGCTGGATCTGCACCGCCCCATGCGAGACGGCCTGCCGGCGGGGCGTGCTCGACGAGCCGATCTCGATCCGCACCCTCAAGCGGTTCGCGGCCGAGCACGGGACGCTGCCCGCCATCGAGCCACCGGCAACGCGCCGCACCGAGAAGGTCGCCATCGTGGGCGGCGGACCCGCCGGCATGGCCGCGGCCTACTACCTGGCCCGGCTGGGGTATCCGGTGACCGTGCTCGAGGCGATGCCGGTGCCTGGCGGCATGATGGCCATCGGGATCCCCGAGTACCGCCTGCCACGCGAGGTGCTCCAGGACGAGATCCGGCGGATCCTGGACCTTGGCGTCGAGCTTCGGCTGGACACCGCGATGGGCCGCGACTTCAGCCTGTCCGACCTCGAGGTCGAGGGATTCCGGGCGATCTTCCTCGCCACCGGCGCGTCGAAGAGTCGCCGGTTGGGGGTCCCCGGGGACGGTCTCGCCGCCGTCATTCCCGCCACGCGCTTCCTCAAGGAGGTCAACCTCGGCGAGCAGCCGCGGCTGTCGGGGGATGTGATCGTGGTCGGTGGCGGGAGCACGGCGATGGATGCGGCCCGCTCGGCGATCAGGAGCGGCGCGACGACCGTCACGATCGTCTATCGGCGCGGCCGGCGAGACATGCCGGCACAGGTCGAGGAGATCGAGGCGGCCGAGCGCGAGGGGATCACGATCCTCGAGGGCCTGGCGCCGACGGAGGTCGTGGCCCGTGACGGCAGCGTCGTCGCGCTCCGGTGCGACGTGCAGCGACCGGCCGACGCCTCCGCGCCCGGCGAGCGTGCACGCTGGGAGCCCAGCGGCGAGCATCGTGAGCTGCCGGCGTCGGCCATCCTGGTCGCGATCGGCGAGGAACCCGATCCCTCGATCCTGCCCGAAGGAGCCGGGATCGAGGTCAGCGGCTGGGCCGGCATCGTCGCCGACCCGCGGACGCTGGCCACCGGGCGGGCAGGGATCTTCGCCGGCGGCGACGTCGTCTCCGGACCCAGGACCATCATCGAGGCGGTCGCCGCCGGGCGGCGTGCTGCTTCGTCGATCCACGAGTACCTCGCCGGCGTCAGCGACGGCGAGGCCGAGATCCTGGCCACCGTGCGGTATCGGACCCCTCCCGAACTCTCGCTCAGCCTCGACCTGGCGGAGCGGTCGCGGGCGCATCCGCCGCTGCCGATGGTCCAGCTGGCGACCTTCACCGCCGGCCAGGCCGGCTTCGACGAGGCCACCGCGCGCCGCGAGGCGTCGCGTTGCTTCCGATGCGACGCGGTCTACGGCTGTCCATCGGTGAGCGTCATCACGGGCCGAGGTCCGGTCGATGGCCGCCCACCCACGCCCGCATCCACGGGGACTCCGGACCACCGGCCCGGCTCGCTCCCGGCCACGACCGATCGGGCGGCGGCCGCCGCCCCCACGAATGGAGGTGCTCGGTGACCGCCGACCAGGTCTCCGGTTTCTTCGACGCCGGCGAGGGATTCGTCGAGGGCACGATCGCCGCGGCGCTCGTGATCCTGTGGGTCCTCTCGGTGGCGCTCCACCTTGCGCGCCCGTACATGGTCCGGACCACCGGCAAGTTCACGCTGCGACTGGGCGCCGACCTGTGGTGGATCATCTACGTCGCGCTGCGCGACCTGATCCTGCTCCAGGTGTTCCTGGGCAGCTTCATCTACTTCTACCCCGACGTCATCACCGGACAGAATCTGCCGATCACCGGTGGGCTGGCCGCGGTGTGCGCCTTCGGCGCGCTGCTCATCAAGCTCATGACCCGAGGCGACGGGGACCTCCGCTGGATGAGGATCCAGGTGATCCTGATCGGCCTCGGCGCCCTCCTCTACATCACGCCCTACATGCTCGGCTCGCAGATGACGCTGCTGACCGGCAACATCACCAGCCAGGTCGCACCGCTCCTGGTCACCGCCCAGAACCCGGATGTCGCGTTGCCGCTGTGCTACCTGTCCGCCGCCCTGGTCGGGATCATGGGCATCGTCGCGGTGTGGTTCAACCTCCGCGGCACGTCCCGCCGCCCGTCGCAGGCCGTCTAGGAGTCACCGATGAGTGCTGACGATCTCGCTGCTGCCTTCACGTCCGGTGGCGCCGAATGGATGGTGCTGTCCATCGCGGCCGTGCTGCCCATCCTGTGGGCGTTCACCCTGTCGCTCCACTTCGCCCGACCATACGTCCTGCGCTTCCTTCGCCGGCTGACCCTGCGATTCGGCGGCGACGTGTGGTGGCTGTCCTACGTGCTGATCCGCGACGCGCTCCTGGTGATCACCCTGGGGCTGAGCGTGATCTTCCTGTTCCCGAACCTGTACCTCAAGGTGGGTCTGCCGATCACGGCACCCCTCGCGACCCTGGTCCTGTTCTGGGCGACGGTCGTCAAGCTGATCCGCGACACGGACGACGACCCCGGCGCGTTCCGTCTCGTGAGCGTGCTGATGGTGGTCGCCTCGGTGCTCTACATCGTGCCCCAGATCTACGGCATGGAGGCCGCTGACCAGGCGTACCTCGGCAGCCTCCCAAGCGCGCTGATCAGCTCCAGCAACCTCGACCTCGCGCGGCCGATCCTGTGGATCAGCCTCGGCCTGTTCGCGCTCACCGGGGCAGCCCTGTTCGTCCGGTACCTCATCCGGATGGGGCTGCCTGCCGATGGCGAGTCGGCGGGCCTCCCCGACGCCGCCATGACGGGAGCCGATTCGGGCGTGGCTGGAGGACAGCCGGCCTGAGCCAGCGACCCCACCCGGCTCCGCGGAGGAGCACGAACGGCGTCCGGCGTCCCGGGCGCCGTTCGTCGATTCCTGCGATGCTCGGACGGTGAGCCAGCAGATCGACGTCCGCTGCGAGCCCGCCACCGCTGGCTGGACGTGCCAGGTGACGGTGACGGAGGGATCGACGTCGACGCACCACGAGGTGGCCGTTGTCGACGCTGATGTCGCCAGCCTCGCACCCGGTGCCACGTCGCCCGACGATCTCGTCCGTCGGTCGTTCGAGTTCCTGCTGCTCCGGGAGCCCAAGGAGTCGATCCTGCGTCGCTTCGACCTGCCGGTGATCGGGCGCTACTTCCCCGAGTACGAGCGGACAATTCGTCAGGGCTGAGCCCGGCAGGGCGTGCTCGTCGGTTCGAAGACATCGAACGGAAGCCCGAGGTCGGTCGTCCGTGGCCAGCCGAGGACCGAGAAGCGGATCATGACGCTCGACACGGTGTAGCCGGCGGTGTCGAACTCGGTTGCGGTCGCGGCGTCCCAGGTCGGACCGATCGAGCACGGACTCGCGGACTGGACGAGCCACACCACCACCTCGGCTCCCGGAGCGAGCTCGGTCGGCGTGAACGGCGCGCCCGGTCCCATCATGCCCGGCCAGGGCTCGGCATCGAGCCACAGGGCGGTCGAGTAGGGGAGCGCCGTGTCCGGTGAGGTCGGCTCGACGACGCCCTCGATCCGGATCGGCAGCGGTCCCTCGTTCCTGATCGTGAAGGCGAACGAGTACGGTTGGCGGGGACCCGCGGTCACGTACCACAGCGAAGGCCCGTCGTACCCGACCGGCATCGTGGCCACCCCCAGCCCGAGGCCCGGGCCGTACCCGGAGCCCTGTGTCGGCGGCGGCACGTTGGCCACGGCGAGGCCCGCCAGCAGCAGCGCCAGCGCGCCGGCCAGCGGCATCCATCGCGCACGGTTGTGCACGACGATGGTGGCGACCAGCAGGATGCCGACCAGGAGGACCCAGAGCACCTGGACCGGCGCCACGGCGGGTGCAGCGATGATGCCCGGTCCGACCAGCATTGGATCGAACCCTGTCGTCGACGGCACGGTAGCGGCCGACGCCGCCGGGCCCTGGCCTGGCAGGGCGGCGCGCCATGCGAGGATCGCTGCTGCGCCCGTCACGAGGACGACCGCCGCCGCGACGGCAAGGAGAGGCCCGACCAGCTTCGCTGGGCTCGGGCGACCGCGCGGGTACGTCGCCGGCACGTCGAGCACTCGCTCGCGCAGCGGTAGCGGAGCCGGTCCCGGATCGTGTGCGGCCAGGACCGCCCGCAGCGCACGCTCGAGTCCCTGCTCGCTCATCGGCCGTGCCGCCAACCGGTCTCGCGAGCCGGTCATCGATCCTCCTCCTCGACCTCGGGCGCGCAACCGGCGCAATGCGTGGTGCAGCCGTGACTTCACGGTGCCCTCGGGAACGCCCAGCATCGTGGCGATCCTGGGTACGGTCAGGTCCTGGTCGAATTGCAGCGTGATGACCACCTGCTCGTCCGGTGACAGCGCGCGAAGGGCACGACCGAGCAGATCCCTGGCTGCTGTCACCTCCGCGGCGTCGCCCATGACCGGATGCTCGCGACTCGTCGGCTCTCGTCCAAGGTCGACAACCCTTCGTCGCGTGCGGGATCGAAGCCGGTCGCGACAGCCATTGACGAGGATCCGCGTGAACCATGCCTCGAAGCGGGCGGGATCGCGGAGGTCGTCCAGGCGGCGCCAGGCGATGACCGCCGCGTCATGCACCGCGTCTTCGGCCTCGAGTGGGTCGCGCAGGATGACGGCTGCGAGCCGATAGGCGTGATCGAGCTCTCGATCCATGAGCCGCCCATAGGCGCGAATGCGCTCGTCGCCCATGCGCTCGTCGCCCATGCCGGCCGCGTCGGCTGGCGCGGGCGCCCGCGGGCCTGGGCGAGCGACGGGTTCCCCCACGATGCTCCTCAGCAGGTTGATCGACCTCCACTCACCTCGATCTGACGAGCGGCGGGCCGGAATCGTTCATGGCGGGCGGGCTGGGGCCGAGCGCGTCCCGGGCGTCCCCTCGAGCGCTGCGAGTGTAGCGGCGTACGGTCAGTCGCCGACCTCGGGCATGCGGCGTCTGGTCGTCGCCGACCTCGGGCAGCCTCTGGTCAGTCGCCGCCCCGGGGTGCGTCGCCCCCGGGCGAGGCCCCTGTGGCCACCTTCGCATCGGACAGCGGCGCGTCGAGGCCAACGTACCGACGGGTCGCACCGATCAGCTCCCGCCAGGTGCCCGAGATCGTGGCGCGCGGCCGCGATCGCAGGGCCTCGAGCCAGTCCCGGACGCCCGCGAGCTGGAACGCGCTCATCTCGCGCCACGACGACAACCGCAGGAACGCGAACGGGTCCTGGCGGCGCCACCACCAGGGGACGGCTGACCACACGAACACCAGGTAGTCGGCACGGAACGGACGCTGGCCAAACCCGAACAGCACCTGGAGCTGGATGATCGTCAGCGGCAGCATCGCCAGTGACAGCAGCCCCGCGAGCGCCAGGAACACGATGCCCCAGCCGCGAACCCTGGGCGGCAGGACGAGCCACAGGACGCCCGGGAACCACTTCATCGACGTCGCGACCGCCCAGATCAGGCCACCACCCCAGCCGTTCATGAACTGCGCCCCGAACAGCGCCAGGGCCAGCAGCAGGTTGATGTTCCCGGTGTCGAGGTTGGCGGCCATCGGGAACGCGAGGAGCGCCACGAGGATCGCCGTCGGCAGCGGCCGTCGCGCATAGGCCCAGCGGATCGACCACAGCAGCAGCAGGATCGTCGCGCCGCGCCATGCGAACCAGGCGACCTCCCACGGAAGCATCGCCCAGGGCACGAAGAAGGGCAGCATCCACGGCGCGTAGACGTAGGGCAGGAACGGGCCCTCCGGGTGGTACGGGTTGCCACCCTCGAGCCATATCCGGACCGCCGCCCAGTACGCCTGGGCGTCGGCGCCCGCGTTGTCGCCTCGGGCCGCCATGCCCGCGATGGCGAGCGCGAACACGACGATCAGCAGCGCCATCGCCAGCATCCTGCGCGGTGCCCGGATACGGGAGACCTCGCGCCGCAGGGCGCGCCGGACCACCCCCGCGCGTCGCGCCGGTCGCCGCAGGATCGTCGCGCTGCTGCTCATCGGAGGCATTCTCGCGCGTCATCGCCCGCCGTGGTCACGCGATGTGTCCGATCCAGCCCCGGATTCCGTGCTGGCTCCGGCGGAGTCCGCCCCGAGCACGCTGCTAGACTCCGCGAAACATGTCGCATGGCACCGTGCTCCTGATCGGCGGTGCCGAGGACAAGGTCCGCAACCGGGTCATCCTCGGCCGGTTCGTGGCGCTTGCCGGGGGACGGCAGGCGCGGATCGCGGTGCTGAGCACCGCGTCCTCGCTGGGGCCCGAGGCAGGCGAGCGCTACCGGGCGGTGTTCACCGAGCTGGGCGCAGAGCAGGCTGTGCCCCTCCATGCGATGACCCGCCCGCAGGCCAACGATGAGCACGTTGCGCGCGTCGTCCGGGAGGCCACCGGTGTGTTCCTCACCGGTGGCAACCAGCTTCGGCTGTCGTCGACGATCGGCGGCACCCGCCTGGCCGAGGCCATCACCGAGCGGTTCGAGGCCGGCGCCGTGGTGGCCGGCACCTCGGCGGGCGCCAGCGCCATGTCCTCGCACATGATCGCGTTCGGCGCGGCCGGCGGAACACCCAAGCACCGCATGGCGGCGATTGCAGCCGGGCTCGGGCTGCTGCCGGGTGTCATCGTCGATCAGCACTTCCAGCAGCGAAACCGGCTGGGCCGGCTGCTGTCGCTGATCGCCCAGAACCCCAGCCTGCTCGGCCTGGGCGTGGACGAGGACACCGCCGGCGTCGTGGGGCCGGACCAGGTGATGGAGGTCATCGGTCGAGGGTCGATCACCGTGGTCGACGGTGCCGCGTCGGAGACCGATGCCTGGGAGATTCGTGGTCATCAGCCGCTGATGATCAGCGGCGTGGTGCTCCACTCCCTGCCCTCGGGCTATCGGTTCGATCTTCGGCGCCGCGTCCGGGTGCCGATGCTCCACGCCATCGAGGGCGGCGAGATCGCCTCGAGCTGACACCGCGGGCTGAGCCCGACCGCCGGAGCCTCAGCCGCGGGAGCGCAGCCGCGCAGCCGCCGGAGCCGCACGTGCTGAGGCCCCGCCCGCCGGAGCCGCACCTGCCGGAACGCGGCCGCGTCGCGTCGCCGCGACCTGCCGGACGCAACCCTGGAACGCCACCCGCGTCGCGTCGCCGCGACCTGCCGGAACGCAACCCCCGGAACGCCACCCGCGTCGCGTCGCCGCGACCTGCCGGAACGCAACCCCCGGAACGCCACCTGCGTCGCGTCGCCGCGACCTGCCATCCAGTCAAAGCACGGGTAGACGGCGCCGGTCGCGACGTTGCCGGCCGCCGAAACGGGACACGTTGTTGCCAAACCCGGCAGCTTGCGACTATCTGACCGCAACGACGAGCGATGAGTGCTCATTCCGGGGCGCCGGCGCGGTCCGCCAGTCGTCCTCTGACTGGATGACGGAACAGGCGGAGGGAGCGAACGGCGGGCTCGCGTCACCGCAGCCGCGGCGCGAAGGGGCCCCCTCCGCGGGATCACGGACGCGGCCACGACGGTGGCTCGTACACTGCACCTTCCAGCGCAGGAGGATGGACGTGGCCCAGGCGGAACCGGGACCCAGGCCCAGGAAGCGGAGCGCGGTGAGCGATCCGTCGGCTCGGCGTACCGGGGGAGCCGGCGATGACACGAAGGACGGCGGCGCGCAGGAAGGCGGCGCGCGGGGCGGGGTCGCGAAGGACAGTGACGCGCAGCACGGCGGCCCGAAGAAGGGCGGCGTGAAGAACGTAGCCACGAAGAACGGCGCGAAGCTCAGCGCTCGCGTCGACCGTGGCGATCATGCCAAGCACACCGACGGATCGATCAACCGCGCCAGCCCCACCACGCCGCCGACACGGGCAACCGCCACGACCGCGCGCAAGCGGCGACGGAAGCCCGCCTCAGGCTCGAAGCCCGCCTCGGACGCGAAGCCCGCCTCGGGCGCGAAGCCCGCCTCAGGCTCGAAGCCCGCCACCGGCTCGAAGCCCGCCTCGGACGCGAAGCCCGCCACCGGCGCGAAGCCCGCCTCGGGCGCGAAGCCCGCCTCGGACGCGAAGCCCGCCCGGACGCGAAGCCCGCCTCGGACGCGAAGCCCGCCTCGGACGCGAAGCCCGCCTCCGGCCCGAAGCCCACCCTCGAGATCATCCAGACGCGCGTCCTCCGCGGTCCCAACTATTGGGCGCGCGAGCCCGTCATCCGCCAGGTCGTGGACCTGGGCGTGCTCGAGGAGTTCCCGTCGAACACGATCCCCGGATTCGTGGACGGCCTGATCGCCCTGCTGCCGTCGCTCGAGGATCATGCCTGCTCGCTGGGCCGCCGCGGTGGGTTCGTCACGCGCCTGCGTGAAGGCACATGGCTGGGGCACGTCAGCGAGCACGTCGCGCTCGAGCTCCAGAACCTTGCCGGCACCGACGTCCGCCACGGCAAGACGCGCGGCGCCGGCGAGTACGGCCGGTACAACGTCATCTTCGAGTACCGCGAGGAGCAGGTGGGCATCGCGGCCGGCAAGATGGCCGTCGGCCTGGTCAACCACCTCGTGGCGCCCGACGACCCGGCGGTCGCGTTCGACTTCGAGGCGGAGCTGGAGCGGCTGATCCGGCTCGCCGAGCGACTCGCGTTCGGGCCATCCACACAAGCCCTGATCGACGAGGCCGCGAGCCGGGACATCCCGTTCATGCGGCTCGATCGGTACAGCCTCGTGCAGCTGGGACAGGGCGTACACCAGCAACGGATCCGGGCCACGATGACCAGCCGGACCAGCGGCATCGCGATCGACATCGCATCGGACAAGAAGCTCACCAACCGCCTCCTCGACTCGGCCGGGCTCCCCGTTCCGCGCTCCGATGTGGTCGAGGCCGAGGACGAGGCTGTCGAGGCAGCCCAACGTATCGGCTTTCCGTGCGTCATCAAGCCCCTCGACGGCAACCACGGCCGAGGGGTCGCCCTGGACCTGCGCGACGAGGCAGCGGTTCGGGCTGCCTGGCCCGATACGGTGCGCCAGAGTCGCGGCGGCGAGGTCGTCGTCGAGAGCTACATCACGGGCCGCGACTACCGGTGCCTGGTCATCGGCGGCAAGCTGGCGGCGGTTGCCGAACGCGTGCCGGCGAGCGTCATTGGTGATAGCGAGCACACCGTGCGCGAGCTGGTCGAGGCAACCAACGAGGATCCGCGCCGGGGCATCGGGCACGAGAAGGTGCTGACCCGGATCCGGATCGATGAGAACGCCGAGGCCGTGCTCCTGGGCCAGGACTACACGTTCGACAGCGTCCCCGATGAGGGCGCGTTCGTGAAGCTCGCCCTGACCGGCAACATGAGCACCGGGGGCACCTCGATCGACCGGACCGTCGAGGCGCACCCCGACAACATCGAGATTGCCGAGACGGCGGCTCGGGTCGTCGGCCTCGACATCGCCGGCATCGACTTCATCTGTCCCGACATCGAGGAGCCGGTGCGCGAGACCGGCGGCGGCATCGTCGAGGTCAACGCGGCCCCGGGATTCCGGATGCACACGCACCCCACCGAGGGAGAGCCGCAGTACGTCGCGAAGCCGGTGATCGACCTGTTGTTCCCGGCAGGCTCCTCGGCCCGGATCCCGATCGTCGCGGTGACGGGCACCAACGGCAAGACGACCACGGTCCGGATGATCGCCCACATCCTCAAGCTGATGGGCCGCCGGGTCGGGATGACGAGCACCGATGGCATCGTGATCGACGGCCGGCTCATGAAGCGTGGCGACATGTCGGGGCCGCGGTCCGCGCAGATGGTCCTCCAGAACCCGACCGTCGACACGGCCGTGTTCGAGGTCGCCCGAGGCGGGATCCTGCGCGAGGGCCTGGGCTATGACCGCAACGACGTGGCAGTGGTCACCAACGTCACCGGGGATCACCTGGGCCTGGGCGGGATCGACACCATCGGCCAGCTGGCCAACGTCAAGGGCGTGCTGGTCGAGGCCGTGCCACGCGCGGGGACGGCGGTCCTCAACGCCGACGACCCGCTGGTGTACCGGATGGGTCGCCACTGCGCCGGCCGGATCGTGCTGTTCTCGATGTCCAAGACCAAGGGCGAGGACGGCTTCGACCGCGTGGACGGCCATACGTCTCGCGGCAACGCGGCGTTCTGCCTCGAGGACACGCCCGAGGGCGAGCTGATGATCCTCAAGCACGGGCCGCGCAAGATGCCCGTGCTGTACACGCACCTGATGCCCGGCACGTTCGGCGGGCGCGCCCGGATGAACGTCGCCAACGCGCTCGCCGCCGCCGCCGCGGCCTGGTCCGCCGGGGCACACCTGCATGACATCCGCCAGGGGCTGCGGACGTTCACGACGTCGTTCTTCCAGGCGCCGGGCCGGCTCAACCTGGTCGAGGTTGCCGGTACCCGGGTGGTGATCGACTACTGCCACAACGTCGACGGGATGCGCCAGCTCGCCGACTTCGTGAACAAGATGATGGTCGAGCCGCAGGGCCCGGCTCCCAGGGGTGGCCGGGGCAAGGGCACGGCGGCGACGCCCGAGGTGCCCGAACGGGACGCGCCATCGGGGTGATTGGCATCCCTGGTGATCGGCGTGACGAGGACCAGCGCGAGTACGGCGCGCTGGCGGCGTCGGCCTTCGACGAGATCCTGGTCCGGGAGGACAAGAACCTCCGTGGCCGGGAGCCGGGCGAGTCGGCCGCCAACGTGGTCGACGGCGTGCGCGCGGTGCGGGGCGAGGGACGCGCCCGGGCGATGAAGGTCCAGAAGGTCCTGGACGAGAGCACCGCCGTGCGGACGGCGCTGCGGCGCTCGGCGCCGGGCGATCTGGTCGTCGTCTGTGCGGACGATGCGGTGGGTGTCTACCGGGAGGCGATGGCGCTGGCCGGCCGGGCTGACGGTGCTACGGCGTTCGCCGACCCAGGTGAGCTCGAGGCGCCCGAAGGCTAGCCTCGAAGTCCACCGGTCTCGCTGCCCCACGGTCCCGGGTTGCCTGCCGCGTCCCGGTCCGTCATGCTGCCGTCCACGTCCGGGAGGACCAGGGATGCAATCCGGGCAGGCACCGAGTCGACGCACAGGAACCTCGGTGATCGCGCTTGCCATCGCGCTGGCCGTTACGGCCTGTCAGGCCGCGGATGGGTCGCCATCGTCGCCCGGCACCGCTGGTGCGAACGTGCCGACGGGCGACCCCGCCGGAGCGACCCGCCCTGCCTCGGCGTCGCCGAGCTTCTCGCACGCGGTTGAGCCGACCGTCGAATCTGCCTCCCCATCCACGACGGGGAGCGCGTCCGCATCGCAGCCGGCGACACCTGGCGCGTCGCTCGAAGCGGCGACGGTCCCACCGCCGGCGCCCAGCGGCGTCACGCTCGACGAGTCGGAGGGGACCGACGCCACGGGTCTCGTCGTCCAACGCTTCACGGTCACGTGGTCAGCGCCGTTGACGCCGGGGGTCACGATCCGGGTCTACGGCATCACCAGGTGCCTGAACCCGCCAACCAGCACGGGCGTGCCCTGCGTGACCGACGGCATGAAGCTGCCGGCATCGGCTCGGACGGTCCTCGCGCGCGCCCACGCTGTCGATGGCACCGCGTCATGGAGCTGGCCGCTGGCGGACGTGGACGGTCCTGTCCTTGCCTGGGACGGCAAACGCTCCTACTACGCGTTCGTCATCGCCGGCAGCAACGATGCCGGCCGATCGCCGTTCGTGGTCATGCGATCGGCAATCGCCTGCTCCGACTGCATGAGCTGACCGCGAGAGCCGGGAGGCAGCGCTCCGTGGCTTTGCGGTCCAGGGGCCGTGGCCTCGCGTTCCAGGGGCCGTGCCGAGCGCTCCGCGCCCTCGCTGCCCGCGCCCGCGCCCGCGCGCCCGTGCTCCGCTCGGCCAACGCCATGGTCAGCGCCGCGCGCGGTCCGCGAGGCGCGGTGACAGCTCGTGAAGACCCTCGCCCGCATCGAGCTGGCGCGCGCCCAGTCGCTCCAGCTCGGCGAACACGTCGTCCCGCTCGGTGTGGCAGAACAGCACCACCACCCTCGCGGCGTCGCTGCGCCCGTCGCCGTTCACCGAGGCGCCCTGCGCGCCCAGCTCGGCCACGAGGGCCTGCGTCTCGGTCTCATACACGGGCACCGTCTCGGGGTCCATGCCACCGGCGCGGATCCCCGCCCGCAGCTGATCGATCACGTTCGCCCGGTCGCGCCCACGCAGGTAGCGGAGCGTCTCCTTGATCGCGACCCGCTGCGATCGCTGCGCAGCGATCCGCCCGATCCCGCGCAGCGTGTCGTCGGGCCGGTCGCCGGCCGTACCGATGATCGCGGTGATGGGCGCCGTTCGACCCGCCGCACCGCCAGCGATCGCGGCTGCGGTGTCGAGGATGGCCGCCGTACCGGCCTCGTTGTGCGCAAAGTCCACGATCACCGTCCGGTGCC
The DNA here is from genome assembly GCA_963806265.1 of uncultured Chloroflexia bacterium. GTDB lineage: Bacteria > Chloroflexota > Limnocylindria > Limnocylindrales > CSP1-4 > CAIXZV01. The sequence continues at coordinate 96,584 of CAWDXT010000029.1, forward strand.
CGAGCCGGAACAGGTTGAGGCGTCCGGGCGACAGGTCGGTGGAGGGTCGGAAGTCGCGCAGCCCGCCGCCACGTCTTCGATCGTGGCTCCGAGCGCTCGCGCCCCACCGGCAGCGGCGAGCGCGTTGGCCACGTTGTGGCGTGCCAGGCCGCCCAGGGCGATGGGCAGGTCAGGGACCGGCAAGGATCGGCATGCTCGGCGCGCCGTCGCACTCGACGAGCAGATCGTGGTGGAGCATGTAGGCGCGACCACCGCGGGAGCGATGGCGAGCGACCAGCGGCGACTCCGCGAGGAGCGAGAACAGGGCCACGCGGGCGCGCGTCCGGCGTGCGACCGCGGCCACCAGCGGATCGTCGCCGTTGAGCACGGTCCAGCCGTCGGGGCGCGTCACCCGGCAGACCGTCGACTTGACCTCGGCCAGCTCGGCCAGGGTATGGATCCCCTGGAGGTCAAGGTGATCCGCGGAGACGTTGGTGAACACGCTCGCCTCGTTCGACTCGTAGCCCAGGCCGCGGAGCACCAGACCACCGCGCGCGGTCTCGAGGACCGCCACGTCCACATCGCTCCGGCCCAGGATGGCGGCCGCACCGCCAGGCCCGGTCCAGTCACCGGCATCGACGAGCCGTTCGTCGACCAGGATGCCGTCCGAGGTCGTGGACCCGACCCGCCGCCCGGCCAGGACCAGGATGTGGGTGATCAGCCGCGTGACCGTCGACTTGCCGTTGGTGCCGGTCACCGACACCACCGGCATCGTCCGATCCCGGTCCCGGATCCACGTCGGCGGTGTGACCAGCGACCCGTCGATCCTGGGTCTCCCACCCGTTGAGCACCGTGGTCTGGGTGTTGGTCAGGCGCACCTTCCGGCTCGGCGACACCGAGCGCCCGGCGAGGTCGACGGCCGCCTCGGCGATGGTGCGCGACCGCTCGGCGCCGGACCACGGCCAGGTGATGACCCAGTGCCCCGAGTCGGACGCACGGTGGACCTCGACCGGGCCGGCCTGCTCGTCGTGGTCCGCGCGCAGACGCCTCGCCCAGGCGACGAGGTCGACCACGGCGTCGGGCCATTCACGGGCGGGCACCGTTCGACCCAGGTGCACGAGGCCGCGATCGTCCGTCGACCGTGACCCGGTCCAGGCGTGCGCACGACCGATGGCGATCTCGACCTTGACCACCGGCTCGAGCCGGTAGACGTTGGGTCCCTCCAGCAGGCGTATCTCGATCAGGCGCACGATCCCGGCAGGATACGCTCGCGACCGGCGCCCGCGGCCCCTCGTCGCGCGTCTCTCGACCGCGCCCGCGACCCGACCTGGCCGTGCGCCGATACACTCGCCCGATGACGCCAGCTCCGATCAGCGACCACGCCCGAGCCGGCCGGCACGCTCGTCAGCGAGGGCGAGCTGCGGGCGGTGCGCGATCATCTCGAGCAGCGTCTGCCCGCCTACCTCGCGGACCTCGAGCGGCTGGTCAACGTCGACTGCGGGAGCTACACGAAGGCCGGGGTCGACGAGATCGGTGAGCTGGACGGCGGCTCGCCTCATGGAGCTGGGCGCCCGGCTCGACGGCCATCCCCAACGACCAAGGCCTGGGCAGCACGCTCGTCGCGGAGCTCGACGGCAGCGACCCTGCCGGCCCCACGCTGCTGTGCATCGCCCACATGGACACCGTGTTCGACCCGGGCACGGTCGCCGAGCGCCCGTTCGTCATCAGGGACGGCATCGCGACCGGGCCGGGCGTGACGGACATGAAGGCAGGTCTGCTGAGCGGCCTGTACGCGATCGAGACGCTGATCGAAACCCTCGGCGGGCTGCCACTGGCACGGCTGATCTTCGTCGCCAACCCGGACGAGGAGGTCGGGTCGCCCGTATCACGCGAGCACATCATCCGGCGTCGCCGCAGATGCCGATGCATGCCTGGTGCTCGAGTGCGCCCGCGCCAACGGCGACATCGTGTCGTCGCGCAAGGGGAACATCGGGTACACGATCGTGGTCCGCGGCAGGGCCGCGCACGCGGGCATCGAGCCCGAGAAGGGCCGCAGCGCGATCCTCGAGGCCGCCCGCCTGGTCCAGGATCTCCAGGCACTCAACGGGCGGTGGCCGAGCGTGACCGTCAACGTCGGCGTGATCGCGGGTGGCACCCGGTCCAACGTGGTGCCCGAGCGCTGCACGCTCGAGGTCGACCTCCGAGCCATTGCGCGCGATGAGCTCGAGGCGGCGGACGCCGCGATCCGCGCGCTGGCGGAGCCGCGGGCCGTGCTCGACGTCACGATCGAGATTGCCGACACGAGCCGGCACTGGCCGATGGAGAAGCTGGATCGGTCGGCGCGCCTGGTCCACGCGGCCGTCGGACTCGCCGACCAGCTTGGCTTCGAGCTGCACGACACCGCCACGGGGGGCGCCTCGGACGCCAACACCACGGCGGGCATGGGCGTGCCGACCCTCGACGGGGTCGGCCCCATCGGCGGTCTCGACCACGCGCCCGGTGAGTACCTCGAGGTCGCGTCCATCGTGCCCCGGACCACGCTCCTGGCGGGGCTCATCACCGCGATCGGGCGGGACGCGACGGTGCGTGAGTGGAAGACGGAGCGGCTGGAGGGCACGCGCGCGGCTCGGGTCGCTCCGCGTGCCGACGTCCCACAGGCCGACGCCCCGGCCGATGACGCCCTCGACGCTGATGCCCGCGGCGCCGGCGCGGAGAGGACCGGGCCTGCGAGCGCATGACGCGGCGCCTGGTGTCGAGCGGCGGTCCGTGGGAGACCTCGGTCGGCTACTCGCGGGCGGTAGCGGTCGGCGACACATGCTTCGTGAGCGGCACTACCGACGCCGGGCCCGACGGGGAATCGCGCCACCCTGGCGACGCGGCTGCGCAGGCCCGCGCAGCCTGGACGATCGTCGAGGCAGCGCTGGCCGAGGCCGGCTTCGCGCTCGCCGACGTGGTTCGGACGCGGATGTACGTGGCAGATCCGGCGGACTCGGAGGCTGTCGCGGCCGTCCATGGAGAGGTGTTCGCGGACGTGCGGCCCGCGTCGACGCTGGTCGTGGTCGCTCGCCTGCTCAGACCGAGCCTGCGGGTTGAGGTCGAGGCCGAGGCCCGACGCGACTGAGCCGGACCCCGTGGGCGCCAGGTGACGACCACACACGGGCTGCCGCGATCAGGCCGATGCCGCTGACGCCCTACGCGAGACCGACGCGGCTGACGCCGCTACGCGAGGCCGATGCCCTGACGCCGCTACGCCAGACCGACGAACCGCATCCCTGCCACCAGTGCGATGCCGGCGATCAGGCCCAGGAACAGGTTGCGACGCCAGACGGTGAGCGCCAGGCACACGAGCACCCCGACCGCCTCGACGCCCACGTGCGGCAGCCAGGTGCCGTCGGCTCCCTCGACGATGAACGTATTGGCGGCGGCCAGCGAGGCCAGCATCGCGGGCCCGACGAGGCGCAGGTAGAGAAGCCCTCGCGCCGGCAGGCGCTCGACGCCCGGCAGGAGCAGGGGCACCGCACGTGACGGATAGGTCACGGCGAGCATGAGCAGCGCCAGGAGCACGAGCTGGGTGCTCATCCTGCACCGCCCGCCGGTGGCTCCAGGTCCTGGGCATGGCCGAACGACAGGGCGTCGGCCATCGCTCGATCGAGGTCGATCTCGTGGGCGGTCGTGTCCGACTCCTCGGGCAGCCGAGGGCCGCCGGCCGGAACCGCCATCCCGATCAGCGGCCCCACCAGCCCGCCGGCGATCACGCCCACCGACGGACCGGCGGCCAGCGACGCGAGGACGCCCAGCGCGGCACCGGCTCCGGCCGCCGCCAGCTCGCGACGTCCGGTGACCAGTCCAGCTGCCAGCCCGGCCATTGCCGCCGGAAACACGACATCGAGCCCGAAGGCCGTCGGATCGGGGATGGCGCCTCCGAGCAGCACGCCGGCCAGGGTCGCGAGGTTCCACGGGATGAACACGCCCACGATCGCCCCGATCCAGTAGCCGGTCACGTCCACGCGACCGAGTCGATGGAAGTGGGCCGCGGACAGCGCGAACGCCTCGTCGGTGAGGACGTGGGCCATCGCCGCCCGGGTCGCACGCGGCTGGCTGCGCAGCACGGGCGCGAGCGACGCGCTGTACAGCAGGTGGCGAGCGTTCAGCACCAGGGTGAGGACGAGGATCGGGATCCAGGGCAGGCCTGCCGCGACGTAGCCCACGGCGGCGAACTGAGAGGCGCCGGCGAACACGAACACGCTCATCGCGCTGGCCTCGATCGGGGAGTACCCGGCGCCGCGCGCCGCGAGCCCGAACACGAGCCCGAAGCCGGTCACCGAAACTGCGATCCCCACGGTGTCGAGCGCCAGCTGGCGGCGAGCAGCGCGCAGATCCGACGTCGAGGCGGGATCCTCGTGCGTCACGGCGGACCGCCGCGACTAGCGCAGGAAGGTCTTTGCGCAGGTCCCGTCGCAGACGACGAAGATGGCATGGTTCTCGCGCGCGTAGCCGGCGACGTGCAGGAGACCGGGGCAGCCGGCGGTGGGGCACTTCCAGACCCACCAGCGCTCGTTGTCATCGAGCGGCGTGGTCTCGGCCTCGATGGCGTCGGACAGGCCCTCTCGCTCAGCGACGAGCGTCCCGATCCGGGCGGAGCGCTCCGCCTCGGTCTCGCTGGTGTACGGGTAGTTCTGGCCGACGTTCGAGGTCACCCTCGCCCTCCATTTGGCACGAGGCCGGCGGCAGATCGGTGTGAGCGCAGCCTGCCACCGGCCGGCCGAGGATACCATCCGGCCTCATCCTGCCCGCCCGGCACCATCGTGCACGCGCCCCCGGCGTCGGACGATGCAGGCGACGAGCGGGAGCCGCTGGTACGGGGATCAGCGCGCGACCGGCAGGCCCGGGCTGCGGGGGTCCGTGGTCGCGGTCAGTGACCCACCGGCCGCCGGCCCACCGTCCACGAGCTCGATCGCATGCTGATGGCCGAGGGTCCCGTCGTACGGCACTCGTCGAACGCGATGGCCGAGCCGGGAGAGCCCGGCCTCCACGTCGCCGGCGAGCGCCCCGTCGATGACCACGTCCACCGGCGGCGCGAGCCAGCCGTCCGGTCGGACCATGGTGCGCGGTGCCGCAATCGCGGTCGCGATGTCGGCACCGCCGTCGACCAGGGCCGACACGAACGCGACATGGATCTGCGGCTGGATGTCGCCGCCCATCGACCCTGCCACCACCCACGGCCGTCGCTGCCCGACGCGAAACAGCATCCCGGGCAGCAACGAGTGTGCGGTGCGCTTGCCCGCCGCCAGCACATTGGGGTGGTCGGGCTCGAGCGAGAATGACGCCCCCCAATTCTGAAAGTGGATGCCCGTCGCTGGGTCGAGCACCCCCGACCCGAACCCCGCGGCGTTCGACTGGATCAGGCTCACCGCGTTGCCCTCGGCATCCACCACGGCGAGGTAGATCGTGCCGCCAACGAGCGTCCGTACCGCCGGCGGCGTGGGATCGGCGCGCGCGATGTCGATCCGGGCGGCCAGCGCGTCGGCGTGGTCGTCCGAGAGCAGCCGCTCGACCGGCACCGATCGGAAGGCTGGATCGGTGAGCTCGGCATCCCGATCGGCTAGGGTGCGCTTGGCGGCCTCGAGCTGGAGGTGGATCCAGCCCGGATCGTCCCAGCCCCGGGCATCGAAGCGGGATCCGGCCATCGGCGCGAATCTCGAGAGCACGTTGAGCGTCTCGAGCGCCACCAGCCCGCTGCTGTTCGGTGGATGCGTGGTGACGCGCACACCCCGATAGGCGATCTCGATCGGTGACGTCCAGGTCGACCGGTGCCGTCGCAGGTCGTCCCCGGTGAACGGCGCGCCGGCAGCCACCAGGCCGCGGACGATCCGTTCTCCCAGCTCGCCGTCGTAGAAGGCGTCGAAGCCGTCGTCGGCCAGCGTCCGGAGGGTCACCGCGAGCGCAGGCAGACGCATCACCTCGCCCGGGCGCGGCGCGTGGCCGTCGATCTGCCAGGTGCTCCGCAGGCCGGCCGCCCATCGCGCCCCGGCAGTGTCGGCAAGCGTTCCCTCGACGGATTCGATCAGGCCGTCCCAGGCGGGGAAGCCGGCGTCGGCATGCTCGATGGCGGCGGCGAGGACCTCGCCGCGCGAGAGGCGGCCCCAGCGTCGGTGCGCATCGGCCCACGACCTGACCGCGCCCGGCACCGTGATCCCGGCAGGCCCGCGCAACGGCAGCCGCCGCAGTCCCTGGTCTCGGAGGGCGTCCGCCGACGCGCCCATCGGCGCGCGCCCAGAGCCGTTGAGCGCGACCTGCTCCCCGGCCCGCTCGTCCCACACGAGCCAGAACGCGTCGCCTCCGATCCCGCAGCCGTTGGGCATCACCACGGCCAGCACCGCGTTGGTCGCGATCGCCGCATCCACCGCGTGACCGCCGGCCGCCAGCACGGCCAGGCCGGCGACGGTCGCGAGGTGGTGCGGTGCGACGACGGCGCCACGTGCGCCGCGGGCCACCAGGGGCGACCCCGGTCCGGGGCGTCGCGCGGGAGACGGATCGCCGGTGCGCGGGCGGGCGCGGGGCGAGCCACCGGCGGCCGGGTCGTGCGACCGACCCACGGCTAGGCTTCGATCGGGGACGTCGACGGCCGGACGCCCACGTGGTGCTCGTAGCGGCGAAGCCGGCCAATCGGGATCAGGGCGACGGCCAGGAGCACGAGCGAGGTGACGAACACGCCGTCCAACCCCGCTCGCTGGGCGGCCTCGCCACCCAGCAGGCTGCCGGTGATCTGGCCCAGCCCCAGGAACACCGAGTAGAGGCCCATGATCGCGCCCCGGTCATCCGGATAGGCCTCGGTCATGTCGGCCAGCAGCCCGATCGCCGCCGGCGTTGCGCCGGCCAGCACAAACAGCCCGCCCGCGCCCACCGCGATCATCCCGATCAGGGCCAGTGCCGGTGCGCCGGCCGCGTGGTTGAGCGCGATCCCAGCCACGACCATGACCGCGCCGCCGGCGATGCCGTAGCGGATGATCGTCGTCCGCCGCATGCTCCGGAACCGGCCGCCCCAGTACAGCAGGCCGGCGAAGAACAGCAGCCCCCCGGCCGCCAGCGCGATCGACACCTGGAGCTCGTCGAAGCCGCCCATCAGCTGCTGGCTGGCGAACGCAGGATCCGGCGATCGCACGAGCTGGAACAGCGTCTGCGACGTGTACAGCCCAAGCGTCGCGTTGATCGCGATCCAGGTCGGTGCGAGCAGCCAGACGTGGCTGCCGCGGATGATCCGTACGTAGCGACGCAGGCCTTCCGCCGGATCGTGGGCTGCAGCCGCGGGCTCCGGCTCCGCGTGCGGAGGCACGCCGTAGCGGTAGATCAGGAACGAGACGGCATAGACGAGTGCGTTGAGCAGGAAGGCCGTGGGGCCGAGCGCGGCGAACAGCGGGCCCGCGATCACGAAGCCGGCCAGCAGGCCGGCCAGGGTCGCAGCCTCGAAGCGCGCCACGGCACGCCCCCGATGGACCTCGTCGGCGGCGGTGGCAAATGCGATGAAGCCGAGGATCGACGGTACCGATGCCGCCGTGGAGCCGCCCTCGAGGAGGCGCGTGAGCCCGATGACCGGCAGGCTGACCGTGAAGGCCGTGATGACCACCGCGACGATGCCGAACGCCGGCCCGATCAGCATCACGCGCCGGTGGCCGATCCGATCCGAGAGGATCCCGAACAGCGGCGAGCCGATCAGCTCGCTCGCATAGAACAGCGCAGCGAGGATGCCGACCTCGCGCGCGCTCACCGGCGACCCGCCGTAGTCGGGGAACGCCGCGTAGTAGTAGATGAGCATCGCGCCGGTGATGCCCGTGGCGAGACGCAGGGTGAACGTGCCGAACACCACTGCCATCACCGCGCGTGCCATGCGCTGGATCGTAGCGGCTCCGGTGACGCGCCCGCGCGGTCCTCCCCGATCGTCGCGAGCCGGGCCCTGATCGTCGCGCGACCGGGCCCGTATCATTCGAACGCAGGATCCGTGGCGCCGGGGCGTGACGGAGTGTCGCTGCATCGCGGCCGGGAGCCCGGCCGCGCGACGCGCGGAAGGATGGAGGAGCCGGCCTCGTGTCACACGTCGCGATCGTCACCGATTCCGTCAGCGACCTGCCGCCGGAGCTCGGCGCGCGCCAGGGCATCACGGTCGTGTCACTGACCGTGAGCTTCGGCGAGCAGGCGTTCCGGGTCAACGTCGACCTGACCACGGACCAGTTCTGGGAGCGGATGACCGCCCCGGGCGCCCCGTTCCCCACGACCGCGGCCGCGTCGCCCGGTGATTTCCTCGATGCGTTCAATGCGGCGTTTGAGCACGGCGCCGACGCGATCGTGTGCGTCAACTGCTCGGGCGAGCTGTCGGCGACGCTCAAGTCGGCCCAGGTCGCGCGCGAGATGCTGCCGGACCGCGAGATCCACGTCGTGGACTCCCGGACGGCATCGATGGGCGAGGGCATGCTCGCGCAGATCGGGGCCGAGCTGGCCGACGAAGGCGTGTCCGCCGCCGAGATCGCCCGGGTCATCGAGCACCGCAAGTCCCAGGTCGACCTCTACGTCGCGCTCGATACGCTCGAGTACCTCAAGCGTGGCGGCCGGATCAGCGGCACACGCGCCGCCGTCGGCACCATGCTCTCGATCAAGCCGATCATCACCGTCCGCGAAGGCATCGTCGAGAACGCCGATCGCGTCCGCACCCGACTGAAGGCCCGGGACCGGACCCTGGAGCTTCTGACCGCCGAGCCCATCGAGCGGGCGACGATCCTGCACACCACCCAGGCCGACGTGGACGAGTTCCACGACATGTTCCTGGACCGCTCCGGCGTGGACCCCTCGATGGTGCAGGTGCTCACGATCGGCGCCTCGGTCGGGCCGCACCTGGGTCCCGGCTGCGTCGGTGCCGTCGTCATTCGCCGCCACTGATCGGAGCGACCGGGCTCAACGCCCGTCACGGCGTTCCACCGCGCGCCGTTGCCCAGGACGGGTGCGGCGCGTGAGGGCGATTGGGGGCGTTTGCGGGCGACCGGTTTCGGACCGCGGCGCCCCGCTCGACGAGCAGGGGCATCCGGCCAGGCAGGCGCGCGACACCCCGCCCGACCCCTGCCATTCATCAGGGTCGAACTGGTGACGATCAGGTTACGGCCGGGTGACGAGCGGCCCGTGGGCGGCGACCAAAGACGGCTATACTCGCTACCCGAGACGGCGCGCCACGCCCGCCGGCCATGCCACGGCCGGGCACGCGACGCGCGCTCCGTGGGGTCGTCCGGAAGACGACCCATCGACTCGAGGACGGCCTCCACCGTCCCGCAACGAGGACCCTCCGTTCCATGACGACGGAAAAGGCCGCGGCACCCATCAACGCCTGGGCGGTCGCGCAACGGCAGTTCGATCTGGCCGCTGACATGCTCAACCTCGACTCCGGCCTCCGCGCGGTGCTCCGCGAGCCCCGCCGCGAGCTGACGGTCCACTTCCCGGTGCAGATGGACGACGGCAGCGTCAAGGTGCTGACCGGCTTCCGCGTCCAGCACAACCTCGGACGCGGTCCCGCCAAGGGCGGCATCCGCTACCACCAGAACGTCTCCCTCGACGAGGTCAAGGCCCTCGCGATGTGGATGACCTGGAAGTGTGCGGTCGTCGGCATCCCCTACGGCGGCGGCAAGGGTGGCGTGATCGTCGATCCCAAGGGCTACTCGATGAAGGAGCTCGAGCACCTCAGCCGACGCTTCTTCACCGAGATCGAGGTCCTCGTTGGGCCCGAGCGCGACATCCCGGCGCCGGACGTGAACACGACCCCCCAGGTCATGTCGTGGTTCATGGACACCTACAGCATGCACGTGGGCTACACGGTGCCCGGCGTGGTCACCGGCAAGCCCATCAGCCTCGGCGGCTCAGAGGGCCGCAACGAGGCGACGGCGCGCGGCTGCGTGTACACGATCGTCGAGGCCGCCCATCACCTCGGCCTCCAGCTGGCTGGCTCCAAGGTCGCGGTTCAGGGCTTCGGCAACGCCGGCTCCATCGCGGCCCAGCTCATGGCCCAGGAAGGCGCCACCGTGGTGGCCGTGTCCGACTCCCAGGGCGGCATCCGCAACATGAGCGGGCTCAACGTCGATGGCGTGATCGCCTGGAAGAAGGAGCACGGGACCGTCTGCGGCTACCCGGGCAGCGAGGACATCACCAACGCCGAGGTCCTCGAGACCGAGTGCGACGTCCTCATCCCGGCTGCGCTCGAGAACCAGATCACGGCCGCCAACGCCGCCGACATCAAGGCCAAGATCGTGGCCGAGGCAGCGAACGGACCAACCACGCCCGATGCCGACGAGATCCTGTTCGACCGCGGCGTGTTCCTCATCCCCGACATCCTCGCGAACGCCGGCGGCGTCACCGTCAGCTACTTCGAGTGGGTGCAGGACCTCAACCGCGATCACTGGACCGAGGTCGAGGTCAACGCCAAGCTTCGGACGATCATGGTTCAGGCCTTCGAGGAGGTCCTGGCCGAGGCGACCAGCAAGGAGGTCAACATGCGGACGGGGGCGTACCTGCTCGCCGTCCAGCGCGTGGCCGACGCCACCGCGATTCGCGGCCTCTACCCGTAATCCGAACCCCCACGGCTCGCGGGTTCGCCCGCGAGCCGACGCTCCCGGCGGCTTGCTGGCTCGCCAGTGAGCGGCTCGCGAACGCACGAGCGGCCCGGCAGGAGGAGCCGGGCCGTTCCGTGTACGCCGTCTGCTAGAGTCCGGCCATGCTCGACCACGAGGAGAAGTTCCTGTTCAAGGAGGAGATCCTCCATCTGGCCGGCGCGCTGAGCGAGCCGGGCGGCCTGGACAACGTCGAGGACCTCCTGACCGATGTCATCACGAGCCCGCGCTTCGACTCGGAGGTGTTCACGCTCGAGCGCAGCCTCCAGGTGATGCTCGGGGCCCGGGCTGGCACCACCCTGGTGGGCCTGGTCACCGTCGCTCCCGAGGTGTTCGAGGAGGTGGCCGAGGTCCGGATCCCACCCGAGATCCACGAGCGCCTGGTCGCGTGGCGGGCGCGCTTCGGGCTCGCGATCGACAACGCGCTCAACTTCCTCAACAACCCTGACGGCATCCAGGGTCACAACTTCAGCACCCAGGTCGCCCATGTCGAGGAGCGGCGGGTCCTCCAGGGGCGGCTCACGATGGTCCGCTACAACAACGAGCCGCAGTTCTTCGTCGCCGATGCGGCGGTGTTCCTGGGCCTCGTGACCGACATCATGGAGCGCCTGGGCCCCTACCTCGAGCCCGACAGCGTGGACGACGAGGCGGTGACGCGCCTGCGCGAGGCCGTTCAGCTGATCGAGCGCAAGACGGCAACCCACGGCTGAGCTCGCGACCCACCGTTGAGCTCGCGAGCGGCGACGGACTGACCTGATGCGCCAGCTGTACCTCGCGGCAACCGGCCAGAACCGGGGCAAGACGACCGCCTCGCTGGGCCTGCTCGACGGGTTCGTCAGTCGCGGCCATCGGACGGGCTTCACCAAGCCGGTGGGGCAGCGAACCGTGATCGAGGATGGCCATCCGGCCGACGAGGACGCCGTGCTCATGCGCACGACGTTCGACCTGCCCGACCCATACCCGACCATGAGCCCCGTCCACATCCCGCGGGGCTTCACCCGTCGCTACATCGCCGGTGACGTGGTCGAGGACCTGGGCGCCCGGATCCTTGATGCGCAGCGGCACTTCGCCGACCACGACCTGCTGCTGATCGAGGGCACGGGTCACGCGGGGGTGGGCGCGGTGATCGGCCTCTCGAACGCGGTCGTGGCATCGATGCTGGGTGCGCCGGCCGTGATCGTGTCCGAGGGTGGCGTCGGGCGGCCGATCGACGAGATCGTGCTCAACGCCTCGCACTTCGAGGCGCACGGCGTGCCCGTGGCCGGTGCCATCGTCAACAAGGTGCGCCTCGGGGAGAAGCCTGCGTTGGCGAGCACCCTGGAGCGGGGCCTGGCCCGCCACGGGATCCCGCTGCTGGGCGTCCTGCCGTACCAGACGATCCTGTCCAACCCGACCCTGGAGATGATCCTCGAGGGCGTCGGCGGCCGGCTCATCGAGCCCGGCCCGGACACCGACCGCGTGATCGCCAACGTCGCGATCGGGGCGATGGAACCCCACCACATGCTGAGCCGGGTGGGACCGGGAACGCTGCTGATCGTGCCGGGCGACCGGGAGGACGTGATCGTGACCATCACCACCGCGCACCTGTCCGGTCGGCCCCGTGGCGCCGACCTGGATGCGCTGGTGGGCGGGACCCACGGCGCGGTGGAGGCGGGGCCGGAGGGTGCGGCGATCGGCCTCGTGCTGACCGGCGGCTACGAGCCCCGACGCGAGGTCGTGGACGCGATCCGGCATGCGAGCCTGTTCACCGTGCTGGTCGAGGAGGACACCTACCAGGTTGCCTCCGAGATCCACGATCTGCTGGTCAAGACGCACGCGGCCGACACCGAGAAGATCGCCCTCATCAAGGCCCTGGTGCGCGAGTTCCTGGACATCGACCGCGTGCTCGATGTCGCCACCGAGGCGCGGTTCGACTGATCCGCACCGGGGCGCGCCCACGCTCACGCCCGCGCGTGTTGCGGCCATGCGGCGGCCGTCGTGCGGCCCCGGCCCCGTGGTGATCGGAACCCCGCCTACCTCGGCACGCGCTCGTTGTCGATCAGGCGCACGCCCTCGATCCGGACTGCGAGCGACAGGAGCGCCGCGCCGGCGACGGCCTCGAGCTCGACCAGGGTCTCGGGATCCGCCACGGAGACATAGTCGATCTCGGCGAGTGGCTCGCCCGCCAGCGTCCGTCGCATCACCGCCCGCACCGCCTCCGCGTCGTGCTCGCCGGCCACGACGAGGTCGGCCCCCGCCACGAGCGCCCGATGCAGCACGGAGGCTGCCTCGCGTCCAGCCGCCGACAGGCGCGCGTTCCGGGATGACAGCGCGAGGCCATCGGGCTCGCGAACGGTCGGGCAGGGGACGACGGCGGTCGGCAGGGCGAGATCGAGCGCCATGCGCTCGATCACCCGCACCTGCTGGTAGTCCTTGGCGCCGAAGTAGGCTCGCTCGGCACCCACCAGCGCGAACAGGATGGCGACGACCGTAGCGACACCGTCGAAATGGCCCGGTCGAGCAGCACCCTCGAGCGGGCTGGCGATCCCGCCGACGGAGACCGTCGTATCGAACCCGGGTGGATAGATCTCGGTCACGGAGGGGGCGAACACGATGTCGACGCCCGCCGCCTCGCAGATCGCCAGATCACGGTCCTCGTTGCGCGGATAGCGCGTGAAGTCCGTCGTCTCGCCGAACTGGCGTGGGTTGACGAAGATCGACACCACCACCGTCCGCGATTCGGAGCGGGCCCGCGCGATCAGCGAGCCATGGCCGTCATGCAGCCAGCCCATCGTCGGCACGAGACCGATCGGTCGGGGAGCGGCGGCGAGGGCGGCCCGCAGCCGCTCCCGCGTTCGGACGACCTGCATCGACACCGATCGTGATCGACCTGAGCCGGCGCCGCTACAGGTCGCGGTCGAGCGGGATGCCGGTGAGCGAGGGGGTTGCCTCCGCACGATCGTCAGCTGTCTTCCCCAGCGCCTCGTCGAGCGTGGCATCGTCCATCCGCACGGTCTCGGCCGGGCCGGGGAAGCTGCCGGCCGTGACGTCGGCCGCCCACGCCCTGACGGCGGTCTCGATCATGGCGCCGACCTCCGCGTAGTGGCGGGCATGGCGCGGCTTGAACGTTCCGAGGCCGATCACGTCGTTGATCACCTGGACCTGGCCGCTGCAGCCCGCGCCCGCGCCGATGCCGATGGTCGGGATCCGGAGCCTCGATGTGATCTCGGCGGCCAGCTGCTCGGGCACCAGCTCGAGCACGATGGAGAACGCCCCGGCCTCCTGGACCGCGAGGGCGTCGGCGAGCAGGCTCCGCGCCTGCCTCGCGTGTCTTGCCCTGGACCCGAACCTTGCCGCCCATGCCCGTCTGTGACTGGGGCGTCCAGCCGATGTGCCCCTGGACGGCGATCCCGGCGCCGGCCACGGCCTCGATCATGCGTGCGGTCCGCCGCCCTCCCTCGACCTTGACCGCGCCCACGCCCGCCTCGCGCAACAGTCGGCCCGCGTTCTCCACGGCCTCGCCGGGTGTGGCATAGGCGAGGAACGGCATGTCGCCGATGACCAGCGCTCGTCGCGCGCCGCGGGTGACCGCCGCAGCATGGTGGAGCATGTCGGCCATCGAGACCCGCATCTCGCTGTCGTAGCCGAGCATGTTGGTGCCCACCGAGTCGCCCACCAGCAGCATCGGGATGCCGGCCTCATCGAGCAGGCGCGCCGTGGGGAAGTCATAGGCCGTGAGCATCGGGATCCGCTCGCCGCTCGCGTGCATGCGGGCGATGTCGGCGACGGTCAGGCGGCGGATGGTCTCGGTCTGGGCGCTCATGCTCGGGTCTCCCTGGCGGTCCCAGCAGTGTGCGCCCGCGCGTCGCGCCCGTCCAACGCCGAGACCACCCGGTCGAGGAGCCGGTCGGCGACCTCGCGCTTCGTGAGCAGCGGCAGCTCCTCCCGGCTGCCATCGGCCGTCAGCATGACCACGTGGTTGGTGTCGGTGCCGAAGCCGGACCCGGGCTCGGCCACGTCGTTGGCCACCAGCAGGTCCGCCCCCTTCCGCCGGAGCTTGTCCGCGATGCGGTCGAGCGAGCCCGTCTCGGCGGCGAACCCGACGATGAACGGCCGCGGATCCAGGTCCGACGCCCGACGGCCGACCTCGGCCAGGATGTCCTCGGTCGGCTCGAGGTCGAGCGTGAGCGAGCCGTCGCGGGTCAGCTTGGTGTCGGCGGTGCGGGCCGGCCGGAAGTCGGCCACGGCCGCGGCCATGATCAGGGCGTCGGACCGGCCGTCGATCACGGCATCGAGCACCGCATCGCGCATGGCCGAGGTCGTCTCGGCGTGGACGACTCGCGCCGCCTCGGGGAGCGGGATCTCCGTTCGCCCGCGACGATCGTCACCCGCGCGCCGCGATCGAGGGCAGCCTGCGCGATGGCCGCGCCCATCCGGCCCGTGCTGCGGTTGCCGATGAACCGGACCGGATCGATCGGCTCCGCGGTGCCGCCGGCGCTGACGACGAGGTGGCGGCCGTCGAGATCCGGCTCGTGGGCGACCACGGCAAGTGGCGGCCGGGCGACGGGATCGGGCTGCGCGGATCGGGTCGGTCACCGATCGCCGCGACCAGATGCGTCGACGATCAGCTCGAGGTCGGCGAGCCGGCCAACGCCGGATTGTCCGGACGCGAGCGGGCCGGTCTCGGGCGGCACCAGCCGGTAGCCGAAGTCGCGCTGGAGTCGCTCCACGTTGTCGCGCGTGGCGCGGTGGGTCCACATGTCGCCGTCCATCGCCGGCGCGACCACGACCGGGGCGGAGGTGGCGAGGCAGGCCGCGACGACGGGATCGGTGGCGAGGCCGTTCGCCATCGCACCCAGCCAGCGGGCCGTCGCCGGCGCGACGACGATGGCATCGGCGGAGTCGGCGATCACGATGTGCCCGATGCGCTCGTCGGGGAGCAGGCCCAGGACGTCGGTCTCGACCGGGTGCCGGGACAGGGCCGCGAACGTCAGCGGCCCGACGAATCGGGTCGCCGCCGGCGTCAGCATCACCACCACATCGGCGCCCTCGGCGGTCAGGCGGCGCAGCAGCTCGACCGCCTTGTACGCGGCGATCGAGCCGCACACGCCCAGCCCGATCAGTCGCCGCCCGCCAGCCGCTCCCGGCCGCCCTCGGCGCTCATCGCCGCCTGGACTCGATCGGGCTCGCCGCCGGCGACCTCGGCGTGGAGGATGCGCGAGGCCCTCGAGGGTCAGGTCCGGGTCGATCGTGTCCACGCCCGCGACGTCGCGCGCCCACGGTGCCGCCGACAGGCCGCCGGTGAGGATCGTGCGCACGGCCTCCGCCGGCAGCCGACCGTTCGGCCAGCTCGTCGCCGGACCCGGCCGAGCAGGCCCGCGACGAGCGCCTGGTAGCCGAACACGGTGCCGGCCTGCATCGCGCTCGACGGTGTCGCGGCCGATCGCGCGGTCCGGGCGTGCGCAGCTCGATGCGCGGCAGCTTGGCCGTCCGCGCGGCGAGCGCCTCGAGCCCGAGCTCCAGGCCCGGGCGCGATCGCTCCGCCGAGGTAGGCGCCGTCCGGGCCCGACGCAGTCGAAGGTCGTGGCCGTGCCGCGTCCACGACGACGGCCGGTGTCCCGTGCAGCCGCGCAGCCGGCGAGGGCGTTCACGAGCCGGTCGGCCCCGACCTCGCCCGGGCGGTCCACCCGGATCGCGAGCGGGACCGTGCCCGGCCCGGCGATCAGGAGCGGCGATCCCGCGGCGCCGCGCGACCTGCCTCGAGCGCGCGGTCAGCGCCGGCACGACCGACGCGACGGCGATCGCATCGACATCCGCGAGCGCCAGGTCGTCGAGCCCGATCAGGTCGACCAGCAGCAGCTCCAGCTCGTCGCTCGTCGCGCTCGCGCGGGTCGTGGCCCGCCGCGCAGCGCGAAGCGATCCATCGGTTGCGACGGCGAGCGTGATGTTGGTGTTGCCGATGTCGATGACGAGCAGCATTGCCCACGATCATACGGCCGCCATGCGTGCGGAACGCCGGCATCTCCGTGCACGATCTGCTGTCCGCGCGGCCCGTTGCCGCCGTAGGCCGGGACACGAGCTGCGGTTGTCACCAACGCGCAACCTGCCGGGTCCGCTAGGATCGCAGGTGTCGGGTCGCTTCCGGGAGAGCGGCGCGGCGTGCCGCTCATGCGCCCATCGGAGCCGGAGGTGGGAGCCACCCGTGCCGAGCGATCCGCCCGCCAAGTTCTTCGTCAACCACGGCCTCGTCACCAGCCGGGCCGACCTCCAGCACCTGCTGCGCCCGATCCTCAAGCAGACCGTCTCGTACCGGTATCACCGGGGCCACGAGCTGATCGCGCATGGGACCGGCTGGGTGGAGCGGATCGTCGCCGACCAGCCCGGAGGTCTCGACCTACTTCACGCCGATCGCGATCACGCTCAACATGGATTCGTTCGAGCACCTCGAGTTCGAGACCCGTCCCGACCAGCTGCTCGTCTACACCCTCGTCCAGGGTGACGAGCGGGTGGTCATCGAGTTCGTCCCATCGCCCGCCGACGAGGACGACAACCCGACGCTGCCGCGCCAGCTCGCGTTCGACACGAGCGGCTTCGTCCAGATGGAGCTCCAGGGCCTGGAGGGGTCCGAGGAGTAGGTCCGTCGTCCGGGCCGGTCTGGCGAGGGAGCGCCGGGACGACCGGTGACGGTGCGACGTGCGGCGAGCGCCGGCCGTGCTGAACGCGACGAGCGCACGGCGGACGACGCGACGAGCGCCAAGGGGAGGGGTCCCGTCGCGGGGCCCACGAGGCAGGAAGGGCTCGAAGGAGGACCCAGACCACCGATGAGTGCCCAGGCATCGGACGCGCCCGTCGCCGCGGAAGGTGGCATCGCGGGCTTCTTCAAGTTCGGCGAGCGAGGGACCAACCTGCGCACGGAGACGAGGGCCGGCCTGACCACGTTCATGGTCATGGCCTACATCATCTTCCTGAACCCGTCGATCCTCATGGCTGGCTTCGGGGACGCCGACCCCAACTTCACGGCGACCGCGCTGGCGGCCGGAACCGCGCTCGTCGCGGGGATCATGACGATCGCGATGGGCGTGGCCGGGAACTACCCGCTCGCGCTGGCCGCCGGCCTCGGCATCAACGGCATCGTCGCGTTCTCGCTGACCGGTCAGGGCCTGTCGCCGGCGGGCGCCATGGGCGTGATCGTCTGGGAAGGCGTCGTCGTCACGGTGCTCGTCGTGGTCGGCTTCCGCGAGGCGATCATGAATGCCGTGCCGCTGGCGCTCAAGAGGGCCATCGGCGTCGGCATCGGCCTGTTCATCCTGTTCATCGGCTTCGCCAACGGTGGCTTCGTGGTCGCCAACCCGCCGGCGACTCCCGTCACCTTCCATCTGCCAACCGAGGCCGCCGACTTCGTGTTCTGGATCGGCCTGCGTGCTGACCGTCGTCCTGTGGTCGCTCCGCATCAGGGCCGCGCTCGTCATCAGCATCCTGGCCACCACGGTCATCGCGCTGATCGCAGGCGTCACCAAGGTGCCGGACACCTTCGCGCTGACGCCCTCGTTCACCACCCTCGGCCAGTTCGACATGACCCAGGTCTTCTCGGTGCTGCCGACCCTGACCGCGATCACCGTGATCTTCACGATCATGCTCACCGACTTCTTCGACACGATGGGGACCGTCACCGGCGTCGGCAGCCGAAGCCGGCCTGGCCAGGGAGGACGGGTCGGTGCCCGGCGTGGGCCGCGTCCTGTTCGTCGACTCGCTGGCGGCCGTGGCCGGTGGCGCCGCCGGCGTCAGCTCCAACACCACCTACATCGAGTGCGCGGCCGGCGTGGCCGAAGGCGGCAGGACGGGCTTCACGTCCGTCGTCACCGGTGTCCTGTTCCTGCTCGCGATCTTCCTGTCACCGATCGCGGGCATCGTGCCCGCGCGTGGCCACGGCACCGGCCCTGGTCCTCGTGGGCTACCTCATGTTCACGCAGATCAAGGACATCAACGTCACCGACGTCGAGGACGGCATCCCGGCCCTGCTGACGATGATCCTCATGCCGCTCACCTACGACATCACGGTCGGGCATCGGCGCGGGCTTCGTCACGCTGGGTGGTCATCAAGGTCGACCGGGGCAAGATCGGCGTAGATCCACCCGCTGATGTGGCTCGTCGCCGCGCTGTTCGTCATCTTCTTCCTGCAGCGACTGGATCCTGGCCTTCAACGCCAGACCGGCCTCGAGTCGCGGCGTCCCAACCGACGGACCGGCGGCCGTGCGGTCGGCCGGTCTCCGATTCCGGGCTACCATCGCGCCGATGTTCGAACGGACCGAGCTGCCCGACGGCCCTCGCGTGATCAGCGCGCGCCTGCCCGGCGCCCGCTCGGTGTCGATCGCCGCGTACGTCCTCGCCGGGTCGCGCCTGGAGTCGACCGAGCGAGGTCGGTGTCGCCCACTTCATGGAGCACCTGACGTTCAAGGGCACGGCCGACTACCCGTCGAGCCGCGCGATCTCCGAGGCGGTCGAGGGCGTCGGCGGCTCGTTCAACGCGGCCACCGACCGCGAGTCGACGGTCTACTGGGTCCGCGTGCCCGCGCCGCGAGGCCGACGCGCGCGATGCGACGTCCTCGGCGAGCTGATCGTCCGGCCGCGGCTCGACGAGCGTCGAGATCGACCGCGAGCGGACGTCATCGTCGAGGAGATCCGCTCGTACCTCGACGATCCGTCCGAGTACGCCCAGATCCTCTTCCAGCAGGCGATGTTCGGCGACGGGCCGCTGGGTCGCGAGATCTGCGGCGACGAGGACGGCATCCGGGCCTGCCCCGGCCGCGATCCGCGACGTTCTGGGAGCCGACGTACCGCCCGGCCAACACCGTCGTCGCGGTCGCCGGCGACATCGACCACGCGAGCCGCGGTCGAGCTGGCGGCGGCGCGCCTTCGGGCGCGGCAACGGCGCCGTGCCCGGCTTCGCGCCGGCGCCGGCGCTGCCGGCGGGCGAGCGCGTGCTCGTCCGGCCGGCGCGACACCGACGCAGGCGCAGCTCGTCGTCGGCGTGCCCGGCGCTCCGGCGGGACCACCCCGACGCCTGGACCCTGGCGGTGCTCAACGCGGTCCTCGGCGACGGGATGAGCAGCCGCCTGTTCCTCGGCGTGCGCGAGGCCGGCCTCGCCTACGACGTCAGCTCGGGATCGTCGAGTACGCCGACGCCGGAGCGCTGGAGATCTCGGCCGGGGTCGATCCCGACGCGCCTGCCCGGCGGCGATCGAGGCGATCCTCGTCGAGCTGGCCGGCTGCGGGACGAGCCGGTGCCCGAGCAGGAGCTGGAGAAGGCGAAGCGCGTACCTCTCGGGCGGCCTGGAGCTGCGGATGGAGGAGACGCGCCACCTCGCGTCGTGGATCGGTGGCCAGGAGGCGCTGCACGACCGCGTCCTGACGCTCGACGAGGCGCTCGAGGCGGTGGACGCGGTGACGCGCCGACGACGTCGTCCGCCTGGCCGGCGAACTGTTCCGCGACGATGGCCTGCGGATGGCGGTGGTGGCCCCGGGCGCGCTACCTGCGCGGCCTCGACCGGCACCTCCGGCTGCCCGGATGAGCGACGATCAGCCTCGGGACGAGGCGGCCACGGCGGCCGCGGGGCAGGTCCTGGTCGACCGGGGCCAGACCGGGGAGCCGGATCCGGCGACCGAGATCGATCCGAAGGCGATCGTGCGCCTTGCGCGGCTGCACCTGCGGATGGGCCTGTACACGCTGGCCCGCGCCGAGCTGGAGGCGATCCGGGGGCTGGCGTCGCTCGACGACGATGGTCTCGAGGGGCTCGCCGAGGCGTGCTGGCGGACCGGGGACCTCGCGGCCGCAGGACGCGTCGCCGTGCCCATGGCGCAGGCGGGTCGCGGCGATCGCTCGTGCTGGTGATCGCGGCGGAGGCGGTCGCCGCGCAAGGCCGGCCTGGAGAGGCCGGCCGGTTCGTGACCCTCGCCGCGGAGGCCGCGGATCTCCCGCTGGACACGCTGTTCGCGGGCCTGCCGCGCCACGCGAGCTGGCCGACTGTCGCCCCGGACGGGTCGGCGGCCGGTCGTCCAGCCTCGACGGTTGCCGTCGGCGGGTCGGGAACGGCCTCGTCTGCGGCTGCCGAGGCGTACGCGGGCGGCCGGGCCGCGCTGGCTGCCGGAGATGCCGCGCGAGCGGCGCTCGAGATGGGGATTGCGCTGCGCCTCGACCCGGGCTTCGCCGCCGAGGTGCTGGACGTCATCGGAACCCGGGCCACCGAACCCGGTCTCGTGCTCGTGGCCGGCGATGCCCTGCGGATCCTGGGTCGCGAGCAGGAGGCGCTTGCAGCGTTCGACATCGCCCGCGGTGCGGCCGCCCTGGTAGCCGGCTACGGCGGCCTCCGGACGCATGGCCGGGAGCGCGCCCCGGTCGATGACGAGGACGTTGCCTCGGCACCGGATCCGGCCGGCGCTGACATCGCGGAGGTGGTCGATGACGAGGGTGCTGGCGCCGTCCCCGAGGTTGACCGGGGCGCCTGACCACCAGCGACGGCCGACCGGAGCCCCGCCAACGGCGCCGTCGAACCCAGGCCCGAGGCCGTGCGCAATGACCGTCGCCGGGGGCGCGGGCACGGTACCCTGAGCAGCCCATCACCGACGTCTCAGCCCCGCGGCGTCCTGCCGCCCATCCCGAGAGGCAAGCACCTGCTCATGGCCGAAGTTCAGCGCACGCTCCTGCTCATCAAGCCCGACGGCGTCCAGCGCCAGCTCATCGGCCGCGTCCTGACACGGTTCGAGGACCGCGGTCTCAAGATCGTCGGCCTCAAGCTCGTCCACGTCGATCGAGGCCACGCCGAGCAGCACTACGCCGTCCACCGCGACAAGCCGTTCTTCGCCGGGCTGGTCGAGTTCATCACCTCGGGCCCGCTCGTTGCTGCCGCTCTCGAGGGGCCGAACGCGATCGCGATCGTACGCGCGATGAACGGCGCGACCCGCCCACACGAGGCAGCTCCGGGCTCGATCCGCGGCGACCTCGCGGTCGAGACCGCCCAGAACCTCGTGCATGCGTCAGACGGCGAGGAGACGGCGGCGTGCGAGATCGCCCTGTGGTTCGATCCGGGTGAGCTGCTGAGCTACGAGCGGGAGATCGATCGCTGGGTGCTCGCCCCGGAGGGCTGACGGGCCGCCGGGCGGGCGCGACGGCGAGCCGGGTGGGTGCGCCGCCGCGGGCCGGTGCGGGACCGGGCCGATGCGGACCGGCGCTAGTCGGACGATTGCGTCGACACGATGATGATCGGCTCGGCCGCCGCGGAGGCGATTCCCAGGGCACCTGACGAGGTCAGCGCGGCCAGGATCGCGAGCGCGAGCACCGCGGACGCGGTGAGGATCGCGGTGTCCCGCTGGATGGCGGAGGCAAGCTCTCGAGCACGGGTGACGATGGTGCCGGCCGTGGTCGGTGCCGGGACCATCGAGCCGGCCCGGCGGGCCTGACGCGCGCTGCCGCCGAGCCTCGGCTCGACGACCGGCCGGACGGCGTCGTCCTCGGCCCCGCCGCTCGTCTGCGGCAGGTCGGCCGAGGCGATCGTGGCACCGACATCGGTCACGGCGGTGCCGTCGGTCCCGGCGCCGGCCCCCGCGCCGTTTGCCTCGGGCACCGGTGCATGCTCGCGCTCGACGGGCAGCGCCTCGGGGCGCCAGGCGCGGGCGATCCGTTCCGGCGTCGCACGGCTGACCGTGCTCGTCGCAGACCCGGCACCGACGACGAGCAGCCGCAGATACGTCGGAAGGGTCGCGAGCGCCGCCAGGACCAGGATCCAGCTCCAGGGGGTGTCGACCGCGAGGGTTGCCAGGTCGGCCCGGGCCGTGAATGCCCGCCAGCCCGGGATCCCGAACGTGGCAACCGTGGTCACGACGAGCGCGACCGCGAGGATCGGCGAGCTCCGGACCCAGCCCCGGAGGTCGGGGATGCTGCGGGTCTCGAACCTCGCCTCGGCGACCGCCGACCAGGCAAGCAGCGCGGTCTTGGACACCGCCACGATCACGATCCACGTTCTCGCCGATCCCCAGGCCTCGCTGTCGAAGGCCGCGATCCCGAGCAGGGCGAGCGAGCCGTCGGCGATCACGAGGTAGCCGACGGTGTGGCGCAGATCATCCTGGACGAATGCGCCGAGCGCCGTGGCGGCCAACGAGACCAGGACCACGGCGACGACGATCAGGCGCTCGCCATCGAGATCGAGCGCGAGCGGCGTGATCACGCGGTCGGTGATGGCCAGGCCGACCACGGCCACGGGCAGCGGGATCCAGGCCAGCAGGAGCGGCAGGCTGAGCCGTGGGACCGCATCGGCGAGGCGCGGCACCCGGACGTGGAACGGGATGACACCGTAGCGCATGGCGATCACCGCCGCCGATGCGAGCGCCAGGAGCCCGATCGCGCCACCCGCCTCGCCGCCGATGCCGATCTCATCGGCCCCGGCGGTCACACCGCGGAGCACGATCGTGGCGGCGACGGGTGCAGCTGCGGCGACGGCGATCAGCAGCGCCGGAACGAGAAGAGACACGCGGAGCTCGCGAGCCCCCGCCAGCACGATGCCCGGGCCGGTCGCCGCGGCCAGCACGACCATGGCGGCAAGGCCGGTGATGCCGGCGGCCGCCGCCGCCAGCGTCAGGTCCTTGGCAGCAAACGCCAGCGTGCCGCCGACGATCGCGATGAGCGTCGCGGGCAGCATGCCCCGCAATCCGTCCAGGCCGTCCGAGATGGCCGCGACGGCAGTGATCAGCAGCGCATCGATTGCCCACAGCGCGACGACCAGGCGCAGATAGCCGTTCGGCGCCAGTCGTCCGTCGAACAGTCCCTGGTCGACCGGCTGGTCCGGCGCCACCGGCGAGCCGTCGAGGGTGAGGGCGAGGATCGCCACCAGCAGCAGCGCGAGGACGCCGCCGACGGCGGTCACCTGTGCGGCACGCCCGCCCCGCGAGAGACCCCAGGAAGACCCGGCCGCGCCCAGCGAGCCGATGATCAGCAGGGCCACCAGGGTGGTCATTCGGCGATGTCTGGTTGGACGTGCGGGGCGACGTCCTGCCCCTGGACACGCCGGGCGAGGTCCTGCCCCTGGACACGCAGGGCCCCATCATCCCGGATGTGCCGAGGATGTGCCTCGTCGGCGCTGCGGTGACGGATCGCGAACCGGCGCCCTGTCCCGGGCCGGATCACCAGGTCTCCATAGTGCTTGATCGATCCGTACACGAGCCCGGCAACCGCCGCACCGGAGATCGCAACCACGACGGCCATGCCCAGCTCGACGACCCGGTCGGCCTCGGCGCCGAGCGCATGGCGGACAAGGTCTGCCGCGCTCAGCAGGAGCAACAGACCGATGCCCAGGCGGAGGACGTCACGGGCGATCAGCACCGGCGCCACCCCGAGGGCGATCAGCGCCGCGGCTGCGCCGATCGCCGCACGTGGCACGAGCGATCCGGCGGCCAGGGCCGTGGCCACGCCGCCGGCCGATGGTCCCTCATCCGATACGACCGCCAGGTCGGCCGCCAGGGCCCCTGCGGCAAGCCAGCCGATGGCGAACGCTGCCACCGCGATCGCCGCTGCGCCCGGCCAGCCGATCTGCCAGCCGGCCGTCGGCGTGTCCGCGTCGCGCAGCGAGACCCAGATGAGGTAACCGGCCAGCAGGGAGCCCGTGAGACATGCGGCGATGGAGACGAGGTCGGGCAGCGGATCGGCGACATAGGCTGATCCGGCCATCGCGAGCAGCGCCCCCAGCGCGGCGAGCCGTGGTTCGCGGGCGCTGACCGTCACGATCCCGGCGGCGGCGACGACGATGGCGAGGGCGACGAGGATGGTGCTCACGACCGCGCGGGCTCAGGGCGCCGCAGGGGCCACGTCCGGGTAGGACGGGGAGGCAAGGAGGCCGAACGTCGAGATCGGCCAATAGCGCAGGAACGCCCGTCCGATGACGTCGCTCTCGTGGATCGGCCCGAACAGCCGTGAATCGGCCGATGCCTGGCGGTGATCGCCCATCACGAACAGCTCACCCGCCGGGACCACCCAGCGTCGTCTCCCGGGAGAGGTGGTCGGCTCGTGGATCCCCCGATCGTTCGCGTACGTGTACGTCTCCTGGAGCTGGATGCCGTTGACGTACACCAGCCCGTCGTCGCCGACCTCGACGGTATCGCCCGGCTCGCCGATCACTCGCTTGATGAACGGGGTGCTGTCCTCGGTCCAGGTGGCGGGCGGGTTGAACACCACGATGTCGCCGCGGTTGTAGCCCGTCCAGCGCGGTGTCAGCTTGTCGACCAGCACGTACTGACCCGGCTCGAGCGTCCGCTCCATCGATTGCTGCTGAACCTGATACGGCTGGGCGATGAAGTTCTGGATGACGAAGAAGATGACGAGCGTCAGGACGAGGGTCTCAGCGACCTCGATCAGGCACCCCATCGTGGAACGGCGGCTCACGACGGAGGAGTATAGGGGTCGCCAACGCCAGCCCCGGCGCCGTCTGCCGCGACCGGTCTCCCAGGGTGATCCCGGCGACGCCGCCGGACGTCGACGACGTCGTGGCCTGGACCCTCGCCGCCGGCACTGCATCGTCCGGCGGGCTCGACGGATCAGGCGAGGTCCGCTGGTTTGACCCATGCATCGGCGCACGCATACACTCCACGCGCCAACGCGCGGGTTCCCAGTGTGTTCCGAACCCCCGCCGGCGAACGCCCAACAACGGTCGCGCGGCGTCCGTCCCCGCCCGCCACGAGGACCGCGTCCAGACACAGGATCGCCGCTGGCAACGCCGCCCCGCCCTGGCAACGAATGCCCCAAGGAGGCTCTGCAGAACCCGATGGCCGACGCGCTGCAATGGATCGTCCCGGTCGCAGGCATCGCCGCGATCCTGTTCGCGCTCTACCTGGCGCGCGATGTCCTGTCCCGCGACACGGGCACGCAGGCGATGCGCGACGTCGGCGACATGATTCGCGAGGGCGCCGACGCGTTCATGAAGCGCCAGTACACGACGATCGCCGTGCTGGCCCTCGTCGCGGCTGTGATCATCGGTGTCGTCATCACCCTGGTGGAGACCAAGGACGTGGCCGACGTCCCGAGCCTGGCGGGACTGCCGATCGGCGCGCTGACCGCGTTCGCGTTCCTGGTCGGCGCCGCGTGCTCGATGGCCTCGGGCATCATCGGCATGACGATCAGCGTCCGCTCCAACGTTCGCACCGCGGCCGCGGCTCGTCGGAGCCTGGTCGAGGCCGTTCAGGTGGCCATGCGCGGCGGCGCGGTGTCCGGCTTCCTGGTGGTCGCCCTGTCGCTGCTCGGCGTGTGGGGCATCTTCACGCTCTATCACACGCTGATCGGTGACATCGCCGTCGACCAGGCCCCGTTCGTCATCGTCGGCTTCGGGTTCGGCGCCAGCTTCGTGGCCCTGTTCGCCCAGCTGGGCGGCGGGATCTACACCAAGGCGGCCGACGTCGGATCCGATCTCGTGGGCAAGGTCGAGGCGGGCATTCCCGAGGACGACCCGCGCAATGCGGGCGTGATCGCCGACCTCGTGGGTGACAACGTCGGCGACTGTGCCGGCCGTGGTGCCGACCTGTTCGAGTCGACCGCCGCCGAGAACATCGGTGCGATGATCCTGGGCGTCGCGGTCTATGGCATCGCGATCGCTGCCGGCTGGCCCAATCCCGAGTCCTGGATCTTCTTCCCGCTGGTCGTCCGCGCCTTCGGGCTGCTGGCGACGATCGTCGCCATCCAGTTCTTCATCCGTGGCCGCGAGGACGAGGATCCGATGAACATCCTCAACCGCGGCTACTGGGTCACCACGATCCTGTCGGTCGTCGGTCTCGCCATCTCGACCTACGTGATGATGGGCACCGACACGACGACGGGTGCCAACGGCCTGCCGGCATGGCTGTGGTTCTTCGGCGCCGGCATCATCGGCCTCGCGACCTCGGTCGCGTTCGTGTACATCACCCAGTACTACACGGCCGGCTCGTTCCGGCCCGTGCGCGAGATCGCCGAGGCATCCAAGACAGGGCCGGCGACGAACATCATCGCCGGGACCGCGGTCGGGTTCGAGACCACGGCCGTCACCGCGATCTCGATCGGCATCGCCCTGATCGCCTCCCATTGGCTGGGATCGCAGGCGCACCTGACCAACGCCGACGGCAAGGACGTCGGCGGCATCTTCGGGACGGCCGTCGCCACGATGGGCATGCTCATGACGTGCGCCTACGTGCTGGCCATGGATACCTTCGGCCCGATCACCGACAACGCCGGCGGCGTGGCGGAGTTCAGTCGCTCGGAGGCCGGCGCCCGCGAGATCACCGATCGGCTGGATGCCGTGGGCAACACCACCAAGGCTCTTACCAAGGGGTACGCGATCGCGTCTGCGTCGCTGGCCGCGTTCCTGCTGTTCAGCGCCTACATCGACAAGGTCAACCTCATCCAGACCAACCGTGGCGGGGAGCTGCTCACCTCGGTCAACATGGCGGACGTCGGCGTGTTCGTGGCCGCCCTCATCGGCGCCATGCTCGCGTACTTCTTCAGCAGCCTGGCCATCCGCGCGGTGGGCACCACGGCGCAGTCGATCATCGTCGAGGTTCGTCGCCAGTTCCGGGAGATGCCCGGGATCATGGACTACACCCAGCGCCCCGACTACGCCCGCGTCGTGGACATCACCACCCGCGCCGCGCTGCGCGAGATGGTTGCCCCGGGCCTGGTTGCGGTCGGTACGCCGATCATCGTCGGCCTGCTGCTCGGCTACCAGGCGGTGGCCGGCCTGCTGATGGTGGGCACCATCGCCGGCGTGCTCCTCGCCACCGTCCTCAACAACGGCGGTGGGGCATGGGACAACGCCAAGAAGTACATCGAGTCGGGCAACCTCAAGGACGACGAAGGCAACGTGATCGGCAAGAAGACCGAGGCCCACGCGGCCGCGGTCGTCGGCGACACGGTGGGCGACCCGTTCAAGGACACCGCCGGTCCCTCGCTCCACGTGCTGGTCAAGCTGCTGGCGACGATCACCCTCGTGCTCGCCCCGCTGTTCATTCGCTAGGCCGCACCGGACCGGTCATGGCTTCGTTGGCGTCTGACGCTCATCGGCGCCCGGCGCTGTACGCTCGCCCACGGGCTCGGCGGCGCCTTGCCCTGACCATGCCATCTGCTGCCGCACGGACCGGGCCAACGCGCCGAGGTGATACCGACTGATGGACCAGCTGTTCCAGGCGCTCGTGATGGGCATCGTCCAGGGACTCACGGAGTTCCTGCCGATCTCGTCGTCGGGGCATCTCATCCTCGTCCCGTACCTGTTCGGCTGGGACGACCCGTTCATCGACTCGCTCGCGTTCTCGGTCGTGCTCCACGGTGGCACGCTGCTGGCGCTGCTCGTGTACTTCCGCGAGGACTGGCTGCGGCTCATCCCGGCCGGGCTGGCCACCATGCGGGACCGCTCGTTCCGCGACGACCCTGATCGACGCCTGGCATGGTTGCTGGTCGTCTCGACGATCCCCGCCGCGATCGTCGGCGCGCTGTTCAACGACTTCGTCGAGCAGAATGTGCGCCAGCCCGGGTTGGTCGCGGTCATGCTCGTCATCGCGGGCATCATCCTGTGGCTCGCCGACCGGTGGGGCGCCCGGATCCACAGCCTCGACCGGTTGAGCTTCCGGGGCGCGCTCGGGATCGGCCTCGCGCAGACGATCGCCCTGATCCCGGGCACGAGCCGGTCCGGGATCTCGATCTCCGCGGCGCTGTTCGCCGGCCTCGACCGGACCGCGGCCGTGCGCTACTCGTTCCTGATGGCGATGCCCGTGATCGCCGGCGCCTTCGCCTTCGAGGGGTACAAGCTCGTGCGCGGCGAGGTGACAGGCGTCGAGGTCGGCCCGATGATCGTCGGCGTCGTGGCTGCATTCGTATCCGGCGTGCTCGCGATCGAGGTGCTGCTGCGCTACGTTCGGACCCGCTCGTTCAACATCTTCGTCGTCTACCGCTTTGTCCTGGCCGCGATCGTCCTGGCGGTGTTCCTGACGCGCTGACGCGCCGATCGGAGGCGTGGCCATGGAAGTGATGAAGCAGCTCCGGCAACGGGCCATCCGGGACCTCGTCGAGCAGCGGCCGATCCGAACGCAGCAGGAGCTCGCCGCCGCGCTGCGTGAACGCGGCTTCCGGACCACGCAGGCAACCATCAGTCGCGACGTCGCCGAGCTCGGGCTGATCAAGTCCGGCCGTGGCGGCACCCAGACGTACGCCATCCCGTCCCGTCTCCGCGAGGCGGAGACGAGCGGCGAGGAGCGGATCCGCGCGCTCCTGCTCGACATGCCGATCGAGATCCGCGAGGCGGGCACGGTGCTGGTGCTCAAGACGCTGCCCGGCTCGGCACACCCGCTTGCCGCCGCCCTGGACCGCGCTCGCTGGCCGGAGGTCATGGGCTCGATCGCGGGGGACGACACCGTGTTCGTCGCGTTCGGGGATCGAGGCGCAATGGCTCGCGTGCGGCATCGCCTGGAGGAGCTGGGCCGGCTCGACGCGTAGCCGGTTGCCGCCGGCTCGTGCCGGCGGCAGGCCCCGAGGCGGCAGGTCCCGAGGCGGCAGGCCGCGGGCAACGGAAGCGCACCCACCCTCCGGTCCCGTCCGTCGCCATGTCGCGAGCTTCGCGGGCAAAGCCTTTGACGAACCGGCACTGCCGTAGATACCATCTGCGCCGACCTTCTGAACCTCGTCGGCGCCGGGCGCGCCCGGGGTTCTTTTGTTCCAACGGCGACCTGCGGGATTCACCGCCCGCCGTCCGCGCCTCGGGAGTGCTACCCCGCGTGAACACCAAGACGACCTACATCTCGAAGGACGGACTCGACAAGCTCCGGCAGGAGCTGGACGAGATGCTCGCCGTGCGCCGTCCCGAGGTGGCCCAGCGGATCCATGACGCAAAGGAGCACGGCGATCTCAGCGAGAACGCCGAGTACGAGGACGCCAAGAACGAGCAGGCGTTCGTCGAGGGCCGCATCCAGGCGCTCGAGTCCATGATCAAGAACGCGACGCTCATCGACGAGAACACGTCGACCGACCACGTCCAGATCGGGTCCACCGTCAAGGTGACCGGCGAGGACGGGGAGGAGACGTTCATGATCGTCGGCTCCGCCGAGGCACGGCCCTCGGACGGCCGCATCTCCAATGAGTCTCCCGTCGGCCGGGCGCTGCTCGGCCGCAGGAAGGGTGACAAGGTGCTGGTCCAGGTTCCGGCCGGCGACTTCGCGTACAAGATCCTGGAGATCCGCTAGCCATCACGCCACTCCTGATCGGCGATCGCCGGCCTCGACCGTCGGGGACAGGGGCGGCGACAGCATCGGGCTCGATCCCGGCGGCGAGGCCCGGCAGGGCTGATCCCCACGGCGGGTCCCGACAGGAGGAGAGCGCGCGTGGACTGGGCTGACGAGCTCGCCGCAGCGGTCGAGGGGCCGCAGGTCGTCAACGACTCCAAGACCCCGTCCGGCACTGTCCATGTCGGCAGCCTCCGTGGGCCCGTCATCCTCGATGTCATCACGCGAGCCCTGCGGGCCCGCGGGCTCGAGACGACCCTGCTCTATGGCGTCGACGATCTCGACCCGATGGATGCCCAGGCGCTGCTGACGCCCGACGCCGTCGAGCGCTACATGGGCGTGCCGCTCGCGCACATCCCCGACCTCGCCGGTGATTGCCACCCGTCGTACGCCCGCCATCACGCGCAGATGTTCATCGACACGTTCGACGGCCTGGGCATCCGGCCCGACCGCTACTACTGGATGAGCGAGATCTACCCGACCGGGCAGATGGACCCGTTCATCCGGAAGGCGCTTGATCGGGCGGAGGTCGTGCGTGACGTGTACCGGCGCGTGGCCAACGTCCAGCATCCGGACCACTGGCTACCGCTCGGCGTGATCTGTCCCGGCTGCGGCCGGGTGGGCACGACGATCGCCTCCGACTGGGACGGCGAGACGGTCGCCGTCGACCTGCCGGGCGGACCTCGTGGAGTGGGCGACCGGCTGTGGCTGGACCGGGCCGCGTCGTGCCGTTCGGGGGAGCGGCCAAGCTGCCCTGGAACCTCGAATGGGCCGCGCAGTGGAGCCTGTTCGGTGTCACCATCGAGCCCAACGGCAAGGACCTCGCGACGGCCGGCGGCTCGCGCGACCGCTCCGATGCGATCGCGCGCGAGGTGTTCGATCGCGAGCCGCCGATCAACTTCCCCTACGAGTTCCTCAACATCGGCGGCCGCAAGATGTCGACCTCGAAGGGTCGCGGCGCGGCCGCGCACACGATCGGTGCGGTCATCCCGCCCGAGCAGCTCCGGTTCCTGTTCGTTCGCAATCGTCCCGAGACGGCGATCGAGTTCGACCCGGAGGGCACCGACGCCATACCCCGCCTGTTCGACGAGTTCGACCGCCTGGCGGCCGCGACCGCCGGACAGCGAGGTCAAGGGCGAGCTGCCGTCCGGGTTACGAGTCGATCTTTCGCTACTCGCTGCTCGACGCCAACGCCGACGGCGAGGCGCTCGCGGCGGCCTATCGCCCGGCGTTCGCGCACCTCGCGCTGCTGGTCCAGATCCCGGGCGTGGACATCGCGGAGCGGGTGGCGGCCGAGAAGGGGGCGCCGCTGACCGCGGACGAGCAGGCCGAGCTCGAGGTCCGGCTCGCCGCCGCCAGGCGCTGGCTGGAGGCGTATGCGCCGGAGCGCGCGCGCATGGAGGTCCGGCGCGACGGCTTGCCTGCCGCCGCCGAGCTGCTGCGGCCCGAGCAGCGCGGGTTCCTGCGGGCCCTGGCCGATGCGGTCCACGGCGATGCGCCGAGCACCGGTGCCCAGTGGCAGGCCGCGATCTTCGCGGTGGCCGCCGACCAGGGCGTGGACGGCAGGGCGGCGTTCAATGCCCTGTACCTGGCGTTCCTGGGCCGGCCCAACGGACCGCGGGCAGGCTGGTTGCTGGCCAGCCTCGACCGGGGCTTCGTCATCGAGCGGCTGCGCGGCCGCCGGCACGGCAGGGGAGGCGGCGGGATGAGCGTCGGCGTCCAGCGGCTCCGCGAGGAGCCCGACCGTATCCGGCAAGGCGCGATCGACAAGGGCGAGGACCCGGCGATCGTCGACCGCGCCCTCGAGAGCCGACGCCCGGCGCCGGGTGCTCCAGGCCGAGTGCGACCGTCTCAAGGCCGAGCGCAACAGCGCATCGAAGCGGATCGGCGAGGCGATCCGCGGCGGTGCCAGCCCGGACGGGCCGGAGGTGGCCGATCTTCGCGCTGCCTCGACCGAGGCCGGCGAGCAGATCGATCGGATCGACGTCGAGCTCGCCGCGGCCGAGGCGGAGCTCGAGGACCTCCTGCTGCGGATCCCGAACCCGGCCGACCCGGACGTTCCGGTCGGTGGCGAGGAGGCCAACGTCACCGTCCGCACGTGGGGCGAGCCCGCGACGCACGTGGCGGAAGCCGGCGGGCCCCGATGGCCGCAGCGTGGGAGCGAAAGCCCCACTGGGAGCTCGGCGAGGCGCTCGACATCCTCGACAACCCGCGGGGCGCCAAGATCGCCGGCTCGGGCTTCCCGGTCTACAAGGGCGCCGGGATCGCGCCTGCAGCGAGGCCTGATCTCGTGGTTCCTCGACGTCCACACCGCCGAGCACGGCTTCACCGAGGTATGGCCGCCGGCCGTCGTCAACACCGACTCGGCACGCGGTACCGGCCAGATCCCCGACAAGGAAGACCAGATGTACGTCGTCACCCGCGACGAGCTGTACCTGGTGCCGACCGCCGAGGTCCCGGTCACGAACCTGCATCGTGACGAGATCCTCGAGGCGCTCGGACCTGCCCATCCGCTATGCCGCCTACTCGCCCTGCTTCCGGCGCGAGGCGGGTGCGGCGGGCAAGGACACGCGCGGGATCCTGCGCGTGCACCAGTTCGACAAGGTCGAGATGGTGCTGTTCGAGAAGCCCGAGGACAGCGCCGATGCGCTGGAGTGGATGACGGCACGTGCCGAGGTTCTCCTGCAACGCCTGGGCCTGGCGTACCGGGTGCTGCTCATGAGCACCGGTGAGATGGGCTTCGTTCAGCGCAAGAAGTACGACCTGGAGGTCTGGGCGCCGGGCGTCGAGCGCTGGCTCGAGGTCAGCAGCTGCTCCAACTTCGGCGACTACCAGGCGCGTCGGATGGCCATCCGCTACCGCCCGACGCCGGGCGCCAAGCCCGAGCTCGTGCACACCCTCAACGGGTCCGGACTGGCGCTGGCCCGGATCGTGGCCACCATCCTCGAGGTGTACCAGCAGCCCGACGGCACGGTCCTGGTCCCCGAGGTCCTTCGGCCCTACCTGGGGACCAGTACGATTGGCAGGTCGACATCGGCCTGACGCCGTCGGATCGCCGACGCCGCGGGCTCGATGCGATGCGCTCGGACCTCGAGCGACCGGCAGGGAGGAACTGATGGAGCCACAGCAGCCCACCGGCCCGGAGCCGCAGCAGCCGGCCCCGGCCAGCCCACCCCCGTCGACGCCGCCGCCGGCGTCTCGACCCCCCGCTGCGCAGCCACCCGCTGCGCAGCCACCGGCCGCGACCGCGCCGCCGGCAATGGCCCAGGGTGTCCCGCCCGCAGCGTCCAGCTGGCAGGGACCGCCGATCGAGGACGGTCCGGCGCCCGGCGTGCGATTCGGCGGTTTCGGCGCCCGGCTGATCGCCTATATCGTCGACGGCCTGATCCAGGGCATCGTGTTCACGCTGGTGTCGATCATCCTGCTCGCGATCGGCGTGGGTGCCGCCACGAGCGATGCCGGCGCATCGCCGGGGCCACCGTTGCCACCTGGATCGTGGTCGGCTTCCTGATCACGGTGCTCTACTTCCCGTACTTCTGGTCGCACGGTGGGCAGACGCCCGGGATGAGGCTGTTCCACATCCGGGTCGTCCGTGACGCGGACGGTGGGCCGATCGGATGGGGCGCGGCGCTCCTGCGCCTGATCGGCTACTGGGTCAGCGCGATGGTCGTCTACATCGGCTTCCTGTGGGTGTTCGTCGACAAGCGCCGCCGGGGTTGGTTCGACCTGATCGCCGGCACGGTGGTCATCGAGGGATAGACCTCGGCGACATCAGCGGAGGGCGCCGGCCCGTGAATGCTCCGGCGCTTCCCGCCGATCACGCGAGGCGCCGCTGGTATCCTCGCCCGCGGAGCGGTGGCCGAGTGGTTGATGGCGGCGGTCTTGAAAACCGCAAGGGCGCAAGCTCTCGGGGGTTCGAATCCCTCCCGCTCCGCCATCCCGTCCCGATGTCGGGCCGCTCGCCGGCGTCGGCCGCCGGCTGTCACGATGCTGTAACGGCTTGGTGGCCACTTGATCCCGTCCCGGACTGCCAGAACCCGCCGCCGGTGACTACGATTCGGGCGTGATGCGAGAACGTCCATCGGCTGCGAGAGGGTTCGGCTGACCGCGCCCCACAGGCGTCGTGATGATCACGCCATGCGGCCAGTGCGTCCCGCCCATCCCTCGGCACGCTCGCATCGCCGGGCGGTCGCCATCCTGGCCGCAACGGGCCTGGCCATCGCCGCCTACCTGTCCCTGTTCGAGCTCGGTGTCATCGACACGGTCTGGGACCCCGTCTTTGGCGGGGGGAGCGAACAGGTCCTCACGTCGACGCTCGCCACGTCGCTCCCGGTCCCCGATGCCGTGCTGGGCATGCTCGCCTACCTGGCCGAAGGCGTCCTCGCACTCCTCGGCGGCGAGGAGCGTTGGCACCGACAGCCGGGCCTGGTGCTCGTCTACGGCGCCCTGTCGGCGTCGCTCGCGTGCACGGCGATCGGTCTCGTTGCCGTCCAGGCACTGATCGTCCGGGCCTGGTGCCTGCTCTGCCTCGGCTCAGCGGTGATCTCGCTCAGCGCGTTCGCGCTGGCCGCGCCCGAGGTGATCGCCACGATCCAGCACCTCCGCCGCCGGTCCGACAGCAGATCGATCCGTCGGCGCCCCGAGCATGCGAGCTATCCCCGGTAGTCGAACGAAGGAGTTGTGCCCATGAACCGAGTCGTCGTGATCACCGGAGCGTCCGCCGGCGTCGGCCGCGCCACCGCCCGTGCCTTTGCGGACGCAGGCGACGATGTCGCGCTGCTGGCGCGTGGCGAGGCGGGCCTCGAGGCCGCGGCCGATGAGGTACGGTCGGCCGGCCGGCGCGCGCTCGCCATCCCCGTCGACGTCGCGGACGCAGCGGCCGTCGACGCGGCCGCTGATCGGATCGAGCGCGAGCTCGGGCCGATCGACGTGTGGGTCAACGACGCCATGGTCTCCGTGTTCTCGCCCGTGGCCGAGATGGAGGCGGGGGACTACCAGCGGGTGACCGACGTCACCTACCTCGGGTGCGTTCACGGCACCCTGGCCGCCCTGCGCCGGATGCGCGACCGCGACCGCGGCGTCATCGTCCAGGTCGGCTCGGCGCTCGCCTACCGATCCATCCCGCTCCAGTCCGCATACTGCGCGGCCAAGCACGCGATCGTCGGCTTCACCGACTCGCTCCGCTGTGAGCTCGTCCACGACCAGAGCAACGTCCGGGTCTCGGTCGTGCATCTGCCGGCCGTGAACACGCCACAGTTCGGCTGGGTGCGCAATCGCCTGCCCCACGGCGGGCAGCCGGTGCCACCGATCTTCCAGCCCGAGGTGGCAGCGCGCGCCATCGTGTTCGCCGCCGACCATCCGCGTCGCGAGCTGCTGGTCGGGCGCTCGACGTACATGGCCATCTGGGGCCAGAAGCTGGTTCCGGGCATCCTCGACAGGTACCTCGGCCGCACGGGCTACGCGGCGCAGCAGACGGACGAAGGGGTCGACCCGGGACGTCCGGACAATCTCGCCTCACCGCTCGACGCCGAGCGCGACCACGGCGCGCACGGAAGCTTCGACGCGAAGGCGGCCGGCTCCAGCCCGGCGCTCCAGCTCACGATGCGTCGTGGTCTCGCGGCGGCCGGTGTCATCGCGGGTGGCGTCGCCGCCACGGTCGCGGCGGTCGGCGTGCGACTCGCGACCCGGACCCAACCGGCCGACTGAGACCTCGCCATGGCCCGGGGCCAGGGCGGCGCGCGGCCCGGGGCAGGGCGGTGCGCGGCGCGCCGCATCCGGCCCACGACGCCCGCGTCAGGACACGTGGGCGAGCGACTCGAGCAGCGCGGCCGTGTTGAACCCGGCGCCGACGATCCCGCTCGCGACCGCGAGGCTCACCAGCACCAGGCTGGCGACCGGGTAGGCGACCCGGACGAATCGGTGCGACGACGGCCGGGTCGGCCGTCGCATCCGGCGGGCGATGAGCGCCGCCAGCCCGACCTTCACCAGGGCCACCAGCTGGATGCCGCCGAGGGCCATGAGCAGCAGCACGACGGGGTTGCGCTCGGCATGGATCGAGGGACCGACGAGCACATAGAACGCCACGAAGGTCAGTGCGTCCATGCCCTGGGCGAACACCAGCCGCCGGCCACGCGCGCGGATCGCCGCGATCCGGGCAGGCCGGGTCGACTCGTTCGTCGCCGTTGTTTTCGTTTCCATGTTCCAAGCGTGGCACGAGATTCTGTGACGGCCATGACAGGCGCACCCGGATCATCACAGTCAGGCGACAGCTGATCCTCCCGTCCCGGACCGCCGGGTCTCCCGGGTCGGCTCGCTTGACGCATATCGGATGCGGCCCCTAGACTCCGCGCCACAGTTGAACACGGGCATCGATCGGGACGAGTACCCGTCGAGCGCCATTCCAGAGACCCGGCGGTTGGTGCGAGCCGGGATGGCGGCGAGGGAGAATGGACCCGGGAGCCCCCGGACCGAACGCGGGGCGACGGACGAGGACGCAGCAGCGGCCACGGACGGCGCGGACGACCAGTAGGCTCCGGCGCAGAGCGCCAGCGATACAGGGCAGCGCCGATCGATCGGCCCCGGGGCATCGGTCCCGGGACGACGGATCCGTCGGTCCGAGTGCGGCACACCGCCGAATGAGGGTGGCACCGCGGAAGGTTCAACGGCCTTTCGTCCCGAGCAGACGAAGGCCGTTTTCGATTCCCGGGGCCCGACGAGACCCCGAGCCGGACCCGCCAAGGGATGGAGACCGCACCATGACCGATCCGCTGAGCCTCGCCGAAGCCAGGCGACTCGCCACCACCGCCGACACGGTCCTGCTGCGCGCGAGCCGGACGGCGGATCTGGAGACCCCGATCGGTGCCTTCCTGCGTCTCGACGACGGCAGCACGCCCGCCTACCTCCTGGAGTCGGTCGAGGGTGGTGAGCGTCTCGGGCGGTACAGCTTCCTGGGCATCGGGCCGCGGCGGCTGCTCGAGGTGAACGACGGGGTCACGCGCACGACATCGCGGCCGGTCGGCGTCGTCGACTACGCGCCCGATCTCCCGGTGACCCAGGCGGCAACGCCCGATCCGCTGACGGCGCTGCGCGAGTTCCTGCCGCGCCGGCGCGTGGTGCCGGTCGAGGGCATGCCGCGCTTCACGGGCGGGGCGGTGGGTGCGCTCAGCTACGACGCGGCGTCCTCGTTCGAGCCCACCGTGGTCCGTCCCGCCCACGACCCGGTCGGCGTGCCGCTGGCCGCGTTCATCGAGACCGACCTCGTGCTCGTGTTCGACCACCTCACCCACCAGCTGTCGGCCATCGCGTCGCTCCACACCGAGGCACCCGATCTCGAAGGGCGCTATCGGATCGCCGAGCGGGCGATCTTCGAGGCGCTGGAGCGGACCGCTCGACCCAGCCGGGTGGAGATGGCGGCTGCCTTCGGCCGCTCGAGCGCGAGCGACGGCGAGCAGCCCGCCGACATCGCACAGGTCGAGACGTCGCTCGGCCGCGATGCGTACATCGCGGCGGTGCAGCGGGCCAAGGACTCGATCGCCGCCGGCGAGGCCATCCAGGTCGTGCTCGCTCGCCGGCAGTCGTTCGACCTGCCGCTGGGCTCCGACGGGCGCGCGATCGACGGCGTGGCGCTGTACCGGGCGCTCCGGCGGGTGAACCCCTCGCCCTACCTGTTCTTCGCTCGCACCCCGGGCTTCGAGGTGGTGGGCGCCAGCCCCGAGCTGCTGCTCCAGGTCGTCGGCGACCGGATGACGACCCATCCCATCGCGGGTACCCGCCCGAGGGGCGCCACCCCGGCCGACGACGACCGCCTCGCCGACGAGCTCCGTCGCGATCCCAAGGAGCGGGCCGAGCACGTGATGCTGGTCGATCTCGGTCGCAACGACCTGGGCCGGGTGGCGCGTCCCGGGACGGTGGCCACGAGCCAGTACATGGAGGTCGAGCGCTACAGCCACGTGCTGCACCTGGTGAGCCACGTCGAGGGCCGGCTGCGGCAGGACCTGGACGCGCTCGATGCCCTGCGGGCGGTGTTCCCGGCGGGCACCCTGAGCGGGGCACCGAAGGTGCGAGCGATGCAGCTGATCGCCGCCGCCGAGGGTGAGCGACGCGGACTGTACGGGGGCGCGGTCGGCTACCTCGGCTATGACGGCAACCTCGATACCGCGATCACGATCCGGAGCGCCGTGCTCAAGGGCGGCCAGGCACACGTCCACACGGGCGCCGGCATCGTGGCCCGCAGCGTGCCCGAGCTCGAGTTCGAGGAGACGGAGCACAAGGCGGCGGCCATGCGCCGGGCGATCGAGCTGGCCGCCGAGACCGGCGCCGGTGCGAGCGTCGCACGTTCCGCGGACACTGCATCCGGCGAGGACGCGGCCCCGCCGGCGACCACGACGGACCCCGAGGTGGTCGCCCGATGATCCTGGTCATCGACAACTACGACTCGTTCACGTTCAACCTGGTCCAGGCGCTCGAGGCGGCCGGGGCCGAGGTGCGCGTGGTCCGCAACGACGCCATCACGCACGACGAGCTCGATGCGCTCGCGGCAGATCCGGCGAGCGACCTGCGCGGCATCGTGATCTCGCCCGGACCCGGCGACCCCGGCACGGCCGGCGTCTCGGTGACCGGCGATCGGGATCGCGGTCGAGCGCCGGATCCCGGTGCTGGGCGTATGCCTCGGCATGCAGTCCATGGCCGCGGCCCTCGGGGCGTCGATCGTGCGCGCGCCGACCCTCGTCCACGGCGAGGCGTCGCAGGTCGAGCACGACGGCCAGGGCCTGCTCGAGGGTATGCCGGCCGAGTTTCCGGCGGCACGCTACCACTCGCTGTGCGTCGATCCCGGCACGCTGCCCGGGGACCTGTACGTGACCGCAACCAGTCCCGCCGACGGCGTCGTGATGGGACTGCGCCACCGGACGCTCCCGCTCGAGGGTGTGCAGTTCCACCCCGAGTCGGTCCTGACCCCGGACGGCCCGCATCTGCTGGCCAACTTCCTGCGGCTGGCGGGGGAGGGCGAGGCGAGCCGCCTGGACGCGGCCACCGGGTCGTTCGCGACCCGCGGGATCGCCGAGCCGGACCCGGCAGCGCCGGCATCCGACGGGCGCTCCCGAGGCCGCGCCCGACGGTGCATCCAAGGCTGCGCGCGACGGTGGCCCCGACGCAGGCCCCGGAGGGATCCTCGAACCGGCGGGAGCGACACGATGAGCGAGCAGGTGCGGGCCGCGCTGGCGGCGATCGTCGAGGGTCGGACGCTGTCGCTCGACGAGGCGCGCCGCGCGATGGGCGCGGTCATGGATGGCGAGGCGACGCCGTCCCAGCTCGCGGCGCTGCTGATGGGGCTCCGGATGCGCGGCGAGACGGTGGACGAGCTGGCCGGCTTTGCCACCGCGATGCGCGAGCGCGTGGTGCACGTCGATGCCCCCGCGGATGCGATCGACGTGGTCGGCACCGGCGGCGACGGCTCGGGTACGTTCAACATCTCGACCACCTCGGCACTGGTCGTCGCCGCGGCCGGCGTGCCGGTGGCCAAGCACGGCAACCGGGCGATGACGTCGCGCTCGGGGTCGGCCGATGTGCTCGACGCGCTGGGCATCCGGATCGATCACGACGCGGCTTCCGCCGGGCAGGCGATCCGCGACCTGGGTTTCGCGTTCCTGCTCGCGCCGAGCTTCCATCCGGCAATGCGGCACGCGGGACCGACGCGTCGCGAGATCGGCGTCCGCACCGCGTTCAACCTGCTCGGGCCGCTCACCAACCCGGCCGGGGCGCGCCGGGCGCTGCTGGGGGTGGGGGATGCGGCGGTTGCCCCCAGCATCGCCGAGGTGGCGTTCCGCCTGGGCACCGAGCGGACGTTCGTGATCCATGGCAACGGGGTGGACGAGCTGCCGCTCGACGACACGCGGCGTGCTCTATGACGTCGGGCCGGCCGGCATCGAGCGTCGCGAGGTGCGGGCGTCGCGGCTGGGGCTCACGGTCACGGCGACCACCAGGCTCGGCGGCGGGCTGCCGGAAGACAACGCCCGGATGACCGAGGCGGTGCTGCGGGGAGAGCCCGGTGCCCGCCGCGACGTCGTGCTGCTCAACGCCGGTGCCGCCCTCCTGGTGGCCGGCGTCGTGGACCGACTCGAGGACGGGATCGAGCGCGCCGGGCTGACGATCGACTCGGGGCTCGCGAGCGCGCTCCTGGACGCGCTTCGTGCCGAGCGCGTCGACGCCCAGCGTGCCGCTGCCGCCGAGCAGGCCGCGGCCGCAGAGCAGCTGCCGCACGCCGCCCGGGGAGCCAGGCACGCAGACGGCCGCCGGATCGGCTCCCGGCCGGGGTGCGTCGTGACCGCTACCGTTGCGACCGTGCCGCGACCCCGGCGATCCGCGGGTGGCGGCGTGGTCCGGGAGATCGCCGATCGCCGTCTGGCCGACGTGCGCCCAGAGCTCGACGCGCTCGGTCGGGCGGGGCTTCGGCAGGCCGTGCGTGCAGCGCCCGAGCCGCGACCCATCGCCGGGCGCCTGGCGGCCCCGGGGCTGCACCTGATCGCCGAGGTGAAGCGCCGATCGCCCTCTGCCGGGCCGATCGCCGCCGGTGACGACGCGCTCGCTCGCGCTCGAGCCTATGCGAGCGGTGGTGCCGCTGCGATCTCGGTCCTGTGCGAGCCGCACTGGTTCGGCGGATCCGTGGATGACCTGCGCCTCGTCCGGGCCGCGCGTCAGCGTGCCCGTGCTCGCCAAGGAGTTCGTGGTCGATCCGCGGCAGCTCGACCTCCTCCGCGCTGCCGGCGCCGACCTGGTGCTCCTCCTCGCCGTGCTCCACCCGGCCAGGCGTCTCGCTGCGCTGGTTGCGGCGGCCCAGGATCTCGGCCTCGAGCCCCTGGTCGAGGCGCACAACGACCGGGAGCTCGACGCGGCGCTGGCCACGACCGCTCGTCTGATCGGGGTCAACAACCGCGATCTGCGCTCGCTCGATGTCGACCCGGAGCGTGCGGTCGTGCTTCGCGATGCGATCCCGGGTGATCGGATCGCCATCGCCGAGTCCGGCGTTCGCGACGCCGTCGGTGATCGCCCGCTGGCGGGCAACCGGCTTCGACGCCGCGCTCGTGGGCGAGGCGCTGATGCGTGCTCCCGACCCGGCCGACGCCGCCCGCTCGTTCGTGGCCGCGGGCCGGGACCCCGTCGATATGACGGCAGCGGCACGGGCGCCGATGGTCAAGATCTGCGGGATCACCGACGCCGACGGTGTCCTGGCGGCGGTCCAGGCAGGGGCCGACGCGATCGGCCTCAACTTCGCGCCCGGCACCCCGCGCGCGCTGTCGATCGACGAGGGCGTGGCGCTGGCACGGCTCGCTCGCCAGGCCGCCGTCGGCACGGTCGGGCCCAGGGTCGTGGTGGTCACCGCAGACCTGCCGGCCGGGCGAGCTCGACGCGATCATCGCGGCGTCGACCCCGACATCGTCCAGCTCAGCGGTGAGGAGCCCCCGGCAGCGGTCGCGAGCATCGGGCGGCCCGTGTGGAAGGCGCTTCGCCCGGGCCTCGCCGAGACGGCCGACGACCTCGTCGCCCGGGCACGAGCGATATCTCGACGCGGGCGTCGAGCGGATCCTGCTCGATGCCGCCGGTGGCCCGAATCCGGGCGGCACCGGTCTGCGGGTGGACCCGGGCTTCGCGGCGGGCGTGGCCCGGGAGATCCCGATCACGCTGGCCGGTGGGCTGCATCCGGGCAACGTGGGTGAGACGGTCAGATCGATCCCGGTCACCGGCGTCGACGTCGCGAGCGGCACGGACCGTGTGCGGGCGCCCGGCCAGCGGCCGCGCAAGGATCCGTTGCGGGTGGCGCTGTTCGCGAAGCGCGCTCGTGACGCGCGCCGTCACCGGCCGCATCTCGCGTTCGGCCCGACGCCGGTTCATCCGGGTCTGCTCGAGGTCGATGCAGCCGGTCGCTGGGGCATGGAGCGCGACTTCGGCGGGAGATATGTCCCCGAGACGCTGATGGCGGCGCTGGCCCAGCTCGAGGATGCGTACGCGGCCGTTCGCCACGACCCCCGATTCTGGGCCGAGCTGGACGCGTTGCTCGTCAGCTATGCCGGACGGCCGACCGCGCTCTATCGCGCGGACCGCCTCGGGATCGCGGCGGTTCGGCAGGCCCGTCGACTCATGGCCGAAGGTGGCCCGGGCGATCGAGCCGGCGCGGGCGAGGGGCCCACGGCGATCCGGCTGTACCTCAAGCGCGAGGACCTCGCCCACACGGGCGCCCACAAGATCAACAACGCGCTCGGCCAGGCGCTCCTCACGCGCCGGCTGGGGAAGTCGCGGGTGATCGCGGAGACAGGTGCCGGTCAACATGGCGTCGCGACCGCGACCGCTTGCGCGCTGCTCG
Source organism: uncultured Chloroflexia bacterium (assembly GCA_963806265.1). GTDB lineage: Bacteria > Chloroflexota > Limnocylindria > Limnocylindrales > CSP1-4 > CAIXZV01. Next base: position 138,809 of record CAWDXT010000029.1, read on the forward strand.
GCCTGCCGTGCGTCGTGTTCATGGGCGAGGAGGACATCCGGCGCCAGGCACCGAACGTGCTGCGGATGCGCGAGCTCGGGGCGGACGTTCGGTCGGTGACCTCGGGCACGGCCACGCTCAAGGATGCCGTCAACGAGGCGATGCGCGACTGGGTGACCAACGTCGAGACAACCCACTACGTGCTCGGGTCGGCGATGGGGCCGCACCCGTATCCGACCATCGTCCGGGATCTCCAGCGCCGGATCGGCGATGAGGCTGCGGCGCAGCTGGCCGCCGTCGAGGGCCGGTTGCCGGATCTCGCGCTGGCGTGCGTCGGGGGCGGGTCCAACGCGATCGGGCTGCTCAGCCGGTTCATCGGGGAGCCGACGGTTCGGCTCGCGGTGGCCGAAGCGGCCGGCGACGGCATCGAGACCGGTCGTCACGCGGCGGCGATCCTCGGCGGATCGCCCGGGATCCTGCACGGCTCGCGGTCCCTGATGCTCCAGGATCGCGACGGCCAGGTCGTGGAGGCCCACTCGGCGTCCGCCGGTCTTGACTACCCGGGGGTGGGACCGCAGCTCGCGGCGCTCGCCGAGGCCGGGCGGCTGGAGGTTGCCACCGCCACCGATCGCGAGGCGGTGGCCGCGATGCGGACCGTGACCAGGGCCGAGGGGATCCTGCCGGCGCTCGAGACGTCGCATGCCGTGGCCGCCCTGCCCAAGCTGCTGGCCGGGTCCAGGGATCCGGGTTGCCGCTGCCGCCCGAGCCGCTGGTCCTGCTCGGGTTCTCCGGCCGGGGCGACAAGGACGTCGCGGCGCTGGAGCGGTTCGCCGATGTCGCGCCCTGGGAGGACGGGCGATGAGCGCCATGGTCCCGGGGAGCGCGCGGGAGGCAATCGCGGCCGACGGGGTCGCGGCGATCGCTCCTTCGGTGAGCAGCACGGATGCCACCGCCGGCGCGCGTCGGATTGCCGGGGCATTTGCGACATGCTCGCTCCGAGGGCCGGATCGCGCTGATCCCGTACATCGTCGCCGGCTATCCGGATGCGGACACCAGCTTTGCCATCGGCTGTGCCGCCATCGACGCCGGTGCCGACGTGCTCGAGGTGGGACTGCCGTACTCGGACCCGCTGGCCGACGGGGCGACGCTCCAGCGTGCGACGCACGTGGCGCTCGCGTGCGGGCGCGACCTTCGACCGATCCCTGGCGCTCGTCGGCCGGCTGGCGGCGGCACGACCGCGGACGCCGCTGGTGGCGATGGGCTATGCGAACCAGCTGATCGGCGGTGGCGACGGACGCGACCGGGCGATGGCGCTGGCCGGGGCGGGCGCGGCGGGCGTCATCGTGGCCGACATCACGCCCGACGAGGGCGGGCCGTTCGAGGCCGTGGCAACCGAGGCAGGGATCGCGGTCGTGTACCTCGTCGCGCCCACCACCGCTCCCGCGCGGAGGGCCAGGATCGCCGCGCGGACCGGCGGCTTCCTGTACTGCGTGTCGCTGGTCGGCGTGACCGGCGCGCGGACGTCCCTGCCGCGCTCGGTCGCGCGTCTCGTGCGCGGGGTCAAGGCCGTCTCGCCGGTGCCGGTCGGCGTGGGGTTCGGGGTCTCGCGTCCCGCCCACGTGCGCGCCATCGCCCGCGCCGGGGCCGATGGGGTGATCGTGGCCTCGGCGCTCGTCGACGCGCTGGGTCCGGACGGTCGTGACGTGGACGCGTTGGCGGCGCTGGTCGGACGGCTTCGTGGGGCGACGGCCGCCTGACCGTCGCAGCTGGGCCGCAGGGCTGCAGGAGTCGCCAGGGCCGGCCCTCAGGCGTCGGCCGTGAACACCTTCCGCCAGTCGGGCGCCGGGAACGGATCCGCAAAGTACTCGGTCATCCGGGCCACACGCCCATCCTGTCCCTCGACGATCGCCACGTACGACACCACGTGGTCGTTGCCGTAGTCGACTGATCCCTCGACGATCGCCAGGTTGCCGTCGGTCCGCATCTCCCGCAGCGCAAACGTCGGCCGGGTGCCCGTCGCCGCCGGATATGCCTGGTTCATCTCCACGATCCGGTCGCGGCCCCTGAATGTCTCGTCCGACTGCGGGTACTCCTGTACGACGTCAGGATCGCTCCAGTCCATCATCATCCTGCTGAGGCTCTCGATGTCGCTGGTGGCAAAGGACTGGCGGATCGCCTGCCACAGCGCATCGTTCGGACCTGCTGTCATGGCTGCTTCTCCTCGGGTTGGTTGACCCGACGCTGGGTGGCCAGGTCGGGTGCGTCCAGCCTAGCCAGGAGCGCAACCCTCCCGTCACTGCCGGCCCGGCTCACCGCAGGTCGAGCAGGTCCCCCAGACTCCGCAGCTCGTAGGTCGGCCGGATCCCGGGGTCGCCGGGCAGGCCGCGCGGGTTGTACCAGGCCGTGTCGATGCCGTATCCGACCCCACCGGCGATGTCGGACCGCAGGCTGTCGCCGATCATGAGCACCTCGTGCCTGGCCGGCCGGCCCATGCGCGCAAAGGCGATGTCGAAGATCGCCCGACCCGGCTTGGCGCACCCTACCTCGTCGGAGATCACGATCTCGGTGATGTGCTCGCGGATGGCGGACCGCTCGAGCCGCGGTCGCTGGACGTCGCCGAGGCCGTTGGTGATGACCGCGATCTGGTGCGTCGCGTGCAGGGCCTGGACCACGGACTGCGCATCCTCGGTCAGGTGCGGCTGCAGGGCGAGGTTGGGCAGGTATCGTGCCCCGAAGTCGGCGGCGTCGGCGTCGATCCCGAGCTCCGCGAACAGCAGCTCGAAGCGTCTCGTGCGCAGGACGATGGGCGTGATCCTGCCGGCCTCCAGCAGCGCCCAGACCTGGCCGTTAACGTGCCGGTAGGCCGGAAGATACGAGTCGTCGAATGGCAGCCCCTGCTGGTCGAACGTTCGTCGCAGCGCCTCGGCCTCGGCGCGATCGAAGTCGAACAGGGTGTTGTCGGCATCGAACAGGAGCCAGCGATAGCGGGACATCGGCGCATTCTCGCATCGCTGACGCCGTCCGAGCCGCGGACGAGCGCTGACCGCGGCCCGTGCGACGGCCGTCGGCGCGCGAGATACTGACCGCATGACCCATCGACTTCGCGTGGCCGTCGAGGCGTCTCCAAGGCGGACGTTCCTGATTGCGCTGGACTGGCCCGGCTGGACGCGAGCAGGCAGGACGGAGCAGGCGGCCGGGGAGGCGCTCATCGCCGCGGCGCCGCGCTACGCGACCGTGGTGGCGCGGATCGGCGAGTCGCTCGGGGGGACGTTCGAGCTGGAGGTCGTGGATCGACTGGAGGGCGACACGAGCACCGAGTTCGGCGTGCCCCACGCCATCGGCGCCGCCGACCGCGAGCCCACGGACGAGATGGCAGCAACCCGGCTGGGTGCGCTGGTGGAGGCTGCCTGGGACACCTTCGACGCGGCTGTCGACGTCGCGCCCCGAGGCGCTGCGCAAGGGACCCCGCGGCGGTGGTCGAGACCGGTCCCGGATCGTCGAGCATGTCAACGGTGCGGACGAGGCCTACGCGAGAACGATGGGCATCGTGACCAGGGGCCTCGGCGTGCCCGAGATCCGCGCGGCCATGCTGGCGGCGATCCGGGCACCATCGGATGGTTCGCCGCTGGGCGGCCGCAAGTGGCCGGTCCGATACGCGGCCAGGCGGGTCGCGTGGCACGCGCTTGACCACGCCTGGGAGATCGAGGACCGGACGGATCCATCCTGACGCTCCCGGCGGGCGCCCGCTATCGCACGGCGAGCGTCTCGTCGAGGAAGCTGACGACCCGGTCGAGCCACGCCGTCGGTGCCACGCTGAGCCCGGCCGCATGCCCCGCGCCCGGGATCGTCCAGGTTCGGACGCGATCCGGCGCGGCGCTCGCGATGGCAGCGGCCGTGCGGACCTCGGCGTCGATGTCCGCGGTCACCAGCAGGAACCGGGTGGGGCCGGATCGCGCGACCGACCACGCGAGCGTCGAAGGCGCGGCCGGGTCGAGCAGCTGCGTGACCCAGAATTGCACCCGGGTGACGGCGAGCTGCAGCATCCCCGCCAACCCCTCGGCGTCCGGCAGCCACGCGAGGTCTTCCGCCACCCGTCGCGTGGCGCCCTCGGCGACGACGGCCGAGACTCGCCGGTCGACGGCGGCTGCCCCGATCGCTTGCATGCCACCGAGCGAAACACCGACGATGCCGATGCGTCGCGGATCGATCTCGGGCTGCATCGCCAGCAGGTCGACGGCGGCCTCGATGTCGGCGTCCCCGTGCCAGCCGAAGTCCATGGCCGCCCCATCGCTGCCGCCCTCACCGCGCAGGTCGGGCGCGACCACGCCGTACCCGGCACCGGCGAGTGCCGCGAGATGGTCCAGCACGCCGGCCTTGTTCGATGCGCTGCCATGGAGCAGCACGACGGCCGCCCCATTGCGCGACGGCACGTACCAGGCGGTCAGGCTCAGGCCATCGCTCGTCGACAGCCTGACGTCGCGGTACGCGATGCCCCGGTCCGCCGGTGTTCGGGGACCGACCGGAACCCGGATGACGTTCGTGGCCAGCAGCGCCGGCGCGACCAGATAGCCCTCGAGGATGACGGCCAGGACGAGCGCAGCGGCCATCGGCAGCTTCCGCCGCCAGGGCCGTCGGCGCAGGACGAGCGCCATTCCCGCCACCAACAGCACCAGGCCCACGACGAAGACGCCGAGAGCCGTCAGCGATCGCGACGTTGCCTCGCCGGCGAGCAGGTACCGCACGCCGACGACCTCCCCAACGACGACGGCGACCGTGCCGACGAGCATCGCGCAGGTTCCCGAGATCAGGTCCAACCGTCGGCCCGTTTGCGACGCCTGGTACGAGGCTGCGCCCATATCGCTCCCCGTGCTGCCCGTCCCACGTGAGAGCGGGCTGCGCGCATCGTCCGAGGTGGCTGGTCCGCCGGGCAGGGCCGATCGCATGGACTCGGATGGGCCGCTCGTCCGGACCTGCTGTCGGGCGAATGGACGACCCGGGTCCATCGGTCCCGGCTCACCGGCTTCAGGGTCACCGCGGTCCGGCCGGGTGGCCTGCCGCTTCGGGCGGTTCAGCCTTGGGGCCGCTCCGTGCGGCTGCCGATAATGACGCCGCGACGCCGGGGGACGGTTGAGGGCGCCCGAGGTCGGGCCGACTCGAGCCGACCAGACCAGGGAGATTCCGGACCCATGCAGCGGCACGTCCGGGGGGATGGAACCGGCGCCACGGCCAGCCGGGCCGCGACGCCCGCATCCGACGACGTCGAGGCGATGCTCGACGGACCGGGTGGCGTGCAGCGCCACGAATTCGAGCGCCGTCCACGATGCGTGGCTGGGGCGGATCGCGGCCAGCGACGGCATGTTCGTCACCGACGAGCGGCAGCGGATCGTCGCCTGGTCCAGCACCGCCCAGCGGATGCTCGGGTTCTCGGCCGACGAGGCGATCGGAAAGACGTGCTTCCAGGTGGTGATGGGCCGCGAGCCTGACGGGCATCCCGTGTGTGGTCGCAACTGCTCGGTGACTCGGAACGCCAGTCGCGGGCGTGGCACGGCCGCCTATGACGTGGTGGCGCGGGCCCGCGATGGAAGCGTCAAGCACCTCTCGAACAGCGTGCTCGTGATCGATGGACCCGAGCGCGACTTCCACGTCGTCCACCTCCTCCGCGAGCGCAGCGGCCCGCCGCTGTCAGCCGAGATCCAGCGACCATCGACCGCGGCCGGTTCGGGCCCGCGGGAGGCGATGGTCGAGAGCCTCACTCGCCGCGAGCTCGAGGTGCTCCGCATGCTCGCCGAGGGCGCAACGATGGACGAGATCGCCGACTCGCTGACGATCAGCGTGTTCACGGCGCGCAACCACGTGGCCAGCGTCGGACGCAAGCTCGGCGCCCACAGCCGGCTCGAGACGGTCCTGCTGGGCATGCGCAACGGCCTCGTCTGAGGGCCGGCGCCCCGCCGAAATTGGTACGAACGCACCATGAATCGGCGTCCCGAGCAGGCACCATAGGTTGAGGTCGTGGCCCGCCGGGCCGCCACCTCGACATGGCCCGCCTCCACCGGAGCGGGTGACGCGCCCATCCAGAGGGAGGCGAGGCAACGTCGTGGATCCGCTCATGCTGGCGCGGTGGCAGTTCGGGATCACCACCGTCTACCACTTCCTGTTCGTCCCGCTGACGATCGGGCTGTCGTTCTCGGTGGCCGGGTTGCAGACCGCCTGGTACCGCACCGGGAACGAGAAGTACCTGCGCCTGACGCGGTTCTTCGGCGAGCTGTTCCTGATCAACTTCGCCCTGGGCGTGGTCACGGGCATCGTCCAGGAGTTCCAGTTCGGCATGAACTGGAGCAGCTACAGCCGGTTCGTGGGTGACATCTTCGGCGCGCCGCTCGCGATCGAGGGCCTGCTCGCGTTCTTCCTCGAGTCGACGTTCCTGGGCCTGTGGATCTTCGGCTGGGGACGCCTGCGCCGCGGCGTGCACCTGGCGACGATCTGGATCGCGGCGATCGGCACCGCGATCTCCGCCTACATCATCCTGGCGGCCAATGCCTGGATGCAGCACCCGGTCGGCTACGCGGTCAACCCGGTCAGCGGGCGCGCCGAGCTCAAGGACTTCCTCGCGGTCCTCACCAACAGCACGGCCCTGATCACGTTCCCGCACACGATCGCGGCGGCGTTCATGACGGCCGGGGCGTTCATCGCCGGGCATCGCGATGTATCGCCTCGTCCGCACGCGCGGCGAGGAATCGCCGTTCCGGGCGACGGCCAAGGCCGGTGCGCTGGATGGTGCTGGTCGCCGGGCTGCTGGTCGCGGTCACCGGCGACATCCAGGGCAAGATCATGACCGAGCAGCAGCCGATGAAGATGGCGGCGGCCGAGGCGCTGTGGAACAGACCGAGCAGCCGGCCTCGTTCTCGATCTTCACGATCGGCACGCCCGACGGCAGCCAGGACGTGTTCTCGATCCGCATCCCGTACCTGCTCTCGTTCCTGGCCACGCGGGACTTCAACGGCAAGGTCGAGGGCATCAACGACCTCCAGGCCCAGTACGAGCAGACCTACGGCGCCGGCGACTACACGCCCAACACGCCGGTCACGTACTGGACCTTCCGCTGGATGATCGGTGCCGGGGCACTGGCCGCGCTGCGCGGCCGCGTGGTTCCTGTTCGCGATGCGCGGCGGCCGGGTGCCGGGCCGGGGTGCCGTCGCCTCCGCGCATCGTGCTGCCGTTCCTGCCGCTGGCGGCGAACTCGTTCGCCTGGATGTTCACCGAGATCGGCCGCCAGCCGTGGATCGTGTTCGGGCTGATGCGGACCGCGGCCGGCGTCTCGCCAGGCACCAGCACCCTCGAGGTGCTGCTCACGTGGTCGGCTTCACCGTGCTGTACGGCGGCCTGGCCGTGGTGATGCTGGGCCTGGTGGTGCGGCGCGTGCGCGCCGGGCTGCCGGACGCGACCGCTGACGCGGGGTTCGAGCACGAGCGCCGAGTCCGAGCTGGCGCTCGGGTACTAGGGGAGCCGATGGAGCTCACGACCGTCTGGTTCGCGCTGATCGCGGTCCTCTGGATCGGCTACTTCGTCCTCGAGGGGTTCGACTTCGGGGTCGGCATCCTGCTGCCGATCCTGGGCCGCGACGAGCCCGAGCGGCGCGCGATGCTGCGCACGATCGGTCCCGTGTGGGACGGCAACGAGGTGTGGGTGCTGGTCGCCGGCGGCGCCACGTTCGCGGCGTTCCCGGAGTGGTACGCGACGCTGTTCTCCGGCTTCTACCTCGCCCTGTTCCTGATCCTGGTCGCGCTCATCGTGCGCGGCATCGGGATCGAGTACCGCAACAAGCGCGGCGACGCCAGCCTGGCGCTGGCGCTGGGACCTCGCGATCGCGATCGGCAGCTTCCTGCCGGCGCTGCTGTGGGGCGTCGCGTTCGCCAACATCGTGGCCGGCGTGCCGATCGACGCCGACAAGCAGTTCACCGGCAACCTGCTCACGCTGCTCAACCCGTTCGGGCTGCTGGGCGGGCTGACCACGCTGCTGCTGTTCGTGACCCACGGCCTGATCTTCCTGGCCCTCAAGACCGACGGCGTGATCCGGGAGCGGGCGAACGGGCTGGTCCTGCCGGTCGGGCTGGTCACGGCCGTGGTCGCGGTGGCGTTCCTGCTGTGGGCGAACGCCATCCGCGGCGACGCCGTCTCCACGGCGGTGGCGGTCGCGGCGGCCCTCGCCTTCGTGGGCGCGCTGCTCGCGAGCCGGCTGCGGCGCGAGGGCTGGGCGTTCGTCGGGCTCGGCGGTGACGATCGGGCTGGCCGTCGTCAGCCTGTTCTTGGCGCTGTTCCCGGACGTCATGCCATCGTCGACCATCGCTGCCTACAGCCTGACGACGACCAATGCCGCGTCGACCGAGTACACGCTCACGATCATGACCGTGGTCGCGGTGATCTTCGTGCCCCTCGTGCTCGGCTACCAGGCGTGGTCGTACTGGGTGTTCCGCAAGCGGGTCACGCGTGCCGCGGGCCTCGGTCGAGCCGTGAGCGCCGCCGCGGTTCGTGGCCGGCCGATGACCGAGACGGGCCTGAGCGCCGGCCGCGTCCCCGGCCCGCCATGAGTCCGAACCACCGCCGGCTGCTCGCGTCCGGCCGCACGGCACCGGCGCGCTCGTCGCGGCGGTCGCGCTCGGCGTGCTGAGCGCGCTGCTCGCCGTCGCCCAGGCGCTGCTCCTTGCCCGGGCGATCGCCGGCGCGCTCCTCGATGGTCGACGGACCGGCCGAGCTGGCGCCGGTGCTGGCCGGGCTGGCCTCGTGCTGGCCGCCCGCGCGCTGGCCGCGTGGGCTGCCGAGATCCTCGCACAGCGGATCAGCGGCACGGTCAAGGCCGAGCTGCGGGTGGCGCTCCTCGCCCGGGCGCGTGGAGCTGGGCCCGCGATGGGCGGCCGGGCGGGCGAGCGGCGAGGTCACGCTCCTGGCCACCCGCGGCCTCGACGCCCTCGACGGCGTACTACGGGCGCTATCTGCCGCAGCTGGCCCTGGCGGTGATCGTGCCGCTGGCCGTGGTCGTGTGCCTGTTCGCCGCCGACCTGGTGGCGGCGATGACGGTCGCGCTCACCGTGCCGCTGATCCCGGTGTTCATGGTGCTGATCGGGCAGCATGTCGGATGCCCACCGGCGGCGGCGATGGACCGCGCTGCGCCGGCTCGCGCACCGGTTCGCGGACGTCGTTGCGGGCCTGCCCACGCTGCGCGCCTACGGCCGGGCCGGGGCGCAGGTCGAGATCCTGCGCCGGATCACGGACGCTACCGGCGCGCGACCATGTCGACGCTGCGGATCGCCTTCCTGTCCGCGCTGGTCCTGGAGCTGCTGGCCACGCTGTCGGTTGCGCTGGTGGCGGTCGGCATCGGTCTGCGGCTGGCCGACGGGGACATGGCGCTCGAGAGCGGGCTGTTCGTCCTCGTGCTCGCGCCCGGAGGCGTACCTGCCGCTGCGCCGGCTGGGCGCCGAGTTCCATGCCAGCGAGGAGGGCCTCACGGCCGCCGCGGCGGCGTTCGCGATCATCGACGCCCCGGACCCCGCGGTCGCCGGGCGGCCGGGGATCGCGCCGCCGCCTTCGATCACGGGGCTCGTGGTCGAGGGGGTGGGCGTGGAGCAGCCCGGCCGGTCGGTCGTGGCGCCGGCTGACGGTCTCGTTCGAGGTACGACCGGGCGAGGTGGTGGCCGTCACCGGGCCGAGCGGTGCGGGCAAGACCACGCTGCTGCAGCGTCATCCTGGGCGCTGGTCCACCGACGACGGGTCGCGTCTCGCTGATCGGCGGCGACGGGGCCGCGTCGATTGCCATCGGCAAGCTGGATCGTGGAGGCGTGGCGCGCCCGGGTCGCCTGGGTCCCGCAGGCGCCGTTGCTGTTCGCGGGCACCGTCGCCGACAACGTCCGGCTGGGGGCGCCGGCGGCGTCCGATGCCGCGGTCGTCATGCCGCGCTGGCGGCGGTCGGGCTGGGTGGCATCGAGGTCGAGCGGGTGCTCGGCGAGCGGGGCCGTCGGGCTGTCCAGCGGGCAGCGGCGTCGGGTGGGCATCGCCCGCGCGCTCGTCCGGGGAGCGCCGATCCTCCTGCTGGACGAGCCGACGGCGGGTTGGATGAGGCGCCGAGGCGCGGGTGATGCGTGCGGTGCGCGGGGCGGCCGGCCCGGGGCCGTGGTGATGCTGGTCGCCCACCGGCCTGGCGCGGTCGCGGGCTCGGACCGGATCGGTGGAGGTGGCGGAGGAGTGGAGCGGATGGAGGTCGGTCCGGGCCGCGGCCGGCGTGCCACGTCCGCCGCCGGGACGGTACGGTGCCGGGTGAGCGCGCTGCTGGCCGTCCTGCGCGTGGGACGCCCGGTCCGTCCGCGCGCCTGCTGCTCGCGGTGCTGGCCGGGGTGGGAGCGGCGGGGCTGCTCGATCGGGCTCGCCGCGACGTCCGCGTGGCTGATCTCGAAGGCCGCCGAGCAGCCGCCGATCCTGACCCTGATGGTTGCCGTGACGGCGGTCCGGGCGTTCGGGATCGCCCGCGGCGTGCTGCGCTACGCGGAGCGCTCGCCGCCCACGACGCAGCGTTCCGGGTCCTCGGGGAGCTGCGGGCGACGGCCTACGCTCGCCTCGCCCGGCTGGCGCCGGCGGGGCTCGCGGAGCTGCGGTCGGGTGACCTGCTGGCCCGCCTGTCGGGCGACGTCGACGGTCTTGCGGACGTCTGGCTGCGGGTGCTGCTGCCGTACGGCTCCGGCCGTGATCGTGGCGGCGGCGGCCGTGCTGCTCGTCGGGCTGGCTGGTGCCGGTTGCCGGGTCGTCCTGGCGGCCGGGCTGCTGGTGACGGCGATCGGGGCGCCGCTGGCCGCCGGCGCATCGGCTCGATGGGCCGAGCGCGTCCTCGCACCCGGGCGCGTGGCGATCTCGCCGACGCCGCCATCGACCTGCTCGTCGGGGCGCCCGAGATCCTGGCCGCGGGCGCGGCCCGCGCGCGGTCGACGGCGATGCCGTGCCGCCGACGAGCGGCTGGCGGCGGCGGAGCGGCGGTCGGCGCTCGGAGCCGGCGTCGGCGGGTTGGTCGCCGGGATGGCTGCGGGATGCGACGACCTGGCTCGCGCTGCTGGCGGGATCATCGCCGTCCGCGACGGGCAGCTCGCGGGCGTCGCGCTCGCGGTGGTCGCGCTGACCCCGATCGCGGTTCACGAGGTCGTGGCGCCGCTGGTGCCCGGCGGCGCGCCAGCTGCCCGGGCTGGTGGCGTCGGCCGTGCGCGTGACCGATGTGCTCGGCGCGGCCAGACCCCGTTCCCGAGCCGGCGGCCCCGCAAGCCGGTGCCGACGGGGCCGCTCGGGTTCGGGCGCGCGGGCTGCGGCGTGCGCTATCCGGGCGCGACGTCGATGCGCTCGCGGCGGCTGGATCTCCGGGTCGTGCCCGCCGGCGCGCGGTCGTGGTGACGGGCGCCGAGCGGAGCCGGCAAGAGCACGCTCGCGGCGGCCTGCCTGCGGTTCCTCGAGCCGGCGGGTGGGTCCTCGAGCTGGTGGGTCGGCGGCCGCGTGGACGTCCGGCTGGCGACGGGCGACGCCGTTCGGCGGGCCGTCGGCCTGTGCGAGCAGGATCCCCACATCTTCGACGCCTCGATCGCCGACAACCTCCGCCTCGCTCGCCCGGCGCGCCGGATGCCGAGCTCGAGCAGGCGCTGGAGGCGGCCCGGTTGCTCGAATGGGTGCGCTCGCTGCCGGACGGGTTGGCGACGACCGTGGGTGAGCATGGTGCGCGCCTGTCGGGTGGTCAGCGGCAGCGGATCGCGCTCGCGCGTGCCCTGCTGGCGGACGTCCGCATGCTGATCCTCGATGAGCCGACCGAGCACCTCGACGAGCCGACCGCTCGAGCGTTCATCGCCGACCTCGAGTCCGCGATGGGGAGCCGCACCCTGCTCGTGCTCACGCACCGCCCCGAGCTGTTCGAGCGGCCTGGCTGGACCCGTGGCCCGGAGCTGCACGCAGCGGCACCCGTGGAACCGCAGGTGGTTGATGTCGATCTGCGATCCTGATCACGGATGAAGCAAGCGGTCGAAGAGCGATTGGTCCGACTGGCGCAGCGGGCGGCGACGCGCGCCACCAGGCACGGCAACCCACCATTCGGCGCGGTGCTGGCCGATGCGGCGGGCCGGCCGCTGCTGACGATCGCCAACACTCAGCGCACGGCCCGCGACCCGACCGCGCACGCCGAGATCAATCTGATCCGGTTGGCAAGCCGCCGCCTGGAGCGCAGCTCGCTCGAAGGCTTGCATGTCGTCACCAATGCCGAGCCGTGCTCAATGTGCCTCTCAGCGCTCATCAAGGCACGCGTTGCGGGCATCCACTTCGGGGCGCCGCACGAGCCGCACATGGACCCGCCGCTGCCCGCCGCGGAGATCGTTCGGCGATCCCGCCAGCGGGTCGAGCTCTCGGGCGGGATCCTGGCCGATGCCTGTGCGGCCCAGATCCGGAACGCGCGGTCGCTGGCCGACGCACCACCCGACTGACGATCGACCGCCGTGACCCGCCGGGCACGGACCTCGCCCGGGCCCGGCTCCCTTACCCGAACAGGCTCGCGAGGGCCGACGGCTCGATCGGCATTGGGTTCTCCCGGAGCCCGGCGAGCCGCACCGCCAGCCCCAGCAGCTCCGCGGGCGTTCGTCCCGCGTCGAGCATCGAGCGGATCGAGGTGTCCGCGTCGGCCTTGGACAGCTTGCGCGCCTGACGCGTGCCGGCACCAGGGGATGATGGAGGAACGACGCCGGCGTCGTCACGACCCAGCAGCCGCGCCGAGCCGGATCTGGACCGGCGGTCGCGTGGAGCAGGTCGCGGCCGCGGATCACGAGGTCGATGCCCTGGCGACGTCGTCCACGACGACGCACAGCGCATAGGTCCAGTTGCCGGCGCGGTCGCGGACCAGGAGGTCGCCGGAGGCCGCCGGCTCGTCGATCATCGGCCCCGCCAGCAGGTCCAGCCAGCGCTCCGAGCCCGCGCCCACCGCCAGCCGCAGGCCGATCTGGTCGTCGTCCGGGAGGTCGCGCGCCGCGGCAGCCGCCCGGGCAGCCGATGCCCGTGCCAGGGTCGCCCGTGCGTCCGTCTCCCAGTCGGCGAACGTCGAGCGCGAGCAGTCGCAGGCATAGACGAGCCCGGCAGCTCGCGAAGGCGGTCGACCGCGGCCCGTACATCGGCCCGCAATCGGACTGGCGGTACGGCGTCGGGCCGCCGAACGCGCCTGGCGGCGGCTCGTCGGGCGACCAGCCCCAGCCGATCAAGGTCGTGCAGCAGGGCCGTCTCGTGCTCGGGGCGGGATCGCTGCCGGTCGTGATCCTCGATGCGCAGGATCACCCGGCCGCCGGTCGCACGCGCGATACCCCAGGTGTAGACGGCGTTGACCAGGTGACCCAGGTGAAGATCGCCGGTGGGGGCCGGAGCGAACCGTGTCGTGCAGCCCTCGGGCAGCGTATCCCGTGGCGGATGCGCCGAACCGTGCCCGACGGGGCTCCGAAGACCCTCGACAGCCCTGTCGAGCGCGGCGCTCGCCAGGGTCCCGGAGGCGGCTCCCGCCGCGTCGCCGGGGCCGCCCTCGCCCGCCGTCATCGCGGGGCGCGCTGGTCCGATGTCATGCAGCCCTCAGCGATCCCGGACCCGGTCGCGTGACTCCAGCGCTCGCGTGACGGCGACGACCGGCGGTAGATCGACAGCAGATCCGCCTGCGACATCGGGCCCCCGTTGCGCATCGCCACGCGCAGCAGCACCTCGCGCTCGCGCTCCAGATCCTTGACGGCGCGTCTGCCGGCGAGGCCGCTTGGCGCGGCCGGCCTCGCGCCCGAGGGTCGCTCGCTCGTTGAGGAGGTCCACGATCCGGACGTCGAGCCGGTCGATCTCGTCGCGGATCCTCGCCAGCTCCGTGGCAGCCGTCGTGCGCTCGGCGGGCGTCGGTCGCGGTCGGGCCGCGGATCGCCCCTTGACCGTCGCCGGATCGTCTGGTTCCCGCGTCATCGATCCACCCCGAAGCGCTCCGCGATGGCCTCCAGCGCCCGGTGGTAGCCGGCCTCGCCCATGCCCGACGAACGTGCCCGCGGCGATGTCGTGCAGGAAGTTGACGCGCCGGAACTCGTCGCGCTGCCACGGATCGGACAGGTGCACCTCCCAGAACGGACGCTCGATGGCAAGCAGCGCGTCACGCAGGGCCACCGACGTGTGCGTCAGGCCCGCGGCGTTGACGATCGCGGCGTCGAAGTCGCGGACGTGCAGCCGGTCGATCAGGTCACCCTCGTGGTTGGACTGGAACGTCTCGATCTCGAGCCCCAGCTCGGCTGCCCGGGATGCGATCCCGGCGTGGATCTCGTCCAGCGTTCGGGTGCCGTAGATCGTCGGCTCCCGGGTCCCGAGCAGGTTGAGGTTCGGCCCCTCCAGCACGAGCACACGCGTCATGGCCGAGCCTCCGCCCCGCGAGCGATCGCCGCCGTCGACCCGGCCAGGACGGACCGGACGGCCGCGGCGACGGGCTCGGGCGGCACGTCGTCGCGAACCACGACGCCGTCCTCGGTGGGCAGCACCCAGCGGAGCCGCCCACTCGCATGCTTCTTGTCGGCGCCGGTCGCGGTCATCACCGCCTCGGGCGAGTAGGGGAGCGGTGCCCGCCCGAGCTCGAGGTCGTCGAGCAGGCGCTCGATGCGGTCCGCCCGCGCCATCGGGGTGGTGCCCAGCGACCGTCCGATCCTGGTCGCGGCGCGCAGCCCGTAGGCGACGGCCTCGCCGTGGAGCAGGTTCGCGTAACCGTCGGTGGCCTCCAGCGCGTGGGCAACCGTGTGGCCGAGGTTGAGCGTGATTCGCCCACCGGTCGCGCCGTGCTCTCGCTCGTCGGCGGACACGACCTCCACCTTCGCCCAGGCGGATCGTTCGACGATCTCGGCCACCAGGCCGGTCTCGAACGCCTCGGGCGCACCCGCCAGCGATGGCGCGGCCGTGTACCTCCAGGGCCGCGAACAGCGCCTCGTCACCCAGGGCCGCCATCTTGGCCACCTCGCCCATCGCCGCTCGGATCTGCCGCACCGGCAGGCCCTGCAGGGCGTCGGTGTCGAGCACGATCGCGGCGGGCTGGTGAAAGGCGCCCATCAGGTTCTTGCCCTCCGGCAGATCCACGCCGGTCTTGCCCCCGATCGCCGAATCGACCTGGGCGAGGAGCGTCGTGGGCACCTGGATCCAGGGCACCCCACGCAGGTAGGCAGCGGCCAGGAACCCCGCCGGGTCGCCCAGCGCGCCACCGCCGATCGCGATCAGCGGATCCCGCCGCTCCACGTGCAGCCCGGCCAGCTGCCGTGCGGCATCGCCGACCACCGAGAGCGTCTTGGCCGCCTCGCCACCCGGCAGCGTGACGACGTCCACCTGCCAGCCTGCCGCTCGGAGCGCGTCGCTCACCCGGGAGCCGAACGCTGCCCACGCCCCGGGCTCGGACACGATCACGGCTCGTCGAGCGTCCAGGGCGCGCAGGGCGTCGATCACGGCGACGGGAGCGATGCCGGCGCCGAGGGTGACCTCGCCGATCGGGGTGGAGGCGCGCAGCAGCGTCGTGCCGGACGGCGGTCCGCTGGCGACCAGGGCATCGACCGCGTTCACCACCTCGGGGAGCGCGACGACGCCGTTGATCCGCACCGCCGCGCCGTAGAAGCGTTGTCGGGCGCTGACCAGCTGGCGGATCCGGCCAAGCGGGTCACCGCCCTGGATCAGCGGCCGGACGTTGGGTGAGCGACGCAGCCGCTGCGCGAGCACCTCGGGCCGCACGTCCAGCCACACCGGCAGCCGGCCGCGGAACAGCGACCACCGGTTCCGTGGGTCGATGACCGCGCCGCCCCCGGGCGAGATCACTCGCCGCAGCTCGGGATCGGTGTCCGGGGGCCCCAGCGATTCGACGGCCTCGCGCTCCCGGCGCCGGAACCCGCGACTCGCCCTCGCGCTCGAAGATCGTCGGGATGGGGCAGCCCGCCGACGCCTCGATGAGGACGTCGAGGTCGACGAACGTCGCGCCGTGGCGCGCGGCGACCCGGCGCCCGATGGCGCTCTTGCCGCTCCCCGGGAGACCGATCAGGACGAGGTCCATCGGCTCAGTCGTCGCCGCCCGAGCCGGGCTCGCCGACCCGGGTCCGGCTCGTCCGAGGCCGCGGACACCCCGACCGATGCGATCCGCTCGCGGTAGCGGCGGAGGTTGTCGGTCACCTCGGTCATCGAGTCACCGCCCGTCTTCTCGAGCACGAACCCGGCCAGCGTCAGCATCACCATCGCCTCGCCGATCACACCGGCGGCCGGGACGACCGAGATGTCGCTCCGCTCGTAATGGGCCTGCTCGACGGGCGCCCCGCTCAGCAGATCCGCCGTCGGCAGCGGGCGAGCCAGGGTCGAGATCGGCTTGACGGCCCCCCGGACGACGATCGGCTCGCCGTTGGTCACGCCGCCGGTCAGCCCCCCCGCATTGTTGGTCCGATGGATCCAGGTGCCGTCGTCGCGCCGGCCCGCGATGACATCGTGGACGGCGGAGCCGAAGCGTCGCGTCTGCTCGAACCCGAGCCCGATCTCGACGCCCTTGACGATGTTGATGCTCATCACGGCCGACGCCAGCGCCGCGTCCAGCCGACGATCCCAGTGGACGTAGCTGCCGAGCCCGATCGGCGCCCCGTGGACCACGACCTCGAACACGCCGCCCACCGTGTCCCCGTTGGAGCGGGCCTCGTCGATCCTGGCCATCATCGCGGCCTCGGCCGCCGGGTCGGGACAGCGCAGGGGCGACCCATCGGCAGCGTCCCGCGATCGCGTCGCGTGCGCCGGGTCGATGGCGATGCCCCCCACCTCGGCCGTGAACGACCAGGTCTCGATACCCAGCTCGCGCAGGAAGACCCGGGCGATGCCGCCTGCCGCGACCCGCGCCGTGGTCTCGCGCGCGGAGGAGCGCTCGAGCACGTTGCGCACGTCGGTGAACCCGTGCTTGAGCGCCCCGGCCAGGTCCGCGTGGCCCGGCCGCACCTTCGTGATCGGACGCGCGCGCTTGTTGCCGCCCTCCGCCAGGGCCTCGAGCTCGGCGGCCTCCGCCTCGCTCAGCGGTCCGACCTGCATCACCCGCGTCCAGTTCGCCCAGTCGCGATTGTCGACCTCGAGCAGGATCGGCGAGCCCAGCGTCCGGCCATGGCGGACGCCACCCAGGATCCGGGCCCGGTCATGCTCGATCGACTGACGGGCACCCCGCCCGTAGCCCCGCTGGCGGCGGGCCAGGTCGATCGCCAGGTCATCCTCGCTCAGCGCGAGCCCGGCGGGCACCCCCTCGACGATCGCGCCCAGCATCGGGCCGTGGCTCTCGCCGGCCGTCAGGAACCGGAAGCGGTCCATGCGTGGTCCCGCGCCGCTCAGCCGCCGGCGTCGCCGGCAGCCTCTCCCGTGTCGGCGTCGGCCCCGTCGCCATCGGTCGCGTCCGGCCCGGCCAGGCCGGTGGGCTCGCCCTCGGCCGATCGAACACCGTGGTCGCGGGCATCCGACAGCGCGGCCGTCATGGCGTCCATCGGTGCCGGCTGGCCCGTCCACAGGGTGAATGCCGCGGCGCCCTGGTTGAGGAGCATCGTCTTGCCGTCGTCGACCGTGCACCCGGCGGCGGCCGCGTCACGCAGCAGCCGGGTTCGCGCGTAGATCAGATCCAGCACCAGGAGGTCCGCGGGCAGGATCTCGGCCGGGATCGGGGACTCGTCTGGGCTGAGCCCGATCGAGGTCGCATTCACCAGCACCTTCGTCTTGGCCAGCTCGGCCTCGATGATCGACTCGTGCCACGGCATGGCCCGCAGCTCCATGTGCGCCGCGCTGCGGGCGAAGTGCTTGACCAGACCCTCGGCGCGATGCAGGTGCCGGTTGAACACGATCACCCGCTGGAAGCCTTCGCGGATCAGGCCGTAGACGACGGCCCGCGCGCCGCCCCCGCTTCCCAGCACGATCGCCAGGCGGGGCATCTTCTGGCGCCCGACGAGCTTGTCCAGGGCGACCTTGAAGCCGTCGACGTCCGTGTTGTGGCCGACCAGCCTGTGCCCCTCGCTGGTCAGGGTGTTGACGGCCCCCGTCGCGTGGGCCTCCTCGGTCAGCCGATCGGCCATCGGCACGACCCGCTCCTTGTGCGGGATCGTCACGTTGGCACCCAGGAAGTCGTCGCCTCGCAGCTCCTCGACCGCGTCGGCAAGCTCGATCGGGGGTCGATCCCAGAGCTCGTAGCGGGCGTCGATGCCGAGCGCGTCGAAGGCGGCCTGCTGCATCGCCCCGGACAGCGAATGGGCCACCGGATGGCCGATCAGGACCACACGCTTCGTCATGCTCGCACCCCTTCGAGTTCGCGGAAGAAGCCCGGATACGAGACCGCGGCCGACCCCGGTCGGTGAACCGTGGTCGCGCCACCGGCCATCAGGCCCGCGATCGCGAACGTCATCGCGAGCCGGTGATCGTCGTGGGTCTCGGTGACCGCGCCGGTGAGCGGTTCGCCCCCCATGATCTCGATGTCGTCTCCGTCGACACGGATCCGGGCACCGAGCGCCGTGAGCCCGGCCACGATCCCGGCGATCCGGTCGGACTCCTTGTTGCGCAGCTCCCCCGCGCCGCGAATGTGCGTGACGCCCGATGCCGCGGTGGCGGCCAGCGCCAGTGCCGGGATCTCGTCGATCGCCGCTGCCACGTCGGCCGGCGAGAGGTCGATCGCCCGAAGCTCGCTGGACCGGACCACGAGATCGGCGAGAGGCTCACCCGCCGCCCCACCGGGTGCGGGCCGGGCATGCTCCTCGATATCGGCGCCCATGCGCCTGAGCACATCGATGATGGCACGCCGGGTGGGGTTCGTGCTGACCCCTTCGAGCACCAGCTCCGCATCCGGGTGCATCGCACCCGCGACCAGCCAGAACGCGGCAGCCGACGGGTCACCAGGCACGATCTCATCGACCGCGCTGACCCGCGATGGGCCGGCGATGCGCACCGTGTGGCGTCCGTCTGGCGCGGTGCCCTCGTCGACCCCGACGCCGCGTGCCCTGAGCATTCGTTCGGTGTGGTCGCGGGTGGCCACCGCCTCGGTCACCCAGGTCTCGCCGTCTGCCGCCAGGCCCGCGAGCAGGATCGCGGACTTCACCTGCGCGCTGGGCACCGGCGTCTGGTACGAGACGGGCGACAGCACCCGCCGGCCCGTGATCGCGAGCGGGAGCCGGGTCGCGCCATCGCGCCCGGCCAGCTTGGCGCCCATCAGTCGCAGCGGCTCGACGATCCGGCCCATCGGCCGTCGCCGCAGCGACGCGTCGCCGTCGAGCACCCCGAACATCGGACGCCCCGCCAGCAGACCCGCGGCCAGACGGGCCGTGGTACCTGAGTTGCCGCAGTCGAGGATCGCCTCGGGCTCGGTCAGCGAGTCCCCGCCCGGCGAGCGAACGAGGTAGTCGACCCGGCCGTCGCGCTCGTCGAGACGCTCGACGTCGGCGCCCAGCGCCGCTACCAGGCGTGCCGTGCTGCGGACGTCCGCTCCGTCCCCGGCGGAGCGGATCCGGCTCTCGCCCTCGGCGAGCAGCGCGAGCAGGAGCGCCCGATGCGAGATCGACTTGTCACCCGGGAGCGCCGGCCGGCCGCGCAGCCGCGCGGCCGGCCGGATCAGGACGACATCCTCGTCACCGGTTGGTGGCCGGGGCGTGATCAGCAGATCGGGCGATTCGCCCGTGGGCAGCGTCGTCATCGCTCAGCTCGCCGGCGTCGCCGCGGGGGAGGCAGGCCGGCCGATGGCTGCCGCGTCCGATGGCTGGGCGACGGTCTGCCGGTCGAGGTCCCCGTGCAGGTCCCGGACGTGCTCGTGCACCGCCAGGATCGCCTCCATCGTGTTCGCGAACCCGTCGAAGTCGAGCTGCTGCTCGGCGTCCGAGAGCGCCTCGTCGGGACGCGGGTGAACCTCGACCATGATCCCGTCGGCGCCCACGGCGACCCCGCCGATCGCCATCGGCTTGACCAGCCATCGCTTCCCGGTCGCATGGGACGGATCGACGATCACCGGCAGGTGGGTCAGGTGGTGCACGAGCGGCACGGCCGTCAGGTCGAGCGTGTTGCGGGTCGAGGTCTCGAACGTCCGGATGCCCCGCTCGCACAGGATGATCTGCGGGTTGCCGGCGGACGCGATGTACTCGGCGGCCATCAGCCACTCCTCGATCGTGGCCCCGAACCCGCGCTTGAGCATCACCGGACGGCCCGAGCGTCCGCACGCGAGCAGCAGCGAGAAGTTCTGCATGTTGCGAGTGCCGATCTGGAGGATGTCGGCGTACTCGGCGACGATGTCGACCTGCGACGGTTCCATCACCTCGGTGATGACCGGCATGCCCGTCCGCTCACGCGCGTCCGCCAGGTGGCGGAGACCCTCGACACCCAGGCCCTGGAAGCTGTATGGGCTGCTGCGCGGCTTGAACGCACCACCCCTGATGATCGTCGCGCCGTGGGCCGCCACGAAGTCGACGGTCTCCATCAGCTGATCCCGGCTCTCGATCGAGCACGGGCCGGCCATGACCGTGAGCGAGCCGTCGCCGATCGCCGTGTCCAGGACCTCGATGACGGTGTCCTCGGGCTGGAACTCGCGCGACACGAGCTTGTATGGCTTCGAGATCGGCGTCACGGTGTCCACGCCCGCGGTCGCCTCGAGCATCGCCTGAAGCTCTGCCCGGCGGCGGCCGATCTCGCCCACCAGGGCGATCGTCGTCCGGCCCCGGCTGGCGCGCTCGAACGGCGTCAGGCCCTCGGCGAGGATGAGGCCCTTGACCCCGATCACCTCGGCCTCCGTCGCTCCGGAGCGCATCACCACGAACATGTCTCTGGCCCTTCGCTGGTCGCCATCAGGTCATCGTCAACAGGGAACAAAAAAGCAGAGGTCGATGACCTCTGCTCACCCGGCAAGACCCGCTACTCCCGGGTCGTCAGTCTCCGGGGGCAGTCATGCCGGGCAGGTAAAGAGATAGATGGCGCACATCGGTGCCTCGGACGGTACCCGGCCGTGCTCCCGCCGTCAACACAGCGTCCCTCGCCGACTGGCACCGCACGCTTCCGCCGGGGTCTTCGCAGCCTCAGTCGTCCTGTAATCGGCGGCTGACGCGGCGTTGATATCTCGTGCTCTTGACACCGAAAATAGGTAAGTGGTAGCTTACAGATATGGCAATTCCGCTCCCGATCGTGCTGGACGCTCTGGCAGATCCGACCCGCCTCGAGATCGTGTCGCGCCTGCGCCACGGTCCGCGGTCCGTGGGTGCGATCGCAGGCGAGCTTCCGGTGAGCCGTCCCGCGGTGTCCATCCACCTGCGGGTTCTGGCAGAGGCCGGCCTCGTGGTTC
>CAWDXT010000030.1:0-98602 GCA_963806265.1 uncultured Chloroflexia bacterium
CGCCAACATGATCACGGTCATCTCCCCCGATCGCGTGGTCATCGGTGGTGGCGTGGCCGCGGCAGGCGACCTGCTGTTCGCGCCGATCCGCGCAGAGCTGGAGCGCCGGGTCATGACCACGTCGCTCGAGCGCGTGAAGGTCCTGCCGGCCGAGCTGGGCACGTGGGCGGGTTCCATCGGCGCCGCGGTGCATGGTGCAGAGGCCGCTGGCCTCGCCGGACCCGCCGTCAAGGGCGCGGAGGCGGCCGGTCCCGCAGGGCAGGTCGGTCGCGCACAGGCGGCCGGTTCTGCAGCTGAGATCGGGCCCGCAGGGTCGGTCGGCCCCGCACAGGCGGCCGGTTCTGCGGCGGCGGCCGATCCTGCGAGGCGCGGTGACGAGCCGTGAGCTCGACCGTCTGGCTGCCGCACTACCGCCAGATCGAGCTGGCGCTCCGCGACCGCCTGGCCGCGATGCGCCCCGGTGACCGGCTGCCGTCGGACGAGGAGCTGTGTCGCGAGTTCGGCGTGAGCCGGATGACCGCGCGCAACGCCATGCAGCGGCTTGCCGACGACGGCCTCGTGCGCCGCGTTCCGGGCCGCGGCACGTTTGCCGTCTCGCCGCCGGCGCACCGCTACGCCGACCGGCTGATGGCGTTCTCGAACGAGATGCGCCGCCATGGCCGAAGCCCGAGCTCACGGGTGCTCGCCCGTGAGATCCGACCCGCGACCCCGGCGCAGGCCCGGTCGCTGGATCTGGAGCCGACCGAGCCCATCGTGCTCCTTCGGCGGCTGCGACTCGCCGACGACCAGCCGATCGCCGTCGAGACCGCCGTCCTGGTCCATGGCACCGCAGCCACGGTGATGGCTGCCGACCTGGAGCACGGATCGCTCCACGAGGCGCTGGGACGCGCCGGCCTCAGCCTCCGGTCGGGGCAGGCCACGATCACGGCCGAGGCCCCGACGCCCGAGGATGTTCAGCTGCTCGCGATCGAGGCCGAGGCCCCGCTGCTCGTCGAGCGGCGGGTTATCTTCGACCCGCATGGCCGGCCGATCGAGGCGACCAAATCGCGCTATCCGGGCGACCGCTATGCGCTGAGCGTCCGCTTCGACGTCACGGCGTCGGGCACGGGCCCCTGACCCCGCCACAGGCCCCTGACGCCGGCACAGGCCCCTGACGCCGGCACAGGCCTCTGACCCCGGCACAGGCCTCTGACCCCGGCACAGGCCCTGACGCCGGCACAGGCCCCGACGCCGGCACAGGCCGCCGACTCGCCGGCTCCGGTGGCTGACTCCGGGCGCAGCGCCGGACCGTGGCCCACGGCGCGCCCGACCCCGCGGGCCATGGCGCGCAGGCCATCGTCGGCTGTGGCCCACCTGCTCGCCGAGCGTTCGGTAGGTTCGGCCGGGGTGCCCACGGCGGACAGACTGAACGCTCATCGGTCGGTTCGTTCGGTGAGCAGACCCGGAGCGGATACGTCGCTCGCCCGGCGTTCAGCCCATTCGGGCCCCGGACCATTCGCTCGCCCGGCGTTCAGACGCGGCGGGTCGGGTAGCGTGGGCGCCACCTCGCTCGCCCGGCGTTCAGCCCATTCGGGCCCCAGACCATTCGCTCGCCCGGCGTTCAGGCAGGGCCGATCGAGGGCGCATCGAGGTGGATCGAGGGCGCATCGAGGTCTGATCGAGGGCGCGTCGAGGGCGCACCGAACAGATCATCGGCGGGGCGAGGCTCATCGGCGGGGCGAGGCGGATCATCGGCGGGGCGAGGGACCCGGGCGACCGACCGGGGGGTGAGGCCGGCCGCCCGGGGCGGAGGAGGATGACGAAGGCTACGAGCGGCTCGCCGAGAGCAGCTCCTCCATGCGCTTCGCGGTGTAGGCCGGGCCCTCCTCGCGCCGGAGCTGGGCCAGGACGTCGAGCGGCAGATCGTTGAGGATCGCGCCGTTGGGGTTGAACAGCAGCTGCTCGTCCAGGTCACGCCCGAACGCTGACCCTTCCTTGACCGCGTGGTACAGGTTTCGCGGTCGGACCGAGTCGCCGACGTTGATCACCCGGACGCCGGCCGCCCGCAGCTCGTCGTAGAGCGCGGTCTCGGGGCGCACGTGGCAGGTCACGATGTCGTCGACCTCGAGCTCGGTTCGCCCGAAGTCGGCGCCCTGGAGGACGACCGATCCGTCGCGGATCTCGGCCACCGTGGTCGAGGTGATGACCCTGACCTTGTGCTTGTACGGCCGTGACGTGAGCACCTCGGCATCGCCCTGCTCAAACCGCTTGCGGAGCACGTACAGGTGGATGACCTCGGTGTCCGCGGCGAACTCGCGGTTCTCGGTGACGATCGTGACCTCGCGTCCGATGTCGGCCAGCCAGGCCGCGGTGTCGGTGGCCGCGTAGTGGTCGCCCCACAGCAGCACGCGCTGACCGAGCTTGTGCATCTTCCGGCCGCCGGGATGGCACTCGCAGGAGACCTTCGGGCAGGCCATCAATTCCTCGAACGGGATCACCCTCGACGCGTCGCCGACGACGTCGGGCACGAAGGACCGGGCGCCGGTGGCGTTGAGCACGATGTCGAACTCACGCAGCTCGTCGACCGTCGGCGCGTGGTTGAGCCGGATGTCGACGTTGAGGTCCAGCAGCTGGTCCCGGATCCAGTCGAGGTACCAGCGCATCTTCTCCTTGCCGGGGACCATGCACACGTAGAGCATCGCCCCGCCGAGCTCGCCGTCGCGCTCGTAGAGCGTGACCAGGTGCCCGCGCTCGGTGGCGATCCGGGCCGCCTCCATGCCCGCCGGGCCGCCGCCCACGACGGCGACCTTGACCGGCGTGCTGGTGGCCTCAGGTCGGCGTACGTCTCGATCGCCGCAGGCCGCGTTGATCGAGCACTGGATCTCGTGCTTGGCCATCAGCGACTCCTGCCAGCAGCCACCCAGGCACGAGATGCACCTGCGGATCGAGCGGACCTTGCCGTACTGCGCCTTGACCGGCCAGTAGGGGTCGGCCAGCAGCTGGCGCGCGAGGCCCACGAGATCGGTCTTGCCCTCGGCCAGGATCTGCTCGCAGTACTCGGGATCGCGCAGCGAGTGCGACGTGATGACCGGGATCTTCACGACCTTCTTCGTTGCCTCGGCCGCATAGGTCGCCCAGCCCTGCGGGTAGTGCATCGGGTCGAAGCCGGCGCCCGGACTCTCCTGCATCCCCTGCGACAGGTCGAGCGCGGCGACACCGGCCTGCTCGAGCAGGCGTGCGGTCTCGATGCCCTCGTCCATGCCGCGGCCGCCCTCGCACCATTCCTCGAACGAGTAGCGGACCAGGATCGGGTAGCTGCGGCCGCACTTCTTCCGGATCGAGTCGATGACCGCGAGCGGGAACCGCATCCGGTTCTCGAACGAGCCGCCGAAGCGATCCGTGCGCATGTTGAGGTAGGGGCTCATGAACTCGGACAGCAGGTAGCCGTGCGCGGCATGCAGCTCCACGGCATCGAAGCCGGCCTGCTTGACCCGCCAGGCCGCCTCGCTGAACAGGTCCACCAGCTCGAGGATCTCGGGGATCGACGCCTCGCGGATCTCCTTGCCCTTCTCCTCGGCGTTCTCGTAGACGATCTCGTGGCCCGCCGACCAGGGCAGCTTGAGCACGCGGTCGGTGGCGCCCAGGGTGTTGTAGCGGGGGATCGCGCATTGGCGCCCGGGGTGCTGCAGCTGGACGGCGCACTTCGCGCCATAGCGGTGCATGGACTCGGCCAGCCGCGCGAGCCCGGGCACGTAGTTGTCGCCGTCCGCCACGAGACAGGTCACGGTGGGCCGGCCGGTCTTCATGTCCGGGGTGGTCGCACCCACGATCACGAACCCGGTGCCGCCCTTGGCGATCTCGGCATGGTGCGCGATGTCACGCTCGCTGACCTCGCCGTCGGCGTGCGACGAGCTGATGTCGGTGGGGACGTGGACGATGCGGTTGGGCAGCTCGATGGTGCCGAGCTGGAGGGGGCTGAACAGGTTCGGGAAGGCCATGGTCGGGTCGCTCCTGGTGGCGGATCTCGTGCCGGATCTCGTGCCGGATCTCGCGCCGGATCGGCGGGCAGATCCCGACCTCTCGATGCTCGTCCCGCCACGTCGCTGCGGCAATGCCAGAGCGGGTCGATCGACTGGCAGAAGCGGTCGCCCCGGTCCGGTCGGCGCGTCCGAACGCTCCAAGCGGCCCTGTCCGATGCGGCTACCGGCTGGCACCGTCGCGCCCATGGCCGTCTACGTCTGGCCCCAGGACATGGACCCGGGGTTTCCGCTCGCGGTGCTCGAGCATGTCGCCTGCGGCGCCCGCGACCCGATGCACTGGCACGACTACTTCGAGCTGGCGCTGGTGCTCGACGGATCGGGATCGTTCGTGTTCGGTCGACAGTCGATCCCCGCCATGCCGGGCGATCTGTTCCTGATCGACGATACGCAGCCACACGCCGCCGTCCCGGACGCGGGCACGGCGATGCGGATGCTGCTGGTGCTGTTCCGTCCGGAGCTGATCGCAGGTCCGGCCGGTCGCGAGCTGGACCTTGGCTACCTGGCGCCGTTCCGCGCCGACACGCGAGCCGCCACGCGACGCGTCCCGGGCGGAACGGAGCGGGGCCGGGCGGTTGCCGCGCTGCTGCACGAGCTGCGCGCGACCTGGGAGCGGCGCGAGCCGTCCGAGCTGCACCTCGTTGACGCAACGCTCCGGCGTGCGCTCGCACTCCTGCACCGGCCGCCGGAGCGAGCGGGAACGGGCACCACGCGCGCGGTGGACGCGGCCCGTGCGGCGGCCGATCGACGCGAGCAGATCCGGCCGGTGCTGGCCTATGTCAACGGGCACTGCCGCGACAGCATCACGCTCGAGGACATCGCGGACCTCGTGCATGTCAGCCCGTCGCGCGTGCGACACGTGTTCAAGGACGTGACCGGCGTCAGCTTCAAGGAGTACGTGACCCAGGTCCGGGTGGCCGAGGCCAAGCGGCTGCTGCTGTCGACGGACCTGTCCGTCGCGGACGTCGCGCTCGCCGTCAGCTACACCAACCTGCACCAGTTCTACAAGGTGTTCTATCGCTCGTGCGCCATGTCGCCGGGCGAGTATCGCCGCTACTACACGCCGGCCGGTGGAGGCGCGGTGCCGGCGGGCGTGGGCTAGGAGGCAGCAATGAGCGTTGTCCTGCGCGATCCCATCGAGGCCGAGGCCGAGGCCGAGGCTCAGCGGCCGGTCGCCATCCGCGAGGCAGTCGATGCCGACTGGCGGGCAGCCGGCCGGATCTGCTACGAGGCGTTCGCGACCCTGGCGGACGAGCACGGATTCCCGCATGACTTCCCCACGGTCGAGGCGGCCTCCGACCCGATCCGCTGGATGATCAACCACCCTCGGATCTACGGCGTGGTCGCTGAGCTCGACGGCCGCGTGGTGGGCTCCAACTTCCTGGACGAGCGGGGGATCATCTCGGCGATCGGGCCCATCAGCGTGGACCCGTCGACCCAGAACCACCACCTCGGACGGCTGCTCATGGATGCCGTCCTCGAGCGCGCTCACGCGCGCCACGCGCCCGGCGTCCGTCTGCTCCAGATCGCCTACCACAACCGCTCGCTCAGCCTGTACACGAAGCTGGGCATGGAGGTCCGTGGCTCGTTCGCGGCCATGCACGGTACGCCGATCCGTCAGGCGATGCCCGGCTACGAGGTTCGGCGGGCGACGAGCGACGATGAGTTCGCCTGCAACACGCTGTGCCTGCGCATCCACGGCCACACGCGCGACGGCGAGCTGCGCGAGGCGATCGCATCCGGCGACGCGCGCGTGGTCGAGCGACTGGGCCGGATCACCGGCTACACCACGAAGGTCAGCTACTTTGCGCACTCGGTCGCCGAGACCAACGACGACCTTCGGGCGCTGATCTGCGAGGCCACGGACTTCGGCACGCCCGGATTCCTCGTCCCGCTCGCCAACAACGACCTGTTCCGGTGGTGTCTCGACCAGGGGCTGCGCGTGTTCTTCGTGCTCAACATGATGACCATCGGGCTGTACCAGGAGCCCGAGGGCGCCTACATGCCCTCGGTCGGGTATTGAGGCCCTGTCGCGAGCCCGCCGGCGCCGATATCCTGACCAGCGTGACCACCAGCCACGCCCGCCACGTGACGTCCGCCCCCGCTGCCGCGCCGCGCCCATGACTGAGATCGTTGCCGGCCGCCTCGTCCTCGCCGATGGCGTTACGCCCGGCCGGATCGAGATCACCGGCGGCCGGATCTCCGCGGTGGACGACGATCCTGCCGCTGCCGCCGGCCCGCTGATCGCGCCGGGCTTCATCGACGTCCATTGCCACGGCTGGGGCGGTCATTCGGCCACCGACGACGAGGCGGCCCTGTCCGGGATGGCACGGGCCCTGCTGCGCCAGGGCGTGACGTCGTTCCTGCCCACGGCGCCGACGCTGTCCGAGGCCGAGCTGCCGCGCTTCGCGGCGCGCGTTCGGGGCTGGATGCCGGCCGCGCCGGAGGATGGCTCGGAGCCCCTGGGCTTCAACCTCGAAGGCCCGTTCCTGGCCCCCGAGCGCAAGGGAGCGCACGATCCGGCGCTGCTGCGCACGCCGGAGCAGCTGGTCGACGCGATCGAGCCGTTGCTCGACGGGCTGCGGATCATGACCATCGCCCCCGAGCTGCCCGGTGCCCTGGACCTGGTCCGCCGGCTCGCCTCGCTCGGCATCGCGGCCTCGCTCGGTCACTCGGCAGCGACGCTGGTGCAGGCTCGCGCGGGCTACGCGGCCGGCGCGCCGACCACGACCCACGTGTTCAACGCGATGACCGGCGTGGATCACCGGGATCCCGGCCTGGCGGTCGCAGCCCTCACCGACGACGCCGCGTACGTGGAGCTGATCGCCGACGGCAACCACGTCCACCCGGCGGTGTGGCCGATCATCATCCGGACCAAGCCGGCCGACCGGCTGCTGCTGGTCAGCGACGCGCTGCCGCTGGCCGGGATGGGTGACGGACGCACGGTGGTCGGCGGGCTCGAGGTCGAGGTGCGGATGGCCGCGCGACGCTGGCCGGGACGTCCACCCTGGCTGGCTCGGTGATCGCGCTCGACACGGCGGTCCGCAACCTGGTCCGCGAGGGGACGCCGCTTGCACGTGGCGGTCGCCGCCGCCTCGGCCAACCCGGCGGCGCTGCTCGGAGCCGACCGATCGTGGCGGGATCGTCGTCGGCCGGCTGGCGCACCTGGTGGAGCTGACCGACGATCTCCATCCGCGGCGGGTGACCCGCGGTCATGGCTGGATTGACGCCTCCGGCGCAGGCCGGCCGGGCTAGCCCGCAGGCTCGCTCACGCCCCAGCCGCCATCCACCGCAACCACCTGCCCGGTGACCATCCGCGCCTCGTCGCTCAGCAGATGCAGCGCGGTCGCCGTCACGGCGTCGGCATCGATCGGACCGCGGGCCAGCGGTTGCTTCTGCTCGAGGTAGGCGAGGATCGCCGGATCCTCCTGGGCGCGGCGGCTCATGGGAGTCGCGATGAGCGCAGGCGCGATGGCGTTCACGCGGATGCCGTGCGGGGCGTAGTACGCCGCGAGCGCACGAGCCAGGGCCTCGATGGCGCCTTTGCTGGCCGCGTAGGCGTGGGTGGCGAAGTACGCCGGGGCAGGCCTGGTGGCCAGCGTGCTCGACATCAGCAGGATCGATCCGCGACCGCCACGGGCATCGGGATCCTGTGCGAGCATCCGGCGCACGGCGGCCCTGGCGACCAGGAACTGGCTCGTGGCGTTGGTGCCCAGCGTGGTCGTCCCAGCCCTCGAGCGTGGCCTCGTGGATCGGCCCGTCCCCGGCGCGCCGCCCGGAGATCCCGGCCACGCTGTATACGGCGTCGAGGCGTTCCGTTGCCGCGGTCAGCGAGCCGAACGCCGCCTCGACGGCGGACTCGTCCCGGAGATCCGCCGCGCGCCACGACAACCGGTCACCGAGCCCGGCCCCGGCCAGCTCGCCGGCCAGCGTCTCGAGATGGGCGGCGGTCCGAGACACGGCGAGCACACGACCGCCCTCGGAGGCGATCGCCCGAAGGCCGAAGCCGGCCATCCCGGTCGAGCCGGTGACCAGCACCGTGCGCCCGTCGAACCGGCCCGCGCTGCGCGGGCTTCCCACCGGTCGTCGATGCTCATGCCACCACCGCCTCGACATCGACCGGCTCCAGGAGGGCGCCGTCGCGCTCGAGCCTGGCGCGCAGCGGAGCAGGATCAACCTCGCGGGGCAGTCGGCCATCGGCGGCCGCCATCGCCGCCGCCGTGCCGGCGGCCTGGCCCATCGCCATGCACGTCGCCATCGACCGCGCGGAGGCATGGGCATCGTGGGTCGCCGAGAAGCAGCGACCGGCCACCAGCAGCCCTTCGATCCGCTCCGGAAGCAGCGTTCGATAGGGGAGCCGTAGACCCCGTCTCGCCCCACGTACTGCCAGTCGGTGTCGCCACCGGCGTGGTGGTCCTCGATCGGCGCGCCACACAACGCGATCTCGTCCTCGAACCGCCGGCCCTCGAGGACGTCAGCCCGCGTCAGGCGATAGTCGCCGTGGACACGGCGGCTCTCGCGGATCCCGATCGCCGGGCTGGTCGCGACGATCACGGCACGCTCGAACCCCGGCACTCTGTCCCGGAGGAAGCGGTGGTACTCGCGCACCTGGCGCCGGCCCTCCAGCTCGGCCGCGGTGAGCTGCGCGGGGTCGGTCGCGTCGACGTTGGGGATCCGGGTCATGTGCACCAGCACCACGCCCTCGTGCGGCGTGCGATGCCACGAGCCCTCGACCCGCGGGCAGCCGATATTCGCCGCTCTCGGCGGCCTCTCGCATCCGCTGCCAGAGCTCGCGCTTGGGTACGGCAGCGGCGCGCTCGAGATCGACGTTGGCGACCTTGAACAGCGTGGACGCCGACTGAACCGGGCCGTCGGCCGGGGCGTCGTGCGGTACGCCGGCCATCGCCGAGACGTCCGCGTCGCCCGAGGCATCCACGAATGCCGCGGCCTCGATCCAGCGCTCGCCGCCCTTGTTCCACAGGCGAACCGCGATCAGCCGCCCGTCGTGGACGCGAACGCCCGTGACCCAGGCATGGAGCAGCAGGTCGAGCCCGGCATCGGTCGCCAGCTGCTCCCACAGGATCTTCAGCATCTCGGCGTCGTACGTGACACCGGTCCCGGCACCGTACGTGTTCGGCCGCTCGAACGCGACGCCCTCGTCCTTGAGCGCGGTCGCGACCTCCCAGCCAAGACCGCCGACGACGCGACGCGGCCGCTCGCCGGGCGTGTAGAACGCGTAGAAGGTATCGAGCACGGCGGTCGACGTTCCGCCCATGAACGCGAGCCGGTCGATCAGCAGCGTCCGTGCCCCGTGGCGCGCCGCCGTGATGGCCGCGGACGAGCCGGCCGAACCGGCCCCGACCACGACCACGTCATACGCGCTCGGCCACGGCGCTGTGTTGCCCGGACGACGCACCGGCGTCATGCGGACGGGCCTCGTCCGGCGGCCGGGTCTCGATCGAGCGGCATCGCGTACAGACGGGCCGGGTTGCGGCGCAGGATGCGGTCCGCGTCGGCGTCGCCCATCCGCCGCCGAAGACGGGGCACGAACGAGGTCATCAGGTAGCGCAGGCCCGGACCACCGTCGTAGGAACGGAAGTAGGAGCGCATCCCGAGATCGAGCCCGAGCACGATCCGATCCAGGTGACCGGCGCCGGCGACCGCCTCGATCAGGTCCAGGACGACGCTGTCGGGGTGGTACTTGGTGCGTCCGATCGTGTCGTACTCGAGTGTCACGCCGCGGGCGGCCAGCTCCACGTGGACCTCCGGGTCGGGGTTCCGGTCGAGGTGGGCGAGCGCGATCCTGGCGGCCGGCACGCCGCCCGCTTCGAGCAGATCGACGACATCGTGGCCGGCCGTCCCCACCTCGGTGTGGACGAGGACGGCCGCGCCGGTGGCGGCGGCTGCGCCGGCGATGGCCTCGAGGCGCCGCTGCTCGCCGCGGGTGATCCGGTGGTAGGAGGCGCCACCCTTGATCGCCCCGGCCCGCGCCGGATCGAGCGGGAGGGATGGGTCGAGCCAATCGGCGGGATGCATCCCGATCGTCAGGTCGGTGACGATCCGACCGGCCAGGGTCTCGGTGGTTGCAGTGCGAACCCAGTGATCGGCCGGGTAGTGCGCGTCGCGGTGGTAGCCGCTGGCGGCGATGATCGCCACGCCCGTCGCCTCGGCGACCTGCCGCAGCGCGGCGGGGTTGCGGCCGAGCCCGATGGGCGTCATCTCGACGATGCACGAGATTCCGCTCGAGCGGGCATCGAGAACCTCCTCGGTCACGCGCTCGACGTCGTCGATCGCCTGGCCCGCGAGCGCGGGCGAGTCGAGGAACAGGTGGTCGTGGGCATCGACCACGCCCAGGCTCGCGACGGATCGGCGGCCGGTCACCGTCACGACGGATGCGCTGGCTGCTGCTCCCTCGCCGCTGATCACGGCCGCGGTACCCACCATGACCCAGAGTGTAGGTAGTCGGGCCGTGCACGCGAGGCGGCGGCGATGTGCCTTTCGCGGGCGCGGGGTGGGTCAAACGTACAGGTTGACCAACCGTGAACCGCGCGGGAGGGTTGGGATGCGTCCCGACCTCGCCCTTGCGTCGCCTCGCGTCGTGAGGGGGGACACGCGAGGAGACCCGTGACCGACGACCACGTCGCGCGAGCCAACGCCGGCCTTTACGCCTTCCCGCCGCCCACCAGCCGAGCGGTCGGCCCCCGACCCGGTCCGGTGCTCGCCGCCCTGCTCGCCATCGTCGTGCTCCTGGGTGCCGTGCCGGCCGCGACGGCGAGCGCCACGTGGAGCCGAAACCTGTTCGTGCGGAATGCCTTCCTGTACCAGGACCCCTACTACACGGGGTGCACCGCCGCGTCCGTGATGATGATGCTCAACATGATCGCGTACCGCGGCACCGGCGGTGACAGCTTCATCTGGACACCCACACGCACCAAGAACGACACCGCTGCCTCCAACACTCGCGATCTGACCTCGATCCTCGCGTTCGAGCGGGCCAACGACACGCTGCGCTCGTCCTCGGCCGGGTCAGACGCCCATGGCTGGCGCAACGCGCTCAACGCCTATGGCTGGGGCGAGACGACGATGAGCGACCGCAGCCGCTGGGTCTATGACGACCGCGCCTACAAGACGCCGATGAGGGCGATCCGCGCTGGGATCAAGTCGATCGCGCGCCTCGGCATGCCGGTCGGGATCCTGGGCTGGGCCGGTGGCCACGCGCAGGTGATGACCGGATACGTGGTCACGGGCGAGGATCCGCGGGTATCGAATCACTTCAAGGTCAAGGCGATCTACCTGTCCGATCCGCTGCGCAAGGACGCGGCGGTCAATCGTCGCCTCAGCAAGCGGAAGATCAAGCACGGACCCGTTCGGCTGCGCTTCCAGGCCTATCGCGAGACGGACAGCCCGTACGACGATCCGTTGACGCCGGGCACCGTCCGAAGCTCGGTCAGGCCGAGCCGCGGCCCGTCCGAGTGGTACCACCGCTGGGTGATCGTGAGGCCCATCCGGAGCGCGCCACCGGTGGAGGAGCCGACGCCTACCCCCACTCCCACGCCCACGCCGACCCCGACGGCCACGCCCTCGCCGAAGCCAACCGCGACGCCCGCCCCGACGGCGACGCCCAAGCCAACGGCGACCCCGACACCGAAGCCGACCTCGACGCCGGTCCCGACCGCGACACCGGTCCCGACGGCGACGCCCAAGCCAACGGCGACCCCGACGCCGAAGCCGACCCCGGCGCCGACGGCGACCCCGACCCCCACCCCGACACCGAGGCCCACGGAAACGGCCACGCCGGAACCACCAGCGAGCTCGACGCCCGCGGGATCATCCGCCGGTCCCTGAGTCCGCGGCACATCCGCCGGTCCCTGAGTCCGCGGCACATCCGCCGACGCCCGCGCCTCCGATCCAGGGGGCCGGTGACGGCCTGGCCCCGGGACGTCACGCTCAGCGCAGTGCAACGTGCCCCTCGGTTCCCGCGAATGGCCGTAGGCGATCGGTCAGTCGAGCGCTCGAATGAGGGCCGTTCGGCAGATTGAGCCAGGGACCGCTCGGTCGACGCTTGGGTCATGGCTGCCATCGTCTGTCCGGATGCGCCGCAATCGACCAACGGCACCGCGCGATCTGCCCGCACGATCACCGTGGACGGCATCGTCCAGGGCGTCGGGTTCCGTCCGTTCGTGTGGCGGCTGGCGACCGAGCTCGGGCTGGCCGGGCGCGTCTGGAACGAGGCAGGACGCGTCGTGATCGAGGCGAGCGGCGAAGCCGATGGGCTGGACGCACTCGTCGAGCGGCTGAGGACGGATGCGCCGCCGCGAGCGCGTGTCGACCGCGTCGAGTGGCTCGTGCTCGGAGGAGACCAGCGAGCATTCCCCACGCCGTTCGCGATCGACGACAGCGTGGCCGGCGATGCCGTGGAGCGGTTGTTTCCGCCCGACATCGCAACCTGCGACGAATGCCTCCAGGAGCTGTTCGACCCGGGCGATCGACGCTACCGATACCCGTTCATCAACTGCACCAGCTGCGGTCCGCGGGCGACGATCATCGATGCCCTGCCGTACGACCGGGCCCGGACGACGATGCGGGCGTTCCCGCTGTGCCCGGCCTGCGATGCCGAGTATCGTGACCCGTCGAACCGGCGGTTCCACGCCGAACCGGTGGCCTGCCCCGAGTGCGGTCCCCGGTTGAGCTGGCGGCCGACGGACGCTCCGGCGACCACCGTGACCGAGGAGGCTGCGCTCCAGGCGGCGACGGATGCCCTGCTCGAAGGGTCGATCGTGGCCGTCAAGGGTCTCGGCGGCTACCACCTTGCCTGCGACGCGACCGATGGCGCCGCGGTGGCGAGGCTGCGCGACCGCAAGCGGCGCTGGGCCAAGCCGTTCGCGATCATGGTTCGCGACCTTCCGGCCGCACGGGCCCTGTGCCGGGCCGGACGGCTGGAACAGGATCTTCTGACCTCTCCGGCACGTCCCATCGTGCTCCTCGAGGCGCGTCCGACAGCGCACGACGTGATCGATCCGGGTGTGGCCGCGGGCAACCGGCGCCTGGGCGTCATGCTGCCCTACACGCCGCTGCATCACCTGCTGCTCGATGCCGTGGGCCGACCCATCGTGCTCACCTCCGGCAACCTGTCCGACGAGCCGCTGGCGACCGACGATCACGACGCGCGCACCCGGCTCGCCGGTCTGGCCGATGGCTTCCTGGCGCATGACCGTGAGATCCGCGCCCGCTACGACGACACGGTGACGCGCGTGATCGCCCGCCGGGAGTCGGTCGTCCGCCGCGGTCGTGGCTACGCGCCGGATCCGCTGGCCCTGCCGGTCGCGACATCGCGACCGCTGCTCGCCGTGGGCGCGGAGCTCAAGCACACCTTCACCCTCGCCCGCGGATCGCGGGCCCACGTCGCGCCCCACAACGGCGATCTCGAGGACCTGCCCACCCATCGGGCGTTCACCGACGGTCTCGCGCACCTGTCCCGCCTGCTCGCGATCGAGCCCGAGATCGCGGTCCACGATCTGCACCCCGAGTACCTCTCGACCAAGTATGCGGTCGAGCGCTTCCCCGTCGACCGCCGGATCGCGGTCCAGCATCACCACGCGCACGTGGCGTCATGTGCCGCCGAGCACGGGCTGACCGGTCCGTTCCTGGGCGTTGCCTACGACGGCCTGGGCATGGGCGACGACGGCACCCTGTGGGGTGGCGAGATCCTCATGGCGACCCTCGTCGGCTACCGGCGGCTGGCGCGGTTCGGCCGTGCGCCGCTGCCCGGCGGCGCGCTCGCGGTGCGGCGCCCCTATCGGATGGCGCTCGGCTACCTGCTGGGCGCCGAGACGTTCGCCGGCGATGCCGACAACGCGTCGCGCGGCTCGGCGGACCTCGAGGCGCGCGCCGCCAGGTTCGTCGACCGTCTCGAGCCGCGCGAGGTCACGCTGATCCGACAGCAGGTCGACCGGCGGATCAACGCCCCGGTCGCCTCATCGGCCGGTCGCCTGTTCGACGCGGTCGCGTCGCTGCTCGGGATCCGGGACGTCGCCGAGTACGAGGCGCAGGCGGCGATCGACCTCGAGCTCGCGGCCGGCGACCGCCGCGCGAGCCCGCTGCCGTACCGGATCCAGCTACGGGACGGGCTGCTCGTGTACGACCCGCGGCCCACGCTCGCGGCCATGCTCGACGCGACCGGTCGTGCGGGCGAGGACACGCCCGGCCGAACAGGAGGGGACACGACCGGCGGCACGAGCCGAAGCGGCAGGTCATCGACGCGCTGCTGGCAGCCGCGTTCCACGAGACGATCGTGGACGGTGACCGAGGAGCTGCTCGAGGCCGCGCGCCGCACGACCGGCCTTCGTGCCGTGTGTCTCTCGGGCGGCGTGTTCCAGAACCGGCGGCTCGCGGCCCGGCTGCTCCGGCAGCTCGCCCAGGACGGCTTCGAGCCGTTCATCAACCGGCAGGTGCCCGTCAACGACGGCGGCGTCAGCTACGGACAGGCCGCCATCGCCGCGGCGAGCGGCTGGAGGGCTGAGCAATGTGTCTGGGCATCCCGGGCAGGGTGATCGAGATCCGGGACGAGGCCGGGCTCGCGATGGGCAGGGTGGACTTCGGCGGCGTGCGCAAGGACGCGTGCCTCGCCTACCTGCCTGAGATCGCGGTCGGCGACTACGTGATCGTCCATGTCGGGTTCGCGATCAGCCGGGTCGACGAGGCGGAGGCGCTCAAGACGCTCGAGATCCTGGACGAGATGGGCGTGATGGAGCCCGAGCTCCAGACGCTCGGACCGGGCATGGACGAGCCCGGGATCGTGTCCGATGACGCGCCGGATGCGCTGACCTTCGACGCGCTGCGGCCGCCACCCACCGCAGCGGGCCCGTCACGATGAAGTACCTCGACGAGTACCGCGATCCCGTGCTCGCCCGCAGGCTGCTGGCCGAGATCCATCGGATCACCACGCGTCCCTGGACGCTGATGGAGGTCTGCGGCGGCCAGACGCACACCATCGTCAAGCAGGGGATCGACGAGGCGCTGCCCGATGGGGTGCGCATGATCCACGGCCCGGGCTGCCCGGTGTGCGTGACCCCGCTCGAGCAGGTCGACAAGGCGCTCGCCATCGCCGCCCGGCCGGACGTCATCTTCACCAGCTACGGCGACATGCTGCGGGTGCCCGGGTCGACGACCGACCTGCTGGCGCTCAAGGCGCGTGGCGCCGACGTGCGGATCGTGTACAGCCCGCTCGATGCCGTGAAGATCGCGCTCGCCAACCCGGATCGCCAGGTCGTGTTCTTCGCGGTCGGCTTCGAGACCACGGCACCCGCCAACGCGATGGCCGTCGCCGAGGCCGCGCGGCGCGGGATCGACAACTTCAGCGTCCTCGTGTCCCACGTCCTCGTGCCGCCCGCCATGACGGCGCTGCTCGACTCGCCCACCAACCAGGTGCAGGCGTTCCTGGCGGCGGGACACGTGTGCGCGATCATGGGCTGGACCGAGTACGAGCCGATCGCGGCCCGGTACCGCGTCCCGATCGTCGTCACCGGGTTCGAGCCGCTCGACCTGCTCGAGGGGATCCTGATGGCAGTCCGTCAGCTCGAGCACGGCCGGTTCGAGGTCGAGAACCAGTACACCCGCGCGGTCACCCGAGAGGGTGTCCCGGCTGCACAGCGCCAGGTGCTCGAGGTGTTCGAGGTCGGCCCGCGCAAGTGGCGCGGGGTGGGCGAGATCCCGATGTCCGGCTACCGGCTGCGGCCCGGAGTACGCCCGGTTCGATGCCGAGCGTCGCTTCGATGTCGGCGACATCACGACCAACGAGCATCCGGCCTGCATCGCCGGCGCGATCCTCACCGGTGAGCGAACGCCGCTCGACTGCACCGCCTATGGGACGCTGTGCTCGCCGCAACGGCCGCTGGGCGCGCCGATGGTCAGCTCCGAGGGCACCTGTGCCGCGTTCTTCAGCGCCGGTCGCGGTCTCGCCGCGGTCCGTGGCGCATTCAGCCCGGCGCAGCCGCTCGCGCCGGTCGCGGCCGGGCCGATCAGCGACCGGGAGGCGGTCACGATGACCACCGACCAGGAGCCTCCGGGTCACGATCGACGCCGACGGGCGTCGCCTGCCCGGCGCCGATCCCCGAGGACCAGCGCGTGATCCTGGGCCACGGTTCGGGGGGCCAGCTTTCGAACGCCCTGCTGCGCGACGTGCTGGGTCCGGCCCTGGCCGCGGCATCGCCCGGCGGCGTCGCTCAACGACGCCGCCGTGGTCGAGGTGCCCGGCGGCCGGCTGGCGTTCACGACGGACTCCTTCGTCGTGTCGCCGGTCCGCTTTCCGGGCGGCGACATCGGCGAGCTGGCGGTCAACGGCACGCTCAACGACCTGGCGATGATGGGTGCCCAGCCGCTTGCGCTCAGCCTCGCCTACGTGATCGAGGAGGGGCTGCCGCTCGAGGACCTTCGGCTCATCACCATCTCTGCCGCGGCGGCGGCCGCGAGGGCCGGCGCCCGCATCGTCACCGGCGACACGAAGGTGGTCGGCCGGGGTGCGGCGGACCGGGTGTTCGTGAACACGAGCGGCATCGGCGTGGTCCCCGACGGGGTGGCGCCGGCCGCCGACCGGGCGCGCCCGGTGACGCGGTGATCGTGTCGGGCCCGATCGGGCTCCACGGCATCGCGATCATGAGCGTTCGCGAGGGCCTCGAGTTCGAGGTCGAGATCGAGTCCGACACCCAGGCGCTCAACGGGCTGGTCGCGGCCATCGTCGCGGTCGCGCCCGACGTCCACGTCCTCCGCGACCCGACCCGCGGCGGCCTCTCCTCGGCGCTCAACGAGATTGCCGGCGCATCCGGGGTGGGCATGGTGCTCGACGAGCCCGCGATCCCGATCCCCGGGCCGGTCCAGGCCGCGTGCGAGCTGCTCGGCCTCGATCCGCTCCACGTCGCCAACGAGGGGAAGCTGGTCGCGATCGTGCCGGCCGCCGCCGCCGACGCGGTGGTGGCGGCGATGCAGGCGTTGCCCGAGGGTGCCGGGGCGGCCCGCATCGGCGAGGTGGTCGCCGACCATCCGGGGATGGTCACGATGCGGACCCTGGTCGGCAGCGAGCGGATCGTGGACATGCTGGTCGGGGAGCAGCTGCCGCGGATCTGCTGATCGGCTGCCGCAGTCGAAGGCACGCGCCGCCAACCCGCGGACACCAGGAGGCCCCTCCGGTGGAGGGGCCTCGGTGCTCCGGCGCCTGCGCGAGCGTCAGGCGGTGGGCGTCGCCGGCTGCGCCGTCTCGGACGGCTCGGCCTCGGCGCCTCTGCTGCCCAGGAACATGGTCAGCACGCCGTACAGCACGAAGGCGACGACGAGGCCGATCGCCCAGCTGTAGTCGTAGAACGGCTTGAGCATCGGGATGATGCCGTCGGCCGGGAACGGGCCGTCGGTGCCGGCCGGCGTGTACGCGCCGCCGATGGCGATCACGATGCCCACCAGGAGCGACACGACCGCGATCCAGTTCCAGCCGCCGGCATAGCGGTAGGCGCCGTTGGGCCGATACAGGTCGGCCAGGCGGAGGTTCCGCCGCCGGATCCACCAGTAGTCGGCGATCAGCACGCCCGCGATGGGT
Organism: uncultured Chloroflexia bacterium; assembly: GCA_963806265.1. Taxonomy (GTDB): domain Bacteria; phylum Chloroflexota; class Limnocylindria; order Limnocylindrales; family CSP1-4; genus CAIXZV01. Next base: position 17,599 of record CAWDXT010000030.1, read on the forward strand.
CCGGTGGCCCCGCCGTACGTGGCCAGCCAGGTGAAGATGTAGAAGCCCGAGTCGGCAAGCAGGTTCCAGGGCATGATCAGGATCCCGATGATGCCCGTGATGATGCCGCCGGTCCGGAACGAGATCAGGCGCGGCCACAGGTTCGAGAAGTCGTAGGACGGGCTGACCACGTTGGCCGCAACGTTGGTGCTCAGGGTGGCGAGCGCCAGGGTGATCAGCATGATCACCAGGATGACCGGGTTGTCCATCTTGCCGGCCAGCGCAACCGGGTCCCAGACGGCCTCACCGTAGACGACCACGGTGGCCGACGTGGTGAGCACGCCGACCAGCGGGAACAGCGTCATCGTGGTCGGCAGGCCGAGCGCCTGACCGGCCGCCTGCTCGCTCTGCGAGCGCCCGAACCGCGTGAAGTCGGGCATGTTGAGCGACAGGGTGGACCAGAACGCGATCATGCCCATCAGGGAGATCGGGACGATGGCCCAGAAGTCGGAGCCCCAGCCAAGGGAGCCGGACTCCTGCACCACGGGACCCAGGCCACCCGCCTGGGCAATCATCCAGACCATGAGGCCGATGAAGACGACGATCAGGAACGGAGCGGCGAAGCTCTCGAACCGCCGGATGGCCTCCATGCCCCACAGGATGATCACGATGTTGAGCAGCCAGAAGATGGCGAAGCTCAGCCACATCGTCCACGGCTGCGACGCCGCCACGCCGATCCCGATCGAGATCGGGCTGGCGGTAGCCCACCAGGAGTCCGAGCCGAGCAGGGCGGAGACCACGGCGAAGATCGCCGTGCCGCCGATCCAGGTCTGGATGCCGAACCAGCCGCACGCCACGAAGGCGCGCATCAGGGCCGGCAGGTTGGCGCCGAACACGCCGAACGAGGCGCGGGCGAACACCGGGTAGGGGATGCCGTACTTGGTGCCCGCGTGACTGATCAGCAGCATCGGCACCAGGACGATCAGGTTCGCGACGAAGATGATCCCGAGCGCCTGGTACCAGGCCATGCCCTGGTCGATCAGACCCGAGGCCAGCAGCCAGGTCGGGACGTTGATCGACATGCCGACCCACAGCGCCAGGTAGTTGTAGGTCGTCCAGTTGCGTCGATTGATCGGGACCGGTGCCAGGTCCTCGTTGTGCAGCACCGACGCGTCGAGCGCGTGGTCGACGGCCGGATCGAGCTCCACTCGTCCGTCGGGTCGGACGATCTGGTCGGTTGCCACCCCTGCCATAAACCCTCCTCCGTTTCGGGTGCGTGGCGGCGGCTCTCACCGCCGGCTTGGCGACGGTCCTGCGCGGGCGGCCCGGCCATCTCGTGGGACGTGCCCGGCTGGGCTGCCGGGCGTTGACGGGCGGCGGGGCGGTCGCCATGGACCGGGGCTTCAGGTGAACCCGTCCGCCATCTGGCACGTGGTGAGGCGAGGCGACGGGCTCCCAGGCGGCTCGTCCGGCCGGTGGCCGAGGCGGGTCGCGAACGCGGGGGTCAGCCGGTGGCTCGCGTTCACCATGGGCGGGTTCTGCGTCCTCGGGCGACTTGGCGTCGCAGTTTTGGGCAGGATAGAGCATCGAGATGGCCGCGACACGCCACTCGCGTCGGGTGTGAGCGTCGAGACCCGGGGGGCCGCGCAGCCCAAGGCCTTCGGGGCTTCCGGCTCATGTCCGCCCGGGTGAGGCGAGGCGAGGCTTAGAGTCAAGAGGGCGGCGACCTCGCTCGCCGCATGTCCGCACGAGGAGGAACCCCGCATGCCCCGTAACGTCCGTGGCGCGCTCCTGCAGGCGACCTGGACCGGCGACAAGGAGTCGATGATCCAGAAGCACGAGGGCTATGCGCACGAGGCGGCCAAGGCCGGCGCCCAGTTCATGCTGTTCCAGGAGCTGTTCTACGGGCCCTACTTCTGCCAGGTCCAGGACGCCCGCTACTACAGCTATACCGAATACATCCCCGACGGCCCGACCACGAAGCGGATGCAGGCGCTCGCCCGCGAGACGGGCATGGTGCTCGTGGTCCCGATGTACGAGGAGGATGCCCAGACCACCGGCATCTACTACAACACCGCGGCCGTGATCGACGCCGACGGCACGTACCTGGGCAAGTACCGCAAGACCCACATCCCCCACGTCGAGGGCTTCTGGGAGAAGTTCTACTTCCGGCCCGGCAACCTCGGCTACCCGGTGTTCGAGACCGCGGTGGGCAAGGTGGGCGTCTACATCTGCTACGACCGCCACTTCCCCGAGGGTGCCCGGGCGCTGGGCCTCAACGGCGCCGAGATCGTGCTCATCCCGTCGGCCACCAGCCGCGGCCTGTAGGAGTACCTGTGGCGGGTGGAGCAGGTCAGCCACAGCCTCGCCAACGGCTACTTCGTGGGCACCATCAACCGGGTCGGGATCGAGACCGAGATCGGGCCCGACGACTTCTACGGCCAGAGCTACTTCTGCGACCCAAGGGGCCAGTTCATCGGTGCCGTGGGCAGCCCCCATGACGAGGAGCTCATCGTCCGTGACCTCGACCTCGACATGATCAGCAAGGTCCGCCAGACCTGGCAGTTCTACCGCGACCGGCGACCCGACATGTACGGTGACCTGACGAAGCCCTAGCAAGGCCGCGATCAGGGTTCGACCGCGTCCCAGTGAGGGTCCGCTCGAGGGCGGGACCCGAGGAGGAACGATGCGCACGCTGCTCAAGGGAGGCACCATCGTCAACGCCGACGCCACCACCAGGGCCGACGTCCTGGTGGACGGCGAGCGGATCGCCATGATCGGCGAGTCGCTCGATGTCGCCGCTGACCGCACGATCGACGCGACGGGCAGGTGGGTGATCCCGGGTGGGATCGACCCGCACACGCACATGGAGCTGCCGTTCGGCGGCACCTTTGCCAAGGACACGTTCGAGACGGGCACCCGCGCGGCCGCGTTCGGCGGCACCACGACGATCATCGACTTCGCCGTGCAGCCCCGTGGTGGATCGTTCCGCGACGGCCTCGCGACGTGGCACGAGAAGGCCGACGGCAAGGCATGCATCGACTACGCGTTCCACGTGATCGTGTCCGACATGCGCGACGACCTGCTGCCCGAGATGGACGAGCTGGTCGACGAGGGCGTCACGACGTTCAAGCTGTTCACGGCCTACCCGGGCGTGTTCCTGAGCAGCGACGACGCGATCTTCAAGGCGCTCAAGCAGACCGCGAAGAACGGCGGCCTGATCCTGATGCACGCCGAGAACGGGCCCGTCATCGATGTCGTGGCCGAGGAGCTCGTCGACGGGGGCACCACCGATCCGATAGGCCACGGGCTGGCCCGCTACTCGATCTTCGAGGGCGAGGCCACCAACCGTGTGATCCGGCTCGCCCAGGCGGCCAGGGCCCCCGTCTACTTCGTGCACATGTCGGCCAAGGAGGCGCTCAACACGCTGCGCGCCGCGCAGAACGAGGGCCTGCCGGCGTTCGCGGAGACCTGCCCCCAGTACCTGTTCCTGTCGCTCGACGACCTGGGCAACGGGTTCGAGGGCGCCAAGTTCGTGTGCTCGCCCCCGATGCGTGATCGCAGCGAGGGGCACCAGGAGGAGCTGTGGAAGGGCCTGGTCAGGGGCGACCTGAGCCTGGTCGGCACCGATCACTGCCCGTTCGACTTCCACGGCCAGAAGGAGCTCGGGCGCGGCGACTTCCGCAAGATCCCGAACGGCCTGCCGGGCGTGGAGGAGCGTCTCGACCTGATCCACGACGGTGGCGTCGTCGGTGGCCGGATCACGCCCAACCGGTTCGTCGAGATCACCTCGACCGCGGCGGCGAAGCTGTTCGGGCTCACCTCGAAGGGCGCCGTGGCTGTCGGGTACGACGCCGATCTCGTCGTCTACGACCCGAACCGCCGGCACATCCTGAGCGCGAAGACGCACCACATGGACGTCGACTACAGCTGCTACGAGGGCCGCGAGGTCCAGGGCGGCTCCGACGTCGTGATGTCCCGCGGCAAGGTCGTCGTCGAGAACGGCGAATGGAAGGGCCACGCGGGCGACGGCAAGTTCGTCAAGCGCGAGCGGAGCGCGTTCCTGCGCTAGCAGGGCCGGCAACGGGCGACCCCGGAGCGATCGCTCCGGGGTCGCCCGCGTTTCCGGGGGCTCAGGCCTTGCTCAGGTCCCGGGCGTAGCCCTCGGACGTCCTCCTCCGCGTGCCCACCGTGGTAGTCGGCTGATTCGGGTCGACGGATCGCGGACTGGGCAACCACCCGTCCGCGTCCGATGCCACGGAAATCCTCGAGGCGGGTCCATCCGCGCTCTGCGTTGTGGTCGAGGAACCGCGCCAGGCCGTCGGTCAGGGCCGCGGATCACGTTGGGTCCGATCGCGTGATCGAGCATCGCCGCGGTGGCGACCTGGACCGTGCCGCAGCCGAGCATGAAGTAGCTCAGCGCGTGCTCGAACGTGGAGATGCCGCCGATCCCGGAGAACTCGCGGTCCGGGAACGCCGCGGTCATCTCGGCCATCTTGGCCAGCGACAGGGGCAGGATCGCGGGTCCTCCGAGGCCACCCGACGAGACGAGCCCGTCGACGTTGACCTCGGGCTCGAGGGTGTCGGGGTCGAACAGCGGCAGCGACGGGAACGTGTTGGACGAGGTGATCGCGTCGGCGCCGCCCCTGAACGTGGCCGCGGCCTCCTCGACGATGCTCGCCGTCGCCGGAGTCAGCTTGACCCAGACCGGCACCGTCGCCACGGCCTTGACCGCCTGGGTCGAGACCGGAGCACAGCACGGGGTCCTTGCCGACGTTCGAGCCCATGTCGATGCGATCCATGTGCGGGCACGAGAAGTTGAGCTCGATCGCGTCGGCCCCGGCATCCTGGACGCCCTCGACCAGCGTCTGCCAGTTGTCGAGCTCCTTGTCGTTTCCCGAGCCGGCCATGATCGAGGCGACCAGGACCCTGTCCGGCCAGGCCGCCTTGATCGTGCGGATCCGGGGCAGCCACCAGTCCATCGGCTTGTCGGAGATCAGCTCCCAGTTCCAGGACGCCATCAGCGTCGAGCCCGATCGCTTGTGCATCGAGAGGCGGGTGCCGCCGTCGTCGACGCGCAGGAACTTGGTCCGCGGTCCGGCGACGTTGGTGACCGGGTGGAGCCCGATCGTCTTGGTCACGACCCCGCCCCAGCCGGCCTCGAACGCCCGCATGATGTTGGACTCGGATTCGGTCGGTGGCGCGGACGCGAGCAGGAACGGGTTCTCGAGATGAATGCCCGTGAACTCGGTGGACAGGTCGGCCACAGCGATCCTCCGTTGGGGCGGCGGTCGTCGACATGAGGCAGTGCGGACGCGACGGCGGCCACGGCTGGGCCGGTATGAAGACCTCAGGGTCTCGTCGCCCGGACCGGGCGGTGTAGGGCCGGTGGTCACAGTCCCAACCGGGCCTTCCGGCGGGCAGCGGCGGCGAGTGAGGGCCCCGGCAGCTGGATCCGGCTCGCCTGTCCCCGGGCCGGCGAGCGATCGCCATCTGCCGCGTCGCGAACCGCTATCGTGAGGCCATGAGCGTCACGTATCGCGTGCCCGGGGCGGTCCTGACCGAGCGCGAGCACCGGGTACCCCTCGACCATGCTCGATCCGACGGACCCTGGATCACCGTGTTCACCCGCGAGGTCGCCGATCCAGATGGTCTCGATCGGCCGTACCTGGTGTTCCTCCAGGGCGGCCCGGGCCATGAGGCCAGCCGCCCCACGAGCCCGCCCTCGGGATGGATGGCGCGCGCGCTCCGCGACTACCGCGTCCTGCTGCTCGACCAGCGGGGCACCGGCCGCTCGACCCCGATCGGACCGCTCATCCCCGGGGACACGGCCGCGGCGCAGGCCGAGTACCTCACCCATTTCCGCGCCGATTCGATCGTGCGCGACGCAGAGGCGATCCGCCGCGAGCTGGACGTCGATCGCTGGAGCGTGCTCGGCCAGAGCTTCGGCGGCTTCACCTCGCTCACCTATCTGTCCTTCGCGCCCGAGGGTCTGCGCGAGGCGTTCATCACCGGCGGGCTGTCGCCCATCGGTCGCTCGGCCGATGACGTCTATGGCGCGACCTACCGGCGTCTGATCGAGGCCAACCGCCGTTACTTCGACCGCTACCCGACCGATCGCGAGCGGGCGACGGAGATCTGCCGGCGACTCGACGACGAGGACGTGCGGCTGCCGTCGGGCGATCGCCTCACCGGCCGCCGGTTCCGCCAGCTGGGCATGTGGCTGGGCGCAAGCAACGGGTTCGAGCTGCTGCACCACGTGATCGAGCTGCCGTTCGGATCCAGCGCCTTTGTGCACGATGCCGAAGGCGGCCTGGGCTTTGCGCGCAACCCGCTGTACGCGACGCTGCACGAGTCCTCGTATGCGGACGGTGTCGCGACCCGCTGGTCTGCCCAGCGCCTGCTGCCGGCCGAGGTGGCCGAGGACGGCCTGTTCACGGCCGAGCACGTGTTCCAGTGGATGTGGGAGGACTACGGGTTGCTGCGCCCGCATCGCGAGGCGGCCGACCTGATCGCCGACCACCAGTGGCCGCGGCTGTACGACGCGGATCAGCTGGCTCGCAACGAGGTTCCCGTCGCGGCCACGATCTACGTGGACGACCTGTACGTCGAGCGCACCTTTGCCGAGGAGACCGCGGCGGCCGTGCGCGGCCTCCGCCCGTGGATCACCAACGAGTACCAGCACAACGCGCTGCGTGCCGACGGCGAGCGGGTGCTGGGGCGGCTGATCGACCTCGCTCGCGGACGCGCCTGATCGACCCCGTGGCCTCCGGAAGGCCCTGATCCGGCCCGGGCGTCCAGGGGCTCAGTCGTCGGACGAGTCGTTGCCCCGGGTCGCGAGCAGCCGCGACACCAGCCGGCCCGCGCCGTAGCCGATCGCGATCGGCGCGTAGAACCAGACGGTGGCGATCACGCCCGAGATCGGATCGACGGGGACCGGATCGCCGATGCCGAACGAGAGCACCAGGATCGCCGACATCCCGATCAGGGCCCCCACGAAGGTGATCATCAGGCCCGTCCAACCGCGCGACGCGATGCCCGCGATCACCCCCGCGGCGAGCAGCAGCACGGGCGAGATGACGATCGCGTTGAGGGCGCACGAGGGATCGAAGCCCTGGCCGACGCAGCCCAGCATCGAGCCGCCGAACAGCGCAAGCGGACAGGCGACCGCGGTCACAACCAGGGCGAGCGCGTCGCGAAGGAGGCTGAAGCGCGGCTCGGGGGAGGCGGTGTCAGTCACGAGCCCATGATTCCCGGACCGTCGTCGGCCGTCGGTAGGGCCAAAGGTCCCGACGGGTCAGCCGGAGCCTGCCGAGGCGGACGTACCCTGGCTCGGCGACGGGATCGCGACCGCACCTGCCACCGGGCTCGCGACCGGGCTGGGATCGGCGCTCGGGCTCTCGAACAGGTACGTGAACTCGGGTCCGTTGTGGCAGATCCAGCAGTTGTCACCGCGGCCCTTCATCGAGTCGGGCAGCGGCGCGTGCTCGTCGACGCCGTGGCACGTCGTGCACGGCTGGGCGTTGCCCATGTGCTCAGGTCGCAGGGGCGCGTGGGTGGTCGCCGAGTCGGCGGATGGCACCTTGTGACAGACGAGGCAGTCGTCCTTGTGCAGGCCCGAGTGACCGGGCGCCGTTGCCACCAGGCTGCCGGTCGAATGGCAGGCGGTGCAGTCGCGCCAGCCCCACAGCGGATGGGCCATCTCAGGGATGTCCTTGGTGCCCACCGTGCCGTTCGTGGTGACGTGACACGCTGCGCAATCGGCGTTGGCCGACATCTGGATCCCGATCGGGGAGTCTGCCATCGGCGACAGCGAGGTGGCAGACGGTTCGACCGACGGCGTCGGCGTCGGCGCCGACCGCACGCTGCTCGATCGGGAGACGTCCGGCAGCGCGACCGTCAGCAGGAACACGGCCAGCGCGACGATGGCGATCAGCATGGCGGCGATCGCAGCTCGATACCCGTAGCGCGAGACCCCGGTGCGGATCATGACCGCACCTCCGTCTCGCCGCTCGCCAGGGTCTCGGGCCCGGGTTCCGCTGTCGGCGACGCATCGGCGACGACCGGGTCAGGATCCACGTCCGGCGTCTCCACGGCGACCACCGGCCCGGCGACGGTGAGCTGCCCAGGCTCCATCGCCGGTGCGGCGACCTGGGCCATCGGCAGCGCAACGGCCACGAGCGCAGCCTCCGCGTGGGGCTCGGCGTGCTTGAGCCATGGCCAGGGCCAGTTGATGTGCTCGTCGTCCTCGCCCATGTCGAGGTACCGCTCGGCGAGCGTGTACACCAGGGCGAACAGCGCCACGGCACCCGCCATGATGGCGATCTCGACGGGCGACGGGACATAGCTCACGAACGGGCTCGCGACCATGCCTGCGTGCGCCGTGATGGGGGCGATCTGGCCGGCCGTCACGAACAGGAAGCGGTCCACGAACACGCCACCCAGGGCGAGCACGCCGGCAGCGAACAGGCCCGCCGGGGTCCGGGTCGTGGGCAGCAGCACGAGCACCAGCGGGATCGCCAGGCCGACGATCACTCGCAGCACCCAGAACGGCACCGCCAGCGGCCCGGTGACCAGGGCGGCCGTGGCCTCGCGGAGACCGGCGGTGTCGTCGGTCAGGCCCACGAACAGCTGCCGTGCCAGCAGCAGCGACACGATCATCAGCGCGATCGCGAGCAGCAGCCGGATCGACGGGATCGCCACCCCCAGCGCTCGCTCGTGGTCCTGGAGGCGGAACCGCGCCACGAGATAGAACACGATGCCCAGCAGCGCGGTGCCGGCCAGGTACGCGGCCGCGACCATCATCAGGACCGTGAACGGCCCGTTCCAGAAGGCCTTGGCCGCCAGCACCCCGAACACGGCTCCCAGCGTCGACGGCGCGAGAACCGCGGTGCAGGTCGCGGTCGTGCATGCGTACTGGTGGATCTTCGGGTGGTGGAAGAACATGCTCCAGACCTCGACCAGGAGCACGACCAGGTAGATCCCGTAGAACACGCCCATCCACCACATCGGCGAGCTGGGCGACGGCACCAGCACGGCGCCGAACACCATCCGCACGGGGTAGTGGAGGTCGAGCGCGATGATCCCGAACGCGGTCGTGAGGCTGAGCACGGCCAGGATGGCGTGGCGCTTCTCGAGCGGGCGGAACCGCTCGATGCCGAACACCGTGCCCAGCGACGACGCGAGGCACAGGCCGCTCGTCATCACCGCGAAGAACACGTAGCCGACGATCAGCAGGCCCCACTCGAAGCTGGGGCTGGTGCCGAGCACCTCCCAGCCGGGCGGGATGGCGATCAGCGCCGCCACCGCGCCGACGGCGATCACCGCGGACAGGCCCGCCAGCCACAGCCGAAGGCCGAGCGACATCCCGCGCACCTCGCGCGCCAGCGCGCGGCTGGCGGCCCGGGGCCCGATGGGGACGACGCGTCCGTGGAGCGTGAGGGTGAGCTCGGTCGCCTGCATCCTCAGGCCTCCTGGATCGCCGGACCGAGATACAGCACCCGTGGCCGGGTTCCGTACTCGGGGTGGAGCGGTTGCGGACCCTGCTGGGCGACGAGCGCCGCGATGTCCGCGTCGGTGTTCGCGTCCCCGAACTGCCGGGCGCCGACCGGGCAGACCTCGACGCAGGCCGGCTTCTGACCCTTGCTGATCCGGTGGTAGCACCACGTGCACTTGTCGGCGATGCCGGGCATGTCGTTCGGGTTGTCGCCTCCGGCCGGGGTCAGGTAGCGCGCGCCGTATGGGCAGGCGACGACGCAGTAGCCACAGCCGATGCAGCGGCGAGGATCGACCAGGATCACCCCGTCCTCGGACTTGTAGGTCGCACCGACCGGGCACACCGCGGTGCACGGCGAGTCCTCGCACTGCATGCACAGGCGTGGGACGAAGAACGAGGCCTCGACGGCCTTGCCGGCCGCGCCCGGGGCGGTGGACTGGGCGGGGAAGCCGTTCATGCCCGCCTCGGGCGAGTCGACGTACAGCGCACCGTCCTCGGTCATCACGTGGCGCTCGACCCAGGTCCGCGTGTACTCGGCCTCCTCGGCCACGTGGTTCTCCTCCTTGCACGCGACGACGCACAGCCCGCAGCCGATGCATGACGGCCGTGTCCACGACGAACGTCCAGGCCTTGCCGGCCGGGTCATAGGTCGGGACGATCGGGCTGGCCGCGTCGGACGAGTCATCGAACACGGGCACCAGGCGCGAGAGTCCGGCCGCGCCGACCATGCCCCCGGCCAGGACGAGCCCGAAGCCAAGGAACGCGCGCCGGCTCAGCGACGCTTCGGTGATGGCCGGTGCGATCTCCTCGAGCGGCACCAGGGCCGCCGGGTCTGGCGCGGTCTCGGGACGGGGCGGCGCTGCGCCGATCGAGCCGGTCGCGGGCAGGGCAGCAGGGCTGATCACGGACGCGGCTGCGGTCGTTGCCGGCCGGTGCCGTCTCCGCCGGTGCGGTGTCTGCCGGTGCCGTCGCCGGCGTCGGGGTCGGTTCGACGTCAGGCGTCGGGGTCGGTTCGACGTGAGGCGTCGGGGTCGGCGTCGCGTCGCTCATCGCGTTCCCTCGTCGGTGGCGGGTCCGCGGCCGGCCGCGTGGCAGTCGAGGCAGGCCTCGTCGCTCTCGACGACCGGGTGGCGCTGGTTGCGCGCCTTGAAGCCGTCGGGGCCATGGCAGGTGAGACATGGCGGCAGGTCGTCGAGCGGGTGGAGGACGACCGGCGGCCGGTTTGCGACCGCCGTGTGCGGGTCATGGCACGCGAGGCACTCGGATACGTAGTGCTGGATCGAGACGATCTGGGCCTGGCTATCCGGTCGCCCCTCGGTGAACACATGGCACCGGACGCAGACCTCGTCGGTCGGCACCGCCACCGCCACCGTGCTCGTGTCGGCGCGCTCGCCGGCATCGACATGGGCCTGCAGCGGGCCGTGGCAGCTCTGGCAGCCGATGTCGGCATGACTGCCGGACGGCGAGCCTGGTCGACTCGGGCTCGTGGCATCGGGCACACGTGGACGAGCTGGCGAAGGTCACGTCGAGCGCGGCCCACGACCGGGCGTCGACGTCGCGATGCAGGCTGAAGTCGAGGTACGGGTTCCATGCCATGACCGCGCCGGCGAACAGAGCCACCGACAGCAGCAACGACCCACCGACGAGCGCGGCGACCGCAAGCATCCGCTCTCGGCGCGTGCGCGGTCGAACGCTGGCCCACAGCGCGCGCAGGCGATCCGTCGCGCTCACAGCGTGGACGGGTTGAGGATCCCGCGGCGAACGGAGTAGCGCAGCAGCTCCACGCGGTCGTGGAGCCCCAGCTTCTCCATCGCGCTCGCGCGATGGGAATGGATGGTCTGCTCGGAGAGCTTGAGCGAGCGGGCGATGTCGCGATTGGTGTGACCCATCGCAGCAAGCAGCAGGACCTCGCGCTCGCGCGGGGTCAGCGTGTCGTACGGGTCCTCGAACGCGGCAGCCGGGTTCTGGCGCACGTAGGTGTCGATCATGCGGGTGACGATCCCGGGGCTGACATAGGTGTGGCCGGCGGCCACGCCCCGGATCGCGGACAGCACGTCGGCCTCCGTCGCCTCGCGCGTCAGGTAGCCGTTCGCGCCCGCCTTGAGGGCGACCGAGAACTGCTCCGCGGCACACCGGCAGTCGAGGGCGATGATCCGGGTCGCGGGACAGGTCTCCCGGAGCTGCTCGAGCATCTCGAAGCCCGGGCAGCTGCCGCCACCGAGCGGCTCGCATTCGGTGACGACGACGTCCGGCGCGATCGCGCGGATCTGCTCGATGAGCGGCTGCGCGGCGTCGATCTCACCGGCCAGGCTCAGGTCCGGCTCGCGGTCGATCACGGCCCGAAACGCGCCCTGGAGCATGGGGAAGTCCACGAACGCCAGCAGGATCGAAAGCTGGTCGCTCGCCCCGGAGCCGTCGCCGTGGGCGCCGGTCGCGGGCGCTGTGGTGGTCATCTGGTGGTCAACGTGCCTGCGGGCCCGGTGTCGCCGGGTCCGTGGTGGCGGATGACCGCCGCCCAGCCGAACGGCATCAGGAGCATGAACGCGGTCACGCCCACGGCGCCCACGATCGTTGCCGCCGACCCGAACGTGAAGTAGAGAAGGTGGAGCAGCACGAAGGCTGCCGCCGAACCGACCCACAGCGTGAGCGTGACGAGCAGCAGCCACGTGGCAACGCGCGCACCGCGCCCCCCCTTGGACCCATACCAGAACCATGCGACGATGCCGATCATTCCCTCGACGAGGATCACGATCGGCAGCAGCAGTGCCAGATCCTCGGTCAGCTGTGACAGCTGCATCTCCCAACCTCCCGGCGTTCGTCCCGCGTCGATTGATCCCGCGTGGGAGGGGCGCTCGACTCGGTGTGGGGTGATCGTGGTCCTGATCGGGAGCTGCCGGCCAGACACGCTCGCCCCCAGGAGGTGACACCCGGGTCATGAACACATCCCACGCGCGTGGGATCCGGGGGCAACGCGCGTTAGGTGGGACGGCGACGGCCGTCGGATCGCGCGCCGCTGCACGCGGGTCTGACTGCCCGGTGACGCGCGCCGCTGTACGCGGGTCCGACTGCCCGGCAACGAGCTCCGCCGCGGGCGGCATCGTGGCGGCGGCTGCCGCCGACCACCTGGCGGGACGCCCGCACGAGCGAAACTAGCCCCCTGGCAAGTTTCCGGTATATTTGCCGCATGAGCCCCGGAACCAGCTCCCCATCCCACGCTGCCCGCAAGCCCTCGAGCGCCGCTCGAGCCGGCACGGCGAGGGCGGATCGCGCGCCGCGTGGTGACGCGAGCGCAAGCCGTGGGACTGGCGGCGCGGTCGGGGCACCTGGGCCCGAGGCCGCCGATCCCGATGGCGACCCCGAGATCTCATCGTCGGCCCGCGACGCGGCGGGCGAGACCGGCGATGAGCCCGGTGATGGGACGTCCGAGGCGCTGAGGGCCTCGATCGGCGCGCTCGAGCGGATCGTGATCGGCTCCGTGGGCATCACGACCCAGGCGCTCGCACAGGCCGCGCCCGATGTCGAGCTCACGTTCTCGCAGTGGCGCGCGCTCCTGGTCCTGGCCGATCCGCCCAGCGGCTATCGGGTGGGAGAGGTGGCGGCCCGGGTCGGCGTCACGCTCCCGGCGACCAGCAGGTTGCTGCGGCGGCTCGAGCGTCGCGGGCTCGTCGCGCTGGCGCCTGACGAAGCGGACCGACGCGCGACGCGCGCCACCCTGACCGCGCATGGCGCCGAGGTCCGCGATGCGATCCTGGCCTTCCGCAGGGCCGCCCTCCGGGACATCGCGGTACAGGCTGGCACGGCTCGGCCCAGGCTCAGTGCCAGGGCGATCGACTCGTTGGCCGCGTCGTTCGAGCGGTACGGCTGATGGCTGTCGCGAACCCCGCCGTGGAGCACATGCTCCACGGCCTTCGTCGCCGGATCCGATCGGCCAGCTACCTGCGCAAGTGGGTCGTCCTTGGTGCGCTGATCGGGGTGATCGGCGGGCTCGGCGCGATCGCGTTCACCTGGGCGCTCAACCTGGCCACCCACCTGTTCCTGGGCGTGCTGGCGGGCTATACGCCACCGTCCCCCGCAGGCGAGGGCGGGGCCCCGATCACCGACGCCCTGTACCCCTGGCGACTCCCGTTCATCGTGGCCCTTGGCGGGCTGATCTCGGGAATCATCGTGTTTCGCTGGGCGCCCGAGGCCGAAGGCCACGGCACCGACGCCGCGATCGCCGCTTTCCACCACCACCCGCGCGGCATCCGGGCGCGCGTGCCGTTGATCAAGCTCGTCGCGTCGGCGGTGACCATCGGCTCGGGCGGCTCGGCCGGCCGCGAGGGGCCGACCGCCCAGATCAGCGCCGGGTTCGGGTCGTTCCTCGGCCGGGTCCTGGACCTGGACTCCCGCGACGCACGGATCGCCGTGGCCGTGGGCATCGCGGCCGGCATCGGCGCGATCTTCCGGGCGCCGCTGGGTGGCGCCATCCTGGGCGCCGAGCTCCTGTACCGGGACGACGTCGAGTCGGACGCCCTCGTGCCGTCGTTCATCGGCACGATCGTCGCGTACACGATCTTCGGCGCCGTCGACGGCTTCAACCCGATCTTCGGGACACAGGCGCGCTTTGGCTTCTCGAACCCCGCCGAGCTCGGCTGGTATGCGCTGATCGGCATCGTGTGCGGCCTCGTGGGGCTGCTGTACATCAACGGCTTCTATGGCCTCACCCACTGGTTCGGCCGGTGGCAGCAGGTCCGTGGCTGGCACGTGCCGCGCGCCGTCAAGCCGGCCATCGCCGGGTTCCTCGTCGGCTGCATCGGCCTCGTGATCCCGGGCGTGCTGGGGACCGGCTACGGGTTCGTCCAGGTCGGGCTGTCAAAGGACCTGCTCCTCGGCCTCCCGCTGTGGATGGTCCTCGCCCTGCCGTTTGCCAAGATCCTTGCCACCTCGCTCTCGATCGGCTCCGGCGGCTCAGGCGGCATCTTCGGGCCGGGCATGGTCGTCGGCGGGCTGCTGGGCGCGGGCCTGTGGCGCCTGCTCGAGCCCGTTGCCCCGGCCGTCCCGACCGATCCCGCGCCGTTCGTGATCGTGGCCATGATGGCCCTGTTCGGCAGCGTCGCCCATGCGCCGCTGGCGGTGATGCTGATGGTGGCCGAGATGACCGGCAACCTGTCGATGCTCGCGCCGGCCATGGTCGCCGTGGGCCTGGCCACGTTCGTCGTCGGCAACAAGTCGATCTACAGCAGCCAGCTGGCGACCCGCGCCGACTCGCCCGCGCACCGGTTCCGATTCGCGCTGCCGCTCATGGCGGCGGTTCCGGTGGGCGACGCGGCCAGGTCGGCCCGCGTGGTCGTCCGTGCCGGCGAGCCGGTCGGCGTCGCTCGCGACCAGATGACGGGCGCGAACGTGCCCGGCGCGCCGGTCATCGCCAGGGACGGGACGGTGGCGGGCGTGATCGATCTCGATGCCCTTCGCGGCCTCGAGCCCGACGAGCCGATCCCGGGCAAGCTCGTGGTGCGGCAGCCGATCCTTGCGGCCGACGACGGTCTTGACGATGCGCTCGGCGCGCTGTCGGACCACCACCGGGACTGGGCACCCGTGACCTCCGGGGGCAGGCTGACCGGCGTGCTGTCGGTGCGCGATGCGATCACCGCCTATCGGTCGGCCCTTCACGGCAACGTGCGCCAGGTCCGGGGGCTGCGTGCCGACGGCGTGATCGTCGAGACCGAGATCAGCACGGGCTCGCCGCTGGCCGGGCTGCGCGTGGCAGGCGTTCCCTGGCCGCGCGACGTCGTGCTGGTCGCGGTCGAGCGCAACGACAGCGTGCTCGTGCCGCGCGGCGACCTCGAGATCGAGGTCGGCGACCGGTTGTCGATCTTCGCCAACCCGAGCGCCCGACCCGCGCTGGCGACGCTCCTTCACGGGGACGTGGAGGACACCTCGCCCGGTTACGATGACGAGAACGATGTCGTGGACGACCTCGGTGCGGCCCTGACCGAGGTCGACTGAGGCCGGTCCGGTGGATCGGCCCGTGGGCGCCCGGCGAACGACGGCGAACGACCGACAGGTGGCGCGCGCGACGCTCGCTGCTGGGGTCGCGCTCGAGGAGCTGATGCAGGCGCCCGTGATGGCGCGAACGTGCTCACCCGGCGATCGGGCTCACCTGGCGATCGGGCTCAGCGAGCGGCCACGGGGCTGAGCGCGTCGGCGATCCGGCGTGCCCAGGCGTCGATCTCGGGCCAGTCCCGAAAGTCGCCCTCGGGCAACGTGTCGGACGAGGCCGGCAGCATCGTCATGACCCGCTCGGCGAGGCCGATCGGCTTGCGATCGTGCGTGTAGGCGCCAAAGAACACCCGGTACTCGCGGGCGTTGACCAGCTCGGCAAGCTCGGGCAGCTCGCGGGGGATGGCGGCCGTCTTCTGGTCCTGCCCCTTCTCGTTCGTGGGCTCCGTGCCCAACGGGCCGCTGCTGAACAGCCACACGGGCATGGCCTCGAGCGCCGCCCGATGGTGACGCACGAAGGACGCCGCCTCCTTGAGCCAGTGGAACATGTAGGCGGCGGCGCCGATGACGCAGGCGTCGTAGCCGTCGAGGTCTCGCACGCTCTCGACCGATCGGGCGCGCGCGTCGACGCCCGCGTCGCGAAGCGTCTCGGCGATCCGCTCCGCGATCCCCTGGGTGGCGCCGTGGCGGCTCGCGTAGGCGACCAGGACGTTCATGTCGATCCTCCCGTCGATGCCGGTCGTCGCTCGATCGCCCTGATCGGGCGGCGTCCCGGGAGAGCGCCCGGGTGGCATCCACGCGACATGGTCAACGGCACGAGGGGCGCCCGGAAGGGCCGCCGTGCCCGCAATCGAGGGGGCTCGCGGACCGATCGCGCAACAGGCGTCGCCGGCGTATGGCAGCCCATTCGCCGGCCCTTGGCAGCCCATTTCGCCGGCCATCGCAGCCGGTCGCCGAGGCACCCGTCGATGTCGTCATCCCATCGATCCCGGACCCACACTGTCATCAAGATTTCGGAATCGATCACCGAGCGATAACCCGGTCATAACCATCGCTTTTCATGATGGCCGCATGGTGACGATGGTTGCTCCGCCCGCCGATTGGACAAACGGTCAGGGTGGCTCGAACCCGGGGGAGCCAACGGCCGCCCGCCTGGCGTCCGCCCTGCGTTCGCTCGTGGCGCGCGACGACGAGCTCCCGCCGGTCTGGAGGTCGGCGGCGTTCGCCGACGGGGTCGATGCGATCCGCACCTCGCTCTCCGAGGCGCACACGCGGTCGGCGATCGATCGAGCCGCGACCGTGCTGCTCGAGGCTGCGACACGATCCGGCTGGTCGTTTCCCATCGCTGCGCAGCGGCTGGCGCGTGACCCGGCCGCCGTCGCGATCGCGATCCGCTGGCTCGAGGTCGACGGCCGGCGGGCGCTTCCGGCGTGGCCGGACGTGGTTCGGCGCCACGCGCTGGAGCCCGCAGGCAGTCTCGTCACGCCCGAAGCCGAGCTCTGGTTCGGCTGATCTCCCGGGCCGGCCCGCCCACCAGTCGGTCTCCCCGGGTGTGCCGCGCATCAGGTGATCTCGCGGGTGTCCGGCGCATCGGCTGATCTGCCGGGCACCCCCGAACCGGCCGACGACCCATCCCGAGCCTGCGTCCCCGCCGTTCGACGGCCGAACGCGTGCGTGGGCCGCCGGTAGCATGGCGGGCATGGACGTGCTCACCGGGGTCCGCTTCGTCATCGGGCTGGTCCTCCTGGTCGTGGGAGCCGAGCTCCTCGTTCGCGGCGCCAGCCGGTTTGCGTCCGCCCTCGGGATCAGCCCGCTGGTGGTGGGTCTCACCGTCGTGGCGTTTGGGACCAGCGCGCCGGAGCTCGCGGTGGGCGTGTCGTCCGCGCTCGCCGGTGAGCCGGACATCGCGCTCGGCAACGTCGTCGGCAGCAACATCGCCAACGTCCTGCTGGTGCTCGGCCTCGCGTCGCTCGTCGCCCCCGTGGTTGCCGGGCTGCGTGTCGTCCGCCGCGAGGTGCCGCTGATGATCGTGGCCTCGGGCGCCCTGTGGCTGATGGCGATCGGCGGTCAGATCGACCGCCTCGAGGGGGCCCTCCTGTTCGCGGGGATCCTCGCCTACACGGCGTTCCTGGTCCGCTCCACCCGTCGCGAATCCGCCCAGGTCCGCTCCGAGTTCGCGGCCGAGTACGAGGTGCCGCTGGGCGGCGCCCGCATCGTCGCCTGGAACCTGGTGCTCGCCGTGGCGGGTCTCGGGCTGCTGCTCCTGGGCGCCGACTGGATCGTGCGTGGCGCGGCCTCGATGGCGGCCGCCATGGGCATTCCCGAGGTCGTCGTGGGGCTGACGATCGTCGCGGTCGGGACCTCGCTCCCGGAGATCGCAACGTCCGTCCTGGCCGGGGTGCGTGGTCACCGCGACATCGCGGTCGGCAACGTCGTGGGCAGCTGCCTGTTCAACATCCTGATGGTGCTCGGTGCGACGGCGCTGGTCGCCCCGCAGCCGCTCGTCGTGGCGCCCAGCCTGCTGGCGGTGGACGTGCCCCTGATGTTCGCGGCTGCCCTCGCCTGCCTGCCGATCCTGTACACGCGCCTGCGCGTTGACCGCTGGGAGGGTGTGCTGCTGCTCGGCTTCTACGTCGCGTACCTGGTGTACCTGGGGCTGGTGTCGTTCGACGAACCGGTCGCCAACACGTTCGGCCAGGTGCTCATCCTGGGTGCGGTGCCGGTGGCCGGCGTGGGGCTCGGCTGGGTGGCATATCGCGAGTGGTCCCGAACGCGGGCCGATGGCGGATCGCTGCGGGCCGAGGGCTGACGCCGTGCCGGGATTGAGCACGTCGGCAGCGATCGCACCGGCCCCGCGGGTCATCCTGGTCATGGGCGTGTCCGCGTCGGGCAAGTCGACCGTGGGCAGGTTGCTCGCCACCGCGCTGGGGGGCTCGTTCATCGAGGGCGACGACTATCACTCGGACGCGGAGATCGCCCGCATGCGGAGCGGCACGCCGCTCGACGACGCCGCACGATGGCCCTGGCTTCGGCGCCTCCGTGGCGCCATCGACGGCGCACTGTCGGTCGCTCCGGGCGAGGGCCCCGTCGTTGTCGCCTGCTCGGCGCTGAAGGCGTCCTATCGATCGGTGCTGCTCGACGGGCTCGAGCGCAGCGTGGTCGTCCTCCTCGACGTCGATCGAGCCACGCTCGACGCGCGGCTTCGTCACCGGCCGGAGCACTTCATGCCCCCCGAGCTGCTGGCCAGCCAGCTGGCCGACCTCGAGCCGCCGAGGGATGCGATCCGGGTGGATGGGACCAGCGGTCCGGCTGCCGCCGTGGCGGCCATCGTGCGGGCAATCGGCGACCGCTCGTGAGCCCTCCCCCGGGGATCGACCCGGCGACGGTCCTCGTGCTCCTGGTTACGGGCTTCCTCGGCGGCGTGGTGAGCGTGCTCGTGAGCCTGGCCTCGCTGGTGACCTACCCGGTCCTGCTCGCCCTGGGGTTGCCGCCGGTGAGCGCCAACGTGACCAACACCGTCGCCCTGACGGCCAACAGCCTCGGAGCGATGGTGGGGGCGCGGCCGGAGCTGCACGGACAGCGGCCCACCCTCCTGCGGCTCGCCGTCGTCGCTGCGGCCGGCGGAGCGACCGGCGCCGTCCTGCTGCTGGTGCTGCCCGACCGCACGTTCGAGCTCGTGGCGCCGTTGCTGATCGGTGGCGCCTCGATGCTGATCCTCATCCAGCCCTGGCTGCAGGCACATGCTCGATTTCGGCCGCGGGGGATCACGCCCGCGACGGCCGCCGCCTACTTCGCCACCGCCATCTACATCGGGTACTTCGGGGCGGCAGGTGGCGTGCTGGCGCTCGTCTCGCTGGGGGCGATCATCGACCGGCCGCTGACCCATGTGAACGCGGCAAAGGCCGTGCTTGCCGGCGCCGCCAACGGCGCGGCCGCCATCGGGTTCACGCTCTTCGGCCCCGTCCGCTGGGTGATGGTCCTGCCGCTGGCGGCGGGACTGTTCGTCGGCGGGCTCGTGGGTCCGGCGATCGCCCGGCGGCTGCCCGCATCGGTGTTCCGGCTCCTGATCGCGGTCTGCGGCCTGGGCGTGGCGGTGCTGCTCGGGATCCGGACCTACGCCGGCTGAGACGGTGCCCGCTGAAACGGACCCAGGTGCTCGTCGCCCTCGCTGAAGGCACCGCCGATCACGGTTGCGCGGAGGCGGACCGGGTCCCCCGACCAGCATGCGAGGTCCGCGCGGGCCCCGGGCTCCAGCCATGCCGTCGGGGACAGCAGCCCGGCATCGCAGAGCGCCGCGACGAGCCGTCCCGGGTCGCCTGCCGGGATGCCACGTGCTTCCAGGGCGCGCAGCGCGCGTGCCGGGTCATCGGGGAGCGGCGTCACCGCGCAGCCGGCAAGGTCAAGGAAGATCGAGTCGCCGCGGGAGATCGCGCGCACGACGGCATCCCTGCCGACCGCCAGGACGCGGTCTGCGGCCCACGCGATGGCCGTCGCCGGCTCGCCATCCGTCGCGTCCGTGGCGATGAGCCCGCCCAGGCCGATCACGTACTCGTGGGTCATGCGAACCATCGTAGGTCCACGGCGACGCCCCCCGCACGGGACGCCGATGACCTAGGATCGGGCGCATGGTGGATCAGCCGCTGCGGGTCGTCATCGCCGAGGACTCGGCTCTCATCCGCGAGGGTCTCGCGAGGTTGATCTCGGAGTCCGGAGGGGAGGTCGTCGCCAAGGTCGGCGACGGGCCGTCGCTGGTCGAGGCCGTGGTGGCGCATCGCCCGGACGTCTCGGTGGTCGACGTGCGGATGCCGCCCAGCCAACGAGACGAGGGGCTGCGGGCGGCGATCGAGGCCCGGCATCGCGTTCCGGGCGCGCCGATGCTCGTGCTCAGCCAGTACGTGGAGCGCCAGTACGCCACCGAGCTCCTTGCCGATCGCGGGGGCGGGGTGGGCTACCTGCTCAAGGACCGGGTCGCCGACGTGCGCGAGTTCATGGATGCGCTCCGCCGGGTCGCGCGCGGCGGGACCGCGCTGGATCCCGAGGTGGTCGCGCAGCTCATGGTGCCGCGCGATGCCGACGACCGGCTCCATTCGCTCACGCCACGTGAGCGCGAGGTCCTGGCAGCCATGGCAGAGGGGCGAACCAACATGGGGATCGCGACGTTGCTGGGCATCAGCGAGGGCGCGACCGAGAAGCACATCAGCAACATCTTCGGCAAGCTCGAGCTGCCCGACTCGCAGATCGATCACCGCCGCGTGCTGGCGGTCCTGACCTACCTCGGCTCCTGACCCGGCGGGCGCCAGCCGCGGATCCCGTCGCCGGCTGCAGGGGCCTCCGGAGCCTGGGGCGCGTCGCCAGGGCCGGCCGCAGCGAAGGGCGTGGCGGTTGGCAGCGCCATGGCGTCGGGCACGGGGATCTCGGCGCGGATGATGGTCGGGCCGCCGTCCGGGCTGTCGATCTCGAGCCGGCCATCGAGGGCCTCCACGCGCCCGGCCAGGCCGGCCAGGCCGCCGGTCGGCGACGGTCGCGCGCCACCGGCACCGTCGTCCCGGATCTCCACGACGAGCCGGCCCGGATCGCGACGGCAGCGGATCTCGCAGCGGGTCGCCCGCGCGTGCTTGGCGACGTTGGCGAGGGCCTCCGCGACGACGAAGTACGCGGCGCGCTCGACCGCGTCCGGCAGTCGCTCGGCGCCGGACATCGAGCTCAGGACGATCGTCGAGACGGGACTCTGTGCCGCGAGCGAGCTCAGCGCCGGGACGAGCCCCCGGTCGAGCAGGATCGCGGGTGCGATCCCGCGGACGAGGTTGCGCAGGTCGGCCAGCGTCTGGCGCGCCTGGCCCTGGGCCTCGAGCACGAGCGCGCGGGCCGCCGCCGGATCCGTCTCGATCCGTTCCGCAGCGAGGCCGAGGTCCATGGTCAGCACCACCAGCCGCTGCTGCGCGCCGTCGTGGAGGTCGCGCTCGATCCGTCGCAGCTCGCTCGCCTCGACGTCGAGAACGGCCCGACGGCTGCCCTCGAGCGTCTGGACACGCCGTTGGAGCCGGCTGGTCTCGTTCTCGCACAGCAGCCCGGCGACCACGGCCCGGTGGAGCGCGAGCAGACCACGCGAGGCGCGAGGCCGCGACCATCGCCAGGGCAATGCCGGCCAGGACGGCCCCGATGGCAAGCGCCGTGCCGGCCGTCACGGACAGGTCGCTGCCCGGCAGCGCGAGGGTGGAGCCGGGCAGACCGGTCACGACCCAGGCCAGGGGGAGCGCCGAGCAGCCCGATCGCCAGCGCCCACAGGAGCATGGACGCCATGAGCTCGAGGACCGTGAGCGGGAACGCGATGAACACGTAGATGACGTCCCGCCAGCGATTGACGTCGAGGAAGACGGCCATCAGCAGGTCGCGCAGGCCCGAGCCGTAGGGCCGGTAGGCGTGTGCCGCCAGCGGGCGCGGGTCGGCGAGCGAGACCCGCCATCGCTCCGCCCGGGCGACCAGGCGGCTGGCCTCGATGCCGAGGCCCAGCAGCAGGAACCCGATCCCCACCACCAGCAGCGACCCGCCGGTGGAGAAGATCGTGACCACGGTCGTGAACCCGACCAGCTCCACGCCGAAGCCGAGGATGATCGAGCCCGTCGCCCGCCACGCGGCGGGCGTGAGCGGCGACAGCAGAAAGCCCGCGACCGCTCCCCATCGCCGTGCCTCGATCCGTCCGCCCAGGAGGGCAGTCAGGACCAGGAGCAGGCCGAGGATGAGGAGCGGTCCGCCGATCATCGCTGCTTCGCCGTCAGGACTCGCCGACCGGCCGGCGCATGGCCGCGACGATCAGGGCGACACCGAGGCGCGAGGACGAACGCGGGGCCCAGCCCGATCGTCGTCCAGGCCGGGATCAGCGTGCCGAGGAGCGCGATCGACCCGAACACCACCAGGAGCACGCCAAGGGCGAACCCCGTCCGGCCATTGCCACGGCCCGGCGTCGAGTCGTGCCGGTGCGCGGTCCACGCGCTCGCCTGCCAGGCCGCGTTGGCGTCCCAGCCCGTCGGCGGCGTCCAGCCCGGGATGCCGCCGGCCGGGCCCTGCGCCGCGCCGGCATCCGCGGTCGCGCCAGCCTCGCCGGTCGCAGCGGCCCCTCCGGCCGTGCCCGCGGGCATCCCTGCGTACCCCGGCATGCCGGGCATCGGCAGGGGCTCGGGCGGCATCACGAACGCGAGCAGGATGTAGAGCAGGATCGTGAGACCGCCCAGGAAGGCGGACAGGATCCACAGCACCCGGACGACCGTCGGGTCGATCTCGAAGTACTCGGCCATGCCACCCGCGACACCGGCAAGCCAGCGGTCGTGGCGACATCGATACAGACGACGGGTGTTCACTTGCAGCCTCCCTCGGGCTTGAGCTCCACGCTACCAACGTTGGCCGCAAGGGTCACGTTCGCGTGGTGGGTTGGTGAGGAGATGGTCGGGACATGCCAGATGTCGCCGGTCTGGACCAGGTCAGGGGTTGTGGTCGAGCCGAGGACGGTCCTGCTGTGCACGAGCTGCACGCCAAGGTCGTCGGGCACGCACACCGAGATCTTGCCGGCGTTGGCGCGGACCTCCACGTTGAGACCATCGGCATCGGGCAGGACCACGGTCGCCGCACCGGCGTTGACCGTGACGTCGACGTGATCAGCGGTCGCCCCGGTGAGGTCCATCCGGGCGTCGCCCGCATTGACCGTGATGTCGACGCTGCCGAGCCGCGCCCCGGCGAGCACGTACCGGCCCCTGCCCGCGTTCACGATGGCTTCGAGATCGAGCGGCCGGGCATCGGGCAGCGACACGCGCCAGACATCGGCGTTCGCGAACCCGAACGGGCCGCGCCGATGTGCCGAGCGCAGTGACAGCCGGTCCCCTGCGGCATCGATCGTGGGCGCCGGGGCACCGGTCGCCCCGATCCGCGCCTGCCAGGTGCTGCCGGGCGCGACGGTCACCTCGAGGTCACCACAGCTCAGGTTGACCGAGACTCGTGCCGGGGCGGAGAGGGTGCCCGTCTGCGTCGTGTAGCTCGACGGCTCGCCGTATCGACAGTCAAGACCCACCGTGGGTGCCGCAACCACGGCACCACCCAGCAGCAGCCCCGGCAGGGCGGCCGCGATCACGCCACCTGCGAGCCCCAGTCGAGTTCGACGGAGCAGCAGAGCGACGCCGACCGCGATCAGCGCCACGGGCCACAGCCACAGGGTGCGAGCGAACGCATCGCTCGTGACCACGCCCGCCTGCGCGACGAGCACGACCGCGCCCATCGCGGCCAGGAACACCCCCAGGTACAGGAACCTTCGATTGATCATGCGGATCACGCCCTCCCGGTCGGCGGCCGGCGGCTGTCGGCGGCGCGCTCCCGGCGGTCTGCCGGCCTGCCGCGCCGCGTCGCCTGGTCCCGCCACGGGGCCCGGCGCCGGTCGCGATCGATGTGCCAACCGTAGGTCGACGGTCAGCCGCCAGCCAGCCGGCCACCCGGCGAACTCAGGGTGGGGTTATCCCCACCCCCGCGGTCCGGACCCGTGGTCGCGTCCGAAGGCGCCGGTACCGCTCAGGGTCGAGCCGGCCCAGCAGAGGGTGGCGAAGTCGCTAGGGACGAGCCGGTCCCGAACCGGCGCCGGTCGCGTCGACCGCGCGCTCGATCGCCACCAGCTCCTTGGGCTGCAGCTCGATGCGGCCGGCATCGATCCAGCCGTCGACCTGCTCCGGGCTGCGCGCGCCGACGATCGCGGCGGTCACGCCCGTCCACGCGAGCACCCAGCCCAGGGCGATCGCCGAGACGGTCGTGCCGCGCTCCTCGGCCAGCGGCCGTAGCGCATCGCGCAGGGCGATGTTCCGCGCCAGGGCGGGCTCCCGGAACTCCGGGTCCCGGCGCCGCCAGTCGTGCTCGGCGAAGGCAGCGACCCTGGCTGTCGAAAACGAGTCGGTCAGGATCCCGGCCTGCATCGGGCTGTAGACGATCACGCCCGTGCCGTGCTCCGCTGCCCAGGGAATCACGTCCGCGCCGGACCCGCGGCGGATCAGCGAGAACGGCGGCTGGAGCGACTCCACGTGGCGCACCGCCTCCGCGCGCTCCAGCAGCTCCACGCCGTAGTTGCATACACCGGCGTGCGCGATCTTGCCCTCGTCGACGAGGCGCCCGAGCTCACCCCATGAGTCCTCGACCGGCGTCCCGGAGTCGTCGGGCCAGTGGAACTGGTACAGGTCGATGCGCTCGACGCCGAGGCGAGCCAGGGATGCCTCGACCTCGCGCCGCACCGACGCCGGCTGGCAGTTGCGCGCGGGCTCCTCGAACGGGTGGTCGCGATCCGGGATCAAGCCGCCCTTGGTGAACACGTACGGCCGATCCGCGGCCGGCAGCGAGCGCAGGGCCTCTCCGACCACCTCCTCGGAGTGACCGAGCCCGTAGATCGCGGCCGTGTCGATCCAGTTGATCCCGGAGCGGACCGCGTGATGGATCGCGGCGATCGACGCGGCGTCGTCCTGCGGCCCCCAGCCGTACGCCCAGTCGCCGCCGCCCACAGCCCAGGCACCGAAGCCCACGGTCGTGATCTCCATCCCGGTGGTGCCCAGCGCTCGCGTCATCAATGCCATGCCCGGTGTCCTTTCGCTCGAGATCCGCGGTCCGGGGGTGTGCGCCCACGTCGCGCGCGCGCCCGGGCATCGCCCGGGGCGCCGGACCGCACGCCGATCGTTCCATGGGCGACGGCCAGGCGACGAGGGCCGAAGGGCCCGGCGCCCTATCATCGGTGGCTGCCGCGGCAGGGCCGCTGCGTCATCGCTGACAGGAGGTTTGCCATGGTGGTCTGCATCCCGATCTCGACCGGTGGCGTGGTGGGGCACAGCTGGGGGCGCGCCGCACGGGTTGCCGTGGTTCGGGTCGAGGGCGGGCAGGTCGCCTCGATGACCGAGCACGACGTGGCGTGGGACACGCTCCACGACGCCGGCCCGGAGGGCAGCCACCACGCCCGGGTTGCGAAGTTCCTCAGGGACGAGGGCGTCCAGGTGGTGGTCGCCGGTCACATGGGCGGCCCGATGGCTCACATGCTTCAGCAGATGGGGATCACCGTGCAGCTCGGCGCCGCGGGCAGCGCCCGGGCAGCAGCGCTCAATGCGGTCACGACCGCCTGATCACGTCGCCTGCCGGGCGAACCGGAGCTGGCCGTCGAGATAGCGGACGGCGACGGGCCCGCCGCCCTCGAGATAGACGCGGGACAGGCGCGGTGACAGGTCGTCGAGCACCTCCCATGAGATCGATCCGCGCA
This sequence comes from uncultured Chloroflexia bacterium, assembly GCA_963806265.1. Lineage (GTDB taxonomy): Bacteria > Chloroflexota > Limnocylindria > Limnocylindrales > CSP1-4 > CAIXZV01. The sequence goes on from CAWDXT010000030.1 coordinate 43,317, forward strand.
GGCGCGCCAGGTCGTGGACGGTCATCGCCGGTGCGTTCGGCGCCAGCAGCTCGATCTCGTCCTCGACGTCGTACCCCGTGACGTCCGTCACGTCCAGCGCCAGCGAGTCGCTGCTCACGCGGCCGACGACGGGGACCGGCCGGCCCCGGACAAGGCCCCAGCTGCCAGGGGCATAGGCACGGACCCAGCCGTCCGCGTACCCGACCGCAACGGTGGCGATCGCCGACCGTCGGGCCGCGGTCCAGGTGCCGGCGTACCCGACCCGCGCTCCGGCCTCGACCTCGGTCAGCAGCGTGGCTCGCGCCCGCAGGCTCAGGGCGGGCCGCAGCGCTCCCAGCACGGGCGACGCGTCGTCAGGCACCGCCAGCTCGGGTGGCAGCACGCCGTAGAAGGCCAGCCCGACCCGGACCAGGTCGAACGCGGGCGCGAGGCCGCCGACGGTGCCGCCCGTCGCGTTGAGGTGGCGCAGGCCGGGATCGATCCCGGTTGCCGTGAGGGCGACCAGGGCGGACTCGAAGCGGTCCACCTGGGCGGCGACCGACGCGGGGTCCTCGGGCGTGGCCAGGTGAGACCAGGTGCCCGCCAGCGCACCGAGCCCGGCATCCAGGAGCCGCCGAGCTGCGCCGGGAGCCTGCTCCGGCGTCAGGCCACCGCGGCCCATGCCGGAGTCGATGCCCAGGTGCAGTCGGGGCGTTGCACCGGCCCGCAACGCCTCGATCGCCGCGTCCAGGGAGGGTTGGTCCGCGACCACCAGGTCGAGCTCGGCGTCGGCGGCGGCAGGCAGCATGCCGGGCGGGACTGGGTAGAGCACGAGGATTGGCGCCTCGACGCCGGCCGCACGCAGCACGAACGCCTCGTCCAGCGTCGCGACCGCAAGCAGGTGCGCGCCCCCGGCGAGCGCCGCGCGCGCCACCGCGACCATGCCGTGACCGTAGCCGTCGGCCTTGACCACGACGCCCAGCCGGCCACCATCGGGCAGCAGCCGGCGCAGCGAGCGGGCGTTCCCGGCCAGGGCGTCGAGGTCGATCTCGAGCCATGACCGGCGGGGGAGCGGCGGCAGGCCCGCCCTGGCGAGACGGACCTCGATCGGCGTGACCGGCGCGCCCCTCGAGCCCTCGTGCGATGTCATGGGCGTGCTGCCTCCGTGCGTGTTCGACCGCCCGCGATCGGGCTGCGAGGCGCCCCAGACCCCGCGTGACAGACAAGGTTTACTATGCGACAGAGAAGGTTTACTATGCCGGCCATCCCGGCAAGCCCCGTCGGGGCCGGACGGCCATCCGTCCCGACGATCGGCGGCACGTGGAAGCCGTCCCGCTCCTGCGCCCGGAAAGGAGGCACCCTTGGCCACCGAGCCCGCAGATGTTCTCATCATCGGCGCTGGCGCGACAGGGGGCGTGGTCGCCCTGCGCCTTGCCGAGGCCGGGTTCAGGGTCGTCTGCCTCGAGCAGGGCGACTGGCATGATCGCTCCGAGTATCGCGGTGCAGAGCTCGACTGGGAGCTCACGATGCGCAAGCAGTGGGCGACCAGCCCCAACGTGCGCGGCCAGCCCCAGGACTACCCGATCGACGAGACCGATGCCGAGATCTCGCCCCTCATGTACTCGGCCGTCGGCGGCTCGATGCTCATCTTCGCCGGTGCCTGGCCACGGATGCTGCCCTCGGACTTCCGGGTCCGCTCCCTCGATGGCATCGCCGACGACTGGCCCCTCGGCTACGAGGAGCTTCGTCCCTACTACGAGCGCACCGACCGCCAGTTCGGGGTGTCCGGCATGGGCGGGGATCCGGCATACCCGGGCGGGGGCGAGGACCCGCCCCTGCCTCCGCTGCCGCTCGGACCCGGTGGCATCCGGGTTGCCCGGGCGCACGCGAAGCTGGGCTGGCACTGGTGGCCGGAGCCGAACTCGATCCTCTCGGTCGACTACGACGGCCGGCACCCGTGCGTCCAGCGGGGCACCTGCCAGCAGGGCTGTGGCGAGGGGGCCAAGGCATCCACCGATCTCACCCACTGGCCCAAGGCGATCGGGCTCGGCGCACGGCTGGTGACCGGCGCGCGCGTCCAGCGGCTGGAGACCAATGCGAAGGGCCTGGTGACCGGCGCCACCTGGCGCGACCGCGAGGGCGTAGAGCATTTCGAGCCGGCGAAGGTCGTCGTCATGGCGGCGAACGCGATCGGCACCGCGCGCCTGCTGCTGCTGTCCGCCTCGTCGGCGCATCCCGACGGCCTGGCCAACAGCTCCGGGCTGGTAGGCAGGCGGCTGATGATGCATCCCTTCGCCAACGTGGGCGGGCTGTTCGACGAGGACCTCGAAAGCTGGCAGGGCCAGTTCGGCTGCTCGATCGAGTCGTTCGAGTTCTACGAGACCGACGAGCGGCGCGGGTTCGTGCGCGGTGCCAAGTGGGGTCTCGCGCCGACCTTCGGCCCGATCAACGCCGCGCTTCCCAGCCGCGCCGGGTCGCTGGTCTGGGGCCCGGAGCACCACCTCCACGTCCGGTCGCACCTCGGCAGGGGTGCCAACTGGGGGCTGTTCGGCGAGGACCTGCCCGACGAGGCGAACCAGGTGACCCTGTCGGCAACGCTCAAGGACTCGTCGGGCATCCCGGCCCCCGAGCTCCACTACAAGGTGTCCGAGAACTCGCGCCGGCTGCTCGACTTCCACATCCAGAAGGCGTCGGAGTCGCTGATGGCGGCGGGCGCCTACAAGGTCGAGGTCGACCAGCTGATGCGCTACTCGGGCTGGCACCTGCTGGGCACGGCGCGCATGGGCGACGACCCCCGGACGTCCGTGGTCGATCGCTGGAACCGGGCGCACGACGTGCCCAACCTGTACATCGCCGACGGCAGCTGCTTCGTCACCTCGGGCGGCGTCAACCCGACGTCCACCATCTCCGCCCTCGCCCTCCGGGCCGCCGATCACATGGTGGAGACGCGGTTCAACCAGCAGGTGCCGGCGTGAGCGAGGACCACGGCCAGGCAGCCGACCCGCTCGACACGCTCGATGCCGGCCGACGGGTCGTCTTCACACGGGTCGCCGACCATCTCATCCCCGAGGCACACGGGATGCCCTCGGCGGGCGACGTGGTGGGCGACGTCCGGCTCCGGTTCGTGCTTCGGGCGCGCCCCGATCTCGTGGAGCCGCTGCGGGCGGCGCTGCGTGCGGACCTGGGCGACGATCCCGCGACCCGGCTAGCGACGCTCGAGCGCGACGAGCCCGACCACCATGCCGCCCTGCTGCTCACCGTGGTCGGCGGCTACTACACCGACGCCGATGTCCGCGACCGCCTCGGGTACCCCGGGCAGGTCGCGAAGCAGCTCTACTCGTGGAAGGTGCCGGACTTCATCGAGGAGGGCCTCAGCGACCAGGTCCTGGCCCGCGGCCCGATCTGGCGAGATCCCGTGACCGGCCGCCGAGCCGAGCGCTGAGCCGCGGCCCACGACCCCACAACCGCACCCACGACCTGGCCGGCCGACCCGACCGCGCGCACAGCAACAGGGAGCTCACCATGACCGCACCTGCCAAGACCACCAGCACCGGTTGGCTCGATCCGCTCCTCGCCCAGTGGCAGCCGGGCAGCGGCGAGCCGGTCGATGTCTGCGAACCGGCGACGGGCCGTCACCTCCTGACCCTGAGGCGCTCCACGCCCGACGACGTGGCGCGCGCGGCGGCCACTGCCGCCGAGGCGCAGGCGGCCTGGGCCGAGGTGAGCTACGCGGAGCGGGCCGCGATCCTGCGGCGGGCGGCGGAGATCTACGAGGCGCACCGCGACGAGCTCGGCTCCTGGACACAGCGCGAGACCGGCGCCGTGCTACAACAAGATGCACCACGAGCAGAACTTCACGATCGCCGAGCTGCTCAACGCCTCGACCATGCCGTCACAGCCGTACGGCAAGCTCGTGCCCGTCGGTGTCGCCCGGGGCGGCTCTCCATGGTCCGCCGCGTGCCCGCCGGCGTGATCGGCGCGATCACGCCCTGGAACTCCCCGAGCGTGCTGGGCATGCGCGTGGTCGCCCCGGCGCTGGCGCTGGGCAACGCCGTGGTCCTCAAGCCCGATCCCCAGACGCCGGTGTGCGGCGGCGCGATGTTCCTCGCCGTGTTCCGCGAGGCCGGACTGCCCGAGGGCCTGCTCCAGGTCGTGGTCGGCGGCGCCGAGACGGGCGAGGCGATCGTGACCGACCCCAACGTGACGCGCGTCTCGTTCACCGGGCTCGACCGCGGCAGGCCGCCGCGTCGGCGCGCTCGCCGGCGAGCTGCTCAAGAAGGTCTCGCTCGAGCTCGGCGGCAACAATGCGCTGGTCGTGCTCGACGACGCGGACCTCGACGCGGCCGCGTCCGCCGGAGCCTATGCCTCGTTCCAGTTCCAGGGACAGGTGTGCTTCGCGACCGGGCGCCACATCGTCCATCGGAGCGTGGCGGCCGCGTACACCGACGCGCTGGTCGAGAAGGCCGGCGCGGCTCCGGCTGGGCGACCCGTTCCGCGAGGAGGTCGATCTCGGCCCGATCGTCAACGAGAAGCAGCTCGCCCGCGTGGACGGGATCGTCCAGCGCTCGGTCGAGGGCGGGGCGCGGCTGGCTGTCGGCGGCACGCACGAGGGCCTGTTCTACCGGCCCACGGTGCTCGCTGACGTGACCACCGATCTCCCCGTCTGGACCGACGAGACGTTCGGACCCGTCGCGCCGGTCGTCACCTTCGACACCGACGAGGAGGCGCTGGCGCTCGCCAACGACAGCGACTACGGGCTGGCCGGTGCCGTCTACTCGCGCTCGATCTCGCGCGGCCTCGCGCTCGCGCAGCGCATGCGGTCGGGGATGGTCCACGTCAACGACCAGACCGTCAACGACGAGGCGGTGATCCCGTTCGGCGGGATGGGCCTGTCCGGGAACGGCGGCCGGTTCGGCGGCGAGGCCAACTGGGACGAGTTCACCGAGTGGCAGTGGGTGACCGTCCGCGACGAGCCCAAGTCGTTCGACGTTCCCGTACTGAGCCGACCGACGTGGCATCGATCACCGAGGTCGCGCGGCTCGCCGGCGTGTCGGTCGCAACTGCGTCGCGCGTCATGTCGGACGCGGACTACCCGGTCAGCGCGGCGGCTCGCGAGCGCGTGCTCGACGCGGCCCGGACGCTCGACTACGTGCCCAACGCGCTTGCCCGCGGGCTGCTCAAGAGCCAGGTCCCGGTGGTGGGCGTGATCGTCCACGACATCACCGACCCGTACTTCGCCGAGGTCGTGCGCGGCGTCGAGGACGCGGCGTCGCCGGCCGGCTTCCTGGTCATCACCTGCAGCTCGGAGCGCGATCCCGAGCGCGAGAGCTCCTACGTCCGGCTGCTGCGCTCGATGCGCGCCGCCGCGATCATCTTCGCGGGCAGCGGCCTCGACGACCCGGCGCTCAACGAGGAGCTGCCCAAGCACCTGGCGGCGATGCGCGAGCAGGGCGCGGCGGTCGTCCACCTCTCGCCCCACGCGCTGGGTGAGCCCGAGATCGGCGTCGACAACGCCGGCGGGCGTGGCGGCGATGGTCGCGGCCCTGGTGGAGCTCGGTCATCGCCGGATCGCGTTCCTGGCCGGGCCGGCATCGCTGTACGTGGCGCGCGAGCGGCTGGCCGGCTACCGGGCGCGGTCTCGAGGCGGCGGGCATCGAGGTCGACGAGCGCCTGGTCGTGCAGACCTGGCTTCGACCGGGAGGGTGGCGCCGCTGGGCGTGGACACGCTGCTCGCCGGCGATGGCGCCGTTCACCGCGGTGTGTGCCGCCAACGACCTGCTTGCGCTGGGCGCGCTGGAGCGCCTCGCGCGAGCTCGGGCATCGACGTGCCCGCGCGAGGTCTCGGTCGCCGGCTTCGACGACATCTCGATGGCGTCGATGACCGCGCCCGGCCCTGTCCACCGTCCGGCTGCCGCTGCGCGAGCTTGGCCGTCTCGGGTTCGCCTACGCGGACGTGATGCTGGCCGGCGAGGACGGCCGCCCGAGCTGATGCCGACCGAGGTCGTGCTTCGCGGTCACCGCGGCTCCGCGGCCGGTGGTCCCGCTCCCGGTCGCCGCTGAGCGCCCCTGCTCCGGCGCCGGACCTCGCCCGGAGCAGGCTGCCGACCCTCGAGGAGACTGCGACGCCATGACGGTCCCGACGGCCGCTCGCGATCCCCGCGCGGCGCACTCGGAGCGTCCAGATCGCGTGCGATCGCGTGGCCAAGTCCTATCGAACGGCGAAGGGTGGCCGCCAGCAGGCGCTTGCCCTCGTGGACCTCGAGATCCCGCGCGGCCAGTTCATCTCGCTGCTCGGATCCCTCGGGATGCGGCAAGACGACGCTGCTCAAGATGATCGGTGGCCTGATCGAGCCGAGCGGCGGCGACCTGTGGATCGATGGTCAGCCGGTCGCGGCGGCGGTGCGGCAGCGGAAGTTCGGCTTCGTGTTCCAGGATGCGACGCTGCTGCCGTGGCGCACCGTGCTCGGACAACGCGACGCTGCTGCTCGACGTCACCGGCCAGGGCGGAGCGGCGCGAGCGCGTCAGGGCGCTCCTGGACATGGTCGGCCTCGCCGGCTTCGAGCGCTACTACCCCGCGCAGCTGTCGGGCGGCATGAAGCAGCGGGTGGCGCTGGCACGCGCCCTCGCGCTCGAGCCGGAGATCCTGCTCATGGACGAGCCGTTCGCGGCGCTCGACGCGATCACCCGCGACCGGATGGGCGAGGAGCTGCTCAAGATCCTCGACGGGAGCCGAACGGTCGTGTTCGTCACCCACTCGATCGGCGAGGCGATCCTGCTGTCCGACCGCGTGGTGGTGATGTCCGCCCGGCCCGGCCGGGTGGTGGCCGACGTGACGATCGACCTGCCGCGGCCGCGCGATCCCGGCGTGCGCGACAGCGCGGCGTTCGGAGCGTACGAGCAGCAGCTTCGGAGCCACATCGAGGTCGACGGGGAGGGCGCCCATGGCTGAGCGCGTCGAGCTCCGGGACTCGGTCGTGACCCCGACCGTCGCCGCGAGCCGGGCGGTGCCGCTCCGCTCGCGCCGCAGCGTGCAGCGGGCCCTGCCGGCCGCGTTCCTGCTGCTCGTGCTGCTGGTCGTGGGAGATCGTCGCCCACCTGGGCAGCGTCCCCACCTACATCCTGCCTGCGCCCACGGCGATCGCCGCAGCGGGTCGTCGACTCATGGGCCACCCTCTGGGACGCGACGATCGTGACCACGTCCGAGGTGCTGATCGGGTTCGTCGTCGGGGTCGCGCTGGGGATCGGGCTCGCCATCCCGATCGCCTACTCGCGTTGATCGTCCGCAGCACCCTGTACCCGCTGATCGTGGCGTCGCAGGCCGTGCCCAAGATCGCGATCGCGCCGCTGCTCGTGCTGTGGCTCGGCTTCGGCATCTGGCCCAAGATCGCCGTCACGGCCCTGATGGTGTTCTTCCCGGTGACGGTCACCGCGGCCGAGGGGTTCTCGTCCGTGGATCGCAACCTGCTCGACCTGCTCCGATCCGTCAATGCGTCACCAGCCCAGATCTTCCTGCGCGTCCGGTTCCCGCATGCCCTGCCCCATATCTTCAGCGGGCTCAAGGTGGGCATCACGCTCGCGGTCGTGGGCGCCGTCGTGGGCGAATGGGTCGGCGCCGACAGCGGTCTCGGATACCTGCTGACGTACGCGAACACCCTGCTCGATTCGACGTTGCTGTTCGCCGCCTTGTTCATGCTCATCGTCCTGGGGGTGATCCTGTTCGTGGCTGGTGGATCTCGCGGAGCGGTTGCTGCTTCCGTGGCACAGCGGCATGAGGTCGCCGTTGGCAGCTAGCAGGGGCGGAAGGAGCCGCCCGAGCCATCAAGCAGAGGCCCGAGTCACGAAGGAGAGCAAGATGCACCAGCGTTCACGCCACCTCCACCTCGTCGCCACGCTCGCGGCAGCACTCGCGCTGGCCGCCTGCAGCGGCAGCGCTGCGACCACGGCGCCAACCGAGGCCCCGGCCACGACGGCACCGACCGAAGCGGCCTCGATGGCACCCGAGTCGGCGACGCCCATGGCCATGACCGATGTCACGTTCCGGCTCAACTGGGTGATCGCCGGCAACCACGCTCCGTTCTTCCTCGCCAAGCAGAAGGGCTTCTGGGAGTCCTGCGGGCTCAACGTGACGATGGCCGCCGGCAAGGGCTCGGGTGACACCGCCCAGCTGGTCGCCAACGGCTCGCAGGACTTCGGCCTGACCGACGCGGTATCCATCTCGGCGTCACGGACCAAGGGCCTGCCGGTGAAGTCGCTGGGCGTCCTGTACCAGACCAACCCTGCCTCGATCGTGTCCTACAAGGACAAGGGGATCACGACCCTCCAGGACGTCAAGGGCAAGACCTTCGGGGCCGTTCCCGGCGGATCGCCATACCTGCTGCTCAAGGCGCTGTTCAAGGAGCAGGGCATCGCGGACAGCGACTACCACGAGGTCACCGTCCCCGCGCCCGGCATCGCCCAGCTCAAGGCCGGGCAGGTGGACTTCATCACGTTCTTCGGCAACGAGGCCGCGAACATCGACCCCAACGCTCCGAGAACCTCAACGTGCTGCCGTTCAAGGACTACGGCCAGGACATCTATGGCCTCGCGATCGCGTCCAACGACAGCTTCATCTCCGAGCATCCGGACGAGGTGCGCTGCTTCGTGTCCGGTGTGAAGCAGGGCCTCGAAGCGGCGCAGGCTGATCCGCAGGCCGCGCTCGACGCGTTGTATGCGGCGGCGCCCGAGACGAAAGACAAGGCCGACGGCATGGCCCAGCTGCTGGCCGGTGTCTGGGACTACACCGGAACGACCTTCCTGGAGCAGACCGCGGCCAAGTGGGATGCGACCCAGAAGGTGCTCGCGGACGCCGGGATCATCACAAACACGATCGAGCCCGATCAGTTCTTCACCAACGACTACCAGCAGTGAGGCACGGCATGTCCATCAACCTGCGCGGGATCGTTCCCGCGTGCGTCGTCACCTTCGACGAGGACGGCCGCTTCGATGAGGCCGCCTACCGTCGCTATCTTCAGTGGTTGCTGCCGCAGGGCCCGGTCGCGCTGGCGATCAACGCCGACACCGGCGAGGGTCCCCACCTGTGGCCCGACGAGCGCGATCGCGTCCTCCGGGTCGCGGTCGAGGAGGCCGGGGACGTGCCGGTGGTGGCCGGGCTGTCCGCCCAGTTCACGGCCCAGGCGGTGGACGAGGCGAACCGGGCGAAGGATGCCGGTGCGTCCGCGCTGCCTGGTGTTCCCGATCCCGGCCTACCAGGGCACACCGCTCGATCCCGCGATCCCGGTCGCGTACCACGAGGCGATCGCCCGTGGCTGCGGCCTGCCGATGATCGCGTTCCAGCTCCAGCCGGCGCTGGGCGGCGTCATCTTCTCCGAGGAGACGCTCGCTCGCATCGCCGCCATCGACAGCGTGGTGGCGCTCAAGGAGGCGTCGTTCGACGCTCGTCTGTACCTCCAGACGCGACGCATGATCGAGCGCCTCGAGCGCCCGATCGACCTGCTGACGGGCGACGACAACTTCGTGTTCGAGTCCTTCGTGATGGGCGCCGAGGGAGCGCTGATCGGGTTCGGGACGCTGGCCACCGACCTCCAGGTCGAGATGGTCCGCCTCGCCCGGGAGGAGCGGTGGGCGGAGGCACGCGCGATCTGGGAGCGGATCCTCCCGCTTGAGGAGGTCGTGTACGGGCCGCCGGTCCGTGACTACCGGGCGCGCACCAAGATCGCGCTGCGCGAGCTTGGCGTGATCTCGTCCACCGTCATGCGACCGCCGCTGCAACCGGTGGCCGATGACGTCCGGGGCGCCGTGCGTGAGGCCCTCGCTGCGGCGGGGCTGCTGCCCGTGGGGGTCGCTTGATGGGCGACCCGCTCGCGGGCCGCGTCGTGCTGATCACCGGCAGCAGCCGTGGGATCGGCGCAGAGATCGCCGTCCGGGCCGCCCGCGAGGGCGCCCGGGTGGCGATCCACTACCGTCGCGCCGCGGACGGAGCGGCCAGGACGCTGGAACGCGTGCGAGATGCCGGTTCGGACGGCGCGACGTTTGCGGCCGATGTCGTCCGACGGATCGGCCGCCGAGGGTCTTGTCATCGAGGTGCTCGACGCGTTCGGGCGCCTGGACGGCCTCGTGAACAATGCCGGACTGACCCAGGTCGGCCCGTTCCTCGAGATCGCGCCCGAGACCTGGGACGCGGTTCTCGCCACCGACCTGTCGGCCGCGTTCCACACCTGCCGTGCCGCGCTGCCCTCGATGCTCGCTCGCGGCTCGGGGTCGATCGTCAACGTCGCGTCGCGGCTGGGTCAGATGGGGATCGCGGAGACCGCCGCGTACAGCGCAGCGAAGGCGGGCCTCATCGGCCTGACCCGATCGCTGGCACGAGAGGTCGGTCCGCGCGGCGTCCGGGTCAACGCGGTCGCCCCGGGCATGATCGAGACCGAGATGACCACCGACCTCGCGGCGAGCGACGAGGGTCGCCGGCGGCTGCGCGACATGCCGATCGGTCGGTTCGGCCGACCCGAGGAGGTCGCCGACGCGGTCGTGTTCCTGCTGTCGGACGCGTCGTCGCTGTTCCTGGGCCAGACCCTCAACCCCAACGGCGGGGGGTACATGCCATGAGCGGCCGAATGGTGAGCGGCAACGAAGGCGCGACCAGCAAGGTCATCCCCGTCCGCGAAGCGGTCGCGCTCGTGCGCGACGGCGCGACGGTCGTCGTCGGCGGCTCCGGCGCCGGCCATGCGCTGCCGCAGCGCTTCATCGACGAGCTGGCCGCAGTCTTCGCGGAGACGGGCCACCCGCGCGACCTGACCACGGTTCGCGTGGTGGGCATCGGCGACTTCGCCGATCGCGGCTTCAGCCAGCTCGGGCTGCCGGGCCTTCAGCGCCGGACCATCGGCAGCAACATCGGCAACGAGCCGCGCCTGGGCGCGCTGGTCGAGGCCAACGAGATCGAGGCCTACTCGTTCCCGCAGGGCGTGCTATCGGAGCTGATGCGCGAGATCGCCGCCGGGCGCCCGGGCCTCGTGACCCACGTCGGCCTGGGCACGTACGTCGACCCACGCCAGACCGGTGGCCGGCAGAACGCGCGCACGACCGAGGACCTGGTCGAGGTCGTCACGCTGCGCGGATCGCGAATGGCTGCTGTTCCACGCGTTTCCCATCGACGTCGCCGTCATCCGTGGCACGACGGCCGACGAGGACGGCAACCTCACGATGGAGGGCGAGGCCGTCCAGGGCGAGATGCTGGCGATGGCCATGGCGGCCCGCAACAGCGGCGGGATCGTCATCGCGCAGGTCCGCCAGCTGGCCCGCCGTGGCAGCCTGCCGCCAGCGCGACGTCAAGGTGCCGGCGGCGCTCGTGGACCATGTCTACGTCGATCCGGACCAGTGGCAGACCTACATCACCCGCGACTCGCCGTACTACGCCGGCGCGCTGCGTCGGCCGGTCACCGACGAGCCGCCGCTGCCGCTCGACGTGCGCAAGCTCATCGCCCGTCGGTCGCTGCTCGAGTTCCCGCCCGGGCGCGATCTGCAACCTCGGGCTTCGGCATCAGCCAGCTGATCGGCCGGGTCGCCTGGGAGGAGGGGATCACCGACCAGCTGGTGCTGACGGTGGAGCAGGGGATCTTCGGCGGCGTCCCGGTGGCCGGCAACGAGGGCGGCGCCGGGTTCAACTACCAGGCGATGATCGACCAGCCCTACATGTTCGACTTCTACGACGGCGGCGGGCTCGACATCGCGAGCCTCTCGTTCGCCGAGGTCGATGCCGAGGGCAACGTCAACGTCCACGCCTTCGAGGGCCGGGTGCGGGGGCCCGGCGGCTTCCCCAACATCAGCGCCCGCACGCCGCGGATCAACTTCGTGGGCACGCTCACCGCGCAGGGCCTGGAGCTGGAGATCGACGGCGGCGTCCGCGTCATCCGCGAGGGCAGCCTGCGCAAGTTCGTGCCCCGCGTGCGCGAGATCTCGTTCAACGGCCCGCTGGCCCGCGAGCGTGGCCAGCAGGTGCGGTTCATCACCGATCGCGCGGTGTTCGAGCTGGGCGATGACGGCCTGGTGCTGATCGAGGTCGCACCCGGGATCGACGTGGAGCGCGACGTGCTTGGCCAGATGGGCTTCCGCCCACGTGTCGCGGAGGCGCTGCGGACGATGGATCCCCGCCTGTACGCGACCGGTCCGATGGGCCTGGCCGCCGACTTCGCCGCCCACGCGGGGACGGGCCGGTGACCGAGCCGCTGATCGGCCTCCGGCTCGGGCGCGTCGCCCACCTGGAGCTGGTGAACCCGCCCCTCAACCTGATCACGCGCGAGCTGCTGCTGGCGCTCGACGACGCCCTGTCCGACGCTCGAGGCCGCGCAGCCCGGGCGAGGTGCGCGCGGTGGTCGTGAGCGGCCGCGGCGAGCGCGCGTTCTCGGCCGGCTCGCACATCGGCGAGTTCGAGGCGCAGCGGGGCAGCGAGGCGCGACCGCGGCTCGCGTTCGAGGAGCACATCGTGGCGCGCCTGGCCACGCTGCCGATGCCGACCGTCGCGGCGATCGAGGGCAACGCCCTGGGCGGCGGCCTCGAGCTGGCGCTGGCCTGCGACCTGCGCGTCGCGTCCGAGCACGCGAAGCTCGGCCTGCCCGAGGTGCGGCTGGCCGTCATCCCGGGCGCGGGCGGGACCCAGCGGCTGCCGCGGATCGTCGGCGTCGGACGAGCGAAGGAGCTCATCCTGACCGGACGCATCCTCGACGCCGCCGAGGCGGAGCAGATCGGCCTCGTCAACCGCGTCGTGCCGGCGGGCGAGGCGCTCGCCGCCGCGGTCGCGATCGGCGAGGAGATCGCGCGGCGCGGCCCGCTGGCCGTTCGCGAGGCCAAGCAGCTCATCGATGCCGCACCCGACCTGTCGATCGACGCCGGCCTGGCCGCGGAGCTGGACGCGTCCGAGCGGATCTTCGCCACCGAGGACGGAGCCGAGGGCGCGACCGCGTTCCTCGCCAAGCGAGAGCCCGAGTATCGCGGCCGATGAGGCCGCCGCACACAAAGGAGCCTGCCCGATGAGCAACGTCGGCCGATTCGGCGTCTTCCTGCCGTCCTACATCTGGGAGGGCGACGGCGCCGAACGCGCCCGGGGAATCAAGTCCTTCGCGCGCGAGGTCGAGGAGCTGGGCTTCGACTCCCTGTTCATCACGGACCACCTGCTCGCGGCCCGTCGCTTCTACTCCGTGAACTGGCTGGAGCCGCTGACGAGCCTGGCCGTGGCGGCGGGCGTCACCGAGCGGGTCCGGCTCGGGACGTCGATCCTGATCATGCCGCTGCGCAACCCGGTGATCCTGGCCAAGGAGCTGGCGACGCTCCAGTTCCTGTCCGACAACCGGGTCATCCTCGGCGCGGGCGTGGGCTGGAACGAGGCCGAGTACGAGGCGGTCGGCGTGCACAAGTCGGAGCGCGGCCGCCGCACCGACGAGATGCTCGACATCATGATGCCGCTGCTCGAGGGCGAGACCGTCACCTACCACGGCCGCTACTACTCGGTGGACGACGTGTTCATCGAGCCGCGGACGGCACAGCGGCCCGAGCTCTGGATCGGCGGCGGATCCCAGCTGGCCGATCCCAAGTCGCCGGACCTGCCCCGGTTCGTCGAGTCGGTCAAGGCGCGCACCGTCCGCATCGGACGGCTGGATCCCGCGGCCGACCTGCCCGCCCGACGACATCGCCCGCGACTGGACGGAGCTCCAGGCCTACTATCGCGAGCACGGCCGCGACCCCGCGACGAGCGCGTGGTCGCGCACGAGAACTTCCTCCACCTGGTGCTGACCAACGACCCGGCCAAGGCCCGCGAGGAGCAGCACCGCGCGTTCCTCAAGGTCATGAGCACCGAGCGCGGGCCGAGCAGTACCTCGAGTCCGTCTACCTGTTCGGCACGCCGGACGAGATCGTCGCCTCGCTCCAGGCGCGGGTCGACGCCGGGCGTCGAGTACTTCATCCTCCACACCATGACGCCCGACCCGGCGCAGCTCCGGCACTGGGTGGACGAGATCATCCCCAACGTCACCTTCCCGCCCACCGCCGGGCCGGTCCGGCCGCGGTCGGCCCCGGTCGTCGCGTGACCGCCGATGACCCGGCGCGTCGCGCCTGCTCGGCAAGCCGCTCCAGCGGCGCCATTCGCAGGTGATGCACGACGCCGCGTTCGACGCGGCCGGGATCGACGCCCGCTACGTCCTGCTCGAGCTCGAGCCGGGCGAGGTCGAGGCCGCCGTGGCCGAGGCGCGTGGCCCGGGCTGGCTGGGCCTCGGGCGTGACCGCGCCCTACAAGCGCGTCGTCGCCGGCCTGTGCGACGAGGTCGAGGACGGACGCCGGGCGATCGGCGCGGTCAACAACGTCGTGCGCACCGACGACGGTCGGCTGGTCGGGATCAACTCCGACGCGCCCGGGGTTCCGCGCCGGCGTCGAGCTCGCGATGGGCTTCCGATCCGGGGCGGCAACGTCGTCGTCGCCGGGGCCGGTGGTGCGGCCGACGCGGTCGTGTTCGCGTGCCTGCCGCGCGGGTGCGCGCCGGGTGACCGTCGGCAACCGGACGACCCGGCGCGGCCGAGGCGCTCGTGGCCCAGCTGCGACGGGCATCGGGCACACGTCGCTGCACGCCACGGCGCTCGACGACGCCGCCTTCGACGAGGCGCTGGGGTCGGCGGACCTCGCCGTCAACGCCACCACCGTGGGCATGGTCGACCCGGGCATGACGATCGCGTGGACGCGCTGCCCGATTGGGCGACCGTGTTCGATCTCGTCTACGTCCCGCCCGAGACGCCGCTGCTCCGGGCGGCCCGGGCGCGAGGGCTGCGCGGCGGCAACGGATCGGAGATGCTCATCGCCCAGGCCGCGATCGCGTTCGAGCGCTGGACCGGCGTCGGGCGGCATGGCCGACGTCATGCGCGCGGCCGTCGCGCCGCTGCTCGCCGATCCGGCGCGCGGAGGCCTGACCGATGCGTCTCGCGACGATCGTCGCCGATGGCGGCTGCCGTTCGCGCGGTCGTCGATGACGAGCGCGTGCTGCCACTGGTCGCGGTCGCCGGTGACGATGCCCCGCCCGACCGGCAGCGGCATCCGCGATCGCTGGCCGCCGGCGGGCACGCGGCCATCGGTCGCGTCCGGAGCTGGGCGGAGCGGCAGCCGGCGACGGCGTGGCAGCCGCTCGCCGACGCCCGACTCGGGCCGCCGTCCCGGACCCGGGCGCGATCTACACGGTCGGGCTGAACTACCGCGATCCCCGGCGCGCGCCGAGGCAGGCGCCGGACCGGCCGCTCGTCTACGGCAAGGCCGCCACATCGGTCGTCCGCCACGGCGCGGTCCTGACGTGGGACCGGGCGCTGACCGCCAACGTCGATGCCGAGGTCGAGCTGGGCGTCGTGATCGGCGAGCCGGCGTGGCGGGTGGCGCCCGCGTGACGCGATGCGCCATGTCTTCGGCTACACGTGCGTCAACGACGTCTCGTCGCGCGATCCGTGGCTCGACGGCGACCAGTGGCTGCTGGGCAAGTCGATGCCCGGGCTTCTGCCCGGTCGGCCCGTGGATCGTCACCGCCGACGAGCATCGACCCGGCCGAGCCTGCGCCTTGGCTGCACCATCAACGGCGAGCCGATCCAGGACGGCACGCACCGCCGACATGCGGTTCTCCGTCGCCGAGGATCATCTCGTACCTCAGCCGGCACCTGGTGCTCCGGCCGGGCGACCTCATCGCGACCGGCACCCCGGCCGGCTCGCAGGCGCCGCCCGGGACCGGACCGGCATCTCGAGACCGGCGACGAGGTCGTCGTGCTGGATCGAGGGCATCGGCGAGCTCACCACCACCATCGCCTGACGACGAGCAAGGAGGCCGGCCGTGAAGCCCGCGACCGTGTTCCTGGGCGAGATGACGACGCTCGAGGTCGAGGCGTTCCTGCGAGAGCACCAGACCGTGATCGTGCCGATCGGCTCGACCGAGCAGCACGGCCCGCACGGCGCCGCTGGCGACGGACGTCCTCGTCCCGACCGAGGTCGCCCGCCGGGTCGCGCCGCGGGTCGGGGCGCTCGTGGCGCCGGCCGGTCAACTACGGGCTGTCGTACCCGCATACCGGGTTCACGGGCGTCGTCCAGCTCCGGATCCCGACGTTCATGGCCGTCATCGAGGACCTGTGCGCGTCGCTCGCGACCGTCGGGTTCACCCGGATCGTGTTCCTCAACGGCCACTACGACAACACGTATGCCATCGCCTACGCCTGCGCCAACGCCGCCGACCGGCCTGCCGGCGGGCGTGCGCGCCTTCCCGGTCAACTACTGGGACGGGATGACGCCCGACGAGGCGGCGGAGTACTTCGACCCGTCCAACGGGCTGCACGCCAACAAGGGCGAGACGGCGGCGGTGCTGGCGATCAACCCGGACCTCGTGGACATGGAGCGGGCGAACGTCGAGTTCCCGCCCTTCCCCGAGGTCACGAACGCGGCCGCCGTGCACACCGCGTTCTTCTTCTCGGCCCCGGGCTCGGTCTACCGCGCGACCCATTCGGGCACCTGGGGCGACGCCCGCGAGGCCACGCCCGAGTTCGGCGAGCGCTACCTCGACGGTCGTCGACCGAGGCGACGATCCGGCTGCTCGACGACGTCGAGCGGACGTTCGCCGCGATGCCGCCGCGCTGAGCTCGAGAGCCGCACGAGCCGCCCGGCGGACAGGTTGCCGCGGGGCTGGCAACGTCGGGACAGGGACTGACCCCGGCCGGACCCCGGCCGCCGGCAATCCCTTCCGGCGGTAGGCTGAGGCGATGATCAGGCATCGCACCCATGAGCACCGTTGTCGTCGCCCTTCCCGATCTCCCGGAGCTGCGGCACCTCGGTGAGCTGCCCGACAGACGTCGAGGTCGTCCTTGCCCCGGAGGGCGGCCCACGCCCGACCTGTCGCGCGTCGATCTCGCCGTCCCCACCCGCTGGCTGCGGCGACCGCTGCTCGATGCGATCGGATCGCTGGGCCACCTGCGGGTGATCCAGACGCTGAGCGCGGGGTCGACTGGCTCGTCGGCCGGGTGCCGGAGCGGATCAGGTGTGCAATGCGCGCGGCGTGTACGACGTGCCGCTGGCGGAATGGGTTGTGGGCTCGATCCTTGCGATGCAGCCGCGGTCTCGTGGACGCGCGTGACGCGCAGGCGAGCGGCGAGTGGGTCGATCTCGTGCCGGGTGAGCTCGCCGGCCGGCGGGTCGTGATCCTGGGCTTCGGCTCGATCGGCGCGACCGTCGCTGATCGGCTGGCGCCGCTCGAGGTGGAGATCGTGGGCGTGGCGCGCTCGCCTCGGGACGGTGTTGCCGGCATGGACGAGCTCGACGGTCTTCTGCCCGACGGCCGAGATCCTGGTCGACCTGCTGCCGCTCACGAGCGAGACGGCGGGCTTCCTCGACGGGCGCCGGCTCGGGTTGCTGCCGGACGGCGCGCTCGTCGTCAACGCGGGCCGCGGCCGCACCGTGGATACCGAGGCGCTGGTGACGGAGCTGCGGTCGGGCCGGCTCCGGGCCGCGCTTGATGTCACCGACCCCGAACCGCTGCCCGCGGGCCACCCCCTGTGGGCGCTGCCCAACGCGCTGATCACGCCGCACATCGCCGGCGACTCGCCCGAGGCGGAGGTGCGGGCATTCCGGCTGGCCGGCGACCAGATCCGGCGGTTCGCGGCCGGCGAGCCCCTGATCAACCAGGTACCCCGCTACCTGCTGCGCTGAGCCGGAACGCTCCGGACGTCTGCGGCAAAGCCGACTATCGTCAACGCGTGCACAGCACCGCGTCCCTGGAGGCCAACGGCCCGCTCGCGTTCCTGTTCACTGACATCGCGGGCAGCACCCGGCTCTGGGAGCAGATGCCCGAGGCGATGGGCAGGGCGCTTGCCCGGCATGACGCCATCCTGCAGTCGGCGATCACCGCCGCCGGCGGACAGGTGGTCAAGACCACCGGCGATGGGCTCATGGCGGTCTTCCCGGACGCCGCCAGGGGGGTGACGGCCTGTCTCGCCGCCCAGCGCGGCCTCGCCGCCGAGCCGTGGGGCGAGACCGGTCCGCTCCGTGTCCGGATGGGGCTGCACGTGGGCCGGGCGGAGCGCCGCGGCGACGACTACTTCGGCCCTTCGGTCAACCGCACCGCACGGCTCATGGCCGCCGGGCACGGCGGCCAGGTCCTGCTCTCGGCCGCGGCCGTCGCGCTCGTGGGTGAGCACCCGGCCGACGACGCCACGCTGCGGGATCTCGGGGAGTACCGGCTCAAGGATCTCGGCCGCCCGGAGCGGGTGTTCCAGCTGGTCCACCCGGCGCTGGACGACGCGTTCCCGCCTCTCGCGACCCTCGACCACCTTGCCGGCGGCCTGCCGACCCAGGTTGGAACGTTCGTCGGCCGGCGCGCCGAGCTGACCGCGATCGAGCAGCGACTCGCCGACCGGGACGTGCGCCTGGTGACGCTGACCGGCCCCGGCGGGACCGGCAAGACCAGCCTGGCCATCCGGGCTGCCGGCGAGGTCGCCGACCGGTTCCGCGACGGGGTGTCGTTCGTGGACCTCTCGGCCGCGGCCGACACCGAGGCTGTGCTGGTCGCGCTGGGCCGGGTGATCGGGGTTCGCGAGACGCCGGATCGGTCGCTCATCGACGATGTCACGGACCGCCTGCGCGAGCGCCAGGTGCTGCTCGTGCTCGACAACTTCGAGCAGGTCACCGCTGCGGCGGCCGTGGCGACCGAGCTCCTCGCGCGCTGCCCGGGGCTGCAGCCTCCTGGTCACCAGCCGCGAGCCGCTGCATGTTCGGCCCGAGCAGGTGATCCCGCTGTCGCCCCTCGAGGTGCCGCCCGCGGGGCGGCGGACTCCCTCCGTGGACGAGCTGCGCCGCTTCGAGGCCGTCGAGCTGTTCCTGGACCGGGCGCGGGCCGTTCGTCCCGAGTTCGAGCTGACCGGGGACAACGCGGATGCCGTGGCGGACATCTGCCGCCGGCTGGACGGGTTGCCGCTCGCGATCGAGCTCGCGGCCGCACGCCTGCGGCTGTTCTCACCCGAGGCGCTTCGCGACCGCCTGGGCCGTCGCCTCGACCTGCTGCGGAGCTCCGCTCGCGACCTGCCCGAGCGGCAGCAGACGCTGCGCGCCACGATCGACTGGAGCTTCCGCCTGCTGGAACCGGGGGAGCAGCGTCTGCTCCAGGCGCTGTCGGTGTTCGATGGCGCAGAGCTGGTGGCGGTCGAGTCCGTGGTGGAACCGGTGGTCGATGGTTCGGGCGATCCCGTGGACATCATCGAGGCGCTCGGCGCGCTGCTCGAGCAGGGTCTCGTCCGCCAGGTGGAGATCCCGGACGGTGAGCCCCGGTTCGTGATGCTCGAGACCATCCGCGAGTACGCCGCCGAGCAGCTCGACGCCCAAGCCGATGCCGCGGCGGTCCGGCGGGCACATGCCGCGTACTACGCGGCGCTGGCCGAGCGCCTCCGGCGCGACCTCGGGGGACCTGGCCGCGACCGCGTGGTCGACGCCCTGGCGCACGACGCCGGCAATCTGCGGATCGCCTGGCGATGCTGGATCGACGACCGGAATCTCGACCAGCTGACCCGGCTGGCGGACAGCCTGCTGATCCTCAACGAGGCCCGCGGCTGGTATCGGGACACCGTCGAGCTCACCACCGACCTGCTCGCCGTGCTCGAGGAGCGCGACGCCACGCCCGAGATCGCCACCCAGGAGTTCTCGCTGCGGATGAGCCTGGCCCGTGCCCTGATGGCGACCCGCGGCTTCACGCCCGAGGTCGAGCAGGCGTACTCCAGGGCGCTTGAGCGTGCCGGGCCCGGTCGAGGGTTGCGCGAGGAGTTCACCGTCCTGCGCAGCATGGCCAACCTCCACGTCCTGCGCGCCGAGTTCGGGCAGGGCATCGAGCTCGGCAATCGGCTGCTCGCGATCGCAGACGCCGAAGGCAACGTGAACATGCGCATCGACGGCATGCTCGTGGTCGCCACCGCGCTCGTGTTCACGGGCCGGCTGCGCGAGGGACTGGCGACCCTGGACGAGGCGATCGGGCTGTTCGCTGCTGGCCCGCCGCGGGCGGTCGGCGTGCGACAGGGAAACGAGCCGCGCGTCGCCTGCCTCACGACGTCGGCCTTCTGCCTGTGGCTGTCGGGTGAGCCGGATCGCGCGGTTGCGCGCGCCGACCAGGGGATCGACCTCGCGAGCCAGCTCCATCACCCGTGGACCTCGGCGTTCGCGACGTTCCATTCAGGGTTGCTGCACCTGTGGCGACGCGAGGAGCACGTGGTGCTGGATCGCGCCACGCGCCTGCTCGAGATCGCCGACGAGTACGACTTCCGGATCTGGTCGGCGATCGGGTCGGTGCTGCTGGGCGCGGCCGAGACCAGCGTCGGTGATCGCACGGCGGGCCTCGCGCACGTGGCGGACGGCATGGCTGCCTACCAGGGGATCGTCTCGCCGCCGGTGTTCCTGCCGATGCTGCTCTACGTCAGCGCCCGATCGTTCGGGCGCGCGGATCGACCGGCAGACGGGCTCGAGACCATCCGCACCGCGATGGACATGATGGGCGGACCCGTGTCGCCCGGCGTGCTGTTCCCGGAGCTGGCGCTGGTCCAGGGCGATCTGCTCGAGGCGATCGACGGACCGGGATCGCGCGACTCGCGCGAGGCGCACGAGCTGGCGCTGAGGACGGCCCGGCTGCTTGAGACGAGGATGTCGGAGCTGCGGGCGCTGACCCGCCTGTGCCGGTCGGCGTCGGCTGCAGCGCGTCCTGAGCGAGCCGCGGAGCTGGCATCCGTTGTCGCGACGTTCACCGAGGGCGACGCGACGCAGGACCTGATCGAGGCGCGCGAGGTGCTCGCGACGCGCTGAAGGCGGCCGGCCGCGACTCCCGCCGCTCAGGCAGGCGCGCTCCGATCCAGCCCGAGCCTGACCGCGACGGTCGCAGCCTCCGTCCGTGTCGCGACGCCCAGCTTGCCCAGGATGTTCGAGACGTGCACCCCGGCCGTGCTCTCGGTGATGAACAGGGTCTCGGCGATTCGCCGGTTGGTGTAGCCGAGGGTGACGAGCTCCAGGACCTCGCGCTCACGGCGGGTCAGCCCGAACGGGTCGGGCGTCAGGGCGGGGGATGCGCGCCCCTGCCCCGGCTCGTCGATCCCGGCAAGAGGCACCGTGGGCGCCTCGGCGGGCGCGAGGTCGATCCGCAGCTGCCGGCCGAGGCGCTCGATCCTCATCTGCAGCGGCCGCGCGCCGATCCTCGCGGCGATCTCGTGCGCCTCGCGCAGGTGACCGGCGGCCGCGGCCGCCGCCCGTGTCCCGGTTGCGCCCGA
This sequence comes from uncultured Chloroflexia bacterium, assembly GCA_963806265.1. Classification (GTDB taxonomy): domain Bacteria; phylum Chloroflexota; class Limnocylindria; order Limnocylindrales; family CSP1-4; genus CAIXZV01. The sequence goes on from CAWDXT010000030.1 coordinate 64,585, forward strand.
CGCCGCGGCCTCCGCCGCCCGCCACAGGACGTAGGCCTCCCGGAAGGGCGCCGGCCGGGCGGCCACGGCGTCACGGATCGCCATCCATCGGGATGGGTCGTCGTCCCCGGCCGCCCGCGCGAGCTCCGCCTCGCAGATCGCCATCCGCCACCCGATCTCGCGCTCGGCGAGGGTGTCGCGCTCGACCAGCCGGGCGATCGACGCCGCGTAGCGGCCGATGACGTCGCGGGCGCCCTCGACGGCCCGTTCGGCGCCTTCGGGATCGCGCGCGCCCGGGCTCGCGCGGCGAGATCCGCCGCGGCCTGGGTGGCGGGGAGGGCCAGCTGCCCGAGCACGATCGCGTTGTCCATGCCCACGAGCCTGGCGAAGCCCTCGCAGGGCGATCTTCAGCGCGACGTCCGGCTCGTCGGCCCACAGCGCCACCTCGGTGCGGAACGTGTACAGGTCGGTCACGTACTGCGAGTCGTCGACGTGGCTTGCCTCGGACCGCGGCGATCTCGAGGTGGTGCCGGGCGGCTTCAAGGTCGCCCATTCGGATCGCCGCGTGGGCGAGCGCCGCCCGAAGGTGATACGTGCCGACGCCGGGCAGCACGTCGGTGACGTGCGGTTCCAGCAGCTCCGACGCCTCCCGGTAGCGCCCGAGCTCGATCAGATACGCGGCCGCGTTGGTCGCCAGGTAGATCTCGAACCCGACCCGGTCGTAGCGACGGACCGCCTCGAGGCCCGCGAGCGATGCCTCCAGCGCCGCCTCGCCGAAGCCACCCATCTCGAGCACAGCGCTCAGGTTGATGTAGCTTCGCGGGATCTCGGTCGGGTCGCCGATCTCGGATGCGAGCTCGAGCGACCGCCGCAGCAGCTCGATACCGGCCCGATGTTGCCGAGATCTGCTCGATCCACACCCAGCGTGTCGAGCGCTCGCGCCTCGATGTCAGGTGCGCCGACCTGCCGGGCGAGCTCGATGGCGCGCTCCGCCAGCGGTACCGACTCCGCTGACCGGCCGGCCAGCATCAGGTTGGCGGCGAGACTGCCGACCACCCGTGCCTGGCTGGCCGAGGGCGGCGCGCCTTCGAACAGCGTTACCGCATCCTCGAGCATTCGGATCGACAGGGCCGTGTCACCGGCCACCGTGGCCGCGATCCCCAGCCGTTCACGAACCCGGGCCTGCCGCTCCGGGCCTTCGACGGCGCCGGACGCGCCGTCGACCAGCTCGATGGCGCGGCGGGCAAGCGCGACCGCCCTGGCGCCGTCCCCCACAGTCGTCGCACATTCGCTCGCCGCGTCGTACAGGTCTGCGAGATCCCGGTCGGTCGGTCGATCGGTCACCGGTGCGGCGTCCCACATCTCGATCGCGTGCTCGTACTGGCGGCCGGCCTCCGCGAACGCGTAGACCGCCAGGGACGCGTCACCCGCAGCGATCGCTGCTCGAAGCGCGCGGCCGGGATCGTCGGCGGCGCGCCAGTGATGGGCCAGCTCGGCGAGCCGGCTCGCCGCGGCGCCGCCGGCTCCCGTGGGTCGCGCCTCGAGGGCCCGGGCACATGCGGCGTGGATGGAGCGCCGCTCCGCGGAGAGCAGCTGCCCGTAGGCGGCCTCCTGGACCAGCGCGTGCCGGAATCGGTACCGGTCGGGTGCGTCCTGGTCGCTCGTCAGGAGCTGCGCGTCGACGGTCTCGCGCAGGGCGCTCGCGAGGTCCGACGCTGTCAGCCCACAGACCTCGCTCAGGAGGTCGTGATGCACCTCTCGTCCGATCACGGATGCGGTCTCGATCACCCGGGTGCACGCCGCCGAGCGCCCGGACAGCCGGACGATCAGGACGTCGCGCAGGGTCCGGGGCAGGCCCCCATGGCGCGGTCGGGTTTCGGCCGCCGCGGCAAGCTCCTCCGCGAAGAAGGCGTTGCCGTCGGAGCGCCGTACGATCGAGTCCACCAGGTCCGGAGCCGGTGGCGGTCCGCCGATCGCCGTCAACAGCTCGATCAGCTCGGCTCGCCCGAACCGGGTCAGCTCCAGTCGCTCCACGCTCGCCTGGCGCTCCATCTCGGCCAGCCACGGCGTGAGGGGATGACGCGAGTTCAGATCGTCGATCCGGAACGTCCCCACGACGAGCAACCGCTCGTCGCGCACGTTGCGGGCCAGGAAGGCGAGCAGGTCGCGCGTGGAGCGGTCCGCCCAGTTGAGGTCCTCGATGACCACCAGCACCGGCGTGTCCTCGCCCAGGCTGCGGAGCAGGTGGAGGATGCCCTCGAAGATCCGGACCCTGAGCCACTCGGCCGGCCCGGACGGCGGCGGCGTGTCGCGTGCGACACCAGCGAGCTCGGGGACCAGGACCGACAGGTCGGCCAGGCTCGCGCCGGCCGCCGACACGATGCGCTCGGGATCCACCTTGCGGACCAGGCTGCGCATCGCCTCGACGAGGGGTCCGAACGGCAGCCCATCGTCACCCATCGCGACGGCGCCGCCCTCCAGGAGCAGCCAGCCGTCTTCGCCCAGGCGCTCGGCAACCTCGGTGACGAGCCGGCTCTTGCCGATGCCGGCCTCACCTGAGATGAGCAGGAGCGATGGATGTCCGCGCGCGGCGGCATTGGCCACCGCCAGGACCGAGCTGAGCTCCTTCGAGCGACCGATGAAGTGTGGGCTGGACAGGCGCCGCGCCATCACGCGGATGATAGGCCCTGCTCGCGTTCCCCCCTGTGCGAGCAGGGCCTATGTGGTGAGCGACACCGGCCCGTGTCAGCTGCCCGCTGCCCCGTGCGGGCGTGACACGCTGGCGGAGCCACCCAGGTGCAGGTGCGAGATCGTGGCGCCGGCCCGCCGGAACACCCCGGCGACCAGGCTGATGCCGCCCCGGGCGGCGCCCGGTGCTGCGGCCTGGCCATCGCGCGCGGCGCGCTCGAGCGCCCGCTGGGCCATCGCGCGCTCGCGATCCTGCTCGATCATTCTCAGGTACTGGTTCGGGTTGACGTTCAGCATGGCGATCTCCCGTGTGGGTCGCCCTCCTGCGGTGGGGCGCATTCGGAACGCTATGGGAGCAGCGTGTCGGGCCGCATCTGGTGATCACTGGATTTCGGACCGCCGCGACCCTTTATTTCAGCCGCCGAAGGCGCCCGGGATGCGCCCGGGATGCGCCCGGAATCCGCCGACCCTTTAGGCGAACCTCGCTCCGGGCCGGACGGCCGGACCGCGCCCGGGCCCGAGCACGGACGCGCCGACGGTGCGATGCTCTGGGGGACGCCCTGGTGGCGGCCGCTCAAGCGTCCGCGACCCGCGTACCCGGTGGCGTCGCCGGTCTGTCCGAGGACGCAAGGGACGCGCATGATCACCGAGCAACACCTCACCTTCGGCTTCCCCCGCATGTACAACGAGCCCGGCGAGCGCCGCGCATTCCTGCCCGGCCTGATCGGGCTGATCGCGGACATGGGTGTGGACGTGTACATCGAGGCGGGCTACGGCTCTGCCATGGGCATCGACGACGAGCACTACCTCGAAGCATCGCCCAACGTGCATGTCGTCGACGAGGCGACGGCCTACCAGCAGGAGGCGGTGGTCATCCTGCGCGCTCCCGAGGGTCGCTACGAGCTGCTCCGCCCGGGCGCGATCCTGCTCTCGATGCTGCACTTCACGACCCGGCCCGAACGGGTCGAGCTTCTTCACCAGCTGCGCATCGAAGCCGTGGCGCTCGACATGGTCACCGGCGATGACGGCCGGCGTCTGGTGCAGAACCTGCGCGATGTGGCCCGCAACGGCCTGGCCACCGCGTTCGACGCGCTGGAGGAGCGGTGGCCGCCGCTCATGTCCGGGGATCGCGACCCTGTCTCGGTCACCATCCTCGGGGCCGGTGGTGTCGGCAAGCACGCCATCGAATGGGCCGCAAGGGCCGGCGACGAGGAGCGCAACCAGCAGCTGATGCGCGACGGGCTGCCCGGGGTCGAGGTCGTGGTCGCCGAGCAGAACCTCGCCGGCAACGAGGCGTACTTCCGCCGCCGATTCGAGCGAACCGACATCCTCGTCGATGCCACGGCGCGGCCGGACACCTCGAAGCCGCTGTTTCCGAACAGCTGGCTGCGCTGGCTGCCCGAGCATGCCGTGATCTGCGATCTGTCCGTGGACCCGTACCTCCCCAACGATGACCCGCCGGTCGTCAAGGGCATCGAGGGCATCCCCCAGGGCAACCTCGATCAGTGGGTGTTCGATCCCGACGACCCCGCGTGGGATCGCCTTCCCCCCGGTGTGCCAACGACCAACCGGCGAACCGTTGTCTCCTGCTACTCATGGCCCGGCGTGCGCCCGAAGGAGTGCATGGAGGAATATGGGTCACAGGTGACCCCGCTGCTCAAGACGCTCGTCTGGTACGGCGGGTTGGCGGCGATCAGGCCCGACGTCTCGTTCCACGGTCGTGCGCTGTGGCGCGGCAGCCTCCGCAGGTTCCTCGGGGAGCCGCCCGTTCCGCGTCTCGCCGCCGCCTCGAGCCTGCTGCCCGGCTGATCCCCGGCCGGCGTCCCGACCCGGGCTGCGCCGCGGTCTGAGCCCCCGACCCGCATTCCAGCACGCGGTGCTCCGGCAGGCGTCCCGCACCGGCACGCGGTACCGCTCCTCAGCCCTTGGAGCCTTCGATCTATTGGTGACACGATTAGAAAGGCACCAGTCCGATGCCCTGTCGACGCCGGTGTCCGCGCATGTCCCTGCCCAGGCCGCTTTGATACCTGCCGAGCATGCATAACCCGCTGCGTCAGGCGCACCAGCGAAGATCGGGCGCCGAACGAAGCGTTTGGCACCTGGCTAAGGGTGTCACCCATATCTCGTCCGCCACGGGCCGCCCGCCTCGCCATGGATCGCCACGGATCGCGTTGCCGGCCCGCCCCACCTATCGGCGCCGCCGACTTGCGCTCCGGCACACCGATCGCCAGCCAGCGGCCATCCCCGGAACGCCCGCCAGGCAGCGCTGCTCGTGTCGGGGCGACCTCGAGGATGACGAGCTGCTGGGACGACGGGGCGACGGGCTGCCGGGACGAAGGAGCGACGGGACGACGCGGGTGGTCGTCTGATTGGCAGGCGGCTTCCGGCGGCGTGCTGTCGATCAAACCGCGCTCGATACCGTGGGGTAATCTGCGGGGCACCGTGACCTGTCCCAGCTGCGGAACCTCCAATCCGGCCGAGAGTCGTTTCTGCCTCGAATGCGGCACGCCTCTTGGCGGCTGCCCGTCGTGTGGCACGGTCAATCCACCGACGGCCAAGTTCTGCGGCAACTGTGGAACGCGGCTGTCACCGACGGCCGTTGCCGGCCTGGGCGGCCCACTGGCGACCGTGCCGCTTGGTGCCGTCCCAGGCGGAGCCACCCCAGGCGCAGCCACCGCCAGCAGCGCTGTCCCCAGCGGCGCCACCCCCGAAGCTTCCGTCCCCGGCGTGACCGCGCACCACGCGACGGCAGCCAGCCCGACAGCCCTCACCTCGCCCTGGGACCCCACCACCACGACCGAGCGCCGGATGGTCAGCGTGCTGTTCGCGGACCTCGTCGGCTTCACGGCGCTGTCCGCGTCCCGCGATCCCGAGGCCATCCGTGACATCCAGGACCGCTACTTCGAGCACACGAGCGAGATCATCAGCCGCTACGGCGGCACCGTGGAGAAGTTCATCGGCGACGCGGTGATGGCGATGTGGGGCGCCCCGGTCGCGCACGAGGACGATGCCGAGCGCGCGGTCCGGGCGGCGCTCGACCTCGTGGACATGATCCCTGCGCTCGGGCGCGAGGCCGGCGTCGACCTCCAGCTCCGTGCAGGTGTGCTGACCGGCGAGGCGGCGGTCGGCCTCGGTGGCGAGGGCCAGGGGATGGTCACCGGAGACATGGTCAACACGGCATCCCGTCTTCAGTCGGTGGCGGCCCCCGGCACCGTGCTCGTCGGCGCTGACACGCGCCTCGCCGCCGAGTCCGCGATCGCGTTCGAGCCGGCTGGAGACCAGGAGCTGAAGGGCAAGCCGGCCCCAGTGCCGTCCTGGCGCGCGGTTCGAGTCCTCGCAGAGCGCGGCGGCGCCCGTCGGTCGGATGCGCTCGAGCCGCCGTTCGTGGGCCGGGCGGAGGAGCTCCAATTCCTCAAGGAGCAGTTTCACGCGACTGGCCGCGAGCAGCGGGCTCGGCTGATCTCGCTGGTCGGCCAGGCCGGGATCGGCAAGACGCGACTCGCCTGGGAGCTCGAGAAGTACCTCGACGGCGTGGTCGAGAACGTCTATTGGCACCGGGGCCGAGCGCCCTCGTACGGCGAAGGGGTCACATTCTGGGCGCTGAGCGAGATGATCCGCCGGCGGGCGGGCCTGGCTGAGGGGGACGACCCGGAGACGACCCGCAGCGCGGTCGCGGCCATGGTCGCGGAGCACGTCCCGGATCCGGCCGAACGCGCCTGGATCGAACCTCGTCTGAACACCCTGCTGGGAGTGGCCGATTCCGTCTCCGGCGGGCACGAGGAGCTGTTTGCCGCCTGGCGCACGTTCTTCGAGCGGCTGGCGAAGGGCGGTACGGTGGCGCTCGTGATCGAGGACCTGCAGTGGTCCGACGATGGCCTGCTCGACTTCCTCGAGCACCTGCTCGACTGGGCGCGCACCAGCCCCATCTTCGTGCTCACCCTCGGGCGTCCCGAGCTGCTCGAACGACGTCCTGGCTGGGGCTCCAACCGCCGCGGCGCGGTCTCGATGCGCCTCGAGCCACTCACCGACGAGGCCATTCGCGAGCTGCTCAAGGGCCTGGTCCCCGGTTTGCCCGAGTCGATCGTTCGGCGCGTCGTCGAGCGGGCGGACGGCATCCCGCTGTATGCGGTTGAAACCGTCAGGATGCTGCAGGCATCGGGCCGGCTGGTCGAGCGGGACGGTCGCCTGACGGCGGCAGCCTCCATCGCCGAGCTCGAGGTCCCGCCCACGCTCCACGCGCTCGTTGCGGCGCGACTCGACGGACTACCTCCGGGCGATCGGTCACTGCTCCAGGCCGCAGCGGTGCTGGGCCAGTCATTCACCGCGGAGGCACTGTCGGCGATGACCGGCGACCCGGTGGATGAGCTCGCGCAACGCCTCACATCGCTGGTCCGCCGCGAGGTGCTGACGATCGAGACCGATCCACGCGCACCGACCCGCGGACAGTACGCGTTTGTCCAGGGCCTCGTCCGCGAGGTTGCGTACTCAACGCTCTCCCGGCGGGATCGTCGAGCGCGCCATCTGACGGCCGCCCGCTACTTCGAGACCCTGGTTGACGAGGAGCTCGCGGGGGCGGTCGCAACGCACTTCGTGGCCGCCTATCGTGCGGCCCCGGACGGGCCCGAGGGCGAGGCCGTCGGCAACCAGGCGCGGATCGCGCTGCTCGCCACGGCGGATCGTGCCGAGCGGCTGGGTGCCCTGACGCAGGCGATCGAGGCGCTGCGCCAGGCGGCGGAGGTCAGTCGTGAGCCAACGGCGCGTGCCCTGATCCTCGAGCGGCTGGGCGGGATCTCCACCGAAGCGTCACGCGTCGACGATAGCGCTGCCGCGCTCAATGAGGCCATCGGCCTGTTCGAGCAGGCCGGCGACCGGGTGGGCGTCATCCGGGCGACGGCCTGGCTCGTGCTGGCCTACCAGGCGGCTGGACGGATCGCGGAGGCGGAGGACCAGGCCGCTGCGATCGAAGGCGAGGGCGAGGCGCTCGTCGACGCGGTCATCGAGACCGGCGCACTGGCCGATCGGACACGAGGAGAGGCGGCTGCCATCTTCGCCGAGTCTGTCGGCCGGCTGCGGTTCCGTCAGCAGGCATTCGACGACTCGATCGCGTGGTGTGACCGGGCGCTCCGCCTGGCGGGCCCGCTACGGTTGGACGCGGTGATCGCGCAGGCGCTGACGACCAAGGGCACCGCGCTCGGCGTGGGCGGCCGTCATCGCGAGGGTGCCGCCCTGCTGCAGGGCGCCCTGCTCGATTCGCGGGCACACGGCGTCCATGATGCGGCCCTGCGCGCGACGAACAACCTCGCATCCTTCCTGACCAGGACCGATCCGCGTGCAGCGCTGGAACGGGTGCGCGAGGGCCTGGAGCTTGCGCACCGCCTGGGGCATCGGGCGTTCGACGGCTACCTCGCCGGCAACGCGGTCGGTGCGGCCCTCCAGACGGGCGACTTCGACCTGGTCGTCGGGTGGACGTCGGACATGCTCGAGGACGATCCCGATCGCGACGACCGGGCGTGGATCCACTTCTGCCAGGGCCTCGCGGATCCGTGGCGGGGGACGGCTGACATCGAGCGGGCCCAGGGGTTCCTGGACGCGGCGCGGCGAGAGCACGACGCACAGTCGGAGGCCAACACGCTCAGCTATCTCGCCGAGATTGCGTGGTCGGCCGGTCGGATCGAGGAGGCGGCTGATCTGTCAGAGGCTCGGCTGGCCGTGGACCTTCCGGCCTTCGCCTCTGATCGCTCCGGCGCCTCACTTCTGGCGGCAGGACGCCTCGATGCCGTGCGACGGTTGCTGCTGCAGCTCGCCGATGGTGCTGACGGGTCGTCCGACTTCCAACGAGCCGCGCTGGAAGCCAGCCTGCTGGCGGTGGAAGACCGTCCCCAGGAGGCCGCTTCCCTGTACCGATCCGCGGTGTCCGGGCTGCGTGAGCTGGGCTGCCGGTTCAGCGTTGCGCTCACCATCTTCGACATGCTGACGTTCCTCGGGTCCGACGAGCCGTCGGTTCGATCGCTGCTGCCGGAGGGACGCGAGATCCTCGTCGACCTGAAGGCGACGGTGCTGCTGGACCGATTGGATCGGCTTGCCGTGGCCGGTAGCTCGAGCGAGCGCCCGTCGGCCGAACGCTCCTCGGCCGAGGAGGACGCCCTCGAACCCGAGGCCGGTGCCCGTCCGTCCTGAGCGACCCGAGTCGGCTGGTCATTGCCATCGTCGCCCGCCGCCGGGCCCAACGGCACTGTCCATGACCCGGGTGGTCGCCCGTACCCTCGGACCCGCGCGATCACCGAACCGCCCGAACCCGCGGGTCGGACGCGCTGCACCAAGGAGTGCTCAACGATGCCCACGGTCGATGCGGCCATCAACGACTTCCTGGACCACAGGCGCATCGCCGTCGCCGGCGTCTCGCGCGATCCGAAGGGCCCCCACGGCGGCAACGTCGTCTATCGTCGGTTGAAGGAGCGAGGCTACGAGGTGTTCGCGGTCAACCCGAACGCGGACATGGTCGAAGGCGACCGGTGCTACCGGAACCTGGCCGCGATCCCGGGTGGCGTCGATGGCGTCGTGATCGCAACGACGCCCGCGGTCGCACCCTCGGTCGTGGCCGAGTGCAAGGAGCTGGGGATCAGCCGAGTGTGGATGCACCGCTCGTTCGGCGGCGGCAGCGTCTCGAAGGAGGCGCACGAGGATTGTCGGGCGAACGGCATCACGTGCATCGCCGGCGGCTGCCCGCTGATGTACGGGCCAACGTCGGACGGCGGCCACCGCTTCATGCGCCGTATCGCCGGCCTGATCGGCGCGCTGCCCCGGCAGGTCTGACGGGCGCCGAACCCAAACCAGTGGGCGGTCGCGCCAGGGCGGCACAGGGCGAGCCGACCCAATCGGAGGTCCTTCGCGAGCGCTTCTCGCGGGTTCCCTGGCGCCGGGCCCTTGGCGACGCGATCCGCGGCATGGCCGGTCGCGGGCCGATGGCGCTTCCGAACCGGCTCGAGGGCGCCGTGCTCGGCCAGCTGGTCGCGGCGGTCGGTGGTGACGATGAGAGCGGTGGCACCCTGCTCGACGAGCTCGAGATGCTGCTGGACCGTTTCGGGTCGCCTGGGCAGCGGACGGCCGCCACCTCGCCCTCGCGGCGCATCGCCCCCTCGCCCGACCTCGCTCTCGCCGCAGCCCTTGTCCTGCGCGATTCGCCGGTCGCCGAGATGGCCGCGTCGGCGGTGTCCGCGGCGAGCGGTCCGTCCGCGGATCCATCCGCCGCCGAGAGCGCCCTGCTGTATGCGCTGGTCGTTCGGCGCATCGTCCGGGGCGAACGCAACCGGCGTTCGGCACTGGCTCACGCCCGCCGGGATGCGACTCGGCAGGACGTCGGTCCCGTCCGAGGCGTGACGGGGGCGGGCACGGCCACGATCTTCGAGACGGCATGGCGCCCGTTCGAGCGTGCGAGCGATGCGCTCGACGCCCTGGGGGGAGCCGCTGCCATAGGCACGTCCGGCTCTGCCCCCGGCACCTCCGGCACTGCGCCCGGCGCTTCAGGCAACGCCCTCGGCGCTTCCCGCGCCGCCGCGGTGGCGATGGTCGGCGGGCTCGCGGGCGGCCTGTGGGGAAGCTCCGGTCTTCCGGTCGCGGCACGCGGGTGCGTCGCAGCATCCGCGCGGGCGCGGCAGCTCGTCGATCGGCTCATCGAGACCGATGACCCGGCGCGGGATGGACGCGCGTGGCAGACCTCGACCTCGGCCCCGCTTGAGGTGTGTCGTGTCGATGTGTCGGGCGCCGAGCCTGCGGTTGGCGGTTGGATCGGGATCACGCCGCTGCCCGGCCGGCGGTACGTCGCGTACCACACCGGTGCGCATTGGCGCGACCTCGACACCGACGTCCGGCGGCTTCGCGCGCTGGGCACCGATCTCGTGTTCCTGCTCGTCGAGGACCGGGAGCTCGTCCGGTGCCGCGTCACCGGGATCGCGAACGTGCTGGGCGATCACGGCATCGCCGTCGTGTGGCACCCGATCCGCGACCCGCTGGTGCCACGCGATCTGCCCGGCTTCCGAGCGGCCGTCAGCGCGGTGCTCGGGGAGGTTCGCCGTGGCCGGCACGTCGCCGTCGTCTGCCGCGGGGGTCTCGATCGATCCGGCATGGCCGCCGCGTGCCTGCTTCGGGAGGCGGGTCTCGATGGCCCCACGTCGATCGAGCGCGTCCAGGTGGCCCGGCCCGGCGCGCTCGCTCTGCCCGATCAGCAGGCGTTCGTCCGAGCCTGGCCGGTCTCCGCGAGCAGCTGAGGCGGCCCGGCGCGCGGGAGCCGATCCGTCGTCCCCGGTTCGGCGGACAAGACCCAGGCTCGACCAGCAGAGGCCGCTCAAATGCTGCGAAGCAGGGCGAGGCGCATACTCCGCGTGCCGGACGGCGGAGGGGTCGAGGCCGAGGCCCGGGGAGCCCGTGGGGCGAGATGGGCCCGTGGGACGAGAGGAGCCTGTGGAGCAAGCACATACACCCGGGTTGGTGACATCAGGAGAGCCACGTGCCGCCGAGCGGTACCTCCTGCTGGCGGACATCTCCGGGTACACGGGCTTCATGGCCGGTGTCGAGCAGGATCATGGCGTGGACTTCAGCGCGGGGATACCCGCCGCCTATGCGGTCCTCGGCGATCTCCTCGGGGCCGTGAGCGAGGGCCTCCAGCCTGACTTCGAGATCGTCAAGCTCGAGGGCGACGCCGTGTTTGGCGCGGCGCCGGCAACCGCGCTCGACGGGCAGGGAGACCGGGTGCTGGAGGGCCTTGGCACGATGTACCGGGCGTTCATCGAGAGCCGGACTCGAGCGATCCCGTCAGCCGACCATGTCTGCACGGCATGCCCCGCAGTCGCGCATCTGGATCTCAAGATCGTGCTCCATCGCGGTCACGTGGTGCGCCAGGCGGTCGGTACCGGCAGCGATCTCCTGGGCCCGGCCGTGACCGTCGCGCACCTGCTGCTGAAGAATGGCGTCCACGGCCGGATCGGAGTCCGACCCTACCTGCTCCTGACCGACGCTGCCGCGACCGGACTCAGACTGCCCGGGATCGGCGTGGCGCATGACGAAACGTATCCGACGGTTGGTCGGATCGACGGCCGGATCGTCGAGCTCACCTAGCTGACCCGGCGGACCGCCCCCGGACGGTGGCGCACGAGGTTCGCGAGCCGGGATGGGTCGCGCCGGGCCCGGAGCCCCGCTAGGACGTCCTTCGTCGAGGGCGCTGCCGCTTGCGTCCACCCGTCGACGCGTTGGGCCACGGCTGCTGCCCGTGGTGGGTCCGCTGGGCTGCCTGGGTCATCGGCTGATCCGGTCCCCGTGCACCGTCCAGGCGTGCCAGCCGCTCCCCGGGAAGCGCCACGGGTGGTCGCCGAGCGATCGACCCGCCGCGACCCGTCGCGTCGTGACGGATGGGCTCGGGCCAGTGCCCGCCGCCCGACGCGTTGCCCGGGCGTCGGGATCGCCCCGACCTCGTGCGATCGCGAGCGGCGACCGAACGGTGTGCCGGCCTGCTCTCGTGGTGGGGGCCGGGCCGGCCATCACCACTGCGGCCCTGTCGGCCGGGGCCACCGCGGCTCCCTCGCTGCGAGCCCCGCGACGAGGTGCCAGCCAATTCGGCCGGCATGTCGTGCGCTGGCTCGAACCCCGGCACGATCTCGGTATCGATCGACCGGTTGAGGTGGCGCTCGACGCCGCGGAGCAGCTGCGCCTCCTCGACACAGACGAGGGACACTGACTGACCGCCGACGCCCGCCCGTCCGGTTCGGCCGATCCGATGGACGTAGTCCTCGGCAACCTGGGGCATCTCGTAGTTGACGACGTGCGGCAAGGCGTCGATGTCGATGCCGCGGGCAGCGATGTCCGTCGCCACCAGGATCGCCGTCTGCCCGCGCTTGAAATCGGACAGCGCCCGGATGCGCTGGGCCTGGCTCTTGTTGCCATGGATGGCGGCCGCGCTGATCCCGTCGCGCGCCAGGAGGTCGGCGAGCCTGCTGGCGCCATGCTTGGTCCGGGTGAACACCAGCGCCTGCTCGATCCGTCCGGATTGGACCAGGTGCGCGAGCAGAGCCCGCTTCCGCGCCCGGTCGACGTGAATCGCCACCTGCTCGACGAGCTCGGCGGCCGTGCCCCTTGGGGCCACGTCCACGAACGCGGGCTGGTCTAGGAAGTCCCCTGCGAGCGCCCGGATCTCATCCGAGAACGTGGCCGAGAACATGAGGTTCTGGCGGCGCGACGGCAGCAGGTCGATGATCCGCCGGATGTCGCGGACGAAACCCATGTCGAGCATCCGGTCGGCCTCGTCGAGCACGAGGATCTCAACCTTCGACAGGTCGATCGTGTGCTGCGACGCGTGATCCAGCAGCCGTCCGGGTGTCGCGACCACGATCTCCGCCCCGTTCCGGAGCGCGCGCGCCTGCGGCCCGAAGCCGACGCCGCCGTAGATGGCCACCGAGCGGATCGGGCGCCGGGCTCCGTAGGTCCGAACGCTGGCCTCGACCTGGAGCGCGAGCTCGCGGGTCGGGGCGAGCACCAGCGCACGCACCGGACGCCGCTGACGTTGTCCGCGCTCATCGCGTTGCGCGCCCTGGGTCGTGGCGTGCAGCTGCTGCAGCAGGGGGAGCACGAAGGCGGCGGTCTTGCCGGTGCCCGTCTGGGCGGTGGCAAGGAGGTCGCGGCCGGTGAGCACGATCGGGATCGCCTCACGCTGGATGGGAGTGGGCTGCGTGTAGCCCTCGTCCGCGACAGCGCGGACCAGCTCGGGCGTGAGCCCGAGAACATCAAATGACACGGAGGATGGCTCCTGAGGGCCCTCCCGCCTCCAGGCGGGGCCCGGTCAGGGCGCTGGGTTGTTCGAGGTCGGACGGCGAGAGCCGTGGGCGTGGACCGGAACACCCATCGAGCACGAAGGCCGGGAGTATACCGGTCCGGAGCGTTCGATGCGCAGATGGCCGGTTGGCCCGGCACGGACGCCGTCCGGCCCGGCACGGACGCCGTCCGGCCCGGCACGGACGCCGTCCGGCTACCTCGCGTCCCGGAGCTGGTCCGCGTAGCGCTCGAGCGCCCTGGCCACCTTCGCCAGCGGCTCCATCAGCGCCGGGGTGCAGAGCTGGCCGCAGCGGCTGGGCGAAGGCCGCCGCATCCCGCAGCCGCTCCTCCATCAGGACCCAGGCGGCCTCGCGGTGAGGCAGGAGGTAGTCCACCGCGTAGAACAGCTCGAACCCGGGACCTGCGCTGACTCCCGGCAGCTCCGACCCGACCGGCAGCGTGGTGACGACGTTGCCCAGCGGCCTGATCGCCGAGTACATGAGCCCCACCGACACGTTGGCCAGCACCTCGAGCTGCTCCGGGCGTCTCGTCCGTGGGGGCGAAGTAGCGCGACAGCAGCTGGAGCAGGACCTCGTAGCTCACGTTGAGCAGGTCCATGGCGCGGGTCGTTCCCGGATCCGTGATCAGGGGCACCAGGACGCCCGTGGACTGCGGCCGGACGTTGGCCATGACCACCGGTCGCGCCGGCTCGAACGACGGATCGGCCTGCTTGAGCGCGAGGTATTCGTCCAGGATGCCCAGCAGGCGGCCGAAGTGCGCATCGCGCCAATCCCCGCGGGCGCCCTCGCCCTGCTCGACGATGGTGTCGATGGCCTGCTCGCGCCGACGCGAGGTCGGTGACCGCGACGAGCTCGGCCATCGGAAGTGCTCCTCGGTCGCCTGGGCGCTCGGCGGGCCGACGAACAGCCGCTCCGTGCCCGAGCCGCTCGTGGAGGTGCTCGAGGCCGGCGGCGATCGAGCGGTAGAGCTGGCCGATCGTGTCGAACTCCTGGAGCTGGGGCACGATCTCGTCGCCGTCGTCATGGGGCAGGGCGCACGGCCTGCTCGATCGCCTCGAACCCCTCGCGCATCGTCGACGGCCATCCCGTCCGGCCGCTCGAGGAACGCGAAATGGCGCAATGCCGCCTCGCCGAACGGGACGAGCTCGATCCGGACGCCGGCCGGATACGCGTATGCGGGCATCGGGAAGTTGGGTCGGGCGAGCCGGGGAGCGGCGCCCACCGCCGTGAGCAGGTTCTGGACCAGCGCCAGGTGGAGCATCTCCTGCGCGCCGATCTCGAGCAGCGTCTTGCGCCAGCGCTGACCGCCGCCAGCGTCTCGGGCGTCAGCCCCTCCTCGACCTTCTGCTTGAGCGAGAACGCCGCGAACAGGTACTGGAGCATGACGAGGTGCTCGAGCTCGGCCGCCTTGCCCGAGCGTGTAGATCAGCGCCTCGCGGTGCTCGAGCCCGCCGGTGTGGGCGTCATCGGGGCCGCGACGGATCTCGAGCACGGTGGCCAACGGGCCGTGCGGGCCGGGGGTGATGGTTTCGGTCATCGGGACGCCTCTCTGGGTCGAAATGGAGCGTTGGCGGGGATTGCCCGGTCGGTGATGCTCAGCCCGCGGGACCGGCGTCCGGGACGGCGCCCATCGGGTGCTCATAGAGCTGGAGGTCCGCGTAGCACCACCACCAGTCCTCGCCGGCCTCGACCGACCGGATCATCGGGTGCCCCGTCTCGCGAAAGTGGGTCGTCGCGTGACGGTTGGGGCTCAGGTCGCAGCAGCCGACCTCGCCGCAGTGTCAGGCATTGACGGAGATGCACCCAGGTCCCGCCGATCTCGTTGCACTCCGCACACACGGGGGTCGCGGGGCCAACCGGCAGCTGCGGTTGGTAGTGCTCACAGAACGTCATGAGGCCGTGCCTCTCCGTGTGCCCGGGCAACGGGCGGAACTCCCCGGTCGCCGCTCCCCGGCAGGCGGACACTAGCACCGAACCTCGGCGCGCGGGTGCCGTCTCGGCCGGACGCGCCGATGTCAGTCGTCACGTTTCACACTGCGGGTCGTGCAGGGCACGAGGTCACAGATCAACCACGGAGGCCGACATGGATCCCCAGCACATGCGACCGATCTTCGTGCCCGCGGGTACCGGCATCGTTCTGTCCGACCTCGCGGTGACACACCGATTGACGGGCGACCAGACCGGCGGGTCGTGCTACCTGTTCGAAATCGACCTTTGAGCCAGGTGATGGCAACCGCCTGCACGTCCATCGCGACGAGGACGAGATCGGGTACGTGCTCGAGGGCGCCCTCGAGATCCAGGTCGAGGGTACGGCGCGGGTGCTGGAGACGGGTGGCCTGGCCCGGCTGCCGAAGCGCATTCCCCACCGGATCCGGAACCCGTCGAGCCAGCCGTCGCGGTACCTGTTCATCGCGGTGCCGGCTGGGCTCGATCGCTGGTTCGACGCGGTCGCGCAGGCGACGCGGGACGGCACGCTGGACGATGCGCGGTCCCGGGAGCTCGCGCAGGAGTTCGGCGTGGAGTGGCTCGAATAGCCGTCGCGAGATCGGGGGTTGGGTCCGGGTCGCCTCGTTGCTACGCTGCGCTGGCGCGACAGGCGTCGACGTACGCCGCCGCGCTCGAGCGCGGCGGCCGAGCGATGAAGGAGGCGAGATGAGTGGCATGGGCACCAGGGATGACCCCTGGCGGCTGACGACACCGCCCGGCAGCTCGAGCTACGAGATGTGGCGTGACGAGGCGGCGGACCCGCCGGCGCTCGTGTGCCAGGTTGGCTCGACGCAGCTCCGGTACCAGCTCCGGATCATCGACGATCTTGCCGCCTGGCTCCGCGAGCAGGGCGACTGGGTCCCGCTCGGCGGCGCCGATGAGCAGAAGGAGGCGGCGTCGGGCACCGTCGAGGCGTGGGGCCGCGCCGCCGACAACCCGGTCGGCGGCTGGTATGGCCTGCGGAAGGGGTATCGCGGCCGCGTAGGGGTCTACCTGCCGCCCCTGCTGGAGGCGCTGGGGCTCGCAGAGCTCACGCACGAGGCGCGGAACAACCGCATGCGGGCGCTCTGAGGCGGCATTCGGGGACGATGGAGGTCGTCGCGGCGAGCGGCTTCTCGCCACCCGGCGACCCCGGTGACATGGTGTCCTCGAGCGCGTTGCCGGGTGCGAACAGGGCTCGAGATCCGCGCGTGCCCGGCTACACTCACGCCGTTGACCCGCCCGACGGTCGTCGCGGCGACCAGTCACGCCACCTGGGAGGACCGAGAGCATCGATTCGCTCACTGATGGCCGCCATCATCGGAGGCGTGGCCACCTTTGTCTTTTTGCTGATCTGGGACGTGACCGACTTCACCTCCCCGATGACGGCCTACGTCCTGGCGGGGGTCGTCAGCGCGGTGGGCACGTTGCTGTGGCCGGCCGTCCTTGGTGTTTGGGCGTGGAACCGCGCCAAGAGCCGTCGCGACGATCGGATCCAGGAGGAGGTCAACCGGCAGCTCTCGCAGAAGGGTTGACGGCAGCGCGTCAGCCTGACCGGGGGAACGACATCCGGTCCAGCTCGCGGCCGATCCGGTAGCCATAGTCGACGATCTTCTGCCAGTCGCGGAAGTCGCCGAACCGGTGGGTCTGCCAGCACCTGCGGCGCGACGTCTGCGTCCGGCAGGAGGCGGCCGCCAAAGGTTCGATGGGATCTTGCGCCGAGGCCGGCGGTCAGCTGCGCACCGTCGGGCGTGATCGGCTGATCCTCGCCTGCGAGGCGGCGGTCGAGCGGCCCGCCGCTGAACAGCCACAGGGGGCGAGCCTTGAGCTGGTCGCGGAAACGTTCGACGAACCGGCGGGCATCCCGTTGCCAGTACGCGGAGTACAGCGCGCTGCCCAGCACGACCGCGTCCCAGCCCTCGAGGCTCATGACATCCCTGGCGGGCTTCGCGGCCGCGTCGTAGCCACTGTCGCGCAGCGTCTGGGCGATCGCCTCCGCGATCTCGGCGGTCGAGCCCAGCTTGCTTGCGTAGGCGACCAGGACACGAGCAGGCACGGGTCCCTCGTCTGCTGTGCAGCGCCGATCGCGACGTTGCGGTCAGCACATCTTGCGACGTCTTGCTGATGGGCTCAAGCACGACCCGCGCGAGCGGGCGGGTCGGATGGCCGCCCCATCGCGGCCGGTTCGCTGCCATGGAGCCGCTCGGCGAGCGTTTCCGGCGTCTGTCCTGCCGCCGGTTCCACGACCCCGAGCTCCGTGACGATGGCGCTGATCAGCCGCGCCGGCGTGACGTCGAATGCAGGGTTGCGCGCCCGGACCCCGGCCGGCGCGACCCGGACGCCGCCCCATGCCAGGACCTCCTCGTCATCGCGCATCTCGACCTCGATGGCGTCCCCGTTGGCCGTCTCGAGGTCGACCGTGGACCAGGGCGCGACGACCAGGAACGGGATGCCGGCCTCGCGGCAGGCAAGCGCGACGCCGACGCTGCCGACCTTGTTGGCGGTGTCGCCATTGGCGGCAACCCGGTCCGCGCCGATCAAGGCCACGTCCACCTCGCCGCCCAGGATCGCTGAGGCGGCGGCGCCGTCCGCCTGGACGACGTGGGGGATGCCATCGTGGGCCAGCTCCATGAGGTCAGTCGCGCACCCTGCAGGAGCGGTCGGGTCTCGTCCACGTAGACGAGCGCGATGCGGGCCCGACGGTGGAGCTCGCGGATCACGCCGCAGGCGCGTGCCCCACTCGGTCGTGGCGAGCGCGCCCGTGTTGCAGTGGTGACTTGGCGCGGACGCCACCATCGCTCGCCGCCGGGAAATGCGCCAGGATCCAGTCGGCTCCCAGCCCGGCCATCGCGTGGTTCGCCGCCGCGTCCTCCGCGCACACGGCGAGGGCCTCGGCCAGGACCGCGGCACGCCCGTCCGGGATCGCGCGGCTGCGCCCGGTCCACGCCCCAGCCGAGGTTGACGGCGGCGGGGCGGGCACCGCGGATGCGCCCGATCTGCGGTCCGCAGCTCGGCGTCGCTCCAGCCGCGTCTGGCCCCTTCGTCCATCGCGACGACGACACCCAGCGCCCCGACGGCGCCGAGCTGGGGCGCGCCGCGAACCATGAGGCGGCCGATGGCGTCCACCACGCCGTCGACGTCCCCGAGCGTGCGGTACACCAGCTCGCCCGGCAGGCACGTCTGATCGATGACGCGGATCGCATCGCCGGTCCACTCGATGGGGCGGAGCTCCGGCGAGCCCGTCCGGTCAGCCGCCATGGGTCGGGCCGCCCTCGTCGGTCGTCCACGCCGGAGCCCACTGCTCGCGCCGGATCCGCCGGACGTCATCGGCGGGGATCTCCGGCACCGGTCCGAACGCGCGGGCGCGCAGGTACGCGTCGGCCACGCCCTCGACCGTGCTGGCCGCGTTATAGGCGTGCTCCACGGACGGCCCGATTGCGAGGACGCCGTGGTTGCGCAGCAGGCATGCGCTCCGA
This sequence comes from uncultured Chloroflexia bacterium, assembly GCA_963806265.1. GTDB lineage: Bacteria > Chloroflexota > Limnocylindria > Limnocylindrales > CSP1-4 > CAIXZV01. Next base: position 83,510 of record CAWDXT010000030.1, read on the forward strand.
TCCCGCAGGGCCGGTGCCGTGAGGGTGGCGACCTCCGGCCGTGCCGCCTCGCGCGTATGGCGCGGTCTCGATCCCGCCACCACACGCCGCGACGAGCCCATGGAGGATCGGGGGCAGGTCCCAGCCCATCGCCGCGACGGCCATCGCGGCACGGCTGTGGGTATGGACGATCCCCCACACGTCGGGGCGGGCCGCATACGCGAGCGTGTGGAGCGGAAGCTCGGACGTCGGTCGCCTGTCGCCCGCCACGACGGATCCATCCAGCCCGACGAGAACGATGTCCTCGGTGCGCATCGTGTCGTACGCGAGGCTGGCCGGGGTCACGGCCACGAGGTCAGGCTCGGACCTGATGCGGGCGCTGATGTTGCCGGCGGTGTAGCTCACGAGGTGCTCGGCCACCAGCCGGCGCGCGAACAGGAGCACGAGCTCCCGCGCCTCGTCGCGCGTTGCGGCTCCCGCGGATCTGGACACACGCACCCCGCTCCATGCCGGCCGCTGTCGTGGGCCGATGCAGGGGGCGATTTTGCCATCACCGAGCCGCGGCGGGCATCTCCGGGCCCGAGCACCGAGCAGGCAGTGGCCCGCGCGCCCCGGTCGGGACGAGCGGGCCAGGACCGTCGGCCGTGCGCTCCTGGGCGCACCGCCAGGTGTGAACCTCAGGGGAGGTCGATGCTGCCGTGCAGGACGGAGACCTGCTCGTTTCCGGCCGAGCGGTTGACGTCGCTGCCCGCGCCGGTCGCACCGGCGAAGACGCCGGTCGCACCCGCGATCGTGTAGGTCTTTGCCACCGTGTACGGACTGCCCCTGTCGCTGGCCGCACTGCTGCGCGGGCACAGCGTGCCATTCTCGGCGAGGGTCAGCGAGCCTGAGCCATTGGCGAGGGTGATCTGGCGTACGGCGTGGATCTCCAGGCAGTCGCTGTCGGGGATCGGGGCGGGCGGGGCGGTCAGCCAGGCGATGGAGCTGGCGCGACCGAAGCCGGCAACCGTGCCGTTGCCGCAGAAGACGAGCGTCGGCGGGCTCGTCGGACATTGGCTGTAGATGTTCACGAAGCTGGCCGTGAAGGTTGGCGTGGCGGCGGCCACGTTGGCGGCAGAGAACCCTGCCAACAGCATCACCGCGAGCGGGAGCGCGAACCTGCGCATGAAGGCGATCTCCTTTCGGACGTTGAGACGGTCGTCCGCTGGGCGTTGTCCGGGTCGGCTCAGGTCAGTTGATGCGGGTCGCGCTTGGCGCGCGTTGCCGCCGACTGCCATCACCGTCTGGTGCTCGTCCAGCTCGACGCCACTGTCGACGCTGGGGCTTGGACGGCGCGTCGAGGAAACCCCTACAACTCGAGCCCAGCCGGGCGTGTGGACGCCTCGGACGAGCGGGAGCGATCCGCGCGTGTGGGACCGCGTCGGGCGTCTGGGATATCGTCCGCGCGTGGGCCGCTCGTCCTTCATGGAGCTCGTTGGCCGGGATGCCGAGGTCGCGTCGGTCGCGGCCTGGGCCGATCAGCTCGTCGACGGTCCGTCGGGACTGGTGCTCGAGGGTGAGGCGGGGATCGGAAAGACAAGCCTGCTGCGCCTCGCCATGGACGTCGCCGCCGAGCGTGGCGCGACGGTCCTCGTGGCCAGGCCCGTGGAGGCGGAGCTGGCGCTCGGCTATTCGGGTCTGGGCGATCTGCTGCAGGGGGTTGCCGAGCAACGGATCCATGACCTCCCCGGGCCCCAGGAAGGCGCCCTGCTGGCGGCCCTCTCGCTGGCCTCTGCCTCCGGCTCCGGCGATCCGCTCCTGGTCGCCCGCGCGACGCTCTCGCTCCTTCGTCTCCTTGCCGCCGAGACCGCCGTGGCCGTGGTCGTGGACGACGCCCAATGGCTGGACGCGCCAACCACGCGGGCGCTCAGCTTCGTTGCGCGGCGCCTCGGCGACGCGCGGGTTGGCCTCATCGTGACCCTCCGGAGCCCCGCTCGCGACCCGCTCGACCTGGTGGCGGCGCTGGGCGAGCGGTGCGCCCGGGTCCAGCTCGGCGGCCTCAGCTTCGGCGCCATCGGACACCTGGTGAGAGACCAGGTCGCGCACGACATCCCGCGGCGTCGCATGCTCGACCTCCACCGGCGATCCGGTGGCAACCCCTTCTATGCGCTCGAGCTCGCTCGCGCGGATCCCGCGGCCGCCGGTCTGCCGCCCACCCTCCAGGAGCTCGTGTCCCACCGGCTGGACGAGGCCGCTGCCGCCGCCCCCGCCATCGATCTGCTGGCCGTGCTCGGTCCGTCACCGGTCTCATCGCTCGGCTCGCTCGAGGGGGTGGATGCCGGCATCGCGCGTGGTGTCCTGGTGGAACATGCAGGTGAGATCAGGTTCGCGCATCCGCTGCTCGCCGCCGGTGCCTATGAGCGGATCCGGCCGATGCGGCGCCGGGAGCTGCACCGGCAGGCGGCGGCCACGACGGGCTCGGTCGAGGGACGCGCACGCCACCTGGCGCTCGCCTCCACGGAACCGGATCCCGAGGTGGCGTCCACGCTCGACGAGGCCGCTCGCCTTGCCCGTGCCCGTGGAGCCCCGGAGTCGGCCGCCGAGCTGCTGGCTCACGCGCTCCGGCTCACGCCCGCGACCGACGACTCGTCTCGAAGCCGTCGCACGATCGACCAGGCGGAGTCGCTGCTCCTGGCGGCCGACGAGCCCGCGGCTCGATCGCTTGCCCAGGCGGTGCTCGACGACCCTGTCAGGGGCAAGGATCGTGTCCGGGCCCTGCTGGTGCGGGCGACGACGGCCGACACTCCGGAAGGAGCCGTCGCGGACCTCGAGGACGCCGTTGGCGAGCCGCACGATGATCGTCCATTGGCAGCTCGCACCCTGGCGGAGCTGGCCTGGCAACGTGGTGCCTGGCTGGGGAACCTGGCGTCCGGTCTCGCCGAGGCGGAGGCCGCCCTGTCCGAGGCCGACACGCTTGACGATCCCCAGACGCTCGTCGTCGCGCTGACCACCGCAGGACTCCTGCGCTCGCTGGCCGGGGAACGCGGGGCCGACGAGCTGTTTCGTCGAGCCATCGAGATCATCGACCGCACCGCTGTCGCGCCCGGCGGACATCCGCCACGGATCGCCTTCGCCCACGAACGCTGGTGGCGGGGCGACTTCGCTGCAGCGCAGGCGCTCCTGGAAGCCGAGCGGCGAGCGGCCGAGCTGCTGGGCGACGACGGGCACCTCATGCGACTCAACGTGTTCGACGGTGAGCTGAACCTGCGACGCGGTCGGTGGAACGATGCCGAGAGCTGCCTTGCTGCAGCGCTGATCGACGCACGCGGCTATTGGCGCTCGGTCGCGCTCGTCCGCCGGGCGATCCTCGGCGCACGTCGCGGAGACGAACGTGCCAGGCGGGATGCCGAGGAGGCTCGGAGCCTGTTGGTTCCGACCGACCCGGGCACGGCGGCCACGGCGGACTTCGCGATCGCGGTCCTGGCGCAGGCCGAGGGACACGCAGGGGAAGCGGCCACCCGGGTTGCCCTCGCGGTCGCCGGCATCTCCGCGTCAACCGCGGCAGCGTCGAGTGACCTGGCGATGATGATCCCCGAAGCGGTCTCGATCCTCGTCGAAGCCGGCCGTCTCCACGACGCCGGCGCCCTGGTCGATGATCTCGAGCGGAGATCGGTCCAGCTCGCCCCCTGGGGCGATGCCGCCGCCGCCTTGGGTCGCGGGCTGATCGCCCATGCGTCGGGCCGGTCGGATGCGGCGCTGCGCGAGCTCGCCGCAGCTCACGAGGGCTTCGCCCGGCTCGAGGCGCCCTGGGAGCTCGCCCAGACCCTGCTCGCCGAAGGTAGCGTGCTCCGGCGATCGGGCCGGCGACGCGCGGCCGGCGAGATGCTCGAGGAGGCGCTGGGGATCTGTGTCTCGCTGGGCGCCGAACCGGCGGCACGGCGCGTTCGGGACGAGCTGCGTCGGGCGCGACCGAGACCCCGCCACGACGACAGCCTGACGGCCGCCGAATCGAGGGTGGCGGCGCTCGCCGCCCAGGGCATGACGAACCAGGAGATCGCTGACAGGCAGTTCGTGACGGTGGCCACCGTCGAGGCGCACCTGACGCGCACCTATGCCAAGCTCGGCATTCGCTCACGTACCGAGCTCGTGCGACGCGTGAGCGACGGGTCGCTCAACCTCGAGGTCTGACCGCGTCGCGGTCGCCGACGGTCGTCGCCGGCACGGGCACCACCAGCGCGTCCGCACGCGCAGGTCCGACGGCAACCGAGGCAACGATGCGATCGAACCGTAGCCCGGAGGCCCGGATCGCGTTCCGAACCGTGCGAACGCTGGAAGCGACCACGAGGTGGTACGCAAGCTCGTCCTGGGGCACCACCAGCGCGCCGAGGCATTCGATCGGGCTCCCGGCGGCCCGCAGGCTGGCGCACGCGTCTCGCAGGGAGGCGTTCGCGTCTGTGACCGCGACGGCATCCGCGGCCGCCACGAAGCACTCCACGAGGAACATCTGGGACGCGCCGCTGGGTCGGGTCATGGGGCCACCCTAGGTCCGCGGACCAACAACGGCATCCGGGGATCCCCCAAGAAGCGGCTCGCTGTCCGCGGTTCCGGCTTGAGACGACCGCCACGCAGCGGCTCACCCGCGGTGCCCGGATCGGGGCGCAGGTAGACGAGCGTGTCACGATGCGTCTTTTCGCGTCTGCGCGTCTGCGCGTCTGCGCGTCTGGCGCCGCGTCTGCGCGTCTGCGCGTCTGCGCGTCTGCGCGTCTGCGCGTCTGCGCGTCTGCGCGTCTGCGCGTCTGCGCGTCTGCGCGTCTGCGCGGCCATCCGGCTACGGGTCTGCGCGGTGGGCAGGGACGTGGGGCTGCGGCGGGGGAGGGCCGGCGGCTGGCGGCGGGCGAGGGGCGGTGGCCGCGCGGAGCGACTCGGGAGGCGAAGGAATGGGAGATCTCAAGATCGGGTTCGTGCTCCCGCTCTACGAGGACCCGGAGACGGGACGCGGGCATCGGTGGGATGAGCTCCGTGCCCAGGCCAGGCTGGCCGAGGCCATCGGTTTCGACACCGTGTGGGTTCCCGACGAGCTTCTCTGGCGGGTCCCGGACTGGCCCGGACCTCGCGGCTGGTGGGAGTGCGTCGCGATGACCGGCGCCGTGGCGGAGGTGACCGAGCGGGTCGAGGTCGGTACCTGGGTGCTGTCCGCCAACCAGCGCAACGCCGGGATCACCGTCCGCGCCGTCGAGACGCTGGACGAGCTGTCAGACGGGCGTTTCGTGTTCGGCCTGGGGGCAGGTAGCGGCGACGCGGAGGCCAGGGCGTTCGGGCTCCCGCTCGATCACGTCGTCAGCCGGTTCGAGGACTCGCTCGAGATCATCATGCCCATGCTGCGTACCGGGCGCGCCCACCACGAGGGGCCATATCACCAGGCCCGGGATCTCGAGTCGCGGCCGCGCGGTCCAAGGTCTGGCTCCATCCCCCTGATGCTGGGTGCCGGCGGGCCAAGGACGATCGCCCTGGCCGCCCGCCACGCGGACATCTGGAGCTATTACGCGCAGGAGCGCAGCGAGCCCGCCGAGTTCGTGGGCCGCATCCAACAGCTGGAAGCGGCGTGCGAGGAGATCGACCGTGACCCGGCAACCATCGGGCGATCGGCGGGGATCTTCGTGGAGCCCACGGATGCGACCGGAGCCGAGGCGGTGGGCCTGGGCGTGCCCGTCCGCGGCTCAGCAGACCAGGTCGCCGATGCGATCCACGACTTCGCCGCCGTCGGCGTGACGCAGGTCGAGTGCATGCTCTGGCCGCCGACGATCCAGTCCGTCGAAGCGATGGGGCCGGTGTTGGAGCGCCTCGGCCGCAGCTGAGCGGATCGGCCGCGGGGTTCGAGTCAATCCCAGGCTATGGGGTTCCCGGCGCCCGGGCGGCCAGGCTGCCGGTCAAGCGCGGAAGGTCCGACCGCTTACGACTCGGGCTTGGCAGCGCCGGCCGGGGCGGCCGGCTTCAGGTCGATGGTCCGGACCTGCCTCGCCCGCCCCGCCTCTGTGCGCACGAGCGCCGTGGAGATCACGCCGCCGCTCAGGCGCTCGACCACGGCCGTCTCGCCCGCGTAGAGACCGGCGCCCAGAATGGTCACCCGCGACCCCGGGACGATGTCGTTCCTGCCCTTGCCGGCGTCCAGGTCGATGGCGACGAGCGTCGTCGGGCCCGACATCGCGGTCCCGGACGGCCCCGCGGGGCTGGGCGTTCGAGCCGGCGGTCGCGAGTACTTCCGCTTGCGCTTCATCGGCAGCTCGCCTGCGGAAGCGCGACGATCCTGCTTGCCTGTTTCGAGTGACTCATCCCGAGCTCCTCCCGATGTGTCTGCTGCTTACCGCCATGCCGACCGTGGCTCCAATCCCGAGTCCACCCGAACACCCGTCGAGGAGCATCGGTCGGGCTACCGGACGAAAAGCTCGCCAGGTCACGACCAGCCTGGTCAGGCCGGCGGTACCGGATGGAACCGCGTGCTCGCGGCGCGACGCACCCTCGGCACGCGGTCAAGGGGCGACGGGCACCGCATAGCCCCCAACGCCGGCGGCCCGCTCGGGACCGATCCGAAGATGGGGGCGGTGACGGGTGGGGTTCAGCCGGTTCAGGCGGGGGCCACCTGGGTGGCGCGCGGGCCCTTGGGGCTCTGCTCCACCTCGAACGACACGCGCTCGCCACCGGCGAGGCGGTCAAAGTCGAGAGAAGCCTGAAGACCGCTGCGGTGGAAGAAGTATTCCTTCCCGTCTTCGGCAGCGATGAAGCCGAAGCCGCGATCGGCGACGACCTTCTTGATGGTACCGGTGGCCACGAGGACCTCCACGTCTTCCCGAACGGAGATGGCAGACGTACGGTCAGGTTCGAGAAGAGGACGGTTGACCACACGAAGCATCGCCGCAAGAGGCGGCGACGGGGTCAGCCTACAACGGCTTGGCGATTTCGACCAGTTGGTCCCCGGTCAGAACGCCCGTAGGCGAGGCGATCCAGCGCTCATGCTGGTGCGAAGAGATCCTCGTCCGCCTTGAGCTCATGCTCAGGAGGCGGCCGCGACCAGCTGATAGAAGCTGATGACCGCCACGGACAGCTGCACGCACAGCGCGAGCGCGAAGACGGCGACGGATCCGAATACGAGCGCGTTCACTGCGAACAGGAGGAGCGCGGTCATGCCCGGGACGAACAGCAGCCGGCCGCTCCACGTGGTGGCGCCGCCGGCACGGTAGAGCTGGCGACCGCGGGCCACGACGATCCATGCCGCGTAGACCGCCACCAGGGCGCTTGACAGGACGACGGCCTGGCGGACGTCGTCAAGCCAGGCAAAGGCGATGACGGGCAGCAGCGACTCGAACACAACGTTGAAGCTGGTCGAGACGATCGCTCGCTGCCGGATGCGGTGGGCCGGACTCCACGACCCGCCGGGTGGCGTCAGCGCGGCCGTTACGGCCGTGAACCCGGCGATGATGGCGGCGATCGAGGCGATCGCCAGGAGGAGCGCCTCGTCGAGCATGGGCGGCATGCTACATCGCACGTTCCCCGGTCGACGCGAGCTGTCGCAACCCGTGCGCATCGGGGTCGAAAGACGAAAACGGCCCCGAGGCTGACCTCGGGGCCGTCTTGTGTCGGAGCGCTACCGGCTGCGGAAGCAGTCCGAGCAGTAGACGGGCTTGCCGCTGGTGGGGTTGAACGGAACCCGCGCCTCGCGGCCGCAGCTCGAGCAGGTCGTGGTGAACATCTCCCGCGGGCCCGAGTTGTACGACGAACCGCCGCCATACGACGAACCGCCGCCGTACGACGAACCGCCGCCGTACGAGGAGCCGCCTTCTCGGGCCGCCTTCTTGGCGGCCCGGCAGGACGGGCACCGGCGGGGCTCGGAAAAGCCCTTCTCGGCGTAGAAGTCCTGCTCACTGGCGGTAAAGGGGAACTCAGACCGGCAGTCGCTGCAGGTCAGAGTGCGATCCATGGACACGAAAAAACTCCTTGCCCGGCCGGTCGAGCGGGTTCCGATGACCCGCTTTGCGGCGAGAGAAAGGAGTTCCGATGGATGAGGCCGGATCTTGGTGCTGGCGTCCGGCAACCCCGGACGTTGCGTATGGTGCGTGACGCGGGCCTGTTGGTCAAGCGTGCAGTTAGAAGCCTCACCGTCCAGGTCCCCCGATCCGTGATCGAGCTCGAGCGCTGCATGGCTCCTGCCTTCTGCCGCGGCGCCCGACTCTCGTGATCCAGGGGTTCACGCGGCGCACAGCGCAAAGGCATGGGACCTTCGGGCCATGGGCGAAGGTGACTGCCGGAAGCACGATCCGCCTGTCCCGAGGACTGACGTGCCAGGTCCGTCTTCGCAGCAACATGGCAGTGCACCGACAGAGGACCAGGCCCGACCCTTGGTGCGTTCATGCGAGGTCCATTCACGAACCGCCACACGGCGTCGGAGCTCGCCCCCGACCACCGCGCCAACGGTCGCGCAGGCTTGATCGGCCGGGGGGTTGAGATGCGAAGCTTGCTGGCCGGCCTCGCTGCTCTTGTGCTTGTCGCGGGAACCGTGCCCGACGCCGCGCTGGGTGCCGACAACACGCCACCGGTGGCCGTCAACGACCCCGGCGTCGCGTGCGGCAACACGGGCTTCGGCGGTTCCTTCCCGATCCCCGAGGACTGGAGCGACTGGTTCGCCCTCGTCGGGTCATGCGCGCCGCTCGCCAACGACTTCGACGCGGACGGTGACCCGCTGACGCTCGAGCTGGTCGAACAGCCCGCGCACGGCGACGCTGTCGCGCTGTCCGACGGCTTCCTCGCCTATCGCCCGGCCCCCGACTACAGCACGCCGGCCGGCGACGTTGCCGGTGGGACGTGGGTCTCCGACGTCATCACTTACCGCGTCTCCGACGGGACGGCCTACTCCGACCCCGCGAGCTACCGACTCTGGATCGCGCCGGTCAACGACCCGCCGAGCTTCACGCCGGGGCCCCTCGTCGTGGAGGCGACCGCATTGGGCGATCCGATGGCGGTGCCGTGGGCCTCGAACATCTCAGCCGGACCGGACAACGAGTCAGGTCAGACCGTGTCGTTCGAGATCGTCGACATCGACCAGTCGGGTGCCCCCGACATGTTTGCCGTGCCGCCGGCGATCGATGGCGACGGCGTCCTGACGTTCACCCCCGGCTTGGAGCCCGGGCTCGCGACCGTGACCGTCCAGGCAAGGGACGATGGCGGCCTGGAGGACTACGGGCTGCTGGGCTACCCGGACTTCGTGCCACCCGCCGACACGAGCGACCCGGTCACGTTCCAGATCGTCGTCTGGCCGGCCCCTCCCGGACCGCCCGACGCCACCCTGACCGCGCCGCCCAGCCCCACCAACACGTCGAGCCCCGCCTACACCCTCACCTTCAGCGAGCCCGTCAACGGGCTGGGGGCCGACGATTTCGCGCTCGAAGGCACGGCGGCCGGCTGCGCGGTCGACGCTCCCACCGGGACGGGTGCTTCGTACACGGTGTCGCTCTCGGGTTGCTCGGACGGGACCGTCACCCTCACGCTCGCGGTCGAGACCGTCACCGGCGAGGCCGACAACGCAGGACCCGCGGCACCCGTCACCGCCGACGAGGTCACGATCGACGCGACGGCACCGGACGTGGCCACCCCGCTCCTGGTGCCGGCCACCGTGCTCACCGGTGAGCTGGTCTCGGTCTCCGGGTCGGCGAGCGATCCCGCGGGGGTCGACAGCGCAGACGTGCAGGTCGACGGCGGCCCGTGGACGCCGGTCCTGGTCACCGGCATCACGGACGCGACGATCACCGGATCGGTGACCGCGCCCGCCACGGCTGGCAGCTACGAGGTCTGCGTGCGCGCCACCGATGCTGCCGGCAATCCGAGCGACGGGACGGCCTGCGCGTCGCTCACGGTGGATGCCCTTCCGACCCCGACACCCACGCCGACCCCGACACCCACGCCGACCCCGACACCCACGCCGACCCCGACGCCGAGTCCCACGCCGACGCCGACTCCCACCCCGACGCCGAGTCCCACGCCGACGCCGAGTCCCACCCCGACGCCGAGTCCCACGCCGACGCCGACCCCCACGCCGACGCCGAGTCCCACGCCGACGCCGACCCCCACGCCGACGCCGAGTCCCACCCCGACGCCGACCCCCACGCCGACGCCGACCCCCACCCCGACGCCGAGTCCCACGCCGACGCCGAGTCCCACGCCGACGCCGAGTCCCACGCCGACGCCGGCGCCGAGCCCGACGCTCAGCGATCTGCACATCGACCCGGTGAACGGCGGGTTCACATCGAGCCCGATCGTGCACGTATCCATGGCCGCCGCCGGGTCCACGACGGACATCACCGGCTACAAGGTGTCGCTCGACGGCGTGCACTGGCGGGCGTTCACGGGATTCCCCAGCGCGTTCGACCAGGATCTCCCGCGAGACGGCGATCGGTGGGTCCAATGCCCAGGGGCATCGCACCGTTTGGGTGGCGATCGGTGACGCAGCCGGCGATTGGTCGACGCCGGCGAGCGCGTCCGTGCTCTACGACAGCATCGCGCCGACCGGCACGATCACGGTCAACGGTGGTGAGACGGGGACCAGCTCGCTCGTCGTCCCGGTCGTGGTCGCGGCAACAGACGCAAACGGCGTCTATCCGCTGCTCTCGAACGACGGGACCACCTGGACGGCACCCAGCGGCTCCGGGAGTGCCATGTCCTGGAACGTCTCGACCAGTGGCGGTACGTCGGCTCAGGGCCCGCACACCGTCTGGTGGAAGCTCGCCGATCCCGCTGGCAACCAGGGCCCCCCGACGTCCGTGACGCTGGTCTTCGACTCGATCGCGCCCCGCATCACCGCCCCGTCGGTGCCGGCGATCGTCGTCACCCAGACCGCCGGAACGTCCGGTGCCTCGTTGCGCTTCTCCTGGGCCGGTTCCGACAACACGGGCGTCGTCCGCTACGACGTCCAACGGAGCACCAACGGCGGTGCATGGACCACGGTCGCACGGCCGACGAGCGCGTCACTGAGGACGACGGCGACCTACAAGACGTCGGTTCGCTACCGCGTGCGCGCCGTGGACGTGAGCGGCAACGTCTCGGGCTGGGTTCACACGACGACGGTGAAGCTGATTCGGACGCAGGAGACCTCATCCTCGATCGTCTACCACGGCGCCTGGAAGACATCGTCCGCGTCGAAGTACCTGGGCGGCTCGCTGCGGCGTGCAGGACGTGCCGGTGCCAGTGTGGGCTTCCGGTTCACCGGACGGTCGATCGCATGGGTCGCCGCCAAAGGCCCCACGCGTGGCAAGGCGACGATCTACATCGACGGCAAGTACGTGACGACGATCAACCTCCATTCAGCGACCGGATCGTTCCGGCAGGTCGTGTTTGCGCGGAGATGGTCGTCGAGTCGCACGCACACGATCAAGATCGTGGTCCGCGGAACCCCAGGGCATCCACGCGTCGACCTCGACGCGTTCCTCCGTCTCGGTTAGGGCAGTGGTGCTCCTAGGCTGGCTGCCATCACGGCCGGCGGCCCCACGCGGCGGCGCTCGCGACCCGATTGCCCACGCCGTGAACGCACCGGGAGCGGACCGACCTATGCTGTTGGCCCATGGCGGATCTGAGAGCGTCCGAGACCCGCGGCTTCCAGACCGACCGGCTGCACCTTCGTCCGTTCGTGCGGGAAGATGCCGAGGAGGTCCATCGGCTCCTGGATCTCGATCCGGATGAGCCCGGGATGACGATGGACGAGCGCCGGGCCGCGGTGGCGTTCCGGGCCATGCAGCTGGCATGGAACGAAGGCATCGGCAGCCATGCGGTGGTGGCCGCCGCGAGCGGCGCGATCGTCGGGTACGCGGGCCTGGACTTCCACCTCCTTCCGACACGGCCGTCGGCGAGCGCCGAGATCGAGCTGTTCTGTGGCATCGGTCGGGCGCACCGGGGCAGGGGCTACGCGCTCGAGGCCTGCACGGTGCTGCGCGATCACGCGTTCGAGACGCTCCACATCGGCCGCCTCGTGAGCGTTGCCGAGCGCCGCAATGATCGGGCCGTGCACCTGCTGACCCGCCTCGGGGCGCGCATCCAGGATCATCCGGCGGACCCGGACCTCGTGATCGGGATCCTGGAGCCTCCGGAGTAGACCTGGGCCGGCTGCTCAGCCGGCGGTTCGTCGCCAGGAAGCCCTCGATGATCGCGGCCGTCTCGTCCGGGCGCTCCATCTGGGGGAGATCGCCTGCCCGCTCGACCGTGACCTCCTCGAGGTGCTCGTTCGCCTGCCCGAGGGCGTGAGCCGCGGCCGGGTCGGTGAAGCGCGGATGGTCCCCGAACACGAGGAGCGTGGGGTTCGCGAGGCGCCCGTATGCGTCCTCGGCCGCGGGATCGTTCAGCACGCCCGAGACGAACGCCAGCGGAGCGCGGAAGGCGCCCGGCTGCTGGCAGGTCAGCCAGCAGTACCGCTCGTATGCCGGCGGGACGGCCTCCGGATCCGCGAACGTCTGGCGGAGGAACCAGCGGATCACCCGGCGTCGGGCGAGGACCGCGAACAGCAGCCGGCCGATCCCGGTCAGGCGCAGGCACCGGTAGAGGATCCGGGACGTCCGACCGGCGCTGCCCTTGAAGCGACCGAAGCCCGTGGGGCTGATGAGCACGATTCGACCGAACCGCTCCGGATGAGCGGCTGCCGCGACCACGACGTACTGCCCCGGCAGCGAGAGCGCGACGACATCGACCGAGGTCTCGCCCGCTCCCAGCGCGGCCTGGCGGACGCGCTCCAGCTGCTCGCCGTAGAGCGCCGAGCCGTAAGTAGCATCCGGCCGATCCGAGGTACCGAAGCCGAGCCAGTCCACCAGCACCACGCGGCGATGCTCCGCGAGTCGCGACGCGAGGGGGGCCAGCTCCACGCCTGCCCCAGCCGCGTTGAAGCTGTGGAGACAGCAGGACGGTCCGGCCCTCACCTAGCCGGTAACCCGAGACGCGGCCGGCCGCGGTCTCGATGTCGAACGGGTCGCCGGGAACGGGCGGGGGAAGAGGGATGGTCACGACGACGAGTATGCCCCCTCGCCCGGATCGGCCCGCATCGACGCGCCAGCGCCGACCCGATCCGGGCCCGGGCCGCCTGATCCGTTCCGATCCGGCCGCGAGCGGAGCACCTCCACTTGGCCGCTTCGGCGATCCCTGCCGGTCGACGATCCGTGCTGTGCCGGGGAGCCCCGTCCATCAGTCCCCGCGCCTGTCGGAGGCGGGACAGCCTCGCCGGGATCGCTCCGCCTATCGGCACACGAACATGCCCGACGTCGCCGTGGCGCGCAGCTCGCCATCTCGCGCCATCCTGGCCGCGACGAAGTCACGGAAGGCACCGACCTCGTCATCCGCGAGGACCTGCTCGCCCTCGCGGATCTCGTTGAGGGAGAGGAAGTAGTCAACGATGGCGTCCGGGTCGGTGATCCTAAGCTCGTCTGTCGTAGATCCGGGTGTCGACGCTCCCGAAGCGCTCGCGCAGCTGCGCCGCGCCGTTCTCGAGCGAGAAGGCGGCGACCACCGGCCGGGCTCGCTCGCGGGGAGCCGGTGGCGCGGCATCGCGGGCGGAGGACGGACCGCTCCTGTACTCGTACAGCAGCGCCCAGAGCTCTGTCAGGTTGTCGATGCTGGCCGTCGTCGCGTGGAAGGCTCCTCCCTCCCGCAGCACACGTCGCGCCTCGGCGATCGCCCGCTCGCGACGGGGCAGATGGTAGAGCACGTGGTTGGCGATGACGATGTCGAAGGCAGCGATCGGGGAAGTCGATCTCCTGCGCGTCCATGACTCGCAGCTCGAAATGAGGCGCGAGCCCGTCCAGGCGCCGTCTGCTCTCGGCCAGCATGCCCTCCGAGCTGTCGGTCAACACCAGGGTCCAGCTCGCCGGGACCCGCGGGGCATTCACCTGCCAGAGCATCCCGGTGCCGCAGCCGAGCTCGAGCACGCTGCAGCCTTCGAATCCCTCGAGCTGGTCGAACACCCACGCCGGCCACGGTCGCGGGTTGGTGGCGAACCTCGCGTGCAGGGCGACCCGTGCGTTGAACCTGCTGGCGTTCTCGTATTGCGCTGGACCCGAACCTTTGCTGTCGTCCATCTGGTTCTGCGCCTACTCGTCGAACGTGGACGGAATCCTACCGCGCCGCATAAGGCTCGCGCGAGCCCCGAACGAGGGTGCAGGGATCGCGGGGACACCAAACCGGACGTCCGCATCAAGGGGGCGGGTCAGGTAGCCGGGTCGGCGTAGCGGCGTATCTGACGACCGTCCGAAATCCCAGGCGCTCATAGATCGGGCGCCCCAGCTCGCTCGCCTGCAGCGCCGCAACGTCGCAGCCGGCGGCCACGCCGTCTGCCATCACGCGCGCCGTCATCGCCGCCCCGTACCCGCGCCGGCGCGCCGACTCGATCGTCGCGATGCTGTACACGCCGATGGTCCGGCCGCTTCGCCAGCCCAGCCCTGAAGCGACGGGGCTACCGTCCGCGTAGCCCACGTAGACGACGCACTCGGGCCGGTCGAGGAGGTCCGGGCACGCGGTCCCCAGCGCGACCGCCGGATCTGAGCCGAACCCCGCAGTCACGACCTGACAGTGGGCGTCGATGCCGGTGGCGTCGGTCACCCGGCGGATCTCGAGCTCGGGAGCCGCATGCCGCGCGATGGCGTCGTGGTCGATCGGGAACGCGACCATGCCGGGCGTCGAGGTCGCCGCCCCTCGGCGCCAGCCCCGCCTCGACCAGCGTCGGGACAAACGATCGTCGATGCCGTCGCGCAGGCGAACGACGAAGGGGTCACCCGCTCGCGCGCCCGGGCTACCGCCGGCGAGCACGCCTTCCGGTGTCGCCTCCTCGTGTTCGACCAGAACCTGGTTGAACCAATCGAACGGCAGGCCGGTCAGGATCGGACACGACACCGTCGGCGCGCGTCACGGTGGCCCGCGCGGAACAGCCGCACGACGCCGTCAGGTAGGCGATCCAGTTCTCGTGCTCGAGGCGCGATCAGCTCGTCGTCCAGGCCATCGTGTGCAGCCTCGTCGATCCGCCGATCAACCACCAGAGGGGAAAGTGGAGCGGGAGACGGAATTCGAAACCGCGACATTCTGCTTGGGAAGCAGACACTCTGCCAACTGAGTTACTCCCGC
>CAWDXT010000031.1:0-39573 GCA_963806265.1 uncultured Chloroflexia bacterium
GCACGCCGTCGGCGTCGAAGAAGGCCATGCCCGGGTACGCGAACAGGAACGGGATGCCGAGCACGTCACGGTAGAAGGAGGTCGCCCGCTGGACGTCGCGCAGCGGGTACCAGAATCTGGCCGATGGTCGAGAGGCTGATGTCGTCGCTGCTCATGGGGTCAGTACTCGCGGTGGGCGCTCCGATCATCCCACGCTGATCCCGACGAAGCCGAGCGCGGTGACGCCGAGCAGGACGGCGTCGAGCACGACGACCAGCGCCGACCGCACCCCAGGCGAGCACGTTGGCCAGCGGCCGTTGGCGTGGCGGCCCATCAGCCGGCGGTCGTTGACCAGCAGGACCATGAAGACGAGCACGATCGGGAGCAGCAGGCCCTGGAGGTTCTGGGTGGCGACGATGACCGGGAACAGGTCGCAGGCTCGGGACCAGAGCACGACGAGCGCGCCGAGCGCCAGCACGAAGGTGTAGATGCCGAAGAAGATCGGCGCGTCGCGAAGCGCTTGCCGACGCCCGAACTCCCAGCCGAATGCCTCGCAGATCACGAAGGCGGTGGAGATCGGCATGATCGTCGCCGCCAGGACGGACGCGCCGAACAGGCCGACGGCGAAGAGCGCCTCGGCCAGCTGCCCGGCGACCGGGCGCCAGGCGCCTGGGCGGCGTCCCCGGCGATGTCGATGGTGCCGCCGCACCGCGTGGATCGTGGCGGCGGTCGCGACCACGATGAAGACGGCGATGACGTTCGTCCAGATCGACCCGCCGATCGCGTCGGCCTGCTCGAGCCGCAGCTCCTCCTCGCCGATGCCCTTCTCGGCGACCGCGCTCTGGAGGTAGAACTGCATGTACGGCGTGATCGTCGTGCCGACGAGGGCGACCATCAGCAGCAGCGACTCGGGTCGAAGGTCGAGCGACGGGGTGACGAAGCCGCGCCGACCGGCCCCAGTCGGGCTCGGCCAGGATCGCCGACGCGATGTAGGCGAGGAACACGACGATGACCGACAGGAAGACCCGCTCCACGGTCCGGTAGCTGGCGAACAGCACGAGCGCCCAGATCGCGACGGCCACGACCGGCACGGTCAGCCACTGGGGACGCCGAAGATCTCGAGCGCCGCCGCGGCCCCGGAGAACTCGGCGACGGTGTTGGCGACGTTGGCGACCAGCAGGACGAGCATCGCGAACGCCGTCCAGCGGACGCCGAAGCGGTCGCGGATCAGGTCGGACAGGCCCTGGCCGGTGACGACGCCCAGGCGGGCGGCCATCTCCTGGACGATGGCCAGGATGACGATCGTGATCGGGAAGAGCCACAGCAGCCGCAGGCCCGGTCTCGGCGCCCAGGACGCTGTAGGTCGTGATGCCGCCGGCGTCGTTGCCGGCGATGCCGGCGATCAGGCCGGGGCCCATGACCGCCAGGAAGGCGAGCAGGCCGCGCCGGCCCGGAACCGGCCGCGCAGGCGCAGGAACTCGGGATGCTGCGGCAGGCGCGAGGCACGCGGCGCCGGCTGGGCGACCACGGCCTCGCGCGGGGCCCGGCGCGAGGCACCGTCGCGGCTCCGGCTCGGCGCGGCCGCCTGCCGCCGCGATGGCCGCCGGCGCGGCTCGGCCGCTCGCGTCCGCGACGGACGAGGCGGGCAGGCGCTGCCGCCAGGCGACGGGCAGCGACGTGTCGATCGCATCGTCGACGGTCACGATCCCGCCAGGCGGCCGTCGTCATCGACGACCGGGACCGCCAGCAGGTTGTAGTGGGCGACGATCTCGGCGACCGATCTCGTCGGCCAGGACGCCGACGGCCACCGGCTCCGGGATCATGACCTCGGCGATCGGCGCGTCCGGCTGGGCGACGATCAGGTCGCGCAGCGAGAGGACGCCGACGAGGCGGTCGTCGTCGTCGATGACGTAGACGTAGTAGATCGTCTCGGCGTCGGGCTCGAGCTCGCGCAGGCGGTCGATGGCCTGGGCCGGCGGTCAGGCGGCGCGGGCACGGCCACGAACTCGGTGGTCATCATGCCGCCGGCCGTGTCCTCCGGGATAGGCGAGCAGGTCCCGTGACCTCGGCCGCCTCGTCGCGCTCCATGAGCGCGAGGATCTCCTCGCGGCTGTCGTCGGAGAGATCGGCCACCAGGTCGGCGGCGTCGTCGGGGCTCATCTCCTCGAGGATGTCGGCCGCGCGCGCCGGCTCGAGGTCTTCGAGGACCTCGACCTGGGTGTCGGGCTCCATCTCCTCGATCGCATCGGCGGCGGCCTCGTCGTCGAGCGAGGCCAGGACGCCCGGCCGGTCCTTGGCGGCAGCTGGTCGATGATCGAGGCGAGGTCGGCCGGGTGGAGCTCGGCCAGGCCGCCGTGGGGGACGCGCAGCTTGACGTGGCGATCGAGCTCTCGACGCGGATCGACGTCCTCCCAGTCGATGTAGCGCTCGGGACAGCGCAGCTGCAGGTTCCGCGCGACGTCCGCGCACCGGCGCTCGACGCCCAGCCGGCGAAGCAGGCCCGGCGGCGCCGACGTCGACCGCGACCACGCGCAGCGTGCCCTCGATCTCGTCCAGGCCGAGGTCGTTGACGCGGACGACCTTGCGGCCCTCGATGTCGACGATCTGCTTGTCCAGCAGGTCCTGCTTGAGCAGGATCTCGTCGGGTCGCTGGCGGAACTTGCCGATGTCGATGGTCGGGACGCGGAGCCGCGCGCCCGCCTCGTCGAGCTGCTCGACGTTGCGCCAGGGCAGGAAGATGCGCCGCTGGTCGGTGCGGACGACCAGCCCCGTGACGGGCGGATACCGGTCGCCGATGGCGACGATCAGATCGGCGATGTTGCCGATGGGCTCGCCGGACGGTCGCGCACCGGCCGGCCGATGCACTGGCTCAGGAAGCGCATGGTGGCCACCTGTCATGGGCGGGTCCGACCCGTCCCGGTGACCGACCCGGCAGGCTGCCGGCGGCGCGCTAGCGGACGAGCTGGACCTGGGTGGGGGTGCCGGCACGGACGCCGGCGCGTCTAGGTCCGTTCTCCACGGGGGAGCTGTCCTCGAATTGTGAGCGTTGCCGGACGCCGTGCTGCCGCGAGACGGGTGTGAGCCCGATCGGGAGCCGGGGTCCGCGCTGAGGGTAGTCCCGGCCCCGGGCGCGGTCAATCGGGTCACTGCAGCTGGTTGCGACAGCCTGCACCTGCTTGCTGGTGCCCGCAGCTGGTTGCGACTGCCCGCACCTCCGTGCGCGGTGCGCCGTGGGGTGACGACGACGCGCGACGATCGCCGGCGGGCGTCGTGGCCCGGACGCTCAGCCGCCGACGGTCACCGAATGAGTCCGGCTCACGCTCGCCCCGTTGGCGGTCGCCGTGAGCGTGACGCTGAAGGTGCCCGCGGTGGCGTAGGCATGCGTCGCGTTGCGCGTGCCGGCCGTCGATCCGTCACCGAACGACCACGCGTAGGAGTCGGCGCCCTTGGTCCTGTTGCCGAACGAGACCCGAAGGCCGTTGACCGAGAAGGTGAAGTCGACGTTCAGCGTCGGCGCCGGTGTTGGCGCCGGCGTGGGGGTTGGCGCTGCTGTCGGTGTCGGCGGAGGGGTTGGCGTCGGAGCGGAGGTCGGGGTCGGAGCGGCCGTCGGGTCGGGTGTCCGGGTGGGCCGTGGCGTGGCCGTCGGGGCGGGCGTCGCGCCCGGCGTGACCGTGGGCAGGATGGTGGGCGTGGGGCGAGCTCCGGGGCTGTCGGTCGGGCCGGCCGCAGGGGTCGCCGTCCCGATCGAGGGGGTCGGACCGGCGGGCGGGACCGGTCGAGCCGGGTCGCCGCCTGCCGCCTGCCCCGCGCCGACGATCGTCCGACGGTCGGTCGTCGAGGTCGCAACCGGATGCTCGCCGGCCGGGGAGGCAGACGCACCGTGTCCATCGCTCGACGATGGCTGGGAGGCGTCTCCTGCCGCGGTGGCACCCGCGAGCGACTGCGTCGCATCCGGCGTTCCGGACGCGTCCAGGACTGCCCCGCTCGGCTGCGTTCCGGGCCATCCGAGCGCGATCCCGATGGCGACGATGAGCATGCCCGCTATGCCCAGCACCAGCCCCGCCTCGCGCCGGCGATCGCGGTGGCGTGCCGGCACGGGACCGACCGGCGCACGATCAGCGCCCGTCACCGGCCGGCCGGCCCTGTCGCTCTGCGCGGGTGACAGGCTGGAGGGGTGGCGGGTCGCCACGGGTGGCGGGCCGGCCGCCAGGCGACGGGCGAAGGCGCTCGTCCCGACGACCTCGGGCATCGCCAGCCGCTCGCGGATCGATCGAGCCTCGGGGCCCGGTGCAGCAGGTCGCGGGTAGGCACCCGATGGCCGTGCGCCGTCACCAGCGGCGGCGACCGAGGACGTGATGGTTGGCGCGGCGGTGCCGGTGAGCGCCGAGGCAGCGCGTGCCGGCGCCGGGCCGGTCGTCGGCTTCGGGTCGCCACCGGTCGCCGCCCGCTTCGTCTCCGGGGTCCTCGCGATCACCACGCGGCTGCTCGCCGCGACGGGCGTCACGCCGTTCGGCCCATGGTTGGCTCGTCGCTCGCGGGCCACGCGGATGCGTCGCCCGACCAGCCCGCCGGCCATCGTCGCGACGACGATTGCCGCCAGGACGAGGGTCATCGTGATCAGCAGGGAGTCCAGCTGCGTCGCTCCAGGTCCGGGAGGCCTCGCTGGACCTGCATGCTAGCAGAACGCCCGTTCACGAATCCATAGGCAGGCGACACGAACGCGGGCGGGTCGCCGAACTCGGATCCCGACCGGGTCAGGCCCTGTGGGTCGCCTCACGATAGCTATGCAGCGCCCGAGCGCGGGCGACCGTGTGATCCACGATCGGCGCCAGGTAGCTGCCGGGCGGAGGCTCGTGCACGGCCGGCCCGGCGATCGCGGACAGCTCGGGGACCCAGCGCCGAACGTAGGACCCGTCCGGGTCGTGCCGGCGGCCCTGGCGGGCCGGGTTGAACACACGGAACCAGGGCTGCGGATCGGTGCCGGTGGAGGCTGCCCACTGCCAGCCGCCGTTGTTGCTGGCCGGATCGCCGTCGACGAGGTGCTCCATGAAGTGCCGCTCCCCGATCCGCCAGTCCACGCCCAGGTCCTTGGTCAGGAACATGGCGGTGATCATCCGGGCGCGGTTGTGCATCCAGCCGCTCTCCCGGAGCTGGCGCATCGCGGCATCCACGACCGGGTAGCCCGTGCGCCCGTCTCGCCAGGCGTCGATCAGGGCGGGGTCGCGCTCCCAGGCCACGCCATCGAGCTCGACACGGTACGCCTGGTGTGCCGCGCGTGGCTCGTGCCACAGGAGATGCGCGTAGAAGTCGCGCCAGGCGAGCTCGTCGAGGAACCGGCCGCGTCCCTCGCCGGGACCGGCGCACCGCTCCGCGACCTCGATCGGCGACAGCAGCCCGAACCGAAGGTCGGCCCCCAGCCGGGAGGTGCCGTGGAGGTCGAGGCGATCCCGGCCGGTGGCGTACCCGTCCAGCGCCTCCGATGACGCCCAGGCATCCAGCCGCCGCCGCGCCGCGGGCTCACCCGGCTCGGGCAGCAGTCGCGCCCCGGCGCTCGGGACGATCGAGGGCAGGATCCGGTCGAGGTCGGCCTCGGTCCGCACCACGACCGCGGCAGAGACGCCGCTCCGCGCTCGCGTCGCCCCGTGCTCCCCGGGTGCGTCCAGCCCCCGGATGCGAGGCGGCACCCCCAGCGCTGCCCGGCGGTCGACCCGATGCCA
The DNA here is from genome assembly GCA_963806265.1 of uncultured Chloroflexia bacterium. Classification (GTDB taxonomy): domain Bacteria; phylum Chloroflexota; class Limnocylindria; order Limnocylindrales; family CSP1-4; genus CAIXZV01. The sequence goes on from CAWDXT010000031.1 coordinate 5,697, forward strand.
CGCGCGCCGGAAGGGACCATAGACGCGGAACGGTCGAGCCTCGGACGTCAGCACCGACATCGGCTCACCGATCAGCTGACCCGGCGCCTCGACCCACGCGACCCCACGGTCCGCCAGATCCGCCGCGACCCGTTCGTCCCGATGGCGACCATACGGCGCGTAGTCGCGGCTGGCGACGACGCGGGCGGCGCCGACGGCTGCGGCATAGGCAGGCACGAGCGCCACCGGATCGCCTCGCAGCACCGTCAACGGCGCGCCCAGGTCCGCGAGCCCGGTGGCCAGCGCACGGATGCTGCCGCGCAGGAACCAGGTTCGGTTGGCAGATCGCCAGCGACCGTGGAGCAGCGCATCGTCGATGACGAACAGCGGTGCGACGCGACCGCCACCCGCCATGGCGGCAGCGAGCGCGGGATGGTCGTGCAGCCGCAGGTCCCGCCGGAACCAGAGCACCGTCACCGTATCGGGCCCGGCCACCGTGTCAGGCCCGGTCACCGTATCGGGCGCCGTCACCGTGTCAGCCTCGGCCACGTGGCCTGCGGCCCGATGCCTCCCGCGGCGGACGGAGCGCGCAGGGCGATGCCGCTCAATCGCCGGCAGGTGCCAGGCCGCGGCCCTTCTCGAGCACGATCTGCAGGTCCTGGATGATGCCCGGTCGCGAAGCCGGCCTCGCTGATCGGAGGTAGTAGTCCCACATCCGGATGAAGCGCTCGTCGAACCCCAGCCGGCGCACGTCGTCGAGCTGCGCCAAGGAACGCCGTCCGCCAGGCGTGCGAGGGTGCGCGACGTAGTGGGGCGCGATGTCGTCGACGCCGCGCGACGAGCAGCCGCGTGCCGTGCAGCGAGCGCTCGATCTCGGCGAGCGACGGCAGCAGCCCGCCGGGGAAGATGTACGTCTGGATCCAGTTGGCGCCGCGCCGCTGACGCTCGTACGCGACGTCCGGGAAGGTGATCGACTGCAGGCTGATCCGCCCGCCCGGACCGGAGCGCCCGATCGCAGGCCTCGAAGAACGCCGTGAAGTACTCGGCGCCGACGGCCTCGAGCATCTCGATCGAGACGATGGCGTCGTACTGCCCGTCGATCTCGCGGTAGTCGCGCAGCTGGACGTCGACCCGGTCCGCGAGCCCGGCGTCGCGCGACGCGCTGCCGGGCCAGCTCGTGCTGGGCCGGCGAGATCGTGATCGTCGTGACCCGGCAGCCGAGCTCGCCGGCGGCGTAGAGCGCGAAGCCGCCCCAGCCGGAGCCGATCTCGAGCACGTGCTCGCCGCCGCGCAGGCCGGCGCGCTCGGCGATGACGCGGTACTTGTTGCGCTGCGCGTCGGCCAGCGACTGGTCCGGCGTCGGCGAAGACCGCGCTGGAGTAGGTCATGCGTCTCGTCGAGAACAGGGCGGTAGAAGTCGTTGCCCAGGTCGTAGTGGGCGGCGATGTTGCGCCGGCTGCCGGCGACCGTGTTGCGCCGCAGGCGGTGCGCGACGGTCCCGCCGCGCGCTCCGGGCAGGCGCAGCCAGCCGGTCGGGAGGGCCAGCGCCTCGCGGTTGAGCGCGGCGAGCCGCGAGCAGGCCGGCAAGGTCCGGGCTGGACCACAGGCCGTCCATGTACGCCTCGCCGGCGCCGATCTCGCCGCCGAGCAGGATCCGCATGGCGGCCGCCGCGTCGTGGACGTGCGAGCTCCGCCGCCGGCGCTGCGCCGGCGCGTCGCCGTAGACGCGCCGGGTGCCGTCGGGCAGCACGACGACGAGGCTGCCGATCGCGCCACTCGCCGCGCCGGCGCTGCAGCATGGCCCGCCGCGCGGTGGCCGTCGAGGATCGAGGCCGGCAGCGATGCGGCCCCGCGGGCGCACCTCCGGGTCGGTCATCGCGCGGCCTCCGTCGGCGTCGCCGGTGCCGTGGCGGAGGAAAGGTGCGCCGCTGCAGCCACAGCCGCAGCGCGTGCCAGTGGATCAGGCCGATCGTCGTGGCGTGACCAGCGGATGCCGCAGCAGCATGCGCAGCAGCGAGCGGTCGGTCAGCGGCCGGCGCTGCGAGCACCAGGCTGGTGCTCAGCACGGCGCCCGTCCTGGCGGAGGTTGATCGCCAGCCGCAGCCCGCGCGGCTCGTCCCGGACGTGGACCGGGTACCGACCGTCGAGGCTGATGAACGGCGAGACGTAGAACGCCTTGTCCATGCCGCCGTGAATGGGCGCCGTCGCCCAGTCCGAACCGGACGGCCGGAGCGTGTACAGGTGTCGCTCCCCGATGCGTGTTGTGCACCTCCACGACCACGACACGCAGGGCGCCGCGCTCGTCGCGGCAGAGGTAGAAGCTGGCCGGGTTGAAGACGTAGCCGAGCACGCGCAGGTTGGTCACCAGCGTGATGCGCCAGCCGGTCGGATCCTCGCCCTCCGCCCGGAGGTGCGTCGCGGACTCCCGGCCGCCAGCGTCGGCGGCCGGCCGGGGCAGGTGGTCGCGCGTCGCGGAAGCTCGACGACGGCGCGGCGGTTGCGGCGCATCAGCGCAGGCGCGCGTCGACCTCGTCCAGCTCGTCGAGGTCCAGCGCCGCGTACCAGACGCCGTGCTCCAGAGCGTATACGTGAACGGGCGCGCGCGGCGGTGGCGGACCGTGCCCTCGAGCAGGTGCGACCTCACGCGGCCGCGCTCCGGAGCTCGGCGGCCGTGACGAGCTCGGCCGCCTCGAAGCCCGATCGGCAGCCGTCCTCGTGGAAGCCGTAGCCGAGATGGGCGCCCGGCGAACCAGGTCCGGCGATGGCCCTGCAGCTCGCGCAGCGCGCGCTGCGCGGCGAGGGTCTCGAAGGTGTACAGCGGGGTGGCGCATGGTCGCGCTCCCGGATCACGCGTCCGGCGCGATCGAGTCGCCCGGGTTGAGCGACACCAGGTAGTCGACTGGCGGCCGGGAGCGACTGCAGGCGGTTCATGTGGTAGGTCATGGTCAGCGCGTCGGCCGGCGACGCGGCAGTCGGCGGCGTCCGACGTTCCACGACGCCCAGGCGCGCGCTGGTCCGGGGCAGGAGCCGCGCGGTCGGTGTGGAGCACGACGTGGTTGCGTGCGTGTAGTCGAAGCCCGCCGAGCGCGCGGCGCTCGCGGGCGATCGGCATCACGCCAGCAGCCGCAGCGCGTCGTCGGCGTGGCGTGGCCAGGACCACCGCGTCGAACGCGCTCGCGCGCGGCCGTCGGCGGTCCGCACCGCGGCGCCGGCCGGCGTCGCGGGTGACCTCGACCACCGGGCTGCCGGCGCGCGAGCCGCGCCGGCGGCGCAGGGCAGTCGATGACGCGCGTCACGTACGTCCGCGAGCCGCCACGGACCGTCCGCCACTGCGGTGCGTTGCCGATAGCCGATCAGGCCGTGGTTGTCGAGGAAGCGGAGCAGGTAGTCGACCGGGAACTCGAGCACGCGGTCGGCGCCGTGGACCACACCGCCGAGGTGATCGGGACCAGGAAGTGGTCGCCGGAACGCCGCGCCCGTAGCCGTGCTCGTCGAGCCATGCGCCGAGGGTCGCCCTGGTCGGGCTCGGGGCCTCGAGGGTTGCCCGCGCATCGCGGTAGAAGCGGGCGATGTCGGCCAGCATCCGCCACTGCGACGGCCGGGCTGCGAGTGCCGAGGTCCGGCGAAGAAGCCGCGGGCGCCGCGGGTGCTGTAGGCGAGGCCGCATGCGTCGCACGCGGACGCAAACGACATGTCGCTCGGCTGCGTCTCGACGCCGAGCTCCGCGAGCAGCCCGACGAAGCGCGGGTAGGTGCGCTCGTTGTAGACGATGAAGCCGGTGTCGACCTCGATCGGTCCCGACGGGCGTCGTCGACGCTGACCGTCGGCAGGCGTGCCCGCCCGGGCGCGCCTCCTGCTCGTAGAGCGTGACGCGGTGGTCGCGGTGAGGGCATAGGCGGCGGTGAGCCCGCTGATCCCGGCGCCGATGACGGCGATGTCCATGATCTCGCTCAGGCGCCGGCGGGATCGGGATGGTGCTGACGCGCGCGGGCGTCGAGCGCCTGCTGCATGCCATCCCGCGCGTTGCGCGCGATCCGCGACAGGGCACCACCCGCGAACGGGGTCAGCGGGCGCATCCAGCTGCGGAGCCGGATGTCGGCCGTGTAGTCGATCCGGGTGCCGCCGGGGATCGGCTCGAACCGGATCTCGTCGACGGCATCGACGCCCGACCCGCTGCCCTTGAGGACGACCCGCCGACCAGGCTCCCAGGTCGTCGCCACGTACTCCATGGGTGCAGTGCGGCCGCCCATTCGCACGACCAGCCGATAGCGCGTGCCCACCCCGACCGGCTCATCGCCGACCTGGGTGGACGACACGACGCCAGGGTCCCACTGTGCGGAGTTGGCGAAGTCGGCCACGAACCGGAACGCCTCGTCGATTGGCAGGGTGGTCTCGATTCGCTCCCGGAGAACGGTCATGGTCGTTGCGCACCTGTAGAGTGTTTGTATAATGTGTCTGCACGAATGTAGCGCAGGCCGATGATCAGTGTCAATGGTCTGTCACAAATACCTATCGCGACCCAGGAGACAAACCCTATGCACGCAGTCACGGCAACCGCAGGCGTTGCGCCGGACCGGGCGAGACCCATCCCCGATGAGCAGGCACGCAGCCTGAATCGCTGGAACGCCGTCCTGGCGATCCTGCATCTCGTCCAGGGACTGGTCATCCTCGCGCTCTCGTTCGCGCGAGATCCGATCGTCACGGCGCCCGTCGTCAGCAGCTACCTGAGCTTCGACACGGCGACGAGCACGCTCGTGCCGGCCCAGCGGGCGCTGTTCGACCTGCCGATCGGCCCCGCGGTCGCGGCCTTCTTCTTCCTCAGCGCGGGCGCGCACGCACTGCTCGCGTTCCCGGCGCGTCGCTGGTACGAGGCACGACTCGCACGCGGACAGAACCCGGCGCGGTGGATCGAGTACGCCCTCTCGTCGAGCGTGATGATCGTGGTGATCGCGGAGCTGTCAGGGATCCAGGAGATCGGGACGCTGGTCGCGATCTTCGGCATCAACGCCGCGATGAACCTGTTCGGCTGGAGCATGGAAGCGGCCAACGAGGGCCGGACCCGGGTCCAGTGGCTCCACTACGTCTTCGGCTGCATCGCCGGCATCGTGCCCTGGCTGGTCATCACCATCGCGCTCTGGACGGCGTCCACGGCGCCCGGCGCGGCACCGATCCCCGGGTTCGTGATCGCGATCTTCGTCTCGCTGTTCATCAGCTTCAACGTGTTCGCGATCACCATGGTGCTGCAGTATCGGAAGATCGGTCGCTGGCGCGACTACCTGTACGGGGAGCGCACCTACATGCTCCTGAGCCTGCTCGCCAAGTCGCTGCTCGCGTGGCAGGTGTTCGCCGGGACGCTTCGACCGTGACCGGCCAACCGGCTGCGGCTGGGCTGGCGCCGCTCGCCGACGGCCTGCTGGAGCTGTCGGTGATCGGCTCGTTCACGAGGATCGGGCCGGCCGTCCGGCGACGACTGTTCGACTGGTCCCCGCCCGCCCCCGACGCGTTGTCGGGGAGGACGGTGCTCGTGACCGGACCGACCTCGGGACTCGGCCGCGCGGCGACCGCTCAGCTCGCCGAGCTGGGCGCCCGGGTCGTGCTGCTGGGGCGCAGCGAGGCGAGGCTCGACTCGGTGCGAGCAGAGCTTGTGGCGGCGCATGGGGACGACCGGTTTCCGATCGTGGTCGCCGACATGGCATCCCAGCGATCGGTGCGAGCGGCAGTCAGTCGGATCATGGCGACCGAATCACGCCTCGATGTCGTGGTCGACAACGCCGGCGGGGTGTTCCCGGCGCGGACCGAATTGGAGGACGGGATCGAGGCCACGCTGGCCACGATGGTCATCGGGCCGTTCCTGCTCGAGACCGGCCTGCTGCCGCTGCTCGAGCGAACGGAGGGCTCCCGCGTGATCGCCGTGACCTCGGGCGGGATGTACCTCGAGGCGCTGCCGCTCGACGACCTCGCCTATCGGCGTGGCGAGTACTCGGGCCTGCGCGCGTACGCGCGCGCCAAGCGGGCTCAGGTTGCCCTCATGCGCGAGTGGGCGCTGCGGCTGAACGGCCGGGTGGCGTTCATGGCGATGCACCCCGGCTGGGCCGACACGCCCGGCCTCACCGAGGCGATGCCGGGGTTCCATGACCTGGTCGGCAGGCTGCTCCGCACGCCGGCCGAGGGCGCCGACACGATCACCTGGCTGGCGGCGCACGACGCCCCGTCCCGGCTGACCGGTGGGCTGTACCTCGATCGTCGGCGACGCCCGTTCGACCGAGTGCCCTGGACGCGGCTGGACCGGGCGGAGCGCGATCGGCTGTGGGCGGACATCGTCCGGCTGGCGGATACCGATGACCCGGCATCCGATCGCTCCCGGACGGTCGCGGCGGTCAGCGCCGGCGCCGGACCGAGGTCGAGATGATCCTGACGGCGTCGACGACGCCGTCAGGCAGGCGCACGACGTCCAGGCGTCGTGTCAGGTCCTCGGTGGCACCGGAGCCACCGATCGCGATCAGCGGTACCCCTGCCGAGCGGAGCGCCTCCACCACCGGCTCGGTGGCATCCGCCTCGGACGCCGTCACCGCGCCCAGCACGGCGGCCCGCGCACCGGTTCGGGCCACCACGTCGACCCAGCCCTCGACGGTCACGTCCTGCCCCAGGTACAGCACACCCATCCCGTTCCGACGCAGGGCGGCCGCGAATGCCAGGGCGCCGAGCTCGTGCCGCGCACCCGGCGCGAGGCCCACGATGACCGACGTCGCACGCGGAGCTCCGGCCGCCTGGTAGACGGCTGCCAGGCGTCGCGCGACGGCGGCGCTGGCCGCATGCTCGCCCGCCACGCTGAGTCGATCGGCCGACCAGGCGTCGCCCAGGGCGGCGGTCGCCGGCATGACCAGCTCGTCGATCACCGACTCATAGGACCCTGCCGCGAACATCTCGTCCAGGGCTGCCTCGGTGTCGCCCGCGTTCGCCGCAGCGGCCGCCGTGACGAACCTGTCGATCAGTCGGGCTCGATGCCCCGGGCCGGGAGAGCCGCCCGCGTCCGCTGTCCTGAGACCCGCGGCAAGCTCGGCCACGTCCACCTCGCCGGCCCCGATCGCCCGCGCAGCCTCTGATGGTGTCCAGCCGGATCCAACGAGCGATCGCATCGCCAGCAGGACCCGGATCGAGGCCTCGTCGTACAGCCGGTACCCGGCCGGCGTGCGCGCGGGCTCGACCACGCCGTAGCGGCGCTCCCAGGCGCGGATGAGCGGAACGCCGACGCCGGTTCTGGCCGAAGCTTCCTTGATCGTGTACATGGTGTGTGCAACGTTAGCAGGTTGGACCGTCGAGTGGAGCCGTCCAGTGTTCGTCGAAGCGGGTCCCGGCTCGGATGGTGCCGCAGATCATCCGCCGCCGCCTGCTGCTCGCGTCCGCCTCCATGATGCCGAGGATCAGTCGAGCTCGAACGATGCGCGTTGTCGTGGTACGACCCGGGGCCATGACCTTGTTGGTGTGAACGACATCGACCGTCCGGAACGTCACGCGGGGTGCCCGGTCGGGCACCCCGCGTCGAAGGCGGGCGACGAACGCATCCGATGGCGGTGCCACGAGCCGCACGACCGTGGCGTGCCACCGGTCGCCGGTGAGCCAGCGCGCCGGACGCGATGCATCCGGACGTCCCCAGGTGCCGCGCAGTGCCTGCCGCACCTGGCGCAGATCGCGATCGACGCCGAGAGCGGCGAAGGCCGTCGCGGGTGACAGCGCGAACCCTGCCAGGCGCGCCCCCGTGCCGCGAAGCGATGCCACGACGCGCCGGACGTCGGTCACAGCCCGCTCCGGATCCACGCCCGCCGCATCGATCAGCGTGACGGCGGTTCCGCGACGCGGCCACGCGTGGCCATGGGGCGGCCGTTCCGAATGTGGTGCGTCCGGGAACCATCCTCCGGCAATCTCATCCTAGGATGGCCCGGTCCCCGCGACCTCGCCCGGTCGCCTGCGCCCGCAAATGGAGGAAGCGCATGCGCACACGAATGGCGGCCCTTGCCGCCCTGGCCCTGCTCGTGGTGACGGTCTCGCCCGCCGCCGCGATCACCGGCGGCCCCAAGACCGGTGATCAGAGCGACAACGGAGAGCACCCGCAGGTCGGCCAGCTCCTGTTCTACGTGCCCGACGAGCCCAGCAGCATCTACGACGACCCCGGCGGCTGGTTCAGCTGCACGGGCACGCTGGTCAGCTCCACCGTGATCGTCACCGCCGGACACTGCACGTTCGCCGTCGGTGACGGCGGCGTGTCGACCACGACCCCGGGCAATCGCCACACGGCGGCCAACGGCAACGGCTCAGGCGGCAACGACATGTGGTTCTCGACGGTCGAGGACGGCAGCCAGTGGGATGGCTTCCCGGCCACGTACGACGAGGACGGGAACCTCAACTACGCCACCCAGCAGGCGCGCTACGAGGCGCGGGCCGACTGGGCAGATCAGCACTGGATGCGGGGTCGCTCGTACCCCCACCCGCTGTTCGACGACCGCGCGTTCTACCTGCACGACGCGGGCGTCGTGGTGCTCGACCAGCCGGTGACGGGCGTCGCGTACGCCTCGATCCCGGCCAGGGACTACCTGGAGCGGTACGCCGGGCGCCGCAACGCCCACACGTTCGAGGCCGTCGGCTACGGGTTGGAGAAGGTCCTCCCGTTCGCGGACTTCGGCGGTGACACCCGCCTGAAGACGGACGTGAAGCTCGTCAACCTCGTCGGCAACCCCAAGGACACGTACATCAAGCTGTCGAACAATGCCCGCACCGGTGGCACCTGCTACGGCGACTCGGGCGGACCGACGTTCGACACGACGCACTCGCTTCTGGTCGTGGCGGTGACGTCGTTCGGGCAGAGCCCCAACTGCACCGGGATCGGCGGCGCCTATCGCCTCGACCAGCCGGACGATCTCGCGTTCCTGGCGGGGTTCGGCATCACGCCGTAGCCTGCCGGCGACATCGCGATCAGACCGGCCCCGTCCCCACGGACGGGGCCGGCTCATGTCCGGCCCTCGCCCGCTGCCGAGCCGTTTGACGCGGCTCCCGGACCGGCCCTAGGCTGCCGCGCAGTGGCGATGGTGTCCGCCGAGGCGCCCGACCGGGTGCGCCTGAACTGCCCGTTGGGCTGATGGCCCCTGCATCGCAGACGTGTCGTCCGGGCATGCCCGGCGTCGCCGGAGACGGGCAGATCGACAGCAGCACCTTTGTCGTCGAGGTCGAGCAGGCGCTCGGGCCGGGCGTGGACTTCGAGCACGACGGCCACCTGGGCCTCCTCGGTCGTCGCGCGCGCCGGGTGGCGCCATGGCCGGGGCTTGACCGGGCCGCGCTGCTCGACACGGACGACGGGGGCGGCCGGAGGCTTCCGGTCCTGGTCGCCGTCCCGGCCTCGACGTTCGCCGGCGCCCGGCTGGCCGTGGAGCTGGTGGGTGGCTGGCGAGATGGGCGGCGCACGGTGCTGCTGGGCCGCATCAGAGGGGCGGCCATGCCGCTGCCGGCGATCGCCCGCATCGCGGCGGGCGTGCCCGACGCGGCAACCTGGCTCGACGGCGACGCAGCCCGGCGGGAGGCTCGTGAGGCGGGGCGACGCCATCGGGAGCGTCGCGCCCATGCCCGGATCATGGGTGGCCGTGCCTGGCAGCCGGCGGGTGCGCTGCCCCCCGAGCTGGCGCGATCTGCCACACCCCATTCCCGCGCGGAGTACCGGCTTTCCAGGCTGCCGCCGCGCTTCCTGCGTGGCCTCGGGGGGTTGCTCGACGACGACGAGCGGATCCTGTACTGGATCGAGCGTCCGCTGCTCGTGGACCGTTCCCTGGTGCAGCGTCTGCGTGGCGATCGCGACCCCCGCGCGGCGCTGCTCGTGCTGACCGACCGGCAGCTCCTGTGGCTGGTCGATCATGCCCGTCCCGATCGCTACCTCTCGGACTGGGGTGTCGACGTGGAGCTCATCCCCGTCGAGCGCGTGCGGGGCGCCGCCGTCGCACGATCCGGGGACTCGCTTTCGCTCTCGGTGGCCACGGTCGCCGGCGGGCGGAGCTACCGACTGCCGGTCGAGCTCGACGCGGAGGCCGGCGTCATGCGCGACCTGCTGGCATCGTTCACGCCCGGTGCGGCCCGCAGCCTGCCGCTGCGTCGCTACGAGGTGGCGGCGATCGCGTTCGACGACGAGCCCGCGGAGCGCTACGGCCAGGTCCCCGAGGCCCGCCGGCTGCATGCGCTGGCGACGGCGAGCGGCGAGGTCACGGCCGCGCTCTACAGCCCCGCACGACCCGGCCAGCGGCTGCCCGCGATGCTGCTGCTGCGACCGTCGGCGCTGGAGCTCGTCGTGGATGAAGCCACGCACGCCCGGATCGGGCTCGCTGAGGTCGTCTCGATCCGCCTCACCCTGTCACCGCTGGTGGGCGAGATCTCGATCGGGTCCGCGATCCGCGTCACCTATCCGGCGCCGATCTCCGCCGGCGCCACCGCCGTCGTGCGGCTCGCGCGCAGGATGCTCGCCAACACCGTCTGACGGCGCGGCTGAGCCCGCGGGCTCGAAGATCCGCTGGTAGATGTCCTGGCCATGGCTGGTGGGCAGCGCCTCGCCCTCGCGGATGCGGAAGGTCCGCCGCCCATCGGGCAGGCGCTCGGCGCGCAGGTAGAGCGGGCCGCTCGGTGCCTCGTCCCGCAGACGCATGGCGAGCTCGTACATGTGGGTGACGTACACGACCTTGACCCCGCGCTCGGCCATCGCGGCCACGATCTGGCGACCGATCTCCGATCCCTCGCGCTCGTTGGTCGAGGCGAACGACTCGTTGAGCAGCAGCATGCTGTTCGCGCGCACGTGGTCCACGATCACGTCCATCCGGACCAGCTCCTCGTCCAGCTTGCCGCTTCGAAGCGCCCGGTCCTCCTCGCGCCGGAAGTGCGTGAACAGGCCGTCACGGAGGTCGGCCCGGAACGCGTCGGCCGGGACGAACAGGCCGGCCTGCAGCAGCAGCTGGGCGATCCCCAGGCTGCGCAGGAAGGTGGACTTGCCGCCCCGGTTGGCGCCGGTCACGACAACCAGCGATCGGCCGTCGGCCGCCACGTCGTTGCCGACGGCACGACCCTGCCCGAGCGCGAGGCTGAGCGCAGCGTCGTACAGGCCGCGGGCGGTCAGGGCCGGGGCGCCGGCCGGCTCGGGGTCGGGCATGCAGACCGGCTCGCCGCGCGCGGTCAGCGCGTCGTGGAGGTGCAGCGCGCCCAGGCACATGCCGAGCTCGGCACGCAGCTGGCCCAGGTAGGCGAGGATGTGGTCGGTCGACTCGCCCAGGGCGGCGGCCGCGAGGGCCACGCCGCGCTGCCGGAGCGAGCTGAGCGCCTCCGCGCCGGCGATGTCGCGCGGATCGAGCTCCCACGAGCAGGAATCGGCTTCGGGCAGGCCGATGCGCTCGCGCAGGCCACGGCGGCTGGTACGCCGGCGGAGCACGTAGCTGGTCGGCTCGCTCGCCGCGCCGAGCGTCGCGCTGACGAGCACCCCGTCGTTGAAGCGAAGCCGGCGCAGGTGCGCCTCGACCGTCTCGAGGTAGGTGTCGTCGAGCTCGTCGGACAGCTCCCGGAACAGGCGCCGGAAGCCGTCGGAGCCGAACGCGTCGCGCTGCACACGGGCGATGTCGCGCATCCGCCGGAGCTGGACGAGCACGTGGCCCAGGAGCGCGATCGAGCGGCTCAGCACGGACTCCGGCATGCGCGCCGAGTAGATCCAGAACTGGCGCTCCTTCTGGAGGGCCGTCACCGCCAGCTCGTAGAGCTCCCGGACGACATCGGGGTGGGCAAGGGAGTCGGCGATGACCGCCTGCCGGTAGCGGATCGCGCCTGGATCGAGGAGGCTGGCGAAGAGCGTGGTCTGCGCCACCTGGCGCAGGTACCGGTCCCCGTGGGCCATGGCATCGAGCACGATGTCGAGCCCGAGATCCTGGGTGACCTCGTCCGCGTTCGGCGGTGGCTCGGCCTCGAGGTCCAGGTCCCGGTCGCGGTAGGCGAGCTGCACCTTCATCGGTCGAGGCGCTCCGTGACCGCGTCGTAGGTGAGCCGGTGGCGCGCGGCGATGGCCAGCGCATGGGCGAGGCCATCCGGCGCACGACGGACGATCCGGAAGGTGCGCACCGCGTCGTCCTCCGGGTCCACGGTGCTGACCATGCTCACGATCGAGGGGTCAAGGGTGACCAGCTCGTCGAGGAACGTCACCACCATGCAGGTCAGCCCGCGAGCGATGACCTGCCGCAGGACCTCGCGACCGATGAACAGCTGATCGTCGACGGTGGTCGAGCTGAAGCTCTCGTTCATCACCAGCAGGCTCGCCGGCGTTGCGACCTCGAGGATCGCGTGGATGCGGCGAAGGTCGTCCTCGAGCTTGCTGCTCAGGTCCTCGACGCGCTCCTGGCGCTCGAAGTGCGTGTAGATGCGGTCGACGAGCGGCAGCCGGGCCTGCTCGGCCGGTACGGGGACGCCGAGACGGGCCAGGTGCACGAGCTGGCCGACGGTCCGGGCGAACGTCGTCTTGCCGCCCTGGTTGGGACCGGTGACGACGATGATCCGCTCGCCTTCTCGCAGCTCCACGTCGTTGACGACCACCGCCTCGCCGGACCGCGCGAGGTTGCCCGCCAGCGTGAGGTCGAACACCGCCCGGCCCTCCATCGTTCGGTCGCTGATCTCGGGCAGGCAGAAGCGCAGCCCCGCCCGACGGATCGGATCGATGTGGTCGAGGTAGGCGAGGTAGAAGCGGACCTCGCGGTCCAGCCGCTCGACGCCCGGATCGAGAAACGTGCCGTGGCGTGCCGCGTAGGCCGCCAGGTCCGCGAAGGCCGCTGGATGGAGGCGAGCGACGCAGTCGAGGATCGCCGCCTCGACGTGGTTCAGATCGGATCCCTCGTTGAAGCGCCACTCGTACCCGGGCCGGTCGCCCTGCCGGAACTTGGCGAAGGTCTCGAGCACCTCGGCGCTGTAGTCGGGCTCCGGCCGGGAGCGGGTGACGATGACCTTCGAGCCGTTGATCCGAAGCCGGTAGCTGACGCTGCGGGTCGTCGCCTGCATCCGCTCGGTGTCGGCGAGCAGCGTGGTGAATGGCTCCGATCCGACGTACGCGGCCAGGTCCTCCCGCACCGCCTGGAGCGCCCGGGACCGAAGCTGTGCCCGGCCGAGCCGCTCGGTCAGGTCGGTGATCGAGGCGCCGTACGCCTCGGCGGCGTTGAGCAGCCAGCGCTGGCGATCGAGGTCGTAGGTGGTGCGTGCCGCATGGCTCAGCCGCGCCCGGATCGTCTCCATCTGCCGGCCGAAGGCGCGGACGGCGTCCAGCACCTCCGCAGCCTCGAGGTCGCGGAACACCTCGTGCCGGTATGCGATCGCCTCGGAGGTCCGGAGCGGAGTCCGGAACAGGGGACCGAGGTGGTCGTTGCCCGGACCGGCCGCGACCGCCCTGGCGACCTCGTCGAGGTGGAGGTCGGCCAGCGTCTCCTGGGACTCCTCGGCAAGCGCCGCATCGGACGCCTCGTCCGTCGCACCGGACGCTTCGCGCTTCCCCTCGGACGCCTCGCCCTCCGGGCTGTTGAACAGGATGCTGTGGAACGTGGGAGCCACCTCGGTCGCGGAATGGGGTCCCAGGAACGAAAAACGGCTCCTGGAGCACTTGCCCCAGAAGCCATCACCCGCCAGGCGGGATACGACGCGAGCTTCATCGCGTGATCGGTTGTGGGGCGATTGTTCTGCCGGGCGTCAGGGCTGTCAAACGAATGGCCTCGACCGTGCGCCCGGCCCGGCTGGGGTCGGGGCGTGGACAACGCCCGACGGGTCCATAATCCGCCCATGCCCGGCCAGCTCGCGTCCGCTGCGGATGAGGTGCCCTTCGCCCTGGGCGACGGTGGGGCGCTGGACCCCCTCGTCGGCCCGCAATGCTCGCTCGCGGTCCAGCTGCGCCGGGCGAGGGGTGCGGTCATCGGGCGCAGCGCCGAGCTCGAGGCGATCTCGCAGGAGCTGCGCGAGGCGACGGCCCACCTGGCCGCCATCACCCTGGAGGGTGAGCCGGGGATCGGCAAGACGAGGCTGCTGCTGGCCACCGCCGAGCTTGCCGCCGGCAGCGGGTTCGCATGCGTCGCGGTCACGGCCGACGAGGAGATCCGGGGGCCGTTCCTGCTGGCGCGAAGCCTGTTCGCATCGAGCGCCGTCCAGAGTCTTGTCGGGGGCACCCCCGCGGCGACCGCGGTCCGACGGGTCAGCGACGCCATCGCCGGGCGCGACGAGCCAGGGTTCGAAATCGCTGTCACCCGATGCCAGGCAGCTCCGTGCGTTCGACCTGGCCGGCGTGGCGATCTCGTCGCTGGCCACGCTCCAGCCGTTGGCCCTGCTGATCGACGACGTCCAGTGGGCCGACGACGACACGCTGCGGCTGCTCCGATACGTGGTCCGGAGCGACGCAGACCGGCCGATCTTCCTGTTCCTGACCCTGCGACCGGACGAGCTGGCATCCGTTCCGGAGGCGGTCAACTTCGTGGCCGACATGGAGCGGATGGGCCTCGTGCGCCGGGTTGCGCCTCGGGCGGTTCAGCTCGGTGGAGTCGGCCGAGCTCCTCAAGCGGGTCCTCGGCGGATCCGCTGGAGGCCTCGTCGGCCGCCGCGATCCACACCCAGTCCGAGGGCGTCCCGTTCATCGTGGAGGAGCTGGCCAGGACCCACCGGGAGGCGGGCACGCTGCAGCAGATCGACGGTCAGTGGCGGTTGAGCCGCAATGCGGCGGGACTCGTCCCGTCCGCGGTCCGGACCCTCATCGATCGCCGCGCCGCCAGGCTCCCGGCGAACGCTCGCTCGGTGCTCGGTGATGCCGCCATCCTCGGGCGCAGCTTCAGCCTGCGCGATCTGCGGGCGATCCGCGCCCGAGTCGGCGAGGCGGAGGCTGGACCGGGTGACGCTGCGCGCAACGTCGGGGGGCCTGACCTGCCGGCGCCGGGCGAGGCGCGGGAGTCGGGCGACGGGGCGGACCCGCTGGCCGACGATCTGCTGCCCGCCGTCCAGGCGGGCCTGCTGCTGCCCCAGGCGCAAACCCAGCCCGCGGACTACACGTTCGCCCACGAGCAGGTCCGGCAGTTCGCCGCCAACCAGCTGTCCGCCGCTCGACGCCGCCAGGTGCATGCCGCCATCGTCGATCTCCTGCTCGAGGGAGGCGATCCCGCACCGGAAGGCTTGCCGATGCTGGCGCAGCACGCGCTCGCGGCCGGCGACACGGTGCGGGCGGCACGGTTCTCGATCGACGCGGCGGTGGCCGCCCTCGCCTCGAACGCTGCCGAGGAGGCGCTGCGGCTCGTGGAGCAGGCCCTGCTCGTCGTGTCGACGCCGGCCGACCGGCAGGGTGCTGCTGGCCACCCGGGACGACGCCTATGCCGTGCTCCGCAGGACATCGGAGCGGCTCGACGGCCTCACCGAGCTGGCGGCCCTGGCCGAGGCCATGCACGACCCGGCGATCGAGCTCGACGTGCAGCTCCGGCGCGCGTCCGCGCTGCGGATGAGCCACGACGAGGATGCGGCGGCGGAGCTGGCCAGACGGGTCCGGATGCGCGCGGCCGAGCGGGGTGATCCCGCGATGGAGCTCCGAGCCACGCTCGAGCTCGGCCAGGCCATCCTGCGCAGCCCGCTCGGCGAGTCGTTCGGGGGCGCGGCCGTCGAGGTCGACCTCGATGCGGCCGACGAGGCCTATCGCCGCGCGATCGAGCTGGCCGAGCAGCTCCACGACGACCGGAGCCTGGCGGCCGCCCTGCGCGAGGTCGGGCACGATCAACTTCGCCAAGGGACGGGCGTGGTTCTCGGGCGAGATGCTCGCGGGCCGCGCCAATGAGGTCATGGCCCAGATCGCCGCGGGTGCCGATCCCGAGACGGTCATCCTGGCGACGTCCATCGGACCGCTGTTCGTCGAGATGGCCGCGGTGCTCGAGCGCGCGCTGGGCATCTTCGAGCGGATCGGTGACCGCACGGGCGTCATGTCGACCGTCATCGCGATGGCCTATGCCCGCTACGGGATGATGCTCCACTTCACGTCGTCGGCGCGGCACCTGGAGGAGATCCGCCGGGTCACCAGCCGCCTGTCCGAGCTCGTCACCGAGAGCGAGCGGGCACGCCTCGAGCTCCAGATGCTGTACGGGGTCCAGGTATTCTCGCGCGCCAAGGTCGTCCCGGATCTCGCGCTGTCCCGCGGCGAGCAGGCTCATCGCGAGGCACGACTCCAGGGCGACCGCGCGATCGAGTTTCTGGCGGCCGGCGGGGTGGCCATGAGCCTCGTCGACCTGGGCGACATCGAGGGCGCGGAACGCTGGCTGGGGCAGGCGGCCACGGCCGCGGCGGCTGCGCCGTCACGTGCGCGGGCCCTGCAGCTCGAGACCTGGCGCGGGATCGTGCGCGCACGGGCGGGTGACGCCGAGGGCATGCGACGCCATCTCGAGCGCGCGGTGGCGATGGCCACCGAGGGGGGCCGGGCCTCGGCGCGCTGCGAGGTCCTGGCGCGCCTTGCCATCGAGGCATCCAGGCTGGCCGCCGCCGCCCCGGCTGGCACCACCGATCAGGCGGCGGGCGGGTCGATCGACCTCGATCCGGCGCTCGTCGAGCTGGCCGAGCAGGCGGCCGCGCAGGTCGAGGAGCTCCTGCCGCTGCTGCCCGGGTCATGCGCCGTGGGGCGCGCAGGCTTCGGCGGCACGCGCGACGCTGGCCCTGGCCCGGGGAGACGTGCCGGCAGCGGCGGTGGCCGGCGGTGCGGCGCTCGAGGCGCTCCAGGCAGGGCTTCACGAGGACATCAGCCTCGAGATCATGATCCCCGCCTCCAGGGCGGTGCTCGCGGGCGGGCCGCCAGAGGTCCAGGGCTTCCTCCGTTCGTATCTCCGGGCGACCCTGTCGCGGATCGCCCAGGGCACGGCCGACGAGGCCGTCCGCGTGCGCTGGCTCACGGGCCCGGTCGGGCGCGAGCTGGTCGAGCTCGTCGGACCGATGGACCTCGCGGGCCGAGGCCCCGGCGACCGTCGCCAGCGGTGAGGAGAGCGACGTCGGGTCCGAGCCTGGACGATGACGATCGCCTCCTGCTGCAGCTGCTGACCGAAGGTCACACGAACGCCGAGATCGCGAGCAAGCTCGATGTCACCGAGGAGGAGGTCGCCCGGCGCCTCACCCGGGTCCAGGCACAGCTCGGGACCACCAGCCGTGCCGGGGCAACGTCGCTTGCCTTCCGTGGGCTGGCGTCCGTCGGGTCCCACTGATGGCGATCAGGGCCAGGGTCGACCGCCACAAGTGCATCGGCGCCGGTAACTGCATCACGCTGGCACCCACCGCCTTCGACTGGCTCGCCGGTGACTTTGGCAAGAGCGACGTCGTCGGGGCCGACAGCGTCGACGAGGAGGTTCTCCGGGCGGCGGCCTTCTCGTGCCCCACGGCAGCGGTCGTGCTCGAGGACGTCGCGGAGCTCCTGCCCTGGCAGCTGCGCGGCAAGACCGGCCCGGCCCGGCGGGTGCTCAAGACGTTCATGTTCACGGACATCGTCGGATCGACGAACCTGGTGGAGGCACTGGGTGACGAGGCCTGGGAGACGATGCTGCGCTGGCACAACGCCGCGCTCCGCGAGGTGTTCCTCGCGCAGGACGGCGAGGAGATCTCGACGACCGGTGATGGCTTCTTCGTCAGCTTCGATTCGCCGGACCTCGCGGTCGCGGCCGCGGTCGCGATCCAGCGCCGGCTCGCCGAGCATCGCGCAACCCAGGGCTTCGCACCGCAGGTTCGCATCGGGCTCCACGCGACCGACGCCACGCAGGTCGCCGGCGACTTCCATGGCAAGGGGATCCACGAGGCTGCCCGGATCGCCGCGCTGGGCGGTGCCGGCGACATCGTCGCGAGCGTGGCGACGGTCGGCGAGACCCATCGGACCTCGGACCGTCGGAGCGTCGAGCTGAAGGGGATCTCCGAGCCCGTCGAGGTCGTGAACGTCGACTGGCGCTGATCGGGCCCGGGCGGCTTGACGGCCACCTCGTTCGCGAGCCTCCTCCATCGAGCCTATCCTCGGTTCGGCCACGTCTCGAAGGAGGGCAGCCGATGGCGATCGATGACCGCGACGCGGCGCGTGACGGCACGTTGCGCAACGCCGGATCGCTGCGCGCGGTGATCGACGAGGCGATCGCGGCCCACGGTGGGCCGGGCCGGGGTGGCCCGGATCGGGGTAGCCCGGACGGCCCCAGCTCGCCACCTCCGATGCACCCGGATTCGCTCGCTGTCGGCATCTGGCTCGGCCTCACGCGCCCGGGTGAGGCTCGCCGGATCCTGGAGCTGATCGAGTCCGGCGACACGGACCTGCTGACCGGGGAGAACCCGCGAACCGCCGATCCCGCGGCGACTCGGGTGAACCTCGAACAGCCCGATGCCCCGGAGCCGATCGCGGCCACCTCGATGCTGCTCGCGCGAGCCGCATCGCTGGCCGAGCCGGACGTGGCGAGATCGCGGGCCGAGCCCGCGACCGCGAGCGCGGGCTCGTCGCCGAGGTTCGGCTGGGCGACCAGGCTCACCCGAGCGGAGATCCTGGCCGCGGGCGGCGTGGTCGATGCCATGATCGCCCGCGGCGCGCCGACCGACGTCACCCGGGGGTTCGGCCTCGCCTGGGACGCCGGCGTGCGGATCCCGCGCCATGAGCGCGACGGTCTGCTGGCCCAGTTCGTGGAGCTCGAGACGACCGTCGCCGAGGTGCTCACCGGCCGGGACCTCCGGCCACGCGGGCCGGCACCTCGAGCCACCGGCCTCGCCGCCATGCTCGGCTCCTGGATTGCTCGGTCGGACCCCGCCAACGCCGAGGTTTCGGCAGCGCTGGATCAGGGTGGTGAGCCGGCCCGTCTGGGCCTCATCGCCCTGTGGAACGCCTGGGCCGCAACGCAATTCCGGGCGCTCATCCCGCAACCGACCTACGAGCTGCTGGTCGAGCCGTGGATCACCGTGATGGGCCCGCTGCCCGAGCCCTGAGCTGCAGGTGTCATCTGGGCTCGAGATGGACGTCGGGCACGACCTCGTCGATGAGCCTTCGGCACTGGGCCTCGGAGCAGACCTCCAGCACGATGTGCGCGACGCCACCATCGACGAGCCCTCGATCTGGCGGATCACGTCAGCCGGGGTGGGCCTGGTCATCCCACGAGCAGGTGACGCTGACAGGGTCGCTGTGCCAGATGCCGAGGTGGACATACGTCGCCGTGAACGTCAGCGGCCCGGGGTCCGGTGGAGCCTCATTTGCCCGGCGCATCTGGAGCTCGATCTGACCGGGCTGCATCCCCTGCTCGCCCAGCTCGACGCCCCAGCTCCACGAGGCCGCCGTTGTCTCGGCGATCTGCCTTGCCATGTCCAGGCTCGGATAGCCCCGACGGCCGGAGTAGATGCCCGGGCCGGTTGGCGGCGTCGTGTCGTAGTAGTAGAGCTGGCGCCCGTCGGCGTCCGTCCCGACCCAGTTCAGGACCACGATGTCCAGCCCGCTGGGCAGTGGACTCGTCCGCGCCCACGACCAGTCGTAGGTCACCGTGATCGCCGGTGGCGGACCGGCCTCCGGCGCGCCACAGTCGACGTTGATCGAGGCATGGAGATCGGACTGGCGCGCGTCGAGCAGGCCACCCCAGCCGAACAGCGGCTGCCTTCCCAGCATCGCCACCATCAGGACCGCGGTGCCCGCGATCAGGAGCGCGCCCCGACGATCCGCGTGCCTCGACAGCGTGACGTCCCGAGGGCTGAGCAGGACCCAGATCGCGAGCACTGACTCGAACGGCAGCCGGATCACGCCTGCCTGAGCGCCGACCACCGTCGCGCCCACCCCGGACGCGATCAGCAGCACCAGCAGCGGGCGCACGATGGCCACCGCCCACGGGCGTCGCCGGTCGAGCGATCGGGCCACGATGATCTCGAGCGCGGCCAGCGCGCCTGCCGCGACGTTGAAGCTCAGCTCCCTGAGGAAGGACTGCGGGAGCGGCGGCGGGAACAGCGCCAGCACCATCCCGGCGACGTTGATGACCGCCAGGACCTTGAGCGCGATCGAGGCACGAGCCTCCAGCGACCCAGCGCGGAGCGGCTCCACATCGGTTCGCCCGAGGTCGAAGGAGGCACCGGTCGTCATCGCGAGCCTACGTTACGTCGTGGCGGCCCTCGGTCACGCGCACTCGGTCACGGTGTCACCGAGGTGCGCCACGGGCGAGCGCTGGTCGGGAAGCATCGCACGCGACTCGGTGACCTCAGCGCGAGTACGGATCCTGCCCCTGGCGAATCGCCTGGAGCGCCCGGTCAAGCTCGCGCATCGCGAGGCGGTGCATCCACGGTCCGTAGGACACGCGGGCAACACCGAGCCCGGTCAACCGGGCAAGGGACGGCGCTTCCGGACGCGCGTAGACGTTGATCGCCCCGTCGACCGCATCGGCCAGCGTGGCGATGGCGGCCTCGTCGACGACCCAGATGGGGTAGAAGCAGTCAGCGCCGGCATCCCGGTAGCGGCGGCCGCGACGGATCGTCTCGGCGAGCTGCTCGTCGGCCGCACCCTCGCCTCGGAGGAACACATCCGTGCGGGCATTGATCACGATCGGCACACCGGACCGATCGGCCGCCGCTCGTACGGCAGCGAGCCAGCTCGCCTGATCGTCGAGGGAGATCAGCTGGTCGAGGCGATGGTCGGTGTCCTCCAGGTTGCAGCCCACGGCCCCGGTCGCCAGCAGCCGTTCGACCAGCTCCTCGGCTCCCATCCCGTACCCGGCCTCGAGATCGGCCGTCACCGGGACCGAGACGGCGCCGCAGATCCGGGACACCGCGTCCAGCATGGCGTCCACCGGTGCCGCCTCGTGGTCGGCGAAATCCCAGGCTTGCCGCCACGGCCGCGCTGCCGGTCGCTACTGCAGCGAACCCTGCCTCCTCGACGGCTCCCGCGCTGGCCACATCCCACGCGTTCGCCAGGACCAGCGGCTGGCCCGGCACGTGGAGCTCCCGGAGATGCGCGGCTCTCGTCGCCAGGTTCGATCTCGTCGCCGTATCGGGTTGCATGGCGCGAGCGTAAACCCTGCGCACCTCGACCCCCTCACGGGATGGGCTCGAGCCCGCAGGCGTCCCATGTGCCGTCGCGGTTGTAGCCGCCGTCTATGTTCACGTGATCGCCGGTCCAGGCCACGCTGCGCCCCGAGAAGCTGACAACCTCGATCTGGCCGAGCAGCGTGCGCCGCGCGGTGTAGCCCACTGGCCAGACGACGAGCGTGTGGTGCCCCTTCATCGAAATGTTCTCCTCGATGACGGCCGTGCCCGCCTCATCGTCCGCCACGAGCTCGCCCGCGAGAGACGAGAGGTAGCAGTCCGTCGGCCCGGTCCTCAGGGCGACGGTCTCGATTGGGACGCGGGCGCCGAAGAGAACGGCTGCGGCGAGTCCGAGTGCCAGGCCCGCGCCCAACACGACCTGACGGCGTTTGTCAGGAGTCACGCCCGCCCCGCTGCCCCCGCCGGCGAGATGGATCACGCGCGTCGCGCACGTACTGCCGCATGGGACCAGCGTTGATCGGGTCCCGGCGCCGCGCAAGGGGCCGAAGGTCGGGGGGGTGCGCGCAGACAGACGGAGACCACGCAGTGCCAGCGGGTCTGGGCGGTGCCTGCCGTGCGGGGGAGTGGAGCCGACACTCGGATTCGAACCGAGGACCTGCTGTTTACGAAACAGCTGCTCTACCGCTGAGCTATGTCGGCGCGGTGCGCAGTGTAGCCGATGTGCTCTGGCCGGAGCCGCCTCCGGGCTCGGGCGGCTGTTCGTACGACGTGCTCCCTGCACAGGACCACGTCATCGGGTTGTCGTGGGTCACGCAGGCTCCGCGCACCAACCCGATCCGGGTCGATCACAGACGCCGGCCAGGCGGTCGTCCCGGCGCTGACGAGGTGAACAGGTCCCGCCTGGGGGGCATCTGCCACCAACCGCGGACGCGCGGCGGCCGTCGACGTCTGACGGGTGCGGCTCTGGCCCGGGCGCTCAGGCGTGCTCGAGCCCGGAGACCGTGGCGACAAAGGCGGCGGCGACCGGTCCGGGGGAGCCTCCTCGGCGCATGAGGCCGACGCGACGGCGGAGGACCGGCCGCGTTCGCGCAACGACGGCACCGGCCGCTTGGGCCTGCTCGGCGATGCGGAGCGGCACAAAGGAGATCCCGGCTCCTGCCAGCACGAGCGGGAGGATCGCCTCGCGTTGATCGATCTCGACGGCGATCTGGGGTCGCCGGCCAAAGCCCTCGAACGCGGCGTCCACGAGCCGGCGCGTGGACGTCTCGGGCGGCGTGACGACGATCGGCAGCGTGGCCAGGAATCGCAGCGGGACCTCCGGGATCCACGGCACTGCCGGGCGGGCAGATCGCGACCAGCTCCTGGTCGAACGCGTGCTCCACGTGCAGCGCCGCGGCTCGTGCATCGATGTCGCCGAGGCCCAGGTCCGCCCGCCCGGCAGCCACCTGCGACGGCACAGCATCGGCCTCCTCCGCGTGAAGCACCTCAATGGTGATGCCCGGGTAGAGACCACGGAACGCGCCGATCCAGCGCACGAGCGGCTCGACCACGAGCGTCGGCAGCGCGATGATCGACAGCCGACCGGCGCGCAGCCCGAGAACCTCGGTGGCCGCGAGTCGTGCATCGGCGGCGTCGTGGACCGTCCGGCGAGCGGCGGGCTCGAAGGCGCGACCCGCCGCCGACAGCCGAACGCCGCGCCCGATGCGATCGAACAGGTCGACGCCCAGCTCTCGCTCGAGCGTCCGGACGCCCTGCGACAGGGTGGGCTGGGCGACGTGAAGCGCCTCGGCGGCGCGGGTGAACCCGCCGTGGTCGATGACGGCAAGCACGTACTCGAGCTGCCTGAGCTCCGTCGGAACCTCCGAGTCCGATAGGTGACGGCTATCGATCCAAGCATAACAACCTGTTGGACCAATGGACGAGATCGGTGTTGGATGGTGTGCGACGGCGGACGGCGCGGCAGCCGCCGCGAGCCGCCGCAAGACATGGGAGATGGCAGATGACGTTGACCGACCCGCAGCTGCTGGGCCTGCTCGCCGTCGGCCTGGGCGCGGGCACGCTCGGCGCGCTGGTGGGCATCGGCGGTGGCGTCGTCGTGGTCCCCGCGCTGTTGCTGGTGTTCGGGTTCGACGTCCGCATCGCCGTTGCCACGTCGCTGCTGGCGGTGGTCGCCACGTCGGTCGCGGCCGGAAGCTCGCAGCTTGGCAATGGGCTCGCCAACCTCCGCATCGGTCTCAGCCTCGAGCTCGCATCGATCACCGGGGGCATCGCCGGTGGCCTGATCGCGACCGCGATCGCACCCGACACGCTGTCGATCCTGCTGGGGGTCCTGCTCGGCGTGACGGCCGTCCTCCTGCTGCGCGGGCAGGACGCCCACGAGACGGTCGACCAGTCCGAGGCGGGCGTCTCGGACGGAGGGCGGCAGGCCGTCGGCCGGCTGGCCGGGACCTACCTGGATGGTCGCACCGGTCGCAGGGTGGACTACGAGGCCGAGCGTGTGCCGGCGGGGTCCGCGCTCGCGTTCGGGGCCGGAACGGTGTCCGGGATGCTCGGTGTCGGCGGCGGGTTCCTCAAGGTGCCGGCCATGAACCTGGTGATGGGCCTGCCGCTCAAGGTGTCGGCGGCGACATCCAACTTCATGGTCGGGATCACGGCACTGAGCAGCCTGTTCATCTACATCGCCCGCGGCTATCTGTACCCATATGCGGCAGCGCCGGTGGTGCTCGGCGTGATGGCCGGCGCCGTGGCC
The DNA here is from genome assembly GCA_963806265.1 of uncultured Chloroflexia bacterium. Classification (GTDB taxonomy): domain Bacteria; phylum Chloroflexota; class Limnocylindria; order Limnocylindrales; family CSP1-4; genus CAIXZV01. Next base: position 29,440 of record CAWDXT010000031.1, read on the forward strand.
GGATCGCGACTCCAGCACCGCTCGTCGCCGTTCCTGTTGCGAGTGGTGCTGGCGGGCGTTCTCGCCCTGGTGGCGATCCAGCTGCTGCTGCGCGCGGCGGGGCTGTGATGCGACGCCTCCCGTCCCGACCGTTCTCGGGCGACAACCGGGGCGACACCAGGCACGCCGCGATGGGCGGCACCGCCGTCGCGCACCTCGTCATGCGAGGCGGTCTGGCGATCGCCGCCGGGCTGCTCGTTGTCGGCGCCCTGATCGAGCTCATGACCGGAGCGCCTGCCGATGCGGTCCGCGTCACGCAGGTGCTGTCCGACCCGAGGATCGGTGATCGAGTGCTGATGCTGGGAGTGCTGGTCCTCGCGCTGACGCCGATCGCCCAGGTCGTCGTCCTGCTGCTGGACTGGCTGCGACTGCGCGACTACCGGTATGCGGCGGTCGCTGGGGGCGTGATCGGCCTGCTTGCGGCCGGGGTGGTGCTGGGGCTCGCGGCGTAGCCGGGCGTCTGCCGTGCCACCAGCAGGCAACCCTCGGCTCACAGGCTGACCGCGCTGTACCGAGGGCGCTGCACCGAGGGCGCTGCACTGACCGCGGAACCGTCCACGGAGCTGACCGCGCGGACCTGACCGCCGACGGTATCCTCCGCCGGTGATGCCGGCCACGTTCGCCGCCTCGTTCCCGCGCACCGGCTGGTCCGGTCTGCTCCGCCTGCTCCTCGCCACCGGTCTGCTGGTGGCCGTCGCGGGCTGCGGAGGCAGCGGAACCGCGACGGGTGGCATCAGCGTGGCCGATGCCTGGGTCAGGGTGACCACCCCCGACCAGCCCGCAGGAGGCTACCTGACGATCGCCAACGGGTCCGCGGTCGCTGACGCGCTGACCGGCGTGTCGTCGCCGGCGTTCGGCATGATCCAGCTCCATGAGACCGTGACGATGGATGCGAGCCCCGACTCCGGTGCCGGGATGATGGGGATGCAACCGGTGTCCGAGGTCCCGGTGCCTGCGAACGGTAGCGTCAGCCTCGAGCCCGGCGGCTACCACCTGATGCTCATGAACCCCACCACCAGCCTGTCCGTGGGCGACACCGTCGAGCTCACATTGACCTTCCGGAACGCGCCCGCCGTCGCCGTCACGGCAACCGTCCGGGGGACCTGACCGATCCTGCGGCGCGCGAGGCGCTCGATGACCGCGACCCGACGCGGTTCCGGTCAGCCGCCGCTGCGCACCTGCGCGACGATCGCCATGGCCTCCGCCGCGTGGTTGCGGATGGTCCGGTAGTCGCCCCTGGCCAGCCAGGCCTTCCTGACGAACCAGCTGCCGCCGATCGCGAGCACGTTGGGCAGCTCGAGGTAGCTCGCCGCGTTGGCCGCGCTGATCCCGCCGGTCGGTACGAATTGCACCTCCGGGAACGGCGCCCCGAGCGCCGTGAGGTAGCGGACACCGCCCAGCGGCTCGGCCGGGAACAGCTTCAGCACGTCGAGCCCGGCCTCGAGCGCGCGCTGCACCTCGGTCGCCGTCGCGACGCCGGGAACGACCGGTACACCGGCCGCGATCGCCGTGTCCACGATGACCGGGCTGTAGCCGGGCGAGACGATGAACCGGGCGCCGGCCGCGATCGCGGTCTGGAGCTGATCGGGACGCAGGACCGTGCCCGCCCCGGCGAGCAGCTCCGGTCGCTGCTGCCGGATGGCCGCCAGCGCCTCGCCCCCGGCCGCAGTCCGGAACGTGATCTCGACCGATCCCACGCCGGCCTCGAGGAGCGCATCGGCCAGGGGGATCGCCATCGACGCGTCGGGGATCTCGACCACGGGCACGATCCCGATCCGCCCCAGCTCCTCGATCGCGGTGTCCATCTTCGGGTCCTCCATCGACGTCCCCGCCCTTAGCGGACGATCCTGGCGCCGCCACCGGAGGCCACCCGGCGCAGCTCCGCGGCGGTGACCTGGCTGGTGTCGCCGCGCGTCGTCTGGAGCAGCGCCCCGTGCGCGGTGCCGGCGTTGACCGCGACCTGGGGATCGGTCTCGCCGGTCAGGTATGTCCAGATGAAGCCGCTCGCGAAGCCGTCGCCGCCGCCCACCCGATCCTCGACCTCGAGCTCCATGGACGGCCCACGATAGAGCTCCCCGGCCGCGGCATCGAACAGGATCGCGGACCAGCCGTTTCGGGTCGCCGAGGTCACCTCGCGCAGCGTCGTGCCCACGAGCGAGACGTTGGGATGGTCGGCGGCCACGCGCCGGACCATGTCCCGGTAGGCCTCGATCGGCAGCGCGGCCAGGTCGCCGCCCACGCCCTCGACCTCGTAGCCCAGGCTCTGCTGGAAGTCCTCCTCGTTGCCGATCAGGCAGTCGAGGTAGGGGAGCAGCGGCCGGGTGGCGGCGATCGCTGTGTCGCTGGTCCACAGCTTCGACCGGAAGTTGAGGTCGTACGACACGACCGTGCCATGCCTGTGCGCGGCCTGGATCGCCTCCATCGCAACATCGCGCGTCGACTCGGACAGGCAGGTGAAGATGCCCCCGGTGTGGAACCAGCGGACGCCCCGCCGCCCGAACAGGTCGTCCCAGTCCACGTCGCCGGGTCGCAGCTGGCTCGTCGCGGAGTACCCGCGGTCGTACATCGTGGCCGACGCCCGCGGGCCGAACCCCACCTCGGTGAAGTTGAGGCCGACCCTCGCCGCACGACCCACTCCGTCGAACGGCACCGTGACCGCGGCAGAGAGGTCCACGCCCGCGCTCGCGCGTGGTTCCGGATGATCGCACCCAGCGGGTTGTCGACCAGCCCGCCGACCCAGCCCGTCCGCAGCCCGAGCCGCGCGACGGCGTACGCGACGTTGTACTCGCCGCCCCCGACGTGGACCTCGAACGTTCGCGCGAACTCGATGCGCTCGTGACCCGGCGGGCTGAGCCGAACCATGCACTCGCCGAGGCTGACCAGGTCGAGCTCGGTCTCCGCGGCCGGTAGAAGCTGCATGGCTGGCGTCCTCCGGGTCGAGTTGGCGTCCATCGGGACGCGGTCGCGTCATCGGCGTCGTGTTGCGTCCACCTAATCACACCTCGCGCCCTGTCGCGGCCCCATGCCAGCGCGCCCTGCCGGTGACCGCGGCGCTATGCCCGCCCTGATCGCTGGTCGAACGCCTGGACCGCTGTCGGCAGCGTCGGAAAGATCCGCGTCCTCGCTGATCACGTCGAGCAGCTCGCCGCGCGCGAGCTGTGCTCGGAAGTCCTGCTTGACGTGCGCCATCGCGAACGTCACTCCTCGCTCACCCAGGTCGTCGACCAGGGCGCGCAACGCGTCCGCGGCCGTGACGTCAAGCTCGACGATGGCCTCGGCATTGAGCAGGAACCACTCGACCTGCGTCGCCTGCGCGTCCACCGCCTCGAGCGCCCGTTCGTGGAAGTCCTCGGCGTTGGCGAAGCACAGCGGGGCGTCGTAGCGGAACACGAGCAGGCCTGGGATCTGCTCGGCGTCGGGGTAGTCCTCGATGTTGTGGAGCCCGGCCAGGCCAGGGACGCGGCCGAGCACCGACGCCGGCGGGCGTGCGACACGAAGGAACAGGTCGGCGACCGACAGCGCGACCGCGACGAGGATCCCGGCCAGCACGTCGAACAGCAGGACCCCGGCCAGGGCGGCGAGCGCCAGCCCGAGCTCGGTCGCCCGGAAGCGCCACAGCCGTCGAAGCGCCGCGCTGTCGATCAGGTGCAGCGCCGCGTACACCACGATCCCGCCCAGCGCCGCGTTGGGGATCACCGCGATGACACCCGGCACGACCAGCACGACCACGATCACCGAGGCGGCGGCAACCAGCCCGGCAACCTGGCTGCGCGCCCGCATCGCGTCGATGATCGCCGTCCGCGAGCTTGACGCGCTGAGCGGGAAGCCACTGGTCAGGCCCGGCGGCGACATTGGCAGCACCGAGAGCGAGGAACTCCCGGTTGGCGTCGATGACCTCCCGGTTGCGCGCCGCGAACGCGCGGCCCGTGAGCGCGACGTCCGAGTAGGCGACGAGCGTGATCGCCACCGCCGGACCGAGCAGGGCGGTCAGATCGCCGAGCCCGATCGCGGGCAGCCCGGGCGTCGGCAGCCCGCCCGGCACGGGACCCACCAGGGCGACGCCCTGGCCCTCGAGCCCGAGCACCGCCACGATCGCCGCGGCGCCCAGCACGGCGATGAGCGTGCCCGGGGCGCGGGGCGCCAGCCGGTCAAGGATAAGGAGCACGACGAGCACGCCCAGGCCCAGGGCCAGCGTCGGCGGGTTGATCTCGCCCATCCGGCCCGAGAGCTCCTCGACGATGCCGACCGCGCCCTTGGCCGACAGGTCGACACCCGTGAGGGTGCCCAGCTGAGAGGCGATCATGATCAGCGCGACACCCGCCATGTAGCCGACCAGGATCGGCTTGGACAGCAGGTCGGCAACGAACCCCAGGCGGAGCGCGAATGCCCCCAGGCACACCAGCCCGACGACGACCGCCAGCCCGGCGGCCAGCGCGAGATAGCGACCGCCGTCGCCCGCGGCGAGCGGACCGACGGCCGCCGCCACCATGATCGCGGTCGCCGAGTCGGGCCCGACCGACAGCAGGCGCGAGGTGCCCAGCAGCGCATAGACCACCATCGCGATGACCGCCACCCACAGCCCGGTCGTGGCCGGCACACCGGCCAGGTCCGCGTAGGCCAGGCATTGCGGCACCAGGTACGCGGTGACCGCGACGCCCGCCAGGACGTCGGCCCGCAGCCACGACGGCTGGTAGCCGCGCAGCTGCGCGAGCCCCGCCGCGACCTCGCCGTGCCGGACGCGGGGCGACGCCTCGGTTGCTGGTTCCGCGCCGTCGTTGGCGGTCATCGACGCTCCCGGATCTCGCGCCTTCGGGACCCCCTTCTCGGCAGGCCCTCCGGTGTAGGCTGGATCCATGATGGCCGACCGAACCGCGCCCGACCACCATCGGATCGCCGGACGACTTGGATTCGCGCTGCTGCTCGCGCTCGGGCTGGTCATCGCCGCATGCACGAGCTCGGCGACGCCGGCGCCATCGGCGGCCGTCAGCTCCGCCGATCAGGCGGCAGCGGCGGTTGCCGCGACCAACCCGCGCTTCGATGGCATCGAGCAGAAGAACCCGGACATGATCGGCCAGGGCAGCTTCTGGGTGGCGGAGCCGATCGTCAGCGGCTACACCGGCGGTTCACCCGGCAGCTGGCGGGTGACGTACACCATCGGCTGGGGCGATTGCCCGTCCGGCTGCATCTACCAGCACGTCTGGACGTACGAGGTCGCTGCCGACGGCACGGTCAAGCTCGTGTCGGAGACGGGCGACCCGCTCGAGAGCGGCGCCGCCACCTGACGCGCTACGCCGGCGTGCCGTCCCGGCCGACAGCGAAGGGCCGGCCGCGAGGACCGGCCCTGTGCGCGTCGCTGTGCGTGGTGATCTAGCGGATCAGCTGGACGCCGATGGCCTCGCCGTTGTTGACCGAGTCGGAGCCCACCGGCCCGTTGGTGACGTAGCGGACGAACCAGCCCGCGATGCAGCCGTCGGAGCTGTTGCCCGAGACGAACGGCACCAGCGGCGTCCCGTACGTCGGCGACGTCGTCTGCGCGCACGGGTTGTTGTGTGCGCTGCGACTTCTCCACGAAGTCGAGATAGAGGGCGACGATCCGGGTCACGTTGTACTTGGCGTTGGACCGCTGCCGGTGGTGCAGTTCTCGTCGCAGATCGGGATCAGGACGACCTTGCCCTGGAGCCCCTTGTCGGCGACGCCGTCCTGGATCTGGCCGAAGCAATCGGCGCCGGTGTCGGTGCTGATCGGGTACGGGAAGGACGGGAACTGGACGGACGGCGGGGTCATGACCTCCCAGTAGCATTTCTGGCCGCTGGGCAGGGCGTTGCTGGTGTCGAGATCGAGGATCATGAACGAGCCACCGCCGGTCTTGCACAGGGGGATCACGTACTCGGTACCGATCGGCGGGCCGTCGGGATTGTTCGGATCCGGGTTGCTCATGTACCACAGGTTCGGCTTGGTGGGATCGTCGAACGGCTGGAGGTTGCCGTTCACCGCGCAATCGCGCGGGCTGGTCGGGATGATCAGCGGCATGAACTCACCACCGGTGAGCCGGCCGGTGACGGCCGTCGCGTCGGCGGACGCGGTGAACTGGTTGATCCCGATCGCCTGGGCGAACGTCGTGCCGAACGTCTGGTTGCCACCGACCCGCACGCCCTGCGCGGCGGGCGGGATCGTCCCGGCACCGACGCGCGCGGCATCGGCCGTGCTGGTCGTGACCGCGCCCAGGACGGTCAGCATCTGGCCGGTGACGTTGGTGTAGTACGCGGTCCAGGAGCCCAGGAAGTCAGAGCCCGCCATGTCGTCCATGGCGCTGCTCGACGTCGATGTCCGTGTAGGTACCACCCGCGAGGTTCTGGGCAAGGACCGTGGCGCCGGTGTTGGCCACGGCGTCAGTGCCGTTCTGAGCGACCCGCTGGTGGGCGTAGGCGTTGCCGGCCTCGATCACCAGCGACACGCCGGCGATGATCACGACCATCGCGAGCGCTGCCACGACGATGATCTGGCCGTCCTGGCCGCGTCGGCGGCGTGACGCGCGTTGCATGCGTACATGACAGGCTCCTGCGACGCCCGTGGGCGTCGCGAACGGCGTGTGCTCACGGCTGCTTCGGACACTGGTCGGCGGTGGGGAAGGTCGTGTTGGGACACTGGTACTCGACGGTCAGCACGGACTCGGCCGTGAACGTCACGCCACTACCGAACACGATGTTGCCGATGATCGGCGTGATGGGCTGGTAGGTCGCCTCGAAGCGACACGACCGCGAGACAGCCGACCGCGATCAGGTTGCATGGCCGGGACGAGTCAGGCGATCCGTCGGCCGCCTTCTGGTCGAACTCCACGCTCACGCTGGGGTCGTTGAGCTCTACGATCGCCGTCTGCTGCTTGGCTCGCTCGACGATCGTCGGGATGTCCTGGTTGACGATCGCGAGCCGGGCGCCCTCGCGGGCGGCGTTGGTCAGCGTGTTGTAGGCGAACACGGCGCGACCGAGATCGAACAGCGCGATCATCAGCAGCAGGAAGATCGGGATCGCCAGCGCGAACTCGACCAGCGCCTGCCCTCGCGGGTGCTCGGATCGAAGCCGATGGACCAGTCGCAGCATGCTTACGGCGCTCCCACGTAGATGTCGCTGTTGCACAGCGCCGTCTGACCGGGGCCGCCCGTGATCGACTGCTGCGTGATCTTGAAGTTGCCGTTGGGCTTTGGTGCCATCACGCTCCACCGTTCCGGTGAAGTGGTAGGGAGTCCTGCCAGATCTCGTTGGCGTCGTTGAACCACTTGCCAACGAGGCTCGGCACGTCGCAGTAGCCGGGGCTCACGGTGATGTAGCCGGTCTTGGTGGTCGCGACCGCGCCTGTCGGGCGCGGGTAGGTCACGGTCAGGGACACCGTGAAGGTGCCCGTCGTGTTGTAGGTGTGGGTCGGGTTCTGCGTCGTGGACGTGCCGCCATCGCCGAACGTCCAGGCGTAGCTCGTCCCGCCGGAGGTGGACGTGTCCGTGAACGTCACGGTCTGCCCGCTGTCGATGGCCTGGGTGTCCGAGGTGAAGTTGACCTCGGAGGCATCGTTCACCGTCACGTCCATCGACGCGGAGTCGGACCCATAGGCGTTGGTCACCGTCATCGTCACGTGGTAGAGACACGGGGCGCTGCGCACGAGAAGTCGTGCAGGACGTCCTGGAGGTTGGAGGTGTCGGGTGGAGCCCGAAGTCCATACAGGGCGAAGGTCCAGGCAAAGTCCGTCCCCGGGCTGCCGCCCGAAGTGTCGCGGAAGTCGACAGACACGTCCGGCCCGATGACCGACAGTGGGTCGGGCGTCACGATGGCGGAGTTGGCGATGAATGCGGCGTTCGGGGCGGTTCCGCCGCCCGGCCACCACCGGTGGGCGAGAATTCGGTCATGCCCTCCTTGACCGGAAAGTTCGACTCGGCCGTTACGGCCACGGACCCGCCGACCACGTTCGAGATGACCGGTGTGATGACCGTGAAGGTGCACGTGATCGGCGACCTTGGCCGTATCGCCGAGGTTGGTCGAGCTCCCGTCGCCGTTGGTGTCGGAGAAGGTCGGGTCAGGGACGACGTCCGCGCCACCGGACTGCGGCAGCTGGCAGTTGGTCGCGGTCGCGTCGGCCAGGATCTGGTTCCGATACTGCGTCTGCAGCGTCGTGTTCGAAGTTGCCCAGGCGTCGGGTTGTTGGCCGCGAAGTTGGCCGCGATCCGGGCCATGTTCTGGACATTGATATAGCCCAGGTACACGCGCCCGAAGTCGAGCGCGATCAGCGTCAGCATCAGGATGACCGGCAGCGTCAGCGCAAACTCGACCGGCTCTGGCCGAGGGATCGCTCCTCAGGCGCGACCCGATGGAGCGCGCGGATGCGTCGGAGCGGATTGGGGAGCATGGAGACCTGTGCTGCGGCAGTGATCGAGCTGGATGCTCGAGGTCACGACTTGCAGCCTGACTTGAAACGGTGCGTGGACGCATAGCCCGTCGGTCCCCACCCCCGGGGCGAAGAAGTACCGCCAGACACGAAGAAGCGGAGGGCGTGGCAGGCCAGTCCCCTGCGTGGTGCCCACCACGACAGGATGTCGATCGCGCCTATCAGTATGGGTCGCAGCCCGAAATCCATAGCCGTACGACGAGGGGGTGGGCCACATCGTCGCGGACCTGCCCAAGTCCTGCGAAGCGCATTCCTGGGCGGGCGCGTTGAAAAGACGTATGGCTAGCCCGGACGGACTGTTGGATCATGGCAGCCGGTACTGGAGGCCCATCGACGACACGAGATGGCCGATGGCGGCTTCGGTCATGACACGACAAATCGCCCTATCCGTTCTGTGGTTCTTCGCAGCGTGGACGACAGTCTCAATGACGGTGTTTGCACTCGCGTTGCCAGGATGGTTGGTTCCCGTCACGGCACTTGCCGCCGCGCTCATCGCCTTCCGCACCGTCGGGATGCGTCGTGCAGTCGCGACGCCGCGCCACCAGCCGCTGCCCGCAGTCCGATAGCCCGCTGCCGTTGCCGAATTGCGGCGGCGCTCTGACTATCGATGGCAGGGATAAGGAACGACGTAGCAACTTCGTGCCGTCGTTCCAAGGAATCCGCGCTCGTGCTGCTCGGTGCACTCGGTCCTGGCTTGGGCCAGGCGACCTCGCCGGCTAAAAGTTGGCCTCTAGTTCGCGCAGGGCGTCCCAGGCGCGGTGCAGGCGGCGTCAAGCCGAAGCAGGAGAGGCCCCTTCTTATCCGGGTAGGACTCGTTCAGGCCCCGCCGCTGTAGGTCACGGTCCAACTGATGATCTGCCCCACGGTTCCCGTTTGTTGAGTCGAGTTGCTTCGGATCTCCATGTTGTCAGAGGGGCCGTACAGGATCCCACCGACATGAAATTGCGCATTGCCGCCGATCTTGATCGAAGTGTTCTGCTGGTCTGAACACAGCACGGGGGTCAGCCCGCTGAAGCAGGAGCTGTCGCGTTGTACCTGTATCGTGAGCAGCAGACCCTCGGGTGTCACCTGCTCGACTCCTGCGCTGTCTCTTGCGGGTGTGATACCGACACCAGTATTCAGCATGAAGTCAACGGCATTCAGTGTGTCAAATGACTTGTCTTTGGGGAGCCAGATCGAAACGCCACCAGCGCTAATAGAGGAGGCCCCCGTAAATGCTCCCGCTGACTTGGGCACCCCAGTCGAAGAAGTACATCCCCGGCTCTAGGTACGCAGAACTCCCTGAACCCACAGTGAACACCGGATTATGGAAGGCGTAGACCCCCGGCTTGTAGCACGTCATGCCAGGCAAGGTGGCATATGCCGGCGGGACATCGGTGCACGTGGCGTCCACTGCAGCGGCCACGGTGGAGTAGATCGGCGCCTCCGCTCGGCTGGGGTCAGTGGCCAAATCAACGTAGTCCGGATCGTCGATCAGAGTGGTAATCCGATTTCCTTGAGGGTTGCCAGCACCATCCTTGTTCCACTGATCGGGATTGATGTCATCGTAATGGTCGAGCGTATACCCGTCGGCCATTGTGAGCTGCACTGCGGTCGGATTATTCTCGCCGATGTAGGTATTGGTACCGACGTCCCCTCGAGGATGTTCACCACTGTGTTAACAG
>CAWDXT010000032.1:0-143054 GCA_963806265.1 uncultured Chloroflexia bacterium
GGGGTTCGCGGATCGGCCGCCGCCAGACCCAGTCGGTCGCCGCCGGTGGCGAGGTTGCGCCGGAACATCGCCCGCGGCGCCAGCCGGCGACCGTGCGGTGGAACTCCTGGCGGCGCGTCCGGCGTTGCTCGAGCCTCGGGTCGCAGGAGATCGACAAGCGCTCGGCGTCGCGCAGCTCGCGGCCGTCATCCGATCGAAGTCGCGGTGGCGGATCAGCTCCCCCGTGTGTACGCGTCGGGCGAGATGGTCGTCCCGTCGATCTCCCGCCGTCGTCGGCATCGCGACGGCCAGCTGGACGCCGCATCGTTGCCAGCTCGGTGCAGCTCCGCCCTCGCCGCCCTCGCCGCCTTCCTCGGCTCGGTCCGGGCTCGCCCTCCTGCTCGCGCTCGGCGTCGGGCGCGACGCCCTCGAGCCGCGGTCCTGGCAGCGAGCGGCCGCGTCGCCGCCAGAACCGGTCGAACACGCGGTCGTAGACCTCGAGGTCGTCGCGTCGCCGCACGAACACGGCGGCCCCGGCGTCGCGCACCAGCTCTCGATCGCTGATATCGACCAGCGACAGGGCCCGCGCGAAGTCGATCGCGGCACCGAGATCGATGGCCAGGCCGGCCGCCCGCAGCGCCCGACCGAAGCCCACGGCCTCGGCCAGCAGGCGGCGGCCATCGACGAGCTCGCCGGTCGGAGCGCGCAGGAACGGCATCTCGATCCCGGTCATCGCGGGGTCAGGTCGCGCATCGGGATCGCCGGCCCGGCATGGAGCCGTCCGCTGCGTCATCGGGTCGCGGTCGGGGCGCCCGCATGGCTACGCCTGCGCCGTCGCCTCGGCGAGGTACTGCTGGGCCACCTTGCCGCGGACCTGCCGGATGTCCTCCTCGTACTTGAGGACGACGCCGAGGGTCTCGTCGACAAGGTCGGGCGCGAGCTCGGTCGCACCCAGCGATAGGAGGGCCGCGGCCCAGTCGAGCGTCTCGGCGATGCCGGGCACCTTCGTCAGGTCGGCCTGCGCGCAGGCGATGGACGAAGCGCGACGACCTCGTGCGCCAGCGCTCGGGCGCGCCGGGGACCCGGGTGGCACGATCTCGAACTCCTTGGTGGCGCTCGGGTAGTCGATCCAGTGGTAGAGGCAGCGCCGCTTGAGCGCGTCGTGGACCTCGCGGGTCCGGTTCGAGGTCAGCACGACGCGCGGCGGCTGCGCTCGGCGGGGATGGTCCCGATCTCCGGGACCGTGACCTGGAAGTCGGAGAGGATCTCCAGCAGGTAGGCCTCGAACTCCTCGTCGGCGCGGTCGATCTCGTCGATGAGCAGGACCGGCGGGTTGCCGTCGGTGCGCCTCCAGGGCCTGGAGCAGCGGCCGCTTGAGCAGGAAGTCGGGTCCGAAGATGTCGTGGGCCGTCGCCTGGTCGATCTCGCCGCGGGCCTCGAGCAGCCGGATCTCGAGCATCTGGCGCGGGTAGTTCCACTCGTAGACGGCCGTGTTGACGTCCAGGCCCTCGTAGCACTGGAGCCGGATCAGGCGCGTGTCGAGGCTGGCGGCCAGCACCTTGGCCAGCTCGGTCTTGCCGACGCCGGCCTCGCCTTCGAGGAGCAGCGGGCGACCGAGCTCGAGGGCGAGGAAGACCGTCGTCGCGAGCGAGCGATCGGCGATGTAGCCCTGCTCGCGGAAGGCCTGGGTGAGCCCCTCGATGGAGCGGGCATGGCTCGGCGACGACGATGCAGGGTTCGGACGGACGAGCTGGTGGGAACGGGCTGATCGGGCTCATGGGTGGCGATGCTCACCGGGCGGTGCCTCGACCGGCGGGACCCAGGGACGACGAGTCAGGCCGACCGGCCGTGCGTGGCGGGACCACCGGCTTGTCGGCCGCTCAGCCCTCCGGAGCGGCCAGGTCTCGCGCGTAGGCCGGGAACCGGAACCGCTGGCTGCGGGTGAGGATCCCGCCGTGGCCAAGGCGGGCGACGGTGCGCAGCGTCGGCGGCTCGCCGGAGAGCAGCCGCGGCAGGAGCAGGTCGGCGGCGGTCGCCTTCGAATAGGCGCCGCAGGTCGGCAGCCCGAGGACCGCCGTCGGCCGATCCGCGCCAGCCACAGCATCGAGCCCGGGTGCGCCGGCACGCCGTGCCGGACGATCCGACCCCCGAGCCGGTCGAGCGCCACGAAGAACGGATCTCCGGGATCGGTCGCTGGCCACCGGCGGTGAGGACGAGGTCGACGCTCGTCGGCGCCACGGCGTGAGCCGCTCGAAGGCTGCGACCACGGCCTCCACCTCGTCGGCGACGTAGGCGAAGTCGGTCACGATCGACCCGAGCGACTCGACCTTGTCACGCGCGCTGCGCTCGAACCGCGCGCGTCGGCGGCGCGGATCGACTCCTTGACGACGACGCCGACCCGGCGCGGACGGAACGGCGCCACCCAGACGAGCGGCCGCGCCCCGCCGCCGGCACGCGCGATCCCGGCTCGACCGCCGCCTCGGGCACGACGTGCGGCGCGACCTTGACGCGGCCACCAGGCTGCCGGCGCGCGACCACCGGTCCGTCGAACGCCGGTGAAGACCTCCAGCGGGTCGATCCGGTTCACCTGCTCCAGCTCGCGACCCGGACGTGCAGGACGCCGTCGGCCGCGGCCAGGAGGTCGACCCGGCTCTCGGCCGGCCCGCGCTGGACCAGGCCCGGCCCGGCGACGGCGGCCGCCAGGCGCAGCGCCGGCCTCGTCCTCGTGCAGGTCGCCGGGCTCCAGGACGAGCACCGTGACGGCCGCCCGGCTGCGGCGCAGCCGGCCGTGCGGCAGCGAGAGCGCCCAGGCTCAGGTCGGCCGGCGCAGGCGCCGGCCCTTCGACCAGCGCTCGCCGCCGACCCGGAGGTCGCGGGTCGAGGACGGCGCCCGCGAGCCGTCGGGCGGGCGGCGGCCCGGGACGATGTGCTCGAGCCGCACCCGCGTGCTGGACCCGGCCCGGCTAGGCCAGCCGGCCGAGCGCGGCCCGGATGGCGCGACCGGCGATCACGACGGCCATGCGGCGCGGTACTCGCGGTCGCGTGGATGTCGGCGTTGACGGTCTGCCCGCCGATCCGTGGCCTGCGGCCGCGGCATCGGCGTCGGCCGCCCGGTCGGTCCCGACCAGCGCTTCCTCGACCGTCGGTGCGCGATAGGGATGCTCGCCCACCCCGGTGACGCCGATCCCGGCGATACTCGATCGACGTCGCCGCCCCGACGATGACCACGACGCCGCACGCCGACGATGGGGTAGCCGCGAGGCCGGCTGCTCGAGTCTGGCGTACGCGGAGCCGGCGTCGTCGAGCGGCGCCGGCAGGATCGGATCTCGGTCAGGAGCTCGTCCTCGCGCCATCGCCGGTCGTGAACGCGCCCTGTGAAGAAGTCCGTCCGCCCTGACCGTGCGCTCGCCGCGATGCCGACTGGAGCACGATCTCCGCGTCGAGCGCGAGCGCCACGGCCGGGAAGTCCGAGGCCGGATCGGCGTGGGCGATCGCGCCGCCGATGGTGCCCCGGTTCCGGACCTGGACGTCGCCGATGGTCGGCAGCGCGTCGCGGAGCACGCCGTAGTGGATGGCCGGTGAGTCCAGCGAGCTCGGCGTACGTGGTCAGCGCGCCGACGGACAGCCGGCCGTCGTCGAGCTGCCCACCCCGCGCAGCTCGCCCAGCCGCCCGATGTCGACCAGGGTCTCCGACCGACGCCAGTCGCAGCTTCATCAGCGGCAGCAGGCTCTGGCCGCCGGCGATCGACCTTGGCCGTGCCGGCGCCGGCCGCGAGCGGCCTGAGCGCGTCGTCGACGCTGCGCCGCCCGCGTGTAGTCGAACTGCAGCCGGGATCATGCCTGGCCTCCCTTCGCGAGGCTGCCGTTGGACGCCGCCTGGATCGCGCCCCACACCTTCTGCGCGGTGTAGGGCATGTCGAGGTGGCGGATGCCCAGCGGGCTCGAGCGCGTCGATGACCGCATTGCGACACGGCGGCCGTGCTGGCGATGCAGCCGGCCTCGCCGACGCCCTTGACGCCCGAGCGGGTTGACCGGCGACGGCGTGACCGTCTCGTCGAGCTCGAAGCTGGGCAGCCACGACGCCCGCGGCAGCGCGTAGTCGAGCATCGAGCCCGACAGGAGCTGGCCGTCGTCGCCGTAGACCGCGCCCTCCCAGAGCGCCTGGCCGACGCCCTGGACGATGCCGCCGTGGAGCTGGCCGTCGACGATCATCGGGTTGATCTTCTTGCCGACGTCGTCGACCGCGACGTAGCGCACGAGGTCCACGAGGCCGGTCTCCTCGTCGATCTCGACGATCGCGACGTGGGTCCCGAACGGCCACGTGCAGTTCGGCGTGTCGTGGTAGGCCGTCTCGTCGAGGTACGGCTCCATGCCCGGGGGCGCATCGAACGCGAGGTCGAGCGCGAACGCGATCTCCTGGATGCGTCTTCTTCTTGTCCGGGGAGCCCTTGACCCGGTACTCGGCGCCATCGATCTCGATGTCGTCACGGGTGGCCTCGAGCATGTGGGCCGCGTAGCGCGCTGGCCTTCTCGCGGATCTTGGCCGCCGCCTTGAGCGCGGCTCCGGTGCCCACGATGGACGTCCGCGATCCGTACGAGCCGTAGCCGAACGGCGTGCCCTGGGTGTCGGAGTGCTGGACGACGATGTCCTCCATCGGCACGCCGAGCTCGTGGCTGACGATCTGGGCATAGGTCGTCTCGTGGCCCTGGCCCTGCGGCTGGGTGCCCATCGTGACGACGACCTTGCCGGTCAGGTGGACCTTGATGTTGCACGACTCCCACATCGCCGCGCCCCAGCCCTCGCCGACGGCGCCGATCCACTTGGAGGGGGCGACGCCGCACACCTCGATGTAGGTGGAGAGCCCGACGCCCAGGAGCCTGCCGCGCTTCCTCGCCTCGGCCTTCTTCGCGGCCATGTCGGCATAGCCGGCCATTCCAGCGCCTTGTCCATGGCCGGCTCGTAGTTGCCCGAGTCGATGTAGATCTTGCCGCCGTTGACCGCGGTCAGAGCCCCGACGGGTTCTCGTACGGGAACGCGTCCGGCGGCAGGAAGTTCCGGCGCCGGACCTCGGCCGGATCCATCCCCAGCTCGTCGGCGAAGAGGTCCATCGCCCGCTCGACGACGTACGTGGCCTCGGGCCGGCCGGCACCGCGGTAGGCGTCGACGAACGTGGTGTTGGTGTAGACGCCGGTGACCTCGCAGTAGACGTTGGGGATCGTGTACGGGCCCGACAGGACGCGGCCGTAGAGCGTCGTCGGGATGCCGGGGCCGATCGTCGACAGGCGGCCGCCGAGGTTGGCGTACGTCTTGACCCGCAGGCCCTTGATCTCGCCGTCGCGCGTTGCCGGCGACCTCGAGGTAGGTGATGTGGTCGCGGCCGTGGATCGTGCTCTGGTAGTTCTCGCGGCGCGTCTCGACCCACTTGACCGGCCGGCCGCCGATCGAGCTTGCTGGCGAACAGGACGAGCGCCATGTCCGCGTAGCAGAAGATCTTGGTCCCGAACGCGCCACCGACGTCGGGGCTGATGCAGCGGAGCTTCTGCTCCGGGATGCCCATCGTGAAGATGCCCACCAGCAGGCGCTGGATGTGCGGCGTCTGGCTGGACATCCAGATCGTGTACTCGTCCGTGCCCGGGTTGTACCAGCCGATGTCGCCGCGGACCTCCATCGGGTTCGGGATCAGGCGCTGGTTGACGACCCGCTGGCGGACGACGACCTCTGCCCCGTCGAACGCGGCATCGGTGCCCGCCTTGTCGCCCACCGACCACTCGAACACGATGTTGTTGGGCGCGTTCTCGTGGAGCTGCGGGGCGCCGGGCTGGGTCGCCTTCTCGGCATCGACCACGGTCGGCAGCGGCTCGCAGTCGACCTTGATCAGCTCGAGCGCGTCGACCGCCTGCTCCGGCGTCTCGGCCACGACCGCGGCGACGCCCTCGCCGGTCCACTTGACGTCGTCGGTGGCCAGCACGCGCGGCGTGTTGATGTTGTTCTTGATGCCGGACGCGCCGCCGGCCGGCCAGGCCATGGGCAGCGGGTTGTACGGGATGTCGGCCCCCACGATCACCGCGACGACGCCCGGGCATCGCCTTGGCGGCGCTGGTGTCGATCGAGCGAACGTTGGCGTTGGCGTACGGGCTGCGGAGGATGGCGAGGTGCGCCATGCCGGGCAGCTTGATGTCGTCGAGGTAGCGGCCCTTGCCGGTGATGAAGCGCGGGTCCTCGACCCGCTTGACCGGTGCGCCCAGGACGTCGGTGGTCACGTCGTCCCTCCTCAGGCGGTCGCGGCCGCGGACGCCGCGTCGGCGGGCTCGCGGAGCATGCGGGCCGCCTCGGCAACGGCCAGCACGATGTTGTGGTAGCCGGTGCAGCGGCAGATGTTGCCCTCGATGGCATGCCGGATCTCGGCCTCGGTGGGCTCCTTGTCGCGGGTCAGCAGGTCGGCCGCCGCCATGATCATGCCCGGCGTGCAGAACCCGCACTGGAGTCCGTGCTTGTCCCAGAACGCCTGCTGCAGCGGGTGCAGCTGCTCGCCGGCGGCCATCCCCTCGATCGTCGTGACCGAGCTCCCGTCGGCCTGCACCGCGAGCATGGTGCAGCTCTTGATCGCCTTCCCGTCGACGTGAACCGTGCACGCGCCGCACTGGCTCGTGTCGCATCCGACGTGGGTGCCGGTCAGCCCGAGATCCTCGCGCAGGACCTGGACGAGGAGCCGTCTTGGCTCGACATCGACCTCCCTTGGCTCGCCGTTCACCTCGAGTGCGACATGCAGCTCGGTCACGGGGACGACCTCCTTTCCCCCGTCGAAGCGGGGGTCGCGACGTAGGTGCGGCGCCCGACCGCTGAACGCCCTGGGGGGTCAGCCGCGCGGACGGTGAGCCGGATGGTGGCACCGTGGCGACTCCGACGCAACCCGGGTTGCGGAACGGGTGCCAGGCGTCTGTTCGGTCCGGGGCAGGTCCACGGGCCGGGGGATCCGCCGGTCCGGGCCGAGCGGCTGTGCGCCAGCCTGCTACGGCGAACCTGATCCGCGCCGGCGCCGGTTGGCCCGTCCGTGCCCGGTCGCGAACGTGCGCGGGTCAAGACCCTCGTCCACGGCATCCAGTGGTGCCATGGCGGCCAGCCGTGCCGCGTCGGCCAGCGTCACGAGCGCCTCCCGGGCAGCATCGGGCGTAAGGCCGTCCAGGCTGCGAGGCATTGGCCAGCCCGACCCGGCTCGGTCCGCGGCCGTTCGACGAGGCCGCGTAGCGGGCTGCCCAGTCGAGCGTGGGACCCTGGTCCAGGGTCGAGGGAACCTCGAGCGCGGCGCACACGATCCCGCGGTCGCCGGGGGCGGCGCGAACCAGGTACCAGTTGTCGGGACCCGAGATGAGATCGAGCAGGTACGAGCTGTACGGCGCAGCGAGGATCGTCTCGGCCCCAGCCTCCCACGCGGAGCCGCCGGTGATGACGAGCATCGAATGGACCCCCGACGCCTCGGCAAGCAGGGCCGACTGCGCGTTCGCGAACAGCTCGCGCTCGGCATCGTCGTCGCCGATCACGATCGCGGCCGGCTCCTCCACCTGGACCATCGGACAGCCGGCGTCGTGGAGCGACCGGAGCTGTCGGGCCAGGTGGTGCGCCAGCTCGAGGGTGAACTCGGCGCGCTCAGCAGGCTCCTTGCCCTCGGTGACGCGGCGCCCGAGCGAGTACGGCCCCGGGATGACCTGGGCGACCGTCCGGTCGGTGAGCGCCGCCGTGGCGCGCCAGGCGCGCACGATCCGTCCGTCCGAGCCGAGGTCGTCGAGCTGGACTGCACGCAGCATGACCAGCCCGGGATCAGGCCAGCGGACCTGGCCGTCGGTGATGAGGTCGAGCCCGGCCTCCTCCTGGGCGCGCACCGCGCCGACGACGAGGGCGTCGATCACGGCATTCAGGCGCTCCCAGGCATCGGTGTCTCCGGCATTCGCGACAGCCTCGAGCGACGCGATGTCGGTGGTGTCGCCAGGGACCCGTGGCCAGCGCCCGTTGAGCATCGCAAACATCGGTCAGCCCCAGGTCGACAGGCCGAGCATCCAGAGCCCGACGAACGCGATCGCCAGCAGCAGGAGCCCGATGATCTGGACCACCCGGGTGGTGCCACCGCTGCCCGCGCCCGGCTGCATGGTCCCGGCGGTCGGGTCGGCGCGCGTGAACAGCGAGCGCATGGTCGGCACGTGGGTCGGCGCAAACAGCGCCCCCAGCCAGATGCCGGTCAGCAGACCGCCGAGGTGGGCCATGTTGTCGATGCCGGACACGATGAAGCCGAACACGAGGTTGACGGCGATCAGCGCGCCGAACTGGCCCAGCAGGGCGCGCGACTGACGGTCCAGCACGGGCCGGTGGATGACCTGGTTCGCGAACAGGAGGCCGAACAGACCGAAGATCGCCCCCGAGGCACCGACGCCGAACTGCGCGTCGCTGAACGCAAAGGTCATGAGCGAGCCACCCGCAGCGGCGACCAGGTAGAAGACCAGGAACCGCCACCGACCGTAGAGCCGCTCCACGAACGGGCCGGAGATCCAGAGCGCGTACATGTTGAACCCGAGGTGGAGGATGCTGGCGTGAACCAGGGTGACGGTCCACAGCCGCCAGAGCTCGCCCTGGGCCAGCGCCACCTTGTCCATCGCCAGCAGCGCACCGAGCTCATCGCCGGGCTTGCCGCCGAACAGCACGACGAGCGACACGATCGACGTGACGGCGATGACGACCAGCGACAGCGAGACGCCGGCGTCGCCACGGGCGCGCGAGAAGTAGCGGCCGGCCGCGCCCTTGTCCCCGAGCTCCTTCGACAGCCAGCCCAGGCGGGACGCGATCTCGGCCTTGTCGGCTGCCGGGGCGCGCCGGTCTGCCTCCCGGTACGCCGCCAGCGCACCTCGCAGGTCCTCGGCCCGGACACGGGCCGCGGCGACGTTGCGCCACGCCGGGTAGGTGGCCGGGTTCTCGGGCAGCCGGGTGACCTCTTCCCACGTGGCCAGCGCCTGGGCATCGTCGTTGAGCCGGTACCAGGCCTCCCCGAGGCCGAGCAGCGCTGCGCCGGTCACCCCGGGGTCGTTGAAGCCGATCACCCGCTGGTAGAGGCGCGCGGCGTCGACGAAGTCGGAGGTCGACATCAGCTCCGCCGCGTGATCGAGCGCGGCCACCGCCGCCTCGCGCGACAGCGGCCCGTCGTGGCTCATCGCGCCCTGGTAGTCGAACGGGGGTCGATCGGTCACGTCGGCGACTGTACCTGAGGTCGTGACCGCGGCGCCGATCCGCCCGGAGGGTCGATCGCCCTCGTCGAGGCCGAAGGCCGGCTCGCGGGGGCGGTGGCCGTAATGCCGGCCATGGGGACCGGCCGGTCGGCGTCGAGCCTAGACTCCGGGCATGTGCGGTCGCTTCACCCAGCAACGTCCGACGTCCGACCTCGCCACGATCTTCGAGGCGGAGGATCTCGCCGACGACCCGGGTGAGCACTACAACGTCGCACCCACCGACAGCGCCGCGGTGGTCGTCCAGCGGGACGGCCGGCGGGCGATCGTCCGCTACGGGTGGGGCCTCGTTCCGGGCTGGGCAACCGATGCCCGGATCGCGGCACGCGCCTTCAACGCGCGCAGCGAGACCGTGACCAGCAGCCCCCTGTTCCGGGACGCGTTCCGGCGTCGGCGGTGCCTGGTCCCGGTCGATGGCTTCTACGAGTGGCGGCGCAGTGGCTCCACGCGCCAGCCGCTGTGGATCCACGACCCGGCTGGCGGCCCGCTCGTCCTTGCGGGCCTGTGGACCGGCCGGCGGGTGGACGAGACCGGCGAATGGCGACGGACGTTCACCATCGTGACCACCCGCCCCAACGCGTTCATGCGCCCGATCCATGATCGGATGCCGGTGGTGCTGCCCCGAGACGCCTGGGCGGCGTGGCTCGAGAACCCGGGGGCGCTCGACGGGGCCGACGCCGACGACCCGAACAGACGCGGGGTCGGGGCGCCGGGCGCGGACGGGTCGGGCCTCGACCGGCTGGCGCTGCTGGAGCCTCGCGACGACATCGCGCTCGCAGCCCGGCTCGTGCCGCGGCTCGTCAACAGCGTGCGCAACGACGGCCCGGCGCTGATCACACCGTTGGACGAGCCACCGAGCCACCCGAGCAACCCACGTTGCTGTGAGCCTGTTTGGCGCCCGGTCCCGGCGCGCGAGGCTGGCCTACGACCCGATGCGCTCCCAGCCGTCGTCGGTGGCCGCCTCGAAGGCGGCCGACGCGGGCTGTCCCCGGTCAAGGCCCGCGGCGTACCGTCCGAGCAGCCGTCCGAACGACCCGTCGTCCTGGGGTGGGGCGACCAGCACCGTCGCGTCCGACGGCACGTCCACCGGGCCATCGCCCTCCTGCGGCACGGCGAGCACGAGCCGTGCCCCGGCGAACGAGGCGCCCTCGAGACAGGCGGGCAGCACGCCGGGCGGCGCGTCGTCGCCCACGACCAGGACCGAGAAGCCGGAGACGTAGCGCAGCCCAAGATCGACGTCGGCAGGCTCGAGCTCGGGCACCTCACCCGTCACACCGAGCCGCCGCGTCGGTCGAGCAGGATCCCGGAGCAGCGCCACGTGTCCGACGCCGGCCGAGGCGAGGGCGAGCACCAGCGCGTCGCCCGCATCGTCGTCGCCGGTGCGACCGACGAGCTCCACCTCGGCGCCGGCTGCCGCCGCCGCCATGGCGATCTCACACGCCCGGCCGCCGGGACGTCCTTCGTCCGTGGCATCCCACGCCGGGACGCCGACCACCACGATCATGTGCCGAATCTACGCGACGTCGCCGCCGTGAGCGCGTCCTATCCGGCGCTGCCGATCCCCGGCGTACCCTGCGGCTGGGCCGTTCCCTCCGGCTGCTGGGTGGATTCGGGCTCGGGGGTCTCCGGTGCGCCGGTTGCCTCCGGACCGTCCGTCGAGCCCGGGACATCGTCCTCGGGCTCGTGCGTTCGGGTCGGTGCCGGGGTTGGTGCGTGCGTGGCCGGTGGCCTGGTCGGCCTGGACGTCGGCGTCGCGGCGCCGCCACCCTCGCCCTCGGTCGTGTCCGTCGGCTCGGCCGTGTCGGCCGGCTCGCTCGTGGGCTCGGGGCTGGGGCTGGGCTCCACCGACTCGCTGGGCCCGGGCGTCGGCGACTCCGGCTCCGACGACTCGGGACCGATGGTCGGCAGCGGAGTCGTCACGGCCGGGGGAGGCGTCGGAGCTGCATGATCGCCACCGAGCAGCCCCGCCGCTCCCGCGGCAGCCAGGCCGGATCCCGACGCGATCCCGGCCACGACCAGCACCAGGGCCAGCGCCTGTGCCCGGACCGCCACAGGGAACCCGCCGCGCGTGGCCACCCGCCAGGCGTCGCGCAGCGATCGGAGGAATGCGCCCGCAGCACCGGCTCGAAGCGCGGCCCCTGCCGCCTGGACCGGCGCCGGGACGGGCTCGGCGGCCACGGCCGACATCACGCGGTCGGCAAACTCTGCCGTGGGCGCGGCACCCGACCGGTCGGCGACGACCTCAAGCTCTCGCGCCACCCGGGTGACCTCGGTCAGATCCTCGGCGGATCCACCGGTCCCGTCCAGCTCGCGGATGTCGAACGGCTGCCCGTGCGCCGGCCCCTGGCCCGTCATCGGTCGGTCTCGTCGAGCGTTCGCCGCAGGCGGGCAAGCCCGCGATGCAGGTGCGTCTTCACGGTGCCCAGCGGACGTTCGGTCGCATCGGCGATCTCGTTGAGCGAGCGCTGGGCGAAGAAGCGCAGCGCCACCACCTCGCGGTACGGCTCATCGAGCGACGCCACGGCGGCCCGCAGCTTCGCGTCGCGCTCGGACCGGAGGACCATGTGGGCGGGGTCGATGGCGTCGCTGGCGCCGCCGGCACCCGAGGTTCGAAATCGGACCCGGCCGGGCTGGTCGGCGTCGGCGGCCAGCGGATCGAGCCACACGACCTGCTTGCGCTGCGCGGCCCTGCGCGTGGCGAGACGAACGGCGATCCTGGACAGCCAGGCACCGAACGGGCCGTCGGAGCGCCATGAGGCAAGGGAGCGGTAGGCGATCACGAACGCCTCCTGGGCGACATCCTCGGCCTCGTGCCGATCGCCGAGGATCCGCGCACAGGTGGCGACCACCTGGCGGCTCTCACGATCCACGAGGATGCGGAAGGCGTCCCGATCCCCGGCCAGCACGTCGGCGACAACCTGGCGCTCATCGTGCGCCGCCCCGAGATCCGGTGCGCCCGCCGTGGTCCGGTCCGTCGGCCCGTCCTCCAGTCCGCGTGCTGCTGTCAGCGCAACGGCGAAGCCGCGGGTACGCGACCCGTCGTTGCGTGGCTGCATGATCGGCCATCGAGGCGACGTCCATCGCAGATCGTTGGTCACGGGCAGACATGGGACCGATGGGATGGGCGAGACGGGCGAGCGCAGCGGCGGATCGCCACGGAGGGGACGACCCCCGCGACGATCCGCGAGAACCATGCGAGCGACATGGCATCCGACGACGTTGCGGGAGCGAGGACAGGCGTCGTGGTCACCCGCCCCGGCGTCGTGGTCACCTGCACCGGCGTCGTGGTCACCTGCATCGGCGTCGCCCTGCGGACGGCGGGGGCGTGGCAGGTGCGACTGGCGGGCGCCATGTGGTCTCCCGTGGGTGGTGGGCCCCAGCGGGCCGCGTGCAACCCTTCGAGGCCGGAGCCACGCGAAAGGTTTCACGCCCGGCGAGAACCGCCGCCGCGTCGATCGATCCGCGACCCCAGGTCGCCGGACGTCAGTCGTGCGGCGGCTGCTCGTCGCGAACGACGTCGATCGGCCCCAGCCCGGCCGACTCCAGGTCCGAGCCGAACTGTCCGTGGTCGCCCACGATCACGATCGCGACCCGCTCGGGGTGGATGTGCTCGCGCGCCACCCGCAGCACGTCGTCGGCGGACACCGACTCGATCGAGGCGCGGTACCGGTCCAGCTCGTCGTCCGGCAGCTCGTGCACGAACAGTCCGGACAGTGCCCCGACGACCGGTCCGGGCGTCTCGAAGCGGAGCGGGAACACGCCCACGAGGTAGTCGCGCGCGGCGTCGAGCTCGGCGGTCGTCACCGGCGCCTCGCGGATACGCTCGAGCTCGGCCAGGATCTCCCGGATCGAGGGGACCGTGACGTCGGTGTCGACGGCGGCCCGGGCCGAGAACGGCCCGCGGTGCCGGCGCAGGTCGAACCCGGCTGATGCCCCGTAGGTGTAGCCCTTCTCCTCGCGCAGGTTCATGTTCAGTCGGGAGTTGAACAGCCCACCCAGGATCGCGCTCATGACGGACACGGCGTGGAAGTCGGGATGGCGGCGAGGCAGCCCGGGATGGCCGACACGGATCTCCGACTGGGCCGCGCCGGGACGGTGGACCATGCGCATGGGCCGCTCCGGCGCGGCCGCGTCGCATCGGCGATCGGCGGTTCGCCTCCGGCGCGGTCGCGCCGTTCCAGTCGCCGAACAGTGCGGCGGCAATGCCTCGACATCGATGTCCGGCTCGACGTCGCCGGCCGACCATGAGCGCCGAGCCGGGATCGAAACGAAGCCCGCGCGGCCTGGACCATCCCGGATCGTCGGCCGTGATCCGGGCGACGGTCTCCCGCGTCCCGCCGGCCGGTCGGTGGTACGGGTGGCGCGCCGCGTAGATCGAGTCCACGAACGCCTCGTCGGCGCGCCGGCGCGGATCCGCCCAGCGCCTGGAGGAGATCCGTTAGCCGCTCGTCGCGGATCCGCTCCACCTCGGCGCCGGGGTATGCCGGGTGGCGGACGATCTCGGCCAGCAGCTCCAGCGCCGCCCCGAGACGGCTGGCCGGGACGTCGACGCCCGCGGAGGTCGCGTCCCAGCTGGCCTCGCTGTGGAGCGAGGCCCCGAGGCGTTCGGCGGCCTCGACCAGCGCGATCGCGTCCCGTAGTTCCGGTGCCTTCGGTCATGCCGCGCGCGGCCAGGACGGTCGCCCCGCCTATCGCGTCCGGCTCGTCTGCGGCGCCGCGCGTGTGACCAGCGAGGCCGAGACCAGGCGGCCGGCCGGGCATCGGCGCGCGATCGGCGCAGTCCGTTGCCGAGCCGGGTCCGGACGTGTCCGGGAACTCGTAGGTGCGCGGCTGGCCCGGGATCGGCCGGCTGGCGACGAGGACGAGCCGCGCCGGCATCCGATGCTCATGCCGCGGCCTCGCCCGCTCTCCGGGCGCCGACGCGCCATCGGCGCCCGGAAGGTAGGTCAGCACCAGCCGGTTGTCGGCCGGAACACCTCGGCCGCGGCGAGCGCGGATCTGCTCGGCGGTGACCGCCAGGTAGCGCGGCAGCAGCGTGTTGACCAGCCCCGGATCATCGAACAGCGTCGCGAACATCGACAGGCGGTCGGCCCGCTCCTCGACCCGCGCCAGCGCCCCCAGCTCGTCGGCCTCGGTCAGCGCCTTGGCCCGGGCCAGCTCGTCGTCGGTCGGTCGCTCGGCGCCGAGCCGCTCGAGCTCCTCGATCAGGGCCGGCCTCGACGCGCGCGATGTCGATCCCGGGTCGGGCCGTCGCCCAGCCCAGGAGCTGACGAGGCCCCGCCCACGAACGGCAGCGTGAACACGGCCACGTCCTGGGCGATCCGCTCCTCGCGGACCAGCCGGCGATGTAGCCGGCTGCCCTTGCCGCCCGACAGCATCTGCGCAGGCAAGGTCGAGCGCGTCGAGCCGGCGGTCGCCGAACACGGGGGCCCGGAAGCCCGACGTAGATCCGCGGCAGCGGCACGCGGTCGGTCACGGTCTCCCGGCGCTCCTCGCCGACCGTCGGCGGCAGCGACAGGTCGCGGCAGGCGCCGGGATGTCGGGGTTGGGCGGGATCGGGCCGAAGTAGCGATCGACCCACGCGCGGACCTGCGCGCGGTCGACAGTCGCCGACGACCGAGAGGACCGCGTTGTTCGGCACGTAGTAGGTCCGGAAGAAGGCACTGACGTCGTCGAGCGAGGCCGCGTCGAGGTCCGCCATCGAGCCGATCGTCGGATGGTGGTACGGATGGTCGGGCGGGAACAGGTGGGCGAGCAGCTTCTCGTTCCACGTGCCGTACGGGCGGTTGTCGTAGCTCCAGCGCTTCTCGTTCTTGACCACGTCCCGCTGGTTGTCGAGGTTCTCCTGGCTGAGGGCGTCGAGCAGGGAGCCCATCCGGTCGGCCTCGAGCCACAGCGCCAGCTCCAGCTGGTGCGAGGGCATCGTCTCGAAGTAGTTCGTCCGGTCGAGCCAGGTCGTGCCGTTGAGCGTCCCGCCGGCCGCCTGGATGAGCGCCATGTGCTCCGCCTTGCGCCACGTGCGCCGAGCCCTGGAACATCACGTGCTCGAACAGGTGCGCGAACCCGGTCTTGCCCGGGACCTCGTGCTTGGAGCCCACGTCGTACCAGATGTTCACGGCGACGACCGGGGCGAGGTGGTCCTCGGCCACGATCAGACGGAGGCCGTTGGCCAGGCGCTCGTCGCTGAACTCGACGACGGTACGGGCATTCGCAGTCGTTTCCTCGCGCGGTGGGTGGGGAGGGCATTGTAGGCTGCGCGGCCGCGCGACCCGGCGCGAGGCTCCATCCGGGACCGATGGTGACGATGCGCATGGCCAATGGGACCGGCGCCCGCGCCGGTCGCATGGGAGGATTCGGGTCCGGACCCGCAGCCAGCGGGTCGGGTCGAGGGAGGTCGGGATCTCATGGGTGGATCGCGTCGCAGCCCCGCGCTGGGCCCGCTGATCGTCGGCGTCGTGCTGTTGCTGGTCGGCGGCGCCTTCCTGCTGCGCAACCTTGGCCTGGTCGAGCTCGACTGGGGGATCCTGTGGCCGATCCTCGTGCTGGTCATCGGCGTCGTCATCCTGGCCGCGGCGCTGCTCGGCCCGCGGGGCAGCAGCGGCGACACGCACGTTGTCGTCCCCAACGACGGCGGCGGCGAGGCTGGAGCTGCTGCTTCGCCTCGGTGCCGGG
The DNA here is from genome assembly GCA_963806265.1 of uncultured Chloroflexia bacterium. GTDB lineage: Bacteria > Chloroflexota > Limnocylindria > Limnocylindrales > CSP1-4 > CAIXZV01. The sequence goes on from CAWDXT010000032.1 coordinate 15,919, forward strand.
CGCTACCGACTCCGGGGCGGCGGCAGCTCGCTGGTGGACGTCACCGCCAACGAGCCGACCGTCGATCATGCCGTCGATCGATCCGGTGACCTTGCCCGCGTCCGGCTCTCCACCTCGACCCGCTGGGGGGGCGCCGGATGGGGCCGCCACATCGATTGGACCATCGAGGTCGCGTCCGGCATCCCGACCATGCTCGACGTCCAGGCGGGCGCCGGAAGGTTCGAGCTCGACCTGTCGGCGATGGTGATCGTCCGGGCGCGGGTGGCGATCGGGGCTGCGGAGCTTCGGATCGTCCTCCCCCGGCCCCGGGGCGAGGTGCCGGTTCATGTCGAAGGCGGCGCGGCGAGCCTCACGTTCGAGATCCCTCGGGGCATCGAAGCGCGGGTGCGTGCGACCGGCCTGGTGACCACCAGCGGCCCGTCGGAGACGCCCGGCTACGCGACCGCGGCCGACCGGGTGGACGTGACCGTCACCGGCGGGGCGGCCTCGGTCCGGGTGGTCAACGGCGTCTGACGCGCCCGCTCCGACCCGGGCGTCGGGTTGCGGCTCGCGGTCACGAATGGTCGGTCGTCGGCAACATATCGAGCGGACCGCTAGACTCCCGTGCCGTGAACACCGGACTCGCGGGTGGGCGCGCGCCAGGGACCGCTCGCCGGCCCATCAGCCCACATGTCCGTCTGCTCGGCCTGCTCGCAGCGGTGCTGCTCGCGCTCCTCCTGGCGGGTCCCGTGGCCGCCCACGCGGAGTTCGTGTCGTCCGATCCGGCCGACGGAGCCGTGCTGGACACGCCGCCGACGAGCGTCACCCTGACCTTCAGCGAAGGCCTCGACGCGTCCAAGAGCAAGTTCCAGCTGCTGGCACCCGACGGCTCGCTGGTCGGCACCGGCACCGCCGCGGCCGACGGCGACGTCAGCATGACCCTGGGCGGCCTCGATCTCGGTCCCGGTGCGTACCTGGTGAAGTGGACCTCGGTCTCGCTCGACACCGACATCCTGCGCGGCGAGGTGCACTTCACGGTTGCCGAGGCGAGCCCGACACCCTCGCCGACCGCGGCGCCGACGGACACGGCCAGCCCATCGACCTCGACGTCGCCAGCCAGCTCGGCCACGACCGCCCCGGCCGCCACCTCACCGTCCGCGGCGCCATCCATCGTGCCCGTCACCGACAGCCAGCCGGCAGCCTCGTCGGGTGGGCTGGGCGACGTGCTTCTGCCGATCGTGGTCGTGCTCGTGGTCGTGGCGCTGGCCGGCGTCTACCTGCTCCGCCGCAGCCGCACCGCCTGATCGTGCGCTCGAGGACGCGTTCCGTGCTCGCCCGGCTCGCGGGTGTCGCCGGCGCCATCGTCGTCCTCGCCGCTGTCCCGGCGGTCGTCGCCGCCCACAACATGTCCACCGTGTACGAGAGCCCGCTCCCGCTCTCGGTCTACCTGGCCGGTGCCGCCGTGACCGTCGCGCTCTCGTTCGCATTCGTGCTCGCGACCGACATGCGCGCGGCGCCGCCCGCCCCAGGCCGCATCGTCCGCGTCCCGGCGCCGATCCGCATCGTGCTCCGAGCGGCCGGCGTCCTCGGCTGGGCATGGATCGTGGTCCAGGGCATCGCGGGCGGCTCGTCCGACGCCGCCGTGGCCCCACTGTTCCTGTGGGTCTATGGCTGGGTGGGCGTCGCCGCGATCTCCGCGTTGTGGTTCCCGATCTGGGAGTGGATCGACCCGTTCACGACGCTCCATGACATGCTCGCCTGGGTCCTGCGCCGGGCCGGCATCCGAGGCTGGGACGTGTCGGAGCTTCCGGCGCCGATTCGCCTCTGGCCCGCCACCGCCGGCCTGGTGTTCTTCGTGTGGCTGGAGCTCGTGGCCCTGGCCGGCGTCGGGACCCTGACCGTCGTCGTGGTCGGGTACACCCTGCTCACGCTCGCGATGATGTCCCAGTTCGGTCGCGATCAGTGGCGGGCCCAGGGCGAGACGTTCAACGTCTGGTTCCGGACCCTCAACCGGCTCGCTCCGTACGGGATCGTTCCGGCGATCGATACGGCTGCTGACGGGGAGGATGACGCCTGGATCGACCCGGACGCCATCGATGCCCGCGTCGTCATGCGTCGGTCGTTCGCCAGCGGGCTGATCGACGTCGACTGGGAGACGCCCCGGATCACGCTGATCGCGGTCGGGGTGGGATCGATCCTGTTCGACGGGCTCAGCCAGACCGTGCCGTTCGCCGCCACATTCGGCGCGCCGACGATGGTGCCCAAGACGCTGCTGCTGCTCGCGTTCCTCGGGATCATCGTGGGGGCCGCGTTGCTGGTGGCCCGGAGCGTCAGCCCGGGGGCGATCGGCGCCGGCCTGGTTCCGATCGCCGTCGGCTACCTCATCGCCCACTACCTGACGTATCTGCTGGTCGACGGCCAGAAGATCGTGATCGCCGTCTCCGACCCGCTCCAGACGGGCGCCGACCTGATCGGCACCGCGTTCTACGTGCCCGACGCCACGTGGCTGCCACCGGGCCTGATCTGGACCGCGCAGCTGGTCGCCGTCGTGGGCGGTCACATGCTCGGCGCCTGGGCCGGCCACGTCTCGGCGCAGCGCGACATGGACGCGATCGCGAACGCGAAGCCGGCCCGGGATCTGCGCCACCGCAAGATCCCGGGCTCCGTCCCCCGGCTCACGCGCAACATCCGGATGCGTGAGATCCCGCTCGCCGTCGTGATGGTCGGGCTCACGACGCTGACGCTGTGGTCGCTGGGCCAGTCGATCGTCCAGGAGACACCGGCGGCCGCCGTCCTGTCGGCGTTCCTCCGATCGACCTAGCGAGGCGCGTCAGCCTCGCCGCGGCACGCGCTCGGGAACCCAGTCCGTGATCGAGCGCACCTCGGCGATCCCGCCTGCGAGCTCCGGGTCGAGCGCCTCCGCCGCGGCGATCGCCGTCTCGATCGCGGTCAGGCACAGCACGCCCTCGGCGATCGCCGCGTGACGGATGTCCGCCGCGTCGCGCACGGCACCCGAGCGTGGGGTGGGCGTGTTGACGACCAGGCGGACGTCGCCGCCCGCGATCAGGCCCAGGATGTCGACCTCGTCGCCCACCGCCTCCGCCCCGAGCTTGGCCACCGGATCGGCCGGCAGCCCTGCGGCAGCGAGCGCGGCCCGGGTGCCCGACGTGGCGGCAAGGCGGTAGCCGGCGCGGACCAGCGCCCGGGCGAGATCGAGCAGGCCCCACTTGTCGCGATCGGCGATCGAGAGCAGCGCCCGGGGATGATCGGCATCCGAGGCCCGGGGCGGGATGAGCGACGCGCCGGTCAGCGCCTTGGCCATGGCCACGCGCGGATCGGTCGCGATGCCGATGACCTCGCCGGTCGACTGCATGAACGGCCCGACCGACGGATCGACGCCCTTGAGCTTGAAGGTCGAGAATGCGGGCGCCTTGACCGCGACGAACGGCGGCTCGGGGCGCAGTCCCGCTGACCACCCGAGATCAGGCAGCGTGGCGCCCAGCGAGATCCGGACCGCGAGCTCGACCATGGGCACGCCGGTCACCTTGGACAGGAACGGCACCGTTCGGCTCGCCCGGGGGTTGACCTCGATCAGGTACACCCCGTCGTCGCGAACGATGAACTGGGCGTTGACGAGGCCGCGGGCGCCGAGCGCGAGACAGATGCGCTCCATGGTGGTCACGATCAGGTCGCGGTCGCCCTCGGCGACGTGCTGGGGCGGGAACACCGCGATCGAGTCCCCCGAGTGGACGCCGGCGCGCTCGACGTGCTCGAGCAAGCCTGGGATCAGCACCGCGGTGCCGTCGCATACCGCGTCGACGTCGACCTCGATCCCCTCCAGGAAGCGGTCGATGCGCACCGGTCGATCGGGGTCCACGACGGCCGCCGCCGCGAGGTGCCGCACCAGGTCCTCCGGCGAGTAGGCGAAGTCGATCGCGAGCCCACCGATGACGAACGACGGCCGCACGATGACCGGGTAGCCGATCCGCTCCGCGAGCGTGAGCGCCTCCTCGACCGACTCGGCCATGCCGCCGTCGGGCTGCGGGATCCCGAGCCGGTCCAGGAGGGCGGCGAACCGTGTCCGCTCCTCGGCCTGGTCGATCGTCTCGAGGTCGGAGCCCAGCAGCGGGACGCCTGCCGCGACCAGCGGGGCGGCGAGGTTGAGCGGTGTCTGGCCACCGAACGCGACCACCGCCGGCAGCGGCTCCGATGCGCCGGCACCCTCGAACCCGACGATGCTGAGCACGCTCTCGGGATCGAGCGGCTCGAAGTACAGCCGGGTGGACGCGTCGAAGTCGGTCGAGACCGTCTCGGGGTTGGAGTTGACCATGACCGCGCTCCAGCCTTCGTGCCGGAGCACCTCGGCCGCCTGGACCGCGCAGTAGTCGAACTCGATCCCCTGCCCGATGCGAACCGGACCGCTGCCGATCACCAGCGCGCCCGGGCGCGCAACGGGCGGGGCCTCGGGTGGCGAACCGGCCGAGGCGTAGGTCGAGTAGAAGTACGGCGTCTCGGCCGCGAACTCGGCGGCGCAGGTGTCCACCATGGCGTAGCCCGGGGCCAGGCCGAGCACCGCGCGGGCGTCGCTGACGGCCGCCTCGGGCACCCCCGCCAGCAGCGACAGATCGCGGTCGGCGAAGGCGGCTCGCTTGGCGGTGGCCAGCAGCGTGGCCCCGTCCGCGTCCGACGGGTCGACCAGGTGCTCGCCGGCGGCGCGAACGTCGTGCTCGAGCTCGATGTTGCGGCCCATCTCGGCCAGGAACCAGGGTGAGATCCCGGTCGCCCGGCGGATGACCTCCTGGGGTACGCCGCGGCGCAGCAGGCCCAGCACGCGCCACAGGCGCGAGTCGGATGGCTCCAGGAACTGGCCCAGCACGATGGGCGCCGCCGATCGCTGCGCGAAGCGCGTGCTCTCGCACGCCTGTCCGTCGGCGTCGACCCAGCGGATGACCGCTTCCTCGTCCGTGCTCCAGCCGTCGTCCAAAGCATCTGGCTCGCTTCCGGCATAGACAGCCGCCAGGTAGTCGAACGTGGGCCGCCAGGACGGGTCCTCGCCCAGCGGGCCCGCTCCCGCCTGCTCCAGGCCACGGAGCGCCTTGTTGAGCGCGGCGCCGAAGGTGCGGTCGATGGCCATCACCTCGCCGGTCGCCTTCATCTGCGAGCCCAGCCGACGATCGGCGGTCGGGAACTTGTCGAACGGGAAGCGCGGCAGCTTGACGACCACGTAGTCGAGGGCCGGCTCGAACGCCGCCACGGTGGTCCCGGTGACCACGTTGGGGATGTCGGCCAGGGTGCGCCCGGCCGCGATCTGGGCGGCCACCCGGGCGATCGGGTAGCCCGTCGCCTTCGACGCCAGCGCGGAGGAGCGGGAGACACGCGGGTTGACCTCGATGACCGCGTACTCCGTGGAGTCGGGCGAGAGCGCGAACTGGACGTTGCAGCCGCCCTCGACGCCCAGTGCGCGAATGATCGCGAGCGCGGCGCTGCGAAGCCGCTGGTGGACCTGGTCGGTGAGCGTCTGGACCGGGGCGACCACGATCGAGTCGCCGGTATGCACGCCGAGCGGGTCGACGTTCTCCATCGAGCACACCGCGATGCACGTGTCCTCGGCATCGCGCATGACCTCGTACTCGACCTCCTGCCAGCCGACGAGGCATTGCTCGACCATCACCTGGTGGATGGGGCTCGCCCGAAGACCGGAGCGCACCCGCTCCCAGTACGCGTCCTCGGTGCCGACGATCCCGCCGCCGGTCCCGCCGAGCGTGAAGGCCGGGCGGATGATGGCCGGGAGACCGATCTCGCTGAGCGCGACCTCCGCCGACGCGTGGCGCGCCGACTCGTCGGGCCCCTCGACGATGGCGGACGGTGCGTACGGCTGCCCGATCCGGTCGAGCAGGTCGCGGAACGCCTCCCGGTCCTCGGCCATCCGGATGGCATCGAGCGGGGTCCCGAGCATTCGGACGCCGTGGCGCTCGAGGACGCCGGCCTCGGCGAGCGCGGTCGCGAGGTTGAGCGCCGTCTGCCCGCCCAGCCCGGCCAGCAGGCCCTCGGGACGCTCCCGGGCGATGACGGCCTCGATCGCCTCGACCGTCAGCGGCTCGAGATAGACGGCGTCGGCGACCGAGGGGTCGGTCATGATCGTGGCCGGGTTGGAGTTGACGAGGATCGTGCGCACGCCCTCACCACGCAACGCGCGGCAGGCCTGGGTTCCCGCGTAGTCGAACTCGGCCGCCTGGCCGATGACGACGGGGCCGCTGCCGAGGATCAGCACCGAGGCCGGCTTGGCGTGCGTCACGCGGCTCCTCGGGCAGGCGCGACGTCGGCCAGCCACGCCTGCGCGGCACCCGTGGATGTCAGGTGGACGACCGCGACGCTCGACGGCAGCGCGGCGAGTCGAGCGAGCACGCCCGGGTCGCGAGCGCGCCGGAAAGCCCCAGACCCAGCGCAGGAATGCGAGATCGAGCTTGTCGCGCAGGCCCGCGCCCATGTCGGGGCGGGAGCGGCCGCGGTGCGCGAGCCACCGGCGCGTGACGTTCCAGATGCAGACGAACCGCGGCCGATCGAGGAACACGACGGTGTCGGCGCGCGCGAGACGAATGTCCATGGTCCGCGAGTAGTTGCCGTCGATGATCCAGGCATCGTTGGCGGCCGCGTCGCGGTTGACCGCCTCCCATTCGGCGTCGGGCATGGGCGTCCAGCCGGGGCCCCAGTACAGCCGGTCGAGGTGGATCACCGGCAGGCCGGTACGCCGCCCGAGCTCGACGGCAAGCGTGGTCTTGCCCGCGCCGGCGCTGCCGATCACGGCGACGCGCCTCACGACGACGGGCTGGACGCCCGGCAGGCGTCCACGAAGCGGTCGAACACCGCCAGCGCATCGAGCGGTCCCGGCGCGCCCTCGGGGTGGTACTGGACGGTCTCGATCGGACGGCTGGCGTGGCGGAGGCCCTCGACCGACCCGTCGTTGAGGTTCCGCTGGCTGACCCGGAACCCGGATGCCGCGGGCAGGCTGTCGCCGACCACCTGCACCTCGTGGTTCTGGGCGGTCACCTGGACGTAGCCCGTGTCGAGATCCTGGACCGGGTGGTTGGCGCCGTGGTGCCCGAACCGCAGCCGGGTGGTCTCGGCGCCGGCCGCGCGGGCGACGATCTGGTGCCCGAGGCAGATGCCCAGCAGCGGGCGGCCGTCCTCGATGATCGTCCGGGCCAGCGCGACCGGGCCTTCCAGCCGCGCCGGATCTCCGGGCCCCGGGGAGAGCACGACCCCGGTCACGTCGGCCGCCAGCACCTCGCTCGGCGGCGCCGTGTACGGCAGCACGCGGACGCGCGCGCCACGCCGACGCAGCGAGCGGACGATGTTCGCCTTGAGCCCGTAGTCGACGATCGCGACCAGCGGTGCGCCGTCCTCGTCCGGCCCGACCTCGCGCACCGCGGCGGGCGAGACCTGGGCCACGAAGTCCTGGTCCTCCCAGCGAGGCACGCGCCCGCGCGCGCTCGACCGCCTCGTCACGGATCGACCCGTCCCGGGCTCGGTGATGATCCCGCGCAGGCAGCCGTTCGCCCGCAGGTGGCGCGCGAGCGCGCGGGTGTCGACGCCGGCGATCGCGGGGATGCCGTTGCTGCGCAGCAGGGTGGCCAGCTGGCGCGCGTCGTCGAGGACGGCGGCCGTGGCATGGGCCACGACGAGGCCCCGCAGCCACGGCCGCTCGGACTGATCGTCGGCCTGGAGCCGGCCGTAGTTGCCGATCAGCGGGTAGGTCATGACCACGACCTGGCCCGCGTACGAGGGATCGGTCGCGATCTCCTGGTAGCCGGTCTGGGAGGTGTTGACGACGAGGTCGCCACCCGCCGCGACGGGCGCCCCGAAGGCGATCCCCGGGAACACGGTCCCATCCTCGAGCGCGAGCAGCGCCGGACCCGCGTCGCCGACCCGCGGGTCGACGATCGCGCGGGCGCGCGGCAGCGGCGGATGGCCGACGGACGGTGGGGCGATCACTCAGATCCCGGCGGGCCGCGGCGAGCTTGCGCCGCAGGCGGGCATGCGCACGAGCATCAGGCCTCCTCGCCGGCCTCACGGGACCGGTACGCCGGCCTCACAGGACCGGCTCTAAAGGACGCCACGACTCTAGCATGCGCGGGGCCGGCATGGCCCAGCGCGGTGGGTGTCGGCCCGGCGGAGCGGGCGTCAGCCCGGCGGAGCGGGTGGGCCGTCGTACGGTGACGAAGCAGGCGGCGCGGTGGAAGCGGCGATGGGCGGCTGCGCGGTCGGAGCGTCAGGCGCAGCAAACGGCGTGTCGGGTGGCGGTTCGACCGACGGGCCAGGCAGCATCGGCAGCTCCACCCGGAACGCGGCGCCGCCCTCGGGCGCGGTTGGCGACGCCGATGCGTCCGCCGTGCTGGTCCACGATCCAGCGCGCGATCGCGAGGCCGAGACCCGTGCCGCCGCTCGGCGCGCCCGGTGCCCGCCAGAACCGGTCGAACACGTGGGCCATGTCCTCCTCGCGGACGCCGGGCCCCTGGTCCGTGACCTCGATCGAGGCGATGCTGCCCACGCAACGCACGGTGACTCCGACCTGGCCGCTCCGGGGGCTGTGACGGATCGCGTTGTCGACCAGGATCATCACCAGCTGGCGCAACCGCGCGCTGTCCCCGGTGACCATCGTCGGCTCGGGGTCGACGAGCACCCGAACGCCGCGGTTCTCCGCCGTGCGGCCCGACCGCGGAAGCCGCGTCGAACGCGATGTCGCCGAGGTCGACCGGCGTCTGCTCCATGACCACCGCCCCGGAGTCGGAACGGGCGAGGAGCAGCAGGTCGCCCACCAGCGACGGTCAGGTGCGCAACCTCCGCGTCGATGTCGTCGAGCGCCTCCTGCGCGTCGGTCGACTCCGAGATCGGTCGATCACGATGGCGTGTCAGGTGCTCGAGCGAGGTCCGGATCACGGTGAGCGGCGTCCGAAGCTCGTGGCTGGCATCGGCGGCAAACTCGCGCTGGCGGCGGAGCGCGTCGCGCTGGGCGTCGAGCGACTGGCGGATGGGCACCAGGGCGCGGTTCGCGTAGACGGTCCCGAAGCCGAGCGAGACGATGATCACGAGCACCCCGCCCAGCAGCAGCACCGTGAGCATGGCGTTCAGCGTCGCGACCTCGGTCGAGCGATCCTGCAGCGCCTGCAGGAAGTAGGTGTTGCCGTCCTGGGCGACCACCGTCCGGGTCATGATCCTGACCGGCAGATCGGAGCCGCTGACCAGCTGCAGCGTGCCGGTCCGCACGTCGGTGCCGTCGGACGCGGCCTGGGCCGCGGTCAGGCTGGCCAGGGCCGGCAGGCCGACCGGGATCGCGACCGGCCGATCGGACTGGACCGGATCGCCGCTCGGCGTCGAACAGGTACAGCAGCGTGTTGCCGGTACCGAGCACGTACCCGAGGTCGGGTCGCCGGAACGGGGTGTCGGTGCCCTGGAGCAGCTGGACGGCCGGGTTGATCCGGTCCTGGAGCTGGCCGACCGAGGCCGCCGTGAGGGCGTTCGCCGCAGCCGCGTAGAGGGCGATGCCCAGCACGACCAGCACGACCATCGTGGACAGCCCGCTCCACGCCACGAGGCGCCAGCGAACGCGCCTGATGAGTCGCGCCTCCTCCTCGCGCGTCAGCTGCTCGGGTCCGTCGTCGGCGAGCTCGAGCCGCCGGCCGTCAGGCATCGCCGGCCCCGGCCACGCTCAACCCCCGTCCCCCATCCGGTACCCGACGCCGCGCACGGTCTCGACCTGGGAGCCCGCATCACCCAGCTTCGTGCGCAGGTAGTGGACGTACGCGTCCACCGCGTTGGGCGTCACCGCCACGCTGAACGGCCAGGCATGGTCGAGCAGCTGGTCGCGCGTGAGCGTCTGGTTGGGATGCCGCATCAGCGCCTCGAGCAGCGAGAACTCGCGCGGGCTCAGGTCGACGTTGCGGCCGTTCACGGTCACCCGTCGCGCCGCCTCGTCGAGCATGATCGCGCCGATCTCGAGCCGCGGCTCGGCACGTCGCGGCCCGGGCTCGGCACGACGGGCCAGCGCCCGCAGGCGGGCGGCGACCTCCTGGTAGGCGAACGGCTTCACGACGTAGTCGTCGGCGCCGGCGTCGAGCCCGGTCACCCGGTCGTTGATCGTGTCTCGCGCGGTCAGCATCAGGATGCTCACGCCGACCTGGTCGCGACGCAGCTGGCGTGCGACCTCGAGCCCGGACATGTCGGGCAGGCCGATGTCGAGGATCACGACATCGAGACCCTCGATCGCGCTCGCCAGCTCGAGGCCCGTCTCGCCGTCCGGCGCGCGCTCGACCACGTGCCGGTCCTCCTCGAGCAACCGGGTCAGCGACCGGGCGAGCCGCTCGTCATCCTCGACCAGGAGCAGGTGCATGGTTCCGTCAGACTTCCTTGCTCAGGGGACGATCGTCACGTCGCTCGCCGTCCCCAGGCTGAACCCGCCGTTCGTCGTCCCACCGCCGTTGCCGTTGCCCGTGGTACCCGGGCGGAAGCCGCCGGTGACGTTCAGGATCACCTTCTTGCCGGCCTGGACGTCGGACGCGGACGCCGCCGACTGCTGATGGTACGTCGTGCTGGGGTCGAGCCCGATCGTGATCGACTGGCCACCCTGTGTCGTGATCGTGATCGAGTCCGCGGACACGGCGTCAACCGTGCCCTGGATGCTGAGGCCACCGCCCAGGCCGCCAAGGCCGCCCCGACCGGCAAACCCGCCCTCGCCGCGGAAGCCACCGTTGCCCCCCGGGGCGAAGCTGGCGTTCGGCCCGAAGCCGCCCGCGCCGCCGTTGAAGCGGCCGGCGTTGGTCGCCGACGCCGGACGCGGTCGTGCGCCCCAGCGCAAACGCCACGCCCGCGGTCGCGACCAGGACGGCGATCGACGAGCGCGACGTTCAGCACGCGCGACGAGCCCGACGGGCGCCGGTCGACCGGTCGCGGTGCGGCCGGGACGACCGGCTCGGGAACCACGGGCTGGAAGGTCGGCGGCACACCCGCGGCCGGTGTGTAGGCCGCCGCTGATGGTGCGGCCGCCCCCGGCGGCGGCGGCGCCGGTGACATGGCCGGCGCGTCGGGCGCCGTGGGCTCGTAGCGCGGCGCAGGGATCGGCTCGGTCGGCGAGGCGCCGGGGTCGCGCTCGGGGCCGGTCGGATCGAACGGGGGTGTGGTCATGTGCAGCGAGCTCCTACTCGTAACGCAGCGCGTCGATGGGGTCGAGGCGTGCCGCCTGCCTGGCCGGCCAGACGCCGAACACGATGCCGACGGCGAGGCTGAACAGGAACGCCGCCGCGAGGGTTCCGGGGCTGAAGCCGAAGTTGATGTCGCCCAGGCGGCTGATCAGGCCCGACACCGTGAGCCCGAGCAGGATGCCGAGCACCCCACCCAGGCCGGACAGCGTGAGCGCCTCGATCAGGAACTGGGCAAGGATGTCCCGCCGCCGGGCACCGATCGCCATCCGGATCCCGATCTCGCGGGTCCGCTCGCGGACGGACACCAGCATGATGTTCATGATCCCGATGCCGCCGACGACGAGCGAGATCGAGGCGATCCCGCCCAGCAGCAGCGTCAGCGTCCCGGTGATGGACGAGACGGTCTGGAGCAGCTGGGCCTGATCGAAGATGTTGAAGTCGGGCGTGTCCGTCGCGGACAGGTTGTGGCGCGCGTCGAGCACGCTCGTGATGGCGGCCTGCACCGTGGGCATCTGCGCCTCGTCGGCAACGCTCACGCCGATCGTCCGCACGCCATCGCCGCTGACGAAGTACTTGTGCACGGTACCGATGGGCACCAGCACCTGGTCGTCGAGATCCTGGAAGCCGGCGCTGCCCTTGGGCTGGAGGATGCCGATCACCCTGAACGGGATGCCGGCGATGCTGATCGTGGAGCCCAGGGAGGTCTGGTCGAGGCCAAGGTCGTCGGCCGTGGTCGCGCCGAGCACCGCCACGCGCAGGTCGTGCTCCACCGCCGTGTCGCTCAGGAAGGACCCCTGCCAGACGTGGTAGGCGCGGACCGCCGCATAGTCGGCGGTGGTGCCGACGATCGAGGTGGTGGTGTTCTGGCGGCCGGCGCACGACCAGCGCCTGTGTCGTCGACTCGGGCGCGACGCCGGACACTCCCGGGATGGCCGCGACGGCCGTGGCATCACCCTCGGTCAGGGTCGAGCTGGCGCCACCGGCCGCGCCGGCCGGGCTGATCGTGAGCAGGTTCGTGCCCAGCTGCGACAGCCGCGCCGTGATGTTGGAGCTGGTCCCCTGCCCCACGCCAACGAGAGCGACGACCGATGCGACGCCGATCACGACGCCGAGCATCGTGAGCGCCGCACGGAGACGCCCGGTGCGCAGGCGGGAGAGGGCGAGGCGGATGAGCTCGACGAAGCTCATGCCAGCAGCCTCCCATCTCGGATGTGGACCTGACGCCCGGCCGCGGCCGCGACGCTCGCATCGTGGGTGATGAGGATGATCGTGCGGCCGGACCGGTTGAGCTCTCGCAGCAGCTCGAGCACCTCGTGGCCGGACGCCTGGTCGAGGTTGCCGGTGGGCTCGTCGGCGAGGAGCAGCGCGGGATCGGTGACGAGGGCCCGCGCGACCGCCACGCGCTGCTGCTGTCCGCCCGACAGCTCGGATGGCTCGTGCTGGAGCCGATCTCCGAGGCCCAGCCGCTGGAGCGCCGCGGTCGCCCGCTCCACGCGCTGCGCGCGACCGACGCCCTGGTACAGGAGCGGCGCTGCGACGTTGTCGAGCGCGGTCGTCCTCGGCAGCAGGTTGTAGGACTGGAACACGAAGCCGATGGTGCGGCTGCGAACCCGCGCCAGGCCGTCGTCGTCGAGATCCTCGACGGGGGTCCCGCCAGCATGTAGGTGCCGCTGGTGGGGCGATCCAGGCAACCCAGGATATGCATCATCGTGCTCTTGCCCGAGCCGGACGGGCCGACGATCGCGAGGAACTCCCCGGGCCGGACGTCGAGATCGACCTCGCGCAGGGCGGGAACCTGGACGTGGCCCATGTCGTACGTGCGGCTGATGCCCCGCAGGCTGATCAGAGGAACGGCGGCTGCAGCCTCGGCCATCGCCATGCCCGGCATGACGCTCGGCGGCATGGTGCTCGATGCCATCTCGTCCGGCAGCATCGCCGCTGCCTCAGCGCCCGAACACGGCGCCGCCGCCACCGGGCACCCCGATGCCGCCGCCGCCGAACCGACCGTTCGTGGTAGGTCGCGCCGCTGGTCGCGGTCCGGTCGCTCGCGGTCCCGGTGACCACGACCTCGCCTGCGCTGAGCCCGGACTTGATCTCAGCGGTCGTGCTCGTGACCAGGCCCACGGTCACCGCCGTGCTCGTCGGCGTCCCATCAGCGCCCATGACCTGGACGCGGTAGTCGCCCGTGGTCCCGCGCAGCGCCTCGCTCGGGATGGTGAGCACGTTGCTGGCGGACGCGGTGACGATCGAGATGTCGGCGCTCATACCCGGCCGGAGGTCCGGCGGCGCCCCGGTGAGCGTCACCGTGACCGGGATACGAGACGACGCTGTTGCTGCCGCTGGAGCCGGACACCGGCGCGATCGACGACGACCTTGCCCTGGATGGCCGCGTCGATCGCGCCCACGGTGACGGTGGCGTCCTGGCCGATCGACATCGAGCTGATGTCGTCCTCGACCACGTCGGCGGTCACGTCGTAGGTGGTCGAGGCGATCGTGATCGCGGTGCCGGTCGAATCCAGGCCGGGCGCGAACGTGACGGCGGTGACGGTGCCATCGATCGGGGCCGTCAGGGTCGCCTGCTCGATCTGCGCCTTGGTGTCGTCGACGGCCTGCTGCGCCTGGCGTTGCGAGTTGACGGCGTTGTAGAGGACGATCTTGGCCTGGCGGATCGCAGTCGGTGCCGGAAGCGCCGTCCCAGGTCGACTTTGGCCAGCTTGGTCTGGAGCCTGGCCGCGGACAGCGACGTGCGCTGGATCTTGAGCTGCTGCTCGAGGTCGGAGGTGGACGCCTGGCGAGGACGTCACCCTGCTTGACGACCTGCCCGACGGCCGCATCGACCTCGGTCACCGACCAGGTGCCCGAGCCCGACGGTGGTGGTGATCGAGGTCGAGCTGCGGCGGCAGCGCCGAAGCCGAGCGCGTACTCGTCGCTCGAGGCGATGGTGCCGGTTGCCGCCACCTCCGCGGTCACGTCGCCGGTGGCGGCCGTGGCCGTGAGGTACTGGGTCGGCGAGCCGATGCGTCGGACAGGGGCAGCTTCCCGCCCAGCGACAGGAACACGGCGACGCCGCCAGCGGCAACGAGGAGCAGGATCGCAAACAGCTTCAGCTTCATCGGGAGCGTCGGCCTCGGGCATGGGTACGGGGTGCCAGCGACCGAGCGGTGCCCAGGCGAGGTGAGAATGCGCTGAGAGCCCCGTCGCAGGGAGGCCGCTGGTGCGCGGTCGAGCGGCGTCCGCGCGCGGCGCCGCGTCAGGCGCCCTGGCCGCTCGTCGCCTGGCTGATCAGCGAGCTCGCGTCGTTGATCGGGATCGCGAACCCGAGCGCCCTGCGCGCTGGCGTCGACCGCGGTGTTGATGCCGATCACCGCGCCGTTGGCGTCGAGCAGCGGGCCGCCGCTGTTGCCGGGGTTGATCGCGGCATCGGTCTGCATCAGGCCGGTGAGCTGGGTCGGGCGCCCGGTCGACCTCGTCCTGGACGGTGATGTCGCGTCCGATGCCCGACAGGATGCCCTTGGTCACGGTCTCGGTGTAGGTGCCGAGCGGGCTGCCGATCGCCAGCACGGTCTCGCCCACCTGCGCCTTGCTCGAGTCGCCGATCGGCGCGGCGCGCGAGGCCGGTGGCGTCGATCTTGATCAGGGCGAGGTCGTTGGTGGTACGACTGCTTGACAAGCGTGGCCGGATAGGTGCTGCCCGTCGTACAGCTCCACGCTGAGGCTGTTGGCTGTTCTCGACACGTGGCGGTTGGTGAGGATGTAGCCGTCGCTCGAGATGATGATCCCGGAGCCGACGCCGCTGGTCGGCACGCCGAACGGCGAGAACCGGCTGGTCGCCATGCCATCGGCCGTGATCGTGACCACCGACTGGCGCGCATCGGACACGATCGACGTCAGGTCGGCGGTCTGGACGGTGGTGATGCCGGTGCTGGTGCTGGTCGCCGATGCAGTCGGGGCCTCGACGAGGCGCTGGTCGGCACGACCTGCTGGACGATGGCCGCGGTCCCGGCCGACGCCAGGACCGCGCTCAGGACGGCCGCGACGAGAACGGGCCCCATGCCGCGACCGCGCCCGTCGCTGGCCGCCGGCGCTGGGCGGGATGGCGTCTGCGGCGTGCCCGACGGGCGGCAACAACACGGCGGGCGCGAACGACGGCGTGGCGATCGGAGCCGGCGGAACGGCAGGGCGGTTCGGAGGAAGGCCGGCGCCGGGGCGCGCCGATGCCGTCGGACGCCGGCGTCGACGGCTGACGCGGGGGGCGGGCGGCACCGGGGCATGCGAACGGGGACGCTGGCCCGAGACGCGTTCGCGCCTCGGGGTATCCGGCTGGAAGGGGGAGGTCATCGCGCTGGCTCCGTGGAGGAGAGGTGATCGGATTGATCCGAGTCAAGCGCGACCGCCTGAGAGTGCGTGAGAGGCGTCGCCGGCCACGCCGTCGGCCGCCTGCTCGCGGCGTGCGTCCGACGCGACGCAGGAGCTCGTCGACAGCGGCGTCCAGACCACGCCGGTCGTTGCCGTGATGCCCAGCGCGCCGAAGCCCGTGCTGGCGGGCGACCCAGCCGATCCCGGGCTCCCCCATCGCGAACGCCGCCGTGGCGAACGCATCGGCCATGGCCAGGGTGGGTCCGACGACCGTCATGCTGCGCAGGCCGAGCGGCACCGGCCCGGACTGCGGATCCGGATGTGGTCGCCCCGCTCGTACGCCGCCGACGTCGCCACCGCGAGGTCCGAGACCTCGAGCACCGCGGCGACGCCGGTCCGGGAGGTCCGGGTGCCGGATGCCGATCCGCCATGACCGGTCCCGGCGTCGGGCTGCCCGCGCGCGACCAGGTCCCCGCCCGCGCCGACCTGGAGGTTCCGTGCGCCGGCCAGCCGCAGGATCGGCAACCGCCTCGTCGACCGCCCAGCCCTTGACCACGCCCGTGGGATCGAGGCGGCCGTCGACGCGGTGACCGCGCGCGTCGAAGAAGCCGTCCGTTCGGTCGCGGAGCGAGTCGGCCAGGGCGACGACGGCCCGCACGTCACGGCTGGCGTCCTCGAGCGCCAGCACGCCGTCGGCGACCGGCTGAGCTCGCTGTCGGCGCGGTACATGCTGAACCGGCGGTCGACGTCGTGGAACCAGCGCGACGGCTGTCCTCGATGGCGGCCGGGTCGACGAACGGCGGTCGCACGTCGATCGAGACCGTGGTGCCCATGACGGCCTCGGCCCGGACCTGCCGTGGTCGGCGCGTCGCCGGAAGTCGGGACGCGACATGCGCCTCAGATACCGGCGCTGTCGAGGGCTGCCTGCAGTGAGCGGGCGTAGCGCCATGCTGGTGTAGGTGGCCCCGGAGACGCCATCGATGTTCGCGCTCTGCGCCTGCAGGGCCTGGCTGCGCAGGATCGGCTCGACGTAGCGGGAGATCTGGCCGGAGCGGCCGCCCTGAGGCAGCTCGAGCGCGGCGACTCGACGATCCTGGCTGCCGCTGACGGTGACCTCGACCTGGACCGGGCCCCACCGGGTGTCGACCACCGGGCCGTCGACGGTCTGACCCGTTGCGCCGCCGGAGCCCGTGCCGGGTCAGCGCTCGCGCCGGGTTGCGGGCCGGTGGCGCCACCGCCACCTGGCCGGTGGACCCGGAGCCCGGCGTGGAGCCCGCCGTTGGACGCCCGCCGTTGACGCCCCGCCGTTCGAGATCCCACCCGCACCACCGGCGGAGCCCGGGCCGCTCGCACGACCGGGCGTGAACGTGTCCGTTGGGACCTGGAAGTTGAGCAGCAGCGCCAGACCCAGCGCGGTGAGCCCGAGCGCGATGGCGCCTCGCTTTGGCATGCAGCGGTTCTCCGTACCGTCGGTCAGCAACGGGCACGCGACGGCGGCCCATGAAAAGGATCGGGGTCGCCCTGAGAGAGCCTGAGAGCGGCCTCCCGATGGCGCTCGCCGCACCCGCGACCACGTCCGCCGTCTGACCATCAGAGACAGGCCTCGGCCAGGGGCCGCGCACGCGGTCCGGGCCGGGCTCACATAGGCCCACACGCGGTCCGGGCCGGGCCTACCGCGCCGGCCTCAGTAGCTGAAGCGCTCGGCGTGGACCCGGGCGGGAACACCGCAGGTCGCGCAGAGCCCGCTCGACGTGCTGCATGAACCCCGTCGGGCCCGCAGACGTACACGTCCTGGTCGGCGATCGATGGCACGAGGCCCGCAGGATCGCGGCGCCGATCGAAGGGTGCGGCGGGCGGTTGGTCTGCCGCGTGGTTGTGCCGGTGCCGACGAGGTAGTGGACACGTGCGCCTCGGTGTGCTGCCAGCAGGTCGAGCTCCCTCGGAAGGCGAGGTCCGATCGGGTGGCTCGACCCGGTAGATCAGGGTCAGATCGCCGGGCTGCGCCGGCAGCGACTCGAGCAGCGCGCGCAGCGGGGCGATCCCGATCCCGCCCGCGATCAGCGTCACCCGGCGCCTCGGCCGGCGGGCGCCGGTGAGGACGCCGTAGGGCCCTTCGAGGAGCACCCGGGTGCCGACCGGCACCGCGGCGATCCGGGCGCTGTCGTCGCCCATCGCCTTGACCGTGAACCGAAGCCAGTGCCGTTGGGCGCCGACGACAGGAGTACGGGTGGCCACGCCACCAGCCGTCGCGGGTCAGGAAGCGCACGACGAAGTACTGGCCCGACCGGACAGGGAGCCGGTCGAGATCGCGGCCGCCGAGGTAGATCGAGACGACGCCCGGCGCCTCGGGACCACGGCCGAGACGCGCGGCCGATGGCGCAGCGCAAGTCGCCAGGGGCTGGCCGAAGCCGGAACACGACGACCAGCGCGGCGGCGACAGCGTAGAGCGAGATCCAGTAGATCGCGGCCAGCTGATCGTGGATGAAGTCGACGCCGCGTGAACAGCTGGTGCAGGAAGGCGAGCGCGATCGCGAGGTAGGCGTACAGGTGGAGGTAGAACCACGTCTCGTAGCTCACCCGGCGGCGGGCGGCCCGCAGCGACGTCACGCCGACCAGCACGAACAGCCCGAAGCCCGACGGTCGCCCACAGCACGTACGGGAACGTGGTCAGCAGCGCGATGGCCTCGCCCACCACGGTCTTGCCCGTCCCCCATCGCGTAGCCGAGCGTGATCAGGACCCGTGCGCGCCGATCAGCCATACGGTCGCGAAACCCGAGCCAGCGATGCGCCCACGCCAGGCGGTCCATGCCGAACGCCTGGTCGAGCCACGGGCTGCGACCCATGAGCACCAGCTGGATCAGCGCCAGGTAGGCGCCCAGGAGGCCGGTCAGCTGACCCGGCCGCCGTGAACGGCCCGCCCGGCGTGCCGAGCTGATCGAGCCCGCCGTGGCGAACCCACATCAGGACGATGAAGGCGCCGTTTGCGACCAGCAGCGCGGTGACGTCCGCGCCACGGACGCCCCACGCGCGCGGCAGCGGGACCGATCGGGGCTCGCGGATGGCCCGGGCAGACGCCATGGCCGGATCCTCACCCGATTCGGTGAGAGACGCCTGAGACCGGCCGGGCCGCGATCCGCCGGAGCTCAGCTCCGGGAACGGCAACGGCGCTCTCGGTGGGGAGGAGATGCCACCGGGAGCGCCGTGTCATCGATCATTCAAGGGGAGAATGCTGAGAGGACCCTGAGAAGCTCGCGGATTTCGGCGTCGTCGGGCAGGGGCCCGGACGAGGCACCCCCCGGGGACCGTCGGCTCCCGGCCTTTCAGCTCCCGGCCTTGTAGGGGTACGAGACCCAGCCGTCGGCGAGCGCCGCCCAGTGATCGGGCGCGACGGGCACCCTCGATCGCGACGGCTTGTAGTGCAGCACCGCGGACACTGCGTCGGCGCCGGCGACACGGGTTCGCCGCATCACCTCGGTCATCGTCTCGCCCGTCTCCCACACCTCGTCGATCACCAGGACCCGGCGCCCGGCGAGCAGCGAGGCATCGGGGAAGTGGCCCACGATCGGGACATCGTGCATCCCCCCGTCGGAGCGATAGAGCTCCACGCCCGCGACCAGGATCTCGCGCAGATCGAGACGATAGGCGAGCATCCCGGCCGGGACCAGGCCCCCGCGCGTGATCGCAAGGACCAGGTCGAACTCCCGCCCGACTCCTGCGCCCAGCGCGGCCACGAGCCGGTCGAGCTCATCCCAGGTGACGATCAATGGCTTCGGCGCGTCCGGCATGCCGGCCATGATCGCCGATCCGGCGGAGCCGCGACGGCGCTACGTTCCCTCGCCCGACGCCCGGGGGCTGGTCGTCGGCCGGGGGAGCAACGTCCCGCCATTGACCTCGTGGCACAGCAGGCAGGTGTCGTCGCCGCGCAATGCGTGATCGATGGGCAGGGCGCCGGCATTGCCCGCCTGGTGGCAGCTGCGACAGCTGAGATTGCCCATGTCGGGATGCGGGTTCACGGGCGGCGGCGCCGGGTTGGGCTTGTGGCACAGCGAGCAGTCGTCCTGGTTCCGTCCGACCATGCTCGACGGCAGGTGCGCCACCGACCCATGGCACTCCAGGCATGGCTTGTTGAGGTTGGCGTGGGCCTGGGTGATCGGCAGCTGCGGCGCCTCCTTGTGGCAGTTGAGGCACTCGGACTGGGCGATCCCCTCGTGACCCGGCGCCGAGCGGCCGAGCGACTCGTCCGTGTGGCACGTGAGGCAGGCCGTCCACCCCTCGAGCGGGTGCGCCAGCGCCGGGACGGGCTTGAGCCCCGCCTCGCCGCCAGAGAAGTGGCACAAGACGCAGGCGTTCGCGGTGGGGATGTGGGCGAGGCCCATCTGCATCACCTGGGGCGAGGGGGACTCCGATGGGCCGGGGGTGCCAGACGTGCCCTGGGGCGGGATGATTCGAACCCACTGGGCCACCATCGTCCCCGCCAGCAGCGCGATCACGACGAGGTTGAGCACGATCAGCAGGCGAATGGTGCGGTCGACTCGTCGCCTCATGCGTACACCTCTGCCGGCGGCCCTGAAGGACTCGCCTTGGGAGCGGCCGCGCTCGTGGCAGCTGTGATCCTGGACAGCTCCCGGCACGCGACATCAGCCGCTTCCGCGACGGCCGCGGCGACAGGCGTCGAGAGGCCGACACCGGGATCCGTCGTCTCGGCCTGGATCGTGATCAGCACGAGGGCCCTGGGCGCATGGCCCGTCACCTGCAGGGCGACCAGGAGATCGCCCACGGCACCACGACCGACGATCGGGTCAACCCGCCGCCCCCGCGCCACCGTCACCGACCCGGGCGCGCGTCCGGCATCGATCGCGTCGATCACCAGCAGCGCGCGAGCGTCCCCAACAACCGGCAGCAGATCCAGCGACGGCGTTCCGGCGGCGACCAGGCGGGCGTCCGGCGGCAGCGACGCGGGCGCCCGGTCACACCGTCGGCGCAGCTCGTCGATCACTCGCAGGCCGACGCCATCGTCGCCCAGGAGCGGGTTGCCGAGGCCGATCACGACCGCCGGTCCGGCCCTGCGGCTCATTCCACCCGCTCCAGCAGCTCGGGGCCGCCGTCACGCGACTCGACGACCTCTTCGCGAGTTGGGAACTTGAAGCCGCTGACGATGCTCGAGACGAGCCCGTTCTTCTCGAGATTGTCGACCAGCACGCAGCTGTAGACGTGGAACAGCGCGATCGCCAGGATCAGCCACATGCACAGGTGGTGGATCAACCGCAGCTGCTGCGCCCCCACCAGCTCGCGCAGCCACCCGAACCCGGTCGAGCCGGGCTCGGCGCCCATCAACCCGTCCAGGGCGAACCCGGTGACGGTCTCGATCAGGAGCAGGCCGAACAGTGCAAGGTAGGCGGTCGCGGCCAGCTGGTTGTGACCGAGGACCTTCGGGATCTCCTTGCGGATGAACCCGTAGAACCCGGCCTGCCGGAAGAGCTCGGTCGCCTGCCGCCGCGATGTCGGGATGAATGCCGACCAGCGGGCGAAGCGATTGCCCGCCAGGAGCCACCAGGTGCGAACCATGCCCGAGACAAGGAACACCAGCGCCGTGATGATGTGGATCTGGCGGATCGTGGACATCACGCTGCCGCCCGGCGGGATCAGGAACGGATCCGCGATATAGCCGCCGGTGAAGCTGAGCACGACGATGCAGGTGGCCGTGACCCAGTGCGTGGTGCGAACCGGCGTCTGCCAGACGTAGAGCTTGACCCGCTCATTGGGTCGATCGATCAGGGGGGCATGCTCCGTCGGGACCGCCCCCGCATCAAGCCCGCTCGCGACCTCGGGTACCGGCGCCGTCGGCTCCGATGCGGACACGGCAGCGTTCGCCGCGGACTCCGTCAGCTCGACAGCGGGTGCAGCGATCGGCTCGGGCCGCGGCCCGAGCGTCGCCGGCGCGACCTCGTCAGCGGGATGCGGGGCGTCCAGGCGCGCTCTCTCGACAGCCGTCACTCGATCCCCTCCCGGTGGTGAACGCGAAGATCGATCGAGCCGGGCTTCGGGTCGATCAGGTGCGAGGCGCACGCCACGCAGGGGTTGAAGCTGTGGACCACCCGCAGCAGCTCCAGAGGCTGCGCGGCGTCGGCCACGGCAACGCCCGTCAGCGCGGCCTCCACGGGGCCACGCTGGCCGTTTCCGTCCCGCGGCGAGGCGTTCCACGTGCTCGCGTCGACGACCTGGTACCGATCGATCACGCGGTCGCCGATCGAGATCCAGTGACCGACCGCGCCGCGCGGCCCCTCGCCCAGCGACCATCCGGCCGCCGATTCCGGCCAGGTGCCGGGGTCCCAGGAGCTGATGTCGGCAATCGCCAGGTCGCCGCTGGACAGGTGCTGGCGCAAGCCGCGCAGCCACCCGCGCGCAGCATCGACGACCACGGTCGCCTCGACCGACTGCGCGATCAGCCGGCCCAGCACGCTGGGCATGGCGTCGATCCCGAGCGAGAGCGGCCGAAGCATGTTGCCCAGGGCTTCGCCGATCGGCTGACTCCCCTGCGCGTAGCCGATCAGCACCCGCGCGAGCGGTCCCGTCTCCATCGGGACGCCGGCGTATCGGGCTGCCTTGATCCAGCTGTAGGTGCCACGGGCATCGAGCGCGGACAGCGGCAGCGAGGCATCGAACGCGGGCTCGGTCTCGCCGCTCGCCGGAGGAAGGAAGCCACCGCTCGCCTCGCCCTCGCTGCTGCGGTACCAGGCGTGGATCACGGTCTCCGCCACGTTGCCCTGGTCGATGGGTTGCACGAGCTCAAGGTTGCCGCTCACCAGCTGGCCCTGGGGCAGGAACAGGGCCGGGCTCGCGCTGTCGTCGAGCGGGTACTCCCCGTACGCGAGGTAGTTGCCGGGGCCCGCTCCGATCGCCGCCCACTCCGGGTATGCGGACGCCAGCAGCTGAACATCCGGCAGCAGTACCTGGCTCACGAACACACCCGCCGCCACCAGCAGCTGGTCGACGAGGTTGAGCCCCTCGTCGCTGAGCGGATCCGGCGAGTTCCGCTCGGGCACGTCGGGATGTCCCCGATTGCTGCTCGACGACGGACCACCCCACGGGGGCACGAGCGCCATGCCCCCGACCAGGAACGTCTGGGGGTGCGGGTCCTTGCCGCCCAGGAGGGCGTGAAGGCGCATGAAGTCGGCCTGCCAGTCCAGGGCGTCGATCAGGTGCGAGATCAGGAGCAGGTTCTGCTCGGGCGACAGGCGGTACTCGGGGTGACCCCACCAGCCCGGTCCGAACAGACCCGGCCGACCCGCATCGAGCTCTGCCGCCAGTCGATCGCGGACCTGCCTGAAGTACTCCGTGCCCGCCTTCCACGACGCGCTCTGCCGTTGGGCAAGGATCGAGGTCGTGGCCGGGTCGGCCGTCACGGCAGAGCGGAGATCCACCCAGTCCGGGAGCTGCGCCTGGTAGAAGGAGAGCACGTGGTCGCGAACCAGGATCGAGGCCGCGATGATGTTGCGCAGCATCCGGGCATTGGCCGGGATCGAGATGGCGAGCGCACGCTCGACCGCGCGCACCGACGCGAGGGCGTGCACGGTCGAGCACGTTCCGCAGATCCGCTCGGCCAGCATCCACACGTCGCGGGGATCGTGATGCAGCAGGACGGGCTCGATGCCCCGGAACAGCGTTCCGGAGCTCAGGGCCTCGCTGACCTGTCCGCCGGACAGCTCGGCTTCGATGCGCAGCTGCCCATTGATGCGCGAGACGGGGTCGATCACGATGCGGGCCATGTCAGGACACCTCCGGTGGCCTGGTCATCGCACCGTCCAATTCGCCGGGCTCCGCAGAGGGACCGGCCTCCGCCGGCTCCTCGGCCTGGAGCGGCTCGTCGGTCGAGCCTTCGCCAGGGAGCTCCTCCGGCGACGGCGGCTGTTCGGGCCCTGGCGACGTCCGGGGCACAGGTGTCGCGTCCGCCTTCGGCGTCCCGGCAGGCGCAGCAAATTCCGCGGCAGGCTCGGCAGGCTCCGGCGTCCCGGCAGGCTCTGCGGGCTCAAACGTCTCGGAAGGTTCAAGCGGCTCCGATGCCGCGGCAGGCTCGGCGGGCCGAGCCTCGACCGTGGCGTGCCGCTTCGCTGCCGCCTCCTCGGCGTGGCGCGCGGCAGCCGCGTTCCGATGCTCTCGAACGGTCATGCCCGCCCCGTGCAGCACGGCCACGCCACCGATCCCGGCCACCAGGCCGAGGCCCACCTGATCGGCCGTCAGGTTGGGCAGGAACGGGACCGGCGACCCGAGACGCTTGTACGCCGGCAGCATCGAATCCCAGAAGCGAGGCGTCGTGCAGCCCACGCAACCGGCGCCGGCGCGTACGTTCCAGCTGATCGCGTTGCCGTAGCGCTCGGTGGGGCAGTTGGCCATCGTCTCGGGACCCTTGCACCCGAGCTTGTACAGGCACCAGCCCTTCTGCGCGCCCTCATCGCCCCAGGTCGTGGCGAACTCGCCGAACTCGAAGTGCGGCCGCCGCTCGCACTTGTTGTGGACCAGGCTCCCGTATGCGAACAGCGGCCGGCCCATCATGTCGCTGGGCGGCATGTTCCCGGCGGCCAGGTAGTGGACGACGGTCGCGGTGAGGTTGACCACGTTCATCGGGCAACCGGGCAGCGAGACCAGCTTGCCGCCGCCCACCACGCCGCCCACCCCGCCCGCTCCGGTCTGACCGCCGTTCGCGGCCGCGATCCCGCCGTCGAACGCGCACGAGCCGAGCGCGATGGTGGCCAGCGCGCCGTCGCTGACCTCGCGTGCGATGTCGGCCAGCGGCCGGCCGCCGTCGAGGCGGTACGCCCCACCGGCCCCGCCCGGGATCGAGCCCTCGATCACCGCGATATAGCCGTTGGGGTAATGCTCCATGGCGGCGGTTCGGGCGAGGTCGGCATCCGGTCCCGCCACCGCCAGCGTCGACTCGTGGTACTCGACCGAGAGCACGTCGAGCAGCATCGACGACACCGACGGATCGATGGAGCGAAGCAGGGCCTGCGTGTTGCCGCCGCACGACTGGCCGCGGAGCCAGATCACGGGGATGCGTGGCGCGGCCTCGATGGCCTGCGCGATGCGAGTGCCGTAGCTGGCCGGGAGCGCGAGCGCTGCCGCCATTGCGGCCGAGAACTTGAGGAAGGAGCGGCGAGACATGCCGCGCTCGACCAGCGCGGCGTACAGCCTGCCCTCTTGCATCAAGCCACCAACGTTCCTCTGTCGTGTCGGGGCGGGAACGCCGGCCGGATGGCACCACGACATGACCTTATGGGGACGCCGGTATCGATCATGGCCCACGGCCGGGTGTCAGCAACGAGCCACTGGTCGCCGTCGAACATGGCGAAGGGCACCGCATTGGGGCCCGGATGGCGGTGGAACGGCCTGCCGCTCGGCAGGTCGGAACCCGGTCAGCGGAGAATTGCGAATGCGTCCAGGTCGACCCGGGGACGGCCCGATGTCCCGGCGACCACCACCCGGATCGTTCGCCGTGCCGTCGTCGTCCACGTGCGCTGCCAGACCACGACCCGCGTCAGCTTTGACGCCCGGCGCAGATCGATCGTCGCCACGCGCCGTCCGTTGACGTAGATCCGCACCTTGCCGCGCTTGACCGCCCGGGTGGTCACCAGCGCGATCGAGCGCCCGGTGAACGTGGTCGTCGCCCGTGCGCCACGCGCCCTGGCGTACTTGGCCGAGCCCCCGGAGTAGCTGGCGGCCCTGGTCGTGCGCCACGTGCCGCGGTAGTGGACGGCATGGCTCCCCTGCTGGCGCAGCCTGGGGTGAAGGATCGGCGCGGCTGACCAGGCGCTCACGTTGCCGGCCCGGTCGGTGGCGCGGACCCGGAACGTCACCGACCCGGAAGGCGGGACCCGGGTCGTGAACGAGGTCGACGCGAGGTCGCTTCCGATCACCGTCCACGTGGATCCCCCGTCCATCGACCGCGCCAGCGAGTAACGGGCGATCCCCGTGCCGGCGTCGGAACCGGACCAACTCAGTCGGACCGGGAGCCCCGAGGCCGTGACCCGGACGTTCGTTCGCAGCGCTGGCGCGTAGATCGAGACGGTGGGCGCCGATCGGTCGATGGTCACCGTCGGCGACGTGGTGTCCGTGGCCGGACCGGCATTGCCGGCCGCGTCGTGAACCGCACCCGCACGGAGAGCGATCGCCAGCGTTCCCGTCCCGCAACCGCCGACGGACAGCGAGTACGTGCGGCCGGATCCGGAGACGGCCCCGACGGCGCAGCCACCCGCAGTCCCGGAGACGGCGACGTCGGTCGCGGTCAGGCCGTTCACCGGTTCGCTGAACGAGAGCGAGAAGGCCACAGTGGGGGCCGAGGTCGGCGACGGCGTGATCGACCGGAACGCGGAAACCGACGGCGGCGTGGTGTCGGATGGTGGCGCGCTCGGGCCGACGGTCGGCGTCGGCGCTGCCGTGGCCGTCGGCGTGGGCCCGGGTGTCGCGGTGGGTGTCGGCGTCGGCGCTGCCGTTGCGGTCGGGGTCGGGGTGGGTTTCGCCGCCCCTGCGACCGCCGCCGCAACGACCAGGTCGGCATCCACGATCCCGGCGCCACAGCCCACCGCCGCGCATCCCTTCGGGCTCCCGTCGGACCCGAACGCCTTGGCGTGGCCCACCAGCAAGGCCCGGAGCGCCGACGACGTGAGCGCCGGGTCGACGGCAAGCGCGAGGGCCGCAACGCCCGCGACGTGCGGCGCCGCCATGCTCGTCCCCGACATCGCCGCGTACGCCTGGGCGCCGGGCGTCGTCCTGCCCGCGTTCCAGGTGGACGCGATGTTGACGCCGGGGGCAGCGATGGTCGCCCCGGCGCCGTAGTTGCTGAACGAGGCCCGCGTGCCGCTGCTCGTGGTCGCCGTCACCGCGACGACACCGGAGCAGCCGGCCGGCGAGGAGCCGGCGAGGTTCTCACCGCTGTTGCCGGCGGCGACCACGACCAGGGCGTTGTGGGCGATGGCATCGTTGATCGCGGACTGGGTGGCGGTATCGCAGGCAACCGGCCCGCCGAGCGACAGATTGAGCACGCGGGCCGGATGCGGATTGGCCGGAACTCCCGGCACGCTGCCGCCGGCTGCCCAGCGGATCGCGGCATCGATGTCCGATACATAGCCGCCACAGCGCCCGAGGACCCTGACGGGGAGGATCTTCGTGGCCCAGGCGATACCGGCGACACCCGCCCCGTTGTTGCCGATGGCGGCGATCGTGCCGGCCACATGTGTGCCGTGCCACGACGAGTCCTCCGCCGGGCAGTCGATCGTGGCATCGGCCTGGGGGACCCAGTCGCCGGGATCGGAGGCGTCGGCATCCCGACCGTCGCCATCGTTCGCGGTCGTCACGTCGTCGATGAAGTCGTACCCGGGCAGCACGTTGGCCGCCAGCTCGGTGTGGCTGGTGATGCCGGTGTCGATCACGGCGACCGTGACGCCGGTGCTCCCGGTGGTGACGTCCCAGGCCGACGGCGCGTCGATCCCGTAGGGGCCGAACAGGTCCCACTGGTTCGAGGCGTAATAGGTGTCGTTCGGGGTGAGATCGGCCGTCATGCGCACATCGGGGGCAACCTCGGCCACCCCGGCAACCGCGGCCAGCGCGTGAAGGCTCGCGGTCGCCGCCGTCCGCGTTCGGGCTGCCGGCACCCAGTACGCCGTCGTGTCGACGCTGACCGCCGCGGCGCCTCGCACGCCCGGCAGGACGCCGGCGAGACGAGCCAGGCGATCAGCCGCACCCGTCGGCGCCCGGCCCGGCTGCCAGCGCACGATCACCCGCTCGAGCGGACCGTGCCCCAGGTTCCGGGCATCCACCCGACCACCCTGCGATCTCGCCATCGCGGCCCCGCCGGGGCTCGCCAGCGCGAGCACACACACCAGGAGCGTGATGCGGGCGGCGGGTGCGCGAAATCTCATCGACAGCGTCCATGCAGCTCGGGGCCGGGCGAGCCCACGGACCGGAGCATGCCCGAACGGTACCTCGCCCTGGAATGGGCCGGAAGTCGTGGGACCAGCGCCGGGTCAGCCCGGGTCACCGACACCGGTCGCAACCAGGAGCTTGATGTCGTCGCCAGTGGGACCGACCGCGAAGCCCTCCTCAACGACGTGCTCGAGCGGGATGCGGCGGCTGATCAGCGGCCTGACCCGCACCTGACCCGCCGCGATGAGGTCCACGGCAATCGGCAGGTCGTCCTCGAGGTGATGCTGCACGCTGCCGACGACCGTGCGCTCACCCTCGACGATCGGCCACGTGTCGACCGGGATCGGCACGCCGATCACGGCCAGCAGCACGATCGTCGCGCCCTTGCGGGTGGCAGCGATGGCATCCCGGATCGCCTCCGGCCGTCCGCCGCACTCGATCGCGGCATCGGCACCAAGTCCTCCGGTTCGGGCCAGCACCTGCTGCCGCCAGTCGGGATCGCCGCTGTCGATCGCGACATCCGCCCCGAGCTCCAGGCCGAGCTCGAGCCGCCGCGCCCGGTGACCGACCAGCAGGCATGTCGCCGCGCCGAGCGCCCTGGCAACCTGGAGCGTGATCAGCCCCACGGCGCCATCCCCCACGATCACGACCGAATCGCCATCGCCGATGCGTGCCTTGCGAACCGCGCGCACCGCGACCTCGGTCGTCTCGATCAGGGCCGCCTCGTCGTCCGCGATGGCATCCGGCAGGTGAACGCACATCCGTGCGGGCACCCGCGCAAACTCGGCCAGGCCTCCGTCACCGTGGAACCCGATCGCGGCCCATGACACGCACAGGGCGTACTCGCCACGCCGGCAGTAGAAGCACTCGCCACAGGACAGGCAGATCTCGGGTACGACGCGATCGCCGACGACCAGGCCCTCCACGCCGGGTCCGATCGCGGCGACCGTGCCCGCGAACTCGTGACCGAGCGTGACCGGCGCCTGCTGCCCGGTGAGCGCGTTGGGCCGGTCGACCGGGATCACAACCGGGCCGTCGCGATACTCCTCGACATCGGTGCCGCAGATGCCGCACCAGCTCACGCGCAGCAGGACCTCGCCATCCCGCGGATCCGGGATCGGCACCGTGTCGACGCGGACGTCGCCCCGGCCATGCCATCGGGCCGCACGCATCGTGCCCGTCATCAGTCCTCCAGCCACCGGGGCGCCGCGAGCCATTCTGCCCTACGACATGAGGCCCCGATGGTCGATCATCGGGGCGGAGACCTGCGGTGAACATCGCCGGGCCCAGCGAGGAGGTGCCGGATGCCGGTCGCAGTCGTCACCGGTGGGGCCAGGGGCATCGGGCTCGGAGCCGTTCGGGCGCTGCTCGAAGATGGCTGGCAGTGCGTCATCCTCGACGCCGACGCAGATGGGCGCCGAGTCGCCGATGAGCTCGGTGTCGGCTATGTCCGGGCCGACGTGACCAGCCCGGACGAGCTCAGGGTGGCGTTCGCGGACGTGGCCGGACGGATGGGGGCGCTGAACGGGCTGGTCAACAGCGCCGGGATCAATCGCACCGGGCCCGGCGGCCGACCTGTCGGTCGAAGACTGGCGGCGCGTCATCGACGTCAACCTGTCGGGCACGTTCCATGCCTGCCAGGCGGCCTACCCGTACCTCGCGCCGGGCAGCGCGATCGTCAATCTCGCCTCGATCTTTGCGATGCGCGCCCTGCCCGGCCGCGTCGCCTACGCGGCGGCCAAGCACGGCGTGGTCGGGATCACCCGCGTCCTCGCCGTCGAATGGGCGGACCGGCGGATCCGGGTCAACGCCATCGCACCCTCCTGGACCGACACCCCGCTCATCGCCGCCCAGGTCGAGGCCGGTACGATCGACCTGTCGGTGCTCGAGCATGTTCCGTTCCGCCGCCTGGCCACCGTCGAGGACGTGGCTGGCGCGATCGCCTTCCTGCTCGGCGAGCGGGCGTCGTTCATCACCGGCCAGACCCTGTACGTGGACGGCGGGTACACCTGGGCAGGGTGAGCAGCGTCGCCGGTGCCGGCTGACGGTCGCGACGGGCGCAGTCGGGCGGCGACATCAAGCGCGAGGCGGGCCGCATCAAGCGGGCGCGGCACCCAGGCGACCGCAAGCGGGCGGCCGGCTCACCTCGATCGTCGCGTCATCTCCGCCATCACCCGCACCCCGCCGATGGCCAGCAGCACCGGGCCGAAGTAGAACACGAGTCGCAACGGGGAGCCGTCGGCGGAGCCGGTGCCCAGGCTGCCCGAGTTCACGACGATCAGCCCGATGATCGTCAACGCGAGCCCCAGGGCGGAGAGCGCGAGACCCAACCTCATGGCGCAACGGTAGCGCTCCTGGCCTGGGAGCGTTGCGCCATCCCGCCGGCGTCATCGGAGACCCGCCCGTGCGACCGGCTCGCCTTGTCGCACCTCGCGTTGCGAGCGTATCTTGGGCACCAGGATGACGAAGAGTCTCGGGCGGTCGCTGCTGCTGCTGGCGGCGTTCTTTGCCAGCGTCCCACTCTGGTTCCGGATCAGCTTCGGCACACCCGACTGGACGCTGGACTACGTCTTCGCGGCCCTGTGCGGCCTGGTGGGCCTGTGGCTCATCGAGGGTGGCGAGCACGGCCAGGCGAGCCCGCTCTACCGGGGTGCGCTGCTGCTCATCGCCGGCATCTCGTGCGTCATCCTGAGCGGCGCGCTGGCGGGCACCGACCCGGGAGCCATCACCTGGCTCGGCATCGCGCTCGGTGGGGTCGGCACGTGGCAGATCGTGGTCGGCGTGGCCAGCACCCGGCGGCAGCAGGAGTAGCGCGGACATGGCAAGGCCCGCGTAGCACCGCCGGGGGTTCGGTTGTGACGCGGGCCTCGTGCTCACCCTAGGCCCTCACGAGCCGCACCGGGGTGTCAACCAGCCGACACCATCCCGGCCGGCACGCTCCCTCAGCCGGCCTCGACCGGCACCCGGCGCTCGTCGCCAACGACCGCTCCGTCCCGGAGCTCGATCACGCGATCCGCGAGGTCGACGAGCATCGGGTCGTGCGTCGCCACCAGGGCCGTCACCCCCTCCGTCCGCACGAGGTGCAGCAGGAGCGACATGATGCTGCGTCCCGTCTGGGAGTCGAGCTGGCCCGTCGGCTCGTCGGCCAAGAGCAGGTCCGGACGATTGGCCAGGGCGCGCGCGATTGCCACGCGCTGCTGCTCTCCACCCGACAGCTCGTGCGGTCGGTGATCGACGCGATCGCCCAGGCCCACCATCTCGAGCAGCTCGCCGACCCGCCGGTCGCGCTCCCGCGGCTCCGCGCCCACGAGGCGCAGCGGGACCTCGACGTTCTCGGCCGCCGAGAGGATGGGCAGCAGCCCGAAGGCCTGGAAGATGAACCCGATCCTGCGGCGCCGGAAGGCGATCAGCTCCGATTCGGGCAGCGCGGACACCGTCAGCCCGTCGACCGACACGCTGCCGCGCGTCGGTCGGTCCAGGGCACCGATCATCGACAGCAGGGTGGTCTTGCCCGACCCGGATCGACCGCGGACCGCGACCAGCTGGCCGTGACCCACGCGGATCGTCACGTCCCGGACCGCACGGACGACACCCCCGGCAACCGGGTAGTCACGTGACAGGTCCTGCGTGTCGACCATCGCGGGGACGCCGGAGTCGGCGGCCAGGCGTCGCTCCGGTGGCGCATAGCGCAGGTCCTCGCTGGCGCGCTCGTCGCTGGAGCGCTCCTGGCTGGCGCTCCCCTCGCTGGCGCGCCGTGCGGGCGGTGCGTAGCGCAGGTCCTCGCTCGTGCGCTCGTCGTTCGTGCGCTCCTCGCTGGCACGTCGTTCGGGCGGTGCGTAGCGCAGGTCCTCGCTCATGCCCCGGCTCCCTGATCGACGTCGTCAGCGTCCCCGGACCGGTCGCGATCCGGCCACACACTGATGTGATCGGGCTCGAGCGCCAGCCGGACCCTTCGCTCGAGGCCCAGCGCCTCGACGTGCGCCCGCGGGAGCTGGAGCCGGCCCGCTCGATCGAGGACCGCGTACTCCTCGCTGATGACATGGTGGTCGCCGGCCTCGGAGATGGCGCGCCGGCGCAGCGTCTCGCTGCTGGTCCGCCCATCCCGGATCGCAATCGTCCGGCTGACCTGCTCGCTCACCAGCGGGTCGTGGGTCGTGACCACGATCGTCACCCCCAGCTCGTGGTTGACGGTTCTCAGCAGCTCGAACACCTGGTGGGCCGTCGCGGTGTCGAGCTCGCCGGTCGGCTCGTCCGCGAACAGGACGGACGGATCGTTGGCGAGCGCCACGGCGATGGCGACGCGCTGCTGCTCGCCACCCGAGAGGCGTGCCGGTGAATGGCCGCCCCGATCCGCGAGGCCCACCTGCGCGAGCAGCTCGGCGGCGCGCTGCTCGCGCTCGCGACGTCCGAGCCCGTTGAGCAGCATCGGCAGCTCGATGTTCTGGCGCGCGGTGAGGTACGGCAGCAGGTTGCGCCCCGTCTGCTGCCACACGAAGCCGATCACTCGCCGCCGGTAGGCCGTCCGCTCGCGAGCGCCCATCTCGCCCAGCGTGTGGCCGGCCACGACGGCGCGCCCGGCCGACGGGACGTCGAGCCCGCCGAGGATGTTCATGAGCGTGCTCTTGCCACTCCCCGATGCCCCGACGAGCGCGATGAGCTCACCCGGCTCGACGACCAGGTCCAGGCCCTGCAGGGCGACCACCTCGAGGTTCGCCACCTTGTAGATACGGACCAGGTTGTCGCACACGATGAGCGGGCCTTCGCGATATCGCGAACGCGTGCCCGGCGCGGTCAGCGACGGGGTCCCGGGGGCGGGCGTGGAGCGCGATCGCGCCGGCAGGTCGACGATCTCGGGTGCGTGGTCGGTCATCTGGGCTCCATGTCGCTCAATCGTCGCCGATCCGGAGGGCATCCACCAGTCGCGCCCGCCGGGACAGCCAGGTCCCGATCGCAACGGCCGCCACGATCACCAGGAGCACGCCTGCGACCATCAGCGCCAGGGCCGGTGCATCGACTGTCAGGGGCACCTCTACGGAGCCCACGAACGTCCCGAGGCCCATGGCCGGCCCGAGCAGATCGGCGATGCCGACCCCGAGCAGCACGCCCACCGGAACCGCAATCGCCACGGGTGGCGCGTGGTCGACGACGGTCAGCGCCAGCGCCTGGCGGGCGGTGACGCCCAGCGTCCGAAGGTAGGCCAGGTCCTGGGTTCGGCGGGTGGCCGACAGGACGAGGGCGCCGACGATCGTGATGGCCATGTACAGCGCGCCGACGAACAGGGCCAGGACGAACACGCTGGCGATCGCCGACGAGAGCGGCGCGTCGTGGAGCGCCGCGTAGGCGTCGTAGCGGGAGACGATGCGGGCGGTTCCGGGCGCCGCGGCGACGGCCGCGGCGAGCGGCTCCGAGACCGAGTCGGGACCTCGCACCCACATCACCGACGGCGGCAGCGTGTCGCGGCTGGTCGCCGCCCGGATCCAGTCGAACGGCACGATCGCAAACGGTACCGCCGCGCTGACGCCCGGGAACCGCGCACGTCGCTGGACCACCCGGAAGGTCATCGGCTGCCCGGCCACGGTGATGCGGAACGTGTCCCCCGCTGCAAGCGGAGCACTGCCGGACGGGAGCTGGTTCGAGAGGATGGCCGGGATCGGATCCGCCTCGGTGCCCGCGGTCCCGCTCGGTGGCGGGGCGAGGATGGCCGCAGGCCAGCCCGGGTCCGCAGGGGTTCCCGAGGTGACCTGCTGATAGGCGCGCGGATCGATCGCCTCGAGGTTGATGCTCGCCAGCTGGCTCTGCGTCGTCGCGAACGCCGCCGTCTCGTCGACCATGCCGTTCGCGACCGCTTCGACACCGGGGATCGAGGCGGGATCCAGCGATGGCGGCAGCGCACCGATCCCGATCCGCTCCACCCGGTAGTCGGCACCCACGGCCTGGTATGAGGTGACGAGCTGCCCCTGCCCGACCGTCGATGTGATCACCGACGCGAACGCGCCGAAGGTGGCTGTCAGCAGCAGCACCAGGAGCGGCAGGTTGGCCGCAGCGCGACGGCGACCGATCGTGCGGAGCCCGAGGACCGGGATGAGATCGCGGCGCCGCGCAGCGAGCCAGCCCAGCCCGCGGATGGGCAACGGATAGAGGCGCATGACCACGATCCCCGCGGCGAGGCCGACCAGCAGCGGCACGGCGGCGAGCAGCGGGTCGAAGCGAGGGGCACCTGTCTCGCCCTCGAACGTGAGGCCGCGCTGCCGGAGCAGCAGTGCCCCGGCGATCGCGGTACCGACGATGGTCAGCTCGATGACCAGCCGACGGGCTGACACCCGCAGCACGGGCGGATCCTCACGTCCGAGCTGGCCGAGCGGGCGCCGGGCCATCGGCCAGCTGGCGCCGAGCAGGAGCAGCACGGCCGCCGCGCCGGTCGTGATCGCGAGGACCGGCGCGAGCGGGCTGTCCCGTGCCGGAACGAGAAGCGTCGCGGCCAGGAGCCCCAGCAGCGACGCGCCGCCGGCGATCAGGATCGCCTCCCATAGCTCGGTGCCCAGGACAAGCCACCCGGATGCTCCGCGGCCACGGGTCAGCGTCAGCTCGGCGCGGCGGCTGGTGACGAGCAGGATGGCGATCATGGCCATCGCACCGGCGGCCAGGCCGAACGGACCGATCGCGGCCACGGCCAGCAGCGATTGCGACCGTGCGAGCTGAGCGACATACCGGTCGAGGATCGCCGGCAGGCTGGTGCGCACGGTGACCGTGCCGGGCGCCACGAGGGCCACCGCGCTGGTCGTGAAGCCGAGGTGCCGCAGCTCGTCCTGGAGGGCAGCGACGTCACTGGCGTCGAGTCGCTCCGGGTCGATCGTGAGCCGCCATTCGTAGCGGAATGGGAGG
Source organism: uncultured Chloroflexia bacterium (assembly GCA_963806265.1). Classification (GTDB taxonomy): domain Bacteria; phylum Chloroflexota; class Limnocylindria; order Limnocylindrales; family CSP1-4; genus CAIXZV01. The sequence continues at coordinate 50,247 of CAWDXT010000032.1, forward strand.
CCGCTGGCTGCCAGGTCGGGGTACATCTCGGCCGGGACGTAGCCGGTGACGTAGGCGACGGGGCGCAGGTCGGATCCACCCTGTTTCGCCTCCAGCAGGCTCGTGTCACCCGCCCAGTAGTCGGCCGTCGCGTCCAGCGGCTCGTACAGACCGACGATCTCGATCTCCGCAGGCGCGATCTGGAGGGGCGATCTCGCCAGCAGCGGATCGCTGCCATCGACGGTGATCGGGAGCCGGTCGCCGAGGTGCGCGCCGATCGCCGCGGCCGCGCTGCTCGAGATGGCGGTCTCGACGATCGTCGGCCCGGGCGACTGACCGGCGTCCGTCCCGCCCCCGTCCGTCCCGCCCCCGCCGGTCCCGCCCGACCCGGAGCCGATCCGCGCCTGCTGGAGCGGCTCGTCGCGGGATATGGGCCAGCGCCCGGCGACCAGGCGCGTGGCGTCCGTGAACCCGTCCTGGTAGCGCAGCGAGACATGCGTCTCGAAGCTGGGCGGATCCGTGACGTAGAACCGGGTCGTGGTCACGACCAACGACTGGCCGGAGATGAGCGCCGCCAGCCTCGGCGGGAACCGCTCCACCAGCTGATCGCCATCGGCCCGCACGCCCGACACCCCACCGCCGACGCCGGGCGAGATCCGGGAGTTGAGCGCGAGCGTCACGTTGCGCTGCGCGGCGGGAGCGGCGTTCACGATGTACCGCAGCGCCTCGTCGGACACGCGATTGAACAGGCGCGGGGTTGCCGCGAACAACAGGCTCGTGACCGCGACCACGACGAACAGCAGCAGGACCATGCCCAGCTCGGAACGAAGCCGGCGAAGGATGAGCCCGGCAGCCCACAGCGAGCGCACCGCCTAGTCCTGCCCCATGCGGAGCACGCTTCCCACGCCCAGACGGCGAAGGACGGCACCGATAGCGAGGACGGCGATGCCCAACGCCAGGCCGCTGACCAGGTCGAGCAGGAGGATTCGGTCCCACGGGACCTCGACCTGGACCGATGGCACGGGTGCGGTGCCCTGCTGGGTCACGGTGACGAACGGCAGCACCATCCAGGCCAGGAGCAGCCCCAGGCCCGTCCCGGCCAGCAGGCTGACCAGCACCAGGGTGCCGTTCTCCAGCCACAGCCAGCCCGAGAGCTGACCGCCCGACAGACCGAGCGCGCGCAGCAGCGCGAACTCGGTGCGTCGCTGGCGCGCCGCGACCGCCGCGCTCACGGTCAGGCCCACGATGGCGAACAGCCCGGTCGCAACGAACCCGATCGCGAGCGCGCCGATGATCCCGAGCGCCACCGGATCGGTGCTCAGGCTGCGAGCACGCCCGATGAAGGTCACGACCTGGGCGCTGTCGAACGGATCGTCGCGCAGGGTGCTCGCCACCGTCTCCGAGCGCCCGTCGCCAGTCGCCATCCACCACTCGTCCGCGCCGCGGGCGGGCGCTGCCTGCTGCAACCGGAGGAGGCCCAGGGTCGGCTGGTCGATGACGAGCAGAGGCCGCGACGGGTCGGTGGTCGGGAAGCTGTCGACCACGCCCGTGATGGTCAGCCGCTGGGTCGTGTCATCGAGCGCCGCCGTGATCGTGTCGCCGGGCACCGATGCCGTGGTCGCCAGGAAGGCGCGATCGGCGATAACCGGGATCGCCGCGTCGAGCGCGGCGACCTCGGCCGGCACGAAGCTGAGGCGCGCCGCCCGAAGGCGGTCGCCGTTGCCCAGGATGACGCCCACCGGTGGATTGCCGGTGAGCTCGACGGTCGTGCCCTGGACCTGCGCGGCAGGCACGGCCGTGAGCACCTGGTTGCCGGGTGACATCCGGGCTGCCCAGGCGCCCGTGGTCAGGGCCTCGTCGGCCCACGGGCCATCCGGGTCGCCGGACGTCGAGACACCGGCCACACCGACCGAGCCGGTCGCCATCACCGCGTCCTGGGGCAGCCAGACGTCCAGTCCGAGGCCGGCCAGCTCGAGCGGGCCGTCGAGATGGGCCGAGAGCTCCGCCACGGCCGGCGCGCTCCGGTCATCGGTCGGTTCGAGCGGCAGTGCGATCTCCGGCACCGGTCCGGCCATGGGCACGGGCGGCGACGCGACCTGGTAGACCAGCCCGTGCACGTCGCGCACGGTCACCGTTGCGCTCACGCGGACACCGGCCAGCTCGGCGGGGTCGAGCGCCACCGTGTGCGCTGCGCTGGTGTCCGGGTCGACCACGAGCCGTTGCACACTGGCGAGGTCGAGGCGGGGCATGACGCGCAGGTATGTCGTACCGGCCGGCAGCGTGGCGAGCGCCGGCTCTGGTCGGCCGGCACGCAGCTCCGCCACGAGGTCCGCGAGCGGTCGGGCCGACTCGTCCGCGCGGAACAGCACGAGCTCAGGTGCATCGGCGTCGATGGCCAGGAGGTCGGCCGAGCCGCCGGTGAACGAGACCCCACCCCCGATCCGTTCCACGGCGGCGGCGCGCTCGACGCCGCTCAGCCCGGCGTACGCGTCGGGCAGCGCCCACCTGGGCAGTGCACCGGTTGCCTGGCTCGGCACGACCCTGACATCGGCGCCGGCCTGGTAGGCCGCCTGGTCGAGCTGCGAGCCCGACCACGTCGCGCTGTAGGAAACCGCGAACACCCCCATCGAGATCGCGATCATCAGCAGCAGGGCCGCGCGCGTGTACCGCAGCGGGCGACGGGCCAGCTGCCGGGAGCCGAGCGTGCCGACGAGATCGCGTCGGCGCGAGACCACGGCTTCGAGCCCCTGCGCCAGGTGCGGCAGGATCCGGAGCGCGAGGACGCCACCTGCGAGCAGGCCGATCGCCGGGGCCGCCACCAGCAGCGGATCGAGGCCGAGGTTCCCGGAAACCGAGCGCGTCAGCGGCGAACCGTACAGGCGCAGCTGCCAGAGGGCGATCGCCGTGACCGCGAGGAGCGCGATGTCGAACCCCAGGCGCTGGCCGAAGGTCCGCGTCTCCTGGCGCGAGAGCCCTCGCTCCTCGGTCGAGAAGTCGCGCGCCGCCAGAAAGGCCGGCAGCACCAGCAGCACGACGCACGCCGCTCCCGCGGCCACCGCCGCCAGGTAGCCATCCGCCGTGACCTGTGGCGTGACCGCCAGGCCGACATCGGCGAGCGGCCCCGCGATGTCGAGCACCGACAGCGCAGCCACGGCGACCCAGGGCGCAACGAGCACGGCCGGGAGCGCCAGCAACAGTGCCTCCGCCAGCGCCAGCAGGGCAATCTGGGCCGTGCCCGCTCCGCGCGCCCGCACGAGCGCGGTGTCGACGCGTCGATGATCGACCAGCAACGACGCCGTGAGCACGATGGCGTAGGCCGCGAGGATGGCCAGCTGGGCCATGACCAGCAGCACGCTCGTCCGGCTCACGAGCAGGGATCGCTCGGCGGCGCCAAGGATGTCCGGCAGCCCGGTTGCCACGGCGACGGGCGCGCCGGCGGCGAGCTGGAGCCGATCGGGCAATGCCTCCAGGCGCGCCCGGAAGCGCGGCGCCTCGTCCACGGTGAGGCTCGCCAGGTCCGGGTACGTCCGCCACTCCATGCGGACCGATGGCACGCCGGAGCGATGAAGCAGGTCGGCCGGCGTGGTCAGAAACGGCCCAAAGGTGCGGTAGCTGCCGTTGTCCTCGACCCCGGTGATGAGCCGCTGGTCGCCATACCAGTAGGGGTCGGTGGTCGAGTCCACCGAGAACACGCCAACCAGGCGGACGGGAATGTCGACCGCGTTGTCGATCCTTCGGCCGGCCAATGCCAGCTGGTCACCGACGTGCAGGCCGAGCGCCCGAGCCACGCCATCGACCACGACGACCTGGAGCGGGTCGGCTCCGCCGGCGTCGACCGGCCAGCTGCCGTCAACCAGCGTCGCGTGGTCCGGCAGGGCATCGAGGAAGCCGATGATCGCCTGGTCGCCGTCTGCCGCCCCCGGCGCACCGGAGATCGCGAGCGTCCCGGCACTGCGGACGTCTCGCACGATCGTGCCGCCGAGCGGGGCGATCACCGCCTGGAGCTCGGTCGTGACCGGTTGGTCGGCTGCCTCCGCGTCGGACGGCGCGGCATAGAGCGACGCCTGGACCGTGGTATCGGCGACCGACGCCTCGGCCAGCGACCGGTGCAGCCCGACCAGGGCCACGGCCGACGAGTAGATCGGACCGGCGGCGAGCAGGACGGCAGCGAGCAGGGTGATGAACCAGGCCGCCGCGACGATCGGCCAGTCGGCGCGCGTCCGGTGGAGGCTCACCCGCCACTGCGCAAGCATCGAGTGCACCAGACGTGGCGCCTCCACGGTGGGTTCAGCACAGGTTCTACACGAAACCCCCACCGTCTGCACGACGGCATCACCGCAGATCAGGAACCCGGAGGGCCGCGGCTGCAGCCGGTGCGGCCTCGCTATCGCCGCCGGGCAACGAGGACCAAGATCACCCAGAGGATGCCGCGCGACAGGATGATGCGGCCGAGCCCGCCCCGCGGACCCTGCCAGGCAAGGGTGTCCATCCCGCCGATGGCGTCAGGCGATGCGCTGCTGTCGACGACGGGCCGGGAGTGCCAATGGCGGATCGACCGCCAGGGCGCGGATGTCATCGGCCACGCGACGCAGCCCAATGCTGACGGACGCCTGTGGCTCGACCAGCACATACGGCAGGCCGTCACGGTTGCTCGATGACACGAGCGGCCAGTCCGACGCCAGCGCGTAGTCCGGCATCCGGCCGATGGCCCTGGCGACCTGCTCCATGGGCGCGACGCCGACCGAGTCCGCGCGGTTGACCAGGTATCGGATCTTGCCCGACGGGTACCCGATCTCCGGGAACGTCGCGGCGATCATCCGGGTGGCCTCGAGGGCGCCGGGCTCGGCCGTGAGGATGTCGATGATCACATCGGACGCGTCCAGCAGCGCCAGCGTCGGCTCGGACAGGTTCACCGGCGTGTCGATCACGATCGCCTGGTACGCCCGTCTGAGGATGTCGAGCACGCGACCGAGGTCCCTGCCACTGATGAGCTCGGCCAGCTCCGGGCGCGGTGGAGCGAGCAGGGCATCCACTCCGGCCCCGACCTTGACCACGGTCTCCGCCAGATCGGACGCCCGGACCGTGTCGGTCGGCAGGTCGCAGATCGACGGCAGCGATGCGTCCGCAGCCAGGAGGTGACGAACATCGCCGAACTGCAGGCTCCCATCGACCAGCACCGTGCGCAGGCCGGTCATGGCCAGGCTCGCAGCCAGGTTGTACGCGATGGTGGTCTTGCCGACGCCGCCCTTGGCCGAGAACACCGACACGACCCGCGACGTGGACCCCGGATCCCTCGCCGTGAGCGCGGCGTGGGCCGCCGATGATCGCGCGCCCGAGATCGAAGGTGCCGAACGGGAGCGACACTACGGCGTCGGCCTGCTCGAGCATCGATGCTTCGGCCTGACAGTCGGGCACGGTCATCGCGACGATCCCGAATGGGCGCCCGGTCGCGCGGAGTCGGTCGACGATCTGTCGAGCACTGGTACTGCCCTGCAGCAGCGAATCCACCAGGACCACGTCGGGGTCGAGATCGCGGATCTCGTCCACGGCTCGCCGGCCCTCGCGGATAGTGTGAACGAGGCCGAACCGACTCTGTGGTCGAAGCACCTCCCGCACGTGTGTGGCGACCTCGGACACATCCTCGACCAACACGATCCGGATCGGCCGATCGGCGGACAGGTCGAGGTCGTTGGCCGCTATGGGCATGGCGGAATCCGCTCCGAGCGGATCGTCGGGCCGCGTCGCGCCCGGGACCGCGTGGGTCACGGATGGCCACCGGCCATCACCCGCTGGAAAGGCGATGTCGAGCGGTGTGTCCGTGACCCTGGCATCGGCAGCCGCCGCCCCAGGGTGCGAGTGAGCTGACGGGTTCCCGGGTTCCACAGCAGAGACCTGCCCGTCCGGTTGCCTGCGGATGAACCGACCGTCCGGGCCGCGGGCGGGCGGGCGGCGCCGGTGCGGCTCATCTGCGACCGGTGCCACCGCCAGGGTCCTGGCCGGCGACGCGATCCGGAGGCGGACGATCGACGCGGGCCCCGGGTCCGGCTCGGGCTCGAGGCGCAGCGTGGACTGATACGCACGGGTCGCGTCCGAGACCTCCACTGGCCACGGCGCGCGGCTCAGCGCGGTACCCGCCTCGGCTGGACCAGCCGCCGGTTCGCCGTTGACCGAGGGCTCTCCGAACCAGTGCGCCCAGAGCCCCAGGAGCGCGAGACGTGCGCGGCCGATCGTCACGCGAAGGCCTCCAGCGGATAACAGGTCTCCGAGCGTACGGGCCCCAGCGGCGGCGGGCAGTCACCTCTCGGTACCCTCTGGTCATCTCAAACGTCCCAGCGCGATCGCACGCGCGCCACGGGTCTGCCCGGTCGCTACCTGATCGGTCACCTGGTCGATGATCCGGCCGAGTCGGGACATCGATGCCTGTTCAGTGGGAAACACGAACAGCTGGACCGCGTCGATCCCTTCTTCAGCAATTCCTGCCAAGGCAGCGGCGATCCGGCCATCATCACCGTCGATCACGTCGTCCCGCCCGACCATCGGGCCATCGAACGCAATGGCCGCTGTGACGGTGCGCCGCAGCGTTGCCGGGTCACGTCCGATCCGCGCGCAGGCGTCATCGACCGCCGACCGCATCGCCGGAATGTCCGCCGCCGAGGTCGCGGCCCAGCCGTTCCAGATGTCGGCATGCTGGGCCACCAGCCGTAGCATCCGCGGCGTGTTGCCTAGGGATCCGATCAACAGCGGCGGACCGGCCGCCGGGGGCCACGCGGTCGAAGCTCGGCGTCGCGCACGTGGACGAACTCGCCCGCGAAGTCGGCGTGACCCGTGCGCAGGAGCGACGAGATGACGCGGACGGACTCCTCGAACCGGGCGACAGGCCGCTCGAGCGGGTATCCGAACATCTCGTGCTCGGGCGGATAGTCGCCCGACCCCACGCCGAGGATCAAACGTCCGTTGCTGATGTCGTCGACGGTCTCGGCCATCTTCGCGATGAGCACCGCATCGCGATGGCCGGTGCAGGTCACCAGCGTCCCGAGCTGAGCTCGCGTGGTCGCCTCGGCAATGGCGGCGAGCGAGGTCCATGCCTCCCACACACCGAGCGACTGTCTCGCCTCGGATGTCTCGGGCGAGTGTCGCCTCCACGGGTCACGCTGCCAGAGGAAGTGATCAACCACCCACAGCGACGCGACGCCGACGAGCTCGGCCTCCCGGGCCAGGGCACGGATCTCGGGCCAGTGGGCTACCGGTCGTCCGGGGACCTCCTCCTGATCGAGGATGATCCCGATCTCCAGCGGGTGGACTCCGGATGCCATCCGCGCGATTGTAGGGCCGCAGGACACGAAGCTGATCAGCCGGTGAGCATCGGCCCCCGGTCACCCCACCCAGGTGGGCGCGGAGATCGGGGGCTCGCTGGTCGTCTAGCTCAAGGCCGCCTTGGTCATCACGGAGGCGGACCCAGAGGATCAGTGGGCACGGGTGAAGCTGTGGCCCCAGCCGTCGCCGTCGGGATCACCCTGCCACAGCGAATCGCTGCCTTCGTCCCAGTAGATGCCCCCGACGTCGTAACCCTCGAGCTGGAAGTGCCCGCAGGAGGCCTTGCTGGTGATCGGGATAAAGAAGGTCTGGTCCAATTCGTTGGTTTCGTAGTAGCCCGTGCCGGATACGACGAGGACCGTCGAGGGGCTGCCGGCCAGCGCGCAACTCATGTCGTAGGAGTCCTGGTACACGAAGTGGACCGTGGCGCCCTTGGCGATGTGGAGCGTCAGGGTGCTGCCGTCTCCCCACACGTTGCAGTCCATGCCGGTTTGTGAATCGTTGTCCCCGGTGGCGCAGTCGATGGCCGTCCAGTTGCCAACAAAGCCACTGGGCTGACCGCCGCCGCAAGCGCGACCGGTGCCACCGCAAGCGACCCCACGAGCATCAGGGCAGCGACCAACACAACGCTGCGACGCATGGCTTCCTACGATGGGACGCTGGCGGCGCGGGTCGGTCTCGCCAGTAGCTCCACGCGGTCCCGGCGGCCAGTGTTTGGGCCGCGCGTCACAGCCTCCGCGTCCGGGCCACCCTGGGCGCTGGGTACCTGAGGTATCCAGTGCCAAAGGGCTCGTTCGGGCGTCGTGGTGCCGCAACGCACCAGCCCCCGGACGCCGTCGCGGACCTGGCCAGAGTCCGGGGATGCCCAGGTCGCCCGCTGCCTCGCCGATCGGTCGAGCGCGATGCGGAGCCGGGGCTGTGGTGGATGATGACTTGCCGCAGCGAGTCAGCGATGGCGCGCGCCAAACAGAACAGGTGTGCTAGGCAGCATTCGCGCCGACAGTTGGCGGGCCAACTTCGGCATTCGGCTGACCTCATGCCGCCGCGATGCAGCGGGCGGTCGGAACCTGAGTTGGGTATGGCGTTGGGTACGGCCCTAATCAAAAGGCCCTCCGGGATCGCCCGGAGGGCCTGTTTCGTGCGCGGGATGCTGGTGAGCCGGCAGGGATTCGAACCCTGAACCTAGTGATTAAGAGTCACTTGCTCTACCGTTGAGCTACCGGCCCGCGGGGCAGGATAGCGCACAGCGCGGGGCGAGGGCGACCGCGACGGGGGTGCGAGCCGACGCCCGGGCGACCCCGGGGCGCCCTGAGGCGACCGGACGGCTACTGGTTGTCGATCTGGGCCCGCTGCAGGCGGCCGCTGTAGTCGACGTAGATCGCCTTCCACTCTGTGAACGTGTCGAGCGCCACGTGGCCCGCCTCACGATGGCCGTTGCCAGTGTCCTTCCAGCCGCCGAACGGGAGATGCGTCTCGGCGCCCGTGGTCCCGGCGTTGACGTAGACGATCCCCGCCTCGAGGTCGCGCATGGCCCGGAAGGCGACGTTGACGTCCTGCGTGTAGATCGACGCCGACAGGCCATACCGAACCTGGTTGGCGGCCATCATCGCGTCGGCATACCCGTCCACGGGCACGACCGACAGCACGGGTCCGAAGATCTCGTCCTGGGCGATCGTGGCCATCGGCCTCACCCCGGTGAAGATCGTGGGCTGGAAGAAGTGACCATGGTCCAGGGCGGCGCCCGTCGCGGCATCGGTCCCCGATGCTCGTGATCCGCCGGTCACCAGCTCGCCCTCGCGCCGACCGATCTCGACATAGCGCTCGACCTTGTCCACGGCGGCGGCGTTGACCAGCGGCCCGACCTCGACGCGCTCGTCGAGCCCCGACCCGAGCCGAAGCGTCGCGGACCGCGACGCCAGCCGGTCGACCAGCTCGTCCGCGACGGAACGATCGACGATCACCCGCGAGCATGCCGTGCACCGCTGACCGGTCGTGCCGAACGCCGACCACAGGATCCCATCGACCGCGAGCTCGAGGTCGGCATCGGGGAGCACCACCACCGCGTTCTTGCCGCCGAGCTCCAGGCTGAGCCGCTTGAGCTGCCGCCCCGCCAGCTGCGCAATCCGGCGGCCCGTGTCCGACGACCCGGTGAACGAGATCACCGGCACGTCCCGGCTGCCGACGATGGCATCCCCCACCTCGGCCCCGGCACCGGTGACGAGGTTGACGGTGCCCGCCGGAAAGCCTGCCTCGACCATGAGCTCGACCAGCAGCGTTGCGCAATGCGGCGCGTCCGATGCGGGCTTGAGCACGACGGTGTTGCCGGTCACGAGCGCGGGCATCATCTTCCAGCACGGGATCGCGATCGGGAAGTTCCAGGGCGTGATGATCCCGGCCACCCCGATCGGCTGTCGGATGCTCATCGCCCACTTGTCGGGCAGCTCGGACGGCACCGTGTCACCGAACATCCGGCGCCCCTCGCCTGCCATCAGGAATGCGATGTCGATCCCCTCCTGGACATCGCCGCGCGCCTCGGCAAGCACCTTGCCCATCTCACGCGTCATGGCCTGTGCGAGCCGCTCCTTGTGCTCGGCCATGAGGGCGCCGAAGCGGTACAGGATCTCGCCACGCTTCGGAGCCGGCATCGACCGCCAGCCCGGCAGCGCGACCTCGGCAGCGCGCACGGCCATGGCGACGTCCGCGGCCGTGCCCGCCTGGAAGCGACCGACGACGTCCCGCGTGTCGGCCGGGTTGACGCTTTCGAAGGTCGCGCCGGAGACGCCGTCGACCCAGCGACCGGCGATCAGCAGCTGGTGGGTGGCAGGAGCGGCTGAGACCTCGGGCATCGGGAACCTCGGGTGGCTCGCCGGCCCGGCTTCACAAGACGACGCGGGGCGGCGCTTCCCGGATAGTCCGGGCACGTCGGCCGGCCGTCAACCGCGGCGAGGCCGGATCAGGCCGCTTCCAGCCTCAGAAGCAGCGTCTTGATCTCTTCCACCTCGTCCGCCTCGTCCCGACCAAGCGTCGCGAGAAGCAGGCGCAGCGCGGCCCGGATCAGCAGCAGCTCATCGGACGTGAGGCTTACGACCGCCTCGGGTGGTGCGGTGATCTCGGCCATCGGCTTGCCCTCCGGCGTCTCCGGCCGCCGCGGGACAATCCCACGCACGTGCCGACTCGATCGTGGGGCCCCGTACCACGGCGCGCCAGAGTCCGAGGTCGCGTCAGACCCGTTCGAAGGCCATCGCGACGGATCCGCCCCCGCCCAGGCACAACGTCGCCATTCCGTACCGTCCCCCACGGCGCCCGAGCTCGTGGAGCAGCGTGGCGACGATCCGCGCGCCGGACGCCCCGATCGGATGACCGAGCGCGATCGCACCACCGTTGACATTGACCTTCGACCAGTCGAACCCGAGCTCTCGTCCGTCGGCCAGCACCTGGGCCGCGAACGCCTCGTTGATCTCGATCAGGTCGAAGTCCGACGGCCCGAGGCCGGTCCGCTGCTCCAGGCCGCGGACCCCGGCGATCGGCGCCAGGAACAGCCACTTCGGCGTCACCTCGGCCTGGGCATAGCCCACGATCCGGGCGAGCGGCGTCAGCCCGTATCGCTCGACGGCCCGCTCCGAGGCGACGACCACGGCAGCGGCGCCGTCCGTGATGCCCGGCGCGTTACCGGCGGTGACCGTGCCGGTCGTCGCGTCACCCCGATCCTCGCCGGCGGGCAGGTCGAACGCGGGCTTGAGCTTTGCGAGGGCCTCGGCGGTGGTGTCGCGCCGCGGGCCCTCGTCCACGCTGACGACGGTCTCGGCGCCCTTCGGGCCACGGACGGTGACGGGCGCCATCTCGGCGTCGAACCGCCCGGCGTCGATGGCGGCGACCGCCTTGCGGTGGCTTTCGAGGGCAAACGTGTCCTGGTCCTCGCGGCTGATCCCCGAATGGATCGCGACGCGCTCGGCATGGGTGCCCATGTGACAGTCCTCGACCGAGCACCACAGCCCATCGAGCACGGTCGAGTCCTCGAGCACGCCGTTCCCCAGTCGGTACCCGAAGCGTGCCCGGCGAAGCAGGAACGGTGCCTGGTTCATGGACTCCATGCCGCCGGCCACGAACAGGTCGCCATCGCCCGCGCGAACGGCCGCTGCGGCGAGCATGATCGACTTCAGGCCGGAGCCGCAGACGCGGTTGATCGTGGTGGCCGGCGTGGTGTCCGCGAGCCCCGCCCGGAGCAGCGCCTGGCGAGCCGGCGCCTGGCCGACCCCGGCCTGGAGCACCTGGCCCATGAGCACCTCGTCGAACCGCGCATCCTCGGGCAGCCCCGAGCGGTCCACGGCTGCCCGGATGGCGACGGCGCCGAGCTCAACGGCCGGCACCGCCGCGAGCGAGCCGCCGAACCTGCCGATGGGGGTGCGCGCCGCGCTGACGACATAGGCGGCACCGTTGGGTTGAGCCTGATCCTGCATGTCCGCGAGAGTACACCCAGGTCCCCGGCCATCCGCCTGGGGTCCGGCGTGACCCCGCGGCTCAGCGCGGGTAGCTGTGGAAGCCCTGCCCCGTCTTCTGGCCGAGGTGCCCGGCTGCGACGAGATCGAGCAGGACCTGCGGCGGCGTGAACTGCGGTTGCCCGAAGCCGTCCTCGAGCACGCGCATGATGCCCAGGCACACGTCGAGCCCGATGAAGTCGGCAAGCTCGAGCGGGCCCATCGGGTGGTTCAGCCCGACCTTCGCGCCGGTGTCGATGTCCTCGGCGGTGCCCAGTCCCTCCTGGTAGGCACGCATGGCCTCGGCCAGGAACGGCATCAGGATCCGGTTGACGATGAAGCCCGGCCGGTCGGCCGACACGATGACCTGCTTGCCCAGCTCCGACGCGAGCTCCCGGATCGCGGCCTCCGTCTCGTCGGACGTGGCCGAGCCGCGGATCAGCTCGATCAACGGCATCACCGGGACCGGGCTGAAGAAATGCATGCCGACGAACCGCGCCCGTCGGTCCGCACCGACCGCCTCGGCAAGGCGATCGATCGAGATCGAGGACGTGTTGCTCGCGAACACGGCGCCCGCCGGCGCGACGCGATCGAGATCGGCCCACAGTTGGGTCTTGACCTCGACATCCTCGAACACCGCCTCGACGACCAGGTCGGCAGTGGCGGCGTCGCCGAGGTCATCGGTCACCTCGAGGCGCGCCAGCGTCCCGTCCCGGTCATCCGGCGAGAGTCGGCCCTTGGCCACCGCCCGGTCCAGGTTGCCGCGGATCCGATCACGCCCGGCCTCCGCCCGTGCCAGCCCGGGCTCGTACATCGTGACGTGCTTGCCGATCGCCGCATGGACCTGCGCGATGCCGTGGCCCATCAGCCCCGCTCCGGCCACGAACACTCGCTCGATGCTCATTCGGTCACCTCCTGGTGCGCCATCTGTCTCTCGCTCCCGGCCCCGCCATCCGATCGGCTTGCCTCGCCCTGGCCGAGCTCGACCAGAAGCTGGTCGGCGGCGGCGTAGGGGTCGAGCTCGTGCGCGGCCACGTCCTCGATCACGCGTCGCGTGCTGGACGCCATCCGCCCGGCTCCGAGCCGATCCCAGAGGCGCTCCACCAGCACGGCGCGCACCTGGGCCGCCGCGCGGGCGCGTCGGGCTTCCGTGGGTGTCCCTTCGGTCGCGGCGGCGGCGCGGTGGCGATCGAGCGCCTCGAGCAGCTCGCGGATCCCCTCCCCGGCAACCGCGGTCGTGATCAGCACCTCCGGTCGCTTGGGTGCCGGCCGCGATGGATCCTGGCCGTCCCGGCGCGGTCGTCGGGCTCAGCATCGCTCGCAGCTGCGAGGCGGTCCGCTGTGCGCCCGGCCGGTCGCCCTTGTTGACGACCACGATGTCGGCCACCTCGAGCAGCCCCGCCTTGATCGCCTGGACCTCGTCGCCCATCTCCGGCGCCTCGAGCACGACCGTGGTGTCGGCCGCGGCGGCGACCTCGACCTCGCTCTGACCGGTGCCCACCGTCTCCAGCAGCACGACATCGAAGCCGGCCGCATCGAGCACGGCCGCCGCGGCGGTCGAGGTGGCCGCAAGGCCGCCGGCGTGCCCGCGCGACGCCATCGAGCGAATGAACACGCCGTCGTCGCCGGAGTACGCCTGCATCCTGACCCGGTCGCCCAGCAGCGCGCCGCCGGTGATCGGCGAGGACGGGTCGACCGCGACCACGGCCACCGTCCGATCGTGCTCTCGCAGCTCGGCGATCAGCGCGGCGACGAGCGTCGACTTTCCTGCGCCGGGAGGTCCGGTGATGCCCACCAGGTGGGCGCCACCCGCCTTCGGGTAGAGCAGGCGAAGCGCATGCTCCGCGACCGGGCTTCGGTTCTCGACGGCGGTCAGCAGCCGTGCCAGCGAGCGGCGATCGCCGCCCCGGGCGGCGGCGCTCAGCTCCGTGGCGCGCTTCGCGGGGTCCGTGCCCGGGCTCATGCCGCGGCTCTGCCCGGCGCCACCGGCCGGCTGCTCACTCGCGAGGCGTGGCGTTGGCGCGAATGAACGAGGCCACCTCGGCGATCGTCGTGCCCGGTCCGAACACGGCCGCCACGCCCTCGGCCTTCAGCGGCTCGACGTCGTCATCGGGGATGATCCCGCCAACGGTCACCAGGACATCGTCGAGGCCGCGCTCGTGGAGCTGACGACAGACCTTGGGCACGAGCGTCATGTGGGCACCCGACAGGATCGACAGCCCCACCACGTCGACGTCCTCCTGGAGCGCCGCGGTCACGATCATCTCCGGGGTCTGGCGGAGGCCCGTGTACACGACCTCGAACCCTTCGTCCCGGAGCCCGCGCGCGAGCACCTTGGCGCCGCGATCGTGGCCGTCGAGGCCGGGCTTGGCGATCAGCACCTTGAGCGGTCGGTCGGTCATGCCACGGATTGTAGGCGCGGCGACGAAGGGAGAGCCGGCCGTCCGGGTGCGCTGCCGCCCACGAGCGCACCGGCACGGCCGGATCGGGGCGTCAGGCGGACGGTGCGCTGCGGCCCAGGTGGGCGAAGAACTCGGCGCGCGTCTTGTCGCTGCGCCGGAACAGCCCCAGCACGTGAGCGGTGGTCATCACGGTCCCCGGCTTGCGCACGCCGCGCATGGCCGCGCACAGGTGGGTCGCCTCGATCACCACGCCCACGCCGCTCGGCTCAAGGCGGTCCATCAGGAACTCGGCGATCTGCTGCGTCATCCGCTCCTGGACCTGCAGCCGTCGGGCGTACATCTCGACGATGCGCGGGATCTTCGAGAGGCCGATGACGCGGCCGCTGGGGACGTAGGCGACGTGCGCCGAGCCGAAGAACGGCAGCAGGTGGTGCTCGCACAGGGAGTAGAACGGGATGTCCTTGACGACCACCATCTCCGAGTACTCGACCTGGAACACCGCCTCGTTGATCAGCCGCTCGGGATCGACGTGGTAGCCGGCCGTCAGCTCTGCGTACATGCGATGCATCCGCTCGGGGGTCCTGCGCAGGCCTTCGCGCTCCGGGTCCTCGCCGATCTCGATCAGGATGTCGCGAACGGCCGCCTCGATTCGGCCGTTCGACTCCCCGGCGGGCGTGCCGGCCAGCAGCTCGTCGCCGATCTCGGTCTCGATCTCCTCGACGATCGCGCGGATGTGCTCGGGCAGCTCGCGGCCGCTGGTCGGGGTCGTGGTTCGGTCACTCATCGTTGCCCGATGGTAGCGGCTGGGCGAAATCCTTCCTCGGCGGGCGCGGCCGGCGGGCCGGCTGCGGGCTCAACCTGCCGCGGCCAGGATCGCGGCACTGACCTCGGCTGGTCGATAGCGCATCAGGTTGTGCGCGTCGGTCGGAAAGGTCGCCACCAGGATCGGCCGCCGTCCCGCCGCGTCGCGAGCTCTGCCCGCACGCCCCAGCTCGGCGAGCCGCACCGTTGCGTCACCGCCACCGAGCGCAACGAGCGCGCTGATCGAGGCCGCGATTGCCGGCAGCACCTCGACGGGCTCGTAGTCGAACATCGTGCGCACGAGGGCCTCGACGACAAACGGCCGGACGGTGCGCACGACGCGGCCGGCCGCGGTCTCGACGACTGCCTCACGCGCGGCACGATCCTGGTCGGCATCCCACGAGGTCGGATCGAAGCCTCGCCGATCGGCCAGCCACGCATCCATCGAACGCAGCACCTCGGGCGGCTCGTCGAGCCCCCGCAGGAACTCGTCGACGTCGAGATCGGTGGTCACCTCCAGCCGATCCCAACCACCGTCGACCAGCACCAGGCCCGCGCAGCGATCCTCGAGCCTGGCGGCCGTCGCGGCGGCAATGATCGCTCCGAATCCGTGGCCCGCAACGATGATCCGCGCCTCCCCGGAGGTAGCGTCGCTGCCAGCTCGGCGTGGCAAAAGGCCGGCGCCTTCCGCCACGGCCACGGCATCGCCTGCGAGGGTGTCGAGGTCGTAGCCGTCGGGTGGAGCGTCGGACAGACCCTGGCCGCGCAGGTCGGCGACCACCGTGCGATGCGAGGCCCGCAGGCGACGGGCCACCGGGGCCCACGACCACGCCGGCTGGAGCAGGCCCGGGATCAGCAAGACCCCCGGACGCTCGGTTCGGAGGTGGTCGGCGGCGGTGGATCCATCAGCGGCCGGGTCCTCGGGTCCACCCCAGTCGAGGAAGTGCAGCCTGGCATCGCCGTTGGCGACCAGGAACCCGTCGGGCTCGGCCGTCGGGTCCGGGCCGGGGGCAGCCGTCGCGTCGAGCTCGATCGAAGCCAGGCCCGCGAGCGCTGCGGCGTCCGGATGTTGCGTCATCGCGGCTAGCATACGGACGCCATGGTCAAGCGCCGTCGAGGATCCCGGCTCGCAACCCGGCGTCCGCACGTCGTGCACCACGAGCGATTCGATCGCCTGGTCGACCGCGCGATCGCCGCCATCCCCGGCCCGTTTCGGGCGGCGCTCGATGAGGTCGCGGTGGTGATCGCGGACGAGCCCACCCCGGAGCAGCTGCGCGAGAACGGCCTCGAGCCCGATGAGACCCTGTACGGGCTGTACGAGGGTGTGCCGCTCAACGAGTGGGGCGCCGACTGGGTCACGGAGCCGAACCGGATCCTCGTCTTCCGCCTCCCGCTCGAGGCCGACTTCGCCGATCCGGACGAGCTCGCCGACGAGGTCCGGATCACCATCCTCCACGAGCTGGCCCACCATCTCGGCATCGAGGACGAGGACCACCTCGCCGAGCTGGGCATCGACTGATCCTGCCGGGGCGCGTTCCCCGTTCGCGTCAGCGGGGTGTCGAGGTCGACATGGCTCAGCAGCCTGGGGCCCCGGGAGACGCCGTGCCGGCAGAGCGCGCGCGGGCGGAGCGCTCGCGGTAGAGCGCACGTCACCCCGGATCTTGATCCCGGCCGGGTCAGGTGCCGGAAGAGAGGGTTCCCGGCAGGATCCACGCCCCGCCCGCCCCGTTCCAGCCACGTAGTCAAAGGACGACTGCGCGCCGCGGAACGGACCCACCGGACCGGGCGAATGCGCCGCGGTGGTGAAGCCGGAGCGAGCTCTCGTGCGTGGGCGAGCGCGTATCGGCTGGCGAAGGGGCCGATATCGCGGGAGGTCCAGCGTCCCCTACCCGTCCCCTGACTGGATGGCACGACGGGTCGGCGGGAGGGGTCGGCGGGAGGGGTCGGCGGGAGGGGTCGGCGGGAGGGGTCGGCACGAGGGGTCGGCACGAGGGTCGGCACGACGGGTCGGCACGTGGGCGTCGGCACGTGGGCGTCGGCACGACGGGGCGCACCTCGTTAGGCACGGCTGGACAGGCACGCGACCGACCGCGCTTCGGATCGCGGGAGCTCAGCCGGGATCGTCCAGCGGGGCTGCCTCCGCGATCAGGTCGCCCAGCCGCTCGAGCGCGACGTTGCCGCCCGACAGGATCACGCACACACGGTCGCCGGCACGGAGCGGGATCGCGCCCGTGAGCACGGCGGCCAGCGCGGCTGCTCCCGCCGGCTCCAGGACCTGCTTCAGACGCTCGACGGCGAACCGCATCCCTGACCGGATCGTGTCGTCGTCGATCAGCGCCACGCCGTCGAGATAGCGGCGCGCGACATCGAACGCCAGGCGACCGATGATCGGCGCGCCCAGCCCGTCCGCGATGCTCACCGGGGTCACAGGAACGGGCTCTCCTGCGTCGAGCGCGCTCCGCAGCGCTGTCGAGCCCGTCGGCTCGACGCCGAACACACGCACCGACGGGCGCGACTCCTTGAGCGCCGTCGTCAGACCGCCCATGAGGCCGCCGCCGCCGACACCGACGACGACCACGTCGACGTCGGGCAGGTCCTCTACCACCTCGAGACCGCACGATCCGTTGCCGAGCAGGACCTCCGGGTCGTCATAGGGGTGGACGAGCGTGAGCTTCCGCTCGACCCGGAGCTCCTCCAGGCGGAGCAGCGACTCCCCGACATGCGCACCGTGGAGCACGACCTCGGCGCCATACCCGCGGCAGGCGTCGACCTTCGCGGCAACCGCATCGGCCGGCATCACGACCGTCACCGGGACGCCGGCCTCGTGCCCTGCCCACGCATAGGCCTGACCGGCATTGCCGGCCGAGATCGTGATCGCGCCGTGCCTCCGCTCCTCCGGCGACAGCGACCCGATGCGGGCCAGCGCCGCGCGCGGCTTGAACGAGCCGGTCTTCTGGAGGTGCTCGGCCTTCAGGTACAGCCGATCGTCGGCCACGTTGACGCCGCTGGCGGCGGCCGCCATGCGAGCGCCGGTCGCCGAGGTCAGCATCGGCGTGCGGTGAATGCGGTCGCCCAGCTGCTCCCGCATCGCACGGATCGCATCGAGGGTGATCTCGGGCCTGGTCACGGAGCGAAGTGTAGGGGCGCCACCGATCCGGCACGGCGAGCCCGCAGCGCCCGGCAGGTTTCGCAGGTCTCCAAGACACTTGCGTTCTTGCGCAACTAGTGAGAGACTGGCTACGTGATCGACACCACGACCGACCTCGACGTGGAGCGGCGACGCTCCGCCGTCGTGGCCAGAGCTCTCGGCGATCCCAAGCGCCTGTGCGTGCTGGAGTCGCTCGCCGGCGGAGAGGCCTCCGTGGGCGAGCTCGCCACGCGCGTGAGCTGTCAGGTGCCGAACATGAGCCAGCATCTCGCGGTGCTGCGCTCGGCCGGCCTCGTCACGACTCGTCGTGAGGGGAACACCGTGTACTACCGCCTCGCGGATCCCAAGGTCCTCGAGGCCTGCAAGCTACTTCAGACGATCGCCCGCTAGCGGGCACACGTCCCACCCACCCGGTGGGAGAAAGGAGCCGCCACGTGGCGGAGATCAAGGCAGCGACGGACGATACGTTCGAGGCGATGGTGCTCCAGAACGACAAGCCGGTCGTGGTCGACTTCTGGGCTGCCTGGTGCGGACCCTGCAAGATGGTCGCCCCCGAGATGGAGAAGCTCGCCGCGAAGTACGACGGCGTCGTCGACGTCGTCAAGGTCGACGTCGACGCCAACCCGCGCCTGTCGCAGACCTTCGGGATCATGAGCATCCCCACCATCGCGTACTTCAAGCCCGGCGCGCAGCCGCAGGGCGTCATCGGCTTCCGGCCGCTCGAGCAGCTGGAGCAGGCGTTCGACCTGACGTCGCTCTCGGCCCCGGCGCCCCAGAGCTGAACCGGGCGCCCACCATGGGCGCTCACGCTGACCACTCGACCCCGGCCGACGGCCGGGGTCGTTTCGATCTCGGGGCGTCCGTCATCGCCACCGCGCCGTACCTCCGGCGGCCACCATCCGCGGACGCATTCGGCGAAATGTGACCGGCGGAACCGGATGGACGCTCGACAGAGGGCCTGGATATGCTCGCCTGACCCGCACGATCGGCGTGCGCGCTGGAGGAGCGTCCCGATGCCGGAGCCGATGCCGACCACTGGCGTGCCGACCGAGCCTGACGTGATCGCCATGCCCAAGGTCGAGCTGCACGTCCACCTCGGAGGGACGATCGACGAGGCGACGGCCATCGAGCTCGCCGCTCGGCACGGCGGCGATCCCGCGCACGACCTCCACCTCGTCCATGGCCGGTATCCAAGCGCATATCGGGGGTTCGAGCCGTTCCTTGCCGCGTACCTGGCGAGCAACGCGTTCGTCAGAACGCCCGACGACCTGTTCCTGGTCGCCTCGCGGTTCGCCGCAGGCCAGGCGGCCCAGGGCATCGCGTGGAGCGAGGTGATCTTCACGGCGCTCATCTACGTGCGCAACGGCATGGACCCGGGCGCCATGTGGGATGCCCTGCGGTCCGGGCTCGCGGACGCGGGACCGGACACGCGCATCGGCATCGTGGTCGATGCGATCCGCGACCTCGGCTGGCCGGAGGCTCGAGCCACGCTCGATCTCGTGGCCGGCGCCGACGCCCCGATCGTGGGCGTGGGGCTGACCGGCATCGAGGAGTCGGCCTCCACCGGCGAGTTCGTCGAGCTGCGCGCCGAGTCCCGACGCATGGGTCTCGGTCTCGAGGTTCATGCGGGTGAGATGGGACCGCCGTCGAGCGTGGTCGAATCGCTGGACATCCTCGAGGCCGACCGGATCGGGCACGGTGTCGCAGCGAGCCGCGACGCGGACCTGGTCGCGCGACTCGTGCGAGATGGGGTGCCCCTGGACGTCTGCCCGTCCTCGAACGTCGCCATCGGCCTCTATCCGTCGCTCGAGGCCCATCCCGTCCGCGCGCTGTGGCGGGCGGGCGTCAACGTCACCATCTCGAGCGACGATCCGCCGTTCTTCGCGACCACCCTGGTCGATGAGCTGCGGCATGTCGCGCGGGTGGCCGGCCTTGACACAGGCCAGCTGGTCGACCTCCAGCGACGGGCCGCCCGAGCGGCGTTCCTGCCCGCCGAGGACCGCCAGGCGCTGGTGGACCGGATCGACGCGGCTGCCGAGGGTGGCGAGCCGTCGGCTCCGACGGCCCGATCCTGAACGCGACCGGGTCAGCCCGCTCGAGCGGCGTCGAGGATCGCGCGCAGGTCCGGGAGGTGCTCCTCGTAGTGCTCGGTCATCTCGCCGAAGAACCAGTCCTGGTGCCGGCCGTGCTTGATCCAGCGTGATTTGGGGACCACCGTGAGGTAGCCGCGCAGCTCGCCCGAGACGCTGGCGAACTGGCGGCGCAGCTCGTCGAGCGGCATCTCGCGATAGCGGGCCAGGGCGGCCTCGTTGATCCTGTCGCCGGCGTCCGGTGACGCGTTCCACTCGGCGTCGAAGCGCTCGAGCGTCGGGCTGGTCTCGTTCACCGCCAGCTCCCGCGCGCTGTCGAGGGCCAGCGCCTGGCCGTCAAGGATGTGGGCCATCAGGTCTCGACCCGACCAGCCATGGGCCTCGGGGACCGGTGTCTCGAGCTGCTCGTCGGTCAGCTCGCCCAGCGCCTCGTAGGCGCGGAAGCCATCGCGTTCGTCTTCGAGGAAGGAGAGGGCATCGAGGTACATGCGGGCATCGTAGCCCCGGGCGACGCTGCGCAGTCGCTCGATGGCGCCGCAGGGGCCGCCGGATGGCGCCGCAGGGCCGCCGGACGGCGCCCGGCCGGGTCAGACGGTGACCGGCTCGCGATACTCCCCGAAGACCTCGCGCAGGACCGAGCATTGCTCGCCCAGCGTCGCGTACGCGGCCGCACAGCGCAGGAAGTGCGGCATCAGGTTCGTCTCGCTCGACGCCGGCCGTGACGCAGCCTCACGCAGACCGGCCAGCGCCGCGCCGACCGCCTCGGCATCGCGCTCGGCACGGATCCGGCCGAGGCGGGCCAGGTGTCGCTCCTCCGATCCTGCCGGCACCTCGAGCACGGGCACCGTGATCGGCCCGCCCTGCACGTATCGGTTGACGCCCACGATGCCACGGTCGTCGGTCTCGAGCTCGCGCTGGAAGCGGTACGCCGCGTCGGCGATCTCACGCTGCGGGTAGCCGTCGGCGATCGCCGGCACCATGCCACCTCGCCGGTCGATCTCGTCGAGGTAGCGCCAGACCTCGCGCTCGACGCGATTGGTCAGCGACTCCACGAACCACGACCCACCCAGCGGGTCGACGGTCGACGCGACCCCGGTCTCCTCGAACAGGACCTGCTGCTGACGCAGCGCGAGCAGGGCCGCCTCGGCCGTGGGCACCGCGAGCGCCTCGTCGTAGGCGTCCGTGTGCAGGCTCTGGGTCCCGCCCAGGATCGCCGCCAATGCCTGGGTCGCCACGCGGGTCAGGTTGTTGAGCGGCTGCTGTGGGGTCAACGAGACACCCGCGGTCTGGGTGTGGAACCGCATCCACGCCGAGCGCTCGTTCTCGGCGCGGTAGCGCTCGCTCATCAGCTTCCACCAGATGCGACGCGACGCCCGGAACTTCGCGATCTCCTCGAAGAAGTCGGAGTGGCTGTTGAAGAAGAACGACAGCCGGGGCGCGAACTCGTCGACGCGCAGCCCGCGCTCCATGGCCGCCTCCACGTACGCCATCCCGTCGGCGATCGTGAAGGCCAGCTCCTGGACCGCGGTCGAGCCAGCCTCACGGATGTGATAGCCGCTGATCGAGACCGTGTTCCACTTCGGCAGCTCGCGCGTGCCGAACTCGATCGTGTCCACCACCAGGCGCATCGACGGCTCGGGCGGGAACAGGAACTCCTTCTGGGCGACGTACTCCTTGAGGATGTCGTTCTGGATCGTGCCCTCGAGCGCCGCCCGCGGCACCCCCTTCTTCTCGGCGGCCGCGATGTACATCGCCCAGATCGGCGCCGCCGGCGCGTTGATGGTCATCGAGGTGCTCACCCTGTCGAGCGGTAGCCCGTCCAGCAGCAGCTCCATGTCGGCCAGGCTGCTGACCGCGACGCCGCACGTCCCGAACTCCCCCTGCGCCTCGGGGTCGTCGGTGTCGTAGCCGTAGAGCGTCGGCATGTCATACGCGATCGAGAGCCCGGTCTGGCCGGCCTCGAGCAGCTGCCGGAACCGCGCATTGGTGTCCTCGGCGCTGCCGAAGCCCGCGAACATGCGCATCGTCCAGGGGCGGCTCCGGTAGCCCGTCGGATGCACGCCACGGGTGAACGGCGGCTCCCCCGGAAAACCGATGTCTCGCACAGGGTCGAAGTCGACGTATCGCCCATCGCCGTCGCGCAGCGGGTCGCCGTGATGATCGACGGCGGTCGGGCCACCCGGACCGGGGCCCACAGCCTCGGTCGACACCGGCTGCCAGCTCCACGGACCGTACAGGCCATCGATCGGGAGGTCGCCCATCGTGCTGAAGCGCGAGCGTCGCTCGGGAAGGCGGTCGAGGGCGGGCGTCAGGCGCTCGATCCGCCACCCCCGCTGGCGTGCAGACCAGGTGTCGGGACGGTCGCTCATGGCCGCGACTGTAGCACTGCGAGCCTGCCCGGCCGCTCGCCCGGACGGACCGGCCCCGGGCCGGACCGGATCACAGGGAGCCGAACTCGTCGAGCGCCTTGAGCACGTTCGCGTCGCCCAGGTCCGAGGCCAGGAGCACGAACACCCGCCCCTCCCGGGCGGCCGGCCAGGCGACGATCGATTGCGCGGTGCCGTCGCTCTGGAGCACGTCGAGGCGAGAGCCCGTTCGCCCGCCGACCGTGGTGTCGGAGATGGCGATCTTCTCGAGCTTGCTGTTGCCCGAGCCACCCAGCCGATAGAAGTCGATCATCGCGCTCGGGGTGAGCCCATCAGCCTCGAACACCGCGACCGTGAGCGCGGTGGCCCCGTCCAGGTCCCAGGTCGCGCCGGCGAAGCGAACACCGTGGATGCCGTCGGCGGCGAGAGAGCCGAGCGCGGCCGTCGTGCAGCTTCGCCCGGAGTCGACGTTGTTCGGTGCCCGACCTTCGTACTCGGTGGGCAGCAGCCCCTCGAGCTCCGGGTAGGCACCTGGCTGGCGGCCATCGGTGGTGCAGGCGGACGAAGGATCGAAGCTCACGACCGGGATCGCCGAGCCGCAGGCGGCGACGGCGAGGCCCAGGAGGGTGGCGAGGATCACTGATCGCGGGGCCGGGCGCGGCATGGGCTGAGCGTACCGGTGTCCGCCGATTCGGGCGGCCGCCCACCCGCGGCATACGGCAACGCTCGTCAACCGTCCGCCTTCCGCCTGGTTGCACGGTCTGCGAAGACCGGGTGATCCCCGGTCAGGCTGATGGTCTCGCCCGGCCCAGATCCGATGGTCCGGGCGGTGCCGGCATGCGCCTGACGATCCTCACTCCGCACCGGGACCGGATGGCCATTGAGATCATGGGCCGCTGCTCGTACGTTGTAGACCGCGTCGCACCATCCCGATCCCGCGTCTCTCCGGGGGCAATCCCTGGGGCATCGGTCACGGATCGCCTGGACGGACGACCCGGCCGTCGGGGACGCTTGACGGCCCGGGAACCGAGCCCGGGGTCACGAGCCGAGTAAGAGCGAAAGCAGCCTGCAGGCCCGAGCGCGGGGCGGGTGCACTGATCCGGCTTCATTGCGCTCCCGGTCGTCCCGCCGGGAGCGCTTCCTTTCGTCCGGGACGACGTCGCGCGCGGCTCGCTGTCGGGGTCGCGCATCCGCCGTGCCCGGGTCGGGTCGGCGTCGGCGACGCGCATTGGATGCCGTCGTCAGCTGAACGGGTTCGACTGCCACCCGGGTCGTGAGGGACGGTGCTGCCGATGGATTCCCCGCCGGTCGAGCTCGGCTTGGATCACCCGGGCGGCCATGGCCAGGTCCGGATCACGGGTGATCGTGCCCGCGAGCCAGTCGATGTACGACGGCTCGAACGCGGCGATCTCGCCCAGCGTATGGCCGTGGAACTTGCCGAAGCCGACCTCGACGTCCAGCGCCTCGCTCAGCTCGGGCGCGGCGGGCGGCACGTGCCCGGCCAGAACGTCACGCTCCAGTGGCCCCGACGGCGGCGAGGCGCGCAGCTCCGGCCCGCTCCGCGTGGCGCGCAGCGGCGGCAGCCCGGTGAGCGGGAGCCGGACGCCGGGCGGGGTGACCGTCTGGTTGCGCGGCTGGAAGGTGTCGCTCGTATCCACCCGCCCGGTGACCGGGCGCGAGGGTCGCTCCGGGGGCGGTCCGCCAGCGCGCCGCGGCCGGGTCGCGGCCTCCCCGTTGGCGCGCCTCGTGGGACCCGGCGCGCGCCGGCTCTCCACGGTCTCCCCGGCACGGGTCAGCGCCGCATAGGCGCCATTGATCTCGGCCATTCGCCGCGTCGCCCGCTGCGCTGCCGCCGGGTCATCACCGGTCAGGTCCGGGTGGTGCTGCCTTGCCAGGCCACGCCAGGCAGCCTTGATGTCGTCCGGGCTTGCGCCCGGCTCGACCCCGAGCACGAGATGCGGATCTCTGGCAGCCACGTCCCGAGTGTAGCGACGGCGGTCCGAAGCCCGCCGAGAGGCGTTCCGGCGTACGCGCGGCATCCGGCGTGCGGCATCCGGCAGTCCGGCGTGCGGCGTGCGCTAGCCTGCCGCGCGGCCGATGGCGACGCGCGCGTGACGGTCCGCGAGCTGTACCGTCGAGCCCGAAACCGAGGAGGACTCCTGATGCGCCGCGTGACCTATTCCATGGGCGTTTCGCTCGACGGCTACATCGTCGGGCCGGACGGTGACATCACGGCACCGGCGCCCGACGAGGAGATCTTCCGCTTCGTCATCGACGAGCTCCGGGGGGTCGACGTTCACCTGATGGGTCGAAGGCTGTACGAGACGATGCTGTACTGGGAGACCGCCGACCAGGATCCATCGCTGGATGCGTCCGAGCTCCAGTGGGCCGAGCTCTGGAAGCCGCTGCCGAAGGTCGTGTTCTCCACCACGCTGTCGGCGGTCCAGGGCAATGCCCGTCTTGCCACCGGCGGGCTGGCCGAGGAGATCGAGCGACTGCGAGCCGAGCCGGGGGACGGTGACATCGCGATCGGTGGCGCGACGCTGGCCGCCGAGGCAGCGGCACGGGGCCTGATCGACGAATACCGGCTCAGGGTCTATCCCATGCTGGTCGGCGGCGGCATTGCGTACTTCCCCCGGCATGAGCGCCGAGCGGATCTCGAGCTCCTCGAGACGCGCACCTTCGGCTCACGGGTCGTCTACCTCCGGTACCGCGTGGTGCGATAGCAGGCACGAGCGGCACCGGGCCGTGCCCGTCTGCCTCGTCCCCGCGTCACGCGCAGGGCCGTCCCCGGATCGCCGGAAGTGGCGCGCTTGACAGTTCCGGCCCGGCGCGCTCCCCTAGCGGCATGCTCCGACTGCGAGGCGCGCGCCGGGCCGGCCTGCTGGCGGCCGTGACGACGCTGCCGTTCGCGCTCGCCTATCGGTTCGCGCTGATCTATCGCGTCCGGGCCGGCTATCCGCACCAGAACCCGCCCGTCTGGACGCCCGACGCGCTCGGGCTCCCGTACCAGGAGATCCGGATCCCGTCATCTGACGGCGTCGACCTCCCCGGTTGGTTCATCCCGGCCGGTCCCGGTCCCGCGCCCGGGGTCGTGCTCGTGCACGGGTGGGAGTCGGCGCGGGACCGCACGCTTCCCCACGCCCAGGTCCTCCACGCCGCCGGCTTTCACGTGCTCACCCTCGACATCCGTGGCCACGGCAGCAACCCACCGGAGCCGTTGCCGCTGTCGGTCGGCGAGTACGCGGCCGACGCACGCGCGGGCGTGGCCGCGCTCCGGGCCCGGCCCGAGGTGACCGGCATCGCGCTGCTCGGCCACTCGATGGGCGCCGCCGGATCCCTCGTCGCTGCCGCCGGCAACAGCGACGTCTCAGCCGTCGTCGCGCTCGCCACACCGGCCGACCCCTATCGCCTCACACGGCAGACGTTTCGCCTGGCGCGGTTGCCGATCCCGGATCCGATCGCCTGGCCGCTCGCCTGGCTCACGACCCGCGTCTACCTCGGGCCGCGACGCCACACGGTGGCCTCGGTCAGCGCATCGCGGGCGATCCGGGAGGTGGCGGCACCGGTCCTGCTGGTCCATGGCAGCGACGACATCGTCGTGCCGGCCGCCCACCTCGATCGTCTTGCGCGAAAGCGGCGGCTGGCGCGCCCGGACCTCGTCACCGAGACGCTCGTCATCCCGGGGGGAGAGCACTCGTGGCAGTACGAGTCGCCCACCTACCGTGCCACCGTGGCGCGCTTCCTCGCTGCTAGCCTGCACGGGCCGCTGCCAGCCCCGGAGGCGGCCGCCCGTGCCTGGGCTGTTGACGCCCATCGCCTCCCGGAACCCGAGCGTCTGACCGCGCTCGACCGAGAGCCCGGTGGCCTGCGCTCGCTGGTCGGTCTCATCCGGCGCGTGCCGGCGAGCTCGCGGGCCGACCCCATCGCCGATCCGGGACAGCTGCTGTGAACGTCCGCGATGCCGTCTCCGGCAAGCGCGCGATCCGGCGCTTCGATGGCCGACCGCTTTCGCCCGACGCGGTCACGGAGATCCTCGACGCGGGCCGCCGGGCGCACAGCGCCAAGAACCTCCAGCGCTGGGCGTTCATCGTCGTTCGTGATCGCGAGCACCTGCGCGAGCTCTCGACCCTGGGGCCGTGGTGCGGGCACGTGGCGGGCGCCGCGATGGCCGTCGCCCTGGTGACGCCTGATCCGGGTGCACCGGGCGCCTCGCTGTCGATCACGTGGGACCTCGGTGGGGCGGCAGCGCAGATGATGCTGGTCGCCTGGGAGCTCGGCATCGGCAGCTGTCCGGCCACGGTCTACGAGCACGAGCGCGCACGCGAGCTGCTGGGCTACCCCGAGCGCATGCACTGCGAGTTCATGCTCTCGTTCGGCTACCCGGCCGATCCATCGGCCATGAGCAGGGCGAACCGGCCCGGGGGCCGCCAGGCCCTGGCCGATGTCGTGCACGAGGAGCGCTGGCGGGAGTGACGGGCGACCGCCAGACGACGAGCGGCGCCCGTCGTCAGCTGATCGGCGGCTCGTAGTCCGGATCATCGGCCTCGACGTCGAGCGTCTCGAGCGGATCCTGGCCATCCCGTTCGGTCCCCGTTCGCTCAGGTGCGGGTGCCCCCTCGGCGAGGTAGGACTCGACGGCCGCCCCCAACCCCACGTCGTGGCCCGCCTGCTCCGACAGCAGCCACTTGTGCTCGAGCACGTCGCAGTAGGCCTGGACGAGGTCCCGGTCCTGGCCGACCTCCCGTGCGATCCGCGCCTGGGTCGGCCGGTACACCTCGCGCAACCAGCGGTCGGCGGCCTCATCCGGATCGATCGTGCGGTGCTCCGTGTACTCGAGCCAGGCCGCGTACTCGGTCAGGTCGTTGAGCAGGATCCTTGCCTGGCCCTCGAGCGCGCGGAGGCGCGTCCGACGCTCCAGCTCGTTGGCGTGGTAGCGACGCGTCGTGACCGAGGTCCGCAGCTGAACCGACCCGTGCGACCCGACGGGATCGACCTCGAGGTCGACCGAGAACCCGAGATCGTTGAGCCTGCGAAGCCGGGCCCGGATCTCCTGTCGATCGCCGGGGATGATGTCGGGCTGGCCGTGCAGCTCCGACCACACCGCGTCGTAGCGCGTTCGCACCGACTCCGCGGCCTCGATCGCGTCGTCCATCTCGTCCTCCTGCTCGAGATAGGCGGCAAGGTCCGCCATGCCGAACGCGACGTTCTCGACCAGGATCTCGAGGTCGTAGGCGCGCTGGCCGTCGGACAGCCGGTCGTGGACCTCGCTCGTCTCAGCGTCCACGAGGTAGGCCTGGATCCGATCGCCATCGCGCCGGAACAGCGTGTTCGCCAGCGAGCAGTCGCCCCAGTAGACGCCCGCACGATGAAGGTCCACCAGCAGCAGCGCCATCGCATCGAGCAGCCGGTCCCGGTACGCCGTGGATGCCGAGCGAAGCCGCATCAGGAGCCGGCGATACTGCATCGAGTGCCGCAGGTACTCGGTCATCAGGATCGCGTCGCCACGGTCGGGTCGCTCGGCCAGGCCGACGGCGCGAACGGCCGGCAGTCCGGCATCCTCCAGGTGTCGGAGCACGCCGTACTCGCGGTTCGCGACACCGTCGGGCAGCTCCTTGAGCGCGTACACGAGCCCACCCGAGACCAGGAACCGCACAAGGTGCCGCGACGGTCCGACCGGGAGCTCGCGGAAGCGATGGACATCAGGGCTCCAGCGGGCGAGCGGCGCCTCCCATGGCAGGTCAAGCAGACCCGCAACCTCGTCGCGCAGGACCAGGCGGGGAAGCATCAGCTGCGGGGCCCGGGACGCGCCTGGCGGACGGCCCCGGTCAGAGCCGCCTGCGGAGGTAGGACGTCACCGTGGCCTCGTAGCCGAGCGACTCGAACAGCTGGCGGGCCTCGGGCCGATGGCGTCCCGCCGTGACCTCGAGGAACGAGACCCCTTCGTCGATCGCGAGCCGCTCGACCTCTGCCAGCAGGAGGCGCGCGACCCCCCGCTCCCGCTCGCCCGGATCGACCACGAGCGCGATGACGCGAACGAACCGCTCGTCCGTCTCGAAGCGCGGGATGACGTGGAACGCGATGAACCCGACGACCACACCGGCGGCCTCCGCCACCAGGACGTGCGACCCGGACCTGGAGTAGCGCTCGATGCGGGCCGCAAGGTCGCTCGGGCCGGCCGGATAGCCCTCGTCGGTCAGGAGCGTCGCGAGGCGCTCCGCGTCGGAGGCGCTCGCGGCTCGGATCGTGATCGCGGCCACGTCGTTCATGCCCGGATGGTACCGTCCGGCGCTACACGCGACGAGAGGGATGCGTCACCGACCACGATCAGGTGGGGCCCCACCATGGCGGCCGTTGCGGCCGTGCGCGTGCCGCCCGAACCGATCCCGCCGAGGTCTGGATCGCCGTCTCCCGATGCACCTGGTCCGGCGGGGCCCGGCTCGGGCGCTGGCTCGGGCAGCACCAGGACCTGGGGTCCGAGCGGACCCTCGCGGCGTGCGCTGAGCGTCACGTGCCTGGAGCGCGCATCCGCCACCCAGGCGTCGAGGCCCGACGCCGGTCGGAGGTACAGGGCGACCGGCCCTTCGCCATGTCGGGCGAGGCTCGCCGAAAGGCGACCCTCGGTGGCCGGCTCGGCGAGCACGAGGACCTCTCCCGGCAGGCCGTTGGTCGGCCGCACCAGCGTCCGTGCCCCGAGATGCGGGTCTCCGGGGTCGCGCTGCCCCATCAGCGGCTCCGGGCCCCGGCCATGATCGTCCGCCAGCCAGGGCCCGAGCTCGCGTGCCGCGCGCGCGAGCTCCACGGTGGCCCACGCGATGGCCGCCAGGGACATCCCGCTCGCGGGCGATCTGCCGGCAGGCGATCCACCCTTGATGAGCCCGCTTGACCGGGACCCGCCATCGGTGATCAGACCGGTCTCAAGGGGCTCCAGCACGAGGCGCCCGCCCGGCTGTGGATCGTCACCGGGTGCCTCGCGTTGCCAGGGCACGATCTCCAGCCGCGAGGCGCCGAGCGCCACGAGATACGTCCCTTCGGCATCGGCGTCCGCACGGGCCTCGATCGCCAGGCGCCGGCGCAGGCCGGCCGCCAGCGAGGCGGGCTCGGGCACCTGCCACGTCAGGCGCGCCACGATCGTGGCTGACCGGGCGGATCCGCGCCGGGCCCCACGGTCTCGGCCGTCATTCGAGCAGCATGTCAGGCGCCTCGCCCAGGGAGGCGAACCCAAGACGCGAGTACATGCGAAGCGCCGGCGCGTTGCCGCTGAACACGCCGAGATAGGCCAGGCGCCGATCCGGCCCCGCGTCGAGCGCGACGGCCTGCCGGGTGACGAGACTACCGAGGCCGCGGCCACGGAACGGGGACCGGGTGCCGATCGATGACAGATAGGTCAGCCCGTCGAAGGTCGTGGCCTTGGCCACCGCGGCGGGCTCGCCGTCGACGCTCGCGAGGACCAGCGAGACACGCGGGTCCTGCAGGGCCCGCCCGAGATCCACGGCCAGCTCGACCTCGCGCCCGGGCATGACCCCGAATGATTCGGCGAGCACCCGCGCGATGGCCCGGGTGGCGTCCGGGTGCACCTCGGTACCGCCCGTGTACGTATCCACTGAGACCCCGGCGCCGAGGTCGCCCGCGCCAACCGGCGGGCAAGCCTCGGGCCGGTCGAGCACCATCACATGACCGCCGCCCAGGTCCACGAACCCGTGCCGGCCGAGCCGGGCGACCAGGTCCGGCGGCTGCGAGTGATCCGGGCTCGGCCACACGTGCGGCTGCCGTCCCCGGATGGCGAACAGGGCGAGCATCTCGGTCAGGCGATGATCGAACGCGGCTGCACCCGCGGGCCAGCGGATGCTCGTCATCCGGTTCCAGAACGGGTCGGGATCCCGGGCATCGAACAGGACGATGCTGTCGCCGAGGTCCCGGACCTCGCGACCGGGGATCGCGTGGGCGAAGGTCTCGTGCCGCTCCAGGGCGTGGATCGTCGCGTCGTCGACGCGGATGGCGCGGATCACCCTCCCACGATAGCGACCGCTGCGAGCGGCACGGCCGTGGACCGGATGGCGAGACCCCGGCCCGACCGCCGGCTTCAGTCCCGACGGACGACGATCGCGCTCGCGCCCGACGGGAGATCGATGAGCTCTGGCGTCGGAAGGCCGGCGGCCGTGAACCAGCTGAGCGCCTCGCCACGGGTCACCAGCCGCGTCCCCTGCAGCATCTCGTCGAGCTGGATCCCGGCGATCAGCTCGGCCTGACGGGTACGGAGCTCCTCGGGATCGCTGGGCAGGTACCAGTCGAGCGCGACCAGCCAGCCGGCCGGCGCCAGCGCCGCGTAGGCAGAGCGCAGTGCCGACGGGGCGTCCGGGAGCTGGTGCAGCGCGTACTGGAAGTACACGAGGCGCATCTCGCCCGCATGGCCGGCCTGGGTCACGTCGCCACGCTCGATCGTGATCCGGTTCTCGAGCCCGGCAGCGAGCACAGTTGCCCGGGCGCGGTCCACCGAGTCGGGCTCGAACTCGATCCCGGTCAGCACCGTGTCCGGGAACCGTGCCGCCATGGCTGTCAGCCAGCGGCCGCCGCCGCAGTGGACGTCGAGGATCCGGGAGCCCGGGCGGAGGTCCACGATCAGCTGCGGCAGCGCCGCCAGCAGCTCCTTGAAGAACACGCTGACGTCCTGGACCGTGAGCCGCTCGATCGCGACCCGATACCGGTCCGGACGCGACGGCAGCGGCTCGCCCGTGCGGATCACGTCGCCCAGGGAGCCGAAGTCCAGGCTGCCGACTGTCGCATGCAGGTACTGGCCACCGAGGTACTCGGCGCGATCGCTGTCGAGCAGGATCGTGGCCACGTCCTCGATCGCCGTCACCCGGTCGCCGTCGAGGTCGACCAGATCGTGCGCATCGGCCCCCCAAGCCCAGCGCGCCACCAGCGGCCGCTGCGTCGACGTGCGACGCGCCAGCTCATCGAGGGTCAGGCCCTGCGGCCCGGCGTCGCGCAACGCGGCGAGCAGACCGAGCTCCAGGCCTGCGTACACGAACCACGCCCGGTAGAAGCCCCCGAGGCTGATCACGAGGTCGTCGAACCGGTCATCGAGCCGCATGGCCGGATTGTGACACGCCAATGCCGGCGGCCTCGCGCTCAGCCTGCCGCCGGACCCGGCTCGCCATAGGTCTGCCCGCTGAGGCAGGATGGATGCGCAGGACGGGACGCGCTGCAACCGCCGGACCCCGGATCGTGTTGAAGAGGGTGATGGACGACGAAGGGCTGCTGGAGGGCCTCGCGACGAACCTCGACGGATGGTTCGAGGTCCTCGTGCGGTCACACGTCGATCGCTGTCACGCGATCGCGCTCCGGGTGCTGCGCAACCCGTCCGACGCCGAGGAGGTGACCCAGGACGCGCTCGTGCGCGCCTACCGGGCGCTCGAGGGCTACGGACCGGATCGGATCCGCGAGCTCCGCCTCCGCCCCTGGCTGGCCACGATCGTGGTCAACCTGTGCCGAAACCGGATCCGGCGCACGTCGCCGCCGACGACCGGCCTGGAGACGCTCATCGCTGCGGGCTGGGAACCACCCGCCGATCCGGCCGACGAGCCGACGAGCCCCGTGCTCCGCGCCGTCGACCGGGAGCGGCTGGCCGCGATGCTCGCTGCCCTGCCGGACCGCTACCGAATTCCGATCGTCCTGCGTCACGTCGACGACCTCTCGTACGCGGAGCTGGCCGAGGCGCTGGGCCGCCCCGAGGGGACGCTGAAGGCCCAGGTGTCCCGCGGCCTCGCCATGCTGCGAGCGGCCGCCGCGATCGAGCCCGAGGAGCTGAGCGCATGAACCCTGCTGGATCGACCCATGTTCCTGACGACGATCGACCCGGGGGGCTTGCCGATCTCGCAGCCGCCGCCCCCGAGGGCCTGGCCGACGAGGTGCTGGTCAAGGTTGGCCTCGCGGACCGGATGGCGCCGATGGCGTCGCCGCTGGGCACGCTGTGGGTGGCCTGGAACGGCCGGGGCGTGTCCGAGGTCGAGCTGGCGGATGACGGGCCGGACGCGGTTGCCCGACACGAGGCCCGGTGCGGGCGGCGGACCCGGCTCGCCGATGCCCTGCCGGCGACCCTCGCCCGGGCGATCGGACGCCGGCTCGCCGGCGAGCGACGGGTGCGGATCCCGCTCGATCTGCGCGGCCGGACCGAGTTCGAGGTCGCGGTCTGGATGAAGGCCCTTGAGATCCCGCGGGGCGAGGTTCGCCCGTACGGCTGGATCGCGAGCGAGATCGGCCGACCGAAGGCCGTCCGGGCGGTCGGTACCGCGCTGGGCCACAACCCCGTTCCGCTCATCGTGCCCTGCCATCGCGTGGTGCGCACCGATGGAACGCTCGGCCAGTACAGCCTTGGCGGCGCACGCAACAAGCGGGCGATCCTCGCCGCCGAAGGCCTCGATCCGGACGCGATGGAGGGTGCAGCGCGACGCGGCGAGCGGCTCGCCGGGTCACGCACGACCCGCATCTACTGCTGGCCGACATGCCGCCACGCGCGGCGGGTCCAGGACCGGTACCGGGTGTCGTTCGGCTCGGCGCGCGAAGCTCGTGCGGCGGGCTATCGGCCGTGTCGGATCTGCCGGCCTGCCGGCGAGGTCACCGCCGCATGAGCCATCACGACCTTGGCCTAGACGACTAGGACAAGCCCCCGTCGCGCCAGTACACTCGGGCGCACCGTCCACGGAGACCGCCGATGCGCCCCGCTCCCAGCTCGCTGGCCATCTGGGCCGGCCTGATCGTCCTCTACCTCGTGTGGGGCTCGACGTACCTCGGGATCCGGTTCGCGGTGGAGACCATCCCGCCGTTTCTCATGGGCTTCATGCGCTTCGTGGCCGCCGGAGCCGTGCTTGCCGGGGGCGTCGTGATCCTCAATCGGTCGACCATCCGGCGTCCGACGGCGCGTGAGGTGCTCGACGTGTCGATCGTGGGCGGGATGCTGCTGGTCGGTGGGATGGGCGCGGTCGCGTGGGCGGAGCAGACCGTCCCGAGTGGCATCGCCGCCCTGCTGATCGCGCTGATGCCGATGTGGCTGGCAATCTTCTCGCGTGCCTTCTACGGCGACCGGCTGCCACTGGGCGCCATCGCCGGCATCGGGATCGGGCTGCTCGGGGTTGCCATCCTCGCGTGGCCGGTCGACGGCACCGGCCAGCTGGACCCGGCGGGCCTGGCGGCACTCCTTGCGTCGCCCGTGTGCTGGTCGCTGGGCACGCTGTACGCGGCACGACGGGCGGTGCTTCCGGCGCCCGCCCTGTTTGCCACCGGCCTCGAGATGATCGCGGGCGGGTTGCTCCTCCTCGTCGCGGCTGCGATCACCGGGGAGCTGGCCGGGTTCTCGTTCGCGGACGTGTCCACGGCCAGCTGGATCGGGCTGGCCTACCTGTTCCTGGTCGGCAGCCTGGTCGGCTTCACCGTGTTCGCGTGGCTGGTCCAGGTCGCGCCGCTGCCTCGCCTCTCGACCTACGCCTACGTCAACCCGGTCGTGGCGGTCATCCTGGGCTGGCTGATCGCGGGTGAGCCGCTCACCAGCCGCACGATCCTGGCGGCCGTGGTCATCGTGGTGGCGGTGGCCATGATCGTCACGGCCCGCGGGCGTGCGATGGGCCAGGCGAACGTGGTCGAGGAGCTGCCGGCGATCACGACCGATGAACCGGTCGTCGAGATGTCCGCCGACGACGATGCGGCCCGCGCCCGTCCATCCGGCTTGGCCGGTTCGTCGCGTGCCGTCTCGGAGGCGGTTGACCCAGGCCTCGCGCGGTCCGACGCGGGCTAGGCTCCGCCGCACGCGATCCGCTCGATGTCGCCGGCAGGCGCAGCATGCCGCTTCGCGGCGCTGCCTGGAATTGAGCAACGGCGATCAAGCGCGCGATCCGGCGGGACGTGCAGGATGAGGGCATGAGCAGTCGCAGGACACCTTCCTCGCCTTCGTCGACTCGCTCGCCTCGGACCTCGATGACCTCGAGCTCGACGCCGGCGAGCTGGCGTCACGCGCCCACCTGTCGCGCCATCACTTCGACCGGGTCATTAGCGCCGCGGCCGGCGAGCCGCCCGGCACGTTCCGGCGCCGCGTGCTGCTGGAGCGGGCTGCCTACCGGCTGGTGACCGACCGCGCCGGCATCCTCGACATCGCCGTCGAGGCTGGCTACGGGTCCAACGAGGCATTCACGCGGGCCTTCCAGCGCGCCTACGGTTCGTCGCCCAGCGGCCTGGAGGGCGGCGCCCGGCCCAGATCCAGCTCCACTGCCCCACCGACGTGCATTTCCATCCCCCGGGCGGCCTCCGACTGCCCGCACGAACTCGAGGTAACCTCGATGAATCTGCTGGTCCGCATGGTCGAGCATCACGTCTGGCTGGTCGGCGAGATGGTCGACCGCGCCGCTAAACTGGACGACGCCACGCTCGACGCCCCGATCAACCTCTCGGTCGAGGGCATCGACGACAAGCCCACGATCCGCTCCCTGCTCTCCCGCCTCATCGGCCAGATGGACATGTGGAACAACGTGATCGCCAGCCGCGACTACGACTTCGAGATCGAGCGCGGCGAGATCATCCCGAGCATGCGCACGCGGCTGCGAACCGCCGGCGATGCGTTCCTCGCCGAGGTGCGGCGCGTGGTGGACGAGGGACCGGCTGGACGAGACGTTCGTCGACGCGCACTGCGATCCGCCCGAGGTCTTCACCTACGGCGGGCTGATCGCCCACGTGCTGACCTTCGCGGCCCACCGCCGCATCGCTGGTCCTGGGGGCGTTGACAGCGCCGGGATCACCGACCTGGGCGGCGGCGACCCGCG
The DNA here is from genome assembly GCA_963806265.1 of uncultured Chloroflexia bacterium. Classification (GTDB taxonomy): domain Bacteria; phylum Chloroflexota; class Limnocylindria; order Limnocylindrales; family CSP1-4; genus CAIXZV01. The sequence continues at coordinate 85,631 of CAWDXT010000032.1, forward strand.
GAAGTGGGTGGTCGACGCGGCCTGAGCGCCGACCGCCGTCAGGCGGGTCGCTCGAACCCCTGCGCGGGCCACGGCTCGCAGCGCAGCGGACGGTCCTCCCGGTAGCCGAGCGCGTAGTCGGCCTGGATCAGGGTGTGCAGCTGGCTGGTCCCCTCGTAGATGACGGCCGCCTTGGCGTTCCGCAGGTAGCGCTCGACCGGGAACTCGCTGGAGTACCCGCTCGCGCCATGGATCTGGATCGCGTCGAGCGCGGCCTGGACCGAGTGATCCGTCGCGTGCCACTTGGCCAGCGACGTCTCGCGCGTGTTGCGCAGACCGCGGTTCTTGAGCGCTCCCGCCTGCCACACGAGCAGCCGACCGATCTCGGTCCCCTTCGCCATGTTCGCGATCATCTGCTTGACCAGCTGATGGCGACCGATCTCCTGGCCGAACGTCTCGCGCTCGTGCGCGTACCGGAGCGACGCGTCGAGACACGCCTGGGCGAGACCGACCGCTCCCGCAGCCACGGTGTACCGACCCTGGTCGATCGCGCTCATGGCGATCAGGAAGCCCTCGCCCTCCTCGCCGATCCGGTTCTCGATCGGGACGCGCACGTTCTCGAGGTCGATCAGGCCGGTGTTGCCGGCGCGGATGCCGAGCTTGCCGTGGAGGGTGCCGGTGGACACGCCGGCCATCCCCCGCTCCACCACGAACGCCGTGACCCCCCGATGCCGCCGCGCGCGATCGACCGTGGCGAACACGAGGAACTGGTCCGCGACGTCGGCCAGGCTGATCCACAGCTTGTGACCGTTGAGCACGTAGCTGTCGCCATCGCGGCGGGCCGTGGTGGAAAGGTTGCCGGCATCGGTGCCCACGCCCGGCTCGGTGAGACCGAACGTCGCCAGCCGCTCGCCGCGTGCCTGCGGCACCAGCCACCGCTGGCGCTGCTCCTCGGTCGCCCATTGCAGCAGCGTCAGGCTGTTGAGCGCGACATGGACGCTCTGGACGACCCGGAACGCCGTGTCGGCCCGCTCGAGCTCCTCGCACAGCAGCGCGAAGCTGATGTAGTCCATCCCGGCGCCGCCGTACCGCTCCGGGATCGGCGCACCCAGGAAGCCGAGCTCACCCATCCGGTCGAACACCTCGCGGTGCACCTCGCCCCGCTCATCCCACTCGCGGATGTGGGGCAGGATCTCGGCCTCGGCGAAGGCGCGCGCGGCATCGCGCACCAGGCGCTGCTCATCGGTAAGGGTGAAGTCGATCACGGGCGGTTCGATGGCCTCCGACGGGATGGCGAACGCCTCGCCATCCTACCGCCGCGAGCTCAGCCGCCTCGGGCAGCCCGTGCGAGGCGTCGTGCGGCCTCTCGCGCCGCCCCCTCGTCCACCCTGGTCAGGTAGACGACGACCGCGCCCCCGTCGGCGTCATCGACCCCGCCCATCCGGTTGGCGTCCAGCGGCTCGACCCGTACACCGAGCTCCGCGGCCCGTCGCACGACGTCGCCGGCCGTAAGGCCGGGCCGGCGCACGTCCACGATCAGGTGGCCGCCGGCCTCGCCGGCTCGGATCTCGAGCGCGCCGTCGGCGGCCAGCGCGACCTCTTCCGCGAAGGCAGCGCGGCGCGCCGCCAGTGCCGCGCGCAGCCTCCTGAGGTGGCGCACGAACGAGCCTCGCTGGATGAACCGGCCCAGCGCCCGCTGCTCGGTTGCGCCGGGTGGCCGGGCGCCGGCCTCGAGCGCGGCCAGCAGCCGCCCGCGGTGGACGTCGGGCACCACCAGGTACCCGGTCCGGAGGCCCGGGAACAGGACCTTGCTGAACGTGTTGAGGTACAGCACGCGGCCACGCTCACCAAGCCCGTGGAGGGTCGGCAGGGGGTCGCCGTCGTAGCGCAGCTCGCCCTCGCAGTCATCCTCGACGATCACGCATCGCGCGCGGCGTGCCCACTCGAGCAGGGCGAGCCGCCGGGCGAGCGGCAGCCGGCCACCCGACGGGTACTGCCAGCTGGGGGTCACGAACGCAACGTCCGCGCGCCTCGGCAGCCGCGCCGGGTCGAGACCGTTGCCATCGACCGGGACCGGGATCAGCTCGGCGCCGCTCGACGCGAGACCGCGCCGCAGCTGCTCACCGCCGGGATCCTCGATCACGCAGCGCCTGCCCGGCCCGAGCCACGTGCGTGCCACGGCGGAGATCGCGGCTGCGGCGCCGGCCGTGATCGCCACCTGGTCAGGCCTCGCCCGGACGCCTCGCTGAACGGTCAGGTAGCCCGCCAGCGCCGATCGGAGCACGGGATCACCGAGGCCACCGAAGTACGACACGGCACCACCCGTTGGCTCCTCGGACAGCTCGCGCCACGCCGCGACCAGCTGCCGCTCCCAGGCTCGAGCGTCCAGCACGCTCAGCGCGAACCCCTCCGGGCCGAGGTCGAGCGGGATGTCCGGGACCGGGTCCTCCATGGTCACCGGTCGGGACGGCGCCCAGGCGTTGGGCACCGGCAGGTCGGCCTCGACCGCCGCCTGCTCCACGTGCGAACCGGCGAACCCCGTGTCCGGCAGGCCGGCCGCGACCCTGGTCCGGCGGCGCGCTGCGGCCTCGAGATAGCCCTCTGCGATCAGCTGCTCATAGGCGGTCGCAACGGTGATGCGCGCCACGCCGAGCTCACGCGCGAGCGTGCGGCTGCCGGGCAGCGCCTCACCCGGCGCCAGCCGACCCGACGCGACACCGGCGCGAATCCGGGCCTCGAGGCGCGCCCGGAGGGTGCCACCTCCGCTCGGCAGCCCTGCCACGGCCAGCCAGCCGCCTTCCGAACCGTCGGCCTGCGCCCGGTCACGAGCTCGGCGGCGCCCTGATCTGGCCCTATCGATCTCGCCTGTTCTGGCCCTTGTGTCCGATCCAGGCATGACGCCAGTATCGGGCATGGCGTCCCTGTCGTCGGTCCGTGCCGGGTTCCTCATCATGCTGGCGCTCGGGCTGGCCGGATGCGGGACCGCCAGCCCGTCGCCATCGCCGGCCGGCACGGCGCCCGCGAGCACGTCCCCGGGCCCGACCGCCTCCGCTCCGGCGACCGTATCGGCCTCGCCCTCCGGGGCGGCTCCATCACCCACTTCGGCGGCTACCCCCGTGGCGTCCGGGCCGACGGTCCCGCCACCCGCTTCGCTGGGCGACCGGCTCATCGCCACCATCACCACCGACCCGCACCCGTGCGCGATGGCGTTTGCCGACGGGACCGTCTGGGTGACCAGCTACGACGGATTCGTCGACAGGGTGGACGCCGGGACCAACACCGTCGCCGCCAGCTACCCGCTCAGCGGCAACCCGTGCGGGATCGGCGTCGACGACCAGGGCACCATCTGGGTGGCCGTCCTGGGGGACGGCAGGGTCGACGCCCTCGACGCGAAGACCGGCAAGGTCGTGCACAGCATCACCGGCGTCGGGCCGCACCTGTGGGATCTCAAGGTCCATGGTCGCGACGTCTGGGTCGTGGATCGCGACGCCGGTCAGCTGCTGCACATCGACGCGACGACGGCCATGATCACGATGCGGGTGCCGATCGGGCCGTCCGGCGCCGGCCTGGCCGTGTTCCCCGACCGGGTATGGGTTGCCGACAGCGTCGACGGCCAGGTTCGTGCCGTCGATCCGAAGACGGGCGACGTACGCACGACCGCCGATGCCGGCGTGACTGCGACATGGTTCGCCGACGATGGGCAGAGCACCCTCGCGATCGCTGCCCGGTCGCCCGGCACGGTCGCGACGGTCGACGCCGACAGCGGGGCACTGGGGCCCGCTGTCGGTGGCTGGATCCAGCCCCTGGACGGGACGATCATCGGGACCAGCGCGTGGGTCCCCGACGGGGGCGGCGGGGTGGTCCGCGTGCTCGATCTCACCTCGGGCACCATCACCAGCTCGTGGACGCTGCCCGGGGCCCGGCAGCCGTTCGTGGCCGAGCCCGGGTTCGGCGACGTCTGGGTCAGCGACTCTGGCGGCGACAGCCTGTGGCGGATCAAGCCTTGAGCCACCGACCAGCCTGACCGGGTCCACACGCGGTCGACGACCGAGCCCCGGGCACTCGCCACGACGAGGCCCGTGGCCCCTGCCGGGCTCTCTATACTCGACCCGTGGACACCATCGACGCCGCCTCCGTCCCGCTCGACCTGGCCGCGCTGGCCGAGCCCAACATGTCCCCGGTCCTCGGTCGCTACATGGACCGCAGCTGGTCGCACGGCATCGGCCACCGCCTGTTCGACACCGCGGGCCGGAGCTACCTCGACTTCGGCAACGGGATCGCCGTCACCGCGCTCGGCCACACCCATCCTCGGGTGACCGCCGCGATCCATGCCCAGGTGGACAAGCTGATCGGCCCGGTCCATGCGATCGGCTTCTCGGAGACGACCGTCGCCCTGGCGCGCGCGCTCGCCGACACGCTGCCCGATCCGCTCGACACCGTCCTGTTCCTCAACTCGGGCTCGGAGGCGATCGACGGTGCGATCAAGCTCGCTCGCCGGGTGACCGGACGGGCCGCGATCATCGCGTTCCGCGGCGCCTTCCACGGCCGGACCGTCGGCGCCACGAGCCTCACCAGCTCAAGCCTCAACTACCGGCTGGGCTATGAGCCGCTGATGCCCGGCGTCTACTTCGCGCCCTACCCCATCCCCTACCCCGACCATGGCGGCGACGAGGGGGCCGCGACCGAGGCCGCGCTGGCGGCGCTCCGATCGATGCTCGAGACGGTGGTCGCACCGTCCAACGTTGCCGCGGTGGTGATCGAGGCGGTCCAGGGCGAGGGTGGCTACCACCCGGCGCCGCTCCCGTTCCTGCGCGAGCTCCGTGCGCTGTGCGATCAGCACGGCATCCTGCTCGTCGCGGACGAGGTGCAGTCAGGCTACGGCCGCACGGGCGAGATGTGGGCGTTCCAGCACGCCGGGATCGTGCCCGACGTCGTGTGCGTGGCCAAGGCGATCGCCAACGGGCTGCCGCTGTCCGCGATCGTGACCCGCCGCGAGCTCCAGGAGCGATGGGGCACGGGCGCGCACGGCACGACCTACGGCGGGAACCCGGTGGCGTGTGCGGCCGGGCTCGCGGTGCTGGAGACGATCCGCGACGAGGGTCTCGTCGCCAATGCGCGAGCGCGCGGCACGGAGCTGTCAGGCGGCCTGCGGGAGCTGATGGCCGACCATCCGATGATCGGCGACGTGCGCGGGCCCGGGCTGATGATCGGGGTCGAGTTCGTGACCGACCGGGCGACCGGTCAGCCGGACGGCGCAACCGCCGAGGCGGTGGCCGCGAGGGCCGCTGACGCCGGCCTGATCGTGCTCAACTGCGGGATCCACCACCAGGTGATCCGCTGGGTACCGCCGCTCGACGTGACCGTCCCCGAGATCGAGGAGGCGCTGACGATCTTCGAGCGGGCGCTCGACAGCTAGCGGTTGCGGGCGAGGAACAGCATCACGTCCTCGAGGCGGAAGCGTCGGTCGCCCCGCTTGCAGACGCGATAGTAGGGCAGCTCGCCGCGATCACCGAGACGCTTCACGGTGTTCACGTGGAGGTGCAGCATCTCGGCCACCTCGCTCGCGGTGAGCATGGGTCCGAGCTCATTGATCGCCATTGACGCCATCAGGGGTTCGCCTTCTAGTGCCTGGTGAGCCGAGCCTCCGCGAGGGCACTGCGGTGCGGTCCGGCTCGTTGCTGGGAGGAGCATCCGGGTAGGAGGCAGTCCGGACAAGCCGTACTCTCGGTTGGCCGGTGGTACTGGTGGCCGCAAGGGCCGTCGGCGAGGGCGTGGAGGGCCGACGTCCGCGGCCAACGCGTGGGGGCACAGCCAAGCGTCGATACCGCGATCGCCGGCCCCCGATCATCGTCGCGCTCACCGATGCGGTGGCTCGCCGACGCAACGCACTATGCGACGACGACAATCCCGTGTCCAGCACCAATTGGTGACCAGCCGGAGCCGGGGTCGGGCCGGCGGGGACGGCTCCGCGGCAGGCGTGCCTATCCCGGCCCGTGATGGTGTCGTGTTCAGATGGCGCCCCCGGCAGGAATTGAACCTGCGACCTACCGCTTAGAAGGCGGCTGCTCTATCCGCTGAGCTACGGGGGCGCGCTCAGGTGGCCAGTGTACGCACGGGAGCGCAGGCGTCTCCTGCGTGCAGCCGGCCGAGAAACCTAGCCCGCCAGGTCCGTGCGAGGCCGCGGCCCCTGGCCCTCGGGCTGCGGCGCCTCGGGGCAGTCGCCGCCAAGGCCGATGTAGCGCTCCATCGTGGGACTGGGCACGACCGTCGATCGGATGAGGCCGCACGCGGCGCACACGACGACGACCATCGCGGTGCCCCCGGCATCGAGCGTACGAATTTGCCAGTCGTGAAGCGAGCTCGACCTCGACACGAGTGCCCTCTGCCTGGGAAGCATGGCCCGGTGGCGGGTGTTCCCTGCCGCGCGATGATCGTAGCAAACGCGACGGTCGCGCCAGAGCCTGCTACAGGCCCCGGCGTTCGGCAAGGACCCCCAGCGTGTGCTCCAGCGCCCGATTCGCGGTGGCGAGGTTGGCCTCCATGGCGCCTGCGGGCTCCGGCGCCGCGATCGCCGGGTCGTCGACCATCCTCCTGGGCGGCGGCCCCTGGCCGTGGTGCGCCGCGTCGTCGGCCCAGCGCTCACGCCAGGCGCCCGGCGTCTCCTCGGGCACGTGCCGGTGGGCCTGGGCGAGCCAGACCAGCGACCAGGCGCGCGGCACCGCCCGGTAGACGTCATAGCCACCACCGCCGGTGGCGAGCCAGCGACCGTCGGCGTACCGATGGGCAACCTCGTCCGTGAGGCGGGCGGCGCGGGACATCGCCCCGGTCGTGACCTGGAGATGCGCGAGCGGATCGTAGACGTGGCTGTCGGATCCGTGCTGGGTCACCACGATGGTTGGCTGGAACGCCTCGGCAACCTGGGGTACGACGAGCTCCACCACGGCAAGCCAGGACGGGTCACCCGAACCCGGCTCGAGCGGGATGTTGATGGCGCTGCCGTACGCCTCGTGGCCACCCCGATCGTCGACAAACCCCGATCCCGGGAACAGGGCGAGGCCGGTCTCGTGGATCGACACGGTCACCACGTCCCGGTCGTTCCAGAAGATCGCCTCCACGCCATCACCGTGGTGGACGTCGAAGTCGAGATACAGCACGCGATGGCCGGCGTCGCGTGCCCGACGGATGGCGAGCGCGAGGTCGTTGTAGACGCAGAAGCCGCTGGCGGCTCCCGGGAATGCGTGGTGCAGGCCACCTCCCGGGTGGAAGGCGTGCGTTCGCTCGCCGGCCAGGATGTGGTCCATCGCCGCAAGCGTGCCGCCAACGACCGTCGCGGCCGCGTCGTGCATGCCGTAGAAGGGCGGCGTGTCGCGGACGTCGAACCCGGCCATGTCGCCTGCCTCTGGGTAGTCGGAGAGCATCCGCACCTTGCGCACGTAGGCCTCGTCGTGGATCCGGGTGATCACGGCATCGCTCGCCATCGTCGGCGGCTCGAAATCCTCGGCGCCCATGGCCTGCAGCAGCTCGATCCCGGGTCCGAACCGGCGCGGCGTGAACGGATGGGTCGGGCCGAAGTCGTATTCGCGTGACGCCGGCCCGTAGATCAGGAGCGGCGCCTCGCGCATTCCAGGATCGGCAACCGGCGGATCGGGCGTCGTGGGCTCGGCAGCCGGCGGACCGGGCATTCCAGGATCGGCAACCGGCGGATCGGGCGTCGTGGGCTCGGACATCGACAGCGGGCGCCCTCGTGCGTGAGAACCGAGGTTCGCCGCCCACGTGCCGGCCGCTGCGATCGACCGGATCCCGATCTGGGCGGGGCACCGATCGCGATACCATCGCGGGAGGCTCGACCCGGGACGGTCGGGTCCGGCGACAGTACCACGCCCGCCACGGGAGGAGCCTGGGTCCGGTCGTGAACGGACACCGCGTCAGCGCCGCCACCCGCCAGGACCGAGCGCGGGACACGATCCTGCGCGACGGGGCGTCGATCCGGGTCCGCGACGCCTCGCCCGGGGACGAGGCCGGACTGGTGACGTTCCTCGAGGGGCTCGACGTCGAGACCCGCCGGCTGCGCTTCGCGAGCGTGGGCACCGATCTCGCGGCCCGCGCCCACCGGTGGGCGGTCCCGGAGCGGCCGGATGACTGCTCCCTGGTGGCCGTAACCGGCATCGACGACCGGATCATCGGCAACGGCAGCTACGACCGCCTGAGCGCGGACGCGGCCGAGGTGGCGTTCGTCGTCGCGGACGAGTTCCAGGGCCGGGGTGTGGCCACCCTGCTGCTCGAGGAGCTCGCTCGGCGAGCCCATGAGGCCGGGATCAGCACGTTCGTGGCCGAGGTGCTCCCCGAGAACGCGCGCATGCTCGATGTGTTCCGCACCAGCGGCTTCGCGCTGCGCGTGCGATCCGAGCCCGGATCGATCGTGGTCGAGCTCCCGACCGAGCTCAGCGGAGAGGCCCGTGAGCGCTTCGAGCGACGCGAGCAGGCGGCGGCATCGGCGGCCGTGCGGGCGCTGCTCCACCCGACGGCGGTGGCCGTGATCGGCGCGTCCCGGCGGCGGGGAACCGTGGGCGGCGAGCTGTTCCACAACCTGCTCTCGAGCGGCTTCCCGGGTCCCGTCTACCCGGTCAATCCGAATGCCGACGTCGTCCAGTCGGTGGCCGCGTATCGGTCGGTGGCCGACATCCCGGGCCAGGTGGACCTCGCCGTCATCGTCTCGCCGGCCGCCAGCGTCGTCGATGCCGCCCGCGCCTGCGCGACGAAGGGCGTCAGGAGCGTCGTCGTCGTCTCGCCGGGCTTTGCCGAGACGGGCCCGGAAGGCGTCGCGCGACAGCGCGACCTGGTGGCGGTCTGCCGCGGGGCGGGCATGCGGCTGGTGGGGCCCAACTGCATGGGGATCATCAACCTCGAGCCCGACGCTCGTCTGAATGCCACGTTCTCCCCCACCCTGCCGACCGACGGGCGAGTCGGCTTCCTGTCCCAGAGCGGCGCCCTCGGGCTCGCCATCATCGAGCACGCCAATCGCCTGGGCCTTGGGCTGTCGTCGTTCATCTCGATCGGCAACAAGGCGGACATGTCGGGCAACGACTTCCTCCAGTACTGGGAGGGCGACGATCGGTGCGCGGTGATCGCGCTGTACCTCGAGTCCGTGGGCAACCCGCGCAAGTTCGCCCGGATCGCCCGCCGCGTGGGACGTTCGAAGCCGATCATCGTGGTCAAGAGCGGCCGCTCCGCCGCCGGTGCGCGGGCGACCTCCTCGCACACCGGCGTCCTGATCGGCGCCTCCGACGTCACCGTCGACGCGCTGTTCCACCAGGCCGGCGTCGTCCGCACCGACACCCTGGCCGAGTTCTTCGACGTCGCGTCGCTGCTGGCGAACCAGCCGCTGCCCGCCGGGCGCAACGTGGCCATCCTGACCAACGGCGGCGGGCCCGGGATCCTCGCCGCCGATGCCTGCGAGGGCGACGGGCTCAACGTCCCGCCGCTGCCCGACGAGGTCCGTGGCCGGCTGGCCGAGTTTCTGCCCCCCGAGGCCTCGCTGCTCAATCCCGTGGACACGATCGATGCCTCGCCCGAGTCGTTCCGCCGGGCGATCGCGACCCTCGCGGCCTGGGACGGCATCGACGCCCTGATCGTCCTGTTCGTGCCCCCGCTCGGGACGGGCGTCGAGGACGTGGCGGAGGCGATCCGGGAGGCTGCGGCGGAGCTGCCCAGGCCGATGCCGGTCCTGGCGGTGTTCATGGCGACCCAGGGCGAGCCGGCGGCGCTGTGCCGTCCCGACTGCCGCGTGCCGGTCTACGCGTACCCCGAGGAGGCCGCCCGAGCGCTGGCGCATGCCGCCAGCTACGCGGCCTGGCGGGCGGCCCCGGCCGGCAACCCCGCCCGGTTCGATGACGTTCGCAGCGATGAGGCAACGGGGATCCTCGCGGCGGCGATGGCAGAGATCGCCGGCACGGCGAACGACGGTGACGAGGTGGTGGACGGACAGCGCTCCCGCTGGCTCGGGCCGGAGGACGTTGACCTGCTCCTTGACTGCTACGGGATCCGAACGGCCGACTCCGCGGCGGACCGCCGGCCGGCGGGATCGGACGTGGTTGAGATGCTGGTCGGCGTGGTCCACGACCGCCTGTTCGGACCCGTGATCGCGTGCGGTGCCGGGGGCTCGTCCGTGGGCCGCCAGCGCGACGCTGCCGTTCGGATCACGCCGCTCACCGATCGAGACGCGGCCGAGATGGTTCGATCCCTGCCGATGCTGCCAGTCACCGATGGTGATGGCGCCGGCACGCGGTCGAGCACCGCAGCGCTCGAGACCCTGCTGCTCCGGGTCAGCGCCATGGTCGAGGCACACCCGGAGATCGTCGAGATGGACTGCAACCCGGTGCTCGTGGGAGCCGATGGCGTGGTCGTCGGCGGGGCGAGGGTCCGGATCGAGGTCCCGCGCCCGCGAGCCTGAGCTCTCGCCGGTCGCCGGGCCGCCGGCTGAACGCCCGGCGGCAGCGGTACGCACGTCGCTCGTGAGACGCCGGTTGCAGGACGCGAGCCGCACGCCGCTTGGTCGATCAGTGCTGCGGTCGGTTTGCCCGGGCCTCCCAGGCGACGTGCTCCGGCGTCTCCAGCTGGAAGGTCGAGTGCTCGACATCGAAGTCGTCGGCTAGGCAGGTGCCCAGGTGGTCCAGCACATCTCCCGGTTGCGCCTGAGGGCCAAGAACGACGTGTGCCGACACGACGTTCATGCCGCTGGTGATCGTCCAGGCGTGCAGGTCGTGGACATCGACCACTCCCGGCGCGTCGAGAATGTGGCCGCGCACGTGATCGAGGTCGACATCGCGCGGGGTCGCCTCGAGCAGCACGTCGATGCTGTCTCGTAACAGTGACGCCGTGCGGGGAACGATCAGGGCCGCGACTGCCAGCGAGGCGATCGCGTCGGCCTGCTGCCAGCCCGTGAGCATGATCACGATCCCGGCCACGAGCACCGCGGCCGCGCCCAGCAGGTCGCCCAGGACCTCGAGATAGGCGCCGCGGATGTTGAGGCTCTCGCGCCGCCCGCCGGCGAGAAGGCGGATCGAGACGAGATTGGCGAGCAGGGCGCCCGCGGCGACGACCGTGACCAGCTCGGGCTTGACCTCGGTCGGAGCCGCGAGCCGCTGGATTGCCTCCCACACGATGAACGCGGCGATGACGAGCAGCAGGAGGCCGTTCGCCGTCGCGGCCAGGATCTCCAGCCGGTACAGACCGAACGTGCGCTCGTCCGTGCGGGGCCTTGCCGCCACCCTGACCGCGACCAGCGAGAGCAGCATGCCCGACACGTCGGCGAACATGTGACCTGCATCCGCGACGAGGGCCAGGGAGTTGCCGATGATCCCGGCGACGAGCTCGACGACGAGGATCCCGATGCTGATCGCGACCGCGCCGGCGAGCCGCCCTGCATGCCGGCCGGCGGCCGAGGATGATGCCATCGCCCAAGCCTAGCGATAGCCGCGGGAACCGGTGATCCTGCGGGTGGGTCAGCGACGAGCCGCGCGCCGATCTCGTCCGAGTGTGCGGAGGCGGGTCCGGGCCGTCCTCGCCTGGCCGCTGCCACTCTGCGCGGAGGCGGGTCCGGGCCGTCCTCGCCTGGCCGCTGCCACTCTGTGCGGAGGCGGGTCCGGGCCGTCCTCGCCTGGCGCGGCCACTCTGGGGGAGGCGGGTCCGGGCCTTGTCCGTTCGTGTCAGGAGACGCGTAGACGCGTCCGGGGGCGGCCCGGGGGAGCGTGCACCTCGCCGTGGTCGGGGCCGCGTCAATTCGTGGCGGCCCGCGTCGTCCTCCGGGGGAGGGCGCCGCCCGTTCGCGCCCCAGGGGCGCCGCCCGTTCGCGCCCCAGGGGTGCCCATCGGCCCAGGGGCGACCGCATCTTCGCGCCCGCGAGCGGCATGTCGGAGGCGATCGTGCCATTTAGTCCAAGCACGACTGATCGTCACCGGAGGTTGCGCTCCTGGGCGCCGTTTGATGCCTGGGAGGCATCAAACGCTCACGAGCACGTGATGATCGGGCGCCGTAGCGGGTTCAGGGCGTGGTTGCAGGGCCAGCTACCCGTCCAATGACTGAATGGCAAGACGCAGCCCGCGATGGGGCGTGATGGCGTCACAGGACAGGCGGCTGGACCGGGCCGGTCGACAGCGGACGGGACCGGACCTGGTCACTCGACACCGGGGCGGGCGGCTGGACCTGGCCGGTCGACAGCGGACGGGACCGGACCTGGTCACTCGACACCGGGGCGGGCGTCTGGACCTGGCCGGTCGACAGTCGGACGAGGCATGTCATAGGCAGATCGAGCCACCCGATCCGGCATCTGCCTGACTCGTCCTGCGCGTGACCGGGTGCTATGCTCCGCGACCCCCGCACGGGCAGCCCAGCCCGTCGGTCCCGTCGAGCCCGGAATGCCCACCAAGACCCAGCCCACCACCGCGGTCGATGCCGGCCAGCTCGCGCTCGAGCTGCCGGCTGCGCTGCCCGGTCTCGCGATCGAGCCGGAATGGAAGGCGCAGCCGCGGCTGTGGGGGCACCCGCTCCACCCGATGTGCTCGTACCTGGCGAGCTTTCCCGCAGCGCTCGCGCACGCGTTCATCGCTCGATACAGCCGCCCGGGCGATGTCGTCCTCGACCCCTTCTCGGGACGCGGGACGGTGCCGGTGCAGGCGACAGCCGAGGGCCGAATCGGCGTCGGGAACGACCTCAACCCGCTCGCACACGTCCTGACCGCCGCCAAGCTCGAGCCCGCGACCCCGGCCGAGAGCCGCACCCGGGTCGCCGCACTGCGACTTGCCTGGGCCGCCGACGCGGCGGCGTGGCTCGACCTGGCCGAGCGCGTGGTCGCGAAGCCCGGGGACCCGGCCATCCGCGTGCCCGCGCCAGGCAGCGGGGGCACGGTCGACACCCGCGACGAGCCGCTTCCCGCCGAGGTGGCGATCTCGTTCCATCCGCGGACGCTTGGTCAGCTGCTGCTCGTGCGCTCGCAGCTGAGGCTGGATGACCGGACCGATCGCTTCCTCGCGGGAGCGCTGTCGGGGATCCTCCACGGGAAGACGCCCGGGTATCTCTCGACCGTCATGCCCAACACGTTCAGCATGGCGCCGCGGTACGTGCGGGGTTTCGTCGCGCGAACCGGCTACGAGCCCCCGGACAGGGACGTGTTCGACGCGCTGACGGCCAAGCTGGACCGGCTGTATCGGCAGCCGGTCCCAACGGCGCCCGGCGTACCCCTCGTGGGCGACGCGCGCACGGCCGGCGGGCGCATGAGGACCGCCCTGCGCTCCCGGGGCCTGCCGGATCGCGCCAGGCTGGTCGTGACGTCGCCGCCGTATCTGCGGGTGCTCAAGTACGGCTACTACAACTGGCTTCGCACGTGGCTGCTCGGGTTCGACGCACACGAGATCGACGCCCTGCTCGACGACGCTCACCAGCCGGAGCCCTACCTGGTGTTCCTGCGCGAGGTCCTGGGCGACATCCGATCGGCGATGACCGACGACGGGATCGCGGTCGTCGTGATCGGCGATGTCGAGCGAGACCGCGGCAAGCCGTCGAGCGCCGGGATCGGCCTCGCGGAGCAGGTCTGGGAGGGTGCCGCCCACCCCGCGGGCTTCCGCCTCGCGGGGCTGGTCCGCGACGAGGTCGCCGCCAATCGCAAGATGACCCGGCTGTGGGGCAGCGAGGCCGGGCGGGCAACGAAGACCGACCGCATCCTGGTCCTCGGAGCGGCCGAGGCGGGACGACGGCGTGCCCTGGCCGGGGCGAGCCTGCCGGTTGACTGGTCGTGGCCACCGTCCAGGCTGCGGGTGCTCTGGCCCTGATCCGGTGCTCTCCCCGCTCGCGCGCGCGCCCGGTTCGGATAGCATGATCCCGCGATGAATCAGATGTATCCGCCCTCAGACCTGGCCGCGATGGACCCGCTGGTCCTGCTCAAGAACCTCGACCACGTGCGGATGACCAGCCGTCGGCTGTCGTACATCCTCCAGCAGCAGGTCCACCTGTACACGCCAGAGGCCAACCAGCTTCGCGAGCAGATCGACCGATACGTCGAGGCCGAGCGACAGATCGAGGGCGAGATGGCGCGCCGAAGGATCCGCGCCTGATCAGGCCGCGCTGACGATCATCACCGGCTCGGCGTCCGCCTCGTCGGGCGGGCTGCCCGCCGCGCGGCTCGAGCGCGTGGCCTCCAGCACCTCCGCGCGGGCGACCCGTCGAGCGGCCCGCTCCTCGGCCACCACCGCCGTGACCAGCTGCGAGAGGTGCGGCGACTCGAACAGGCTGAACCCGATGCCGACCTCGGCAAGCTCCGCGTGGCCCATCCCGCGGAACAGTCCCCGGGTGGCGACCAGACACATCTCGTCATAGAGCTCCGGCCACGACACCCGCCGACGCTCGTAGCAGAACCGCACGAAGGCCTCGGCCTCCGGCGATGGGCATATGGCGGCGCTGGCGGGCAGCATCGATACAGGTCCTCCTCGCCCATGGGAACACGTGGGCTGTGCCGGCAGGCGCAGCGATAGTGGGCTGCGCCGCCGACGAGATGATTCCGGTTGCCTGCGCGGCGCCTTGGTCCTCCCTCGGGCGCCGGCGACCCCCCAATGCTACGGGCTCGGGACGGTCCCCGTAAGGGGCTTCTCCACGATGTGACCCGCCGACTTGTCCACACCATCGAGACCACGGTGGACAGGTCCGTGGCATTGACCGAAGGTTGTGGATGGGCCCGGGAGACCATGATCCGGCATCGACGTGCGATCAGCCGGAACCTCGGGCGCGGAGGGTTACTCCGAGCCCGGCCGCGTTGCCCGTTCGCCATCGCTTGTCCGGACCGAGCTCGAGGCCGCTGGCGGGGTCCTCGGCAAGAAGCAGACAGCCGTCGAGGTCCACCCACTCGGCCAGCGGCGCAACTGCCGCGGCAGCGGCGATCCCGACCGACGTCTCCTCCATGCAGCCCACGAAGGTGCGAAAGCCCAGGGCGCGGGCTCGCTCGAGCATCCTGCGGGCCGGACCCACGCCACCGCACTTGGCGAGCTTCACGTTGACGCCCGCGACCACCCCGACGAGCGCATCGAGGTCCTCGATCGTGACCGCGCTCTCGTCTGCCACGACGGGAAGCGTGGATCGATCCTGGAGCCGTCGCAGGTCATCGAGATGCCGCGCCGGGAACGGTTGCTCGATCAGCTCCACGCCCAGGTCCACGAGCCGCGGCAGGAGGTCCATTGCCGCGTCCAGCGTCCAGCCCGTGTTGGCGTCGACGCGGATCGGGCCCGCGAACACGCCGCGCACCGCCTCGAGCGTCGGGATGTCCGCTGGACCTCCGACCTTGATCTTGAGCGCGGGGAAGTCGGCTGCGCGCCGCGCACGCTCGGCCACGACGTCGGGCGCGTCGATGCCAACCGTGAAGTCGGTGGGTGGCATCTCCCCCTGGACACCCAGCACGTCGGCGACCGACAGCCCCAGGCGCTTGCCGACGAGATCGTGAAGTGCCGTGTCGATCGCGCACTTGACTGCGCCGTGATGACCGATGGCGGAGGTCATCAGACCACCCGCGTCCTCGAGCGTGGCACGCACGTCGTCGAGCGGACCACGGAGCTCGGTCACGATGGGCCCCAGCGCCTCGAGCAGGATGGGGGCGACCGTGGCCATCGTGGCCGGTGTCTCGCCGTAGTAGGCATCCGGGTACCCCTCACCGATGCCAACCGGACCGTCGGGTCCGTCGTCCGCGTCCCGCAGCTCGGCCAGGACGGTCGTGACCGACTCGCCGCGGCCCGGAGCCGAGCGCGCGATGACGAACGGCTCGCGCAGGGTGAGGTTGAGGGTTCGGAGCGAGAGCTCCAGCGTCACGCGCCCGCCTCCGGATCCACGGGATCGGTGTCAACGGGATCGGTGTCAACGGGATCGGTTTCAACGGGATCGGCCGCGACCCACGGCAGTCGCTCGGTTGCGGCCTCCAGCCGCTCCCACAGCGCCGCGGCACCGAAGCGCACCGGATCGTCGGTCGGGAGCCCCGTCTCGGCCTCGGTCGCGGCGATGACCCGCCGCGCGTCCTCCGCGTCCGGGATGAGCGACGTGTTGAGCGCGATCGCGACCACCTTCGAAGGGGCGACCAGGGACGCGGTGACCTCGTGCGCCGCGATAAGGGAGGGCAGATCCGCGATCGGGAAGCGAGCCTCCGGAACGTGCTCGAAGTCGTGCTCCTCCAGTCCCGGCTGGTGGACGAGCACCATCGCGTGGGGCGTCGCACCGTGGATCAATCCGAGCGTCACGCTGCTGTAGGCCGGATGGTCGAGCGATCCCTGGCCCTCGACGATCAGCCAGTCACCGCGCGCCTCGCCCTCGGCGACCAGCTGCTCCACCGATCCCTGCAGGAAGTCGGAGATGACCCGGTCAACCGCGACACCCCAGCCCTCGATCATGATCCCGGTCTGGCCGGTGGGGACGAAGACGGCGGCCCTGCCCGCTGCCGACGCCGCGCGCGTCAGCTCGATCGCGACCGACATCTTGCCCACGGCGCAGTCGGAGCCCACCGTGAGGACGACGCGCTTGCCCGCCAGGTGGCGTCGTCCCACCGCGGTGCCGCCGGGCTCGGGCGCCCGGCGATAGTCCACGAGCCGAACGCCGGCGCTATGGGCCGCGCTCGCGAGCTCCGGATCGTCGGCCAGGATCGTGTGCAGACCGGCGTGGATGTCCAGCCCGAACCGGATCGCCGACAGGATGGCCGACCGCCACTCCTCGGGCAGCCTGCCGCCGGTGGGCGCGATCCCGACCAGCATCGCGTTCGCGCGCGGCAGGAGGCCGAGCGCATCGCTGAGCGACGCCACGATGGGGATGTCGTAGCGGGCCGAGTCGCCAAGCCACTCGCGGACGTTGCGCCCGGCCTGGGTGGAGTCGATGACGGCCATCACCCGGTCAGGGCCATAGCGGATGACGCCCATTGCCGTCTTGCCGTGGTGGAAGCCGAAGTTGCCTTCGGCGAGGATCACGAGGCGACGCTCGGCGGTCGACATGCAGGCTCCGGCTGGTGCGGTACGGAGGCCCCCGAGCCGAGTCTAGCGATCGCAGCGTCGATCGGTCGGGCGCTCAGACCCCGAGCAGGAACGGGCGGACCGCCGCCACGAAACCATCGGGATCCTCGAGCGGCGGCAGATGGGCGACGCCAGGCAGCTCCGCGTATCGAGCGCCGGGGATCTCGGCGGCAAGGACCGGCGCCATCCGGCGGATGTCGGAGCGATCGAGGCTGCCGGCCAGGACGAGCGTGGGCGCCTTGATCTCAGCCAGCCGGGGCCGGTACTCGGGCACCAGCCACGAGAGCTCGGCGGACGGGTCGTCGATCTCATACGCGTGCAGCTGCATCTCGTACACGAGGCGGCGAAGCGCCGGGTCGACCTCGTCCTCGGACCGGTCGGGGCCGTCGAGCCAGAAGCGAACCTGCGACCAGGCGGCGGTGTCGAAGTCGCCGGCCTCGAAGGCCCTGGTCTCGACCTCATCGGCCTCGGTCATCTCGGGCGCGTAATCCCAGCCTTCGAGCCCGCCACCGACCAGCACCAGGCGATCCACCCGCTCCGGGTGCGCGATCGCCAGATCGAGGGCAACGTGGGCGCTCATCGAGACGCCGACGAGATGCGCGCGCTCGATTCCGAGCGCGTCCATCAGTCCCAGCAGGTCCGCGGTCCAGCTGAACGCGCCGGGCCCGATGGGCGAGTCGCCGAACCCGCGATGGTCCGGCGCCACGATGCGGAAGTCGCCCGACAGCCCGGGGATTGCGCGCGTCCACATCCGTCGGTCGGCGATCCCTGCGTGCAGCAGCACCAGGGCCGGCCCCTCCCCGGCCACGTCGTAGACGAGGCTCGTCCCGCTCACGTTGATCGACGGCATGCGTGCCTCCACCTCCACCGGCCGCGACGCGCCGGCACCCACGAGCCCGGCCCGCGGCGCAGCCCTTGAGGGGCCACCGGCGCCACGAGTAAGGTTCCGGGCATGACCATGACGACGATCAGGCCCGCGTACAGCCTATGGCCCCGGTACAACCGGCGGCTGCGGGACGCGGTCGCGACGCTGGGCAGCGGCCGAGCTGGGGACCAGGCCCGGGCCGGACCGCTGGCCGCTGTGGGCAACGGTCGGCCACCTCGCCTGTCAGCGCGTGTTCTGGCTGTGCGACGTCGCGGGCGCGCCCGGTGCGGCGTCAACGCCGTTCACCAACGCCGCGTGGGACTGTCCCGGTGACGACGACCTGGAGCACGTGCTCGACACCGGCCAGCTCACCTCGGCCCTCGACTCGACGTTCGTCATCGTCGAGCGCTGCCTCGACACCTGGACCCTGGACATGCTCGGCGAGGAGATCCGCCACCCTGAGTGGGAGGGCTTCGACACCTACACCCGGGGCTCGGTGATCGGGCGCGTGTTCACGCACGACGTCGCGCATATCGCCGAGCTCAACGAGGCGTTCGGGCGCGCGGGTCTGCCCCTGGTCGATCTCTGGGACTGAGGCCCCGTCGAGCTGGCCGCGCCGATCCGGCCGGGCATCGTCTCGTCGCACCGCATCACGCGCTGGTCGGTGGCATCGGGCGCCGGCGGGCCGGCCCCCTCGGCCCCGGTGCCACGCGCTCCCGTGCAAGACGTGACGACGATGATTGCCCGGCGCGCCGCCTGAACACGACGACCTGGTCGCGCGAGATGCTCTTGCCCGGGACGCTGCTCAGGCCCCTGCGCCCGCGCCGCTGTTCAGTCCCCTGCCCCCGCGCCGCTGTTCGGCCCTGCCGCCGCGCCGCTGCTCGGCCCTGCCGCGCGCCGCTGCTCAGGCCCCTGCCCCCGCGCCGCGCTGCGCAGCCAGCCGGTCATGGCCGGCGGCGATCAGGGGCATGAGCCGATCCCGAACCGTCGGCCAGCTCGGGTTGACGATGGCGATCCAGCGTTGCTTCGCATACGTCGGGTGCGGCATGAACCGGTCGAACGCCGCGTGGTCCGGGTCGGCGATGGCGCCCACCAGCTGCTCGAACGTCTCGCGATCGACACCGACGTTGACGCGGTACACGCCCTCCCGGGCAAGGTCCGAGGGAGCGCCCTCGTCGTGCTCGTCGGTCCATACGATCGTGGCGAAGTTCGGCCAGTGGCTCGCGTCGAGCGAGAAGAACACGGCGCTGTCGATGCGCGCGGTCAGCGCATCGGGAAACGCATCGGTGATCTCGCGGATCATCTCCTCCGCATCGGGGCCGTCGGGTCGCTGTGAAACACTCATCTGCCGAGCGTAGCGTCCGCATGTCAAAGGCCGCGCACGGCCCTCTCCGCACGGTTCACCGCGCCAGCACGCGGCGCATCCTGCACACGGATGGGCGCCCGCCGAGGACATGGCTGCGGCCAGGAAAGCAAACGGCCCGACCTGAGATCAGGTCGGGCCGACGAGGTCGATTTGGTACCGCATATCGGATTCGAACCGATGATCTCCGCCTTGAGAGGGCGGTGTCCTAGGCCTCTAGACGAATGCGGCGAGGGGCGGGCGCGGAGCCACACCGGTGGCGGAGGATACCAAGGAGATGGCCGACACGGCAACCGCGGTGGGCGGCGTCGCGGAAGTCCGGATCGTGGCTCCTCGCTCTGCACCGACCACCCACGGCGCCGCTCCGACCACCCGCGGCGCCGCACCGACCACCCGCGGCGCCGCTCCGACCACTGCGCGATGGATCCGTCGGCCTTGGTCTGAACGCCGGCAGATCGGTCGGCCTTGGTGTGAACGCCGGCTGGATCGGTCAGCCGTGGTGTGAACGCCGGCTGGATCGGTCAGCCGTGGTGTGAACGCCGGCTGATCGGATGGTTCGTTCGACCAACGGCTCGAACGCCGGGCGATCGAGCCGTTCGCGATCGAGGCTCGTGGGCGACGGCCTGAACTCGCAGCGTTCGACCCGTTGGCTGGAGGCGCGCGCCAGCCGACCATTCGAACGGCTGGCGTTCAACGGCTGACGGATGGAACCGCGGCACCCGCTGGAGGCACGGGGCCAGACGGAATGCCGGGCGCTCGACGGAGCCGGCTACAGGCGGTTGGCCTCGAGAAAGGTCCGTAGCGTCTCGGCCACCTGGAGGAAGCTCTGCTCTCCCAGCACCAGCCCGTAGTGCGAGTGGGCCCCGAACGGCTCGTAGGTCGCCGCCAGCCAATCGGCAAGACGCTCGACGTCCGGCTCGGAAACCTGCGTGTCCAGGCCACCGCCGATGACCAGGTGCGGGACATCGGGGAGAGCCGAGCGATCCACCGGCACGCCCTGCAGCATCTGGCGCTTCGCACGGCCGGACTCGAACGGCTTCTGCCCCAGCATGTGCTGGATGCGCAGCACGTCCGCCAGCGTGAGGTCTCGCTGGTCCCGAAGCAGCTTCTCGGGCAGCGTCTCCCAGCCCATCTCGGCCCGCCCGTACGCGTCCGGAACCTCCCGCATCAGATGTGGCCGCGCCGGCTCGCGCATCTCGGCGGGCAGCTCGGGGGCGATCAGCACGTACGAGGACACGGTCGCGCGCTCGATCGCCTTGAGCACCAGCAGCCCGCCCATGCCGTGACCGACGGCGACGACGGTGGGCCCGAGGCGCTCCATGGCCTCGATCACGTCCTCGGTGTAGGTGTCGATGTCGAGGGTCGTCGGGTCGGCCGTCTGGCTCCAGTAGTGGTTGCGAAGGTTGAGCGCATGGCCCTCCCAGCCGCGGCCGGCGAAGTGGTGGAGGTAGCGCTCCCAGACCCATGAGCCGCCCAGCTCGCCATGGACGAACAGGATCGGCTTGCGGCGCGACCGACGTTCGGGCAGCCAGGACTCGACGTACAGGCCGCGGTCGGACAGCTCGATCTCGTCCTTGCGAACGGGCCGGCCATGCGACGGGGGTGTGCGCGAAAGCAGGCGGTCCGAGGTGGTCAGATCGGTCATGCGGCGTCCTCGCTGGCGGTTTCCGGTCACCACTCGTGCGGGTTGAGCACCAGGCCGGTCAGCGCCTTGGGATAGAAGTAGGTCGACTTCTGGGGCATCACGTCACCGTCGCGAGCGACGGCCAGGATTGACGACACGGGGGTCGGCTCGAGCAGGAAGACGGCGTCGGCACCTTCCACGCGCCCGTCCACCGACGCCGCAGCCTCTGACGCCGACTTGCTGTACCCGATTCGCTCGCCGCCCGCGACGGCCGCGGCGTCGATTCCGAGCAGGGTCTCGAGCGCCGCGCTCAGGAGGCTGACATCGAGCGCCCGCACGGCCTGACCCCCCGGCACCGGCGACCGCTCGAACGCGTCCCGCCTCGCCTCCAGCATCCAGGCACCATTGCGCGTCACCAGACCCATCCGTCCCTCGCCGCCCGTCAGCTCGCCTGCCGCCTCGAACCTGGCGACGAGCGTGGCCCGGTCGGTCGGCCGCACGGTGAACAACCGATCCAGCCCCGCCGCAAGGCGGGCGAGCCCTTCGTCGCCCAGCCCCCGCACGACACGGTGGGTCGGGAGCACGGTCAGCTGGTCGGCGGCATCGAGGAACAGCATCAGCAGGAAGTCGAACGCGGGATTCTCCTCGCAGGAGCGGGTCATCCGCCGCTCGTCGCGATAGCGCAGCGCGGTCTCGTAGCGATGATGGCCGTCCGCGATGTACACAGGCCCGGCCGACGCGATCCGCAGCAGTCGGGTCGCAGCGTCCTCCGAAGCCGGGGGCGCGCTCGGCGGCCGCACGTCGCCGGGCACGTCGCCGGGCTCGTTGCCGGCGTTCTCCTCCGGCCACGGGGCGGGAGCCTCGGGCACCACCCACAGCCGGTGGCGGACGTCGTCGTCGTCGGTCACGTCGGCGGCCGGAGGGGTGGCGGCCACCTCGGTCATGACCGACGCCGCCGCACGTGCCGGGTCCTCGAACATGCCCACCACCGGTGACGTGTTGACCCCGGTCGCCCGAAGCAGCCGGTAGCGGTCCTCCTTCGGGCCCGACAGCGTTCGCTCGTGGGGCAGCACGCCGCCTTCGGCGCCGAACGGCTGGAGCCGAAGCCGCGCGAAGAAGCCGCGCTGCGTTCGCTCGAGCTTCGTGCCCGGGACTCGGTAGGTCTGCTCGTACACGTACACCGAGGGCCGCGGGTCCTTGCGCAGGGTCCCGTCCGAGCGCCACGCGGCGAACGTCCGTGCGACCCGCCGGTACCGCTCGTCGGGGTCCTCGCCGGGCTCTGCGAGCGGGAGGTCGAGTCGCACCGAGTTGAAGGGGTGCCGCGCGAGCAGGGCCTGGTGGAGCTCGGGGCCGATGACGTCGTAGGGCGGAGCCACAATTCGCCCCAGGTCTCCGACCACCTCGGGGTCGAAGCGGAGCGCACGGAACGAGCGGATGTCGGGCACGAGCTCCTCTGGCGCGATGGGCGCGGACGGACGCGATGGTGGGCACGGACATCGGGTCACGCCGACGGACCCGGGGTGGAAGCATCCTACGATAGGCGCGGCCTGCCGGCCACTCGTGGATCCCGGCCACTCGTGGATCCCGGCCACTCGGTCGGATCCCGGCCACTCGCGGATCCCGGCGCCTGCCGGTCAGCGATGCTAGCCTCCACCGCGTGGCACACCACCCCCTCCCCCGGTTCCGGCCGCGGCCGGTGCTGTCCCTGGCCCGCCGTGCGGACGCTGCCGGCGGCCGTCCTCGGCCCCAGCTGCTGCTCGCTGCCGCGCTTCCGCTGCTGATCGCCGCGTGCGGGACGGTGTCCATGACGGCGCCGCCCGCCACGCCGACCGACTTTCCGGGCATCACCGGTCGTCTCAACGCAGCGCAGGTCAAGGTCCGTAACTGGGTGTCGGGCGACGCCGGATGCCAGGACCCCGATCTCGTCAAATCGGCGATCAGCTTCGACGCCAGCGGCCTCGACCAGGCCGACCCCGTTCGGATCTACCTCTACATCTTCCGCGACCGGGCCGCGTTCGAGCGCCATCGGGACCAGGTCGGACCGTGCGCCGAGGCATGGGTGACCGACCCACAGACGTTCCAGGAGATCGAGCAGTCGCCGTACATCGTGGCAGGGCAGGGACCGTGGGGAACCCAGTTCGAGGCGACCCTTCGCGCGACGCTCGAGAAGGCTGCCGGCACGGGCGGCTGAGCCTCGGACGAGGCCCGCAGCGCCGCAGCGCCACAGCGCTCGGGCCCGGCTGCCCGGCAGCGCGACCGTCACGCCGCCGGGCATGTGCGGCTACCGGTCCCATCACGACCTGACCCCACCAGACCGCCCCACGACCGGGAGTACCTGACCATGCCGGGGATGACGTCCGGGCCGTCGAGCAGCCGGGCGCGACTGTCGATGCTCGACGCATGGAGCTCACACCCCGCCGCCGACGTGTCCTGTCGACCATCCTGGCCGTCGTGCTGGCCGCGGAATCCGTGTCGGCGGTTGCCGCTGCGGGGCTGACCGTCCGCAGCGGGCACAGCGGGGTTGCGCCCGCGGCACAGGAACCCGCCATCACCACGAACGCCGGCGACCTAATCCGGGCGGCGTCGATAGCCCGCGCCGCGGGGGTCGCCGGGGCGCGACCGGCACCCACCCCGGACAGCGGGTGGACCCTTGAGGGCTCGCGGGCGCGCAAGGCAGCACGTGCGACGGCATCGGCCGAGCCACCGCCAGCCTCGGCGTCGGGCGGCGCCGGGGGCAGGGACGACAAGGCCCGGGAGGTGACCGGTGAGGCGCGGACCAAGGCCCCAAAGACGAAGTCCGGGACAACGACCAAGGCTCGCTCCACGACCGTGCGGTCCGGGCGAAACCACGTCTGGATCCCCAGCCTGGGCATCAACAGGTCGGTGGCCTGGTTCCCCTGCGATCGCAAGCGTCCGCCCGACAGCTACGTGTATCGGTGGGGGTGTGCCGGCTCCAACAACGTCTACCTGCTGGGTCATGCGTACAGCGTGTTCAAGCCGCTCCACGACGCCTACGTCCGCGGGCGCCTGCACACCGGCATGAAGGCGTACTACGCGGACGCCCGCGGCAGGCTGCACACCTACCGCGTGCGATGGTGGAAGGTGACCGCCCCCACGACGGCCGCGAGCTGGGCGTGGGCCGCGCTGCGCCAACCGTCGATGACGCTCCAGACGTGCGTGGGCAGGAACAGCGCCTACCGGCTGATGGTTCGGCTGGTCGAGGTCGGCTGAGCCCGGGTCCGGGGCCGCGACCCGAACCCGGGGGCGAAGGTCGCGCCCCCGGCCGCTGCCGGCGCGGACGTCAGACGATGCGCAGGTCGAGGATCCGGCGGGCGATCACCAGCCGCTGGATCTGGCTCGTTCCCTCGCCGATCTCGGTCAGCTTCGCGTCGCGCAGATATCGCTCCACCGGGTAGTCCTCGACGTAGCCGTAGCCGCCGTGGATCTGGAGCGCGGCGTTGGTGACCCGCGACGAGACCTCCGAGGCGAACAGCTTCGCCTGCGCAGCCGCGAGCGCGTAGTCGCGATCCTGATCCTTCAGCCACGCGGCGCGATACACGAGCGACCGCGCGGCCTCGATCTCGGTCGCCATGTCCGCGATCATGAACGCGACGCCCTGGAAGGTGCCGATCGGCCGCCCGAACTGCTCGCGCTCGCGGGCGTACGGGACCGCGGCGTCGAGCGCGGCCTGGGCGAGACCAAGGGCGAGCGCCGCGATCGAGATCCGGCCCCCGTCGAGAACCTTGAGGAAGGCCCGGAACCCCGCGCCCGCTGCGCCCAGGAGGTTGGCGGCCGGGACGCGCACCCCCTCGAGCTGCAGCTCCCCGGTGGCGGAGGCATGGAGCCCCATCTTCTCCTCCAGCCGGCCGACCGAGAAGCCGGGCGAGTCGGCGGGGACGATGAACGCGGAGATCTCCGCTGCGCCGTTGCTGCGGGTGCCGGTTCGGGCGGTGATCACGTACAGGCCGGCCTGACCGGCGTTGGTGATGAACCGCTTTCGGCCGTCGATCACCCAGACGTCGCCATCGGGCGCCGTCTCCCGCCGCGCCGTGGTGCGCGTGCCGCCGGCGTCCGAGCCCGCGTTGGGCTCGGTCAGCCCGTAGGCGCCGAGCATCCTGCCGGAGGCCAGCGCGGGCAGGAACCGCTCCCGCTGCTCGTCGCTGCCGGCCACCAGGAGCGGCCCGCAGCCGAGGCTGGTGTGGGCCGCCACGATGAGGCCGAGCGACCCCCAGACACGCCCGATCTCCTCGACCGCGATCGCGTAGGCGAGCGTGTCCATGCCGGCACCACCCCAGCGCTCGGGCACGTTGATGCCCAGCCAGCCAAGCTCGCCGATCCTGCGCACCACCTCGGCCGGGAAGCGCCGTGCCCGCTCGTGCTCGTCGATGAGCGGCGCGACCTCCTCGGTCATGAACCCCGGACCGTGTCCCGGAGCAGGACGTGGTCGGGTGAGAGATCGAGATCCATCGGGGCTAGCCCTCCTCGCGCTCGACGACCTCGCGCGGGCGCCGGCAGGATCGCCGGCGCGGGAACGTCCGATACGTTGGGCACGAACGAGGCCGCCAGGGAGGTCGCGGCGGCCTGGCGCTGCTCCTCGAGCGACAGGATCCCCAGCCGGCCGAGCGTCGTCAGCTCGTCGCGGATGTAGGTCTTGAGCATCTCCGGCCCATCGGTGCTGATCGTGTAGCGCACCCCGTTGCGATGGAACTGGTCGAAGATCCAGCGGAACTCGTCCCAGCCCGAGACGACGCCCGTGTTGAGGTTCGAGGTCGGGCAGATCTCGAGCACGATCCCCCGGTCGCGCAGCATCGCCATCGCCCGCGGGTCGTAGGCCGACTTGACGCCGTGGCCGATGCGGTCGGGCTCCAGCAGCTCGATCACCCGCGCGACCTCGTCGATCGGACCCGACTCGCCGGTATGGACCGTGATCCCCAGCCCGTACTGCCGCGCTCGGCGGAACAGGCGCCGATAGTCGGCCACCCGGAACGTGGCCGACTCGGGGCCCGCGATGTCGACGCCCACCACCCCGCGATCCCGCCACGCGATCGCCTTCTCGGCGATGATCTCGTTGAGCTCGTACGGGAAAGCGCGGTCGAGGCAGAAGATCAGGCCGGGCTTGACCGGGTACTCGAGCGTCGCCCGGTCCATGCCCCGCGCGGCCGCCGCGATGATGTGGTCGAGGTCCTGCTCACCGCCGCGGTTCCGCTTCATCGGGTTGAAGCGCAGCTCCATGGTGGTGATGTTGTTCTTGCGATAGGCGCCGCCCACGACCTCGTACACGGCGCGCTCGACCGCGATCGGGCTGGACTGGATCAGCTCGGTCCAGTGGAACAGCTGGAGATAGCCGTCGAAGCTCTTGGCTCGGCGGGGATGGACCGTGATCAGGTCCCGGAACTCCCAGTAGTCGCGGGTGGGCAGCTTGATCCCCTGGGCATGGGCGATCGACCACATGATCGACGGGGTGACGGCCGCCCCGAGGTGGCAATGGAGCTCCGCGAGGGGAACCTTGCGACTGAGATTGGACGGCATGCCCGAAGCATAGCGACCATCGGCACCCGCGATCGGGACCAACGTCGAATGTCAGGATCGGCCGTTGCCGGTACCGTTGCGCCCGCATGCCGCGACCTGCGGTCATGCCACAACGTACGACCACAGGAGATCACGACCGATGGATCGCGAGTTCCGCCGCAGCCGCGGACGGGGGGTGGGCCTGGTGGTGGCGCTGGCGCTGCTATCGCTGCTCATCGCCGCCTGCGGAGGCGGCAGCGCAACCCCAACCCCCGCCGCGCTCACCGACCCCAACGCCATCCTCGCCCGCGCGACGTCCGCGCCCATGGACCAGGTCGAGGTCAAGATCGGCATCAAGACCTCGGGCAGCACGTCGGGCAGCGACATCTCGATCGACCCCGACTCGATCGTGATCACGATCGACAGCCAGGCCGGCAAGGGCAGCTTCCACCTCTCACTGCCGTCCTCGGCGCTCGGATCCGATGCGTCGATGCTCGGCGCGCTCGGCGCCTCGGGCGACACGATCGACCTCGACGTGCTGTTCGATGGCCAGGCGGTGTACGCCAAGAGCCCGCTCGCGGCATCGCTGCTGCCGCTGCTCATGGCACAGTCCGGGCAGACGATCAGCGGCGACCTCACGGGCTGGCTGCGGCTCGGCACCGCCGACGACTTCGCCGCGCTCGGCGAGACGTTCGGCGCGCTCCCCGGCGCGTCCCCGGGCGCGTCGGCTGCGCCCGAGGTGCTGCCCAGCTTCGATCCGAAGCAGCTCCAGGCCGACCTCGAGGCCTCGGGCGTGACCCTCACCTATGCCGGCACCGAGAGCCACAACGGCGTCGACGCGGACCATCTCACGATGACGATCGACGGCCAGAAGCTCGCGACCGGGCCGCTGGCAAGCGACATGCCGAGCATCGGCGGCAGCCAGCTCCAGGACCTGGCGAATGCGGGGACCCTGACGGCGGACGCCTGGTTTGATCACTCAACCGGGCGGGTGATGGAGCTCGATCTCCAGGGCACGGACAGCAGCGGCTGCGACGTTCAACCTCACGATCCTCGTGAGCACCCCGTCGTCGACGTCGTTCGACGCGCCGACGGACTACACCGATCTGCCGCTCGCGCCGCTCCTCCAGACGCTGATGCAGTCGTTCGGAGGATCGCTCCTCAACCCGTAGCCCGGCCGAACCCGGGATCCGACGCTCATAAGTGGCGGCGCGCGAGCGCCGCCACTGTCGTGTCCCGGGCGGTTGGACCCGCTATTGCGCCATCAGCCGGCGCCCGGTCGCCAGTCGTCGCCCGGTCGCCAGCCGGGGCTGGGCCGTCAGCTCGCGGCTGGGCCGTCAGCTCGCCGCAGGTACCACCCGTCCCGAGGCGTCGATCGTCGCCCGGCGACGAAGGTTGCGCAGCTCGGCGCCCGGGACCTGGTCGCGGGCGTGATAGCTGGAGCGGACCAGCGGGCCGGACTCCACGTGCTTGAAGCCCAGGGCCAGCGCCTCGACCCTCATCTCCGCGAACTCGTCCGGGTGGTAGTAGCGCTCGAGCGGCAGGTGCTGCTCGGTCGGGCGCAGGTACTGGCCGATGGTCAGGATGTCGACGTCGACCTCGCGCAGCGCCTCGAACGCCTCGGTCAGCTCGGCGCGGGTCTCGCCCAGGCCGACCATGAGCGAGCTCTTGGTGTGCGCCTCCCTGCCGTACTCGACGGCGTAGGCCTTGGCCCGCTCGAGCACGCCCAGCGTCCGGTCCCAGCGGGCCCGCTTGCGCACCGGCTGCTGAAGGCGCCGCACGGTCTCGAGGTTGTGGTTGAGGATGTCCGGGCCGGCCTCCATGACCGTCCGCAGCGGCGCCTCCTCGCCGTTGAAGTCGGGGATCAGCACCTCCACGCCCATCAGCGGGCTGCGGCGCGCGGAGCTCGCGGATGGTCGCTGCGAACGCGCCGGCACCGCCGTCGGGCAGGTCGTCGCGCGCGACCGATGGTCACCACGACGTGGTCGAGGTTCATCCCGGCCACGGCCTCGGCGACGCGCCGCGGCTCGTCGTCGTCGAACCAGGTCGGGCGCCCGGTCTTGATGGCGCAGAACCCGCAGGCCCGCGTGCACACGTCGCCCAGGATCATCACCGTGGCCGTGCGCTGCTCCCAGCACTCCCCGATGTTGGGGCACCGGGCCTCCTCGCACACGGTGTTGAGGTTGAGGCCATGGAGCAGGCCCTTGAGGTCGTGGTAGTTCTCGCCCGACGGCATCCGGGATCGGATCCAGTCGGGATGGCGCCGGAGCGGGCGCGTACCGTCGGTGGCCGCCTGGAACGGACCGCCACCGAGCGCGATCGAGATGTCGCTGGGCGCAGCGTGATGGCCGTGGCCGGGATTCGGATCGAGGATCGGCAGCTCGCGCGCCATCGGGTGGGCTGGCTCCTAGTAGATGGCCGTGTCCGGCCCGACGCCCTCGAGCCAGGCCTTGATGTCGCGCAGCAGCGCGGCGCCGCCGGCACCGTCGTTGGCGCGATGATCGACACCCAGGACCATGTTCATCACCGGCCGGATGGCGATCACGTCACCATCGTCGGTGCTGATCACGACCGGCCGCTTGGTGATCGCCTCCATGGTCACGATCCCGACCTCGGGCACGTTGATGATCGGCATGACCAGGTTGGTTCCCAGGTAGCCGGTGTTGTCGACCGTGAACGTGCCGCCCCCGAAATCGTCGAGCCGGAGCTTGTTGTTCCGGGCGCGAACCGCGACGTCGTTGATGGCCACGTTGAGGCCGTGCACCGAGAGCGTGTCGGCATCGCGGATCACGGGGACGATGAGACCCTCCTCGACGGCGACCGCGACCCCGATGTTGATCCGGCGCTTCGCCAGCAGGCCCTGGTCGGTCCAGTGGGCGTTGAACGTCGGGTTCCGCTTGAGCGCCTCCGCCGACGCCTTGACGACGAACGGGACGTAGCTGAGGGAGATCCCCTCCTTGGCCTGGTAGGCCTTCTTGCTGCGCTCCCGGAGCGCGACCAGGCGGCTGGCGTCGACCTCCATCTGCACGTAGGCGTGCGGAGCCTGCAGGGCCCGGGTCATCTGGGCGGCGATGCCCTTGCGCATCTGGGTCATCGGGACGAGCACCTCGTCCGCGCCGGCGGGGAACTCGATGCCGGGCGCAGCGTGGGCCGTGGCCGGCTTCGCGGCAGGCGTTGCACCGTCCGATGCGGCGGTCGCCGGCGCCGTCGCGGGCGCGGCGGGCATCGTGCCGGTGCGCATCGCCTCGACGACCGCGAGGACATCCTCGCGCGTCACGCGGCCACCGCCGCCGGTCCCGGGAACCTGCGAGGCGTCGAGCCCGTGCTCCCGGAGGAGGCGCCGAACGGCGGGCGTCATGCGGGCGTTGGCATCGCCGACCCGAGGGGCGGCTGGAGCCGGTGCCGTTGGCCGGTGCCGTTGCTGCCGGGGCTGATGCTGTCGCTGCGGGAGCCGACGCCGTCGAGGGCGATGTGGTCGGAGCTGCCCCTGCGGGTCGCTCGTCCGAACCGGCCGGCCCGTGCGCGACCTGGGCCGGCGGCTCAACCAGCGTCGCGCTGTCGGTGGCCATCGGCGCGGCCGAGCCGCCACCCGGCGCGGCCGCCGCTGTCTCGCCCGCCTCGTCGCCCGCGGTCTCGATCACGGCGATCTCGGCGTTGTTGGGGACCGTGTCCCCTTCCTGGACCAGGATCTCCCTGAGCACACCGGCAAACGGCGACGGGACCTCGGCGTTCACCTTGTCGGTGATCACCTCGAGCAGTGGCTCGTACTTCTCGACGGTGTCACCCGGCTGCTTGAGCCAGCGTCCGATCGTGCCTTCGGCCACGCTCTCGCCGAGCTGGGGCATCGTCACCTTGGCCACTGAGTCCGTTCCTCCGATGGGGCGCTGCGCGAGGCGCATGGGTCGTCGTGCACCTAGTGTTGCGCATCCGGTCCAACGCTGCCCAGCCGGGATCCCGCATCGGATCGGCGCGGACGGTGCCGGGCGGCCCACCGGGGACCCGGGTGGACCACCGAAGCTCAGGTGCCCGAGGTCGCCGGGACCACCGAGGCTCAGGTGCCCGAGGTCGCCGGGACCACCTGCTCGAGCAGCACCCGCAGGACGGCATCCGCCTGCTCGAACGCGACCGAGTGCGCCGCCCCATCGAACGTGACCAGGTGCTTCTCGGGTGCCTGCAGCTCATCGAACCACTCGAGCGCCAGCGTCCGGCGCCCGTCGAGCTCGGCCGCCCCGTCGAGGATCCAGACCGGGACGTCGAGCGTGCGCGCCGACGTGCGGAAGTCGAGGTCATAGAGCTGGGGGTACATCACGCTGAACGTGTCGACCAGGCCTCGCAGCACGTTGGTCTTGTCGATGAACGCGTACTCGCTGCCGAGCATCCCGAACGGATCGAGGCCCGACGCCAGGCCGCGCTCGCGGAACCCGGGGGAGGGGTCGTACGGCTTGTACAGGTAGTCGTACCACGCGAGCAGGTTGGAGTTGGCCCACGGGATGTCGCGATACGGGGGCTCGCCGATCTCGTCCAACCTGGCCGCGAGGTCCGCGTCGCCCGTTCGAGCGGCGTAGGCCTGGAGATCCTCGTAGATCAGGCGGTCGCTCTCGAGAACGCTGACCATCTGTCCGCTCCCCAGCCAGGCGTGGTACAGGTCCGGACGGCGCTGCACGGCCAGCACGCCAAGGATCGTCCCCCACGACTCGCCCATCAGGTAGATCTTCGGCTCCTCGAACCGGGCCCGCAGGTAGTCGGTCAGCTCGATCACGTCCGACACGGCCCGATCGAGCGTCATCGACGACATCGGGTCGATCGCGGGATAGGAGGCGCCGTTGCCGCGCTGGTCGAGGTCGACGAACACGAAGTCGTCGAGCCAGGGCTCGCTCAGCGCCCGTGACAGGGCCAGGTCCGACTGACCCGGGCCTCCGGAGAGGTAGAGCAGCACCGGCTTGTCGGGGTTCGCCGTCCGGATCATCACCGTCTGGTCCGTGCCGCCAAGGCGCACGGTGGTCAGCTCGGCGATGCCGCGCGGTGCGGGCTGGCCGTCCGGACCCAGCACCGGTGGCGTCGATGCGGGCCACGCGACGACGACCGCGAGCGCGACCGCGGCGAGCGTCACCAGCGCGGAACCGATCGGTCGCCGGCGCGATGGCGACGATGCGCCCGCCAGACGACGGCCCAACGCGATCCCGCCCAGGATGCCGGCCGTCGCGGGCAGCAGGATGAGCAGCCCGTCGAGGCCGCGTGTGATGACGAGCGCGATGATCCCGTAGACGTTGTCGACGCGCACGGCCAGCGACGGAGCGACCACCCCCGCCCGGGCGAGCTCGGTGCCGGCGAAGGTGCCGACCAGCAGCAGCGGCAGCGACCAGCGCGTCCTCGAGACCATACCCGCCGCGACGCCGCTGACGGCCGCGAGCGCCATGATCACGAGGGCCTGGGACGTGGTGACCGGCCCTCTCGGAGCGAGGACACCGCCAAGCATTCCGGCCGCGACGCCGATCAGGCCGGCCAGGACGAGCCCGGCCCACATCGGCAGGGCCGCGAACCGGACGTGAGGCAATGGCGCGTGATTGGTGTCAGCCACGGTGATCCTCCCCAACGCCGGAGCCGCCGACCACCGACGACGGATCCGGTCGATGCGCCACCATCGGGCCGGTGGCGCGCTGCGTACTCGACGAATCTCGACGATCGGCGGGGCTCGCGCCGAGGGCCGTCCGTCGCGGTCGGGAGGGCCGTTGCCGCCCGTTCGGAGTGGTCCGGAGGTCACGCCGTCCGGCTGCCGACAGCGATCAGGGGCGATCGTCGGCCGCGTCGGACGGCGCCGACACATACCGCCTGAACGCCCGTCCGACGAGGGCCTCGAGCTCGACGAGCAGTGGCTCCTCCACCCTCGTGAACGTGAACGTCGCCTTCCCGGTGAGGTGCCGCGCGAGCTCGGGGGTCAGGCCGTCACGGAGGTCGGGCCAGGTGTTGACCGGGAGCAGGTAGAAGCCCACGTGCCGCGTGGCGGGCTTGACGAACGCGAACCACTCGTGAGCGGTCGCGCCCCGTCGGCGAAGCGTGGGGATGTTGTAGATCGTGCCCAGCTCGAGTCGACCACGATACGGATCGAGGATGCGCTCAAGCCGATCCCGCAGCTCGACCAGCTCTGCCTCGGATGCCGGCGCCACGGCGGTCGCTGCCGCGCTGATCGTCCGCGCTGATCGCTAGTACGCGGCCAGCTTCCGGATGGCGTCCGCGATCTTCGCCGGGCTGAGCATGAACCAGTCCTCGAGAACGTGGTTGTAGGGCACGGCCGGCACGTCCGGGCCGGCGATCCGCGACACCGGCCCGTCGAGATAGTCGAACGCCTCGTCGGCGACGATCGCCGCGACCTCTGCCCCGTAGCCGCCGAACCGGTTGTCCTCGTAGGCGACGAGGCACTTGCCGGTCTTGCGCACCGACGACAGCACCGCTGCCCGATCGAGAGGTCGCAGCGAGCGCAGGTCGAGCACCTCGACATCGATCCCCTCCGACGCCACGCGCTCGGCCGCCTCGAGGCCGTAGTGCACCATCAGGCCGTACGCGATGAGCGTGATCTGGCTGCCCGGCCGCCTGACGACGGCACGGCCCAGGGGCACCGTGTACTCGCCGTCCGGAACATCACCCCGAACGCTGCGGTACATCTTCTTGTGCTCGAAGTACAGCACCGGGTCATCGTCCCGGATGGCCGTGCGCAGCAGGCCCTTGGCATCGTGGGGCGTCGAGGGCACCACGACCTTGAGCCCGGGAACGTGCGTGAAGAAGGCCTCCACCGACTGGCTGTGGTAGAGGGCGCCATGCACGCCGCCACCGTACGGCGCGCGGATGACCATCGGCACCCCGAAGCCGTTGTTCGAGCGGTAGCGAAGCCGGGCAGCCTCGGACACGATCTGGTTGAACGCCGGGAAGATGAAGTCGGCGAACTGGATCTCGGCCACGGGTCGCAGGCCGTTCATCGCGGCCCCGATCGAGGTGCCGACGATCATCGATTCCGTCAGCGGCGTGTCGATCACCCGGTCGTCGCCGAACTCGGTCCACAGGCCATCGGTCGCGAGGAACACGCCGCCCTTCTTGCCGACGTCCTCGCCCAGCACGACGACCGTCTCGTCGCGTCGCATCTCCTCGGCCAGGCCGTCGCGAATGGCTTCGATGAACGTTCGGACGGCCATCAGGCGGCGCCCCCGTCGCCGGCCGGCGCGCCCCTGTCATCGACGTGCCACGGCGGCACCGTCTCGCCTGGCCAGCGCTCGGCATAGACCCAGTCGAGCGCGGTCGCCGGATCGGGATCGGGCTCGGCCTCGGCATGATCGGTGGCGTCGTCGACGAGGGCCTTGATCTCCGCTGCCATCTCGGACTCGATCCCGTCCGTGAGCACGCCCGCCTCGCGAAGCTGCGACCGGAAGATGGGCAGCGGGTCGTGGGCCCGGCCCTCCTCGAGGTCCGACTCGGAGCGGTACTTGGTCTGCTGATCGTCCGAGGAGTGGGCGGTCAGCCGGGTCACCTTGGCCTCGATGAACGTCGGACCGTCACCGCGGCGCGCCCGGTCGATCGCCTCCCGGCCGGCCCGGTAGCAGGCGAGGACATCGGTGCCATCGACGACGACACCCGGCATCCCGTAGCCGGAGGCGCGGTCCGCCACATCGCGCACCGACAGCTCCTTCTCGGCGGGCACGCTGATCGCGTAGCCGTTGTTCTCGACGATGAACACGAACGGCAGCTTGTGGATGCCGGCGAAGTTGAGCGCCTCGTGCACGTCGCCCTGGTTGGAGCTGCCCTCGCCCATGATCGCGACCGCCACCTGGTCGAGCCGCCGGATCTTGGCCGCCAGCGCGATCCCCACCGCGTGCAGGATCTGGGTCGCGACGGGAGAGGACACGGAGACCAGGTGGTGCCGGACGTGACCGTAGTGGCCGGGCATCTGACGGCCGCCCGACGACGGATCGACGTTCTTGGCGTACTGGGCCAGCATCAGGTCGCGCGGGGTCATGCCGAACGCGAGACAGGTGGCGATCGAGCGGTAGAAGGGCGCGATCCAGTCGTGCTCCCGGCGCAGGTCCCAGGCAAGGCCGACCTGGGCGCCCTCGTGGCCCTGCCCGCTGATCACGAACGGGGCGCGGCCGGCGCGGTTGAGGATCCACATGCGCTCGTCGACGGCCCGCGCCAGCGCCATCGTGCGGTACATCGCGATCAGGTCGGCGTCGGTCAGCCCGGCCGAGGCAGCCAGGGCGCTCGTTGCGGCCTCGTCGTGACCGGTAACCGTCATCGCGTCCTCCTTGGCCGTCCGGCCCCGTCCGGCCCCGCCGGACGCTGCCGGCTAGAAGTTGATCGAGCGCCCGTCGACCGCCATCGCGGTCTCGCCCATGATCTCCGAGTACGTCGGGTGCGCGTGCGTCGCCGCGCCGACCTCCCAGGCGGTCGCCTCGAGCGTCATGGCCGCGGAGGCTTCGGCGATCAGGTCCGTCGCGTGGGGCCCGATCAGGTGGACGCCCAGGAGCTCGTCTGTCTCGGCGTGGGCGATGATCTTGCCAAATCCCTCGTACTCGCCCCCGATGATCGCCTTGCCCACGGCCTGGAACGGCACGCGAGCCTTCTTGATCGGCAGCCCGCGCTCCTCGCACTGCTGCTCGGTGAGCCCGATCGAGGCGATCTCGGGCCGGCAGTACGTGGCACGCGGCTGCTTCGTGTAGTCCATGGGGTGGACGTCAGGGTCGCCCGCGATCGTGTGGACCGCGATGATCCCCTCGTGCGCGGCAGTGTGCGCGAGCATCAGCCCACCCACGATGTCACCGATCGCATACAGGTGCGGCTCTGCGGTGCGCATGTGGCCGTCCACCTTGACCAGGCCGCGATCGACCACGGCAGCCGTGGTCTCGAGCCCCACGTCCTCGACGTTCGTCCCGCGCCCCGCGGCGACGAGCAGCATCTCGGCCTCGATCTCGGCGGCCTCCTTGCCTTCGGGCCCGACGGTGATCCGGACGCCATCCTTGTCGACCTTGACCGACGTGGCA
This sequence comes from uncultured Chloroflexia bacterium, assembly GCA_963806265.1. Lineage (GTDB taxonomy): Bacteria > Chloroflexota > Limnocylindria > Limnocylindrales > CSP1-4 > CAIXZV01. Next base: position 121,017 of record CAWDXT010000032.1, read on the forward strand.
TCGAAGCGAGCGTTGGTGATCACCTTGATCCCCCGCCGGTTGAAGCTGCGCTCGAGCTCCTTGCTGACCTCCGCATCCTCGAGCGGGACGATCGCCGGCAGGTACTCGAGCAGGGTGACCGTGGCGCCCAGGTCGTGGTACATCGAGGCGAACTCGACGCCCACGGCACCGGCCCCGATGACGATCACGCTGGCCGGCATCGTGTCCATGCGGAGCACGTCGTCGGAGGTCACGATGCGCTTGCCATCGGGCTCGACGCCGGGCAGCGACTTCACGCGGGATCCGGTCGCGAGGATCACGTCCGTGGCGTTGAGGATCAGCTCGCCGCCCGCGCCGGGCGTCCCGTCCTCGCCGGCCGTCAGCACGCGGACCTTGTTCGCGCCCTCGAGGCGCCCCCGGCCCTGGACCCACGTGACGTCGTACTTCCTGACCAGGCTCTGGAGACCCTTGTAGATGCGATTGACGACCTGGTCGCGGCGCTTCGCCATCTGCGCATAGTCGATCGTGGTCTCGCCGCCCAGCACGAGCCCGAAGTCGGCTGCATGGTGCAACCGCTCGTGGAACGCGGCCGACTCGAGCAGCGCCTTGGTCGGGATGCAGCCGCGGTGGAGGCAGGTGCCGCCCGCCTTGTCCTCGTCGACCAGCGCGACCCGGAGGCCCAGCTGCGAGGCGCGGAACGCCGCGGAGTAGCCGCCGGTGCCGGCGCCCAGCACGACGAGATCGAAATCGTTGGAAGAGCCGACGGCCATCGGTCAGGAAGTCTCCAGTCGGGGTGCGCCACATGGCGCAAGGCTCCGGTGTGAGGCCCGGCGCCGACGGGTGGCCTGATCGTGGCGAGCCTGTGGCCGACGAGGGCGGGGTGCGGCGCGGCGGTTCGGGCGGGACATCGGGATCGATCCTACTACGGGTCGGCCGTGATCCCGGGAGATCCGACACGTCCGGCGACACCGGAGTGGCTGTCCGTCGCGTGCGGCGTTAACGACAACGGCCGGGCCGCGGAAACCCGCGACCCGGCCGGAATGGTTCGGTGTCAGCCGCCGCGAACGGTGCGGAAGCAGTCCGAGCAGTAGACCGGCTTGCCATTGGTCGGCCGGAACGGGACCTTGGCCTCCTTGCCGCAGCTCGAGCAGGTCGCGCTGAACATCTCGCGCGGTCCGCTGCTGCGGTTGCCGTAGCCGCCGCCACCGTAGCCACCGGCAGAGTAGCCGCCGCCGGCCGTGTACCCGGAGTCGTAGCCACCGGAGTACGAGCCGCCGCCATACCCGCTGTCGCCACCGGAGCGCGCCGCCTTGCGGCTCGCTCGGCAGGAAGCGCAGCGACGGGGATCCGAGAATCCCTTCTCGGCATAGAACGCCTGCTCACGCTCTGTGAATTCGAATTCCATTCCGCAGTCGGAACAGGTCAGGGTCTTGTCGGCCACGTGCCGATCTCCTCCAGTTCTCGCCGCCTCTTGACCGGGTCCTCGAGTTGATGCCGGAGGAGACCAAGCTTCGCGCGTGCGATCAGGTGCCAGATGCACGGCGTTCCGTGCACGCGGGAGTGTACGGGCAAACCGCAACCGTGGCGACACCTTTTGGTCCCAATTTCCGACCAAATTCGGGCGAATCCGGTGATTCGCGGTGCTCCGGGGACCTTCGACCGCCCTCGCGGGTCGCGGATCGAGCGTGGATTCGAGCGTCGCCTCAGGTGTGTGGGCTCCGGAGGATGCGCCACAGGACCAACCCGGTGCCGACCATCAGGATCACGATCAGGAGCGGCGTGTGAAACACCACTGCCTGCCCGCCGGACGGCAGCAGCGCGGTCAGCGCCGCGGCAGCCAGCACCACGATCACCACCGCGGCGGCCACGAGCAGGACCTCGCGCACACCGGGCTGACGCGCCTCAGCCACGATCGACCTCCGTCGGGATCCCGATCGGCGCCACCAGAACGCGCCCGGCGAGCGCTCGACCGAACTTTGTCCGCAGGCCCGTCTTGGGTCGATGGAAGGTCACCGTGAGATCGGCCCGCACCACCGGATCGGAGGGGTCGCCGGACGTCAGGTCAACCGCCGTCGGAGTGTCCACCGCGAGCACCGGGACACCGCTCGCGCGAGCGCGCCGGATCAGCTCGACGGCGCTCTGTACCGGCTCCCGGAGCTGGCCACGGACACCCGTTCCAAGGAGCGCATCGACGATCACCGCCGCACGCTCGATGCCCTGGCCCACGACGGCCAGGTCGCGAGCGGCCGGCGCATGGACCTGCGTGACACCCTGGAGCTTCGCGAGGCGGCGCCAGTTACGGGCGGCGTCCGTCGTCCTCGGATGGTCGTCGGGGGCGACGAGCACGACGATCACGGTCATCCCCCAGCCGGCCAGGTGACGGGCGGCCACGAACCCGTCGCCGCCGTTGTTGCCGGAGCCCGCGAGCACCAGCACCGGCCGGTCCATGCGGTCGTTGTGGATCGCGAGGGCACGCGCTGCGGCCGCCACCGCCGTGCCTGCATGCTCCATCAGCCACTCACCCGCGATCCCCCGCGCCTGGGCCTTGTGGTCGATGCCGGTCATCGCCTCGCCCGAGATCGCACTCCGCGCGGCGGATTCGGCCCAGCGAGCGGCGAGCTCGTCGAGCGTCATGTCGGCGAGCGCCGCGTCATCGGCCGGCAAGGGCACGGTGTTGCTGGGCATCGGCTACAGAGTAGCGGTGGTGCCCGGTGGCATGGTCGACGTTCCGGGCCGCAACAGCTCGCCCTGGGCTGCAACAGCCCGCCCCGAGGCGCAACAGCCCGCCCCGAGGCGCAACAGCCCGCCCCGAGGCGCGCCGACATCAGCGGACGGTAACCGCCACGCGCTGGACGTGGTTGACGCCCATCCCCTGGTGGTTCCACGGCTGCTCGAGCGGCTGGGTCCGACCGGCCGCATCGGTCGCGCGACACGCGAGCTCGTGCTCACCGCGTGTGGCCTGCCAGACGTGCCGCCAGCCTCGCCACGCGAACTCGCCACGCGACGGCTCCAGCTCGGCCTCGGACCACGAGCCATCCACGCCCACCTCGACGCGGACGATCGGCGCCACGCCTGACCAGGCGCGCCCGGACAGCGTGACCTCGCCCGCCTCGACGAACCGGTGCCGGGTGAGGAAGTCAGGGATGCCGGGGGGAATCATCAACGCCCGTACCCGTTGCCGGGTGACGGGCTCGCCGGGGTCGTCTGCGTCCTTCTGGTAGCGGTAGGCATCGGCCTGCTGGTAGCCCTCGAACGGCTCGCTGACCGCCTCGATCGAGGTCAGCCACTTCACGCTCGTCATCCCGTACCAGCCGGGTACCAGCAATCGGACCGGAAAGCCGTGCTGCGGCTCGAGCGGCCGGCCGTTCATCTCGTAGGCCAGCATCACCTCGGGCCGGCGCACCTCCTCGATCGAGAGCGATCGCCCGTATGCCTGCTCCTGCTCGCCCTGGATGCCGCGGTCCGCGCCGTGAAACGCGATCTCGACCGCATCCTCGGCGAGCCCGGCCTCCTCGAGGATCGGCCACAGCGAGGTGCCGGTCCATTCCGCGGTCCCGATCGCCTCGTTGAGCCACGGGACGGAGATCGGGCGAGGCTCGAGCCGTGCCCGGCCGTTGCCGGCGCACTCCATGGTCACCGGGACCGTCTGCCGTGGGCGCGCGCGAAGGTCGTCCATCGTCAGCGTCAGCGGGCGGGTCACGCGGCCTTCGACGGCGACCCGCCAGGCCGCGTCGTCGGCAGTCGGGATGTCCCAGTGGATCACCAGGTAGTGGAGCCCGACCGGCGTCGTGGCGTGGGCCATGGCCTCGAGGGGCATGCCGCGATTGCGGAACGCGAGCTCGAGCTCGTCGAACGTGAGCGGTCCGTCGGTCGGCTGGCTGGATGGCGAGCCTGTCTGGGTTGGGGACGCCTCCCCGGTTGGGGTCGGCCGGGTCGAGAGCTGTGTCATGGGCACATCGTGGAGCATCATCAGGACGGTGTCTGCACCCTGCGTTCCAGAACGGCCTTCAAAGCGCCGCCAGGGGCCGATGGGGCTGCAGGCCGGTGTCCGCGGCCCATGGATCGGTCCCCCCGAGCCCATCGATCGCTCCGCCGCAATGGATCGTCCGCAACTCATGATCGCTCCGCACGGCCCATGGATCGGTCCCCGCAGCCCAATGCTCAGGTTGGGTGCAGCTCCGACTCGACCAGCAGCCCGGCCGGATCGAGGATCGTGATCGCATCCCGGCGTGTCGCGACCAGGCCCAGCGCACGCAGCTCGCGCAGCTCGCGCACGACCGCACCGCGCACCGTGCCGCACTCGGCCGCCAGCTGTTGCTGGCTGATGCGGGCCACCATCTGCCGTCCATCGACTGCTTCGGCGCCCAGGTCGAGCAGGCGCCTCGCGACGCGCTGGCGCACGGTGGCGAATGCACCCCACGGGATCTCGGCGATGAACGCCTGCACACGCTCGCCGAGCTCGGTGAGCAACGCCCGCGCGACCGCAGGGTCGGTATCGACGGCCTGCCGCACGGCGTCGGGCGAGAAGGCGATCAGCCGCGTCTCGACGATCGCCTGGATCGTGGCGGGCAGCTCGAAGGAGGGCGCATACAGCGAGACGGCGCCGACGAGGCCGCCCGGTCGAACGTAACGCACCGTGAGGGAGCGCCCGTCGGGCCCGACCACGAACACGCGCACCAACCCCTCGACCAGCAGCTCCAGGTGGGGCCGTGCGTCCCCCTCGTCGTGGAGCGTCTCGCCCGGTCGCGCGATCCGCAGCGTGGCGCCACCGGAGAATGACGCGAGTCGCTCGGCGGCAAGCGATCCCAGGTTGGAGCGGGCGATCGCATCGGTGACGTCGGCTCCGAGCAGGGCCTGACCCGACTGCATGCACCAACGCTACCAGCCCGGCTCCGGCATCCGGCATCCGGCATCCGGCATCCGGCATCCGGCGTCCGGCATCCGGCATCCGGCATCCGGCATCCGGCATCCGGCATCCGGCATCCGGCATCCGGCATCCGGCATCCGGCATCCGGCGAGGATCGGCCGGCGCGTCCGGCTCGACTACCGGGTGGGCAGGCGAGCCTCGATGCCGTGGCCCGTCTCGCGTGCCTCCAGCACGCCGTCCTCGGCTAGCGCGAGCACCGCCTCCCGAACCGCGTTGGCATCGTGCGAGCCCATCGAGTCGCCATAGGCGGCCCAGCTTCCATCGGCCGCGTCGCGGGCTCGATCCACGATGCGGCCGCGCAGCCAGCGGCGCGTTGACGGGAAGGGAACGGTCGCGCTCCGCGCCGGCGTGCGCGAGCGAGGCTCCGCAGCGCCGGGACCTGCCGCCGCTCGCCGGCACCAGGGTTGCGCGGGACAGGCCCCGCACTGAGGGTCGCGGATGCGACATGGTCCGGCGCCGATGTCCATCAGCGCGTGCGTCCAGTCTCCTGCGCGACCGTCGGGTACGGCGTGGTCCGCGATCCGCTGGATCTCCGTCGCCGGCAGTGCCTTCGCTGCGCCTGCGACCACGCGCCCCAGCACCCGTCGCACGTTGGTGTCGACCGCGCCCACCGGGATGCCGAACGCGATCGCAGCCACCGCACGCGCCGTGTACGGCCCGACGCCGGGCAGCGCCTCCAGGGCATCGACGGTGTCGGGGACGCTGCCACCATGGTCCGCAACGATGACGCGCGCCGCACGCTGGAGATTGACGGCGCGGCGGTTGTAGCCGAGCCCGGCCCAGGCGCGGATCGCGTCGGCGGGTGGCGCCGCGGCGAGCGCCTCGACCGTCGGGAAGCGGGTCATCCACGCGGTCCATGCCTCCGCGGCCCGCCGTGCCTGTGTCTGCTGCGCCATGAGCTCCGAGACGAGCACGCCGTACGGATCACGCGTCGCGCGAAACGCCAGCGACCGCCTGTTGGCGTCGTACCACGCGAGAACGGCGTTCCGCAGCGCGGTCGGGACGGCATCGATCACGTCGGGAGAGGCGGCCACCCGCCTACGATACGGTGCAGGAGGGAGCCGATGGTGATGCGGTTCGGCGCTGCGTTCTGGGTGCAGCGCACCACCTGGCCCGAGCTCCGGGCAGCGGTGGTCCACGCGGAAGGGGCCGGGTTCGACGATCTCTGGATCGACGATCACCTGCTGTCCGACGAGGGTGATTGGCGCGACCCCAAGCTCGAGGGCTGGATCACGCTCGCCGCCGTGGCCGGCGCCACCGACCGCGCGCGCCTGGGGCACATGGTCTCGGCGAACACGCTCCGCAACCCTGGCCTGACGGCCAAGATGATCGCGACGCTCGACCACGTCTCGAGCGGCCGCGCGATCCTGGGCATCGGCGGCGGCTGGTACGAACGGGAGCACGACGCCTTCGGGTTCGATTTCGGCAGCGGGTTCGGCGAGCGGCTCGACCGCCTGGGTGAGGCCGTGCCCCTCATCCGACGCCTGCTCGACGGCGAGCAGGTCACGCACGACGGGCGCTTCTACCGGTTCCATGAGGCGGTGTCATCGCCGCGTCCGGTCCAGGAGCACCTGCCGATCCTGATCGGGGGCTCCGGACCAAGGAAGACGCTGCCGCTCGTGGCACGGTACGCGGACCTGTGGAACGCGTACGGGACACCGGAGGCGGTGGCCGCTGCGGACGCCGTCCTCCGGCAAGCCTGCGAGGCGGCGGGTCGAGACCCTGCCACCATCGAGCGGACCGTCAACGTCAACTGCGTCATCCGGCGAGACCGAGAGACGGCGGAGGCGGCCTGGGCCGGCTGGCGGGACGCGCACCTGCCGCAGGAGGACGAGCGGGACCTCGACGTGGGTGGCTCCCTGGACGAGGTGGCCGAGACGCTGGCCGCCTACCGGGCAGTCGGCTTCAGCCACCCGGTGCTGATCTTCCGATCACCGTTTGACGTCGAGACCATGGACCGCCTGCCCGAGCTGCGCGCGAACCTCGACCGGTGAGCAGTGAGCATGGTCCCTGGATGGTCCGACATAGGTGACAGGCTTAGCCGGGCGCCCATGGCGCGTCTCGGAGCGGCCGGAAGGCACCGAACGACGGGATCAGGCCTTCCTCACCTGCGCACAGCCCGGAAACATCGGCCACACTTATCACCGGAACGTTTCGTGGGCGCCCGCCGTGGGCCGTGCGGACAATGCACGAAGCCTGCCCACCGGCTAATGGTGTCACCTATCAGCGGGGTCCCGCGGTCGGCTGGGGCCCCGCGGTCGGCTGGGGTCCCGCGGTCGGCTGGGGTCCCGCGGTCGGCTGGGGTCCCGCGGGTCAGGTCCGTTCGGGGAGCCTCGCCGCCCGGCCAACCTCAGGCGACGGCCGCCTCCGACGCTGGTTCGACGGTGGGCGTCGCGCCATCGAACCACCTGCGAACGGTGGTTGCCGCAGCAAGGCCCTGGGTGACGCAGTCGGGCAGACCCACGCCGCGGTAGGAGGCACCCGCCACCACCACCGTCGGCCAGTGCGCGACCGACGCCTCGACCGCGGCCACTCGCTCCAGGTGCCCGACCGTGTAGCGCGGCATGGCTCCGTCGTGGCGGGAGACACGGACGACGACCGGGGGCCGGTCGATCCGCAGCGTTGCCTCGGCATCGGCTCGCGCAGCCGCGACCAGGTCATGGGCGGGGAGGCCGGTCCAGACTCCCTCGTCCCGCACGAACATGCGCAGCAGCACGAGGTCCCCGGGCGCGCGGTCGGGCCACTTCTCCGACGACCAGGTGCAGGCGGCGATCGCACCGCCCTCGGAGGGGGGAACGAGATAGCCATGCCCGACGAGCTCGCGCCCGACGTCGCGCCGGCGATAGGCAAGGGTGATCAGGATGCTCGTGCCATGCGGGATCGTCAGCAGCGCGCTGGACGCCGCGGGCAGCTCCGGGTCGAGCAGCCGGGCCGCGACCGGTGCCGGGACCGCAAGCACGACCGCGTCGAACCGTTCCACGGCTCCGTCGCCGAACACCACGCGCACCCCCACCCCGGCACGTGACAGCGATCGGACGCTGACGCCGGTCCGCAGCACGGCGCCCGCCTGCTCCAGGTCCGAAGCGAGCGCGTCCGTCAGCTGGTCCATGCCGCCGCGCAGCGAGACGAACACGCCCAGGGGCTTCTGTCGCGGCCGCGCGTCGCCCCCGGACGAGCCGGCCCGATCGAGCGCCGCGGACGAGCCGGACGGATCGAGCGCCGTGGACGAGCCGGGCCGCGCGTCGCCCCCGGACGAGCCGGACGGGCCTAGCGCCGCGGCCGCTGCCGCCCGCTCCCTGGCCGCGCGTCGCATTGCCCGGCCATCGGCGAGACCGGCGAACAGGAGGCTTCGATGGTCGCGCTCGGCAGTTCGCAGCTGCGGGACGACCGCGTCGAGGGACAGCTCGTCGATCGGCGTCCCGTACACCCCGCCCACGAGCGGTCCGGCCAGGCGGTCCACGAGCGCGTCACCCAGGCGGCGACGAAGGAACGTCCCGACGGCAACATCGCTCTCGCCGAGCATCCGCGGCCAGACCACGTCCTTGCCCATGCGCAGCTTCTCGGGCCACGAGAACAGCCGCGTTCGTGCGAACGGCATGGCGCGGGTCGGCAGGACCAGGCCGAGACCCTCGGGCATGGGGACCAGCCGGCCGTCGTGACGGATGTACACCGCACGCGGGTCGCGGGTGCCGACCAGGTCGTCGCCCAGCCCGAGCTCCCGGGCGAGGGTGATCGCCGCCGGCCGCGTGGCCAGGAACGAGTCCGGGCCGCGCTCGATGACGAGGTCGTCGACCCGCTCGGTCGAGACCTTGCCCCCGAGCCGTTCCCCGCCCTCCACGAGCGTGACCGGGATCCCGTCCCGTGCCAGCGCCCGCGCCGCGGCGAGGCCCGTGATGCCGCCACCGACGACCAGGACGCCCATGGCGCTCAGGCGCTCGCGCTGACCGGTGCCGCGGCCTCGACCGCGCCCGCGCCGACCGGCATCCCGTACATCGGCACGATTGCCGGTCGGGACGTACGGACACAGCGGATCGGACTCGAGCGGATCGCCCGTCCAGACGTACGCCCGCGCGCGCGAGCCTCCGCACACGCGCGCGAACTCGCAGCGCCCGCAGCGACCCTTGAAGCCCTCCGGCTCGCGCAGCCCGCGCATCAGCGGGTGGTCGCGGTACAGGTCGACGATGCTCTCGGTCCGTACGTTGCCCAGCGGGATCGGCAGGAAGCCGGACGGATGGACCGTCCCCTCGTGGCTCACGAACACGATCCCGTTGCCGTCGCGAATGCCGAACCCACGGCCGACCGGGGTGGCCGCGATCGAGTCGGCGTCGAGCCCCTGCGCCTCCATCTCGCGGATGGCCAGCCGTCGATAGTGGGTCGCCTCGGTGGTCTTTACCTGGAACGGAGCGCTCTTCGAGAGCCCGAGCAGCCACGCGTTGAGCTTCTCCGACTCGCCGGCCGTGATCTCGCGCAGGTCGGTGCCCCGGCCGACCGAGATCAGCATGAACAGCGCCCAGCGCAGGATGTCCATGCCCTTGAGCAGCTCGTAGATCTCGGGCAGGTCGGTGAGCGTCTCGTCCGTGACGAGCGTGTTGACCTGGATCGGGAGGCCAGCGGCCCGGGCCCAGCGGGCGGCCCGGATGGTCGTCTCGAACGTGCCCGGCACACCCCGGAAGCCGTCGTGGCGTTCCGCGTTCGAGCCGTCGAGACTCAGCGAGATGTTCTGGATGCCGGCCTCGCGCAGCGAGACCAGGGCGTCCTGGGTGAGCAGGCTGGTGGCGGCGGGTGCCAGCGAGGCGCCGATGCCCCGCTCGGTGGCGCCACGAACGAGATCGTGGAGGTCGGGTCGGTTGAGGGGATCGCCGCCCGTGAACACCACGTGCGGATATGGGCGTCCGAAGCGGGTGATCTCGTCGAGCAGGCGGTAGCCCTCGTCGGTGGTCAGCTCGAGCGGGTTGCGCTCCGAGATCGCCGACGCGCGGCAGTGCCGGCAGGCGAGACCGCACGCGAGGGTGGTCTCCCAGTAGACGAGCATCGGCGCGCGCGCGTAGACGTAGCCCTCGGCCCGCACAGCACCCACGCCGGTGATCCCGCCTGGATGCCCGCCCCCGGGGTGGCCGCCCGGATGTCCGCCGGGATGGCCGGCTGCAGGGTTCGTGGCGGTCGTCATGTCAGCCTCCTCGGGTGGCAGCGGCGACCGGCCTCAGGCCCAGCGCCTCCTGCGCGATATCGGCGATGCCGGCGATGAAGGCCGGATCCGTGTTCAGGGAGCGAGCGCGCTCGATGCGCATCCCGACCTCTCGGGCCACGCCCTGCGCCTCGATGTCGATGTCGTAGAGGACCTCGAGGTGATCGGCCACGAAGCCGACGGGGCGGATCACGAGCTCGGTCACGCCCTCGCCGGAGAGGCGACGGATCTCGTCCAGCAGGTCGGGTCCCAGCCATGCCTCGCCGGTGCGTCCGGCGCTCTGGAACGCGAACTCGTAGCGGTCGATGCCGAGCGCCTCGGCGACCAGGCGTGACGTCGCAGCCAGCTCGCCCGGATACGGGTCGCCCTCGGCGAGCACGCGCGCCGGCAGGCTGTGCGCGGTGAACATCACGCGCACCGTGGCCGGATCCGGAAACCGCTCCAGCGCCTCGCGGGTCGTGGTCGCGAGCGCTTCGATGAACCGAGGCTGATCGTGCCACGAGGCCACATGCTCGACGACCGGCGCGCCATCGCCCAGCGACGCGAGCGCCTCCCCCACCGCCCGCCGGTAGCCGGCGGCGTTGGACGATGCCTGGGGGGCGAGCGCGATGGCCGCGAAGCGCTCGACGCCGTCGCCGGCCATGCCGCGCACGATGTCCCCGATGCGCGGCTCGATGTGGCGCATCCCGGCATACACGGGGATGGGCGTGCCCCGGGCCGCAAGCAGGGCGGCAACCGCCGCTCGCTGCTCCTCGACGATGCGCGACAGCGGCGAGCCACCACCGATCGCGCGATACCGCTCGAGCAGCTCCTCGAGCAGCTCGGGCGTCGGCGGCCGGCCACGCCGGATGTCGGTGTAGTAGGCCTCGACCTGGTCGAGGCGGTCCGGGCTGCCGTATGCCATCAGCAGCAGGGCATCGTGGGTCATCGGGAAGCTCCGAGCTCGTGGACGAGGTCGACCAGCCGTGCAAGGTGATCGGGGTCGGTGGCCGGCAGGACGCCATGGCCGAGGTTGAACACGTGACCCGGGCGCCCATCGTTCTGGTCGATGATCCAGCGCGTCGCTTCCTCGACACCTTCCCAGGGGCCGAGCAGCAGGGCCGGGTCGAGGTTTCCCTGGACGGCTCGATCGCCCACGATCCGCCGGCCATCGGCCAGCGAGATCCGCCAGTCGAGGCCGATCACGTCGCCGCCCGCGGCGGCCTGCAGGTCGAGGATCCCGGCCGTTCCGACGCCGAAGTGGATCGCCGGCACGCCCAGCTCACCAACCGCTGTGAACAGGCGCTGCATCCAGGGCAGCAGCCGCGTTCGGTAGTCGAGCGGGCTCAGCCCGCCGACCCAGGAGTCGAACAGCTGGACGGCCTGCGCGCCGGCGTCGACCTGGGCGCCGAGGTAGCGGATCGCGCTGTCGGTGAGCACGTCGAGCAGCGCCGCCCAGGCGTCCGGCTCCGCGTGCATGAAGCGCTTCGTCGTGAGGAAGTCCCGTGACGGGCCGCCCTCGACGAGGTAGCAGGCGAGCGTGAACGGGGCACCGGCGAAGCCGATCAGCGGCACCGGTGCCGCGGACCTGACCAGGCGGATGGCGTCCATGATCGGGAGCGCCGCGTAGTCGGGATCGGCTGCCCGCAGGGCTTCGACATCGGCCATCGAGCGAACCGGATGCTCGATCACGGGCCCGACACCCTCGCGGATGTCGAACGCGACGGCGAGCGCGGCCAGGGGCGTGGTGATGTCGGCGAACAGGATGGCCGCGTCGACCCCCAGCCGGTGCACAGGCTGGAGCGTCACCTCGGCGCACAGCGCCGGGTCGCGCGTGATCTCGAGCAGCGTCGCGCGCTTGCGCACCTCGCGGTATTCGGGCAGCGCGCGGCCGGCCTGGCGCATGAACCAGACCGGCGTCGTATCGACCGCCAGCCCTCGGGCCGCACGGAGAAACCGCTCGCCGGGCTCGATGCCGCTGGTCCCGGGCTCGATGCCGCTGGTCCCGGGCTCGATGCCGTCGAGCGGAACGCCGACATGCAGGACCGTGCCGGCCGTCGGAGCGACCTTCGCGCTCATGCCGCGAGCGCCTTCCGGACTGCGGCCAGCGTCTCGTCGACCTCGGCCTGACCGTGCGCCGCGGAGATGAACCATGCCTCGAACTGGGACGGGGCAAGCAGGATGCCGGCGTCGAGCATCGCGCCGAAGAACCGCGCGTAGGCATCGCGGTCGGCCTCGAGTGCCGCTGCCGCATCACGCGGCGCCGCAGCGAGGAAGAACACCGTCAGCAGCGATCCAACCCGGTTGATCGCAACGGTGCGGCCAGCCTCGCCGGCAACCGACCGCAGGCCGTCCTCCAGAGCCGCAGCGGTTCGCTCCAGGTCCGCGTAGACATCGGGCGTCAGCAGGTCGAGCGTCGCGACGCCGGCCGCCATCGCCAGCGGATGACCCGACAGCGTCCCGGCCTGGTACACGCCGCCCTCGGGCGCCACCTGCGCCATGAGGTCGGCCCGGCCACCGTAGGCGCCGATCGGCATCCCGCCGCCGATGATCTTGCCCAGCGTCGTGAGATCGGGCGTGATCCCGAACCGCTCCTGCGCGCCGCCGCGGGCGACGCGAAAGCCGGTGATCACCTCGTCGAAGATCAGCAGCGCGCCGTTGGCGGCCGTCAGCTCTCGCAGCGCCTCGAGGAAGCCCGGTGCCGGCGGGATCACGCCGACGTTGGCCGCGACTGGCTCGACGATGACCGCGGCGATCCGGCCGGGATGCGTCTCGAATGCCGCGGCCACGGCATCGGCGTCGTTGTACGGCAGGACCACGGTCTCGGCCGCGGTTGCCTGCGGTCACGCCCGCCGATCCTGGCATCGCCAGCGTCGCGAGGCCGGAACCTGCGTCGACCAGCAGGCTGTCGCCGTGCCCGTGGTAGCCGCCGGCGAACTTGACGATCAGGTCGCGTCCGGTCGCGCCGCGCGCGAGTCGGATGGCGCTCATGACGGCCTCGGTGCCCGAGGACACGAAGCGCAGCCGCTCCATGGATGGCATTGCCGCCCGGATCCGCTCGCCGAGCTCGATCTCGAGCGGCCCGGTCGCACCCAGCGCGAAGCCGTCGAGCACAGCCTGGCGCACGGCCTCGATGACCTCCGGCCGGCCATGGCCCAGGATCGCCGGGCCCCAGCTGCCGATGTAGTCGAGGTACCAGCGCCCGTCCACGTCCCGGACCCGCGGGCCCTCGCCGCGATCGAGGATGAGCGGTGGTCGCCCGACGGACCGAAACGCCCGGACCGGGCTGTTGACGCCTCCGGGGAACAGGTCGGCGGCCCGCCGCCGGAGATCGGCCTGCCGGCCGGCCTCGAGACCGGTCGCGGTCGCAGCGTTCACGGACGTCGTCCCGGTCATCTCAGGCCTCCCGCGCCCAGGCGGCGAGGTCGGCGGCCGCGTAGGTGATCACGAACCCCGCGCCCGCACGCAGGATCGAGGTGACGCTCTCCGTCAGCACCCGTCGTCGGTCGAGCCAGCCGCGCTCGGCCGCAGCCTCGATCGCCGCGTACTCCCCGGAGACCTGGTAGGCGCCGATCGGGACGTCGAACCGGGCACGGGCCGCAGCCAGGATGTCGAGCGACGGCAGCGCGGGCTTGACGAGCAGCATGTCGGCACCTTCGTCGACGTCGATCTGCATCTCGCGCATCGACTCCCGAGCGTTGGCCGGGTCCATCTGGTACCCGCGCCGGTCGCCGAACGACGGGGCGGAGCCGGCCGCATCCCGGAACGGGCCGTAGAAGGCGGAGGCGGTCTTTGCCGCATAGGCAAGGATCCCGGCGTCGTGGGCGCCGGCCGCATCGAGCCCCGCCCGGATGGCCGCCACCTGGCCGTCCTGCATGCCGCTGGGCGCGACGATGTCGGCACCCGCCTCGGCCTGGGACACGGCCGTGCGCGCGTAGAGCTCGATCGTGGCGTCGTTGTCGACGCGGCCGTCGGCGAGCAGCGGGCCGCAGTGCCCGTGGTCGGTGTACTCGCACAGGCACGTGTCGGCGATGAGCACGAGATCGAGATCGGCGTCGCGGAGGCGGCGCAGCGTCTCCTGGACGATGCCGTCGCGGATCCAGCCACCGGTCCCGACCGCGTCCTTGTCGGCCGGCAACCCGAACAGGATCACACCACCGATGCCCAGCTCGGCGAGCCGCTGCGCATCGCGGACCGCCTCGTCGGGCGTGACGCGCCAGACCCCCGGCATCGAGCCCACGGGCTCGCGACCCTCGCGGCCGGGTTGGACGAACAGCGGGGCGACCAGCTGCCGCGGGTGGATGCGCGTCTCGCGAACGAAGGCGCGCATGGCCTCGGTGCGGCGATTTCGGCGCAGGCGGTGTGCGGGGGCCGGGACGACGGCGGGGGCGGTGCCCGGCTCGATCCCGACCGGCGGATCCTGGACGACGGTCATGACGGGACTCCATTGGTGGCAGGGACGGCTTCGGGATGGTCGGGCTCGAGGTCCGCTGCGGGATCGGACCGGGAGCGGCCGTCGACCCCGAGCGATCGGGCGGTGAACGCGGCCAGCGTCGCCGCGTCCGGCGCCGGGGAGATGAGCACGGTCGGGAAGCCGAGCTGGATCGCGACATCAGCCGTGGGCCGGCCGATCGCGATCACCGGCATCGAGAGGAGGCGGGCGCGGGTGGTGTCGTCGGCGGCGAGGGCAAGCAGGCCTCGCGCCGTCGAGCCGCTGGTGAGCACCAGTGCGTCGATCGGTCCATCCTCGAACGCCCCGGCAAGCAGCGGGCGCGACGCCTCGGGGCCCTCCCTGGTCTCGTAGCTGACGACCTCCGTCACGACGGCTCCGCGAGCCCGGAGCGCGTTCGCCAGCGCCGGGTGGGCAAGGTCGCCTCGCGGCAGCAGCACCGCGTCGCCCGGTGCGACGGGGAGCTCCCGGGCCAGGCCCTCCCCGGAGGCGAGCGACGGGACGAAGACCTGGATGATCCCCGCCGACTCGAGGACCGCAGCGGTGGCCGGTCCGACAGCGGCCCAGCGGTGGCCCGCGCGATCGATCCCCGTGCGTCGAACCGCCGCCAGCGCGGTCTCGGCCGCGACGGCGCTCGTGACCACGATCCAGCCGTCGGCCGTCGATGCCCTGAACGCCGCATCAAGCGCTTCGGCCCGGGCCGGCACCGTCTCGATCGCGGGAACCTGGACGGTTGCCATGCCCATCAGCTCGAGCGCATCGATGAGCGTTGCGCCGCGATCCGCCGGACGAGCGACGAGCACCCGCGGACGCGCGCGAAGATCGACCAGGCGCGCGGCGAGCGCATCGGCCAGCGATCGGTGCTCGGCGACCGGGGCAGTCCCTCGCACCCAGGCCACCGGCGCCGGTTCGATCGCCGCGCCAGGCCGGGACCCGAGCGTGCGCTCCGCGCCCGCGAGAAGCTCGAGCCGGCCGTTCTCGACCCTTCCGATCGCGCCGATCGGCGAGCGGCAGCCGCCGCCGGTCGCCATCAGCAGCCGGCGCTCGGCCTCCACGGCGGCGCGCGTCGCAGGATCGTCGAGCCGCCCTACCGCAGCGATCGCCTCCGTGTCGTCGGCCCGCACCTGGAGCGCGAGCGACCCCTGTCCCGGCGCCGACGGAACGAGCGTGGCGGGCAGGATCTCGTCGATTCGGTCCGCGTGCCCCAGCCGTGCCAGGCCGGCCACGGCCAGGATCAGCGCGTCGCTGTCGCCGCGGTCGAGCTTCGCCAGGCGAGTGTCCACGTTGCCATGCAGCGGGTGCATCCGGAGATCCGGGCGCAGGGCGCGTAGGAAGGCCGTCCGACGCGGGCTGTCGGTTCCGACTCGCGAGCCATCGGGAAGCGTCTCCAGCGTCGTGCCGCGGACCCGGCACACCAGCGCATCGCGAGGATCCTCGCGACCGGGGTAGGCGGCGATGACGAGCGCCGGGTGCTCGTCGGTCGGGACGTCCTTCGCGGAATGGACCGCGAGATCGACCTCGCCGTCGAGCAGGGCAGCCACGATCCGGCCCACGAACGCCCCCTCGCCCCAGGCCGTGTCGACCGGGCGATCGTCACCCTCGGTCCGGATGATCGTGATCTCGCTCGAGATGCCATGCTCGGCGAGGTGGGCGGCCACCCAGCGCGCCTGGACGAGGGCGAGGGCGCTGCCGCGGGTGCCGATGCGGAACGTTCGGACGTCGGGACGCGGTTCCATCGGACGCTCCTGCACTAGAGGGAGAAGAGGGCCCGCGCGGCCCGCTCGAGCTCGCCGCTGGAGTCGTCGCGGAGCGTGACCAGCGGCGCGTGCAGCAGGCCGGCGACCAATCGATGGCTCATCTGGACGACCAGCTCGCGCTCGTGATCGTCGAGCTCCAGCCGCCGGAACAGGCGCTCGAGCTCGTCGTTGCGCCGCTCCTCGGCAAGCTCGTTCAGGGCCTGGATCGCGGGTACCGCGGTCCGTGTCCGCACCCAGGCGGCAAACGACGCCGCGGCATCCTCGAGGCCTCGCTCGTAGCGATGTCGCATGCGGGAGCGAAGCACGTCCTGCGGGCTGCGCGCGAGATCGTCGATCGAGGTGTACCGCTGGCCGAGCCGATCGCGCAGCTCGCTGGTAACCGCCGGCGGCGACGAGAGATCCACGACCGGTACCTTCCGTCCCAGCAGGTCCGCCGCCGCGGTGGGTGACGGCTGCCAGGGACCGCCGATCGCGAGCACGACGGCATCGACCTCGGGCACGCGACCATCCCGGGCGAATGGCACCACGGCGCCACCGGCATCGCGCGCCAGCGCCTCCGCTCGCTCGGCGCTGCGGTTGGTGACGAGCACACCGGCACCCTCGCGGGCCGCGGCCAGGGCGACCAGCCGCGCCATGCGACCAGCGCCCACGACCAGCAGCCTCCTCCCGGCGAGCAGGCCGGTGATCGGGGTCAGCCGGTCGATCACCACGTCGGCCAGCGAGCGCGGCGGGCCTTCGCGCCAGGAGCGCGTCTCGCGACCGAGGTGGAGCGCGACCTGGAACAGGCGCTCGAGCACGGGGTCGAGCGCGCCCGCGCGCGGCGACGATGACCCGACGTCCACCGGGCAGCGGTCCGCGGCAGGCAATCGTCGATCGGAGAGGCATTCGCGGAGCTGATGCAGGATCTGATCCTCGCCCACCACGACGGAGTCGAGACCGGCGGCCACGGTGAACAGGTGTCGCGCCGCCGCCATCCCCTCGAGCCGTCGGCCTCCCGCTGGCAGCTCGGGCAGCGGACCGGGATGCCGGCCGTCGGACGAGCCCCCGAAGTAGTCGCCGGAGGAACCGCCGGTGACGTACAGCTCAACGCGATGACAGGTGTGCACGAGGATCGCGCGCGAATCGCCGGTCATCGACTGCGCGGCGGCGGCGAACGCCTCTCGAGACTCGCTGGTGACGTCCCGCGCATGCGTCACCAGCGCGATGAGGTCCAGGTTCGGTTCGGTGGCGTCGGCGAGGACGGTCACGGGTCAGCTCCCGGTCTTGGAATGGTTGGAACGCTCGATGGCGTGCTCGCCGCCATGCGTCGCGGCCTCCCAGCCCCGCAACGTGGCCAGGAGCAGGTCGTCGAGAGCGACGGTGGCGTCGTCGATGAGCGAGGTCGTGGCACCGGCGTCGAGCTCGCGACGTCGGGCGAGTGCCGCCAGCTCGGCCAGGAACGGCCGGCGGAAGCGAAGGAACAGGTCGGCGGTTGCGGCGGAGGCAAGCCCCTCGCGTCCGGCGAGCCGGCCGTACTCGGAGCAGGTGTCCTCGGCCTCCCGCAGGTGGGTGTCGCGCTCGCGTGGGTCGGCGGCATCGAGGGCCGCCAGCAGGGCGGTCACGATCCCACGACCGTAGCCCCGGAACCGCTCGCGCTGCTCATCGTCGAGCCCCTGGACCCAGGGCGTCCGGGCCGGACCGCCCTCGGCCGCACGACGGTATCCACGGGCCATTCGGCCCGGGGTCTCGCCAAGCTCGGTGAGCGACGGCCTGGTGGTGGACCTCGGTTCGGGCAGCAGGGCCTCGAGACCGGCACGCGAGAAGCGGCGATGACCGCCGGGTGTGACGAAGGTCCGGACCATCCCGGTATCGCCCCAGCGGCGGATGGTCGATGGCGAGACACCGAGCAGCTGGCAGGCCTCGGTCAGGGTGACCCAACCGGGATCCTTGGTGCTGGGGACGGCCGGCATCGCTCCTCGAATACCTCCCAAACCTCGTCAAACCTGCGCGAAGGTCGCGTGATCTTAGGGTCGAGACGGGATGTCGCCGGCAGGGCCATCCGGCTCCGCGTTTGCCCCGAACGGCCCGGGCCGGGACCCGCGAGCGCGCCCGGGAACGCCGCCTGAATCTGGGGATTTCTGGGCGAATTGTGGGTCCGGGCAGGGAGGCCGCCTTCTGCCATGCGGCAGAGTCATGGTCCGACGGTCACGCCAAGGTCGGGCGGTAGGTCCATTCCCGCGGGGGGCGCGCACGGGCCCAATGGGGGCATGAGGCCGCCTGCGTCCCCGATCGCCGTCGTCGCCGACATCGGCGCCACCCGAGATAGCCCTCAGAGCCCTGAGCGCACTGCGTCCGCACGGGCGTCCCTGCCACGGACGACCTGGCTGCCCACACCGCTCACCACGCTCCGGCCCGGTGACCGACGAACGGTCCTGTGGCTGACGGGCCCAGCCGACGACCTGGCGCGGGAAGGCCTCATGCCCGGCACCCAGCTCACCTTCGTGTCGCAGGTCATGCCCGGTGGTCCGGTCATCATTCAGGTCGGCCGGGCCCGGCTGGCGATCTCCGAGGCCCTCGCGGCGAACGTCGTGACTCGACCGTGCAACGAGGTCGGAGACGAGCGCACCGAGGGCACGGAGCAGCCGGACCGAGCGGAGCAGCCGGACCGAGCGGAGCAGCCGGACCGAGCGGAGCAGCCGGACCGAGCGGAGCCGGTGGGAGAGAGGTCGAGGTGATCCGTTCCGCCTCGTCTGGCGCGACCGGCTTCCGGGAGCGCACCCATGCGTCGGAGCTGCCGGTGGTCGCCCTGGTCGGGCGCCCCAACGTCGGCAAGTCCACCTTCCTCGCCCGAGCCAGCGGGCGCTTCGTAGAGACGGCCAATGCCCCCGGCACGACCATGGCCCTGGAACGGCACCGGGTCGAGGTCGACGGACGGCGTGCGTGGCTCGTCGACCTGCCCGGCACCCGTTCGCTCGACGATGAGGCGTCCGGCGAGCAGCCCTTCTGGGAGCTGCTCCTCGAGGCGTCGCCCGACGCGATCCTCGTCGTCGCCGATGCCGGAAACCTCGCTCGTCACCTGCCGCTGCTGCTCGCGTGCCGGGACCTTGGGCTGCCGGTCGTGCTGGCAGCGAACCTCACCGACGAGGCCACGCGACGCGGCATCGACCTCGACCTCGGGCGCCTTGCCCAGCTGCTCACCGTCCCCGTCCACGCCACCTGCGGCCGAACGGGTGCCGGGGTGCAGGCCACGCTCGCCGACGCCGTCCGGCTGGCCGGGCAGCGCCGCGCGGTTCGCGAGGGCCGAAGCTCACCGCGGTCAACGGGTCCGGCGCTCGGCTACCCCTTCCCCACCGAACGCCGGCTCGTCCAGCTGCGGCGAGGAGCTGATGAACGCTCCCCGATCGCTGGGTGCAGCCGCCGTGCTCGAGCCGCTCCAGGTGGCCGTGGTCGGTGGGTCGATCTCGGCCCGCGGCGGCGCAACGATCCGGCTCCACGGGGAGCTCGAGCCACTGCGCTGGGCGTCGGCGTCACGCGTGGCGGCACAGGTCGAGCGCCTGACCGCTGTGCCCGAGCCACTCGCCGACCGCCTTTCGCGCTGGTCGACGACACCGCTTCCCGGGGTCCCGCTGTTCCTCGCCGTCAGCCTTGGCGCATTCCTGGCCGTGATCTATGTCGGCGGCTTTCTCGCAGGCGTGATGGGCGACCTGTGGGCAGCGACCATCTCGCCCATCCTCGCAACAGCGGTCCCGGCGGTCATCCCGAACACGGTGCTTGCGAACGCCATCCTGTGGGCGATCGACGGTGGTCTGCTGGCGATGCTGCTGGTGGGCATCCCGTACGTGCTGACCTTCTACCTGCTGCTCGCCATGCTCGAGGACTCCGGCTACCTGACCAGCGCCGCCGTGCTCACCGACCGGGTATTCGGCGCGCTCGGGCTGCCGGGCGCATGGCCATCCCGCTGCTGGCCGCCGCCGGCTGCAACGTACCCGCCATCTACGGCACGCGGGCCCTCCGCACGGGCCGCGAGCGTGTGCTCGGCTCGTTCCTGATCACGCTGACGCCCTGCTCCGCGCGGTCGGCCGTCGTGATCGCGGCGGTCGCGCCCTTCGCGGGGGTTGGCGCCGCGGTTGCGGCCTTCGGGGTGGTGGCCCTGGCCACGATCGGTGCCGGGCTGGGTGCCAACGCGCTCATCCCAGGCCGCCAGCCGTCTCTCGTGCTCGAGCTGGCCCCCCTGCGCCGGCCCGTCGCGCGCCACGTGGCAGCGAAGGCGTGGTTCCGCTTCCGCTCGTTCGTCGTGACCGCGGCCCCGATCATGCTCGTCGGGTCGCTGGTGCTCGGGCTCATCTACGAGGCCGGCGCCTGGCAGGGCATCTCGACCGCCATCGGACCGGCCGTCGACGCCTGGCTGGGCCTTCCGGCGATCGCCGGCGTCGCGCTCGTGTTCGCCTTCCTGCGCAAGGAGCTTGCGCTCCAGCTGCTGCTGGTGTTCGCGGCGGTCGAGCTCGGCCACCAGGCCTCGCTGGGCGAGCTGATGACGCCCGCCCAGCTGTTCGTGTTCGCCGTCGTGTCGAGCGTCTCGATCCCGTGCATCGCGACCCTGGCCGCGCTTCGCGGCGAGCTGGGCACGAGGGCTGCGATCGGGATCAGCGCCGGAACCCTCGTGCTTGCGCTGACCGTTGGTGCCGTGCTCGCTCGCCTGCTGGGCACTGCCTGATCCCTCGGCCACCGCCGGCATCGAGCACAACCGAAGCACGTCGACGTCGCCGTCGCCCCAACATCCGCCGAGCTGCGCCAGCACCGCCATGGGCCCGGTGTCCAGGAGCCCGGCGCCCGACCTGTCGTCCAGGGGCCCGGCGCCCGACCCCGGGAGCCCGGCGCCCGACCTGTCGCCGAGTAGCCCGCCGTATCGACCGGTCGCCCAGAAGCCCGTCAGTCGGATGGTTCCAGTAAAGCGGAACGACCTGCGAGGTGGGCGGAACGGTGCTCGTGGGATTTCGTGGATGGGCCGTAGAACACGAGCCCGGACCGCACGCGGCCAGCGCACCTTCGCGGCGCTTGCACCACCCGCTGGCCCCACCGTCCTGAGATGGTTCCGCTTGCTCGGAACGAACCCAACATTGGCGCGGTGGGCGACAAACATCCTCGACCGAGGAGTCCTGCCAGGACCCTGCGAAGCCCGACGCATACGACGCCAACGGTCGGGCCACGCGAGAGCAGGGCCGGGCCGCGCGAGGCAGGGCCGGGCCACGCGAGGCAGGGCAGAGCCCGGGCGGCGCTAGGCAGGGCCGCGCCCCGTGCGTCGGCTCGAGCTCAGCGCGCCCCGCTGAAAGCCGGAAGCCGAGAGCGATTCGCCCCGGACGTGGGCGCCGGCTTTCGCTAGACGGCGGTGTTGATCGTGATGTGCTTGATCGTGGTGTAGTCCTCGAGCGCGTACTTGGAGCCGTCCTTGCCGTAGCCCGACTCCTTGACGCCGCCGTGCGGGGTCTCCGAGGCGAGCGTGAAGTGCTCGTTGATCCACACCGTGCCGAACTGGAGCCGACGGGCAACCCGCATCGCCCGCCCGATCGAGCCCGTGAACAGCGATGACGAGAGGCCGAACTTGACGTCGTTGGCCCACTGCACGGCCTGCTCCTCGTCGGAGAAGCGCTGGACCGTGACGACCGGCCCGAACACCTCGTCCTGGACGATCTCGCTGTCCTGTGCGGGGTTCGCGATGATCGTGGGCTCGAAGTAGGCGCCGGGTCGATCGGGGCGGTGGCCGCCGTACACGAGCTCGGCCTTG
>CAWDXT010000033.1:0-4944 GCA_963806265.1 uncultured Chloroflexia bacterium
CGACCGGGCGCGTGGATCTGCCGTTCTTCTCGATCATGTCGCTGCTGATCGCCGTGCCCACCGGGATCAAGATCTTCAACTGGACCGGCACCATGTTCGGCGGCAATCTCCGGTTCCCGGTGCCGATGCTGTGGTGCCTGGGACTGCTGTACGTGTTCACGATCGGCGGCATCACCGGCGTCATGCTCGCCTCGCCGCCCATCGACTACCAGGCGCAGGACACGTACTTCGTGGTCGCCCACCTGCACAACGTGCTGATCGGCGGCACGATGTTTGCCGGGTTCGCCGGGATCTACTTCTGGTTCCCCAAGCTGACCGGGCGAATGCTCGAGGAGCGGCTGGGACGCCTGCACTTCGTCGCCTGGGTGGTCGGGTTCGCGCTCACCTTCGTCCCGCAGTACCTCCTGGGAGCCGAGGGGATGCCGCGCCGCATCGCCGACTACCCGGCGAGCACGGGCTGGGAGACGCTCAACCTGATCTCGACGGTCGGTGCGCTGCTGCTCGCGGCCGGCATGCTGCCGTTCCTGCTGGCGGTCTTCCGCGCGATGCGACGGCCGCCACGGCCCCGGACGACCCGTGGGGCGGCAACTCGCTGGAATGGGCGACGTCGTCACCGCCACCGCACCACAACTTCGACCGACTGCCGCCGATCCGGTCCCTGCGGCCTGTGTTCGATGCCCGCATGGAGGCGCTGGCTGCATCCGCCGCGGCTGCTGCGGGTGGCGGCGGCCCGGCAGCCGAACCGGCAGGGGCTGCAGGTCCGTCGGGCGTCGTCCAGGAGCCGGCCGGTCACGACCCGCTGGCCGCGCCCGGGGATCGAGAGGGCATCGATGCCTGAGGAGATCAAGTTCTTCGGACGCCTGTCCGTGTTCGCGCTCATTGCCGGCACGATCTACTGGTTCGTCAGCTACGAGGCCGCGGGGACCGTGCTCCTGATCGGATTCGGGTTCGCGACCGGCGCCGCGTTCCTCGTCCTGTGGCGCAGCGGACGCAGGGAGGATCCGGCCGAGGTGCATGCGCCGAACCTGCCCGATGGGCCGTTCGGGGACGAGTCCGCACCCGTCCCGACGCGCAGCGCGGCTCCGCTCGCGCTCGGCTTCGGGGTGGCCGTCATGGCCCTGGCGGGAGCGTTCGGACCGTGGTTCCTGATCGCGGGGGCGGTGCCCGTCCTGCTGGGAGCGACGGACTGGCTGCGATCCGCCAGCCACGAGCTCGCGCAGGCCGAGGCCGCCGGCTCGCGACGCCCGGGCGCGCATGGCGGCGCGCAGTCGAGCCGCTCCACCGGTCGCTCCGACGGCTGAGCCCGGGGGCAGCCGCCGATCCCGGTGAGGCATGCCGATCACGTCGACCTGATCCGTGCCGGTGTCGCCGGCTCGGGACCCCGATGGCTGGAGCTGGGCGCCGGCAACGGGGAGTTCACGCTGGCGCTGGCGGACCTGCTGGGGTCGGACGGGCACATCCTGGCGCTCGACCAGGACCGGTGGGCGCTCGACGAGCTCGCGGGACGCGTGGCAGCCCGGTTCCCGGGCACTCCCGTCCATACCCTGACCGCGGACCTTACGGCCGGGCTGCCGAGTGGGCCGTTCGACGGCGTGCTGGCCGCGAACAGCCTCCACTTCGTGGCCGGCCTCGAGCCCGTGCTGACCGTGATCCGGTCGGTGCTCGCGCCCGGGGGGCGCCTCGTCCTGGTCGAGTACGACGCTGAGCACGGCAACCCGTACGTGCCGCACCCGATCTCGTTCCGCCGCTGGCAGCTGCTGGCGCCCGCGGCCGGGTTCGCCGACCCGGTGCTCACCCACCGTGTGCCCAGCCGATTCCTGGGCTCGATCTACGGCGCGCTGACCTCGGCGCAGGCCGTCGGGAGCCCGGGGGTCGCGCGTGGTAGACTCCAGCACTCACGGCGAGGACCGAGAGGAGTAGCTCCGACACGGCCGGTCAGCGAGCGCGGGACGGTGGAAGCCGCGTGGGCACGGTGGATGCGAATGTCGCTCGCGAGCCGTGCGCATGGCGCCCGATAGCGCGCCGCAGAGAGCGCCGGAGCAGGCCCGCCGCGATGAGCGACTCGGGCCCCGGAGCCGAACCAGCAGGTGGTACCACGACCCCGTTCGTCCGCTGGACGATCGGGGCTTCTTTCATTCCGGGCAAGCCCGGGTGAGCGGGAGCGAGCATGAGCGAGCAGCAGCAGGGAGAGGAGACGCTGGCCAGGGCCTACGTGCCGGGCGAGTTCGAGCACGCGATCTACGAGCGCTGGCTGGCGACGGACGTCTTCGCGCCCGATGGCAGCGGATCGACCGCGGATGCCGACCTGCCCCCGTTCGTCATCATCCAGCCGCCGCCGAACGTGACCGGCAGCCTCCACCTGGGACACGCGCAACGAACGACGGTCGAGGACCTGATGATCCGGCACGCGCGGATGGTGGGGCATCCCAGCCTGTTCCTGCCCGGTCTCGATCACGCCAGCATCGCTGCCCAGTTCGTGCTCGATGGCATCCTCGCGGCGGAGGGGGAGAGTCGTGCCAGCCTTGGCCGCGAGCGCTACCTCGACCGGATGCGCGAGTTCGTCGACGCTACCAGGAGCACGATCCTGTCGCAGCAGCGACGCCTCGGCGGCAGCTGCGACTGGCGCCGTCTCCGGTTCACGATGGACGAGGTGTCGGCCGCTGCCGTTCGCGAGGCGTTCGTGCGCCTGTACCGGCGTGGCCTCGCATACCGCGCCGAGGCGCTCGTCAACTGGTGTCCCGGGCTGCCGGACGAGCGTCAGCGACCTCGAGGTCGTCCCAACGCCCGAGACCGGCACGATCTGGCGCGTCCGCTACCACCTGCTCGATCCCCGGACGGGGCAGCCGGATCCGGCGTCGACGATCACCGTGGCCACGACCCGGCCCGAGACGATCCTGGGCGACACGGCCGTCGCCGTGCATCCGGAGGACCAGCGGTACGCGACCCTGGTGGGTCGTTTGGCGCGCATCCCGTTCGTGGAGCGCGACGTGCCGATCATCGCCGACCCGGTCGTGGACCCCGCATTCGGGACGGGCGCGGTCAAGATCACGCCCGCCCACGATCACGACGACTACGAGACCGGCCGCAGGCATGGCCTCGACATGCCGACCATCCTCGACGACACGGCGCACATCGCCGGCACCGGGACGGCCTACGACGGGCTGGATCGGTACGCTGCGCGACGCCGGATCGTCGCCGACCTGGAGATGCTCGGTGACCTCGTGGGCGAGCAGCCGCACGAGATGCTGATCGGCCACTGCCAGCGCAGCGACGACGTGGTCGAGCCCCGGCTCAAGACCCAGTGGTTCATCAGGACCGGCCCGCTCGCCCGGGCGGCGCTCGAGGCGACCCGATCCGGCCGCACCCGGATCCTGCCTGCGCGGATGGACAAGGTGTGGGAGCACTGGATGACCAACATCCGCGACTGGAACGTGTCCCGCCAGCTGTGGTGGGGGCATCGGATCCCGGCCTGGTACTGCCCCGACGGGCATGTGACGGTGAGCGCCGATCCCGCCGGACCGTCGGCATGCGACGTGTGCGGTCGGGCATCCGGGCTCGTCCAGGATGAGGACATCTTCGACACCTGGTTCAGCTCGGGGCTGTGGCCGTTCTCGACCCTCGGCTGGCCGGAGGCGACCGACGACCTTGCCCGGTACTACCCGGGCTCCG
The DNA here is from genome assembly GCA_963806265.1 of uncultured Chloroflexia bacterium. Taxonomy (GTDB): domain Bacteria; phylum Chloroflexota; class Limnocylindria; order Limnocylindrales; family CSP1-4; genus CAIXZV01. The sequence continues at coordinate 3,670 of CAWDXT010000033.1, forward strand.
TGATGGAGACGGGCTACGACATCCTGTTCTTCTGGGTTGCGCGGATGATGATGCTGGGCATCGAGCTCACCGGGGAGATCCCGTTCCACACGGTCTATCTGTCGGGTCTGATCCGCGATCCGTACGGCCAGAAGATGTCCAAGACGAAGGGCAACGTGGTCGATCCGCTGGGCATGATCGACGAGATGGGCGCCGACGCCGTCCGGTTCGCGGTGGTGCACGGCACGACGCCGGGCAGCGACCAGCGGTTCGGATCGGCCAAGGTCGAGCAGGCGCGCAACTTCGCCAACAAGCTGTGGAACGCGACCCGGTTCGTGCTCGGCGCGCGTCCGGCGACGATCGACCCGGCCGAGGAGCGCCGGCTGCCCGACGAGTCGGCGCTGGGTCCGGCAGAGCGCTGGATGCTGTCCCGGGCGGCGGCGACCGTGGCCGCCGTGAACCGGGCGATGGCCGACTACAACTTCGGCGAGGTGACGAGACTGCTGTACGAGGCGATCTGGAACGAGTACTGCGACTGGGGGATCGAGCTGGCGAAGGTCCGCCTGTCGAACCCGGACCGGAGCGATGCCGAGCGTGAGGCCACGTGGTGGACGCTGGTCGACGCCCTCGACACCTACCTGCGACTGCTCCATCCGGTGATGCCGTTCATCACGGAGCAGCTGTGGCAGTCGCTTCCTCACCGCGCGAGCGATCCGGACCAGCTGATCGTGGCTCGCTGGCCCGGGGTGGGGGAGCGCGATCAGGTGGCGGAGGCGCAGGTCGGCGCGCTCGTCGACCTGGTTCGCGCGATCCGCAATGCTCGCGCCGACGCGAAGCTCGAGCCCGCCGCCTACCTGCCGCTCGACGTGTACGTGGAGCCCGAGCTGGGTCACGCGCTCGAGTCGCTCCGCCCGGCCCTCGAGCGACTCGCAAGGGCGCGTCCGCTCCGGCGCCGACTGACGCGTGAGGCGTTGCATGAGGCGGCGGGAGAGGCCGGTGCGCTGAGCGTGGTGGCCGGGCCGGCCGAGGCCCTGGTCGGCCTGCCGGGCATCGACGCTGCTGCCGCCGAAGCGGATCGCGAGCGTCTCGAGCGGGAGCTGGCCGACGCCGAGCGATTGCTGGCCGCGGCCCGCGACAGGCTCGCCAACGAGGCGTTCCTGGCCAAGGCGCCGGCCGCGGTCGTGGACGGCGCGAGGACGCGCGCCGCGGAGCTCGAGGACCAGGTGGACCGGCTCCGCGCCCGGCTCGACCGCTGAGCCGAGCCAACCGAGCCCATGCTGCTTCGATGCTCGTGGC
>CAWDXT010000034.1:0-179435 GCA_963806265.1 uncultured Chloroflexia bacterium
ACCAGGTGGATCGGCTCCGCGCCCGACTTGCTCACTGAGACCGGCACCCGCCCGCCCGACAGAGGGTTTGTATCGGACCCCTACAATGGGACCGGTTTCAGGAGGAGGGTCAGTCTCGCGTGGGTGTCACCATCGGGGATGTCGCCCGACGGGCGGGAGTAGGGCGCGGCACCGTAAGCCGGGTGCTCAACAATCGCGCCAACGTGGATCCCGTGACGCGGGAGCGCGTGCTCACGGCGATCCGCGAGCTCGACTTCGTGCCGAACAAGACGGCCCGCCGGCTTAGCCTTCGTCGAACGCAGACGATCGCGGTCATCATCCCGTTTCTGTCCCGGCCATCGGCCGTCGAGCGGTTCCGCGGCATCGAGCACGCGCTGGCCAGCGTCGGCTACGACCCGATCGTGTTCAACATCGAGGACGCAGCACGGCGTGAGGCGGTGTTCCGTGAGCTGCCTCGCCCGGAGCGTGTGGATGGCCTGATCATCGTCTCGCTGTCGCCCCACCAGTCGGAGCTGGAACGGATCGTGCGGTCGGGTCTGCCGACGGTCCTGGTCGATGCCCATCACCGCTCGCTCCCCCGGGTCGTCGGCAACGATGTGCTGGGTGGTCGGATCGTCAGCCAGCACGTGATCGGCCTGGGGCACCGTCGGATCGCCTATTTGGGCGACTACTCGCGGACCGCGCTCGCGTTCACCTCCAGCCGGCTTCGGCTGGCCGGTGTGCGCCAGGCGGCGAAGCGCGCCGGAATCCGGCTCGCACCGGCGATGGTCGGAACGGGCGAGCACTCACGGCGGGTGGCCGCCGACCTCGCGACGCGGATGCTGACCTCCCCGAGGCCACCGACAGCGATCCTGTGCGCCAGCGACACCCAGGCAGCAGGCGTGCTCGAGGCGGTCAGCCAGCTCGGGTTGTCGGTGCCTCGCGATCTATCGGTCACCGGCTACGACGACCTGGAGCTTGCGGACCACCTGGGGCTGACCACGATCCACCAGCCGCTCTTCGAGTCCGGCGTGAGGGCCGTTGAGCGCCTGGTGGCACTGATGGACGGCGGCCTCAACCGGCCATTGCGCGAGGTCCAGGACATCCATCTTGTCGTTCGGCGGTCGACGGCGGCGCCCGTCGACAGTCCGGCGACATGATGGCTCCGGTCGGCACCTTGACTATGCTTGGTAGGCTTGGTATACGCGCGACGTGGAACCGGTTCCACCTTTCGTGGAGGGTCACCTTGGCCTGATCCGGGTGGCGTCGAGGAGGAGTCGATGAAGAATCGTTTATTGGTCAGCATGTTCGCGGGTGCCCTGATCGTCGGGGCCTGCGGCAGCTCGAGCACGCCGGCACCGGCAACGCCTGAGGCGACGTCCGGCGGTGGCGGTGAATCGATGGCCCCCGAAAGCGGGATGCCCAATCTGTCCGGCACCACGATCACGGTCGGTGGCGCGTTCGTCGATGTGGAGGCCGATCGCTTCAACGAGGCGATGACTCCGTTCGAGGAGGCGACCGGCGCGAAGGTCGAGTACAGCGGCGACAAGTCGTTTGAGCAGAACCTGAACGTCCAGGTCCAGGCCGGCAACCCGCCGGATGTCGCGCTCCTGCCCCAGCCGGGCGGCATGAAGAACTACGCGAGTCAGGGCAAGCTGTACCCGCTGCCCGCTGACATCGTGGCCAACATCGACGCCAACTATGCCCCCGGCTGGAAGGAGTCGGGAACCGCGGATGATGGCAAGGTCTACGGCGTGTTCCATCGAGTAAATCTCAAGGGACTCGTCTTCTATCCCAAGGTCTACTGGGACTCCAAGGGCTACACCCCGCCCACGACGTGGGACGAGATGCAGACGCTCATGGGCCAGATGGTGTCCGACGGCACGCCGCCGTGGTGCATCGGGATCGAGAGCGGGGCCGCCACGGGCTGGCCGTTCACCGACTGGGTCGAGGAGGTCATGCTCCGGACCGTCGGTCCCGACGGCTACGACGCCTGGGTAGCCGGCAAGACGCCGTTCACGGATCCCACGGTCAAGACCGCGTTCCAGGATGTCCTGGACATCTGGACCAACCCGGACGACGTGTTCGGTGGCACGAACTACATCGTCCAGACCAACTTCGGTGACGCGCCGCCGAACGCGTTCACAGACCCGCCGAAGTGCGTGCTGACGAACCAGGGCAACTTCATCACGACGTTCTTCCCCGACTCCGTGCAGGCTGATCTGGACAACCAGGTCGGCGTGTTCCCGCTGCCGGCGATCGACAGCTCGATCGGCACACCGGGCGAGGTCGGCGGAGACCAGGCGGTTGCCTTTGCGGATCGTCCCGAGGTGTGGGCATTCCTCAAGTACCTCACCACGTCGCAGTCGGGCGAGTCCTGGCAGAAGGCCGGAGGCGCCCTGTTCCCGTACAAGGACCAGGACCTCTCGCTCTACTCCTCGCAGCTCGATGCGGCGTTCGCGAAGACGCTCGTCGACGCGCCGGCAGTCCGGTTCGACGGATCCGACGCGATGCCGGCGGAGGTCGGTCAGGGCACGTTCTGGAAGGAGCCCATCAAGGTCCTGACGGGCAGCGAGGATCTCGATACCGCGCTGCAGAACATCCAGGCCAGCTGGCCCAGCCAGTAGCCTCGAGCTGAAAGTGGCGGGGTCGCGGTCGCGGCTCCGCCACTGACCATCTGCCAGGTCCCCGAGCGGAGGAGGAGCGAGGGATGCAACAGGCAAGCGCGGACGTCCCGAGCCGCGGGCTGGGCCAGTCGCTCGTGGCGGGCGTCGGTCGGGTCGCGGTCTCGGTCTTCGTCCCGATCGTCGCGTTCATTGTCCTGTGGGCAGGGTTCATCTTCCTCAGGGACAGTGGGGCCAACAAGCTCATCATCGTCTCGGTGGCGATCGTCTGGGGCATCGGCGGCGTCGCGATGCTGTACGTCATCGCGAACTGGCTGACCGAGAAGCTGCCAAACGCCTGGCAGCGGCGGATCCTGCCGTTCGTGTTCGTCGGCCCTGCCTTCGCGATCCTGACCTTCTACCTCCTCGTGCCGGCCGTGATCACCGGGTGGGAGAGCCTGTTGAACGCCGACGGCTCCAAGTTCATCGGGATCGACAACTACACGTACGCGTTCAGCAACCCGGACTTCATCGTGGCCATCCGCAACAACGTCCTGTGGCTCGTGTTCGGGACCCTGTTCAGCACCGTCCTCGGGCTCGCGATCGCAGTCCTGGTGGATCGGTCTCGCATGAGCCGGCTGGCCAAGACCCTGATCTTCCTGCCGATGGCGATCTCGTTCGTGGGCGCCAGCGTGATCTGGCGCTTCGTGTTCTCCTTCCAGCCGGAAGGCCAGCCGCAGATCGGGTTGCTCAACGCGATCCTGGGAACGTTCGGCATCGCGCCCGTGTCCTGGCTTACGGGCGCGCCGCTGAACACCATCCTCCTGATCGTGATCCTCATCTGGGGCCAGACCGGGATTCGCCATGGTCATCATCTCCGCCGCGCTACGCGGCGTGCCCGATGAGATGCTCGAGGCCGGCCGGATCGACGGGGCCACCGAGTGGCAGATCTTCCGGCGCCTGATCGTGCCCACGATCTGGCCCACGATCGTGACGGTGGCCACGACGATCGCGATCCTGACCCTCAAGGTCTTCGACATCGTGATCGCGATGACCAACCAGAACTTCAACACGCAGGTGATCGCGACACTGATGTGGCAACAGGCGTTCACGTTCTTCGATCAGGGCAGAGGTGCCGCCCTGGCGATCATCCTGCTGGTCGCCGTGACGCCGGTCATCTTCTACAACCTCCGGCAGTTCCGCGGCCGGGCGATCTGAGGCGGATGTGATGCGAAAGATCACCTGGTCCCGGGTAGCTATCAACCTCACGGTCCTGTTCCTGATCGTGATCTGGACCCTGCCGACCGTCGGCCTGTTCATCACCTCGTTCCGGTCCAAGGACGCGATCCTGACGTCCGGCTGGTGGACAGTGTTCGGCCAGCTCGGTAGCGGCCAGTTCACGCTGGACAACTACGATCAGGTGCTGTTCGGTGGCGATGGCATGGCAAACGCCTTCCTGAACACGCTGGCGGTGACCATTCCGGCCGTCGTCATCCCGATCCTCATCGCGGCGTTCGCCGCCTACGCGTTCGCGTGGATGGACTTCCCGGGCCGGCGCCTGATGTTCATCAGCGTGGTCGCGATGCTTGTCGTGCCGCTCCAGATCGCGCTGATCCCGGTGCTCAAGGCCTACCTTGCGATCGACCTCAACGGGACGTTCCTCGCGGTCTGGCTGGCGCACGCCGGGTTTGGGCTCGCGCTGGCAACCTACCTGCTCTACAACTACATCAGCCAGCTACCCAAGGACCTGATGGAGTCCGCGGCGCTTGACGGCGCATCGCACTTCACCACGTTCATGCGGCTGGTCCTGCCGCTCTCGGTGCCCGCGCTGGCAGCGTTCGCGATCTTCCAGTTCCTGTGGGTCTGGAATGACTACCTGGTGGCGACCACGTTCCTGGGTATCGACAAGGACGTCCAGGTGATGACCCAGCGACTGGTGTCCATCACGGGGTCGCGCGGACAGGACTGGCAGCTCCTGACCTCCGGTGCGTTCGTCTCGATGATCGTGCCGGTGCTGGTGTTCCTGGGCCTCCAGCGCTACTTCATCCGGGGCCTGCTGGCCGGGTCCGTGAAGGGCTGATCGACCCCCCCGCACCAGCCCGTGACCAGCCGCTCGGCGACCCGGAAGGCTTCGCGCCCCGGGTCGCCGACCTCATCGCCGACCTCTGCCGTCGATCTTGATGCCGCGGTTGCGATCGCGCGAAGCGAGCTCGCCGGGCTACCCGCGCGCGATATCGAGCTGTTCGAGATCCGGCTCGCCCGCTGGTGGAACGACCTGGAGCAGGCATGGACCCCGATCTATGCGCCGCATCCCGAGGGTTCGGTCGTCCTGGCGAAGCTGATCCGGCTTCTCGCCTGCAGATACCGGGAACGCCCTGACTCGCTGAAGTCGCTGGATCTGCGTCGCTCCCTGCAGCCAGATTGGTTCCAGCAGCCGGAGATGATCGGCTACGTCTGCTATGCGGATCGGTTCGCCGGCTCGCTGCGCGGGGTCGAGGCGCACCTTGACTACCTGGCGGAGCTCGAGGTTCGTTACCTGCACCTCATGCCCCTGCTACGAACAAGGCCGGGCGAGACTGACGGCGGCTACGCCGTTGCCGACTACCGCCAGGTCGAGCCGTCCCTGGGAACGATGGACGATCTGGAGCACCTGTGCGGGGCCCTGCGCGAGCGTGGCATCAGCCTGTGCATCGACCTCGTCCTCAATCACACGGCGGCGGAGCACCCGTGGGCCCAGGCTGCGGCGGCGGGGGACGCTGCCGCGGCGGCCATGTACTACATCTACCCCGATCGGAGGCAGCCCAACCGCTGGGAGCGCACCCTGCCCGACACCTTCCCTGAGACGGCGCCGGGCAACTTCACGCGACTGGCAGATGGCCGGTGGGTGTGGACGACGTTCAACAGCTACCAGTGGGACCTCAACTGGACCAATCCGTCAGTGTTCCTGGAGATGATCGACATCGTGCTGGCGCTCGCAGCGCGCGGCGTCGAGGTGTTCCGTCTGGATGCGGTCGCCTTCATGTGGAAGCGCATGGGCACGAACTGCCAGAACCAGCCGGAGGTGTTCGATCTGCTCCAGGCTCTTCGCGCCGCCGTGCGGATCGCTGCTCCGGCGGTCGCGTTCAAAGCGGAGGCGATCGTGGGTCCTGACGACCTGGTGCGGTACCTCGGCGTCGGGCGCCACTACGGCCGCATCTCCGACATGGCGTACCACAACAGCCTGATGGTCCAGTTCTGGTCCGCTCTGGCGACCCGCGACGCCCGACTGGCCACGGAGGTCCTGGGCCAGCTGCCCAGGAAGCCCTCGACCACGGCCTGGGCAACCTACATCCGGTGCCACGACGACATCGGGTGGGCGGTGGTCGATGAAGCGGCCGCGGCGGTCGGCTGGAGCGGACCGGCGCACCGGGAGTTCCTGTCCGCGTTCTATGCGGGGCGGTTCCCCGGGAGCTTCGCGCGCGGCGAGGTGTTCCAGTACGAACCTGCGACGAGGGATAGCCGCATCAGTGGCACGTTTGCCAGTCTCGCGGGCCTCGAGGCTGCCCTCGAGGTGGGCGATCCGAGGCTCGTGACGGAGGCCATCGAGCGAATCCGCCTCGGCCACGCCCTGATCCTGGCCTGGGACGGCATTCCGCTCCTGTACATGGGCGACGAGCTCGGTCTGCGCAACGACTGGAGCTACCGACACGACCCCGACCACGCCTCGGACAACCGCTGGCTCCACCGCCCACGGATGGACTGGACGGCCGCCAGCCGCCGCTGGGAGCGCTCGACGGTCGAGGGCCGGATCTACGGCGATCTGCGGCACCTGATCCGTGTCCGTCGCGTGACACCGCAGCTGCACGCAGCAACCCCGCTCGACCTCGTCGATGCGGGCGACCCGGCGTTGTTGATGTTCCGGCGTGACCATCCGGTGGGACCCTCCTCTCGGTCAGCAACGTCGGCGATGAACGCGCGGACGCTGCTGACCGATTGGCTGCCGACGAGGCAAGTGGGCCCGCTCATCGACCTGCTCGACGGATCGCGGTTCGCGGGCGATGTTCCGATCGAGGTGCCGGCTCGCGGTGTGCGGTGGCTGGTCGACGCGACGGCACGCAGCTGACGGTGGTCCAGGAAGGTGGATCTGACGAGCACGAACCGAGCTCGGACAGGAGGGTCGTTCCGATGCCCAGAGCCTCGCGCGCTGCTAGGATCAACAGGCTAGCCAGTCGGCCGTGTCCCGGAGGACCCAGTTGCCCCTCGATTTCCTGAAGCGCCGTGGCGGTGAGCCAGAGCAGCCTGCACAGCCGAGCCGACCGACCGCACCGATCGGCCTGCCGGAGGAGGTCGTCGCCCAGGACTACCAGCTCAAGCTGTACTACGCCGGCAAGAGCACCGAAGGCGTCCGGATGCAGGCAGGACCGAACACGCTCGCCGAGCTGCCCGCGATGCTCAGCGGCATCGCACAGAGCGACATCGAGGTCGTCGAGCCGCTCGCCCTCGAGTACAGCCAGGCTGTGCCGCAGATCGCACGGCCGTCCGAGGCGATGCAGTGGCTGAGCGCCCACCACGAGCTGAGCCCGATCACCCGTCACGCCCTCGTCGTGCTCGAGTCGATCGACGCGGTCGACCTCGCATTCGACACGTTCGCGTGCGCGATGCTCGATGGCGAGACCGACACGTCCGGGTACCCCGAGTACAACGCGATCGTGGGTGGGGTGGCCTCTCACTGGGATGAGGCAACGGGCGACATGATCGTGCGCGGCGTGGTGGGCTGGGGTGGTCGCGGCGTCCGCGGCGACACCGACCGCATCGGCCAGCGGATCCTGGGCGGCATCCTGACCAACATCCTGGCCAACCAGCTGGCGCTCGGGCTCACTGCCGTCGAGCGCCCCGTGCCGGCCGCGGGCCGGGGCGGCCTTGTGTGTGCCCACTGCGGGTTCGCGTCCGGACACGAGCGCGCGTTCTACTGCCCCAAGTGCGGCATGCGGTTGCTGCGCGGTTGAGCGAACACGGGACCTGACGATCACCATGCCCGTCTACGAATATCGCTGCACCAGCTGCGGCCATCGAACCGACATCGTCCACGGGATCAACGACGCCGGGCCGGCCTTCTGTCCGTCCTGTGGCGCCGAGGGCACGATGCGCAAGCAGTTCGCCGCACCCGCGATCCACTACAAGGGCTCCGGCTGGGCCAAGAAGGACCGCGGGGGATCGGGGAGCGGCACGAAGGCGCCGGGCGGATCGGCCAAGACGCCCTCGGCCCCGGATGCCGAATCGGCGGGATCGAAGCCTGCGGCCACGTCGGGCGATGGCAGCAGCGCAGCGTCCGACAAGCCGGCCACGGACAGCGCGACCAGCGCGTCCACCAGCGGCGGCGAGTAGCCGGATGGCCGGTGCTGCCGACTGGATCACGCTCGACGAGGCCGCCGAGATCCTGGCCGCGGCCAACGTGCACTTCCGCCCGTCCACGATCGGCGGTTGGGCACGGTCCGGCCGCCTGTCCAGCATCAAGCTGGGTGGCCGTCGCTTCGTGCGTCGCGGCGAGGTGAAGGCGCTCGTCATCGCGCCGCGGCGGGTCAATGCCGAGGCCCTGCAGCCGGGGCTGTTCGAGGATCTGAGCCGCTGACCCGATGACGGATCCGGAGGCCGCCGGCCGCGTCGACCGCGTGCGCGTGCTCGCGGAGCGCGTCGCCCGCCAGGTCGGTGGTGCGCCGGCCGTCCAGACGCTGCTCGCGGTGCTCGCCGTGTTCGACCGGGCCGGCGGCGGCCTCGTCGCCGGCGGGTTGGCCTACAGCGCGTTGCTCGCACTGCTGCCCCTGTTGCTGCTCGTCCTGTCCGTGGTGGCCTGGTTCGTCAACGACCCGGCGGTCCAGGACCAGATCGTGAACGCGATCGCCGAGGCGGTGCCGCCGCTCGAGAACGTGGCACGGACCGCGCTGGAGCAGGTGTCCCAGGGCGCCGTGCCGACGGGCATCATCGCGATCCTCGGCCTGGTCTGGGGCTCGAGCCGCTTCTACGCGGCACTGGACACGGCGATCTCACGCATCTTCAATGCCGTCCCCAGGCGCAACCCGATCGTCCAGACGCTTCGCGGCCTGTTCGTGTCGGCGATCCTCGTGGTCCTCCCCGTTGGGGCGATCATCGCCGGCTCGACCGTGGCCTGGCTGCTGGATCTGGCCCCGTCCGGTGGCGTCGCGATCGAGGGCGTCGTGCGCACCGGCGTGCAGCTGCTGTCGCCGTTCCTGACCTTTGCGGTGTTCGTGCTGGTGACGACGGTCGTCTACCGCTTCGTGCCCGCGCGGCCGGTTCCCGCCAGGGCGTTCGGACTGCCGGCGGTGCTGTCGGGCGTCGCGTTGGCGGCGATCGCCCAGCTGTTCGCGGTCCTCGCGCCACGCCTGGCCGGCACGGCGGCGCTGTTCGGCGCGTTCGTCGCGGTGTTCGTGGTGCTCGCGTGGCTATCGATCAGCCTCAACGTCCTGATGCTGGGCGCATGCTGGACGTGGGTTCGACTCCGGGACGCGCCCGAGGAGGGGCCGGAGACCGCGGGCGCGAGCGACTAGCGAGGCGTCAGCCGGGGATCGTGTGCGACGACCCGACCACGCCGTCCACTTCGAGCCTGGACGTCAAAGGCTTCGACCCGCCTGGCCGGAGATCAACCCTGGCGGCTTCCGCACCGACGGCAGAACCGGGCATTGGCGGACAGCGACAGCCCGCACTGGACGCACGGCTGCGGCGCCACCGTCACCGAGGGCGTGGGACCGGTCGCGGACGGTGGGCCGAGGACCTCTCTGGCCGACGCCGCCCACAGCGCAGATGCGTCGTCCCGCGGCAGGAGAGGCCGCCCGGCGAGCGTCGTGGGCATCTCGCGCCCGGATGCCGTCGGCCACGCCGGCGCGGCCGGCCATTGCGGTGCCGGAGCGCTGTCGTCATCGGGGGCGACGCGCAGCCATGGCGTCGCCGGTGCCGTCGTGGGAGCGTCGCCCGGCCCGGGTTCCGGCGCCTGGGTCGGCCGGGGTGCCGGCGGTGCGGGTGGCGCGGCCGGAGTCGGTGCGGGCACGCCGTCCGACGTGGGCTGGCCGGCGGGCGCGACCGGCCACGTGGGTTGCGCGATGACGTCGGTCGGCGTGGGCGCGGGCGGGGGGGCGAGCGGACCAGCCGGGGTAGCCTCCGCGGCTGCCGCATCGGGGAGCTCGGGTGCCGGGGCAACGGGCTCCATGCCCAGCGGCTCGGGCGCGGATCGATCCGCGTTCTCCAGGGCGAGCTCGCCGGGCGGTGTGGTCCCCTCGATCGCCGGTTCCGAGAGCGGCTCCACTGCCGGCGCCGCCTCCCTGGTGGGCATCGCCTCGGTCACATCCTCGGTCTCCGCGCGCGATGCGGCCTCCGCCTCCGCACGCTCCTGCTCGACCAGCCTCGACTCGTAGGCGGCGATCGCGTCCTCGAGGCTCTGCCCGGGCGCCACACCGATGAGCTCGACGTCGGACGCGCCCGCGGCCGCAGCCGCCGCCCAATGGACGCCCGCCGGCTCATCTGGGATCGCAGCCTCCGGCGGTGCAGCCTCCGGCGCCGTAGCCTCCGGCGCATCAGCGGCCGCTGATGCCGTCTCGACGGCCTCCTCTCCCTGACCTGCCGCGACGGCCGGCTCGGGAGCGATGGCCGCTTCCGTGATGCCGCCCTGCTCGAGCGACACGGACTCGCCTTCCACGGGTCCGACCAGGTCGTCGGGTGCGACCCCGGTCGACGGCTCGCCCATGGCGGCAGACGCCGGACCCAGCGCATCGAGCGACTCAGGCGGCGCGGGATGGCCGAGCACGGCCTGGATTCGCTCGAGGTCGGCTTCGGGCCATGCCTCCTCGACCTCCGGATGGCCGTGGCCATCGGAACCGGACGGCACTCCCTGCGGCTACTTCGCCGGCCACCTCGGCGCCGGGCACCGGAGCGCACGTGAGGCACCGGCCCTCGGTCGGGTTCCAGCACGTGGCGCACGTGTACTGGCGACAGGTCAGGCAGAAGTTGAACGTCTTGTGGAACGCATCGAGCTGGTGAGCCGTCGCGCTCAGCTCTTCCTCGCTCCGGGCATCGGCCAGCGCCTCGGACAACGACGAGTCGTCCGACAGGACGAAGTTGCGGAGGCCCTTCGAGAGCGTGCGCACACGGCCGACGCGCGAACGCCGAGGCGCGTTCGACTCGAAGGTGTATCGGGTGCCGCACCGTTCGCAGAACGACTCGGTGAGGATTTCCGTCATCGGACCCCCGGGGGAGCAGGACAAGACGCCCGAAACCCATGTCGGGCAGGGCCAGAGTATACCCACGGGTCTGCAGGCCCCTTGACTCCGACGTACCCGCCGCCACCCGTCGTTGGTCCCCCGATGGCATTCCGCGGCAGTCTGGTACGGTTCGCACCGCCATGGCATCGATCGCCGACCTAGAGCAGCTCCTGGAACAGCTCTTCGAGCGCTCCACGACGCGCCTGTTCCGCACGCGGATCCAGGCCGTGCAGCTCGAGCATCGCGTCGAACGGGCCATGGAACGATCACGCGTCGGCCGTGGCTCACGGACCGAGGTTCCCTCGCGATACCGGGTTCGCGTCCATCCCGACGACCTCGACGGCCTGGCGCCGGATGCCGACGCGGCCCAGGAGCTGGCGTCGCGGCTGGCCGACGCGGCGCTGGTCTTTGCCCGGGCGCACGCCTATCACCTCGCTCGCCGTCCGAGCGTGACGCTGGTCGCGGATCCGATGCTCGAGCGTGGCCGCGTCGAGGTTGACGTCGACGCCCGCCAAACAGCAGCTGGGCGCAGCCCATCCATGGCGCCCGCGGGATCACTGGCCGAGCCCCCTGCGGTGCGCCGGTCCGAGGCCCCTGGATCGCCGGTCGAGCCGGCCTCCGAGATGCAGGTGGCGGGAGCACTGAAGCCCGATGTCGCCGCGGGCGAGCGCGCCGGGCCCCTGCCGGTTCCGGCTCGCGTCGTGCCCACGACGCCCGGGTACGACGCAAGGTCGACCTCCGCCCACATCCCCGATCCTGCGGTCGTCCCCGAGCCCGATGCGGTCCGCGAGCCCGATGGGGTCCCCGAGCCCGAGCCGTCCGCCCCCGGTGTTCGCGGTGACGGCGCGCAGACGCACGTGTTCCGGCGGCCGGCGCCGGAGTCGGCACGCGCCGTCCTGCGCATGCTCGGCTCCGACGGCCGCGAGCGATCGATCGAGGTCGATGGACGGCCGCTGACCGTCGGACGCGCCCCGGACAACGGGCTCGTCATCGATGACACGCGCGTGTCGCGCCATCATGGGCGGCTGCTGGCGAGGCACGGCGCGCTCGTGTACGCGGATCTCGATTCCACCAACGGCAGCCGGGTCAACGGGGTCCGGGTCGATGAGATCGCGCTCGGCGTGGGCGACCGGATCCTGGTGGGCGATACGGTGCTGGTCGTCGAATTGCTGCCGGGCTGAACGTGGACGGGTTCGTCCTGACGCTGTGGATGGTTCGGATCCTGTTCCTGGTCATGCTCTACCTGTTCCTGTTCGCCGTGGCCCGGGTGCTCATCCGCGACCTGCGCCTGGCATCCCGGGGCCCGATCGAGCTGGGCCGCCTGGTGGTTCTCGACTCGCCGCGCGGGGAGCCGGCCGTGGGGTCGACCCTGCCGCTCGATGCGGTGACCAGCCTTGGGCGCGACGTGAACAACACGATCGTGGTCGACGACCCCTTCGCCTCGGCGGAGCACGCGCTGCTGACCTTCCGAGGCCGGGCCTGGTACATCGAGGACCTGGGCAGCACGAACGGCACGTACATCAATGGGGTCCAGGTGGAGGACGTCGCGCCGCTCGGGTTCGGAGATCAGCTCCAGGTGGGCGAGGTGCGGTTCCGACTCGATCGGGGGCGCGCATGAGCTCCGACACGCGCATGCGCCCCGGGAGACGCACGCCGGCCGGGCGCACGGGTGGGCGGTCCCGATGAGCGCCGCCACCACTGCCCGCCCCAGCCTGGCGCCACGCTGGCGCATTCGCCCGCGGTTGCGCCGCACCGAGCTGGTCCTGCTGGCGCTGGTGTCGGTGACGCTCGTCGTCGGCGGCAGCTCGCTGGGCGCCACGCTGGACGTCCAGGCGACCCTGGCGGCCGGCCACGAGGTCAGGCACATCGACCTGCTGCCCCCTGACGTCCGCGCGCTCGTGCTGTATCTGGGCAGCCTGTTTGCGGTGCATGTCGCGTTCACCCTCGCCGGACGGCGCATGGACCAGGTCCTGCTGCCCACGATCGGTCTTCTGGGTGGCATCGGCCTGCTGCTGATGCAGCGGCTTCCGCAGGACCTGGTGGAGCAGTCGTTCGGTGACGCGACCTTCGGGCTGGGGCAGCTCCAGCTCGGCTGGCTGCTGATCTCGCTGGCGGTGATCGCCGTGATCGGGATCGCCGTTCGCTCGGATGCCTGGCTGCGGGGCTACAAGTACACCTGGGCGGCGGCCGGGATCGGGCTTCTGCTCCTGACCTTCGTGTTCGGCAGCGACGTCAATGGTGCGCGGCTGACGTTGTCCATCGGACCGCTGTCCGGGCAGCCGTCGGAGCTGCTGAAGGTCATCCTGGTCGTGTTCCTCGCCGGGTACCTGTCCGAGAACCGGTCGCTCCTGGTCGAGGAGAGCACGCGGCTCGGACCGATCCGCCTGCCACCCATCCCATACCTCGCCCCCATGGTGGCGATGTGGGCATTGGCGCTCGGGATCGTCGTCGTGCAGCGCGATCTCGGCGCGGCCCTGCTGTTCTTCGCCGTCTTCCTGGCGCTGCTCTACGTCGCCACGGGACGGCCCTCGTACGTGGTCGGTGGGATGATCCTGTTCGTGCTCGGCTCGTGGGCCCTGTACAACCTGTTCGGCCACGTGCAGCAGCGGGTGGACAACTGGCTCGACCCGTTCCGCGATCCGCTCGGCGCCGGATTCCAGACGGTGCAGGCGCTGTACGCATTCGCCCGCGGTGGCCTGCTGGGCGTGGGGCTCGGCGCCGGGCTGCCCACGATCGGCGGGCATCTGCCGGTGCCGGCGGTCCACACGGACTACCCGCTCGCGGCCCTGGGCGAGGAGCTGGGCCTCATCGGGCTGCTGGCCATCCTCGGTCTGTATCTGGTCGTCGTGGAGCGCGGGCTGCGCATCGCGGCGGCGGCGCACGATGACTTCCGGTCCATCCTTGCCGCGGGGCTCGCGCTCGTCATGGCGGTCCAGGCATTCATCATCGCGGCCGGCAACCTCAAGCTCATCCCGCTGACGGGAATCACCCTGCCCCTCATCTCCTACGGCGGCTCGTCGCTGCTCGCGAACGCCGTTGCGATCGGTCTGCTGCTCGCGCTCTCGGATCCCGGGGTCGAGCCGCCGCCGCCTCCACGGCCGACGCGCCGCTGGCTCGGGCGACTGCGCCGGACGACGGCTGCCGGCCAGCCCGGGCCCGTCGATGAACGCCTGCCAGATGGCGACCCGGGAGGGGGGCGATGACCGGCCGCGTCGGGCGCTCGCCGATCGGCGCCAACGTGCTGCGAACGGGGATCGCCCTGGTCGTCGCGTTTGCGATCCTCGCGCTGGGAGCCGGCTGGTGGCAGGTCGTCGAGGCGCAGCGCCTGTCGCGTGCCGCCGACAACCCGGCGGTGATCGCCGTGGCGCGACGCGCGCTGCGGGGGCCGATCGTCGATCGCGACGGGCGCTGGCTGGCGAAGAGCTCGCGGGACAGGAACGGAGAGGCCGTCCGCACCTACCGCGACGAGTCGATCAGCCAGGTGGTGGGCTATGCGTCACGCCAGTTCGGGACCGCAGGTCTCGAGAAGACGTACAACGCGGAGCTGCTCGGCCTCTCGGGCTCGGACCCGTTCGACGGCCTGCTCGACAAGTTCGGACAGGGTACGCGCGACCCGCTCGGCCTGCAGCTGACGCTCGACCTGCGCCTGCAGCGGGCGGCCGTCGACGCGCTCGGGCGCGATCATGGCGCGGTCGTGATGCTCGACCCGAGCACGGGCGCCGTGCTGGCGCTCGCCTCGACACCGACCTACGACGCGACCGCGATCGCCAACCCCGAGACGGCTGCGGACACGTTCGAGTCCCTCCGGACAAGCAAGGCGAACCCGCTGCTGCCGCGTGCCACGATGGGTCGCTTCGTGCCCGGCTCGGTGTTCAAGATCGTGACCGCGATCGCCGGGCTCAACACCGGTGCCATCACCCCGTCCACGACCTACCCACAGCAGCCGGCTGCCGAGAAGAACGGGCTGCTGGTCGACGGGTTCCGCATCAAGGATGGCCATCACCCGCAGACGGGTGACACGCCGCTGGACCTGGTCGGGGCGACGGAGGTCAGCTGCAACATCTGGTATGCGCTCACCGGGTTGGCGATTGGCGGCGGCAATCTCGTCCAGGAGGCAGCACGGCTGGGGTTCGGGGCATCGATCCCGTTCGACCTGCCGACGGCGGCCAGCCAGGTCACCTCGGGTGACGGCGGCGGCCCCGGTGGCTTCCGCGACGACGTCGAGCTCGCGTCGGCCGCCTTCGGTCAGGGCGAGACGTTCGTGACGCCCCTTCAGATGGCGCTGGTGGCGTCGGCCGTGGCCAACGACGGCGTGCTGATGCGGCCCTACCTCGTCAGCGCCCTGACCGGTGACGGGCCGGGCGCCCGGACGATCTCGCCCCAGGCCTGGCAGCGGGCGCTGTCGACGACGGATGCCCGGTCGATCCAGACGGCCATGAAGCAGGCCGTGGAAGGTGACCTCGGCCGGCTGTTCACGACGGGCGCCGCCGTACCCGGCATTCCGACGGCCGGCAAGTCGGGCACGGCGGAGCTCGGCGGCAGCGGCGAGCCCCACTCATGGTTCATCGGGTTCGCCCCGGCCGATCATCCAACGGTGGCGATCGCGGTTCTCGTCGAGCAGGGTGGCCGCGGCGGCGAACGGGCGGCACCGCTGGCAGGTGCGATGCTTGAGCGGTACTTCGAGCTCTACGGTCAACCCTGATGACGAGACAACCCGACACGGATCGCTCGCGCCGCCCGCTGATCGAGCGGATCGGGCTCGCGCTGGTGGCGCTGGTCCTGGCGGCCATGTTCGCCGTCGTGTCGGTCGTGTCGTTCGCAGGGGGAGAACCGTTTCTCGGCCTGATGGGAGCCATCGGCTGCCTGATGGTGCTGTGGGTGGGCTCGATCACCCTGTTCCGGGGCTGACGATCCTGCCGTCGGGCACGAGGTCGGAGGATTGGGGCTAAACCAAATCGCCCGTTGGGTCGTACACTGCCGCGACAGACACGATGCCGTCGCGTCGCCACCGGCTGCGGCACACGCGAGTCATGTTCGGCCGGCATCGTGTCGTCGCAGGGTCCGCCGCCAGGTGGCCGCAACGACGGGAGTTCGATGAGCAGCATCCAGCAGGTTGGCGACCGCGTCCTGGCCAATGTCGAGCGCGTCATCGTGGGCAAGCACCAGGAGGTGCGGCTGGCCCTCGTGGCGCTGATGTGCCGGGGCCACCTCCTGATCGAGGACGTTCCCGGGACGGGCAAGACGATGCTCGCGAAGGCGATCGCGCGCAGCCTCGGCTGCAGCTTCCGCCGGATCCAGTTCACGCCCGACCTGCTGCCGTCCGACGTGACCGGGCTCTCGATCTACAACCAGAAGACCCGCGAGTTCGAGTTCCGCCCCGGCCCGATCATGAGCCAGGTCGTGCTCGCCGACGAGATCAACCGAGCCACGCCCAAGACGCAGAGCGCGCTGCTCGAATGCATGGAGGAGCGCCAGTCGACGATCGATGGCGTCACCCACCCGATGCCCGATCCGTTCCTGGTCATCGCCACCCAGAACCCGATCGAGTACGAGGGCACCTTCGCTCTCCCCGAGGCCCAGCTGGACCGGTTCATGCTGCGCATCCGTATGGGCTACCCGCAGCTGCTCGACGAGATCGTCATCCTCGACGAGCAGAAGCGCACCCACCCGCTCGAGGACCTGGGCGAGGTATGCGCGGTGGACGAGCTGCGCTCGCTGCAGGCCGCCGTCCGCGAGGTCTACGTCGACCCGGCGGTCAGCGACTACATCGTCCGGCTCGTGTCCTCCACGCGAACGCATCCGGACGTCTACCTGGGCGCGAGCCCGCGGGGCTCGATCGCGCTGTACCGCGCCACACAGGCCATGGCCGGGCTGCTTGGCCGCGACTACGTGATCCCCGACGACGTGAAGCTGCTCGCGGAGCCGGCCCTGGCACACCGCGTGATCATCAAGACCAGCTCCTCGATCCATGACGTGAATGCCGCCAACGTCGTGCGGGAGCTGCTCGAGACCACCCCCATCGAAGCCGTTCGCCGCACCGGCGGTCCACGTGAGGTCAGTCCCAGCCAGCCAGGCGCCTGACCCGGCGTCGAGCGCCCGCACGGAGCACCGTCCCCTTGCTGCGTCGCCTCCAGTTCCTCGTCCTCGCCGTCGTCCTGGTCGTCGCGGCGTTCTCGACCGGCCTCGAGTTCCTGTTCTTCGTGCTGTACGTGGGCCTGCTCGTGGGCGGCGGCTCGTACGTCCTGACGCGGATGGGCCTGTCGGACCTTGAGGCCGGATACGCGGTCTCGCAGCTGAGCGGCCATGTCGGTGACCGGCTGCGCATCACCTACACCCTGCGCAACACCGGACGGATGCCCAAGCCGTGGCTCGAGGTCCACAACCCGACCACGCTCCCCGGTGGGCTCACGGGACGCGCGCTCTCGATCCGTGGACGGTCCGAGCGATCGTGGCTGGTGCGGGCCGAGCTCCTGCGCCGCGGTCACTTCCGGATCGAGCCGCTCATGATCCGAACCGGCGATCCGTTCGGGTTCTTCGAGGCGTCCGCGGCCGTCGGCCAGGGGATCACGCTCGTGGTGTATCCGCGCATCGAGCCCCTGCCCCTGTGGCGCCTGCCACCGGCCAACATCGAGGGCGCCCACGCATCGCCGGAACGCACGCTGCAGACGACACCGCTCGCCACCGCGGTGCGGCCATACGCACCGGGTGACGCCATGAACAGGATCCACTGGCGATCGACCGCGCGCCTGGGCGAGATCCAGGTGAAGGAGTTTGACCTCGAGCAGACGGCGGATGCATGGCTGTTCCTCGATCTCGAGGCGGCGGCCGCGGCGGGCGACGGGGATCGTTCCACGACCGAGGTGGCGGTCCGCGCGGCGGCGTCGATCGCCGACAAGGCGCTGGGCGAGAACCGGGCGGTCGGGATGACCGTCAATGCCCATCGGCTGACCATGCTGCCCGCCGACCGCGGATCCCGCCAGCGGCTCAAGATCCTTCAGCTGCTGGCCGCGGTCGAGGCCGACGGCATGGCACCCCTGTCGGAGTCGCTGATCACCGGGCTGGGCCGGTTGCGACGGGGGATGACGGCGGTCGTCATCACGTCCGCCAGCGACCCTTCGTTCGTCCGCCCGCTGGCGACGCTCCGCGGGCGGGGGATCGGCTGCGTCGTGGTGCTGCTCGATCGCCCGGCCTTCGTGCGCGATCCCGATCCGGCGGGGGCGGAGCACGATCGCCAGCGGATGCGGGCCGTCCGGCACGCGCTGGCGGAGTTCGAGCTGCCCACCTTCCTCGTGGGGCCGAACCAGCCGCTGGAGGTTGCGCTCGTCTCATGACCATCACCCGCGAGCGCCTCTGGCCGGCCGAGGGCTGGCTCGCCATTCTGTCGGTCCTGGTCATCGCGCTGGTGCTCGCATCGTCTGTCGACAGCCCGGCATGGGTTGCCGGCGACCCTGCCCTGACGGACGGGCTGGCGTGGTGCGCGCTGGGCGGGTTCGTCGCCGCCTTCACGGGAGCCAAGGTCGGCTGGGGGCGCTGGACCACGCACGTCGTCGGTGCGCTGTTCGCAGGGCTGCTGATCCCGATCGTCGCCGGGCTCGCCGTCATGCCCGGCGCCTCGCTGCCACAGGCGTTCATGGTGGCTGCCAGCGGATCGGTCAACGCCTACCTCGACCTCGCCTGGCGCGGCAAGGAGTTCACCGCCCAGGAGGTGCATTTCATCCTCGTGCTGGGCGTGCTGGTGTGGGCGACGATCCAGTTCACGACGTACGCGGTGTTCGGGCATCGTCGGCCGCTCAACGGCGTGATCGTGGCCGGGCTGGTCCTGGTGGTGAACATGTCGTTCACCGATCAGGAACAGCTGCCGTACCTGGTGCTGTTCTCCGCCGCGTCGCTGTTGCTCTTGATCGAGATGCACGTGTTCGAGGCTCGCACCACCTGGCTCCGACGCCAGATCGGCGACCCCGGCGGGCTGGCCTGGCTCTACCTGCGTGGCGGGTCCGTGTTCATCGCCGTGGCGCTGGTCGGATCGCTGCTCCTGACCCAGCGGGCCGCGTCCGCGCCGCTGGCGAGCACCTGGCGGTCGCTCGACACCCAGATGGTGGATGTGGCCGAGACCATCGGTCGCTGGTTCCACGTGGGCGGCAGCCTGCGGCCGGTGGGCGGCGTGGTGTTCTCGTCGACCGTGATCATCACCGACAGCTGGTTCAACGACGACCGGGTCGCCTTCACGGCCACCGTTCCCGAGAACGAGGAGGCAACCTACTGGCGGGCCGCCACCTACGACACCTTCGACCTCGACACGTGGCGGCAGACGGACGTGACCAGCCACCCGGTCGCGGCCGGCTCACCGCTCCTGGCGGGCAGCGCCGAGGACCCGATCCCGGAGCTGACGACCCAGACGCAGGTCACGATCACGCCGGCCGCCTACACGTATCGAGCGCTGGTCAGCCCGGGGACGCCGGTCGGCGTCAATGCCGACGACCGACGTCCTGCTGAGCGGCAGTGCGGGCTGGTTCAGCGGGGTGGACCTGACCGGGCAGCCGGCGTCGTACACGGTTGACGCGCGGGTGCTGAACCTGTCCGACCAGGACGTGATCACGGTCAACCAGCTGCGAGCCGCCTCGACCGACTACCCGAAGGAGATCCTCGATCGCTACACACAGGTGCCCGACGGCGCGCATCGGCCCGAGCGCCCAGCCAGCTGCTGAGCACGATCCTCGCCCGGGCGCAGGCAACCAACGTCTACGACCTCGCGAAGGCGATGGAGACCTACCTGCGCGACCCGGCGCACTTCACGTACACGACCAACGTGACGCGACGTCCACTGCGACGGCACGAGCGACGGTCGAGTGCTTCGCGGCCTCCCGGCGTGGCTATTGCGTCCACTACGCGTCGACGATGGCGATGCTGCTCCGCGCTGCCTGTCCCGACGCGCGATCCCCACCCGGCTGGTCGGAGGGCTTCCTGCCCGGAACCGTGGTCGGGAACACGGCGACCGTCTCCATCCGCGACGCCCACGCCTGGGTGGAGGTCTACTTCCCTGGCTACGGCTGGATCCCGTTCGACCCGACCGGCGGCAACGTCGGGCTGCGATACGGACATCCCGCTGGGCCCACCCGTCGCGAGTCCCACCCCGGCTCCGTCATCGGCAGGCGGCGCGGATCCCCCAGATCACCCCGCGCGGACCGGCGATCCCGACCGAGCTTCCGAGCGGTGTCGGTGCCCCGGCCACGTCGACCGCGGCTGATCGCTCGCTGTTCATCGCGATCACCGTGCTGCTGATCGTCCTCGTCGGCGCGCTGGCCGTGGCCGCCTGGCTGCGCGGTCCGCGTGCGGAGCTCAGCCCGGACGCGGCGTGGGGCGCGCTCGCGCGGTTCGCCGGTCGGCTCGGATTCGCGCCGCGGCCGACCCAGACGGTCTATGAGTACACGGCCTCGCTCGGCGATCTCGTGCCGGTCGCCCGGCCCGACCTCAAGGTCGTCGCCGATGCCAAGGTCGAGACCGACTACGCGCGACTGGAGCTCGGTGGCGACCGGCTGCGCGACGTCCAGGCCGCGACTCGCCGGCTGCGCCTGTCGCTGCTGCGGCTGGTCCTGCGACGGGGCCCCCGCGGCCGGTAGCGACCGGTAGCGGCCGCTCGTCCGTGTGGCCCTAGAGCGCCCCCGAGCGAGCTCGACGCTCGGCGGTGCTGACGGCCGCCTCGTCGAGCAGCGGCGCCAGGTGCTCGGTGAGGCTGTGGGCCACGAGGCACGGCCCGTCCGGCCCGGATCTCGACCACCGAGATGCCACACAGCGCGAAGCTGAACATCCAGAACCGCTCGAGCGGCAGTCCGAACAGGGTGAGCAGCACGACCTTGAACACGCCGTCGTGGCCGACCAGCAGCGACCAGGGCTGGCGACGCGAGCGGCCCGGTGCCGTGGTAGCCGCTGACCTGTGACCGGTCGAGCGTTCCTGGCTGCACGTCCCTCGGCCAGGCGGTCGAGCAGGCGTCCGGAGCGCCGGCGCGACCCGGGCCTGCACCTGTGCCAGCGACTCGCCGCCCGGAGCCCACGCCTCGGTCGGGCGTCGTCGCCAGGCAGCGATCTCGGGACCCCAGCGGCGCATGATCTCGTCCTGGTGATGACCCTCCCACTCGCCCTGTCCGATCTCGAGCAGGCCCGGGTCCGGGCGCACCTCGACGCCGGCGTCGGACGGGCCGCCGACCTCGGCCATGGCGTGCCGGACCGCGTCCGCCGTCTGCGCGGTCCGTGACAGCGGCGAATGGACGATCTCGACGGGCCGACCTGCCGGCACGGGCAGCGGCGGCGGGACGTGCGGCTCGGCCAGGCGACGGGCCGCGAGCTCGGCCTGACGAAGGCCGGCGCTGGACAGCGGTGAGTCGGCCTGGCCCTGGAAGCGACCTTCCGCGCACCAGCTCCGACTCACCGTGCCGGAGCAGGACCAGGGTTGCGTCCAGGCCGTCCGGGATCGGTGGCGCGACGAGCGGACGGCGAGCCTCGCCGCCCGTCGCGGAGGTCATCGATCGCCACCCAGCCGGATCGTCCACACGTCGATCACCGCCGCGTCGTCGCGGATCGCCTCGGCGACCTCGGGCGACACGTCGTCGTCGAGCGCGAGGACCATGAACGCGTCCTCGCGCGGGCGCCGATCGGGCGAGCGTCATCGCGCTGATGTTGACGTCGGCCTCGCCGAGGAGCGTCCCGATCGCGGCCCATCGTCCCGGGCCGGTCCCGGTGGCGGGTGACGAGCATCGAGGCTGCCGGCGCGAGATCCATCGTGTGCTCGTCGAGGCGCACGATCCGCGGCTCGCCGTTGGCGACCGTGCCCGCGGCGGTCACCGAGCCGCCGTCGACCTCGGCGGTCAGCGTGAGCAGCGAGGCGAAGGGCCCGGCGCTCGACGTCTTGCGCTCCACGACGGTGATCCCGCGTGCCTTGGCCATGGCCGTCGCGTTGACCAGGTTGACCCGCTCGGTGGTCGCTGTCTCGAGCAGGCCTCGCAGCACGGCCGCCACGAGCGATGACGCGTCGTAGGCGGCTGGCTCGCCCGCGATCTCCAGGGTGAGGGTCCGCATCGGCGACCGGGCGAGCTGGGCCAGGAACGAGCCCAGGATCTCGGCCAGGGGCAGGTAGGGCGCGATCGCAACGGCCGTCTCGGCTGTGAGCAGCGGGGCGTTGACCGCATACCGTGCCGGGCGCCCGTCGAGGACCTCGAGGATCTGCTCGGCGACCTCCTCGGCCACCGCAACCTGTGCCTCGGCCGTGGATGCGCCGAGATGCGGCGTGAGCAGCGTGTTGGGGGCGCTCAGCAGCGGCGAATCGGTCGGAGGCTCGTGCTCGTAGACGTCGATCGCCGCGCCGGCGATCCGGCCGGCCCCGAGGGCCTCGCTGACGGCCTGCTCGTCGAGGATCCCGCCTCGTGCCACGTTGAGCAGCATCACGCCGGGTTTCATGCGCTCGATGGCCTCGGCGTCGATCATGCCCCTGGTGGTCCGGCTCTTCGGGACGTGGACGGTGATGACGTCGGCCCGGGCGACGAGGTCGTCGAACGACACCAGGTCGACGCCCAGGTTCGCCGCCTGCTCGGGGGTGACGAACGGATCCGAGGCGATCACGAGCATCTCCATCGCCCGGGCCCGAACGGCGATCGCCTGACCGATCTTGCCCAGCCCGACGATGCCCAGCGTTCGGCCGCGCAGCTCGACGCCCGTGAACTGGGAGCGCTTCCACTCGCCGCGGCGAACCGAGGCGTCGGCAGCCGCGATGTTCCTGGCCAGCCCGTACAGGAGCGCGAGCGTGTGCTCGGCCGCGGCGATGGTGTTTCCGGTCGGCGCGTTGACCACCGTGATCCCGGCCCTGGTCGCGGCATCGAGGTCGACGTTGTCGACGCCCACCCCGGCCCGGCCGATGACCACCAGCCGCGTGCCGGCGGCGATCATGTCGGCATCGACCTTGACCTGGCTGCGAACGACGAGCGCGTCGTAGTCGGGCAGGATTGCGATGATCTCGTCCTTCCCGAGACCAAGCTTCACGTCCACGTCGTGGTGGGCCTTCAGCAGCTCCTGCCCCTGGGTGGCGATGGGCTCGGCGACGAGGATCCTCATGCCGGCATCTCCTCGGACGCGCGGGCGGCAAGCAGCGCGCGCTGCGCCGCGGCGACGCCGGCACCGGGCTCGACGTCGACGCCATGGCGGATCACGACGTCCTCGATGACGCCGATCGCAGCCAGCACATCGTCGGTCGTGACCGAGCCGAGGTGCCCGAGCCTGAAGATCCTGCCCTTGAGCTTGCCCTGGCCGCCCGCGAGCACGAGGCCCTGGGCCCTGGCATCGGCGTTGCATGCCTTCCAGTCCAGGCCTTCCGGGATGCGAACGGCGGTCACGGTGCGCGATGCCACGGCGTCGTCCGCGAGCAGCTCGAAGCCGAGCGCGCGCAGGCCCGCGCGGGCCATGGTGGCGCACGCCTCATGACGGGCGAACACGCCGTCGCCTTCTGCCTGCATCAGCCGCAGCCCCTCGTCGATCTGGTACATGACCGCGACGGCCGGCGTCCAGGGCGTCTCACCGTTGACGGCAGAGTCTCGGTGCCGCTTGAGATCCAGGTAGAAGCGCGGCATCCGGGCCGTCTCGGCGGCCGCCCACGCCCGGGGACCCACCGCTGCCATGGCCATCCCGGGTGCGGCCATCCATGCCTTCTGGGAGCCGGTGACCACCAGATCGAGACCCCAATCGTCCATGGCGAACGGCACCGCACCGAGCGCCGAGATTGCGTCCACCAGGATCAACGCGTCCGGGGCCACGTCCCGGATCGCCGCCGCCAGGTCATCGATCCGGTTGGTCACGCCGGTCGAGGTCTCGTTGTGGGTGAGCAGCGCGGCCTTGAGGCCGGGGATCGAGCCAGCTGCCGTCCGGACGTCCTGGGCGACGGCAGCCTCGCCCCACTCGACCTCGAGGCGGGTCACCGCGGCCCCGTAGACCTCGGCGACCTTCGCGAACCGGTCGCCGAACGCACCCATCGAGACCGACAGCACCGGGTCGCCCGGGGAGAGCACGTTGACCACGGCTGCCTCCAGCGCGCCGGTCCCGGCACACGTGAGCAGGATCACATCCTGCTCCGTGCCGAAGTACGGCTTCATCCCGTCCTCGATGCGGTGGAGCATCGACCGGAACTCGTCGCCCCGGTGGTTGATCATCTGGCGGCCGCCGACCTCGCGGACGGACGGGGGAAGGGCGGTGGGTCCCGGGATTCGGAGATTGGGTTCGAAGCGGGTCATCGGTCGTCTCCTGGTGGCACGTCGGCGCCAGCCGATGGTGATGGACGTGACAACCATCTGTCCACCGTGGTAGATATGACGTCATATGGCTACGGTGCGAACGACGATCCTCCTCGACGCCGATCTGCTCGATCGACTCGACCGCCATGTCCGGCGACAGCGGACGACCAAGACCGCGGTGATCGCGGCCGCGCTGGAGTCGTGGCTCGATGGCCACGAGGCATCGCCGGACTTCCCGTTCCTCGGCATCGGGCGCAGCGCGAACGGCCGTCTGTCGCTCGACGGACGAGCGGTGGCGCGTCGCGAGGCCGGACGTCCGACCGGCTCCCGCTGAGGCCCGCATGGCGATCCTGCTGGACCCGTCGGTGATCATCGCGGCGGCCGATGCAGCGGACCTCAACCATCGCGTGGCCGTCGACTGGTTCGGGCGCGCCGACGAGCCGCTGCTGCTCGGGGCGCTGAGCCTGGCCGAGCTCGACCTGGTGTTTCAACGGGAGCTCGGGATGGCCGCGACGCGCGCCGTGGTGGAGTCGCTGCTGGGTGGCTCGATCCGGCTGGTCGCGCCTACGTCGGACGACCTTGCTCGCGCGGTGCAGCTCATGACGGACGGCGAGGAGCATCGATCGGGGCTGGCCGACGCGCTCCTGGTGGCGGCGGCCGAGCGGCTGGGTGTCCGAAGGGTGGCGGCCTTCGACCGACGGCCGCTGGCCGTGCTCCGACCCCGCCACGTGCCCGGGCTGGAGTTCGAGCCCTAGGTTGGGCCTCGGAATCAGATGAGGCCGGCACGCGCCGGCCCCATCACGACTGACGCGCCTGGATCAGGCGGTTCGCTTGATCACGACCGTTCCGGCCTGGACGTCATGGAACCCCTGCCGCTTGGGGCTCTGGGTCACGCTGTACAGCAGGTAGAGCTCGTATCCCAGCGCGAAGATGGCGACGACGAAGCCAAGCGCTCCAAGGACCACACCGCCGCTCCAGCTGAGGATCTGCGCCAGCGCGGCGGGGCCCCACAGGTACAGCCAGCGTCGGATCGCCTGGTCCTGGGTCAGTGTCGCGCCGTCGGCGGCGTTGACCGTCTCGAGGCCCAGAACCCGCTGTCCGGGCGAGGCGCGGAGCCGGGTCCAGGTGTAGATGAAGTAGATCGCGTTGGCGATCAGGTACAGGATCCCGGTGACGATGAACGCACCCCAGCCGCCGATGAACAGCAGGATGGTGTTCACGATGGCCAGGCCGATGCCCAGGATGATCGCGTCGACGAACAGGGCGACAACGCGCATGACGGTGTCCGCGTACATCACGCCCGGCGCCGGCCCGGCGGCCACCTGGGCCTGCTGGAGCTGCGGCTGCGGCCCTGGCGGCGGAGCCTGCCAGCTGCCCTGGCTCTGCGGCGGCTGCTGCGCGGGCGGCTGTTGAGCCGGTGGCTGGGACGCGCCCATCTCGGCGCCGGACTCCGGCATGGGTGCTCCCCCGGTGGGCTCCGTCATCGATCACCTCTCCCTCAGCGGCGCGGGCGCGCCTCGTGCTGTGCGGATCATACGGCGACATCCGCTGTGAGGGAACCCGGGGAATGCTCCGTATCCGATGCGTGCGGTAAAGGTCGGTTGCTTGAAGACCTGGGTCGTGGAATTGAATCTGGACAGGTTGCTGATGACGGCCGTAATGTGCGGCTCCGAATGGAACGCAGCATGACCCCGGACTGCCACCGGAATGTTGGCCATTCGGATGGTTTCGTGTCATGATGCGGCTCGCCCACCGCCGCTGATCCCTTGGAGACCACACCCCGATGCGAGTCCGAGCCGCGAAGATCGAGGAGCTCACGCCCAAGCCCAAGGAGCGGGCACTGTCACCGCGCCAGCTTGCAGCGTTGAAGCGTGACGAGGAAATTCGTCGAGCCCTCGGACGTCTCAAGACAAACGACGACATCATCGCGCTCGAGCTCGGCCAGTCGGAGAAGGTACCGACCATGCGCGCTGCCGTGAAGAAGGCGATCGCGGCGCACCGGCCGGGCACCAACATGGCGATCCGCGGCACGACCATCTACCTGTCGACCGGGAAGCTTCCCGGCGGTCGCGGCCGTCGGCCAAAGGCTGGTTGACGATCCCCTAAATCCGTCGCACGCTCCCTCGGTCACGCGTCCCCTGGTGACCAACAAGCAGCTCTGAGTCGTGCGCATTGAGACCTGATTGGCTTCGAGTCGGTCGCGCCCGGGTGGCGGCCGTGCTCCTCGCCTGTGTGCTGCTCGGCGTCGTCGCCGTGTGGTCGAACGTCCTCGGCGTCTCGGACCGGCTGCACCACCTGGCGCACCGGATCGAGCTGCTCGTGGACCCGCCGCCCGATCGCCCGATCGCCGACATCGTTCGCATCACGCCCAGGCCGACGACGCCGTCGACGCCGTCGATCGGGCCGCTTCCGTCGGGCAGCTCGACGGCCGCCGGCACCCCACCACCGACGGCCACCCCGGCACCCCAGCGCGTGAGCGTGGACGTCAACCTTCTGAAGCACCCGGAGAATGCGTTCATCAGCGAGCAGTACGACCACACCTGGTGCGCGGTGGCCGGCACCCAGATGGTCCTCGGCATGTGGGGCAAGGCGCCGCTCACGCTGGCGTTCCAGAAGGAGCTGGCATCCCGGATCGGCGAATGGGAAAGCCGGCGCGACAGCCTGAACGGAGGCTGGGGGCCCGCCGCGATGGTCGCTGCGCTCAAGGCCTACGGCGTGCCGGGCTACGAGGTGCGCGCGTACGACACGCGCGCCGATGCCCTGTTCGATGCCGCGAAGGCCATCGAGAAGCTGCATGCGCCGGTCCTGCTGCTCGCCTGGCGCGGCGCGCACACCTGGGTGATGACCGGGTTCCGGGCTGATGCGGACCCGCTCGTGTTCGACGACGCGAAGGTCAAGGGCACCTACATCCTTGATCCCTGGTACCCGCTGATCTCCAGGATCTGGCCGCGGTCGCAGCCGCCGGGGACGTATCACGATGCGGCCGTGATGCGCGCGAACTACCTGCCCTGGAAACGCCCGGAAGGTCACTACAAGGACCGCGACGGCCTGTTCATCGCGGTGGTCCCGACCCGTCCGCTGACGCGCTAGCGACCCGTCACGCCGCCGAGGTGGACGGCACCGTACCGGCGTCCCCGCTCGGTGATCTCGCGGACGGCGGCCCTGATCGCATCCGCCGGGCCAGCGCGGCGCCCTGGAGGCACGCTCGCACCGCCGAGCCTGCGGCGAACCCGAGGCCGATCGCGATCACCCCGGCGGCATCCGCGAGCCAGAGCGTGACCAGGATCGTGACCAGGAAGCCGGCGACCGAGGCCAGCACCGGCAGGAGGGTGTTATGGGTCGAGTACAACCCCCGCGCGAACAGATGCCCGAGGGCATCGAACGGGACGGCCAGCGAGAAGGCTGCCAGCGCCGACGCAGTCAGGGCGACGTCCCGGGCGTCGAACGCGCCGCCTCCCAGCAACACCTCGATCGCGAGCGGTCCAACGATCACCAGGCCGATGGTGGCCACGATCGTGAGCGTCGCGATGGCAAGGGTGCTGGAGCGGATCAGGCGTCCAAAGCCGGCCCCGTCGCCGGCCGCCCAGGCCGTCGAGAGCGCCGGGAAGGCGGCCACGGAGATCGCAATGCCGACCAGTGACACGGGAACGCTCTGGAAGTTGCGGGCGAAGCTGACGGCCGTCACGCTGCCGGCCGCGAGCGTGCTCGCGACCCGGGTGAAGAACAGGAACGTGAGGGGCTCGATCGGGTGGCTGAGCATCTTGGGCACCATCAGCCGCAGGAACTCGTGCAGCGCCGGCATGCCCAGCTCGAGCCGGGGTCGGATCCGAACCTCCGTCCCGAGCACGCCGACGACGCGGATTCCGAGATGGAGCAGGGCGCCGATCACGGCGCCGATCGCGGCCGCGCGCACCCCCATCTGGTCGTGGAGCAGCACGGTCCCGGCAACGATGCCCAGGTTGTAGAGGATCGGAGCGAGCGCGTAGTAGACGAACCGACGCTCGGCGACGAGCACCTCGCCCAGCGTGATCGAGGCGCCGAAGATGATCGGGGTGAGGAGCATCAGCCGGAACAGATCGAGGTAGCGGGCACGGTTCTCGGCATCGAAGCCGGGTGCCACGACCTCGATCGTGGACGGTGCCAGGATGAGCAGCACGAGGCTCGTCGCCGCCATCGTCATCACGGCCAGCGTGAGCACGGTCTGTGCGAACCGGGGAGCTCCGTCCGGGTCATTCCGGCGCAGCGTGTTGAACACGGGAACGAACGGGGCCGTCAAGCCACTGGCAACGAGAACATCCAGCAGCAGCTCCGGGAGCACGAACGCAGCGTTGTAGGCATCGAGCTCGGGCCCGGCGCCGAACGTGCGAGCAAAGATCCGGTCCCGAAGCAGGCCCGCGGCGTAGCTCGCGAACGTCAGGATCGCGAGGAGGATGGCCCCCTGCGGCAGGTAGCGCGAGAGCAGAGAGCGGATCCTGTCGATCAAGCCGGCGTTCCTCGATCGAAGCTCGAGGCTCGCCGTCCCGATGACCGGCGACGCCCTGTTCCGGGACGTTAGGGGATCGCGCCCGCGGACGCACGCCGATGCGGCAGCGTGGCGCCGAGGCACCACCACGCCGCTGCGGCCCGGCGTGGACGGGATGCACCAGCCTCCGGGACGCGCAGCCCGGCACGACCTTCCCGGACCCGCGCTGGCTGCGCCGCACCCCACCGCGAGCCAGGACCTTCGTCCCGCTCGACGCCAGGACCTGCCGCTCCACATGTCGCGCTCAATGCCCGGTGCGTTCGGGCACTGACCCGATCGAGCGGTGGTGGGCCAGGACTGACGGCGTGATGGTTGCGCCACCTATTCAACAAACGGCGGCGCTCAGCGACGCCAGCCAGCACGCCGGGGGTGCTGACAGATGCGACGACGATCAACAAGGTCTGCGTTGAGCGCGGCGATGGCCGTTGCGCTCACCGTCGGCATGTGGCCGATGGCGGTGATGGTGGCCCCGCCGCCCATGGCGATGGCTGCGAACCCGGACCCGATCCTGGACATCGAGCCCGATGTCGCGACGGTTGCCGCCGGCACCTCGGTCACGCTGTCGGCATCCATCTACGCGGCTGACGGGCAGACGCTGCTTACCGGACCTTCGACGAACACGAAGGTCCGGTTCTACTTCTTCCCGGGCAGCGCGAACGATCCGGGCAGCCACGGAGCCTCTGCGGCGATGAGCTGCCTCACGTTCCAGGCCGGTCACTGCGAGGTGAGCTACACCCCAGCGAACGAGGGCACGGACACGATCTGCGCGACCACGGCGTCCGGGCCCGCTGCATGCGACGAGGCGGTCGGCGCGGTCGAGCGAGTGAACGAGCAGGACACGATCCAGCTCACGATCTCCGAGTCGGTCACCCCGCCCGACGAGACCCCCAGCCCCGACCTCACACCCGCTCCTACGCCGACTCCGACCCCAACACCCACTCCGACCCCGACACCGACGCCGACCCCGACGCCCGACGCCCGACCCCGACGCCCACTCCGACCCCGACGCCGACTCCGACCCCATCGCCCACGCCGACGCCGACGCCGACGCCCGACCCCATCGCCCACGCCCGACCGCCGACGCCGACCCACGCCACTCCGACTCCGACCCCATCGCCCACGCCGACGCCGACACCGCCGACGCCGACGCCGACCCCGACCGCCGACGGACCCGACCCCGACGCCGACCCCGACGCCCACGCCTACGGCGACTCCGACCCCCACGCCGACACCGACCGACTCCGACTCCGACTCCGACCCCTTCGCCCACGCCGACGCCGACGCCGACGCCTACGTGACGCCAACGCCTGCTCCGATCCCGACGCCCACCCCGACGGCACGCCGACAGCCACTCCGGCTCCCACGGCAACGCCCACGCCGGCGCCTCGCTCGACGCCCACCATCCCAGAGCCCACGCCAATCCCGACGCCGACCCCCACGCCTGCGGCGTCGCCGAGCGTCACGCCCACACCGAGCGCGACACCCACCCCCGTCCCGGCGCGACACCCCACCGACGATCCTCGCCAGGGCTCGAACCCGGTACCGCTGGCGATCGCCTCGGGCACGGGCCCCGACGACTCGAGCGGCGCATCCGGAGGTACCCACATCTCCTCGACACCGGCGGCTACGGCGCGACCCCGACCCGCCTTGAGCTTGGTCGACGCCATCGTCAGCTTCGCCACCGAAGGTGCACGGAGCGTCGTGAAGCCCGAGGTCGTGGCCACGGTCGCCACCACGTTCAGCTTCCCGATCCTGCTCGCGCTGGCCGTGC
Organism: uncultured Chloroflexia bacterium; assembly: GCA_963806265.1. Classification (GTDB taxonomy): domain Bacteria; phylum Chloroflexota; class Limnocylindria; order Limnocylindrales; family CSP1-4; genus CAIXZV01. The sequence continues at coordinate 30,390 of CAWDXT010000034.1, forward strand.
TGCTGTTCCTGCTGGTCCAGACACGGATGGACGCGCGAGACCCAAAGCTTCGCTCGGCCCCGCTGACCATGGATGACACGCTGGTCGCGTTCGAGGAGGACGCCCGATGAACGAGACGCGAATTCGGACGGACTACGCGGCACTGGCCGACAGGCTCCGGTATCTGCTGGTGCTCCGTGTCACGCTCGCCGGGGTCACCGTCGGCCTTGGGATGGCCGATCCGTCCGGCCTGGGGATCCCCGTGTCGCAGCTGATGACGCTGACCGCCGGCTACCTCGGGCTGGCCGTGGTCATGGCGGCGTTCGGGCGGCGCTCCCCGCGTGCCTCGTTCGCGACCCTGACCGTGATGCTCCTCGTCGACGGGCTGTACCTCGCGGCAGCGATGTACGTCACCGGCGGCACGCAGAGCCCGCTTCGATTCCTCGTCTACCTCCACCTCGTCGCGGTCTCCCTGCTGGCGTCGTATCGAACCGGGCTCAAGATCGCGCTGTGGGACTCCCTGCTGCTGTTCGTGGTGCTGTACGCACAGGCGGCCGGGCTGCTGCCGCCCGTGGACGTCCAGGCCGGCGGCGCCGTCACCCTCGACGGCATGCCCGCGCTCAACGTGACCGCGTTCTGGCTGTTCGCGCTTGCCACCTCACTGTTCTCGGCCATGAACGAGCGCGAGCTTCGCCAGCGCCGCGCTGACCTCGAGACGATGGTCCGCATCGGGACGGACCTCGACAACCAGGGTGATCCGGTGCTCCAGGCGAGGATCGTGCTCGACGCGCTTGTCGCCCGTCACGGCTTCTCGCGGGGCGCGGTGCTGGCGGCGTCCGAGGACAGGATGGTGGTGCTCGCGACGCATGACATCGATGCGCCCATCGAGGATCACGTCGCGGTCGATCCGGTGGTCGAGCGCGCCTGGGCGGCCCGCACGCCGATCGCGCTCCGATCGCTCGACGCGACGCGGGATCCGGTGCTCGCCGGCCTCCTGCCGCACGCTCGGCGAGTGATCGTGGCGCCGATGTGCGCCGATGGCCGTCCCGTGGGAGCGATCGTGCTCGAGGACCGTGGCCGATCGATCACCGGGGTCGAGCGTCGCGTGGTGGGGATGGTGGCCCAGCTCTCGTCGATCGCCGCGCTCAACCTGCGCAACGCCGTCCTGCTGCGACGCGTGCGAGATCTGGCAGAGCGCGACTCCCTGACGGGTGCGGCCAACCGGCGGTCGTTCCAGGACAGCCTCGAGCGAGTGCTCGAGGACGCTTCGTCCGCCTGCGACCGCGTCGTCGGCGGTCCTGTTCATCGACCTCGACGACTTCAAGATCGTCAACGACACCCTTGGCCACGTCGCCGGTGACGCGCTGCTCGTGGCGGTGACGGAGCGAATCACATCGATGGTGCGGGACGATGACCTGGTCGCGCGTCTGGGTGGCGACGAGTTCGCCATCCTGACCCAGGACCAGCCCGACCTGCGCCGGTCGCGCGCGATGGCCGAGCGGTTGATCGGTGAGCTGCGTGCGCCCTATCACGTGGCAGGTCAGACCGTCCGCATCTCGGCCAGCATCGGCATCGCCGGCGCACGGGATGCCGTCGAGGGAGCGGCCGACATGGTGCGCAACGCCGACGTCGCGATGTACATGGCCAAGGCCGGCGGCAAGGCCGGGTTCGCGGTATTCGACCCGGGCATGCACCAGGCCATCCGGGATCGGCACGAGCTTGCCATGGAGCTCAAGCAGGCGGTCGAGCTCGATCAGCTGCAGCTCCGCTACCAGCCGATCATCGAGCTTGGCTCCGGCCGCCTGGCCGGCGTCGAGGCGCTTGTTCGCTGGCGCCATCCGGACAAGGGAGAGATCCAGCCCGGCCAGTTCATCGAGATCGCCGAGGAGCACGGCTCGATCCTGCCGATCGGGCGCTGGGTGCTTCGTGAGGCGTGTCGCCAGACCGCCGAGTGGATCGGCGCCGGCGCGACCCCGGACGACATGTTCGTGGGCGTCAACGTCTCCGCACGCGAGGTCCAGGAGACCGGGTTCGTGGAAGGTGTCCGCGAGGCGCTGTCCGACTTCGGCGTTGCGGCGTCGCGGCTGGTGATCGAGATCACGGAGACCGCGCTGCTGCGGGCAACGCCCACCACGATCTCGACCCTGACCGCGCTGCGAGACATCGGCGTGCGGGTGATGATCGACGACTTCGGCACGGGCTACTTCTCGCTCAGCCACCTGCGCCAGTTCCCGGTCGATGCGCTCAAGATCGCGGGCGAGTTCACGCAGGAAGGCGAGGCGGAGGAGGCCAACCGGTCGTCCGCGCTCGCGTCGGCGATCGTCGCTCTTGCCCAGTCGCTCGGGATCGAGACGGTTGCCGAAGGCATCGAGACGGCCACCCAGGCGCAGCGGATGCGCGGTCTGACGTGCACGTACGGACAGGGCTTCTACTTCGCCCAGCCCCTCGCTCCCGAGGACGTCCTCGCGCTGGCCCACGGTAATCTCGCCACGCTGGCTGTCGGCGAAGGCACCGAGCGTGACGGGGAGCTCAGCGAGGTTCGGGCGTCGGGGGCGCCCGCACGACGAGCTCGACGGGTCCGCGAGCAGGCTTCGGAGCCGTCCCCGGCCCTGGCAGCCGGCCCGGGCGCGTCGGAGATGGCGGCGGTCCCAGCAGTGGCCTGAGGAGGAGGCTCGCCGGCCAGGTCGCGGCGACGCAGGTCGCGGCGACGCGGGTCAGGCGCCAACCCGGCTCACACGGCCTCGCGCGACAGGCTCGCCGGCCGGCGGCGAGCGATGGGCCAGCGGATCCTGGCCGGCAGCGGGCGATCGAGGTACAGCACCAGCCCCACGACGGCAGGTACGAGGCACAGCAGGAGCGCCGTGGTCAGATCGACGACGTGAGCCTGGACGAGCGTCGTTGCCACCAGGGGCACCAGGACGCCACGCCCGCCGGTCACCGCGTTCCAGCCAGCCATCGCGGCGGCCCGATCCTCGAGCGGCGTGTGGACGGCAAGCGCGCCCTGGATCCCGACGTCGATCGCCGCGTTGGACAGACCCGTGGCGATCGCGGCCAGCCAGAGCACCCTCACGTCCGGAGCCAGCGCGTAGAGCGTGAGCGAGAGGACGCCGAACGCCGCCGCCGAGCGGAGGCCGACCATCGGGCCACGCCGATCCACGAGCGCACCCCAGGCCACGTACGAGGACGTGGTGGCGATCGCGGTGAGGACCGCGACCATGCCGACGTCGGCGAGGGTGAGGTGCAGGCGGTCGACGTAGACGAGCGCGTAGAGCGGCGCTGCCGCGATCTGCCCGCCGCCGAAGAACCCCTGCGCCAGCACGATCCTGCGCAGCGCGGGCCGCGAGAGGAGGACGTTCACGGCCTCGCGTGGTGAGAAGACGCGGACGGGGAGGGGAGCGGCAGACCGAAGGCCCAGCGCAGCGAGCGCGCAGGCCGCACCGACCGCGCCGGCCAGCGAGACCGCGAGGGGTGCGCCCAGCCAGTCGGCGACCACGCCCACGGTCAGCGCCGCAACGCCTGCCGCAGCGGCCTTTGCCATGCCCAGGACGCCGATCACCCGGCCCCGGACGTCGGCCGGGTACATCGCACCCCAGAGCCTGCTCTGGTACGGCACGCCGAACGCCCAGGCGAGCCAGAACAGGCCGACCACGAGCACGATCAGAGCAGGGTTCGGCGCCAGTGCCACGGCGACCAGGAGCAGCGCGCCGGTGACCCGGAGCCCGGCAAAGCCTCGCGTGCCCTGGGGTCCGATTCGTCCGGACAGCGCGCTCAGCAGGTTGCCCAGGTAGGGAGCGGCCGCCAGCAGCGCGATGCCCAGCGGAACCAGCCCCGCCTGGCGCGCGATCGAGGGCAGCAGACCACCGACGACAGCGAGGGTGATCCCGCCACCCACGGCAAGCATGGAATCAAGGGCGACGTTCCGGCGTCGAGCACCGGTCCCGATGCCGGGTTGCCGATCGGCGACCACGCGTGACCTCGCATCTATACGGCGAGGCCTGCGAGGTCAGCTGACGGGCTGGGCCGGCCTGTGGTTCGGCCCTCGCGGTCACCCGCGATTCGCCCCGATGTTCGGGTTCCCCGTCCTCCCGAGGGAGGTTCGGCCTTGTCGGGCAATTGTATGCCCGCTTGGTCGGACATGCGTTCGAGAACCCAGGCCCGCGTCCGTCCTGCTATTCGGCGTCCTTGCGCTGGGTCTCGGCGAGCCGTCGGCGGGCAGCCGTGTGCGCCTTCATGCCGTCGCCGATCCCTGACATGGCGCTCGAGCCGGGCTGCGGTTGTCGGCGCGGTGGCTGGGACCGCCTCGCGAGGCGGTCCTCCATCAGCTCGCCGATCCGCCGTTCGGCCCCCTGGTCGGATGGGACGTAATAACGTCGGGCCGCGCCCTGAAGGACGTCGGGCAGGTACTGCTGGGCCACGTCCGCACCCTCGTAGTCGTGCGGGTACCGGTACCCCGCGCCGTCGCCGGTGTCGTGTCGTTGGCGCCCGGTGGCGCTTCGGAGGTGGCGCGGCACGGGCTGCGAGCCGTGGCGGATCACGTCGTCCATGGCACCCGCATACGCGGTGCCGATGCGGTTCGACTTGGGGGCCACGGCGAGGAACACCGCGGTCTGGGCGAGCGCGTACTGGGCCTCGGGCAGACCGACGTGGTCGAGCGCCTGCGCCGCGGCCACGGCAACCTGGATCGCTCGCGGGTCCGCGTTGCCCACGTCCTCGGACGCGGCGATGATCAGGCGGCGGACGATGAATCGGGGGTCCTCACCGGCGGCGATCATCGCGGCCAGCCAGTAGAGGGCGGCGTCCGGGTCGTTGCCGCGAATGCTCTTGATGAACGCGGAGACGGTGTCGTAGTGACCGTCGCCCGCGCGGTCGTAGGCGAGCACGCGCTGCTGGGCGGCGGCCTCGACATCACCGAGCGTCGGCGCCACCGCACCGTTGGGGCCGCGTCGGTCCTCGTCCTCGGCCAGCGCCACCGCGCTCTCGAGCACGTTGAGCGCCTGCCGCGCGTCGCCACCGGCGAGATCGACGAGATGCGAGAACGCATCGTCGGCCAGCTCGACGCCGCCATCGGGTCCCAGCGGCCCGGACAGACCGCGATCCGGATCCTCGAGCGAGCGGCGGACGATCAGCGCGATGTCGTCGTCGCCGAGCGGCTCGAGACGCCACACGCGCATCCGCGACAGCAGCGCCGAGTTGACCTCGAAGTACGGGTTCTCGGTGGTCGCGCCGATGAGCGTGACCGTGCCGTCCTCGACGTGCGGCAGCAACGCATCCTGCTGGGCCTTGTTGAAGCGGTGAATCTCGTCGATGAACAGGACCGTGCGCCTTCCCTGGAGCGCGAGCAGCTCCTGGGCGGCCGCGATCGTGGCCCGTACCTCGGCGACGCCGGACATCACCGCGGATACGGTGCGCAGCTCGGCACCCACCGCCTCGGCCAGGATGCGCGCCAGCGTCGTCTTGCCGGTCCCTGGTGGGCCCCACAGCAGGGTGCTGCCCAGGTGGCCGCGAGCAGCGCTGCGACGCAGCGGACCGCGCTCGCCGACGAGGTGCGCCTGGCCGACGAACTCGTCGAGGTTGCGCGGACGCATGCGGGCGGCAAGTGGCTGCCGCTCGGGCGGGGGCTTGAACAGCGCCTCGGGTCGGGCGCCCGGGGGTTCACGCCGGCTGGGCATGCGCCGATGGTAAGCCCGGCAACGCAGGGACAGGGCGGGGAGCGGGGGGGACGGCGGGACGTGGCGACGACGCGTCAGGTCGCGCCGATGGTGCGTCGGGCCGCGACGGCGGCGATTCAGGTAGCGGCAGCCGGCCCCGGAGACGCAGCGAACGCGCTTCGTGGGCGGCGATCAGGTGATCGTGATCACCCCGAGCACGTCGATCACGATCCACAACCCGAACAGGATGGTCAGCATCACGACCGCGATGCGCGCGATGTCGCGGAGGTCACGCGAGACGTAGGCGTACTCCTGGGCCAGGTTCATGTCGCGCGTCGCCGACAGCTCGCGGGCGACCGCAAGCCGCTCCTGGGACCGCTTGCGACTGACCTCGGCGGCCCGCTCCTCGGCAACCATCGCGGCCTCGATCTCGGCGGCCCGCTGGACCTCGGACTCGGTCAGGCCACCGGGCCGCGCCGGCGCGGCGCCGGGTTCGGTCGTCGACGGGCGCAGCCGGTCGGCGTGCTCGCTGCCGGCTGCGCGGAGGACGCGGATCGGCGACCCACCGGCCGTCGCCGGCCGGGCCTGGAGCTGCCGCGTACGCGCTTTGCCATGGGTAAGCCTCGGACCTCGCTCCGGACGCGCGGTCGTCACGCGCCGTCGGCCGCAGAGGATACACCGACCGGCCGGGCAGGCTCCGGCCGCGGGTGGGCGCCGGCAAGGATGGAGCAAGTGAGGGAGATGAGCCGACTGCTAGACTCGCTCCGCCCAGCCGGAGAGGACCTTGACGGATCTGAACACGTTCGTCTCGTCGAACATCGGTGTCATCGTGGCCGCCCTCATCGCGGTCATCGTCATCCTGGTCATCGTCCTCGTGCTGCTTGCCCGACGGACGCGCCTCCTGGCCCGGCGGCTCAATTCGATCACGCGCGGCGGAGACGGCCAGAGCCTTGAGCAGGTGCTGCGCGCCCACCTGGAGCGGGTCGAGGCGGTCGCGCAGGGCCTTGACCTCGTCGAGGCGCGGACCGTGGTGCTCGAGGCTGGCGCCCCGCTCGCGTATCAGCGGGTCGGCCTGGTGCGCTTCAACCCGTTCGAGGACACGGGCGGCAACCAGAGCTTCGCCCTGGCGCTGCTGGACGGGAAGGGCACGGGGTTCGTGATCAGCAGCCTGCATGCCCGCTCCGGCACCCGGGTCTACGGCAAGGCCGTCACGGCCGGCGTGGCCGAGTCGACGCTCTCGGACGAGGAGGCGGAAGCGGTTCGGCAGGCCATGACGTCGCGCCCCGGACCAGCCCGGGCGACCTGACCGGTGCGGGCCGTGACACCCGAGCTGGCACGGACCCGTCGCACCATGAGCGCGTGCCGTCCACCGCTCGTCCCCATTCAGTCACATCGCAGACCCGCGTGCCCCGCTCCTCCGCGCCCCGGGCTCCCGCGACCGCATCGCGTGGTGATCGACCGGTGAGGCGCTCGGGCAGCCGGCGCGAGCCGGAGCCGCTCGTCCAGATCCCCGTGTGGGGAGGGATCGAGGTCGAGGCGGGGACGGGGGACGCTCCCCGGGAGGAGGGGCTCGATGCCCTCCTGCAGGGCCTCAACCCCGAGCAGCGACGCGCCGTCTCCCACGGCGATGGGCCGTTGCTGGTAGTCGCCGGCGCAGGCACCGGCAAGACCCAGGTGATCACCCGACGGATCGCGTGGCTGATCGCCGCCCACCACGCGCGACCGTCGGAGATCCTCGCCCTCACCTTCACCGACCAGGCGGCGGACGAGATGCAGGTCCGCGTCGACCAGCTCGTGCCGTACGGCTATACGGACACCGCGATCTCGACGTTCCACGCGTTCGGCGACCGGCTGATCCGCGAGTTCGCCCTCGAGCTCGGGCTCCCGCCGGACGTGCGCGTCCTGTCACGCCCCGAGACGGTCGTCTTCCTTCGAGAGCACCTGTTCGAGCTGGGACTCGACCGATACCGGCCGCTCGGGGACCCCACCCGGTTCCTCGACGCGCTCGCGACCCTGTTCTCGCGTGCCAAGGACGAGGATGTGTCCCCAGATGCATTCCGGGCGCACGCCGGGCGCCTGCGGATCGAGGCGTCGCGCGTGCGGGAGGCAAGCGCGGCGGGATCGCCTCCCAGGGATGACGACGGCGACCCGGCGCCGTCGGCCGACGCGCTCGCCGAGGAGGCGCAGCGGCAGGCCGAGCTCGGCGAGGCCTACGCTCGCTACCAGGAGCTGCTGGCGGCCAACGGGGCGATCGACTTCGGCGACCAGGTGTCGCTCGCGCTCCGGCTGCTGCGTGAGTCACCGGCCGCCCGGGAAGCCGTGCAGGGGCGGTTTCGACATGTGCTGGTCGACGAGTTCCAGGACACCAACCGGGCCCAGGCCGAGCTGGTGGCGCTCGTTGCCGAGCGCCATCGCAACGTCACCGTCGTGGGCGACGACGACCAGTCCATCTACAAGTTCCGCGGCGCCGCGATCAGCAACATCCTGGAGTTCCGGGAGCGCTATCGGACCGCGAAGGTCGTGGTCCTGCGACGGAACTACCGCTCGCGGACGCCGATCCTCGATGCGGCGTATCGCCTGGTCCGGCACAACGACCCGGACCGCCTTGAGGTGCGCGCGGGGATCAGCAAGCGGCTCGTCGCCGAGCGGGCGGGCGAGGCTCATCCGGTCCGCCACGAGGCGTTCGCCACGGGCGCCGAGGAGGCAGACTGGATCGCGTCGTCGATCGCGCAGCGCGTCCGCGACGGCGGACATCCGAGGGACGTCGCGATCCTCGTGCGCGCCAACGCAGCCGCCGACCCGATCCTGCGCTCCCTCAACCTGGAGGGCGTCCCGTGGCGCTTCTCCGGGCACCAGCGGCCTGTACAGCCGGCCCGAGATCCGGCTCCTGCTGGCGTTCCTGCGGGCGGTTGCGGACCCCGGGTCGTCGGTCGATGTCTACGCGCTCGGCGGCATCGGAGCTCTATGGGCTGGGCGGCGATGACCTGGTCGCGATCGTCAACATGGCCCGGCGGCGCAACCGTTCGGTTTGGGAGGTGCTGGAGGAGCTGGGCACCCAGCCCGGCATCCTGCGCCTGGCGCCGCCGACCCGCGCCGCGGCGGCACGGCTCGTGGACGATCTCACCCGGTACGTGGCGCTCGCCCACGAGCGGCCCGCGGGCGAGGTCATGTACGCCTTCATGCGTGGCACGGGTTGGCTCAAGCGGCTCGCCGGCGAGGACTCCGTCGCGGCCGAGGAGGCGCTGTCCAACATCGCTCGGTTGTTCGACATCATCCGCGCCCAGTCCGCGCTGCTCGCGGACGACCGCGCCGTGTTCCTGGCACAGCATCTCCAGACGCTGATCCGCGCGGGCGACGACCCGCCGACCGCTGACATCGACCCGGACGTGGACGCCGTGGCGGTGATGACGGTCCACAAGGCGAAGGGGCTCGAGTTCCCGGTCGTGTACCTGCCGGGCCTGGTGGCGGGACGATTCCCGGCGGTCGGGCCGCAGGGAGCCGCTCGCGCTGCCGCTCGAGCTGGTGCACGAGACGCTGCCCGAGGGCGACTACCAGCTCCAGGAGGAGCGGCGGCTGTTCTACGTGGGGATGACCCGGGCGCGCGACGAGCTCGTGCTGTCCCACGCGGCCGACTACGGCGGCCAGCGAGCGCGGCGGGTCTCGCCGTTCGTGCTCGAGGCGCTCGATCTGCCCGTCGCGGCAGGCACCGCCGGCGCCGGGGCACGGCAGTCCACGCCGCTCGAGCGCCTCCCGGCCCTGGAGCGAACCGAGCCGGCGCCGGCGCGTGGCGGTGCCTCGGGACGGCGAGCCGCTGATGCTCTCGTTCTACGCGATCGACGACTACCTCACCTGCCCGCTCAAGTACAAGTACGCGCATCTGCTGCGGGTGCCATTGGCGCCGCATCACTCGATCATCTACGGCGTCGGCGCTCCACGCGGCCGTGTCCGAGTTCCACAAGCGCCACGCCCGCGGCGACGTGATGACCGAGGAGCAGCTGCGACGCCGCGTTCGAGCGCGCGTGGTCGAGCGACGGCTTCCTGTCCCGCGAGCACGAGGAGGCGCGGCTGGCCGCGGGTCGCGACGCGCTGCGCCGGTTCCGCGAGGAGCAGCTGGCACCCGATGCGGTGATCCCCGCATACGTCGAGCGCGAGTTCAGCTTCCTGCTCGACGGGGATCGGGTCCGCGGTCGGTTCGACCGGGTGGACATCATCCCTCGCAGCGCGGACGACGCCGGTGCCGCGACGGCCGACGACCGAGCGATGGAGGCCGGCGCGGACGTCATCGAGCCCACGCTCGAGCTGTCGCCGGAACGGGTGCGTGATCACGGACTACAAGTCGTCCGACGTGCGCGATCCGGCCAAGGCGCGCGAGCGCGCGCGAGGGGTCGCTCCAGCTCTCGATCTACGCCATGGGCTACGAGGCGATGACGCGGTCGGCTGCCCGACGCGGTCGCGCTCCATTTCCTCGAGTCGGGTCTGGTCGGCAGCGACGCCCGTGGACCGGCGCGCGCATCGAGAAGGCCCGCGAGTCGATCCGGACCGCGGCCGCCGGGATCCGCGCCCGCGAGTTCGAGCCGCGGCCGGACTATCTGGCGTGCACCTGGTGCGCGTTCCGGGAGATCTGCCCGGCCAGCGTCGCCCGCTGACGATGGGCCGGCCACCGGGATCGCACTGCCGAGCCCGGCCCGGGCGATGCGGATCACCGCGACGCATCGCTAGGCTCGTCGCGGGCCGGCTGCCCGGCGCGGTGATCGAGGCGCGACAACCTCGACGTGCTGCGGCGCGATCCCCGACGGCGTCGGTGGACCTCGCCTACGCGGATCCGCCCTTCGCGACGGGTGGACGTCCGGCGGCTGACGTCGATCCGAACCGGCGCGGGCGACCGGGCGCGGCGCGGCTTTGGCGGGCGCGCGTATCCGCTACCAGGTCGTGTCGCGACCTCGCGTGGTCGGACGACCTGCCGCTCGAGGTGCACCTGCGTGCGCTCCGACTGCGGCTCGTCGAGATCCACCGCGTCCTCGCGGCCGCATGGCTCGCTGTACCTGCACGTGGACTGGCGGACGGCGCACCACGTCCGGCTGCTGCTCGACGACGTGTTCGGCGCCGAGCGCTTCCTCAACGAGATCGTGTGGGCGTACGACTACGGCGGCCGCGCGCGGGATCGCTGGCCGCGCAAGCACGACACGATCCTGTGGTACGCGAAGGGCGACCGGTGGATCTTCGACCGCGAGGCCATCGACCGGATCCCGTACCTGGCGCCAGGTCTCGTGGGTCCCGAGAAGGCGGCTCGCGGCAAGCTGCCCACCGACGTGTGGTGGATGACGATCGTGCCGCCCGGCTCCGCCGAGCGCACCGGCTACCCGACACAGAAGCCGGTGCGGCTCGCTGGAGCGGATCGTCGCGGCATCGAGCCGGCCGGGCGACCTCGTGCTCGATCCGTACGCGGGCAGCGGGACGACGGGCGTCGCCGCCGCGCGCCTGGGTCGACGATGGCTGCTGGTCGACCGCAACCCGGAGGCCGTCGTGATCGCCCGCCGGCGGCTGTCGGCGGAGGGGAGGCCATGACGGAGCGCACCGGCGATGCCGGATCGCCTGATGACCTGCCGGGCGCCGTCGGGCCGCGCTCGATCGAGGCCGTCACGCTGGACTTCGGCAACACGCTCGTGCCCGTGTCCGCGGCCGGGCTGCGGCGCGTCGTCCGGCGCACGGCGGAGGGGATGGCCGATCGACTCGGCCCATTCGAGGTGACGCAGGTGCTCGAGCATCTGGGCCGAGGAGCGCGAGCGACAGTTCCGCGAGGAGGTGCCCCGCGTTCCGGGAGGTGGACCTCGCCCAGCGTCTCGCGCGGATCCTCGCCCGGCTCGGGGGATGGTGCCGCCGCCGCCGGACACACCCTGGGACGATGCCGCTGGCGGCGGCGCTGAGCACGCCAGACGGAGATCGCCTGGGCGATGGATGTCTACTCGCGGCGCGTTCGTCGAGGCGCTGCCGTCGGCGCCCGAGGCCGGCGCGCTGATCGCCCGGCTGGCGAGCGCGCTACCGGGTGCGATCCTCTCGAACTGGCCGCTCGCCGCGACCATCGACCGCTATGTGGAGGCCGCGGGCTGGACGCCGCACCTCGCGGCGGTCGTCGTCTCCCAGCGGGTCGGGTCGATCAAGCCCCACCCGGCGATCTTCGCGGCCGCACGCGAGCGAGCTGGGCGGCCCGCCGCCCGCCACGATCCTGCACGTCGGGGATGACTGGGCGGCCGATGTGGTGGGCGCGCAAGCGGCGCCGGCTGGCGCGCGGCCTACCTGCGCGCGCGGCCCGGCGATTCGCCGCTCCCCCGTCCGCGCGCGACGCGGCGTGGACGCCCGACCTGGAGCTGACGGGGATCCACGAGCTCGAGGCCGGGCTCGCCCGGGGCTGGAACGACCCGGATCGCGCCTGTCACGCCTCGGTAGACTCGATCCCATGGAGCTCCGGGACCGCGTCGCCAACCTCGGCACTGCTCGCGGCCGCCGGCGTGGCCTGGGTCCTGGTCGCGGTGCTGGTCACGACGACGGGACCCGTACCAGGACCCGATGGCGGGCTACGTCGGGGCCTGCTGATGGGCCTCGCGGTGTGGATCAGCGCGATTCCGCTGTTGTGGCTGCGTCGTGTTCGCGCGCCATCGGCAGGATCGCCTACCGCGGCGACTGGGTCCGGGCCGCGCGGCGCGGCGCCTGGCTCGGGCTGCTGGTCGCGGTGATCGTCGTCCTCCGTCTGGTCGACGCGTTCCAGCTCGCCATCGTCCTGTTCCTCGCCGCCATCTTCGTCGTTGCCGAGGTCACCCTCTCGGCCGAGCGCTAGGAGTCACGTGTCATGGCCGACGTTGGTCGCCGTGTCGGCCGGCCGAGCCGTTCGCCGATCTGAAGGCGCGGGTCGCTGCCGCCATCGAGGATGCGCGCGAGGAGATCCTCGACCTGTCACATCGGATCCACGCGAACCCCGAGCCGGCGTTCGAGGAGCACCAGGCGGCCGCGTGGGTCGCGGAGGCGATCGCCCGCCACGGGTACGCGGTCGAGCATCCGGTCGGGAGCCTCGCGACGGCGGTCCGGGGTCGGCTCACCGGTGGTCTCGGGTCGCGACGGTCCGCGGATCGGGGTGCTGGCCGAGTACGACGCCCTGCCCGGCCTGGGACATGGCTGCGGCCACAACACGATGGCGGCGTCGGGCGTCGGCGCCGCGATCGGGCTGGCCGCCGTGCGGGACGCATGGGCGGGCGAGATCGTCTTCCTCGGGCACACCGGCCGAGGAGCGCGGCAGCGGCAAGGCGATCATGATCGAGGACGGCCTGTTCGAGGGCCTCGACGCGGCCCTCCTGTACCACCCCTGCGACCGCAACCACGTGGAGACGGCGCCGCTCGCGTCCGAGGACGTGTCGGTCGTGTTCACCGGCCTCCAGTCCCACGCGGCCGCTGAGCCCTGGGCGGGCAGGAACGCGCTGGACGCGATGATCGCCCTGTTCGTCTCGGTCGGGCTGTGGCGCCAACAGCTGCCGACGCACTGCCGGGTCCACGGGATCATCCAGGAGGGCGGCACGGCGGCCAACATCATCCCGGACCGGACGCGCGCCTGGTTCATGATCCGCAGCGCCGACCAGCCCTACTACGAGGTCATGAAGGCACGCTTCCAGCGAGCTGTGCCGGGCCGCCGCCATGGCCGCGGACGTCGAGGTCGAGGTCGAGTTCTCCGGCGCGGCGACGACCATGAAGCACAACCGGACGCTCGCCGCGCGCTGGGTCGCCAACGGCGAGGCCTACGGGATCGCCGACGAGGGTCTGGACCCGTCCTCGGGATCGACCGACATGGCGAACGTGTCGTGGGTCGGTGCCGGCGATCCATCCCGAGCTTGCGATCACGGACGTGCCGACACCCGGGCCACTCGATCGAGTTCCGCGACGCGGCAGCCCGCCCGCGCGCCGATCGGACGGTGCTGCTGGCGGCGACGCTGGTCGCCCAGACGGCCATCGATCTGCTCGCCGATCCGGAGCTGGTCGCGGCGCCTGGCGCGAGTTCCGCGGCGAGGGGTAGCTCGCTCGGTCCGCGCGAATCACGCCGGAATCACCGTCCCGGATGATCCCGGCCCTCGCCTCGCCACCCGGTCCGCCCTGGCCGGGCCGGGCACCGAACCGCTACGATGCCTCGCGGCGCCCCGCTGGACGGTCGATCCCGAACCGGCGGCGCCCATGCGCAGGCGGATCGATGGATCGCGGCCGGCACCTGGCCGCCGAGGCTCGTCACCGCCGGAGGAGCATCGTGGCTGAGCGTCCCCACCCGTCCGATGCGACGTGGACTTCGCGGCCCGCAACGGCTGGGACCGCGACTACGACACGTACGACGACTTCGACCTGCCGACCTACGTCGGGCTGCCGACGTTTCAGAAGCTGCCCTGGGTTCCCGACCCGGCCGCGATCCGGGCCCGCGGCGTAGACATCGCGATCGTCGGCGCCCCGTTCGACGATGCGGTCAGCCATCGGCCCGGCGCACGGTTCGGGCCACGAGCCATCCGCGAGGCGCAGTACACCTCGGGCTCGATCAACTCGCTCCAGCTCGACGTCGAGCCGTTCGAGGTGCTCGACGTGGTCGATGCCGGCGACGCCAACATCATCCCGGCCTGGATCGACCGCGCGCACGCGCTGATCTACCGCAAGGTCCGCGAGGTCGCCGGCGACGGGCGCCATCCCGATCGTGCTCGGTGGTGACCATTCGATCACCTGGCCCTCGGCGACCGCGGTCGCCGAGGTGCGGCGGCCGGGGAGCATCGGCATCGTGCACTTCGATGCCCATGCGGACACGGCCAACGACGACTGGGGCGTGCTGGCCGGGCACGGGACACCCATGCGACGGCTGATCGAATCGGGCGCGGTGCTGGGTCGCAACTTCGTCCAGGTCGGGCTGCGCGGCTACTGGCCGCCGGTCGAGACGTTCGAGTGGATGCGCGAGCAGGGCTTCCGCTGGCACCTGATGCGCGAGATCGAGGAGCGCGGCGCCGAGGCGGTCGTCGATGACGCCATCGCCGAGGCGCTCGACGGCCCGGACGCGATCTACCTCTCGGTCGACATCGACGTGATCGATCCGGGCAGCGCGCCGGGCACGGGGACGCCGGAGCCGGGCGGCCTGCTGCCGCGCGAGCTGCTGCGGGCCGTCCGCCGGATCGCATCGGGCGGTGGACATCGCGGGCATGGACGTCGTCGAGGTGTCGCCGCCCTACGATCACGCCGAGGTGACGGCGATGGCCGCCAATCGGGTGGCGCTGGAGGTGATCACGGCGCTCGCCGCCAAGCGGCGAGCCGGCGGTCGTGTCCGCTTCGAGCCCGGCGTCGGGTAGGGTGCCCGTGTGACCCGCATCGAACCCGCCGCAACGGCCCTGGCTCGCCTGTACGACCTGGATCTGGCTGACGATCCCGGTGACCGTGACCTCTACCTCGCGCTCGCGTCCAGGACCGGGGGGCCTGTCCTGGAGCTCATGGTCGGAACCGGCCGGATCGCCGTGCCGCTGGCGGCGGCCGGGCACGAGGTGACGGGCGTCGACCTGGACCCGGCGATGCTCGCCCGGGCACGGGCCGCCGCCGCCGCGGCTGGTCCGGAGGTGGCGGCACGGGTTCGCCTCGTCGAGGGCGACGCGCGCTCGATCCGGTTGCCCGAGGCCGACCGCTACCAGCTCGCGACCGTGCCCCTCAACTCGATCTTCCTGGCCGCCTCGCGACCCGAGCAGGCGGCGGTCGGTCAGCACGCTCGCGGCCCACCTTGCGCCGGGTGGCCTGGCCGTCATCGACGTATGGCTGCCCAGCGCCGAGGATCTGGCGCGGTTCGATGGGCGCCTCGTGCTGGAATGGGTCCGCGAGGATCCCGAGACGGGCGACATCGTGACCAAGACCGGCAGCGCCCTGTACGAGCCGGCCACGGGCGTCGTGCGGCTCACGACCGTCTTTGAGTCCGGCCAGCCCGGCGGGCCGGCAGTGCGCTGGGTGCGCATCGACCGCTTGCGACAGGTCAGCACCGAGGACCTCGCGGCACTGGCCGTCGCGGCCGGGCTCGAGGTGGAGACGCTGGCCGGCGACTACGGGCTGGAGCCGCTGACCGTGACCGCCGAGCGCGCGATCCTCGTCGCTCGGCGCACCTAGGCCGCCGCCGACGAAGGCCCGTGGAATCCGCGGCGAGCCCGTGGAACCCGGCGGGTCCATGGAACCCGGCGGGTTCCGATGACCCCCGGGAGCGCCCGCGTCGGCGCTGGAGCACCGCCAGATGGCGCGCCGCGGATGGGACCACCGGGTCCGGGCGCCGGGCACAACCCTGCGTGGTAGAGTCGCGACGATGCCCGACCAGCTGCGCCTGCTCGTCGTCGAGGATGTTCCCCAGGTCGCCCAGTACATCCGGGGCCTGTTGAACTCGCAGTCCGCGATCAAGCTGCTGGACGTCGTGAGCGAGGGGTCGCGCGCGGTGGGCCTGATCGGTGAGCTCCGGCCCGATGTCGTGATGGTCGATGCCCTGCTCCAGGGGCGAGTCAAGGGCATGCCGCTCATCGAGCAGATCCACGCGTCCGGGTCGCCACGCGCCGGTCATCGTCCTCACGGTGCCCCAGCAGCCGGTGGCGCCGGATCCCGACAAGGGGATCGACGGCGTGCTGTCGATGCCGTTCACCGGCTACGAGCTGGTGACCCGCGTCCAGCAGGTGCACCAGGCGGCCGCCCAGTCGGAGTCGGTCGGGACGGCGCGCATGATCTCGGTGTTCGCGCCCAAGGGCGGTGTCGGGAAGACCACCATCGCCTTCAATCTCGCCGTGGCAGCGGGTCAGCTGGGTGCCCGCACCGTGCTCATCGACGGCAGCCTGCAGTTCGGCGACATGCGTGCCCTGCTCAAGGTTCCGTCCGACGCCCCGTCGCTGCTCGACCTGCCGACGGATCGCATCCAGGAGTCCGACCTGCGCGACGTCCTGTGGCGGGATCCGTCGGGGATCGACATCCTGCTCGCGCCGCCCCGCGTCGAGATGGCCGAGATGGTCACCGTCCGGGATCTCGAGAAGACCCTGTCGCTGCTTCGCCGCGTGTACGAGGTCGTGATCGTGGACACGCCGGCGGTGGTGAACGACATCAACCTCGCGTTTCTCGACGGGTCGGACACGATCCTCGAGGTGGTGACCTACGACTCGACGACCATCCACAGCACGATGGTCATGGCCGACGCGTTCCGGATGATCGGCTACCCGCCGACCAAGGTCCGCTACCTCGTCAACCGGGCCGACTCCACCGGTGGCTTCGATCCCGAGGTGCTCAACCAGGCGCTGGGCAGGGTGCCCGAGCACAACGTGGCCTCGGGCGGCGCGCTCGTCGTTCGCGCCAACAACGAGGGCATCCCGTTCGTCCTGGCCGATCCGACCGCCCAGATCAGCCAGGACATCGTCCGGGCCGCCACGGACCTCGTCGGCGCCGGCGTGGCCGTGACCGGTCGGTAGCCCGCGCTCGTGTCCGATCCGCGCCCGATCGGCATCTTCGACTCCGGGGTTGGGGGACTCACGGTCCTGCGCGAGATCCTGCGTCGCTCGCCCCACGAATCGACGATCTACCTGGGCGACAACGCACGCGCGCCATATGGGCCCCGCCCAGATGACGAGGTGCGCCGGTACTCGATCGAGGCGCTCGACGAGCTTGCCGCGCGCGATGTGAAGGCGATCGTCGTGGCCTGCAACACGTCCACGGCCGTCGCCCTGAGCGAGCTTCGGGCACGCTACGACCTGCCGGTGCTGGGTGTCGTCCGCCCCGGAGCGGCGGCTGCGGCGCTGGCGACGCGCAACCGGCGTGTGGGCGTCATCGCGACCCAGGCGACGGTGCGCTCGCATGCGTACTTCGACGCCATCAAGGACGAGAACCCGGCGGTCGAGGTGTACGAGCACGCCACGCCACGGTTCGTGCCCATGGTGGAGGCCGGGATGCTCGACGGGCCGGAGCTGCGGAGCACGATCGACGAGGAGCTGACACCGCTGCTGGGCGAGCGCGACGGTGCGGGCGAGTTCGTGTTCCCGCGTCCGCCGTCGGCCAAGATCGACACGCTCCTCCTCGGCTGCACGCACTACCCGCTGCTGCGACCGGTGCTCGCCGAGGCGGTCGGGGATCGAGTGGCGATCGTGGACTCGGCAACGGCCACCGCCTCGTCGCTCGCGGAGCTGCTGTCGGTCAACGGGCTCGAGGCGCCCGGAACGACCCGGGGAACTGCGGCCGACCCGGGAGCCGCAGGCCACTCGCGCCCGGTGGAACGATACGAGGCGCCGGCCACGCACATCCAGCTGACCACCGGCGATGTCGGTCGCTTCCGCGCGATCGCCGCGCGCATGTTCGGCGACACGTTCGGTGACGTCGGGCCGGTCGACCTTCACCCGGTCGAGCTGCTGGAGGCGCGCTGATGTCGGGAGAGGGCGCGGACCGCGGCGGTCGGCGGGTCTCCGACGCGCGCCTGTGGCAGGCGGGGTTCCTGGTGGGCTCCGTGATCGGAGCAGCGATCACGGTCGCCGGCCGCCAGGCGGAGCAGACGGCGCGCCGCGGCGGGCTGGTGGACTGGGACCGCGTCGAGAGCATCGCGATCGCCCGCCTGCGGCGCGCGCCGGGAGCCCTCGACCAATCCGAGCTGCAAGCGACCGAGCCGGCCTACGCGGGGGCCATGGCCCGGGTCGTCCCGGCGCTCTCGACGCACCTCGGAACCGCGCTTCCGGGCGTCGTCGAACGGGTGTCGGTGGTCGATCGCGCGGCCTGGGTGCGAGCCAACACGAGCTCGTTCGGGGCGCTGATCGGCCGCCTCGAGGGCCAGCTCCTGGAGCAGATGCTGCCGCCCGGAAGTGGCCTTGGCAAGGCGACCATCACGCTCGCAAATCGATGGATCACGACCCGCCAGATCGGACTCCTGCTGGGGTTCATGGGCCAGCGCGTGCTGGGCCAGTACGACCTGGCGCTGATCACCGCCGAGTCGACGCCCGGCCGGCTGCTGTTCGTCGAGGAGAACATCCGTCAGACCGCGCGCTCGCTGGGCGTGCCGCTGGCGCCGTTCCGAACCTGGATCGCGCTGCACGAGACCACGCACGCGTTCGAGTTCGAGGCCCACCCCTGGCTCCGGCCATACCTCGCGGAGCGGCTGGAGCGCCAGCTGTCGCTGTTCTCCGACGACGCATCGTCGATGGGGCGGGATGCCGTCGCGGTCGCTCGGCGCAGCGCTCCGCGGAGATGGGCGGCGGGACGACCAGCACTGGATGGAGCGCCTGATGTCCGACGAGCAGCGGCGGCTGTTCCGCGAGACGCAGGCGGTCATGAGCCTGCTCGAGGGGTTCGGCGACCACGTGATGGACGCCGTGGGTCGCGAACTCGTACCCGGTGTGGAACAGATCTCGGCCCGCTTCCATGGGCGCCGCCAGCAGCGCAGCCCGTTCGAGCGGGCAATGCTCCGGATCACCGGGATGGACCTCAAGATGGAGCAGTACCGTAAGGGCGAGGCGTTCGTCGCGGAGATCGACCGTCTGGCGGGACCGCCCGCGCTGCTGCGACTCTGGGACGGACCCGACACGCTGCCCAGGCCGGACGAGATCGACCACCCCGCGGCATGGGTCGAGCGGATGGGTCTGCGCAGGGGAGGAGGCGCGTCGTGACGGAGGCGGCGACACGAGCACCCGGCCCTGGCCACGGCCAGGGCGGGGTTCCGGCAGCCATCGCGCTCACCCCCATCCTCGCGGCGCGCTGGCGCGCGCAGGACCTCGACGCCATCCGAGCGGCGGCGCCGGGTTCGCGGCTGGTGACGATCGGGTTCGACGGCCACCCCGACGGCCCGCTCGATGATGTCGAGGTGATGCTCCGTGGCCGCCTGCCGGCCGAGACGTTCGACCGCATCCTCACCCGGGCGCCCGAGCTCCGCTGGGTGCACTCGGCCACCGCCGGTGTCGAGCGCGTGCTGACCCCGGCCAGCCGGGCCCGGGGCCTGGTGATCACGAACGCCCGAGGCGTGTTCTCGCGGCCGATCGCCGAGTACGTGATGCTCATGATCCTGGCGGTCTCACGGAGGCTGCCGCAGCTGCTCGAGCTGCAGGCGGAGCGGACGTGGCAGCCGCTCGAGTCGCGCGAGCTGCGCGACGTCACGGTGGGGATCGTTGGGCTGGGCTCGATGGGCCGCGCCGTCGGCGCCCTGGCCACGGCCTTCGGCTGCCGCGTCGTGGCGACCCGGCGGCGGCCCGAGGCCGGTGCGGCGGCGTCGTCCGAGGGCGAGGGCGTGGGCGACGAGGCGTACCTGGGCTCGGTGATGCTCGATCGCGTGCTGCCGCCCGAGCGGCTGCCGGAGCTGCTCGGGGAGTCGGACTTCGTCGTGCTCGCGGCGCCGCTCACGCCCGACACGCACGGCCTGATCGATGCCGAGGCGATCGCCCACCTCAAGCCCGGCGCGTGGGTGATCAACGTCGCTCGTGGCGAGCTGATCGAGGAGCACGCGCTGTCGCGGGCGGTGCGTGAGGGACGCATCGGCGGCGCGGTGCTGGACACGTTCCTCGAGGAGCCGCTGCCGCCCTCGTCACCGCTCTACGACCTGCCCAACGTGATCCTGACCCCGCACACCTCGTGGTCGTCCACCCGCGTTCTCGACAGGTCGATCGGGTTGTTCGCCGACAACCTGCGCCGGTACGCGGCGGGTGATCCGCTGATCAACGTCGTAGATCCGTCCGCGGGCTACTGATCGGATCCTGCCGGCTCGTCGCCCGGCACGGCGCTCATTGTGGCTTCGCGGTCTCGACGGGCCCCTCGACCGGTAGCATCAGCGCATGCAGATCGCGATCGTCGGGCTCGCGGGCGCCGGCAAGACCACCGTGTTCAACACCCTGACCCGGGGACATGCGGAGACGGGCGGCTACGGCGGGCTCCAGCTCAACGTGGGCGTCGTCAAGGTTCCCGACGAGCGGCTCGACCGGCTCGCCGAGGTGTTCCATCCCAGGAAGATCGTCCACGCTGACGTGACCTACGTCGACCTGCCGGCACCACCGGCCTCGAGCGAGGGACGCGTCGGGACCGACGAGCTGCCGGCCGAGCACCTCGCCCGGCTGCGCGAAGCCGACGCGTTGATCCACGTGGTCCGTGCCTGGGACGACGTGCACCACCCGCATCCCGACGGCTCGGTCGATCCGGCACGCGATCTCGAGCGTTTGGACCTCGAGTTCGTGCTGGCGGATCTCGCGCATATCGACCGCCGGCTGGAGCGGCTCAACGCCGGTGGCGGGCGCCACGGCACGCCGGCGGAGCGCGAGGCGAACGAGCGCGAGGAGCAGATCCTGGTCCGGCTCAAGACCGCGCTCGAGGCCGGTCGCCCGATACGTGACGAGGCATTGGACCCGGACGAGGAGAAGGCGATCCGCGGCTTCAGGTTCCTGACCCAGAAGCCCGTGCTGGTGCTGCTCAACGTGGGCGAGGACGAGCTCGCGACGGCGCCGGCCCTGATCCAGCGGATCGAGGACGGCTATCCCCATCAGCACGCCATGGTCGATGCCCTCTCGGCCAGGATCGAGATGGAGCTCGGCGAGCTCGAGCCGGACGAGGCCGCCGTGTTCATGGAGGAGCTCGGGCTCCACGAATCGAGCCTCGACCGGGTCATCGCGCTCTCGTATCGGCTGGTCGGCCTGATCTCGTTCCTGACCGCCGGTCCCGACGAGGTCCGGGCGTGGCCCATTCCCGAGGGGTCGAGCGCCGTCGATGCGGCCGCCGCCATCCACACGGACCTCGCCCACGGCTTCATCCGGGCCGAGACGATCGCCTACGAGGAGCTGCTGGCGGCCGGGTCGATGGCCGAGGCCAAGCGCCACGGCAGGGTCCGCTCGGAGGGCAAGACCTACCAGGTCCGGGACGGCGACGTCATCGAGGTCCTGTTCAGCCGGTGACGGCGCGACCGACGGCCGATGGCCGGCCCGGCCCATCTCGAGCGACCGGTCCCGGCGGATCCGCTGGTTCTGCTGGCCCGCCTCGGCCGGCGCCCGCCGGCGGCCAGCCCGCCGGCGGCCATCCCGGGGCGGCCGTTCCCAGCCACCACGACCCCGTCGCGTACGCGCTGCTGCTGGTCATGGCCGGCTGCTTCGCCGGGACCTGGGTCGCGGCGCACTGGGCGACAGATGAGGTGCCACCCCTGACCACGGCGTTCATCCGGTTCTCGGTCGCGTCCGTCCTGCTCTGGGGCTGGGGCCGGCTGATCCGGGCGCCAATGCGGCTCGGTCGGGCGGACCTGCCCCTGGTCGGCGCGATGGCGCTGCTCGGGATCGTCGCCTACAACCTGTGCTTCCTGTACGGGGTGCGCCTGGCACCCGCCAGCGACGGCGCGATCATCGTGCCCGGGCTGGCGCCGGTGGTCGTGGCCGTGCTCGTTGCGCTCCGCTACCGCGTGGTGCCCGGTCGCCAGGGAGTCCTCGGGCTCGCGCTCGCCCTTGGCGGCCTGGTGCTGGTGATCGGCCCGGCGCTTGAGGGCGGCGGGCAGCGACTGGTTGGTGATCTGCTGTATGTGACCGGCGCCCTGTGCTGGGGGGCGTACTCGGTCATGTCGCGGGTCGCCACCACGCGTCTCCATCCGGTGACGGCCACGCTGGCGCCCGCGGCCATCGGCGCGCTGATCTTCCTGCCGACCACGGCGCTGGCGGGCTGGGCGCCGGTGTTCGAGGCGTCGCCGCGCGCGCTGGCCAGCCTCCTCTATCTGGGAGCGCTGGGGACGATGGTCGCGTTCGTTGCCTTCGCCGAGGGGATCCGTCGCATCGGGGCGCCGCGCGCGTCCGCGTTCATCGTGCTCGTGCCCCTGGCGGGCGAGGTGCTGACCGTGTGGCTCCTCGGCGAGCACGTGGGGCCGTTCATCGTGGCCGGCTCGGCGATCGTCCTCGGTGGCCTGTGGCTCGTGCAGACCGATCGCCCACGGCGTGCCACGTCCGAGCAGCGGACCGCGGTGGCAGGCTAACGGCGCTCGCCGGCTTGTCCGATCGGATCGGGGCGTCGGGCGGGGTGCCGCCCGGTTGGCCGCCGGTGACCGGAGGAGCGCCTAGTTGGGCCGGCCCTCGCCCGGCTGCAGGTCGGCGAGGATCGAGACGTAGTCGGGGTCCTCTTCAGGGGTCTCGAGATCGGCGAGGAAGTTGTCGTCCTCCTGCTTCGACACGTTGACCGCCGCGGTCAGCCGGTCGTCGGTGACGGCGATGAACCCGTAGTCGCTCTCGAGCTCCTCGGCGATCGCCTCGATCAGCGTGTCCTGCTCGAACGAGCTCTGGACGCGTTGCCGGATCGACTGCACGACCGAGAAGAACTCCTCCGGATCCATCTCCTCGTCGCGGACGAGCAGAATGTCGGCGAACACGTCGGCGTCGCCTTCGTGCAGCTCGTAGAAGTGCATGATGTGAACCTCGATCGGGTGGCAGGTCCGCGGCGAAGATCACGGCCCGCGCTCGGGGGATCGACAGTATAGGCGGGCATCGCCCGGCCCCTGGGTGGAGGAGGAGTGGACGAAACACCCCAGGTCGTCGTGGTTGGCGCGGCATCGCGCGACCTCGTCGCCGACGACCCTCGCGGATGGCGGCTCGGCGGCGGGGTCTCGTACTCGGCGCTCACGATGGCTCGGCTCGGACTGCGCGTTGGCGCCCTCGTCGTTGCCGACGAGCAGGCCGCGAGATCGACCGAGATGGACGTGGTCCGCGCGGCAGGCGTCGACGTGCGCGTGGTGCCGGGAGCCGTCGGCCCGGTGTTCGTCAACGTCGAGACACCGAACGGTCGCCTCCAGCGATCGCCACAGATCTCGGATCCCGCGTCACCCGGCTCCCTGCCACCGGCCTGGCTCCGATCGCCCGCCTGGATGCTCGTTCCCGTCGCGGCCGAGATCGGCGATGACTGGGGATCGGTGCCGCCCGACGATGCTCTCGTGGCGGTGGGTTGGCAGGGCCTGTTGCGCGTCCTGGGTCCGAACGCGCCGGTGCGCCGTCTGGCGCCGGGATCCAACGCGGTCGTGCGGCGCGGCGATCTCGTGGGCGTGGGGAGCGACGACCTCGACGGGGCAGCGACACCCGCCCAGCTGGCCACCCACCTGCGTCCCGGCGCGACCCTGCTGGTGACCGATGGTGCCCGGGGAGGGACGGCGTACCGCGTGGGCGCCGGGCCCGAGCAGCTGGTGGCCCGACCCTGGGCCAGCATCCCGACGGCACGCTACGTCGACCCCGTGGGGGCGGGCGACACGTTCCTTGCCGGGGTCTTCGCCGCGTGGCTTGACCCGGGCCTCGTCGCTGGCTGGGACGGCCGCGATGCCGACCTGCGCCTGGGGGCCGCGTGCGCGTCACTGGTCCTCGAGGGCGCCGGCGTCTACGGGGTTCCGAGCCGCGCGGACGCAACTCGTCGCATGCGCGGAACGGGTCTCGACGCGGGCTGAGCTGCCGGGCGCCATGACCGCGACGTTCGCCCGGCTTCCGGCCGTGCGCCCCGCGGTCACGCGCAGCCGCCGCGCGAGCCGGGCACCGCGTCGCGCGAGATCGGCCTCCAGTCGCGGATGCGGCCTGCCCAGCCCTCGTGAGCGGTCCAGCACCCGCCATGCGGCGCGGGTGGCGGCGAGCGCGCCGGCGGGATCCTCCAGCCGGTGCTCACGAAGCTTGGCGATCTCGATCCAGGCGATCGCGCCCAGCGCTCCGCCGGCGGCCGCCGCGGTCTGCCATGCCTCCGCGGCCTCGGCCGGGCGATCAAGCCGGCGCAGGACCCGGGCTCGCTCGGCAGCCAGTCGCTCGTCCGTCCAGCGTCGGCCGGACGCCCAGGCACTGAGCCCGGGCGACGTACCCAGCGGCCCGCCGCGACCATTCGCGAGCTCGCCACGCCAGCCTGATGCCGGCGCGCGCCCCCCGAAATGCGGTCGCTGGCGCGGCGCCCACCACGGCTCGCGTTCCTCGGCGATCGCCTCGAGGCGCGCAGCGCGATCCGCCGGGCTCCGGCCGAACGGGTCGCGCACCGGACCTGACGAGGCGAGGGCGTCGTCGAGGCACTCGAGCGCCTCGAGATGCCGCCGTTCGCGCTCGTACCCCCGGGCCAGCCCGGCGAGGTCGCCGCGCGGTGTCCCGGTCCGGGCCGCGCGATCCGCGTAGCGCTGCTCGATCATCGCCAGGAGGAGCCCCAGCGACCGCACGTCGCGCTCGTTGTGAAGCACGACGCCGGCCAGCGGCTCGACCGGACCGCCACGCAGGACGTCGAGGTAGATCGACGGGATCTCCCAGCCGCCGACATCGCCGGTGCGGACAATGCCCAGGAGCTCGGTCTCGACGCTCTGGAGTCGCGCGTCCTCCATCCGGTGCCGGAACACGCGGCGAACGAACGGCAGCAGGTCGAGGTGCCCGGCGTGGTCGGGGGCGGATCGGCCGGCGAGGCGAAAGCGCGCCTCGATCAGCGGCCAGTCGAACCCTCGACCGTTGTAGCTCACGAGCCAGCAGTCAGGCGTCACCCACCGCTCGAGCTCGGCCAGCAGGGCCGGCTCATCAGCGTGATCGGGCAGCACCAGCTGGACCTGCTGGAACCAGTCTCCTTCCCACCGCGCGAGCCCCACCAGGAAGGCAAGCGTGCCGGCAGCCGTCGCGAGGCCGGTGGTCTCGGTGTCGATGCACACGAGCGGCGCGTCAGCCGGTGGCTGGCCCGGGAGTCGTGCAAGCCGCTCGCGGTCGAGCGGCATCGGCACCGGCGCAACGACCCGGCGGACGAGGGTCCCGGCGCCGCCCTCGACCACGTCGGCTGCCAGCGCTGCGGCCAGCCGGCCGGCGAGCATGGGGCTCCGATGCCCGCTGAACGGCGCGCGTGCCGGGGGCTGGTCGGGGCCGATCGCGGGACCGCCCGGTCGGGCGATGCTTGCCCGCAGGTTGGCGAGCCGGCGCGCTCTCGTGATCGTGGGCAGCGGCTCCGCCGTCATGCGACCTCGGCCCGCCCTGGCTCGGCGCCGGACCGGCTCGCCCCGAGTCCGTCGAGCAGCCGCAGCGCCAGCGCCTTCCCATCGACCTGCGGCTCGAGCCGTGGGCCGGTACAGGCAGGACAGCCCGCGTCGCACGGGCAGGCGCGGATCAGTGCCGCGGCTCCCTCGACCAGCTCGTCATGGCGTGCGAACAGCCGCTCCGACAACCCGACGCCGCCGGGCATCGCCTCGTACAGGTAGATCGTCGGCGCCTCGTGGTGGGGGGACCTGACCTGGGCGACGAGACCGAGATCGCGAGGATCGACCATCAGCAGGACGGCGGCCACGGCCTGGATCGCGCGACCGGCGCCGATGAGCGCGACATCGAGCTCGTCCCGGCGCCAGCTCGCGCCCGCGCCCTCGGCCGTGAGCCAGTAGGCGGTCGTCTGCAGCTCGATCTCGGGAAGGTCGATGGGGCCCCAGCCGACGTTCTCGTCGGTCACGAACTTCAGCTTCTTGTAGAGGGTCACGAGGCTGGCGACCATCACCTCGCCATGGACGCGGCTGCCCCCGGTGGCCGGTGTCGTCGCGAACACGTCGAGCGGCTTGAGCGTGACGGCGCGGTTGGCGTACGTGTAGTGGTCGGCGTCGATGCGGTGGACGTAGGCCTTGCGCTCGCCCCAGTCGAGACGATCCACGTGAAACTGGGTCGACTCGTGGATGTAGATGGCGTGCTCGTGAACGAGCACCTGGGCGCTGAACAGGTCGACCTCGCCCAGCACCCGCGGACGGTCAGGCGAGGTGTCGATGATCACGACGTTCTCAGGGGCCGCCGCCCGGAGCGAGATCTCCGACGCCGGGAAGTTCTCCGAGCTCCAGTACCAGCGGCCATCGTCCGCCTGCCGCACCTGGCCGCCCTCGGCCAGGAACGCCAGCAGCTCGTCCGCCGGGCCGGGCCCGAACGACTCGCCCGGCTCGAACGGCAGCTCGAATGTCGCCGCACGAAGATGCGCGAGCAGCACGTGGAGGTTGTCGGGATCGAGCCGTGCCTCCTCGGGCCGACCGCCGAGCACGAACTCGGGGTGATGGATCACGTACTGATCGACCGGGGCAGGGGAGGCGACCAGGATCGCGACGCTGACGTCGCCGCGCCTTCCGGCGCGACCCATCTGCTGCCAGGTGCTCGCGATCGAGCCCGGGTAGCCGGCCAGGACCGCGACGTCGAGGCGTCCGATGTCCACGCCCAGCTCGAGGGCATTGGTGCTGACCACACCGAGCACCTCGCCCTCGCGCAGCCCGCGCTCGATGGATCGGCGCTCCGTCGGCAGGTAGCCACCCCGATAGCCCCGCAGCCGGCTGCGGGGCCCGAGATCCTGCCGCAGGCGCTCGCGCAGGTTCGAGAGCATGATCTCGACGGCGACCCGGGATCGGCCGAACACGACCGTCTGGCGGCCGGCTCGCAGGAACGGCAGCGCCCACCGCTCGGCGAGGGTCATCGCCGAGCCCCGGGCGCCCGTGGCGCCATCGAGGAGCGGCGGGTCGACCAGGATCAGGTGCTTCTCGCCTGACGGTGCTCCATTGCGATCGATCGTCCGCATCGGCCGGCCGACGAGAAGCTCCGCCAGCTCCCCCGGGTTGCCGATCGTTGCCGAGCAGCACACGATCACGGGATGACTGCCGTAGTGGTCGCACAGGCGCAGCAGGCGCCGGAGCACGTTGGCCACATGGCTGCCGAACACGCCGCGATAGGTGTGCAGCTCGTCGACCACGATCACCCGGAGCTGCTCGAACAGCTGGAACCACTTCGTGTGGTGGGGAAGGATCGCGGAGTGGAGCATGTCCGGGTTCGTCACGACGACCTGGCCGGCCTTGCGAATGGCGGAGCGGATGGGCGCCGGCGTGTCGCCGTCGTAGCAGGCCGACGACACCTCGAGCTCGGCGTCACGGACGAGCTCGCTCAGCTCTGCCACCTGGTCCTGGCCGAGCGCCTTGGTCGGAAACAGGAACAGGGCCCTTGCCGACGGGTCCTCCGCCAGCGCCTGGAGCACCGGGACGGTGTAGCACAGCGACTTGCCCGAGGCCGTGGGCGTGACCACCACGACGTTCTCGCGCCCATGGACGGCATCGATCGCCTCTGCCTGGTGGACGTACGGTCGTTCGATGCCGCGCCTGGCCAGGCCGCGCCGGATCCTCGGGTCGAGCCAGTCGGGCCACTCCCCGTGGACGGCGGGCAACGCCTCGCGCACCTCGTGATGGACGACGCCGCGGGCCAGCGACGGCTCACCCAGCGCCCGCTCCAGGACGGCTTTCGTAGGGGCCGGGGCATAGGTGCGCATACCGCCTCCCGCTGCGCGCGCTCGACGCAATAGAACGCCTGATCGATTTCGGGCGCCAGTGTACGCCACGTTGTCGTCGCGGCGTGACAGGTTGGCTGTCACGCCGATCGCCGTGAGCGGCACGTGATCCCGCACGAATCACGTGGCCGAGCGAATGGGGATGCACCTGCCGAATCGCGGTTGACACGCGAAATCGAGCGAAGCTACCCTCGCCGCAATGTCTCGACCGTTGGCCCGCCCGGCTGCTGCAGACGCCACCGCCCGGCCGTCCTCCGACCCGGGGTCGACCGCGGTCGACGTCCCGGAGATGCCCGGATCCGCTCCGGCTCCGCAGACGCCCGTCGCGGTGGCCGCCCTCGGCTCTCTCTCCGACCTGCCGGTCGCGGGCCTCACCCGGCGGCGGATCGGCCTCCTGATCGGCGCCGTCCTGGCGGCCTGGGTCATCGTGCTGTTCGCACGCCAGGTGAGCGAGGCAGCCGAGGCGTCCCGGATGGCCGACGCGATGCGTGCGTCGAATGCGGCCCTGCAGTCCAGCGTCGATGCCCTCGCTCGCGAGCGATACACGATCCAGCGGGTCGAGTACATCGACCAGCAGGCGCGCGAGTACCGGCTGGGCACCACGAGGGAGGTCCCGTTCATCCTCGCCGATGACGCGCCGGCGCTCGGTCCCGATGCACCCGGCTCGGCAAGCGTGAAGCTGGGCGCCGGGCCTGACGTCCCGACGCCGCTCGAGTCCTGGCTGCGGGTCCTGTTCGGCCCGGACGGGTCGAGCGCCACCCACTGAGCGCCGGCCCGGGGCTCAGCCCGAGCCAGGCGTTTCACGGCCCGGATCGGCGGCGGTGAGATGCGGCCTCACGATCATGGCGGAACAGCTCGTGGGCTACTCCTCAAGCGGGAACGCGGGCCGGCTCACCCGTTGGGCAATGCTCCGGTCAACCGTGGTTGCGTGGGAGCGAGCGCCTTCGAGGGCGCTCGCCTGAGCGTGACGAGGTCGCTCAGGCCGGCTGCGCGAGGAAATCACAGAGGGACGTCGAAGTCCTCATCGAAGATGCCCTCATGCTTCCCGGCCTTCCGCAGCAGGATGGTCTGCTCGAGATCGCCGTACACGATCCGCCCCGCCTCCTGAAAGATCAACCCGCGCCCCGGATCGCTGATCATGTCGCGAGAGCCCGTGATGGTCTTCGTGAACAGGTTCGTCTCCGGGATCCGCTTGATGGTCTCCTGGAACTCGCCGCGAGCGACGAACGATCGGCCGGTCGAGAGAGTGGCGAACACGTCGGACGGGGCCCGGGTGCGCTGCAGCGCCTTGTTGACGTCACCGTTCTCGTCCACCCAGCTCGTGAACGACTCCGTGCCGTGGGTGTCGAGCCGGACGTCGAAGTCTCCATTGCAGTCGGCACGAGTCCCACACCGGTCAGGAGCGTGGCCAGCACGGAGGCGGCGGCGATCGCGAACGGGCGTCAGCCTTCGTGCAGGTAGGCGAGGGTGGCGAGAACACGCCGATGGGCGTCGCGGCTCGGCTCGAGACCAAGCTTGGAGAAGATCTGGGTCGCGTGCGCCTCCACCGTTCGCTCGGTCACCACCAGCCGCTCGGCGATGGCTGCGTTCGACAGGCCCTCCGCGACGAGCGCGAGGACCTCGCGTTCACGGGGGGTGAGCTCGGCCAGTGGATCCTCTCGCCGCTTGCGCTGCAGGAGGCGGGACACGATGGTCGGATCGATCACGCACTCGCCCTCGGCAATTCGGCGGAGGGCGTCGGTGAGCACGGCAGGGTCGAAGACGCGTTCCTTCAGCAGGTAGCCGACGCCTTCCGGGTAGTCGGCCAGCAGCGACGTCGCGTACTCGGGCTCGACGTACTGGGACAGGATGAGAACACCCGTTCCGGGGTGGTCCGTGGCGATCCGCTCAGCGGCCTGCAGCCCCTCGTCTGTGTGGGTCGGCGGCATGCGGATGTCGATGACCACCACGTCCGGACGCTCGGTCGTCACGAGCGCCAGCAGCCCAGGCACATCGGCCGCCTGCCCAACCACCTCCTGCCCGCTCCCCTCCAGCACTCGGATGATGCCCTCCCGGATGAGGAGAACGTCGTCGGCCACAACTACACGCACGGGATCCACGCTCGTACCGTCGAGCCCTCCCGCTCCAGCGCCCCATCTGCCGCCTCGAGCCGGTCTTCGATGTCGGGCAGAGCCCCTGGGCCGAGTCCGGCCATCTCGATCAGGAGGTGGTCGCCGGTCCGGCTTGTCCGAACCACCAGTCCGTCGGCGCCGATCGCTGCTGCGGCGTCGACGGCGGCGACGACGACGGCGTACCCCGTTCCCTCCACGTGCTCCGGCAGCCGCTCCGTCGGCAGCGCACGGAGCTCGAGCGGAATCGACGCCATATCGGCGAGCGAGCGAAGGGCCGGGCCTAGCCCCTTGGCCTCGAGGATGGCCGGGTGGATGCCGTGGGCGACTTCCCGCAGCTCGGCCAGCATGGCGTCAGCTTCGCGCACTGCCGCCTCGATGGCGCCGCGGACGTCGCCATCACCCGACGCTTCGGCGGCAGCAGCTGCCGAGCGCAGCTCATACGCGACGGCCAGGACTCCCTGCTGCGCCCCGTCGTGCAGATTGCGTTCGAGCTGAGCCCGTGCGCCATCCCCGGCGGAGACGATCCTGGCGCGAGAGGCGCGAACCTCGTCGACCTTCGCCAGGAGCTCGACGCGAAGCCGCTCATTCTCGATAGCGAAGGTTGCCGCGGGACCGAGGAGGCGATCCAGGCCGGCCGAGTCGATCACCGCCGGGTCGTGGGTCGCCACGCCAAGCAGCCGGCCGCCATTCGAGAGGCGCGTCACCGTTCGCGGACCGTTCGGTGGCGGGGGCTCTTTGCGCTTCCCGGCTCCGTCGACGTATGCACCGAGGTGGGGCAACCAGTAGAGAACCTCGAGGCTCGAATTGCCGGTGGCCGATGCGAGCGCCGGTCCCATGAGACCCGGGCCAGAGGCGTTGCCGAGGTCAGCGGCCAGCCGCATCACGGCCGACCGGCTCCGCGATGCGCGGACGACCGACCATCCGAGGCCCGCCGCGAGCAGGGCGGCCGCCCAGGCACGCAGCTGGAAGAGGGCGCCATGCAGCGCGAATTGCGGCCCCTCATGCGGATCCACGAGGAGTGCGAGGCCGTGGGCACCGGCCCCGATACCGACGAGGAGGGCTGGGATTGCGACGACTGCCGCCAGTCGGCGCTGCGCGGCGGTGCCGGTCATCACCCACTGGACGCTCACGAGGACGATGGCCCCTCCCGCTGCGAGCTCAAAGACTGGAATCGCCGCGCTGAGGATTTCCCGCCATCACCGGCTGATTGCCGATCAGCAGGGCATCGTCGGTGCAGTTGCTCCAGCAGAGGAGGTCGAGTTGCGGATCCCGGAACAGGAGCAGCCCAGCGGCGAGGACTGACGCGACGCCATATCCAACGCGGACCATCTGGCGCACGACCAACCGTCCCGCGTCGCGCTGATGGAGAGCGAGCAGGTGAAGGATCAACGGCAGGAAGCAGAGGCCGAGGCCCATGGCGAGCGTGCGCGGCAGGACCAGACCACCCTGCCAGCCAGCCCAGTCCGCAGAGAGCCACGCGATTCCCGCCAGGATGGCGACCAGGCCGGCCGAGGAACGGAGGTTCGTGATGATGAGGGCGGTCCCCGCCGCGATCAGGCCGATGCCCGCGCTCAGGTCGGCAACCGCGGCCGCCGCTGAGGCGCCCGAATAGGTCGACCGCCAGGAGGTCGTCTGCGGAATGATGGCGATGGTCGCCAGGGCGAGCGCGATCCCGACCGGGATGGCCCAGGCCGCGGACCTGACGGAGGACGCCATGTCACGCATTCTCGCATGCGACTCGGCGGCTTCAGACTGTGGCTGGCCGCAGTCGGCGAGACGATGGCATGCGGGTAGCCTCGATGACGTGCCGGCAAGTCAGGGTCGATCCTGATCGACGCGGCGGGGTTCCCGCCGATGGTCACCTGATACCGGAGGTGTCACATGAGCGTCAGGTCAATTGCCGGTCTCCTGATCCTGGCGACGCTCGCGACGGTTGCTGCCTGCGGCGGCCAAAGCGCGGGTTCCGCCAATCCGTCTGCAGAGACGAGCGTGGCAGCTGCGCTGCCGGGTCCGCGCCGCCGTCCGCGCCGCCGTCCGCCGCGAGCGAGCTCGAGGGCGTGTGGCACACCGGCGTCGTGACACCTGACGACGCCATGGCCGCCCTCCAGGCGGCTGGCCTTCAGCAGAACGCGCAGGCGTTCTTCGACTTCTGGGATATCGGGAAGGAGAACGTCTTCACGCTCCGCATCGCGGGCGGGCGTTGGGCCTGCTTCCGGTCCAAGGACGGTGGGCTCGCTGTCGAGGAGGATTTTGGCGTCTACTCCATCAGCGGCAACACCGTCAGCATCAAGCACGGCGACGACGGAGCCGACACGCACGAGTGGTCGGTCGACGGCGACACGCTGACCATCACCTACCAGTCCGACACCTTCCCACAGGACGTCCCCAACGGCGAGGAGACCTACCAGACGGTTCTGTACATGTCCTCCCCGTGGACGCGAGGCGCCCCGTGAGCGCCCGGGGTGGACACGTGCCCAAGGCGGTCGCGATCCTTCTGCTGGTCTCGGCCGTCGGCGCCTGTGGTGGCACCCCATCGGGGGACAAGGCGGGCGGCGGCGATCCTCCGATCACGCTGACCCTGGGGAGCCCGGACTCCGAGGGGTCGCCTGGCACGGACCCCCTGCGGCACTTCGTTGCCCAGGTGGCGGATCTCTCGGACGGACGGATCGCCGTTGATCTCCGCTGGAACGCCGCTACCGGTGAGGAGGACATCGAGGGCGACGTCATCCACCAGGTCAGCGATGGCACGCTCGACCTCGGATGGGTCGGAACACGCGCGTGGGATGGGCAGGGAGTCGTTGGTTTCTCTGCGCTCCAGGCACCGTTCCTGATCACTGACTACGGTGTGCTGGCCGCGGTGATGACCAGCGATCTCCCCGACAAGATGATGGCTGAGCTCGACGGGACCGGGCTGACAGGGCTGGGAGTCTACCCGGACCAGCTGCGCCATCCCTTCGGGTTCCGCGCGCCATTCCTCAGCCTGGACGACTTCG
Organism: uncultured Chloroflexia bacterium; assembly: GCA_963806265.1. GTDB lineage: Bacteria > Chloroflexota > Limnocylindria > Limnocylindrales > CSP1-4 > CAIXZV01. The sequence goes on from CAWDXT010000034.1 coordinate 63,384, forward strand.
ACGGCGTCGGCCTCCGGGTCCCGCAATCCCAGGTATCCGATGCGGTGATCCGCGCCCTCGGGGCGACCCCGTTGGATCTCAATGGCAATGCGTTCGGCGAGGCGATCGACAAGGGCGACGTGATCGGTGCCGAAACATCGATCGGCACCGTCGTGTTCGGCGCCGCGGGGATCGCCCCCGACGGCGCGTACATGACGATGAATCTCACGTTCTTTCCGAAGCTGCTGACGCTGTTCGCCGGCTCCGACCGTTACTCCTCGCTGAGCGCCAGCACCCGCTCCGTGCTCGAGACGGCGGCCGGCGAGACGCTGACCTATCTCCTCGGCCAGGATCTCGAGCGGGCGGATATCGAGGCGTTCTGCGAGGCGGGCGGCACGCTCGTGAACGCCTCGGGGAAGGATCTTGATGAGATCGCTGCGGCCACGGAGCCGGTCACGCGTTCTCTCGAGGCCGATCCCACCGTGGCGGACTACATCGCGCAGATCCGGACGCTCAAGTCCTCGGTGACTCCGGCACCGCTGACCGTGTGCCCGACCTGAGACGCACCCGGCGGACCGGCTCCGAGATGGGGATCGCGACACGCAGGCCAGTGCCTAATCCCGCCTCGCTCCTCACCGTGAGGCTGCCGCCCAGCGCCTCGACCCGGTCCTCGATGCCGCGCAGACCGGTACCCGCGGACGGATCGGCCCCACCCACGCCATCATCGATGACGGTGAGGACCGCCTGTGACTCGCCGTCAGCGACCCGCACACGGATGCGGGATGCTCTCCCATGCTTCACGGCGTTGGTGATCGCCTCGGCACAGGCGTAGTAGATGGCGAGCTCGATCGGCTCCGGGAGCCTGTCGGCCTCGCAGGTCACCTCGACGAGCAACGGCGACCGGTCGGCCAGCGAACGCAGCGCCGCGGCCAGGCCAACGGTGGTGATGGAGGCAGGGTGCAGCCCCTGCGCGAGTCGCTCGAGGTCTGCGCGAACATGGTCCAGCGCGGCCCTGGCGCGTCGGATGTGCTCGGCGACATCGGCCTCACCGTGGGCTTCTGCCGCGGATGCCGCCTCGACGAGGGTGGCCTCAAGCGCTTGCGAGCGTTGGATCGGGCCACGGTCGAGGCGCCGCTCCAGCCGACGCCGCTCGGCATCACCGGCAAGGATCAGGCGCCGGCGCGAAGACCGAACCTCGGCCAGCTGATCGAGGACGTCGCCGCGCAGGCGTGAATTGGTCGCAGCAAGAATGGTGGTGGTGTGGACGGCGTCGCTGAGCGCGCTGCTTTCGAGCACCGTCGGATCGTGCACCAGGAGGGCCGCGGGACGTTCGTCCACGTCGACTCGCATCCGCCGTCGCCGGTCGTCCGCGCCTGACGGCTCGACCGGATCCCCAAACGCGTCCAGGTAGGCGCCGGACGGGCCATGCCAGTAGCCAACCTCGAGGGATGGGTCGCCAAGGGCGCGTGCCAGGACGTCGCGGACCACGCTGGAGCGCGTCCGCGCCGCCTCCACGACCAGGTCGGTCACCTTGCCTGCTTCCAGCCGTGGCAGGAGCGTGGTCACCGCGAGCCCCACGGCGACGACCACGATCGCTGCCTCGTTGAGCAGAAGCACGGCAAGGTCCGCAGTGCCATTCGGGTTGGCGGCGCGGGCCACGGTCGCCACCGTGAAGGCGGCGCCGAGCAGGACTGCTGCGGACAGGGCCACGAGGCGGGTTCTTCGGAATGGCGGAGGGGCCGTGATGAGATCAAGCCCTGCCACGACCACCACGGCAGCGCTCAGGCTGGCGGTGGCGAGGGTGCTATCGGCGGCGGCGGGGATGGTCCACGCGACATAGCTGCCGATGATCACGACCCGCTGAAGCGACCCTGTGGTGTGTCCGGTTGGCAGGGTCAGCGTGGCATGCACCAGGACCGCGCGGTACAGCAGCGTCAGCTGAGCGGCCGCGACCGCGAGCGGCTGGACTGGCAGCGCACTGAAGTTCCCGATGTACCACGCGAACCCCGCGAAGACGAGGAGGATGCCCACCCGAGAATCGGGTCGCCGCGCGTGTGCCACCAGACCGGAGCCGATGCAGGTCCACCCGATGATGACGTCCGGGACCCACCCGCCGGGACTGGAGAGCCCGAATGAGATGGCTTCGGAGATCGCTCCGAGGCCAAGGGCCGCGATGATGACGGTCCATGCAAACCATCGGCCGGGTGGGTGAGCGGTCGCGCTGTCACCCTGCATCTCGAGCCCGTCCCTCCTGTGCCGGCGAGGTCGCAATCCTAGTCCTCAGCAGGGCCCGCGGAAGGCTCGCGCCCGGCTCCGTCCCGGGGATCTCGACATCGCTGGCGATCCCGTCGGGCGGTCGGATAGAATTGGCGCCCCACGGCGGAGTAGCTCAGTGGTAGAGCAGGGGACTCATAAGCCCTTGGTCGGTGGTTCGAAATCCGCCCTCCGCTACCAACGGCCGTCGCCACGCCCGGGCACGGCGCCCGGGCGTTTCCGCGGGCGCGCTCGGTCGCGAAACCTGAACGCCCATTATACCATCACGGCTATGCCGTCCGCCGGAAGACGGACGCGGCATCGACCCTGATACGGTCGCACCAGACGGTTCCCGGGAGTGTCCCGAGGCGCGTCGTATACTCGCCCGGAAGCCGGACCGTACACCCGGCCCGTCGGACCACGGAGGCCTCCGTTTGAACGCCAAATTCATGCGCAACGGGATCGTGATGCTCGTCCTCGTGGTGGGCACGATCGCGCTGCTCTACACGGTCGTCAACTCCGTCCTCGCAGCAGCCCACGAAGGGCTACTCCGAGTTCTACGCCGACGTGCAGGCCAACCAGCGTCACAAAGGTGGTCCAGAACGGCGAGCGCTGACGGTCACCGACGAAGAACGGCGACATCTACACGGTGATCGTGCCCAACTCGATCACGGGCGACGTGTTCACCGACATGCAGGCAGGCGGCCGCGGCAGGGCGGCGTGACGCTGCCGGCCGACGTCTACACCAAGAAGCCGACGTCCGACAACTCGTGGATCGGGCTGCTGCTGACCGGGCCTGCTGCCGCTGCTCGTGATCGGCGGCTTCATCTTCTTCATGATGCGCCAGGCCCAGGGGACCAACAACCAGGCGCTGTCGTTCGGCAAGAGCCGCGCGCGCATGTTCCTCGGCAACAAGACCGTGGTCACGTTCGCCGACGTCGCCGGCGTGGATGAGGCCAAGACGGAGCTCCAGGAGGTCGTGGAGTTCCTGAAATATCCCGAGAAGTTCAACTCGCTGGGCGCCCGCATCCCGCGCGGCGTGCTGCTGGTCGGACCGCCCGGCACCGGCAAGACGCTGATGGCCCGCGCCGTCGCCGGCGAGGCCGGCGTGCCGTTCTTCAGCATCTCCGGCTCCGAGTTCGTCGAGATGTTCGTGGGCGTCGGCGCCAGCCGCGTCCGCGACCTGTTCGACCAGGCCAAGCGCAACAGCCCGTGCATCGTGTTCGTGGACGAGATCGACGCCGTCGGCCGCCAGCGCGGCGCCGGCCTCGGCGGCAGCCACGACGAGCGCGAGCAGACGCTCAACCAGATCCTGGTCGAGATGGACGGCTTCGACACCAACACCAACGTGATCGTCGTCGCCGCCACCAACCGGCCGGACGTCCTCGATCCGGCGCTCCTGCGGCCGGGCCGCTTCGACCGCCAGGTGATCCTCGACCGGCCCGGACATGAAGGGCCGCACGGCGATCCTCAAGGTTCACACCAAGGGCAAGCCGCTCGACAAGGGCATCGTGGTCGAGGAGATCGCCCGCCAGTCGCCGGGGTTCTCGGGCGCGGATCTCGCGAACCTCGTCAACGAGGCGGCGATCCTGTCCGCGCGCCGGAACAAGAAGGTCATCGGGATGAACGAGTTCTCCGAGGCCCTCGAGCGGATCGTCGCCGGGCCCGAGCGCAAGAGCCGGGTCATCTCCGACGACGAGAAGAAGATCATCGCCTACCACGAGGGCGGCCACGCCGTCGTCCAGCGGATCCTGCCCAAGTGCGACCCGGTCAACAAGGTCACGCATCATCAGCCGCGGCATGGCGCTGGGCTACACGATGGCGCTGCCGACCGAGGACCGCTACCTGCAGAGCAAGACCGAGTTCGAGGACAAGATCGCCGGCCTGCTCGGCGGCAACGTCGTCCGAGCGGCTGGTGTTCGGCGACACGACCACCGGCGCCAGCAACGACATCGAGAAGGCGACGGACCTCGCGCGCCGGATGGTCACCGAGTTCGGCATGAGCGACAAGCTCGGCCCGCTCGTCGTTCGGCAAGCGCGACGAGATGGTGTTCCTGGGCCGCGAGATCGGCGAGCAGCGCAACTACTCCGACGACGTCGCGCGCAGATCGACGAGGAGGTCCGGGCGATCATCGACCGCGCGTACGACCGCGCGACCGAGGTGCTGACGCAGCACCGGGACCGGCTCGACCGCCTGGCCGAGAAGCTGATCGCCGAGGAGACGGTCGACGGCGACGAGTTCGAGAAGCTGTTCGAAGACCTGCCGCCGAAGCCCAACCAGCCGGCGCCGCCGCCGCCGCTTGTCGCCCCCGAGCCTGGCCACGGCACGTCGTCCGGACCGCCGGCACCGGCGCAGAACCCCTCGACCCCGAGCCCGCGTCAGCGCTCGCTCGGCGCGTCCCGGCGGCGCCGTAGCATCGGATCGATGTCACGCCCGCCACGGAGAGCCCGATGACCGAGACGCCCGCCGAGCCCGAGTCGCAGCCGATCGACCCTGCCATCGAGGCCGCGCTGCAGGCGTCGCAGGAGGCCCGGGCGCGCGGCCCTGCTCGACCTGGCCCGCATCCCGAGCATCTCGGCGCTGCCCGAGCACGCGCGCGGACATGGTCGCCGACCGCGGAGTGGATCGCCGAGCGCCTGCGCGCGCGTCGGCGCGACCGACGTCGAGGTCGCCCGACGGCGCTGCACCCGATCGTCTACGGGCGGATCCACGAGGCGCCGGGTGCGCCGACCGTCCTGCTCTACTGCCACTACGACGTGCAGCCGGCCGACCCGCTCGACCTGTGGGAGACGGCGCCGTTCGAGCCGTTCGTCCGCGACGGCCGGTTCGTCGGCCGCGGCGTCGCGGACGACAAGGGCCAGATCGTGATGCACCTCTCGGCGCTCGAGGCGCTGCGCGCGACCGGGCGACGCGCCGGCGGTGAACCTGACGTTCGTGTTCGAGGGCGAGGAGGAGTACGGCTCGGAGAGCCTGTACACCTGGATCGAGGAGCACCGCGACCGGCTCGACGGCCGACGTGGCCGTGATCAGCGACACGGGGTTCTTCGAGGGCAACCGGCCCGGCGATCACGGTCGGGTCTGCGCGGGATCATGTACGCGCAGATCGACGTCGAGCTGTCACCGGTCGACCTGCACTCGGGCATGTACGGCGGCGTGGTCGACAACCCGGCCAACGCGCTGGCCGGCGATCATCGCCGCGCTCAAGGGCCCCGACGGCCGCGATCCGGATCCCCGGCTTCTACGACGACGTCGTGCCGCTCACGCGCCGAGGAGCGCGAGGCGATGGCCGCGCTCCAGTTCGACGAGGAGGCGTTCCGGGCCGGGATCCCCGTGACCGGCGCTCGTGGGCGAGGCGGGCTGGACGGCGATCGAGCGCAAGGGCGCCCGCCCGACCCTCGACGTCAACGGGATGTGGGGCGGGTTCCAGGGCGAGGGCGCCAAGACGATCATCCCCGCCCATGCGCACGCCAAGGTCTCGACCCGCCTGGTGGCGAACCAGGACGCCGCAGCGAGTGTTCGAGGCGCTCCGCGACTACGTCGCCGAGATCGCGCCGCCCGGGCGTGACGGTGCGCACGACGCTCATTCACGGCGGCGAGCCGAGCCTGACGCCGATCGACCACCCGGCCACGCTCGCCGCCGCGCGCTCGATCCGCGCCGTGTTCGGCGTCGATCCGGTGTACATGCGCGAGGGTGGATCGATCCCGGTGACCGCCGCCTTCGACCACACGCTCGGCCTGCCGGTCGTGCTGCTGGGGTTCATGCAGCCCGACCTGCAACGCCCACGCGCCCAACGAGTGGCTCGACGTCGACAACTTCGAGCGCGGGACGCGGGCCATCGTGCGCCTGTGGGACGAGCTGGCCAGCCTCTCGAGCTGAGCTCCTGCCGCGTCCTCGCCGGCCGGCCGTCGGGGGGCAGCTCGACGCGGGGACCCGGTACCTTCGGCGCACGCCACGGGGGCAGGTCGGGTGGCTGCGTGCGGGATTCCCGGTGCTAGGATGCACCCACGGTATTGCTGGCGGGAGGAACGAAGCGCGTGACGACCGAAACGGGGGAGACGACGGGGACCACCTGGCGTCTCGACGGGCCGAATGGCAGCATGACGCCGCGGTCGGCGATCGACGTGCTGGTCGACCTCAGCGAGAAGGTGACCACCGGCCAGGTGGGCGAGTACCAGCCGGTGCCGCTCGGGTTCACGCCACTCGACAAGACGATCGGGACCGGCCTGCGTGCGGGCGAGCTGCTGCTGATCGGTGGCGCCCAGGGCACGGGCAAGACAACGATGGCGCTCCAGATGGCGCGCAACGTGGCGTCGGGCGGCCAGGCGAACGTGCTCTACATCTGCTTCGAGCACGACGAGCTGTACCTTCTCAACCGGCTGATCGCGGCCGAGTCCGCGCTGGCGCATCTGCCCCACAAGACCGGCGCGATCAAGATCCAGGATGTTCGCAAGGAGATCCTGGGCACCTGGATGGCCGAAGGCGGGGGCGACGCCGCCTCGCTCGCCAACAACCCGCGACTGCGGCCGTCCCTGGATCGCATCGCCCGCTACGGCCAGAACCTGTTCCTGCTGCGCGGCACCCAGACCGCCAGCACGATCGACGGCATGCGTTCCCTGATCCGTCAGCACCGCGAGCTGTCGGGTGATCGACGGCTGCTGGTGGTCGTCGACTACCTCCAGAAGGTGCCGGTGATCCCCGAGCCCGAGAACGAGTCGGAGAAGGTGACCACGGTCATCAACGGGCTCAAGGACATCGCGCTCTCCGAGGACGTCCCGATGATCGCGATCGTCGCGGCGGACAAGGAAGGCCTCAAGGCCAGCCGGCTGCGGAACTACCACCTGCGCGGATCGTCGGCGATCAACTACGAAGCCGACATCATCCTCATCCTCAACGAGAAGTACCAGATCGTCGCCAAGGTCAACATCGAGTTCAACCCGTACCAGGCGCAGCGCTTCCGCGACTGGGTGATCGTGTCCGTCGAGAAGAACCGCGGTGGGCAGGATGCGGTGGATCTCGAGTTCGAGAAGCACTTCGAGTTCTCGTGCTTCGATCCCAACGGGCGCACGGTCCAGGAGAAGCTCATCGAGGAGCGGCTCTACAACGACTGAGCAGGCCCCCGGCGCGGCTCCGGGCCTTGCCATGCCGGCTCCGCCGAGGCACGGTGCCCGGCAGCCAACGCATCGGGAACGGGTCGGGCCCTCACGTCACCCGCCCTGTACAGTCACGCCATGAGCAAGCAGCACGCAGACGACTTCCCCAGCGTCGTCGAGATCGTGGTCGAGATCCCACGCGGCAGCCGAAACAAGTACGAGTACGACGAGCATGCCGAGGTGTTCCGTCTCGATCGCGTGCTGAGCTCGGCCGTGTTCTACAACTTCGACTACGGGTTCATCGAGGGCACGCGGGCAGACGATGGCGATCACACCGATGCGGTGCTCGTGATCGACGAGCCGACGTTCACCGGCTGCCACGTCTGGGCGCGGCCGGTCGGCGGTCTCGAGATGCATGACGAGAACGGTTTCGACTTCAAGGTCCTGTGCGTCGCGATCGGTGACCCTCACCAGCAGCACATCGAGCGGCTCGAGCAGATGCGGCCGCATCGCCTGGTCGAGATCGAGCACTTCTTCGAGACCTACAAGCTGCTCGAGGACAAGCAGGTGGAGATCGCGGGCTGGCGCGACCGGGAGCGGGCCCTGCGCGTGCTCGCGATCGATCGCAAGCGGTACGAGGAGGAGCACGGGGCCTGAGGCGCGCCGCTTCCCCGGCACCCGACATGTCGGACCTCCAGGACGCCCGGGCCGGCCGCCACCGGCTGTTCATCGCGGTCGCCCTCCCGCCCGAGCCGCTGGCGGCGTGCCGTGACCTCATCTCGGCTGTCTCGAGCTCGCCCTCGGTCCTGGCTGCCAGCGGTCGAGTCCGATGGACGCAGCCCCGGAACCTGCACCTGACGCTGCGCTTCCTGGGCGCCACGGACCCGGCGCTGGTGCCCGATGTTGAGGCAGCGATGGAGGCAGCCGTGAGCCGCATCGCCCCGTTCGCCGTGACGCTGGCCGGCACCGGGGCATTTCCAAGCTCGGGACCGCCACGGACCCTGTGGCTTGGCGTAAGTCGGGGAGGCGAGGAGCTGGCCGCGCTGGCCGAGGCGCTCGACGCGCAGCTTGCCGCACGACTGGGTACCGGGGAGAGTGCCGGAGCACCGGCCCCGAACGGCGCCGCCGTGCTGCATCCGCATCTCACCGTCGCGCGCGCGGCGCGGGGTCAGGCGGACGCGGCGGCAGCAGCGGCCGCCGCCCTTCGGCTGCGTGCGGCAGCCTGGACCGCCACGTTCGACGTGCTGCGGATCGAGCTCTACCGGAGCCACCTCGGATCAGGCCCGCCGCGGTACGAGCAGCTGGCGTCGACCGCGCTGGCACGCTGATGCGGTACGCTCCTGCCGCGCCCACGCCCGACAGCCGAGCTCCCGGAGGAACCGCGCGATGGCCAACGTCCTTCCCCAGCGGACCAAGTTCGTTCTCGACGAGGACCGCATTCCCAGGACCTGGTACAACATTGCTGCCGACATGACGGAGCTTCCGCCGCCGCCGCTGCATCCCGGGACGCGGGAGCCGATCGCTCCGGAGTTCCTGGGCCAGCTGTTTCCGATGGCGGTCGTGCTACAGGCGGTGAGCAGGGATCGCGAGATCGAGATCCCTGATCCGGTCCGTGACGCCTACACGCTGTACCGGCCCACCACGCTTCACCGGGCGTGGCGGCTCGAGCGGGCGCTCGATACCTCGGCGCACATCTACTACAAGTACGAGGGCGACCAGCCCGGCCGGGAGCCACAAGCCCAACACCGCCATCGCGCAGGCGTTCTACGCTCGCGAGGAGGGTCTCAAGCGGCTCGCCACGGAGACCGGAGCCGGGCAGTGGGGAAGTGCCCTGGCCTCGGCCGGTGCCCTGTTCGGGCTCGAGGTCAAGGTGTACATGGTCCGGGCGAGCTACGACCAGAAGCCGTACCGCCGGATCCTGATGGAGACCTACGGCGCCTCGGTCGTCCCGAGCCCGAGCACGGACACGGAGTACGGCCGCGCGGTCCTTGCGGCGACGCCGGACTCGCCGGGCTCGCTGGGCATGGCGATCAGCGAGGCGGTCGAGGACGCGATGACCCACGAGCACACCAAGTACTCGCTTGGGTCGGTGTTCGACTTCGTCCTGCTTCACCAGACGGTGATCGGACAGGAGGCCATGGAGCAGATGGCCCTGGCCGGCGAGGAGCCGGACGTGATCATCGGCTGTGCCGGCGGCGGGTCGAACTTCGCCGGCCTCACGTTCCCGTTCATCGGCCGGATGCTGCGGGGCGAGGCGTCGTATCGAGTCATCGCCGCGGAGCCGGAGGCCGCCCCGTCACTGACGCGCGGGATCTACGCCTACGACTTCGGCGACACGGGGCACATGGCGCCGATCGTGAAGATGCACACGCTCGGGAGCGAGTTCATCCCCGAGCCAATCCACGCCGGCGGCCTCCGCTACCACGGGATGTCACCGCTCGTGTCGCTCCTCAAGGAGCAGGGGGTCATCGACGCCAGGAGCGCCCACCAGCGGGCGTGCTTCGAGGCCGGGGTCCAGTTCGCCCGCACAGAGGGGATCCTGCCCGCGCCGGAGAGCACGCATGCGATCCGGGTGGCGGTCGACGAGGCCTTGGAGGCGAAGGAGGCAGGGGACGCCCGTGTCATCCTGTTCAACCTCTCGGGCCACGGACACTTCGATCTGTCGGCCTACGAGACGTACCTCCGAGGCCAGCTCGAGGACTACGAGTACCCGGCCGACAAGGTCGCGGCGGCACTTGCCGACCTGCCGGTCGTGGGCTGAGATCAGCCATGTTGCCAGGGACCGCCGGCTAGGGGGAGCAGATGCCAAAGCTCGCGTGCCGTGCGTGTGGCCGTCAGGTGTACACGGTGGCGCCCCTGGAGGCCCTGTTCGCCGAGGAGCGGCGCTGTCCGCGCTGCGGCGCGTACATGGACACGGAGCGGCGCGATGCCGAGCGGCGCCGCTGGCATCGCAGGGTGAACCCGGCGGACACGCCCGGGCCACCGGAGGGCGTGCCCGAGCGACGCGTGGCGGACCGCCGGCTGGCGCGCCGGCGCCGCGAGCCCGGCGCGGGCTGGGTCGCGCGCTGAGCGTCATCCGGCGGCCGATCGCTCTGACGCAGCCCCTGGCACCGCGATAATCCCGGCATGCGGCTCGCCTTCCTCGGCCTCGGGCTCATCGGGGGCTCGATCGTGCGCGCCCTTCGCGAGCCGACGGGGTCCGGTGCCGCGCGTTCCGGCGACTGGCGCATCTCCGCCTGGTCACCCGCCGGCACTGGCCCGCGGATCGGCCACGCGCAGGGGCTGGTCGATCACGCGTCGCCGAACGCGGCCACGGCAGTCGAGGGGGCTGAGCTTGTCGTGCTGGCCGCGCCCCCGCTCGCGTGCCTCGAGCTGCTCGGGGAGCTGGCCGGCGGGCTACGCGGCTCGCTCGCGCCGGATGCCGTGATCACCGACGTCGCCAGCACCAAGCAGGTCATCGTGGACCGCGCCACGACGCTCGGCCTTCGCTTCGTGGGCGGTCACCCGATGGCCGGCGTCGAGGCCAGCGGCTTCGAAGCAGCGGACCCGGCGCTGTTCCGCGACCGCCCGTGGGTCGTCGTGCCCAGCGATGACGAGCGTGCGATGGCGCGCGTCGAGGCCGTGGCACGTGCCTGCGGTGCCACGACGGTCCACATGGACGCCGCCGCGCACGATGCGGCGGTGGCGGCGGTCAGCCACCTGCCGCTCGTGCTGGCCTCGGCCCTGGTCGAGGCGGTCGCGGGTCGCGACGGCCGGCCCCGGGACGGCTGGTCGGCCGCGGCACCGCTGGCCGCGGGCGGCTGGCGGAGCATGACGCGACTGGCGCGCGGCGACGTCGGCATGGGAACCGGCATCGCCGTCACCAACGCGCCCCGGCTCGCGGCCCGGCTCGAGGCGATGCGCGATGTGATCGACGACTGGCTGGCGTTGCTCGGGGCATCCGGTGGACCCGACGAGGCTGCGATCCGGGCCCGGCTGGCCAGCGCACGAGCGATGCTCGAGGCGGTTGACGATGCGGTTGACCATGGCTGAGGCCGGGGAGCGGGTCCTCGTGGTCCCCCGCTCGTCGGTCATCGACCGAGCGGGCTGGATCGGGGTTCGAAGGGATGGCGTCGAGACGACGCTCGCGCTCGTGGCCCGGGAAGGCCGATTCGTGGCTCGCGACGAGGCAGAGCAGGACCCGGCCCTCAAGCAGATCATCCCGTACCTGGTCCTGCGCGATGGCGAGCGCTGGTTCCTGATGCGTCGGACGCGTGCGGGTGGCGACGCCCGTCTCCACGATCGATGGTCGATCGGTGTCGGCGGGCACCTCAACCCGGGCGATGGCGACGTGCCGGGCGGCCTCCGGCGTGAGTGGACCGAGGAGCTGGCCGCGGACTTCGTGCCGGCGTTCACGCCGGTGGGGCTGCTCAATGACGACACGACCCCGGTCGGCTCGGTGCATCTCGGGATCGTGTACCTGGCCGATGCGGCGGGTCGTCCCGTGGCGATCCGCGAGACGCACAAGCTCGAAGGGGCGTTCGCCACGACCACCGAGGTGGCCGCGGTACGGGATCGCCTGGAGACGTGGAGCCAGCTCGTGTTCGACGCGCTGGCTCCGGGCGAGGGCTGACCACCGGAGGTCGCGCCGCCTCGAGGGCGGACCCAGGGGACCGCTCGGTCCCAGGCGGGGCTGCGGGCCCGGCCGCCCGCCCCGGAGAGATCGACCGCCCGGGCCGCGTGGCGCCGCGTTTGGGCCGCGCGTCACTGCCCGCTCCCCGGGCCTGGTGCCATACTCGGCCTGGTTCGATGATCAACCGACCGACGGGTATCCGCCTCCGCGTCGCGCGCTCGCTGCTGGCCCTGGGCCTGCTCGCCGTTGGCGCGTCCGGCCTGGTGCGCGCCGCTCAGCACGACATCGTCGTCCTGACGGCCACCGGGGTGGTCGACAACGTGCTCGCGGGCTACCTCGCGGACGGCATCAAGACCGCCGCAGAGGACGGGGCACCGGCCGTGATCGTGCGCCTCAACACGCCGGGCGGGAGCCTCGACGCGACGCAGCAGATCACGAGCGCGTTCCTCGAGGCCCCGCTGCCGGTGATCGTCTACGTCTCACCGGCCGGCGGCTACGCAGCGAGCGCCGGCACGTTCATCACGCTCGCCGCCAACCTGTCATACATGGCGCCCGGGACCAACATCGGGGCCGCGGCACCGGTCGGCAGCGGCGGCCAGGACATCACCGGGACCGAGGGGGAGAAGGTCCGCAACCACGCGATCGCCAACATCAGCTCCATCGCCGAGACGCGCGGGCGTCCCGTGGACTGGGCGGTCACGACGGTCAGGGACGCGGCTTCCTACACGGCCGAGGAGGCGGTCGCCGCCGGTGCCGTGGACGGCATCGCCGTGGACCTCGACGCCGTCATCGCGCAGGCCGACGGCCAGACGGTCACCGTGCGCGGCTCACCGGTGACGCTCGATCTTGCGGGCTCGGGGACGACCGAGCTGTCGATGAACCCGTTCCAGGGGTTCCTGCACCTGCTCTCGGATCCCAACATCGCCGCGATCCTGTTCACGGTCGGCTCGCTGGGCCTGGTCTACGAGCTGATCAGCCCCAACTTCGTCACCGGCACGATCGGTGCCCTGGCCATCATCCTCGCCTTCATCGGCTCGCAGAGCCTGCCGCTCAATGTCGCGGGGCTGCTCCTGATCGGGCTGGCGATGATCCTGTTCTTCCTCGAGGTCAGCGTCGTCAGCCACGGCCTGCTGACCGTCGGCGGCATCGTGTGCCTCGCGCTCGGCCTGTCCGCCCTGTACACGGCGCCGCTGAGCCCGACCGGTCCCGACGTCAGCGTGGCCTGGCCGGTGGTCGCGACCGTGACCGCGACGATCGGCGTCATCGCGTCGCTGATGATCGTGGCCGCCATCCGGACCCGCTCCATGCCCGGCCCGGCCGGGACGGTCGGAATGCCGGTGGCGCTCGGGACCGAGGGCGTCGTGCGCACCCCGCTGGCACCGACCGGCACCGCCTACCTCGCCGGCGAGACCTGGAGCGCCCGAACGCGCGACGATCAGCCCGTCGCGCGCGACGCCCCCGTGCGCCTCGTCGGCTTCGAGGGCCTCACCGCCATCGTCGAGCCCGTCCCGCCGGACGGCCCAGCTCCGCCCCCGCCGTCCGCGTCGCCATCCGGCGCCCCGACCGGCGACCCAGCCTGATCGGAGGAGACCATGGAGATCGCTGTGCTCGTCGCGACGCTGCTGTTCGTCGTCGTCGTCCTGGTGGCGATCGCGTACCTCTCGGTGCGGATCGTCCAGCAGTACGAGCAGATGGTGGTGTTCCGCCTGGGCAAGACCAACGAGTCCCTGGTTCGGGGTCCGGGACTGCGCTTCCTCATCCCGATCGTCGACCGGCCCATGAAGGTCGACATGCGTGAGCAGTTCATCGAGGTCCCGAGCCAGACCACGATCACCGAGGACAACGCTCCGATCAGCGTCGATTTCCTGATCTACTGGCGGATCGTCGACCCCCTCAAGAGCATCGTGAACGTGGCCTACTTCGCGGGTGCGCTCCAGGGCGTCGCGACCACCACGCTGCGCGCCGTCATCGGCGACATCATGCTTGACGAGGTGCTGTCCAAGCGCGAGCAGATCAACGAGGTGCTGCGGACCAAGCTGGACGAGGTCACCGAGCGCTGGGGCGGCAAGGTGACCACCGTCGAGATCCGCGAGATCACGCCACCGCGTGACGTGCAGGACGCGATGAACCGGCAGCTGTCTGCCGAGCGGACCCGACGCGCGGTGATCACCGAGTCGGAAGGCGCCCGTCAATCCGCGATCAACGTGGCCGAGGGCCAGAAGCAGTCCGAGATCCTCAAGGCCGAAGGCGATCGGCAGGCAGCGATCCTCCGTGCCGAGGGCTTCAGCGAGGCGCTCGAGCGGATCTATCGAGCCGCGAGCGGGATCGACGAGAAGACGATGGCGCTCCAGTACCTCGAGGCGCTCAAGGCGCTCGGTGCGAGCCCGTCCACGAAGTACGTGATCCCGACCGAGTTCACGCACCTCGCCGACCAGATCGGCGGCTACGTCGAGCGCGGGATCGCGCCGCCCAGGACCTGATGGCCCTCGGCTCCGGGAGGGGGCACGGCCGGCGACGGGGATCGTCGGCCCCCGCGCTGATCGGGCGCGGCCGTTCGTCGCATTCTGCGGTCGGCCGTTGATCCGCCGGCTGCTCCTGCTCGTGGCCAGCCCCCTGATCGCCCTCGGGCTGGCCGGTCCGGCGCTCGATCCGATCGCCCGTCGGATGACCCGCGCGCCACGCCGGCTGCCCGGGGAGGCGGGCATGGCCGGGGCGCTCGATGCACTCGGCGGGGAGGTGGTCCGGCTGCGGTCGCGGGATGGTGTCCGGTTGACCGGACGCTGGCTGCCGGCTGATCCGCCCGCGCCCGAGATCGACGCCTCGGAGGCGCGCCCGTCGTCCGGTCCGTGGACCCCGGACCCGCGGGAGGCGATCCTGCTCCTCCATGGCTACAGCGGCTCGGTCACGCCCGACCTGGTCGAGCTGGCGCCATTCCTGCGGCGCACGGCCGGCGTGCTGGGCCTCGACTTCCGGGGCCATGGTGGCTCGGATGATGGCCCGACGACCTTCGGCCTGCTCGAGGTCGAGGACGTCGCGGGCGCCCTGACCTGGCTGGGCGAGCGCGGGATCGTGCGCGTCGCCCTTGTCGGCTGTTCCATGGGCGGCGTGACCGCGATCGCGGCCGTCGGGGTGCTGGGGGACGGGCGTCTGCCGGCAGCCGACGCGGACCCGAGCTCGCCGTCGGCCACCGTCGACGCACCACGGCCGCGGATCGTGGCCGTGGTCGGCGAGTCCGTCACGCCGCGCCTCTCGATCGTGGTCGGTCGCCGGTCGGGGCTGCCGCTCGGGACGCTGATCGCCGATCGAGCATTCTCGCGGATGGCCCGCATCGTGGGCGGCGATCCGCGCTCGACCGAGCCCCGCGTCATGGTGCCCCTGATCGAGGACCTGCCATTGCTCCTGATCGCAGGCGGTGCCGACCGGACGCTCCCGATCGCCGATGCTCGGCGGCTCGCGGCTGTCGCGCCACCAGGCAGTCGCTTCCTCGAGATCTCGGGTGCCGATCATGGCGCGGGCCACGCGGTTGATCCGAACGCGTACGAGGCGGCCGTGACGACGCTCCTGCGCGAGGCGTTCCTGGTGGCACGAACGTAGGGGAGACGTCCTCCGGTCGACCTCTATACTTTCGCCTTGGCACCGCCGGGACCGCGCGGCGTTCCCGCGGGTGGGTGCCGTGTCGGGAGAACGGATGGCGGGCAAGATCCTTGTCGTCGATGACGACGCCAGCGTCCAGCGATTGCTGCAGCACACCCTCAAGGCGGAGGGTTACGAGGTCGCGATCGCCTCGGACGGTGCCCAGGGGCTGCAGGCGTGGAAGGAGGAGATGCCGTCGCTGATCCTGCTCGATGTCGGTCTGCAGGGCATGGACGGCTACGCCATCGCCGCTCGCATCCGCGCCGAGGAGGGACCGGACGCGCACGTCCCGATCATCATGCTCACCGCCGAGCGTGACGTGCAGCAGAAGGTCAAGGCGCTGCGGTCCGGGGCCGACGACTACCTGATCAAGCCATTCCATCCGGCCGAGCTCCTCGCGCGCATGAAGAGCCTCATGGCGCGCTTCTCGCCCAGCGAGCTGCTGGTCGGCCGGCCGCCGATGGGCAGGATCCACGCGTTCTACGGCGCCAAGGGCGGGGTGGGCACGACCACGATCGCGATCAACGCCGCGATCGCGCTTCACAACCTGGGGCGCCGGGTGGTCCTGGTCGACGGCAACCTGCAGTTCGGCGACCATCGGGTGTTCCTGGACCTCGGGCTGGATCGCAAGAGCATCGCCGACCTCGTCAGCGCGCCCTCGATGGACGCCGACCTCGTCAAGCGGATCGTGCAGAGCCACGACTCGGGTGTCGACCTGCTGCTTGCCCCGCCGTCGCCGGAGTCGGCGGATCTGGTCACGCCGGCCCACATGTCGCAGGTGCTTGAGCTGCTGCGTGGCCTGTACGACTACGTGATCGTGGACATCGACAAGCGCCTCGACGATCTGAACCTGATGGTGCTCGATGTCGCCGAGACGATCTTCGTGATCATGACCGCCGACCTGTCGTGTCTCAAGAACGTGCGCCTGGTCCTGGAGACCATCGGCCACCTCGGCTACGAATCGGGCAAGGTCAAGCTGGTGCTGAACCGATCCAACGCGTTCACCGGCATCAACGTCAAGAGCGCCGAGGGCGCCCTGCGGCGGCCGATCGAGCACCAGATCGTCAACGAGTACCGGGGCGCGATCTCGGCCCTCAACACGGGGGCGCCGTTCATGATCAGCAAGGCGGATTCGGTGCTGGGCCGGTCCGTGCTCGACTTTGCGCGCGCGGTGGATCGCAGCCAGGAGCCGACACAGGCGCAGCTGGCGCCGGTCGCGGGCCGCCCGTAGGTCGATCGCGGTCCGCCCCTCGTCGCGGGAGCGGTCCGCCACGCGTCGCGGGAGCGATCCGCCCCCGTCGCGGGAGCGAGCTGCCCCGCCGGTGCCACCGGCGATAAGTCACCGGTGAGGCGACCCTTCTACCGTCCGGAACGTGCTCGCAACGCTCGTCTCCGCCACGCTCAACGGGATCACCGGCCGGCTCGTCCGGGTCGAGGTCGACGTCGCCCCGGGCCTGCCGGGATTCACGATCGTCGGGTTGCCGGACGCCTCCCTGTCAGAGGCGCGCGAGCGGGTTCGCGGCGCGCTGCGCAACGCGGGCTATCACCATCCGCCACGAAGGATCACGGTGAATCTTGCCCCGGCCGAGCTGCGCAAGGCAGGGGCGTCGCTGGATCTCGCGATCGCGGTGGGGATCCTGCTCGGGTCGGAGCAGCTGCGGCCGGCCGGGGGGCGGTTCGCGCTGATCGGTGAGCTGGGGCTGGGCGGCGAGGTCCGGCGCGTGCCCGGGATCCTGCCGATGGTCGCCGCGCTGGTGGACCAGGGCATCGAGCACGTCCTGGTGCCGGCCGAGGCGGTTGCCGAGGCCGCGCTTGCTCGAGACGCCACGCCCATCCCGGTGGCCACCGTGGCCGAGGCGGCCGCCGTGCTTCGGGCTCCGCGATCGCGTCGCGGCCGCCCGCGCCCGCTGCCCCGGGCCGCCGTCGCGGGCCCCGGCGCGACGACGGCGGTGGTCAGCGACGCGGCGCCGGCAGGTGCGGTCGTCGACCTGGCGGACGTGCGTGGCCAGGCGGCTGCGAGGCGTGCACTGGAGATCGCGCTGGCCGGTGAGCACGCGATGCTCCTGATCGGCCCGCCGGGCGCGGGCAAGACGCTCCTCGCCCGGACGATCCCAGGGTTGCTGCCCGACCTCGACGAGACGGCCGCGCTGGCGGTTACCTCGGTGGCGTCCGTGGCCTCCGAGCGCCCGCTCGCCTCCCTGCTGCGCCGGCCACCGGTGCGCATGCCGCATCACACCACCTCGTACGCGGGCATGGTCGGGGGTGGCCCCCGCATGTCGCCCGGCGAGGTCACCCTCGCCGATCGGGGCGTCCTGTTCTGCGACGAGCTGCCCGAGTTCGGTCGTGACGTGCTCGAGGCGCTCCGCCAGCCGCTCGAGGACGGGCTGGTGACGGTCGTGCGCGTCGGTCGTTCCGCCACGTTCCCGGCGCGGTTCACGTTCGTCGCCGCCATGAACCCGTGCCCCTGCGGGCAGCATGGCGTCGCCGATCGAACGTGCGCCTGTCCGCCTGGGGTGCCCGAGCGGTATCTGCGGCGCGTCTCGGGACCGCTGCGGGACCGGATCGACCTGTGGGTGGCCGTGGACCGAGTGTCACCGGGGCTGCTGGTCACGGCTGCCGAGCCCGAGGCATCGGCACCGGTTGCCGCGCGGATCGCTCGGGCTCGTGATCGTCAACGCCAGCGTGGCGTGGCGAATGGCCGGCTTCGAGGCCGCACGCTGCAGTCGGCGTGCAGGCTTCGGACCGACACCCGGCGGCGGACCATCGTGCTTGCCGAACGCGAGGGATTGTCGGCGCGCGGCACGGATCGTCTGCTCCGGGTGGCACGGACGATCGCCGATCTCGAGGGCGTCGACGAGGTCCTCGGTGGGCACCTCGACGAGGCCGCGCGGTTCCGGGCCCCGGTGGACAGGATGGCGCTCGGGATGGCCGGCTGATGCTCGGCGTGGGTCGCTCGGGTCCGACCGGGCGCGGGCGGTGGGCGACCATGGCGGTCGACGCGTCGATGCCGGCGTTCCCGGAACCGGGGCCGCGCTCGGATCGTCACCGGCCCGGCGAACGGGACGGTGGCGACTCCGGCGCGCTGCGCATCTCCGAGCGCGAGGCCTGGGTCGTGCTCAACGGGGCCGAGGGGGTCGGGCCAGTCTCCTTTGCCCGCCTCGTCGAGGCGTTCGGCGACGTCCGATCCGTGCTTCGCGCCGCCCGTGCGCCCGACGGAGCCGCCCGGCTGCTTCTGGCCGCGGGGGCCCCTGTCGGCGGGCGCGTGCTGTCCGGTGGGGTGGCTGCAGCGATCGTTGATGCGGCCCGGAATCCCGAGATCGCACCTGGCGCCGGTCCGTCGAGCGCGCGTGGAGGTCCTGACCCTGGCCGATGCGGGCTATCCGGCGCGTCTTCGCCGGATCGAGCTGCCGCCCCCGGTGCTGTTTCTCAAGGGAGCGGCGTCGGCCCTCGATCGACCCCGTGCCGTGGCAATCGTGGGGACCCGCCGCCCGACCGCGCTCGGTCGCGCGACGGCCGGCAGGATCTCGGACGCCGTCTCAGGGCTCGGCGCGACCGTCATCTCGGGGCTCGCGCTCGGGATCGACTCAGCGGCCCACCGTGCCGCCGTCGGCCCGGCCCGGCCCACGGTTGCCGTGATCGGCGGTGGCCACCTTCACCTGTATCCGGCCGGCAACCGGCAGCTGGCCGCGGCCATCATCGCCACGGGCGGCGCGGTCGTGAGCGAGTTCCCTCCGGGCACGATCCCAACCCGAGGCACGTTCCCGCGCCGGAACCGGATCATCAGCGGGCTGGCGGATGCGACGGTTGTGGTCGAGGCAGGCGCGCGCAGCGGCGCGCTGACCACGGCAGCCTGGGCGCTGGAGCAGGGACGCGGCCTGCACATCGTCCCGGGTCGCCTGGACGACCCGGCCGTCGCCGGCAGCCTGGCGTTCCTGCGCGAGGCCAGCCCCGAGGCGCAGGTCGTGGCCGGCGTCCCGGAGCTGCTCGAGGACCTGGGCCTCGTCGGCCTGCCGCGGTCCGGAACGGACGATCGCCGCCGTGCAACACCGACCGTCGCCGATCCGCAGCCACGGCCGCCCGGGCGGCGCGCGGTGCTCGCGACCCTGCCTGCGGTCGAGCGCCAGATCGCCGCGGAGATCGTCGCTGGACGCAGCTCGGTGGATGAGCTCGTCGCCTCGACGGGGCTCTCAGGGGCCGGCGTGCTGGGTACGCTGACGGCGCTCGAGATCCGCGGTCTCGTCGTGGAGGTGTTCGGGCGGTATCGTGCTGCCGGGGTGCTGGCGAGGGCCGGTCGACGGTAGCGGGACGGCGCCAGCGAGCGACGGACCGCGTGGCGCGTTGTCAGGCGCGGTGGTACATTCGCCCGGTCCCCGCGTCCCCGAGCCGAACATGGCTGTCCGTGAACGCGAGCGGGGACAGGAGCATACGGCCGGCCCCGGTTGCGAACCGGGGCATCTGGAGGAGACGTATTGCGGAAGCTCGGCGCCGCACTGCTTGCGTTGCCTGTCCTGCTCCGCATGTACGCAGCGGCCGGCTTGCGCTCCGCCCGCGCAGGCCGGGTCGCCGCCGCCGTGGCAGCCGCCGGGATCCTGGCCGCGGTGGTGTTCGCAAGCCAGGCTCCCGCGCCCAGCGTCGCCGTTCCCACGACCGCCCCCGCCCCGGTATCGGCCGAGCTCCTCAACGCGGTGCGCGTCTCACAGCCGCTGGGCAGGTCGTTCGAGATCCGCTTCGGGCAGGAGATGGACGGAGCGTCGGTGGCGGGCGCGCTCCGGATCACGCCGGACGCGGCCGTGCGCCTGCAGTGGGACCGGAGCGGCAGGGTGCTCACGGTCGCGCCGGTCGGCCATTGGACGCCCGACACGCTCTACTCGGTGGTCGTCGACTCGAGCGCGCGCTCCACCGACGGTGGAGCCCTGAGGGGACCGGTCCGGGCCGTGTTCCTCACGGCAACCGCCGGTACCGCCACGATCGAGGCGAACGCGATGTCGGGCGCCCGAGCGAGGCTGGGAACGTCGTTCCTCATCACGCTCGACCGGCCGGTCAGGCTCGAGGCGGTGCAGGCCGCCCTGCGCATCGAGCCGCCCGTCAATGGCACCCTGGCGCCAGGATCCAGCGAGACGGAGTTCGTGTTCACGCCGGCAGATTCGCTCGATCCGAGCACGAGCTATCACCTGTGGCTCGAGAACCTGGTCGACCAGGACGGGGTCCCGTTCGGATCGCTCGCGTCCGAGCAGGTCAAGACGGCCGCAGCGCCCCGGGTCGTCCGCTTCCGGCCGCAGGACGAGACCACCAAGGTGCAACGCGGGGCGACCCTCTCGGTGCGCTTCACGGAACGGATGAACCATGCCTCGACGGCGTCGGCCTTCCACGTCACGGCCGACGGCAAGGCCGTCAAGGGCAAGGTGAGCTGGGCGGAGAAGGGTGAGGTCCTCGTGTTCCAGCCGGCCAGCGATCTGGCCTACGGGGCCTCGGTGACGATGACGATCGACGATTCGGCGACGTCACGCGCAGGCGTCACGGTCGCCAGGGCCGCCAGCGGCGCCTTCACGGTCGAGCCCAAGCCGAAGCCCAAGCCCAGGCCGAAACCCAAGCCCACATCCAGCACCAAGCCCAGGACGATCAAGCATTCCGGTGGCGGGGGTGCGGTGTCCGGCAGCTGGCAGGCGGTCGAGCGCTACTACCTCAAGCTCATGAACTGCACGCGCACCGGCGGCTGGGTGACGTCCAAGGGCAGCTGCTCCTCGCCCGGCGGGCGCAACGTCGCGCCGCTCGCGCTGAGCTCCGGTATCAGCAGCCACGTCTCCCGGCCGTATGCGAAGCTGCTGGCGAAGCGGAACCTGTGCAGCCACTTCATCGGTGGCAACCCCGGCGATCGCCTGCGCCAGGCGGGCTACAAGAGCTACCGCTGGGCCGAGAACATCGGCTGCCGATCCGGCAACGCGTACTCGGCCGTCCTCGGCTCCCACCTGTTCTTCCAGAGCGAGAAGCCGTACGGCGGTGGTCACTACGTCAACCTGATGAATGCCGCCTACAGCGAGGTCGGGATCGGCGTCTGGGTCTCGGGCGGCCGCGTGCGCCTGGTGGTGGACTTCTACCACCCCTGATCCGGCCGGGATCGCCTGACCGGGTCGTGGCCGGCGTGCCCCCGCAGGCAGGCGTGCCCCCGGGTCCTGGCCGGTGTGCCCCCGCATGCCGGCCACCGCCAGGGACCGCGCTCGAGGGCGGCACCAGGGTGGCCGTGACCGATGGGGGATGACCATCGGGCCGGTGACGGTCGAGACGGGGTGGGCCAGCATCGAGCCGTGATCCGCAACGTCGTCATCCACGTGACCAACGAGCAGCCGCTCCTGGCCGACCTGTATGCCCTGCCGTCCGCCTCGGACGCGGGTCTGGTGTGCACCAACGTGCGCGGCCTCGACGGCAAGCGCCCGGTGTTCATCGATCATGTCGCGTCGACGTTCTTCTTCCCGTATCACGTGGTCCGCTTCCTCGAGATCCCCGCGGGTGCGGTCAAGGGCCTCGATCCCGTCGCGACGAGCGGCAGACCCCGGGCAGCCGAGGATGCCGACGGCGGGCCCCTGGAAGCGGTGCTCGACGAGGGGATGTTCGGCGCCGACGCGTCCGACCAGGCCACGGCCGACGCCGATCGCCTGCCCGTCGTGGTCGGCGGACCGTCGGACGAGGCCGAGGAGGATGATCCCGAGGCCGAGCTCGAGATCGACGAGGGCTTCCTGCAGCGCATCCGCGACATCTGACGGGATCGCCGGCCGGCGGGATGACGGCCGGCGGGATGACGGCCGGTGCATGCCCCGGTGCTACACTCCCGGCCGCCATGCCCAAGCATCTCGTGATCGTCGAATCGCCCGCCAAGGCGCGGACGATCGAGCGCTACCTCGGCCGGGACTTCCAGGTTCTGGCTTCCTACGGCCATGTCCGCGACCTGCCCGAGAACCCGGGCAAGGGCAAGTTCGGCGTGGACGTCGACCACGAGTTCGAGCCCGAGTACGTCATCCCGGACGATCGCCGCAAGCAGGTGTCGGCGATCGAGAAGGCCGCTCGCGGCGCGGATGACGTCTATCTCGCCACCGACCTCGATCGCGAGGGCGAGGCGATCGCGTGGCATGTCGCCGAGGCGGCGCACGTGCCGGACACGAAGGCGCGACGGGTCACGTTCAACGAGATCACCGAGGGCGCGATCCAGGAGGCGTTCGCCCATCCCCGTGACATCGACCGCGACCTGGTCAACGCGCAGCAGGCGCGGAGGATCGTCGATCGCCTGGTCGGCTACACGCTCAGCCCGCTCCTGTCGCGCAAGATTCGCAGTGGCCTCTCGGCTGGACGCGTCCAGTCGGTGGCGCTGCGGATGGTGGTGGAGCGGGAGCGCGAGATCCGGGCATTCGTCGCCCGCGAGTACTGGACGCTCGAGGCGTTGCTCGCGACCCCGGACGGCAGCCAGCTGGCGGCCGACGTGGTCAGGATCGAGGGCAAGCCGCTCGCGATCGACAACGAGACCGATGCTCGTCACCACGCGGCCGCGCTCAAGGCGCTCAGCCCCGTTGTCGATTCGGTCACCAGGCGGGCGTCGAAGCGCAACCCGGCCCCACCGTTCACCACCAGCACCCTCCAGCAGGAGGCGAGCCGCAAGCTCGGCTTCAGCCCCAAGCGGACGATGTCCGTGGCGCAGCGCCTGTACGAGGGCATGGACACGCCGGACGGCCATGTCGGCCTGATCACGTACATGCGGACGGACTCGACCGCGATCGCGAGCGTGGCCATGGCCGAGGCGCAGGAGCTGATCGTCGAGCGCTATGGCGACCGCTATGGCACGGGCAAGGGGCGCGTGTACAAGACCCGCTCGAAGGGCGCCCAGGAGGCGCACGAGTCGGTTCGACCGACCTCGTTCCGGCGGGATCCCGAGAGCCTCAAGGCCACGCTGTCCAACGAGGAATATCGCCTCTACCGCCTGATCTGGCAGCGCGCGGTCGCCTCGCAGATGGCGCCCAAGGAGCTCGAGACCACGACCATCGAGCTGACGGCCGGTGACTACCGGCTGCGAGCGTCCGCGACGCGGACCACGTTCGACGGGTTTGCGCGCGTCTACACCGAGGGTCGCGACGACGCCGGTCCCGAGGACGAGGCGGAGCGCACGCTGCCGCCGCTCAGGGCCGGCGAGACGACCCGCGTCCTCGACGTCACGCCCACGCAGCATTTCACGGAGCCGCCGCCGAGGTACACCGAGGCCACCCTGGTGAAGGCGCTCGAGGAGCACGGCATCGGGCGTCCGTCGACGTATGCGGCCACGATCTCGACCATCGTCGATCGCGGCTACGTTCGGGTCGAGGACCGG
This sequence comes from uncultured Chloroflexia bacterium, assembly GCA_963806265.1. Taxonomy (GTDB): domain Bacteria; phylum Chloroflexota; class Limnocylindria; order Limnocylindrales; family CSP1-4; genus CAIXZV01. The sequence goes on from CAWDXT010000034.1 coordinate 87,300, forward strand.
CGGCTTCACCCCGAGGAGATCGGCGAGATCGTCACCGACCTGCTGGTCGAGCACTTCGGCGAGTACGTCGACCTCGCGTTCACGGCTCGCATGGAGGAGGGCCTCGACGAGGTGGCCCGGGGCGAGCGTGCGTGGGTCCCGCTGCTGCGCGACTTCTTCGAGCCACTTCGGGCCCGCGTGGACGAGAAGCGGCGCGAGCTTCGGCGCCGGGACTTCACGACGGTTGCCACCGAGGAGGTGTGCTCGGAAGGGCACCCGATGGTGATCCGCCTCGGACGAAACGGGAAGTTCCTGGCCTGCTCGCTGTACCCGGAGCACAAGGAGACGCGTCCGCTGCCGGGCGAGGAGACGCCGCACCTCGAGGGCGAGGGCGAGGTGTGCCCGCAGTGCGGCGAGGGGACGCTGACCACGAAGCGCGGCCGGTTCGGCGCGTTCGTCGGCTGCTCCCGCTATCCCGACTGCACGTATATCCGGCGCGACGGGCCGCCGCCCCCGGAGCAGCTGCCGTTCGAGGTCATGTGTCCCAAGAACGGTGACGGCCACCTGGTGGCGCGCCGTGCCCGGCGGACGGGCAACGTGTTCTACGGGTGCTCGAGCTACCCGAAGTGCGACTTCACCACCAACCTCGTCCCGACCGGTGCGATCCACGACGCCCACGACGATGGCAAGGGCGCCATCGGGCGACGGCCCGACGACGGGCTGTGCCTGACGTGCGGGGCGGCGATCCCGCTGCCCGACGGCGACCTGGTCGGCCTGCGGCTGCCCGGCGGCCCGCCCGATCCTGCGGCGCTGGAGCGACCGGCTCGAAGCGGCCGACGAGGCGCCGGCCGGGCGAGCCCGGGAGGTCGGCGAGGTGAACGCAGCGGCGCGGGTTCCACGCGATCGGGAGCCGGGACGCGCAACCGGTCGTGAGCCCGAGCGCCGCGTGACCGGCCAGGACGCGCTGCGGCGGTTTCTGCGATCGCTCGAGGCACGTGACGCGTCGCCGCATACGCGCCGCTCGTACGCTTCGACCGTGTCGGCATACCTCGGGTGGCTCGACGAACGGGACATCGACTGGCGCACGCCGGATCGCCGTGAGCTGCGCCGGTACCTGGCGACCCTGACCGAGGGTCACGAGCGGACGTCGGTCGCGCAGCGGCTCGCGGCCATCCGCGCGTTCCATCGCTATGCGCGCCCGGTCCGGCCTCGCCCCGGGCGATCCGTGGGGCGCCATCGCGACGCCTCGCCTCCCGCGACGCCTGCCGCGCGTGCTCGAGGTGGCCGAGGTCGAGCGGCTGATCGCGGCCGTGGACGATGACCTGCGACCGGGCTCGCCGGATGTCGCCCTGGGACGCGGCCGCCCGTCCGATCCGCCGGCTTCGGCATGCGCTCGCGCTGTCAGGGACCGGGCGCTGGTCGAGACCGCGTACGCGGCCGGGCTCCGGATCAGCGAGCTCGCCGCGGCCGATCTCGGCAGCCTCGACCTCGGACGCGGTGAGATCCGCGTCCTGGGCAAGGGGCGCAAGGAGCGCATCGGGCTGCTGGGCCGGCCGGCCCGCGACGCGCTCGGCGCCTACCTGGACGAGGCGCGACCGGTGCTGATCGAGCGCCGCCCCGCGCTCACCGAGCCGCCGACGGCGCTGTTCCTCAACCATCGTGGCGGGCCGCTCGGTGTTCGCGGCCTGCGCGGCCGGCTGGATCGGCTCCGGCGGCTGGCGGACCTGCCGGAGGGCGTCAGTCCGCACACGCTGCGCCACAGCTTCGCCACGCACCTGCTCGAGGGCGGCGCGGACCTTCGCGTCGTGCAGGAGCTCCTGGGCCACGAGAACCTCGCGACGACCCAGATCTACACGCACGTGTCGCCGGCGAGGCTGCGCGAGAGCTACCGTGCTGCGCACCCCCGCGCACGGACCAGCTGATGGACGAGACCGACGACCTGACGGGCCTGGCGGATGAGCGCCCTGAGCCGGTGGCCGGGTCCGGCCCGGCAGCGCGGGCAGGCTCGGCCTCGACGCGAGCGCTCGCCCAGGCCGGGCTGATCGTCACTGCGCTGTTCCTCGTCTCGCGCGTGCTGGGCTACGTCCGCACCCTGGCGATCGCCGCCTCGGTACCCGACGTCGCCCAGCTCGGTCCGTTCTACGCGGCCTTTCGCATCCCCGACTTCCTGTTCCAGCTGGTGGCTGCCGGCGCCCTGTCGTCGGCCCTGATACCGGTCGTCGCAGCGCTGTTCGCGACCGACGAGGAAGCGCGGGCGTGGCGCGTCGTGTCCACGGTCACGACGCTCATGATCTCGGCGCTGGTCATCCTGGCGGGGGTCGTCCTGCTGTTCGCGCCGCAGCTGGTCGCCATCATCACACCGGGCTTCGACGAGGCGCAGCTGGCCGAGACGACCGAGCTGACCCGGATCATGGTCCTGTCGCCGCTGTTCCTCGCCGGCGGGGCGGTGGCCACGAGCGTGCTCAACGCGCGCGGCCGGTTCGCGGCGGCGGGGCTCGCGCCACTCGTCTACAACGGGGCGATCATCGTGGGCGCGATCGCTCTCGTGCCCATGTTCGGCATCCCGGGACTCGCCTATGGCGTGGTGCTCGGCGCGGCGGGCCACCTCCTGGTCCAGATCCCGTCGCTGGCCCGGCTTGGGGCCCGCGTCCGGCCGCGGATCGACGTGCGCGACGAGCAGGCACGACTCGCGCTGGCGCTGATGGCACCGCGCGCGATCGGGCTCGGGGCGACGCAGGTGGTGTTCCTGGTGATGACCAGCCTGGCATCGGAGCTGGGCGCCGACGCGGTCACGATCTTCAACTTCGCGTTCACGCTGCTCCAGATCCCGATCGGCGTCATCGGCGTGCCGCTGGGCGTCGTGCTCCTGCCCTCGCTGGCACGCGAGGCGGCAACGGGCGGCAAGGCCGAGTTCCGGCGCCTGCTCGTGCGGGGCCTGTCGATGCTCGGCTGCGGTGATGCTCGCCATCGCGGGCCTCGGGATCGTGGTGTCGCCCGACGTCGTTCAGCTGCTGTTCGGCGTCGCCGACATCGGCGAGGCGGCGATCGCTGCCACGGCGTCCGCGCTGGCCGTGTTCCTGGTGGGGCTGACGGCGCACTCGCTGATCGCGGTCCTCGCGCGGGCCTTCTATGCGCTCCAGGACACCCGCACGCCCGTCGCCGCGGCGCTGCTCGCGGTCGTGGTCAACATCGTCGCCGCCAACATCCTGGTGGGTCCGATGGGGCTCGATGGGCTCGCCGCCGCGATCGCGATCTCAGCCTGGATCGAGACCCTGGTGCTGTTCCTGCTCCTGCAACGCCGGATGCCGGAGCTCGATCTGCTGGCCGTGTGGACGGTGCTGGGTCGAACCTTGATCGCGGTCCTGGCCGGAGCGGCCGTGACGTACGGCGTCGAGCAGCTGCTGACGAGTGCCTGGGGCCAGGACCCGGGGTTCGTGCCGCTGCTGGTCCGGGTCGCCGTCGCCGTGGCCGCCGGTGGGCTGGTGGTCATCGCCGGCTCGATCGCGTTGCGGATCGAGGAGCCTCGCCGTATCGTCCGGGTCGTGGTCGATCTCATCCAACGGCGTGCCGCGGCGTGACCGCGCGCGACCTCGAGGCCACCGGCTCCGTCCCCACCGTCACGGCCGATGCCGCCGCCTGGGACGCGTTCGTCGAGGGCGATCCCCGTGGCTCGTACCTCCAGCTCGGCGGCTGGGCACGGGTCAAGGCCGTCAACGGCTGGGCCGCGCACCGGCTGTACGAGGCCGGGGGGGCCGCGCCGGCCGGCACCGGCCGTGGCATGCGGGCAGCATCGCCGATCGGGGCCCAGGTGCTCACGCGGCGTCCCGGCCTGCTGCCGTGGGCGTTCGCGTACGCACCCCGCGGACCCGTGCTGGGCGACTGGAGCGGCGAGGCGGTCGGGCGGTTCACGGAGCTCGCGCGAGCGGAGCTTCGGGCGGCTCGCGCCAGCCACCTGCGGATCGACCCCGAGGTCGAGCGCGACGCCGGCCCCGATGCCGGTGGCGCGGTGGGGGCAGCCCTTCGTGGCGCCGGCTGGCAGCCCGCACCGGCGGTCCAGCCCGTCGCCACCCGCGTGATCGACCTCACCGCGGACGAGGACGCACTGTGGGGAGAGCTGCGCAAGAAGTGGCGCCAGTACGTCAACAAGGCGCGCTCCGGCGGTGTGCGGATCGTTGACGCTGATGCCACGCGGCTCGACGACTTCTACCGGATCTACCGCGAGACCGCGGATCGGGCCGGGTTCCTGATCCGCGCCCGGTCCGCCTACCAGGATGTGTGGGACGCGTTCGGCCCGTCGGGCAGGGCCCGGCTGCTGTTTGCCGAGCTCGCCAGACGGCTCGCCCGTCGCCACCTTGTTCCTCGTGCGCTCCGGATCGCGTGTGGTCGAGCCCTACGGCGGCATGACGGCCGCCGGTGCCGACAGCCGGGCGAACTACCTGCTCAAGTGGGAGGCGATCCGCAGCTCGCGCGAGGCGGGGGCCACGGCCTACGACCTGTGGGGCCTCGCGCACGCCGGGATCGCGCACTTCAAGACCGGGTTCGGGGGGCGCGAGATCACGTACATCGGGTCGTGGGACCTGGTGCTCGATGCGCTCGGGCGGCGTACCTATGCGCTCGCCGTGCAGACGCGCGTGCGCGTGGAGCGCCTGCGGCACGGGCTCGGCCGGGCAGGCACCGACAGCGCATCGGGCTATGCCGGCGCGCCGGGGACGAGCGAGGCCGACGGCGAGGGGACGGGGGAGCGGTGAGCGAGGAGGTTCGCGAGCTCCCGGACGCGGATCTCGACCGCTGGGATCGCGATGCCGTCGACGCGACCGGGTGGCCACGTCCTGCAGTCCCGTGCCTGGGCTGCGCACCGGGCCGAGCGCGGCTGGCGGCCGAGGTTCCTCGCCGCGGGCGACGTCCGGGCGCTGGCCCTCGTGCGACCGTGGCCGCTGCTGGGCGGTGGCTCGGGCTATGTCCCGCGCGGTCCGGTGGCTGCCGGGCATCCGTGGCTCGAGGGCGGGGGAGGCGCCGGGATCGGCGAGGCCCTGGCGGCGATCGCGCGTCACCTCGCGGCGGACGGCGTCGACGTCCTGGCCGCCGATCCGGAGGTGGCCGAGGCCGATCGGGGGTATGCGAGCGCGCTGGCCGGCGCCGGCTTCCGGCCGATCGCCGACATCCAGCCATCCCGCCACCGGATGGCGATCGAGCTGCCCGGCGATGGCGACCGCGACGCGGTGCTGGCGGGCATCGCGAAACCAACCCGCCAGCGCATCCGCCGCGCCGAGCGGGACGGCGTGTCCGTGGTGCGCTGGGATGCCGCCGCGACCGAGCTCGATGGCTGCCACCGGACGGACGAGCCCGGCGAGGTCGCCCTGCGCCGCTTCTACGATCTCCTCCAGGCCACCGGTGAGCGCCTGGGCTTCGGGTTTGCCGGTCCCGGCGAGTTCGTGGCCTGGTGGGTTCGTGCCCTGGCTGCGGGCCACCTCGTCTACCTCGAGGCGCACGAGGGCTCGCCCGACGGTGATCTGCTGGGCGGGCTGATCGTCTACCGTCACGGGCGCCGGCTCTCGACGGCGCACTCGGGAGACCGCGTGGAGCGACGTCGCGATCATCCGGGCGCGATGCACCTGCTGCGCTGGCGTGCGATCGAGCTCGCGCTCGCCGAGGCGCGCGACGAGATGGACCTGGGCGGCGTCGATGTCGCGGGTGCCCGCCGCCCACCGGAACCCGGTGAGCCCACCTACGGCCTGTACGAGCACAAGCGCTCGTTCGGGGCGCGCTGGATGGGGCTGGCGGGGCCCATGAGCGCGTTGCCAGGCCGTGGCGTTACGCGACGGGACGGGCCGTGGCCCGGGCCGGGCGGGTCGTGGGACTGGGCCCCGGCGGCGGGATGCACCGGGGTGCGAGCGGTGGCTGAGATGAGCGACTCGCACGCGAGCGTCGAGGCCCTGGTCGCCGCGGCGGACCGGAGGGACCCCAGGCCGCTGGCCGGCCTGGTGGCGCGGCTCGCAGCCGCCGACACCATCCGGGCCGCCATCGTCGGCGATCAGGTCGTGGACCCCGCAGCGATCGGCGGCGTCGAGGTCCGCGGCGTGACGGAGGACTCGCGGACCGTGCGTCCGGGCTCGCTGTTCGTGGCGGTGCCCGGGTTCCACGCGGACGGCCACGCGTTCCTGGCCCGCGCGCGGCCGCCGGCGCCGCCGTGGCGCTGGTCGAGCAGCCGGTGAGCGGCGTGAGCATGCCCCAGCTCGTCGTGCCCGGCTCGCGGCCGGCGCTCGCCGAGGCCGCCTGCTGGTGGTACGACGACCCGTCGCTGCGCCTCGGCATGGTGGGGATCACCGGCACCGACGGCAAGACGACGACCTCCTTCCTCGCCGCCGCGGCGCTCCAGGCGGCGGGGCTGCGTGCGGGCCTGGTCGGCACGATCGAGACGCGCGTCGGGTCCGCCGTGGATCGCCACGAGGCGCACGTCACGACGCCGTCCGCGCCGGAGCTCCAGGCGCTGCTGGCGACGATGGCGGCCGCGGGCGACTCGGCCGCGGTGGTCGAGGTCACGTCGCATGCGCTCGCGCTCGATCGGGTGCGGGGCGTGGCCTGGGATGCGGCCGTGTTCACCAACCTGACGCACGAGCATCTCGAGCTGCACGGGACGTTCGAGGCCTATCGTGCGGCGAAGGTGCGCCTGTTCGAAGGTCTCGCACGCGGCGGGGCGCCGGAAGCTGATCCGGCCAAGATCGTCGCCGGGCGGCCGTGGCCCAGGGTCGGCATCGTCAACCGTGATGACCGATCGGCGCCCTGGTTCGAACGCGCCGCGCTCGAAGCCGGCGCGGCGGTCGTCGGCTACGGCATGACCGGGACCGCCGACGTGCGCGCGACCGGCGTCGACGAGGACTCGCGACGGCTGCGGATCGAGTACGTCGCGCCGTCGGGCGCCGCGGCCGTGGACCTTCGGCTGGCCGGCCGGTTCAACGTCCACAACGCGCTGGCGGTCATCGCCCTCGGCGAGGGGCTCGGGCTCGACCCGGTCGCGGTCCGTGCGGGTCTGGAGGCGGTCGCGGCGGTGCCGGGCCGGATGGAGCGGATCGAGGCCGGTCAGCCGTTCACGGTGATCGTCGACTACGCGCACTCCCCGGCATCGCTCGAGCACGTGCTCGACCTGCTCGCGCCCGTGGCGCGACGCGCCGGCGGCGGGCTGATCGCCGTGTTCGGGTCGGCGGGGCGAGCGCGACACGGCCAAGCGGGCGGTGATGGGCCGCATCGCGGCCGAGCGCTGCCGGCTGGTCGTCGCGACCGACGAGGATCCGCGTGGCGAGGACCGCGATGGCGATCATCGACGAGATCGTGCACGGCGCGGAGTCGGGAGGCGCGCGTCGGTGGCCGGTCCGTGCTCGCGATCGCGAATCGGCGCGATGGCGGTCGCGACCGCCTTCCGGCTGGCCGCACCCGGCGACGTGGTGCTGCTGGCCGGCAAGGGCCACGAGCAGACGATCCTGTACGCGAGCGGCCCCATCCCGTGGGACGAGGCGCGCGTCGCGCGAGAGCTCGCTGGTCGAGCTCGGCTACGGCGCGGACGCCGGCTGAGCGATGCGCGGCTGCCTGTTCACGCTGCTGCTGGGCTCGTCGCCCTGGCACTGCTGGTCACGGTCGGACTGCCACCGATCGCGGCCGGAGTGCTGACCGGCGCGGTGACGGCGGCAGGCCTCCAGGCCGACGACACGACCGTTACCGTGGCCAGCAACCCGCCCACGGACCTGCTGACGCTGCACGCGGACGTGGTGGAGATCACGGCCAGCGACGCGACCTTCCGGGGCGTTCGGATCGGCTCGCTCGACATCACCCTCCACGGCGTCGACCTGCCGGGGCGCACCGCCGACGAGGTGGATGGCCGGCTTTCCGACGTGTCGCTGGACAACGGCACCACGGGCGCAATCGGCCTGTCGAGGGTGCGGCTGTCAGGCGGCGGCGAGGCCATCACGGCCTCGAGCTCCGTTCCGGCCGCTGACGCAAGGACGCTGGTGGCCGACGCCGTCGAGACGGCGACCGGCAGCCGGCCGTCCTCGGTCACCCTCACCGCGCCCGACCAGGTCCGGGTTCGACTCGGCGGCCTGACCGTCCATGGGCGGCTGTCGGTCACGCGGTCCGGCGACCTCGTGGTCGACATCGAGGATGGGCCGTCGGCGGGCGACCGCCTGACGGTGCTGGGCGCGGACAGCCAGCAGCTCATCCACCTCACCGGCGTCACCGTGACCGGATCGGGCGCGCTGCGGCTGACCGGCACGCTCGAGGTCGGCCTGCTGGGCTGAGCGGGGGATCGACGACGACGCGGTAGACTCCGGAGCATGGCCGAACCCGTCGTCCGCGATCCGGAGATCCCGCTCGCCACGGCCGCGGAGACCGCGCCCCGCCAGCGTCGCGGTCCGCGGCGTACGAGCACGAGCGCCGCGCCCCGGCGCACGACGCGCCGCGCGGTCGATCGTTCGCTGTGGGACATCGAGGGCATGCGCTCGCGGCTGCTGGACACCCTCCGGGAGCAGCACCCACAGGCCGATCTCAGCGTCGTCGAGCGGGCCTTCGAGCTCGCGGTGACGGCACATGCCAACCAGGTGCGCGCGTCGGGTGAGCCGTACGTGACCCACCCGATCGCCTCGGCCCAGATCCTGTCCGAGCTGCTCAGCGACCCGGTCGCGGCGGCGGCCGCGCTGCTCCATGACGTGCCCGAGGACACCGAGTACAGCCTGGCCGACGTCGAGGAGGGGTTTGGGCCCGAGATCGCGCATCTCGTCGACGGCGTGACCAAGCTGTCCAAGTTCAGCACCCATACCCACGAGGAGCAGCAGGCCGAGAACATCCGGAAGATGTTCCTGGCGATGGCAGACGACATTCGAGTCGTCCTGATCAAGCTCGCGGATCGCCTCCACAACATGCGGACGCTGGCTGCGCTGCCCGCCGACAAGCAGACCCGCATCGCGCGCCAGACGATGGAGATCTACGCTCCGCTTGCCGAGCGCCTCGGGATCTGGCAGATCAAGTGGGAGCTCGAGGACCTGGCGTTCAAGACGCTGGAGCCCGACGAGTACCGCCAGCTCGCCCGCCAGCTCGACACGCGGCGGCGGGGTCGCGAGCGGTACATCGAGCGGGCGATCGACGAGCTGCGGCCACGGCTCGAGGCGGCCGGCATCGAGGCGGAGCTGCAGGGTCGGCCGAAGCACATCTACAGCATCTGGAAGAAGATGCAGCGCAAGGGCGCCGGCTTCGGCGAGATCTACGACGTGTACGCGATCCGGCTGCTCGTGGACGACGTCCGCGACTGCTACGCGGCGCTGGGCATCGTGCACGCGCTGTGGCGCCCCATCCCGGGCCAGTTCGACGACTACATCGCCGTCCCCAAGAACAACCTGTACCAGTCGCTCCACACGGCGGTGATCGCGCTCGACGGCAAGCCGCTCGAGATCCAGATCCGGACCCATGCGATGCACCAGGTGTCCGAGGTCGGGATCGCGGCGCACTGGCGCTACAAGGAGGGCTCGAAGGCCGAGCGCGACTACGACGCGAAGCTGGCCTGGCTGCGCCAGCTGATGGACTGGCAGCGCGACGTCAGCGACGCCACCGAGTTCGTCGAGGGCATCAAGCTCGACATCTTCCAGGACCAGGTGTTCGTGTTCACGCCGCGCGGCGACATCAAGGACCTGCCGGCCGGCGCGACGCCGCTCGACTTCGCGTACCGGATCCACACCGACGTCGGCCACCGCACGATCGGCGCCAAGGTCAACAACCGCCTGGTGCCGCTCGACTACCGGCTCAAGAACGGCGACATCGTCGAGATCGTGACCACCAAGGGCGAGCACGGCCCGTCGCGCGACTGGCTCAACATCGTTCGCACCAGCCATGCGCGGGAGAAGATCCGGCAGTGGTTCAAGAAGAAGGACCGCGCCGAGAACATCGTCCATGGACGCGAGTCGCTCGAGCGTGAGCTGCGGCGGCTGGCCCGGACCAACATCCAGACGGTCGGCCTCGACCGGATCGCCGAGGTTGCGAAGACCTACAACCACGACACGGTTGACGACTTCCTGGCCGCCATCGGCTACGGCGCCATCTCCGCCCAGCAGGTGGTCATGCGCCTCGGGCGTGGTCGACGACGGCGAGATCACGCTGCCCACGGTCGCGCCGCCGCAGCCCGCGCGCGTGGGCGGGGTCCGCGTCAAGGGGGTGGGGGACCTCCTGGTCCGGTTCGGCAAGTGCTGCCACCCGATCCCGGGCGACCCGATCCAGGGCTTCATCACCCGTGGCAAGGGGATCACGGTGCACCTGCGATCGTGCCCCACCGTGCTCAACGAGCGCGAGGTGAGCCGGCTGATCGACGTCGAGTGGGAGTCCGCTGCCACCCAGACCTATCCGATCGCGATCAGCGTGGAGGCCTATGACCGGACCGGGCTGCTGTCCGACATCACCCAGGTCATGGCCGAGAACAAGGTCAACATCCTGGCCGCCAACGTGGGCGTCGGCCCCGACCATACCGCCGTGGTGTCGATGACGATCCAGGTCGCGTCGGTTGCTCAGCTGGCGAAGGTGATGAGCCGCATCGAGCAGCTCAAGGACGTGCTCAGCGTCCAGCGCGACCTGAGCTAGAGCCGGCCGCACCCGGGATCACGGCGCGATCGGACTCGCCAGGGAGCCGCGGCTGGGCGTCGGCCGCGCCCGGCGCGACGGGACGGGCTGCGTTGGCCGCCGCGTTGGTCACCGGCTCGCTCATGCCGAGCTCGGCAGCGAGCGCGGCGCGCCCCCCGCTGCTGCGCAGCCAGGCGAGACCGACGGCGCCGATCGCGAGGCACGCGATCCCGCCCGCCGCCAGCGAGATCGCCACGCCGAACTGGGACGCGATCCAGCCCATCAGCAGGCCGCCCACCGGGGTCGAGCCGGCGAACACGGTCACGTAGACGCTCATGACGCGGCCGCGCAGCAGGTCCGGCACCGCGAGCTGGATGGTGGTGTTGGCGGTGGCGGCCATCGAGATCGCGCCGAACCCGATCAGGAACATCAGGGCCATGCTCAGCGCGAAGGTGCCCGACAGCGCGAGGACGATCTCGCCCGCACCGACGACGATGCCCCCGAGCACGATCAGCTCCGGCCGCACGCGCCCCGAGAAGGCAATCCCGAGCGCGGCCGTCAGCGAGCCGATCCCCGACGCGGCCATCAGGAACCCGTAGCCGCTGGCATCGGAGTGCAGGATGTCCTGCGCGAGCACCGGGATGATCACCGGGAAGTTCATGCCGAACGTTGCGACGAGGCCCACGCCCGCCACCGCGAGCAGCACCAGCGGCGTCACGCGGACGTAGCGCAGGCCCTCGCGAACCCCGGCGACAACCTCGCCCGGCGTCGTGGGCCGCGACATCGTCGGCGGCACCCGAAGCTCGGACTCGCGCATCGCGAGCAGGGCTGCGATCACGGCGACGAAGCTCAGCGCATCGACCAGGAAGGCGATCGGCAGCCCGAAGGCGCCGATCACCAGACCGGCCACCGCGGGTCCGACGATCCGGGCCCCATTGAACATGGCGGAGTTGAGCGCGACTGCGTTGGCCACGTCCTCGCGTCCGACCATCTCGACCGAGAACGCCTGCCGGGTCGGCATGTCGAACACGTTCGTGAACCCGGCAAGGAGGGCGAGCAGGATGACCTGCCACACCTCGACCAGCCCGCTGGCCACGAGCGCGAACATGGTGAACGAGATCGCCATCTTGGCGGTCTGGGTCGCCACCAGCGTCCGTCGCTTGGGCAGGGCATCGGCGATCAGGCCACCGAACAGCCCGAGCAGCATCACCGGCAGGAACTGGGCCGCCGAGACGATGCCCAGGATGAGCGGATCGCCGGTCAGCTGGAGCACCAGCCAGCTCTGGGCAACGGTCTGCATCCAGGTGCCGATCAGCGAGACAAGCTGACCGCCGAAGAACAGCCGGTAGTTGCGGTGGACGAAGGCACGACCGCCATTGGCCAGCACGAGACGCATGGCCGGGACCGGTGGGCGCCGCGGGCGACCGATGGTCATCGTCGCGGGCTCCGGTCGCCCGCTCTGCCTCGATGGCGGGGCTCGCGACCCTCCTGGATGTCCGCGAGGTGGTCGACCAGGTGGCCGCGGCGCTCCTCGGCCGCCGCGATCATCCCGCCCAGCCGATCCACCTTGTGCCGCAGCGTCGCGATCTGGCGGTCGACGCGCTCGATCGCGTCGGCGAGGATCGCCTGCCGCTCGACCGCGTCCGTGGTGGCGCGAAACTGGACCCGGTTTCGGGCCCGGACCGCCTCGTCCTCGAGCAGCTGCCCGATCTCGGCCAGCGAGAAGCCGGCATCGTCGCGCAGGCCGCGGATGAAGCGCAGCCGCTCCAGGTCCTCGACGTCATAGAGGCGATAGGCACCCTCCGACCGCGCGGCCGGCTCGAGCAGGCCCAGCTCCTCGTAGTAGCGGATGGTCCGGGGCGTGAGCCCGGTCTCAGCCGCCACCTCGTGGATCTTGAGCAGGTGGTCGGGCGCGGTTTCGGGCGGGGTCGATGAGGTGCGCGGCGTCACGCTCGGATCGTAGCAAACATTGCCGTTTGCGTAAACGTTAGGATCGGCCCGCGGCGACCCCGAGGACGGATAGACTTCGGGACCATGGCGACCTTCCGAGCCCCGCGCGGCACGCGGGACCTGCTGCCCGACGAGCGCGCGGTGTTCGAGCGCCTGATGCGGCGTGGCCGCCGACCTCGCGGCGCGCTACGGCTACCGGGCGATCGAGACGCCGATGTTCGAGCAGGCGGCGGTGTTCGAGCGGGGGATCGGCGAGGTGACCGACGTCGTCGAGAAGGAGCTGTTCCGGCTCGCGCCGCGGACCGAGGAGTCCGAGTCGTGGGCGCTGCGTCCCGAGCCCACGGCCGGCATCGTCCGCGCCTACGTCCAGCACGGGATGCAGACCTGGCCGCAGCCGGTCAGGCTGACCATCATCGGGCCGATGTTCCGCTACGACCGCCCACAGGCCGGCCGGTACCGGCAGTTCTGGCAGTTCGACGTCGAGGCCATCGGCGATCCCGGGCCCGGCGATCGACGCCGAGATCATCGAGCTGGGCATGCGCTTCTATCGCGGAGGCGGGCGTCGACGGGGGTCGAGGTGCTGCGTCAACTCGATCGGCGACCCGGCGTGCCGGCCCGCCTACATCGAGGCGCTGACGGCGTACTACCGCCGGCACGCCGCGGCGCTGCCGCCCACCGAGCGCGACCGCCTCGAGCGCAACGTCCTCCGGCTGCTCGACTCCAAGGATCCCGCGATGGCCGAGCTCAACGAGGCGGCGCCGCGCATCACGGACCACCTGTGCGAGCCGTGCGCCTCGCATCTCGCCGACGGTGCGCTCGCACCTGGAGGCGCTCGATGTCCCGTATCGGGTCGAGAGCGGCCTCGTCCGGGGGCTCGACTACTACACGCGGACGGCGTTCGAGTTCTACGTCACGGGTCGCGAGGGGCAGCAGCAGGCGCTGGGCGGCGGCGGCCGCTACGACGGCCTGATCGAGCTCCTCGGCGGCCGGCCGACACCGGGGATCGGGTTCGGTCTGGGCCTCGACCGGGTCGCGCTTGTGCTGGCCGAGCAGGGTGCCGCCCCGGCCACGGCCGAGGGACCGGTCGCGGTCGTCACCGGCGCCAATCCGGACGATACGATCACCCGGCTCCAGGTCGCGACCAGGCTGCGCGCTGCCGGGATCCGATGCCGGGCCGACCTCGGGCGTCGCAGGCTGGGGCGCGCAGCTGGAGGCCGCGGGCAAGGACGGCGCGCACTTCGCGGTGATCCTGGGCGACGAGCTCGACGACGGGCAGGTCCAGGTGCGCGACCTGCTGGCCGGAACGCAGCGCGTGGTTGCCATCGACGACCTCGCCCGCGAGCTCGGCCGGGCCGACGCCAGCCACCACCACGGCTGAGGGCGAGCCGGCCGCTTGAGCTGGGCGACGCCCGTGGCGTGTCCGAGGCGCCCTGCGGCGTTTGGTCCCGGGAGCAGTCGCGTGGGACGGCGGCGGATGGGACGACGCTGCTGATCGAAGTGGCGCCCGACCCGACGGCGATGCGCCTCGTGGCCATCGACGCCGAGTGAGCCACGACCACTCGACATCATCGGCCCGGGCACCTGACCGGGCCCCGAAGTGACGTACGATGAGGTCCCGTCATCTGCCGCAGGAGTCGTTTCCGTGCCCGCCCAACCCCTGAGCCTTGCCACGGCGTATCGCACCCACACCTGCGGAGCGCTGCGCGCCGACGACGCCGGCTCGGACGCGAGGCTGGCGGGCTGGGTCCACCGCCGGCGCGACTACGGGAAGCTGCTGTTCATCGACCTTCGGGATCGCCACGGCATCACCCAGGTCGTCGTCGACGCCGCGGATGCGCCCGAGGCACACGAGATCGCCAACCGCGTTCGGTCGGAGTTCGTGATCGCCGTCGAAGGCGAGGTGGCGCGCCGGCAGCCGGGCACCGAGAACGCCAGGCTGGCCACCGGCGAGGTCGAGCTCCAGGCGCGCAGCGTGCGGATCCTGAACGAGGCCAGGACGCCGCCGTTCTATATCAACGATCCCGACGCACCGATCGACGAGACGCTGCGGCTCAAGTATCGCTACCTCGACATCCGGCGCGACGCGATGGCGCAGCGGCTGCTGCTGCGAAGCCGGATGGTCCAGGCGATCCGCGAGGCCCATGTGGCGAGCGGCTTTGTCGAGGTCGAGACGCCCAACCTCATCAAGAGCACGCCCGAAGGGGCGCGCGACTTCATCGTGCCCTCGCGCCTGCAGCCAGGGTCGGTGTACGCGCTGCCCCAGAGCCCGCAGCAGCTGAAGCAGCTGCTGATGGTCGCCGGCATCGACCGCTACTTCCAGATCGCGCGCTGCTTCCGCGACGAGGACCTGCGTGGCGACCGGCAGCCGGAGTTCACGCAGCTGGACGTCGAGATGAGCTTCGTCGACGAGGCGGGCGTGATGGGGTTCATCGAGCAGATGGCGATCGACGTGTCCCGGGCGACCGTTCCCGATCGGCCCATTCGCGAGATCCCGTTCCCCGTGTTCACCTACGACGAGGCGATGGAGCGGTTCGGGTCGGACAAGCCCGACCTCCGGTTTGCGATGGAGCTGTTCGACGCGGCACCGGCGCTGACCGGGGACGACGGGAAGCCTCGGTCCGGGTTCCGGGTGTTCGACGAGACCCTGGCCTCCGGCGGTCGCGTGAAGGGCATCACCGTCGCCGGGCAGGGATCGGCGTCGCGGCGCGAGATCGACGACCTGACCGAGCTTGCCAGGCGGTTTGGAGCCCGGGGCCTCGTCCACCTGTCCGTGATGGCGGGCGGCGAGCTCCACGGACCCATCGCCAAGTTCCTCGACACGGCGACGGCCGACGCCGTGCGCGGGCTGGCGGACGCCGCGGAGGGAGACCTGATCCTGCTGGTCGCCGACCGGTCCGAGGTCGCGAACGACACGCTCGGGCGGCTGCGAGTGGAGCTCGGCAGCCGGCTTGGCCTTGCGGATCCCGACGAGCTCGCGTACTGCTGGGTTCACCGGTTCCCGATGTACCAGTGGGACGAGGAGCACCGTCGCTGGGATGCGACCCACAACCCGTTCAGCGGCGTCGTCCCCGAGGACGAGTCGCTGCTGACGACGGTCTCGGGCGATCTCGACGTTCGGGCCCCGGAGGATCCGGCGGGCCGCGCCCGGGCGATGCAGTACGACATCGCGCTCAACGGCTGGGAGCTGGGCGGGGGATCCGTCCGGATCTGGCAGCACGACCTGCTGGCGCGCAGCTTCAACCTCCAGGGCTACACGCTGGACCAGATGAAGGAGCGCTTCGGGGCCATGCTCGAAGCATTCGAGTACGGCGCGCCGCCGCACGGCGGGATCGCGCTCGGGATCGATCGCTGGGCCGCGTTGTTCGCCTACCAGACCAACATTCGCGAGGTGATGGCATTCCCCAAGACCCAGTCCGGCTCGGACCTGATGCTCGAGGCGCCGTCGGCACCGGATGACGAGCAGTACGCGGAGCTGGGGCTGCGCTACGTGGGCCTGCCGGATCGAGCGACCGGGACGTCATGACGCCGGAGCGTCCCGGGGCGCTGGCCGCGATCGGTGGCACGCCCGTCGCTCGTCTCGATCGGCTCGTCGGGGCTGACGCCGCGGAGGTCTGGGTCAAGATCGAATCCGCCAACCCGACCGGTTCCTACAAGGACCGCATGGCCTTGTCGATGATCGAGGCAGCACGCGAGCGAGGCGCCCTGAAACCGGGTGCGACGGTCGTCGAGTACACGGGTGGCTCGACCGGCAGCTCGCTGGCCTTCGTGTGCTCGGTGCTCGGCCATCCGCTGCGGATCGTGAGCGCAACCTGCTTCTCACCGGAGAAGATCAGGACGATGCGGGCGCTCGGTGCCGAGGTCGATCTGATCGACAGTCCCGAGGGTGTCACGCCCACGACGCTCCCGAGGATGATGGCCCGCGCGCAGGAGATCGAGGCCGAGACGGGCGCCTATCCGACGGATCAGTTCCGGAACCCCGACATGGTCGCCGGCTACCTGGAGCTAGGTCGTGAGCTCGCGGACCAGGTGCCGGGCCGCATCGACGCCTACGTCGGGTACGTCGGAACGGCCGGGTGCTTCCTGGGCGCCACCCGTGCCCTTCAGGAGCGGTACCCGGACCTGTTGCGGGTCGCCGTCGAGCCCGAGGAATCGGCGGTCCTCTCCGGTCGTCCCGCCGGGACACACCGGATCGAGGGCGGTGGCGTGGGGTTCGTCCCGCCGCTGCTCGAGCCGGCGACCGATCTCGACGAGGTCATCGCCGTCTCCACCGCCCAGGCGTCCGCGATGGCGCGCCTGGCAGCGCGCGATGAGGGGCTGTGGTCCGGGCCATCCACGGGCGCCAACCTCGTGGCGGCGATCGCCGTCGCACGGCGCCTCGGACCTGGACACCGTGTGGCGACCGTTCTCGTCGACAGCGGGCTGAAGTACCTGGACGGTGACCTCTACGCGTGACCGGCTGACGACGCCTGGCGACCAGCCCCGTCCGTCGGCTCACGGACGGCTCGCGCTCGCCTGAGCTCAGGCTCAGGCCGAATGGCGCCGCGTCAGGTGGCGAGCGATGCCAGCAACCCGACCGTGGCCTCCACCACCTGGCGCTGCTGCTCGGCGCGGTCGATGGTGGCGGGCGGGTCGTTGGGCTGCCCCGTGTACCAGCCCATCTGCTCGTGGTTGCCGCCCTCGATGACGACGAACGAGGCATCCGGCGGCAGGTTGGCGCGCGCCTCAGGGCCCGCCATCCGGTCGGCGCCGGCGTCGAGGGTCCCGTAGATCGTCATAGACGTCAGCGGTGCAGACGAGAGGTCGGTGGCCGGGTACGCCGCCCAAAGGGCGAGGCCGTCGACCTGGCCGGGATGGCTGGCGACGTACTGGCCGGCCATCGCGCCGCCCAGCGAATGCCCGCCGAGAGCCCAGGTGGCGACCTCCGGGTGGGCGGCGATCGCACCGGACGCGGCGTCGATGTTGAACACGGCGAGGTTGAACGGCATCTGCGGGACGATCACGAGGTAGCCCTGGGCCGCGATCGCCTGCGCGGCCGGGCCGTACGCCGCCGCCGGCACCTTGCCGCCGGGATAGAGCACCAGACCCGTGTCGTACCGGCCGTTCGCGGGCGCCCACTCCAGCCGGTCGCCGGCATCCGTGAAGGAGACCTCGGACGTCGAAGCGAGCGATGCGGTGGCCTCGGGCAGGAGCGGCTGGGGCTGCACGTACCACGCGAACGCCGCGACACCGAGCATGATCGCGATGGCGGCGATGGCGAGAAGCGCGATGCCGACCGTGCGGCGCCGGGAGCGTGCCATGGGCGCGTCAACGCACCGGTGTGGCTGGAGGAGCCTCGTCCGGCTCGTCAGCAGCCGCCGCGCCCCACTCGTGCGCATGCGCGTCGGCCGGCTCGGGCGGGCCGTCGTATGGCGGAAGCTCGGAGCGTGGCGTCGAGAGATCGTGGGTGACGCCCGGGTCGCCCGTCTCGATGCGTCGGGACGGGACGCCGGCCGCCTCGAGGTCGTCGAGCAGCTCGTCCGGCATCCGATCGGTTCCCAGCCGCCGCAGCGAGTCCACGTGGCGGACCGGAACCAGCACCGGCCAGCCGGCTTCACCGTGCCAGGTGGGCCGGATGACCAGGTCGCGGTCCGCGCCGTGGGCGGCGATCAACGTCGTCACGGTCTCCGCGTCGACCCACGCGAGCCGCGCCGGGAAGATCAGGGCCGCGGTCGTCTCGGTCATGAGCCCGCGTGCCACGTCGATGCCGTTCACGATCTGCGCGACCGGGCCACGCTCCACGGCCACCGGCTCGGTGAGCGTCGCCTCCGCGTTGGCCAGCGCCCGGGATACCGCACCATCGGGGTCGAACGAGCAGACCACGACAGGCGTCCCGCCGCCGGACCAGGCAGCGTCGGCCAGGCGCCGCACGGCTGGCGTGCCGTCGGCGTCGGCAAGCGCGGACTCGGGTCGCGCGGCAAGGATCACGGCGGCGACGGTCATGACGTTCCTCGAGCACGGGCGGGGTTGGTCGATGCGCATGTCGAGTGTACGGGTGACGATGGCGCCGGGCCGGGGCCGGGACCGGCGCGGCTTCCGACGCGCGGTAAGCGCTCCACGGGCCCCGGGCCCGGCGTGGCCAGCATCGCGTCGCCTGCGGCTACCCCGGGGATCGCGGATGATGGGAGATCCTGACCGAGGGCCCGCAGCACGGAGGTGGCACGTGTCGATCGACGACAACAAGCGGATCGTCCAACGGTTCGTCCGCGAGGTGTTCGAGCGGGGGGACCTCGATGCGGTGGACGCCCTCGTGACGCCGGACTTCGTCGGGCATACGTGGCGCCTGACCGGCCCGGGGCCCGAGCCGTTGAAGGTCGCGATGCGACGCGTGGCCCAGGGCCTTGCCGACGCCGAGTTCGCAATCGACGACCTGTTCGGCGAGGGAGACCGGGTGGCGGTGCGGCTGACGGCGAGCGCGAGGCAGGTTGGCGAGCTCATGGGCATGGCCGGCAGCGGCAGGCGCTACTCGATCGAGGAGATCCACGTGTTCCGGCTCCGCGACGGCCGGATCGCCGAGCACTGGCATCAGTTCGACCAGCTGGGCATGATGCGCCAGCTGGGGGCGATGCCCGGTTGACGACCATGCGGACCAGGCCGCGATGCCGGGCTGGCGATCCCGCAGGTGCATCGCGAGGATCGTCGCGCCGGCATTCCGCTGCCGTTCGCCCGATCGGCGCCGATGTGCGACACTGCGCCGGCCCATGACCGACACACCCGGCTCCGCCATGCCCACGACCCACGTTCCCGCGCGAGCCGTCGACCCGCAGCGACCTGCGCAACGTCGCGATCGTCGCGCACGTTGACCACGGCAAGACCACCCTGGTCGACGCGATGCTCCGCCAGACCGGCGTGTTCCGCGCCAACCAGGCGGTCGTCGACCGGGTGATGGACTCGATGGACCTGGAGCGCGAGAAGGGGATCACGATCCTGGCCAAGCAGACCATGGTCGAGGTCGAGGGCATCCGGCTCAACATCGTGGACACGCCCGGGCACGCCGACTTCGGGGGCGAGGTGGAGCGCAGCCTGCTCCTGGTCGACAGCGTGCTGCTGCTCGTGGACGCCGCCGAAGGGCCGCTGCCGCAGACCCGCTACGTGCTCCAGAAGGCGATGGCGCGCCGGCTGCCGGTCGTGGTCGCGATCAACAAGATCGACCGCTCCGACGCCCGCCCGGCCGAGGTCCTGGACGACATCTACGAGCTGTTCATCGACCTCGGGGCCGACGAGCACCAGATCGAGTTCCCGGTCGTGTACACCAACGCCAGGGCGGGGACGGCGACGCCTGGATCGCGGCCGTGCCCGGCACGGACCTGCGACCGCTGCTCGAGCTGCTCGTCCGCGTGACCCCGCCGCCCGTGTACGAGCCGGGCCATCCGCTCCAGCTGCTGGTCACCAACCTGTCGGCCAACGAGTACGTCGGGCGGATGGCCGTCGGGCGCATCCGCAACGGGACGATCCGGGTCGGCCAGCGGATCGCCGTCCTTCGCGAGGAGGCGGATGATCCGACGGGCGCCGTGGAGCCCGGCCGGACGGTGACCCTGTCGGGCAGCGTCACCAGCCTTCAGACCGCCCGCGGCATGGATCGGGTGGACATCGACGAGGCGGGGCCGGGCGAGATCGTGTCCGTGGCCGGCCTGCCCGAGGTCACGATCGGCGACACGCTCACCGATCCGTCCGACCCGCGTCCGCTGCCGCGGCTCGACGTGGACGCGCCGACGCTGCGCATGACGTTCGGCGTGAACACCTCGCCCCTGGGCGGCCGTGACGGCAGGTACGTCACCTCGCGCCAGATCCTGGCCCGCCTCGATCGCGAGGTGCTGGGCAACGTGTCGATCGAGGTCTCGCCGACCGAGTCGGGCGACACGTTCGAGGTTCGCGGCCGGGGCGAGCTGCAGCTGGCCGTTCTGATCGAGCAGATGCGGCGCGAGGGCTACGAGCTCACGGTCAGCCGGCCGGAGGTCATCCTCGCACGAGGTCGGCGGCGAGGTCCAGGAGCCCTACGAGCGGATCACGATCGACATCCCGCCCGAGTTCATCGGCGAGGTGCAGCAGGCGATGGCCGGCCGCAAGGGCCGACTCGAGCAGATGACGACCGACGCCGACGGCCGGGTCCGGATGGAGTTCGTGCTCCCGGTCCGTGGCCTGATCGGATACCGCGGGCAGCTGCTCACCGACACGCGCGGCACCGCGCTGCTGCACCAGATCGGCGAGGGGTACGGGCCGTGGGCGGGCGAGGTGACGCATCGGACCAGCGGCGTCCTGGTGAGCGACCGCGCGGGCACGTCAAACGCCTACGCGCTGTTCAACCTCCAGGAGCGGTCGGAGCTGTTCATCGGCGCGGGCGTCGACGTCTACGAGGGGATGATCGTGGGCGAGAACGCGCGCTCGGGCGACATGGACGTCAACCCGACCAAGGAGAAGAAGCTCACCAACATCCGGACGCACGCGCACGACGAGGCGCTGCGGCTGACGCCGCCCCGCCCGCTGACCCTCGAGAGCGCGATCGAGTTCATCGGCGCCGACGAGCTGGTCGAGGTGACGCCGTCGGCGATCCGGCTCCGCAAGCGCCTGCTGGCCAGAGCACGATCGCGAGCGAGAGCGGGGACGGGTGTACGAGCGCGCCCGGGCTGCCGAGCGCAGCTAGGGAGCCGCCGCGGCGTCGGTACGGATCAGGGCCTCTTCCTGGCAACCGCGAACGCGACCGCGACCCCGCCGCCCACCATCAGCAGCACCAGCAGGATCAGGCCGGGCTGCAGGCCGCGACCGGGCTCCGGCGTCGGCTCGGCGCTCGGGCTGGGCGCAGCAGTCGGCGACGCCGTGGGCGTCGGCGACGGTGGAGGGGTGGTCTTCCGGGTCACCAGCACGTTGACGTTCGAGGTCGGGTTTGCGTTGGTGATGACCGGGACACCCGCCTGGTTCGCCCATTCGCTCGTCCCGTCGTAGATCCAGGCAAACAGCTCGTAGTCGGCGCCCGGGGTCAGCGAGCGTGGGTCGTACGGAGCGCTGAACGGGATGGGCACGCCGCTGAAGTCCGTGAGGAACTGGAAGCCGACCGTGTCGCCGGTGTCGGCGCGGATGATGGAGACGGTGCCGACCGTGCCCGCGCCGGCCGGCGGGTTGAGGCCGTCGCCCGTGATGAGGCCGGTGACGGCACCCTTGAGCAGGTCCGGCCGGTAGGAGAGCGGCAGCTCTATGCCGGTGAGCGACGCCCGGGGCACCTGCACCGTCACGCCCACCGGGGTGACCCAGGCCAGGTCGCCGTCGGCGATGCCGGCGAACAGCCGGTAGGTGTCCTTGTCGTTGACGTCCTTCAGCGCGTACGTGAGCTTGAACGGCGCCGGCGGGCCGCTGGGCGTGAACGTCGTCGATGCCACGACCGATCCGAGGTCCGCGCCGGCGGACGCATCAACGAGGACGACGATCGCCTGCGCTGTGGCGCTCAGCCGGTGCGGCTCGCGGTAGGTGAGCGTGCCCTCGATCATGCCCTTGGTGGGCGCCGCGGTCGGGCTGGCGCCCTCGGACGCCGAGGGTTCGGGCGAGGCGCTCGGGCTGGGTGTCGGCTCGGGCGTCGGCGTCGGTGCCTCGGTCGGGGTCGGGGTCGAGGACGGCGACGGCGACGCAGACTCGGACGGCGCGACCGATCCCGACGGCACGGCGCTCGGGGACGACGAGGGCGATGGGCTGGGGGCCAGCGCCACCGGGACCTCGATGTTGGGGATCACCGATCCGCCAATGATCGCGTCGACGCCGTCCGGGCTCTGCCACAGCGCGTCAACGTCGTCGATCGATGCCTTGACGACGTAGGTCGCGGTGGGGTCGATGACGTCCATCAGCACCGGGATCGAGAACGCGATCGGCGACTCGGTCGGTGACGGGATGACCTGGCGCTCCACGAGGGTGCCGGTGTCGGCGTTGATGAGGGCGGCAATCGCAACCGCCTCTCCCGACAGCGCGCGCTTGTCGGAGCGCACGATCGTGCCCGTCACGTTCGCGGACCCGGTCGGCTGCGCGGCAAGCAGCAGGACGACATCGCTGGTCGGCCCGCCCGTGATCACGGGCACCGGCTCCATCGTCTCGTACGTGCGCGTCCCGTCGATCACCGAGGCGAACAGGGCATAGGCGTGCGTAGGGTCGATCTGATCGGTGTCGTAGGTCACCGCGAACTCGGTCGGCAGCGATACGCCGTCGATGCGCTGCTCGCCGATGATCGCGCCGGCGTCTGGTCCGGCGTCCTGGTCGACGAGCGTGATGACGGCGATCGCGTCGGGCGACAGCGCGACCCTGTCGCGCAGCGCAAGCTGGCCGGTGACGGCGGCCGGCGTGGCCGCCACGGGTCCCACGGCGAGCAGCCAGCTGCCCACGACGAGCAGCGACAGCAGGAGGGCCATGCCCGTCCGGCCCCGGAACCCCTCGCGCATCGTCGGACCCTGGCGCATCGATCGTGTCTCCCAAACGTGGTGACTGTGCGATCAACCCGGATCGATGGGTCGAACGGGGGACGTCGCACACAGGATACGTGGGCTGACGGTCGCCGGGGTCGAGCGGGAGAACGAGCCGGAGGGAGGTCTACAATCGGCCAACGATGCCGATCTACCTCGACCACGCCGCAACGACGCCGCTGCGGACCGAGGTCCGGGACGCGATGCTCCCGTTCCTCGACGCGACGTTCGGAAACCCGTCATCGGCGCATGCCTTCGGGCGCGTGGCCCGCGAGGCCCTCGACGAGGCGCACGCGCGCCTCGCGGCGGCCATCGGCGGCGAAGCCCGCGAGATCGTGTTCACGAGCGGCGGAACCGAGGCGATCAACCTCGCGCTCAAGGGAGCAGCGTGGGCGGGGCGGGCCAGGGGACACCGGATCGTCACCACGCCGGTCGAGCATCATGCCGTCGGTCACACGCTGGCGCATCTCGAGAAGTTCGGGTTCGAGGTCGTCGAGGTGCCCGTTGATCGGTACGGGCGCGTGGACCCGGCCGACATCGACCAGGCGCTGACCGATCGCACGGTGCTGGTCTCGGTCATGCTCGGCAACAACGAGGTCGGCACGGTCGAGCCGGTGACCGAGATCGCGGAGGTCGTGCACGCACGGCGCGGACTGCTGTTTCATGTCGACGCCGTCCAGGCAGCACCATGGCTCGCGCTCGACGTGGCCGCGCTCGGCGCGGACCTGGTGTCGCTGGCCGCGCACAAGGTAGAGGGCCCGAAGGGGGTCGGGGCCCTGTGGATCAAGCGGGGAACCCACATCCTCGCGCAGCAGCACGGTGGCTCGCAGGAGCGACATCGGCGAGCCGGGACGGAGAACCTGGCCGGCGCGGCCGGCATGGCAGTCGCGTTCGGCCTTCGGGCGGCCGAGCTGGGCGAGGTCGAACCCCGCGTTCGCTCGCGTCGCGACCGGCTCATGGCGGCGTTGACCGAGGTGGATGGCGTCGAGGCGACGGGCCACCCGGTCGAGCGACTGCCCCACATCGCGTCGGTGATCGTGCCGGGCAGCGACGGCGCCGCGATCGCGCTGGCCCTGGATCTCGAGGGGATCGCGGTATCGACCGGTTCGGCGTGCACCACGGGCTCGACCGAGGTGAGCCACGTGCTGTCGGCGATGGGCTATCCCGAGGACGAGGCGCGGGGCTCCCTGCGCCTGAGCCTGGGCCGCACGACGACGGATGCCGAGATCGACCGCGCGATGAGCACGGTGCCCGAGGTCATCCGGCGCCTGCAGCGGGCGCGGCGCGCACCAGCCGAGCGGTGCAGTGCCCGTCGGCTGAGGCCGCCGCCCGGCCGATCGAGCCGGATGAGATCAGCCGGCCAGCAGGCCGTCCAGCTCCCGGACGAAGCGTCGCAGCTGGTCCATGTGGGCCTCGAGCGCGTCCGCGATCTGCGTGGCGGTCCTGCGTCCGGCCGGGGTAAGGGACACCACGATGGCTCTTCGGTCGCGCGCGACGCGGCCGAAGGATCGCTCGATCATGCCCAGCCGCTCGAGATGGTCGAGCTGCTTGGTCATCCCACCGCTCGTAAGCCGTGCAAGCTCCTGGAGTCGGCGTGGTCGCTGGGGCCCGTTGCGCCACAGCTCCGTCAGCACCAGGATGGGCGAGTTGGTGGCGAGATCGTCACCGCCGAGCTCCTCGGCGATCGCCTCGGTGATCTCACGCCCGATGCTGGTCATTGCGAGCAGGATCCGCTGGGTCCGATCGGCCCGGCCGCCGTCTTGACCTGCCGCCGGCGCGGCCACCGTACCCCCTGGGCGACGACCGTTCGTCTTGACCTGCAGGGAATTGTCCACCAAGGCAGCCTAGCATCCGGAACCGTCACCCGGGTCGCGTCCGCAGGGTGGGGCATGTCCGCACCGAGGTGCGGCGTGTCTGCACCGAGGGTGCCCCGGCGGTGCGGCGTGCAGGCCACACGGCGCGTGGGTCCGGTACGCTCCCCGGAACGGGGAGGCACCCGGCTCGACGCATGTTCGACCAGCGAGGGGATCGGTGACCGACAGGACCAGCTACATCGACACGGCGTTCATCGATCACGACGTCGCGCCCGGGGACGACTTCTTCCGGCATGTGAACGGCGGCTGGCTCGACGCAAACCCGGTGCCGGCCGCATACGGCTCGTGGAGCGCCTTCCGTGTGCTGACCGAGCACAACCACGAGCTGGTGCACCAGCTTCTCGAGGCGGCGGCCGCCGAGCCGGGGCCGCCCGGAAGCCCGACCCGGCTGGTGGGCGACTACTACGCGGCAGGCATGGATGAGGCCGCGATCGCCGAGGCCGGCGTGGCACCGCTGCGACCCTACCTGGACCGGATCGATGCCGTGGCCGACCGATCGGGGGTACGGACCCTGCTGCTCGATCTCCGGCTGCACGGCATCGACTTCCTGTTCGGGCTCGGGCCTGAGGCGGACTTCGACGACTCCAACCGGTACCTCGCCTACCTGGGCCAGGGCGGGCTCGGGCTGCCGGAGCGCGACTACTACCTGCGCGACGACGAGCGATCGGTCGAGCTCCGCGACGCCTATCGTCCGTCACGTCGCGGCGCAGATGGTGAACCTCGGGGCCGGCGAGGACGAGGCGGGCACCGCCGCGACGTCGATCATGGCCTTCGAGCACCGCCTCGCGGAGGCCTCCTATCCGGCCGAGAAGCTGCGCGACCCAACCGTCACCCTCAACCGCTTCGCGGTTGCCGACCTGGACACGCTGATGCCCGCCTTCGAGCTCGCCGGGCACGTCCGGGCGGCCGGGGTCGATGCACCATCGGTGTGCATCGACAATCCGGGCTTCTTCTCGGCGCTCGACGAGGCGCTTGCGTCGACCCCGATCGAGACCGTCCGTGCCTATCTGCGCTGGCACCTGATCCGGCAGGCGGCGTCCTCGCTGCCCGAGGCGTTCGAGACGGAGGCGTTCAGCTTCTACGGCCGGATCCTGTCCGGTCGGCGGGAGCAGCACCCGCGCTGGCGGCGGGTCCTCGATGCCGCCACGGCCGACATCGGCGAGCTGGTGGGGCGCCTGTACGCGGACGCTGCGTTCTCACCCCAGGCGAAGGCGCGTTGCGAGCACCTCGTCGACCATCTCCGGGGGGCCATGGGCCGGGCGATCGAGAACGCCTCCTGGATGACGGAGCCGACCCGCCAGGAAGCCCTCACCAAGCTGTCCGGCTTCGGCCGCAAGATCGGCTACCCGGACAAGTGGCGCAACTATTCCGGGCTGCAGATCGACCGTGCCTCCTTCGTCGGCAACCGGATCGCGGCCGCCGCGTTCGAGTATCGGCGAGTGATGAGCCGTCTTGACCAGCCGGTGGACCGGGACGAGTGGGAGATGCCGGCCCATTTCGTCAACGCCTACTACCACCCGCTGCGCAACGAGATCGTGTTCCCGGCGGGCATCCTCCAGGCGCCGTTCTTCTATCCCGATTCGGACGAGGCGGTGAACTACGGTGGGATCGGCACGGTCATCGGACATGAGGTCACGCACGGGTTCGACGACAGCGGCAGCAGGTTCGACGCCCAGGGGCACTTCCGGAACTGGTGGACCGACGAGGATCGCGCCGAGTTCGAGCGTCGGGCGAAGGTCGTGGTCGAGCAGTTCAATGCCTACACGGTCGATGGCGACCTGCATGTGAACGGCCAGCTCACCCTGGGCGAGAACATCGCCGACCTGGGTGGGGTCGCCATCGCGCTGGATGCGCTGCACGATGCGATCGGAGACGACCGTCCGCTGATCGACGGGCTGACGCCCGAGCAGCGGTTCTTCCTCGCCTACGCGGCGATCTGGCGCACGAACGACACCGCCGAGTACGCGCGGCTCCAGGTCCAGACCGATCCCCACGCTCCGGCGCGGTATCGCGTCAACGGGCCTCTCTCGAACATCCCCGAGCTCGCCCAGGCGTTCGACATTCCCGAGGGCTCCCCGATGACGCGGCCGCCGGAGGAGCGGGCGAAGATCTGGTAGGGAGCCCTGCTCGGCTGCTCGTCGCTGAGGGTCGCAAGCGGCGTGGACCGTACAATCGCGCCCATGAGCCGGATCCTGGTCGCCATGTCGGGTGGCGTCGACAGCTCCGTTGCGGCGGCGCTCCTCCATCAGCAGGGGCACGAGGTCGTCGGCGTGTGGATGCGCCTGCACGACGTCGCCGACACCTACTCCGAGTTCCGGAAGAGCTGCTGCTCGGCGGATGCCGCCGACGACGCGCGGCGAGTCGCGGCCAGGCTGGGGGTCCCGTTCTACGTCATGAACCTCGAGCGAGAGTTCGAGGCCGGCGTGATCGAGCCGTTCGTCGCCGCGTACCTCGGCGGCGGGACCCCGAGCCCGTGCGTGGACTGCAACAGCTACGTCAAGTTCGGGGCGCTGCTGGGTCGGGCGCGGCAGCTGTACCAGTGCGAGGCGGTTGCGACCGGACACTACGCCCGGCGCGTGGTGGTCGACACGCCGGGCGGCCCGCGGGCGCGGCTGGCGCCGGCCGCGGACCAGGACAAGGACCAGACCTACTTCCTGTACGGGCTGCGCCAGGACCAGCTGTGGCACAGCCGCTTCCCGTTGGGCGACCTCACCAAGGGCGAGGTTCGGGATATCGCGCGCGGGCTCGGCCTGGTCACCGCCGACAAGCCCGAGAGCCAGGAGATCTGCTTCGTGCCCGGCGGCGACTACCGCCGGGAGCTGCGCGCGCGCGGTGGCTGGCAGCCGAGGCCGGGTCCCATTCTCGACGCGGACGGGAGCCGGGTGGGGGAGCACGGGGGAACGCCCGCGTTCACCGTCGGCCAGCGCCGTGGGCTGGGCGTGGCGCTCGGCGAGCCTCGCTTCGTGTCACGTATCGATCCGGAGACCAACGCGATCGTGCTCGGCCGGCGCGAGGACCTCGAGACGCGCCACATCCTGATCGAAGGCGGGTCGTTCGTCGCAGGTGAGCCGCCCGATGGCCGGGACGAGCACGGACGGTGGCGCCCGTTCCATGCCCGGGTACGCATCCGCCATCGGGCACCGCTGGTCGATGCGACCGTGCGTCCCGTGGGCGACGAGGAGCCGGCGAGGGGCGGCCGCTGGGCGATCGAGACCGCGCGTCCCGTGTGGGCCATCGCCCCCGGGCAGGCGTGCGTGCTCTACGACGACGACGCCTGCCTCGGGGGTGGCCGGATCGCGCGACCGACCGCGGCTGCCACCGATGCCGGCTCGGGTGTCGCGGCGGAGGCCGCCGAGATGGTCGCCCGGACACGATGATCGGGCCTGCGCTCCCCCTGGCGCTGCTGGTCGGCCTCGTGCATACCTCCATCTACGTCCTGATCCGAGGCAACGCCGGCGGCCGCCTGCCGCTGACCTACATCGCGGCCGCGCTGGGTGCCCTCGCAGGCGCTGCGATCGGCAACCGCCTCGGCATCGACGTCCTGCACATCGGAGACTTCGGCCTCATCTCGTCGTCGCTCCTCGCCTGGCTCGGGATCGGGATCGTGGCGGTCCTCGCCACGCTGGGACCGCAGTCGGCGAAGGCTCGTTGACCGTGCCCGGATCCGGTCGCAGCGACCGCCGGCCCCCGGACGGCGACGGCTCGCGGCCGCTGGGCGCGCTGTCGGACCTCGTCGAGCTGCTGGGCGGGAACACGGCCCGGTCGCGGCGGTTCCTGGGCGGCGTGGTCGTCGGCGCGCTCGTGGGCGCCGCCCTGGCCGGCAGCTCGCTGCTCCGCCGCCACGAGCGTCGGCCGCCGCCCGGGAGCTGAGCGCCGCCGACCGCCTCCGACGGGCGCGAGCCGGCGTGGCCCGATGACGGGCTCCGCCATCGAGGAGCACCTGACAGGGCGAGATGCCAGCGAACGATCCCGCCGCGTAGATCCGCGCCCGCGCGGTGCGCGCGGACCCCGAGCGAGGCGGCAGGCGATGGGCGCGGACCCCGAGCGAGGCGGCAGGCGGTCGCCGAGACGCGGAGGATGGCGCTGTCGGCGGATGGCCGTTGGGTACCATTGCGAGCGATGTCGAGCCCGACCAATGATCCCCTCATCCCGTACCTGACCGCAGCCGAGATCCGCCACCGATTCATCGAGTTCTTCGCCGAGCGGGGGCACACGGTCGTGCCCAGCGCGAGCCTGGTGCCCGCGGGCGACCCGACCCTGCTGTTCACCAATGCGGGGATGGTCCAGTTCAAGGACGCGCTGACCGGCGTCGAGAAGCGTGACTACGTGCGGGCGGTCGACTACCAGCGCGTGCTGCGCGTGGCGGGCAAGCACAACGACTTCGAGGAGGTCGGCCGCACGCCGCGCCACCACACGCTGTTCGAGATGCTCGGCAACTGGAGCTTCGGCGACTACTTCAAGCGCGACGCGATCCTGTGGGCGTGGCAGTTCCTGACGCGCGATCTGCGGATCCCCGCCGAGCGGCTGGCGGCCACCACCTACACCACCGACGATGAGGCGCACGCGGTCTGGCGCGACGAGATCGGGCTCCCGCCCGAGCGCCTCGTTCGCTGGGGCGACTTTCCGGCCGGCGACGAGAAGAACTGGTGGCGGATGGCCGACATCGGTCCCTGCGGACCCTGCTCGGAGATCCACTACGACCGCGGGGCGCACCTTTCGGAAGGCCCCGAGTGCGTGCCGGATCACAGCGAGCACTGTCCGCGCTGGCTCGAGGTCTGGAACCTCGTGTTCATGGAGTTCGAGCTGCAGCCCGATGGCAGCCTGACGCCACTGCCGGCGCCGGGTGTGGACACCGGGATGGGGCTGGAGCGGATCGCATCCGTCGTCCAGGGTGTGGCCAGCAACTACGACACCGACGTGTTCGCTCCGATCCACGCCCGGATGCGGGAGCTGCTCGGTCATGATCCGGAGTCGTTCGAGCAGGAGCGATTCAGCTACCAGGTGATCGCCGACCATTCGCGTGCCGTGACCTTCCTGATCGCCGACGGCGTCCTGCCCGCGAACGAGGGTCGAGGCTATGTCCTGCGCCGCATCCTCCGGCGCGCCGTTCGCCACGGGCGGCTGCTGGGCCGCACCGAGCCGTTCCTGGGCGAGACCGCGAAGGTCGTGATCGACACCATGTCCGAGGCGTACCCACACCTCGCGGAGCGGCGGACGGAGATCCTGGGCGCGATCGAGCGCGAGGAGCGGCAGTTCAATCGGACGCTCGAGGCGGGTACCGCGCTCCTCGAGGAGGCGCTGATCCCGCTCACATCGTCGGAGCGGGTGGTCGGGCGGCAGGCGGAATCGCTGCCACCGGACGCCCCCGTGCTCCCCGGTGAGACCGCCTTCAGGCTGCACGACACGTATGGCTTTCCGGTCGACCTCACCGTCGAGCTTGCGGCCGAGTACGGCGTGCGAACGGACCTGGCGGGCTTCGAGGATGCCCTCGCCGAGCAGCGGGAGCGGAGCCGCAGCGGCACGAAGGCCGAGCTGGCCCGCACCGCCGAGGCGGCGTCCCTCTACAACGGCCTGCTGACTCGCCACGGGGCAACCGAGTTCGTCGGCTACGACACGACATCGGACCAGGGCCGCGTGGTGGCGATCCTGCGCGACGGCGTGGAGTTCGAGTCGCTCGAGGCCGTGCCCGAGATCGAGCTGCGGGCAGCGGCCGGGGCGCACGCCGAGGTCGTGCTCGACCGTACCCCGTTCTACGCCGAGAGCGGGGGCCAGGTTGCCGACACGGGCTCGCTCCGCACGACGGACGGCGAGGTCGTGTTCGAGGTCGACGACGTGCAGCGCGTGGCGGGCACCCAGACGGCCGGCCTCACGGTCCATCGCGGCACGCTCCGCGGCGCGCTCCGGGTGGGGGACGTCGTGCGGGCGGAGGTGGACGCCGATCGGCGCGCGGACACCATGCGCAACCACACCGGCACGCACCTTCTCCATCGGGCGCTGCGCAACGTCGTCGGCGATCGCGCGCGGCAGGCCGGTTCCCTCGTCCATCCCGACTACCTGCGCTTCGACTTCCCGTTCGACCGGGCCCTGACCGACGACGAGCTGCGGTCGATCGAGTCCGAGGTTCGGACGATCGTTCGCGACGATCGCCCGGTCACGATCGAATGGATGACGATGGCCGAGGCGCAGGCGGCCGGCGCCGACGCCTTCTTCGACGAGAAGTACGGCGAGCAGGTGCGCACGATCCGGGTCGCGGGGTTCAGCCACGAGCTGTGTGGCGGCACCCACTGCCGGGCCAGCGGGCAGGTCGGCAACTTCGTGATCACCAGCGAGCGCAGCATCGGGTCCGGAACGCGGCGCATCGAGGCGGTCACCGGGGCGGGCGCCGACCGGCTCATGGACGCCCGGTTCGACGCCCTGGAGCGTGCCGCCGAGGCCGCCGGCGCGAGGAACGTCGATGCGCTGGAGGAGCGGATCGGCGCGCTCCAGGAGGAGCTGCGGGAGTCGAGGCGGCGGCTGCGCGAGGGCGTCAGCGCGAGCCGGCCTCGCCCGGCCGAGCTGGCGAAGGCCGCGGACGAGGTTGCCGACGGCGTTCGGTTCGTCGGCTGGAGCGGCGACCTGGAGTCGATCGACGCGCTCAAGGGGCTGGCCCGCGACATCCGCGACGCGCTGCCGAGCGGCGTGATCGCGCTCGGCCTCGACGCCGAGGAGCCGCAGCTGTTCGTGACCGTGAGCGAGGATCTGGTGGCTCGCGGCATCGCGGCCGGGCGCCTCGTCCAGCAGGCCGTCGCGGCAATCGACGGCAAGGGCGGGGGACGTCCGCAGATGGCCCAGGGCAAGGGCAGTCGTCGCGACGGGCTGGCGAACGCCATAGCCGCCGTGCGCGAAGCCGTGACCGGGGATCATCAGCCATGAGCCCCGAGCGATCGACGAACCCGGACGGGGAGCGATAGGTGGCGTTCCTGCGCCGTCTCTGGGCACGCGACGAGGAGCCGATCCCGGCCGCCTGCACCGCGCTCGACATCGGCACCGAGTACGCCAAGGCGCTGGTGTTCGAGATCGACGAAGGCGGTCACGGGACGGTGGTCGGGGTCGGTCGCAAGCGCCAGGGCCTGTCGCACATGCAGTCGGGCACGGTGGCCGACATCGCGGCCGTGGTCGACAACTGCTCGGTCGCGCTCCAGGAGGCCGAGGAGATGGCCGGCTTCCGGCCGACGCCAGGTGGTGATCGGGATCGCCGGCGAGCTCGTCAAGGGCTTCACCACCACCCTCACGCAGGAGCGCAAGCGGCCCGATCAGCCGATCTCGGACGCCGAGCTGGTCAAGCTCATCGACAGCGTCCAGCGCGAGGCGATCCGGGAGGCCGAGCGGTCGATCACCTGGGAGACGGGCCTGCCGCACGTCGACGTCAGGCTGGTGCACAGCGCGATCGTGGCCGCCTCGATCGACGGCTACGCGCTGACCAACCCGGTCGGGTTCCAGGGCCGTCACGTCAAGATCGGGATCTTCAACGCGTTCGCGCCGCTCGTGCACCTCGGAGCGCTGCAGTCGGTCGCG
Source organism: uncultured Chloroflexia bacterium (assembly GCA_963806265.1). Taxonomy (GTDB): domain Bacteria; phylum Chloroflexota; class Limnocylindria; order Limnocylindrales; family CSP1-4; genus CAIXZV01. The sequence goes on from CAWDXT010000034.1 coordinate 119,719, forward strand.
AGCCAGCTGGACCTCGAGCTGCTCGAGGTCGTCGCCGAGCCGTACGCGGTGGCACGCGTGCTGGGCGCGGAGAACGTGCGCCAGGCCGGGGCCCTGTTCATCGACGTCGGTGGCGGGACCACCGACGTCGCGCTGGTTCGTCAGGGCGGCATCGAGGGCACCCGGATGTTCGCGCTGGGCGGCCGCGCGTTCACCAAGTCCGTGGCCGATCGTCTGGACCTGCCGTTCCCGCGCGCCGAGGCGCTCAAGGTCGACTACGCCCGTGGGCTGGACATCGCCCAGCGCGGAGCCGTGGCCGAGATCATTCGTGACGACGTCGCGGTCTGGGCGGCCGGTGTGGAGCTGGTGATGGAAGAGCTGGCGGCCGGCGAGATGCTGCCGTCGCGGATCCACCTGTGCGGTGGCGGGTCACGCCTGCCCGAGATCCGCGAGGCGCTCGCGGCGGAGCAATTCTGGAAGCGCCTGTCGTTCGCCCGAGCGCCCGAGGTGTCGATCATGTCGCCCGACCAGGTCGAGGCGATCTCGGACGCCACCGACCTGCTGGTGGACCAGCAGGACGTGACGCCGCTGGGGCTCGCGTACCAGGCCATCGAGCTGCATACGACCGAGGATCCGCTCGACGCCGCGCTCCGACGCGTGCTGCGTGCGATGAAGGTCTGAGCGATGCTGCATCGCCGCCCGAACGACGTCCGACCGCCTCGACGGGCGCAGCCGCCTCCCTGCATGGCCGCCGGCTCGGCGGTCAGCGCCGGGTCAGGGTAGGCTCGGGCCCGCATGGCCACCATCGTCTACCTCGATGTCGAGGACGAGATCACCTCGGCGGCTTCGCGGATCCGGACGGCTGACGAGCGGCGCGTCGGTCTCGTGCTGCCATTCGGCTCCCGGGTGGCCACCTCGCGGATCAACTTCCGGCTGCTGGCGCGCGAGGCGCTCGATGGTGACCGGCGGCTCGACATCATCGCGCCGGACGCATCGGCTCGGGCGCTGGCCGCCTCTGCCGGCCTGCCGGTGTTCGGCTCGGTGGCCGAGTACGAGCAGGCGCTCGAGGGCGGCGAGGCCGCGGCCGGAGCCCTGGCGGCAGGCGCCGGGTTGGCGGCCGGGGCGGCAGGCGCCGCGGCTGCGGGGGCGAGCGGCAGCTACGCGAGCACGCCGCGCGCCGCCCGAGGAGGCAGGGTCGATGCCGGATGCGGGCCCGGGCGAGGCGGAGCCGCCGGCCGGACCGCCGGGCGGCGGCGGGCGCGACCTGCCCGTGGCCCGGCCACGACGGCGCGTTCCGGTTCGCGCCCTCGTGGTGGCGCTCGTCCTGGTGCTGGTGGTGGGCGGGGCAGCGGCTGCCGCCGGGTACCTGCTGCTGCCGTCGGCCGAGATCACCGTCACGCCGCACATCGAGCCGGTGGGTCCGATCTCGTTCGACGTCCACGCCGACCCAGAGGCGACCGCGGTCGACGCGGATGCGGGCATCATCCCGGCCCAGACGCTCACGATCCCGGTCGAGTCCGAGGGCGAGTTCCCGGCGACCGGCAAGCGGGTGGAGAAGACCGCAGCGACGGGCGGGGTCGAGTGGACGAACTGTGATCCGACTGCGTCCTACACCATCCCCGCCGGGACCGTGGTCAAGACCTCTGATGGGGTCGGCTTCTCGACCGACGAGCAGGTCTTCCTGCCGGTCGCCATCATCACCGGCTCGCTCAACCTCAAATGCCAGACGAGCGAGGTCGCGGTGACGGCCGTCGATGCGGGCCCGGATGGCAACGTGGCCGCCGGGGCAATCAAGGTCGTCCCGGCGAAGTACAACCGAACCGTTGTCCGGGTGACGAACCCCAACCCGACGAAGGGCGGCGACCGGACCGAGTACACGCGGATCAGGCAGGCGGATGTCGACGCCGCGGTCGAGCAGCTCACGAAGGACATCCAGGCCGAGTTCGCGGGCGAGCTCGAGAACCCGTCCCGAGTGCCGCCCGGCACGACGATCTTCCCGGATACGGCGCAGCTCGGTGACCCGGTGCCGGCCGTCGATCCCTCGACGCTGGTCGGCCAGGAGGTCGACTCGTTCACGCTTCGCATGACGGCGGACGGGACCGTGCTCGCAGTCGACCCCGCCCCGGTCGAGTCCATCGCGCGCCAGCGCCTCGCGGACCAGGTCGACGACGGGTACCAGCTCGTCGACGGCTCGACGACGGTCGACGTCGGTGACGGCGAGGTGGTGGGCGGCGTGGTGACGTTCCCGGTCACCGGCTCGGCGAAGGAGCTGCGTCCCGTCGACGGCGCCGCGCTCAAGGCCGAGATCCTGGGACTGTCCGAGGATGATGCTCGCGCGGCGCTCGAGCCGTACGGCGACGTGACGATCGTGCTGTGGCCGGGCTGGGTCCACAGCGTGCCAACCCTCGACCAGCGCGTGACGTTGACCGTGGCCGCCCCGGTCGACCTGTCGCCGGGGCCGGCGCCGAGCGCCGGCCCGTCCGGGTCTCCATCGAGCCCACCCATCGAGTCGCCGTCGGCCTCCGCGGCCGCATCGTGACGGCGGTCGAGGACGTCCGCGCAGGCCTGCCGGTACCATCCGGCCGATGAGTCGAATTCTGGGCATCGATCCGGGCCAGCGTCGGATCGGGCTGGCCATCGCCGAGGCCGGTCTCGGGATCGCTTCGCCGCTCACGACGGTCGCCCGCGGGCGCCTCGATCGCCGACGACGCGGCAGCCATCGGGCGGATCTGTCGCGAGCATGACGTCGCGGAGCTGGTGATTGGGCTGCCGATCGACGCCAATGGGGACGAGGGGCCGATGGCCATGGCGGCGCGAGCCTGGGCCGACGACCTGGCTTCGCTGACCGGCCTTCCGGTGACGATGCGTGACGAGCGTCTCACGTCCCACGCGGCTGAGCAGCGGCTGGGTCCCATGCCCCGACGTCGATCCGGCGGCCCGCCGACGCGTACCCAGCGCAACGCCTACCGGGCAAGGGTCGATCGTGAGGCCGCGAGCATCATCCTCCAGGACGAGCTGGATGCGCGGCGGCCGAAGCCCACACCCGGTCACACCGCCTCGGAGGTCCGGTGAGCGTCCGCGGCGGTCGTGGACCGCGGGACCCGTATGCGCGGGACCAGGCCCCGATGGCATCGCCCGCGCCGACGCCCGAGCCGTCGCAGCGCCGCCTCAACCCGTATCGACGATCCGGTCGCTACGGGCGCGGTCCCGGCGACCAGCGGCGCTACGCCGACTACGGCTCCCGCAGCGGGGGCCTGGGCGGCGTGGTTCGGTTCCTGGTGTTCCTCGTCCTGCTCGCCACCTTCGTCCTGGTGGTCATGGTCACCGTCGCCCGGCCGCTGGTGCGCGCCGTCGTGGTGCCCTGGGCCTGGGACAATCCGTCGGCGCTCCAGATCGGCTTCGTGTCGGACCTGGTCCGCGAGGACCTCGGGCCGGCATTGACGACGCCGGCCAGCAGCGACCCGAGCGTCGTCGAGTTCACCGTCCAGTCGGGCGACACGCCCACGACGCTTGCCCCGCGCCTGGAGGAGGCGGGGATCATCCGCAACCAGCGGGCGTTCCTGTACCAGGCGCGCGACGGACGAGCTGGCCGCCAAGCTGACCGCCGGGCAGTTCTCGCTGGCGCTCAACCTCACGCCGCAGGAGGTCGTGCAGGGGCTGGTCGAGAACCAGATCATCGTGCGAACGGTCCCCGTGACCTTCCGCGAGGGGCTGCGGATCGAGCAGATGACGGCCAAGCTGATGACGGTCCAGGGCACCAACGTGGACCCCAGGGCGTTCTATGACCTCGCGGAGCACCCGACGGACGAGCTGCTGGCCGACTATCCGTGGCTGCTCGATACGTCGATCCGGCCCAAGGGGGCGTCGCTCGAGGGCTTCCTGTACCCGGCGACCTACGACCTGCGCGTCGGAGACGCGCAGGCGACGACGGCCGAGGACCTGATCCGGATGATGCTCGACACGTTCTACAAGCGGGTCGGCCAGGCGAGGATGGACGTCCCGAAGTCCCGCGGGCTGAGCTTCTACGAGGTGCTGACGCTGGCATCGATCGTGGAGCGAGAGGCGGTGCTGGACGAGGAGCGGCCGCTGATCGCCGGCGTCTACCAGAACCGGATCGACCGTGTGCCGAGCGTCAAGCACGGCCTCCTCCAGGCCGACCCGACCGTGATCTACGCCGTGGACACCGTCAACCTGGGCTCGTACAGCACCGACTGGACGAAGTACGTGTTCTGGACGGTTCCGGAAGGCCCGCTCAAGGATCAGCAGCTGCCGGACAGCCTTGCCGGCTACAACACGTACGCGGTCCGCGGACTGCCCCCGGGGCCGATCGTGACGCCCACCATCAAGTCGATCGACGCGGCGCTCGAGCCGGACACCAAGGCCGGCTACACGTACTTCGTGGCCATCCCGGGCGGGAACGGCGCGCACGACTTCAGCAAGACGCTCGCAGAGCACCAGAAGAAGCTCAAGAAGTACGGGTACTGAGCCATGACGGCCATCGGATCGACCCCGCTCCCGGTTCCCGCCGACTTCGCGCCCCCGCCGGACGCGGCCACCCGGCGTCGCTGGCAGGCGGCCGACCGCGCGCTGCGGCCGGATCGGGTCCGCCGTCTCCGCGAGCGCATGGCAGCCGAGGGCGTGGACGCCTACCTCGGGGTTCGCACCGAGCATATGCGGTGGCTCACCGGGCTGGTCATGGCCGAGGGCGAGGACAAGGTCGCCGGCCATTCCGGGCAGTTCCTGGTTGGCGGCGAGGACCTGGTGATGGTCACCGACTCGCGCTACACGGAGCAGGCGCGGCGAGAGGCGACGGAGGCGACGGTGGAGGAGATCGGCTACGACCTCGCCAGCGCCTGGCCCGGTCTCGTCGCCCGGATGGGCGCGCGCCGTGTCGGCGTGGAGGCCGGGGCCGTGTCGCACGCCCTGTGGCGACGGCTCGAGCAGGCGGCGCCCGACGTCGAGCTGATCCCCGCCGACGGCTGGATCGAGGCGATGCGCGCGGTCAAGGAGCCCGAGGAGGTGGAGCGGATCGCCGCCGCGTGCGCGGTCGCGGACCGGGCGCTCGCGACACTGCTGCCCGAGATCCGGGCAGGGGTGACCGAGCATGACCTCGCGCTCCGCCTCGAATGGCTGATGCGCACCGGCGGAGCCGAGGCGCTGGCGTTCGACGTCGCGTGCCTGGCGGGCCCCGAGGCCGCGCTCCCACACGGCTCGCCGGGCGACCGGCCCGTGCTGGCGAACGCGGTTCTGCTGTTCGACTTCGGGGCCCAGGTCGAGGGCTACCGGAGCGACATGACGCGGACGCTGTTCGTGGGGGAGCCGGTGGCGCGCGACCTGGCGCTCTACGAGCTCGTGGCCCGGGCACAGCAGGCGTCGATCGACGCCGTCGCGGCGTCTGCCCTGGCGGCGACAGGCGACGGGTCACCGCTCCTGACCGGCCCCGCGGGCGACGCCGCTGCACGGAGGGTGATCACCGAGGCCGGCTTCGGCGATCAGTTCGGTCACGGTACCGGCCACGGCATCGGTCTCGCCACCCACGAGCTGCCGTCGCTGTCGAGATCGGCAGCCGACGAGCCGCTCCCCAGCCCGACCGTGTTCTCGGTCGAGCCCGGGCATCTACCTGCCGGGCGAGACCGGGGTACGGATCGAGGACCTGGTCGACCTCGACGTCGACCGCGGCATGGTCGAGCGGCTGACCGGCTTCCCGCGCTCGGTGATCGCCCTGCCTGCCTGAGGGACGGCTTCGCTGGGGGTTGGCGCGGATGCACCTCTGGTAGCATCCCGACACACCCAACCGATCTCGAGCGCGGGCTCGCACGCCTCGCGACCGCGCCACGCGAATGCGGAGCACCACCCATGATCAGCACCGGCGAGCTGCGCAAGGGCGTCGTCATCGAGCTGGACGGCGACCTGTGGCAGATCCTCGACTATCACCACATCAAGATGGGCCGCGGCTCGGCCCAGGTCCGGATCAAGCTGCGCAACGTCAAGAAGGGCAGCACGGTCGAGAAGTCGTTCCAGGCCGGCGATCGCTGGCCTCGCGCCCAGCTCGATCGGCGCCCGGTGCAGTTCCTGTACCGCGACGGCGACGACCTGCACTTCATGGAGACCGAGTCGTACGAGCAGTTCAGCCTGCCGGCCGAGAGCCTCGACGACGTGATCCCGTTCCTCAAGGACGGGATGGTGCTCGATCGGACCACCTACCAGGGCGAGACCCTCGGCGTGGAGCTGCCGGTCACGGTTGACCTCGTCGTGGCCGAGACCGAGCCCGGGTTCGCCGGCGACACGGCGCAGGGCGCGCGCAAGAACGCGACCATGGAGACGGGCCTCGTGGTGACCGTCCCGCTGTTCGTCAACGAGGGCGACACGCTGCGGATCGACACCCGCACCGGCGAGTACCAGACCCGCCTGTAGCCGGCGCGGCCCGCGGCGTCGACACCTGCTGCCGGCGCGACCGGACCGGGTTCGTAACGGTATCCGGACGCCCGCGGCGTCTGCTTGAGCCTGCGGCGCAGCTGGATGCGCCGGTCAGGAGGCTCTCATGGCGACCATCGGCGCAACAATGTCGCCCGCACCTCGCGCACCGGGCCCGCGCGGTGTCCCGCTCCTTGGCTGCATCCCCGACATGCGACGCGACCAGCTCGGCTTCGTGACCTCGGTGGCGCGGAAGTACGGCCCGGTGGCCCGGTTCCGGCTGGGCCCCGTCATCTTCAACCTGGTGACCGGCGCCGACGTCGTCCAGCACGTGCTCCAGGAGCACGGCCGTCGGTATGTGAAGGGGTCCAACTGGGCGCCGGTCAGGCAGCTCGTCGGCGATGGGCTGTTCGGTGGCGACGGGGCGACATGGCTGCGCCAGCGCCGCCTCGTTCAGCCGGCATTTCACCGGGAGCGAGTGGCCGGGTTCGGCGATCTGATGGTCCGCGAGACCAACCGGATGCTGGCACGCTGGGACGAGGCCGCGGCCCAGGGTGAGCCGGTCGAGATCACGCATGACCTGACCGCGCTGACCATGGCGATCATCGCCGGGGCGATGTTCCATACCGACCTCGACGACCGACTGCCGGCGCTCGGCGGGCTGGTCGCGTGGCTCCTCGCCGACCTCGACTTCCGCATGGAGGTGCCGCTCTACCCGGGCTTTCGCGTCCCTACCAATCGCAATCGACGCGCTCGCCGTGCTCTGGCCGACGTGCGCAGGACGCTGCAGGAGATCATCGATTCCCGGCGCCGGAGCGGCTCGGAAGGGTCCGATCTCCTGGGCATGCTGATGACGGCCAGGGACGAGGCGACGGGTGACCCGATGAGCGACGCGCAGCTTCGCGACGAGCTGCTCACCTTCTTCGTCGCCGGGCACGAGACCACGGCTGTGCTGCTGGCATGGCTGCTCGTCGAGCTCGCGGCGGCCCCGGAATGGGATCGACGCCTTGCGACCGAGGCGGCGGCCGCGCTCGGGGACCGAGCCGCGACGGCCGAGGACATGACCGCGCTGCCCCTGACCGGCATGGTGATCGACGAAACGCTGCGGCTTCATCCACCGGCGTGGATGACCAGCCGGACCGCCACCCGCGACGACGTCGTGGGCGGGTTCCGGATCGGTCGTGGGGAGGTTGTCGGGGTCTCGCCGTACGCACTCCACCGTCGCGCCGGACTATGGCCCGATCCGGAGCGGTTCGACCCGACCCGCTTCAAGGCGGACGCCGTCGCGGCACGACCTCGGTTCTCATACATCCCCTTTGGCGGGGGCGGCCACCAGTGCATCGGCAACCAGTTCGCGCTGCTGGAGGCCCGCCTCATCACAGCCACGATCCTGCGCCGCTATCGCCTGGAGCGCGCTGACCCCGGACCGGTCGGCGTGGAGGCCTCGACGACCCTGCGCCCGGCCGCACCGCGTCGGATGCGCCTCGAGCATCGGTCCAGCGCACCGGTGGCCTCCGCCACCTGACCTTTGAGGCGGCCGCCGGCCGCCAATCGATCCGGTCGTCGGTCGCTGCGGGTAGGATGCGCGGGTGAGCCCCACGAGCGAGCCGCCGGACTGGCGCCTGCCGGCATGGGACGCCGTCCCCGGCGGTCCCGACGCACAATCGGCTGGCCGTCAGCCCGCCCCAGGGGGCACGTTTGGCCTGCGCGTCCGGTCGGTGTCCGAGGTCACCCGCACGATCCGCGAGCTCGTCCGGTCCGACGACGGGCTGCGCGAGGTCTGGGTGGAGGGCGAGGTCGGCCGGGTCACCGTCTCGACCGCGGGCCACGCGTACTTCACGCTCAAGGACGCCAGGGCGCAGCTGCAGTGCGTCTGGTTCCGGGACGATCGGGTCCGGTCGCCGTTCCAGCCGCAGACGGGTCTCCAGGTCGTTGCCCACGGCCGGGTCGACCTGTTCGAGCCGCAGGGCGCGCTCCAGCTGTACGTGGACGCGCTTCAGCCGTCGGGCTTCGGCGACCTCGCGATCCGCTTCGAGCAGCTCAAGGCGAAGCTCTCGGCGGAGGGCCTGTTCGAGTCGGGCCGGAAGCGGGCCTTGCCGCCGCGGCCCGCAGTCGTGGCGGTCGTCACCTCCCCATCGGGCGCCGTGTGGCGCGACGTGTGCAACGTCCTCGCCCGTCGCTGGCCCCTGGTCCGCGTCGTCCTCGTCGGCTGCCAGGTGCAGGGTGAGGGTGCGCCCGCGACCATCGTGGCAGCGCTGGGACGGATCGACCGATGGCGGGCCGAGCTCGAGGCGACGGGTCGTGCCGATGAGGCCCCGATGGTCACGATCCTCGCCCGCGGCGGCGGCTCGCTGGAGGACCTGTGGGCCTTCAACGACGAGCGCGTGGTGCGAGCGATCGCGGCACACGGCGTACCCGTGGTGAGCGGTGTCGGGCACGAGACGGATGTGACGCTGAGTGACTTCGTTGCCGACGTGCGCGCTCCGACGCCCAGCGCCGCCGCGGAGCTCGTCGTTCCCGACCGGGCCGAGACCGCAGCGACGGTGGCCGACCTCGGTCGTCGGGCGGCGGGCGCGGTGGACGGGCGGCTCGGGGTCGTCCGGCGCGAGGTCGGGGCGGAACGGCGCGCGCTCGACCGGTTGGAGCCACGGGCGCAGCTGGCGGTGTCGCGCGAACGGGCGGGTCTTCTGCTCGACCGGGCGGCGCGCGTGGTCGGCGACCGGTTGCGCGACGCGCGGGTGGGGAACGAGCGACTGGCAGCGCGGCTCTCTCCGATGATGGCCTCGCGCCTCGCCACGGCGCGGGCGAGCCTGGCGTCGACGGTCGCCTCGCTGACCGCACTGGCTCCGGAGGCGACGTTGCGCCGCGGCTACGCGATCGCCCGGCGCGACGACGACGGCCGCATTCTCCGTGACCCCGCCGAGGCGCCGGCGGGGACCACCCTGGTGATCGCGCTCTGGAAGGGGGCGCTGGGTGCGACCAGCGGTGGCGTGCGCCCCACGGCCGCCAGCCGACACGTCGGTATCATCGGGGCCGGCCATCCAGACGCTCGGGCAGGAGCGCCCGACGAACCCGACCAGCCAGCCAGGGAGGACCGTGCGTGACCGACTCGACGCCCGCCCCGGCGGCAGCTGCCGACGGAGCCACCGCCAACGCCGACGTGGACGGCCTTGCCTTCGACGACGCGTTTGCTGAGCTGCAGCGGGTCGTGAGCGTCCTGGAGTCGGGTGGCGGGTCGCTGGAGTCGACGATCGCCCAGTACGAGCGCGCCGTTGCCCTCCAGCAGCGCTGCGAGCGACTGCTGGGCGAGGCGGAGCTGCGCGTGCAGCAGCTCATGCGCCAGCCCGGGGGCGCACAGGCGCTGGTCGATGTTCGCCCCGACGATGCAACCCCGGCCGGGGAGGCCGACGAATGATCATGCTACGATCAGGTATCCAATAAATGATCCAGGAGCGATCCGGGAGGGCGCCTCGCGCCGTGCCGATTCTCGACCGACTTGACGGGCCCGCCGACCTGCGTGGTCTCAGCGATGCGGAGCTGGAGCAGCTCGCCGCGGAGATCCGAGAGACGATCATCAGGACCGTCGCGGTCACCGGTGGCCATCTCGGCTCATCGCTCGGCGTCGTCGAGATCACCCTGGCGCTGCATCGCCTGCTCGAGTCGCCGCGCGACCGGATCGTCTGGGACACGGGGCACCAGGCATACGCGCACAAGCTCCTCACCGGGCGTCTCGAGCGCTTCCACACGCTGCGCCAGATCGATGGCCTCGGGGGATTCCCGCGACGCTCGGAATCGCCCCACGACGTGTTCGATGGCGGGCATGCGGGCACCGGGCTGTCGATCGCCGAGGGCCTGGCGACGGCACGCGACCTGCGGCATTCGCTGGAGCGCATTGCCGTGGTCGTTGGGGACGCGGCCTTGCTGTCGGGGCTCTCGCTCGAGGCGCTCAACGACATCGGCCATCGTCAGAGCCAGCTGCTGATCGTCCTCAACGACAACGAGATGTCGATCAGCCCATCGGTCGGAGCACTGTCCAAGTACCTGTCGGAGATCAAGCTCTCGGTCGCCTGGCGGCAGGGCAAGACGGCCTGGGACATGGTCACGGAGCGGATCCCCGTCGTCGGGCCCCGGCTCCTGGAGCTGTCCCGCCGGTTCCGGCAGTCGGTCGTGTCGTTTGCCCAGCCCGGGCAGCTGTTCGAGGACCTCGGGATCACCTACATCGGCGTCATGCCGGGCCACAACCTGCGGCTGCTCGAGGAGACGTTCCGACGCGCGCTCGCGCTCGACGGGCCGGTCATCGTCCACGTCCGCACCCACAAGGGCAAGGGCTACCGGCCGGCCGAGACCGACCAGGTCTCGTTCCACGGGGCGGCGTTGCCGCCGATCCAGGTTCCGTCCACCGACGCGCACGAGCGCCTGCCGATGAACGGCGAGACGATGACCTCGAGCGCGGCGGGTGGCGCCGCCCTCGGCCCGGGGCGCGCGGTCGAGGAGGGCGCCCCGCCGTCCGCGTCCGTGATGGCTGACCGACGCTCGCCGGTGTCCAGCAGCGAGGGACTGGCCGAGCCGGCAGCAGCCAAGGCGTCGGAGCGGGAGACGGCGCCGAACTACACCTCGTTCTTCTCGCACGAGCTGGTGGACGTGGCGCTCGACGACCGACGGATCGTGGCCATCACCGCCGGCATGCCCACCGGCACCGGCCTGGCGCGGTTCCAGGCCGCGTTTCCCGATCGCTTCATCGACGTCGGCATTGCCGAGCAGCATGCGGTCACGCTGGCGACGGGTCTCGCCCTGGGCGGGATGCGACCGGTCGTCGCGCTGTACTCGACGTTCCTCCAGCGGGCCTTCGACCAGACCGTGCACGACGTGTGCCAGAACGATGCGCCGGTGCTGCTCGCCGTGGACCGCGCCGGGCTCGTGGGCGAGGACGGGACCAGTCACCAGGGGATGTTCACCATCCCGGCCCAGCGCATGCTGCCCAACCTGATCGTGGCCAGCCCGCGGGACGAGCAGGAGCTGCGCTCGATGGTCCGGACGGCGCTCGCCCAGGACCACCCATTCGCGCTCCATTACCCGCGTGACCCGGGCTACGGCGTTCCCGTGCGCATGCCCGAGCTGCTGCCCGTCGGTCGCGGCGAGGTGCTGCGCGAGGGGAGCGACCTGCTGTTCGTGGGCTTCGGCCCGATCACGATGCGTGCCGTCGAGGTCGCCGAGACGCTGGAACGCGACGGCTGGTCGGTTGCCGTGATCAACGCCCGGTTCGCCAAGCCGCTCGACCGGCAGCTGATCCTGGAGCACGCTCGCGGCAAGCGGCTCGTGGTCACGTTCGAGGAGAGCGTGGTCGCGGGCGGGTTCGGCAGCGCCGTGCTGGAGGCGATCGAGGAGGCCCGGGTGGCGGACGCCGCGTACCGGTCGGCGCCCGTCCGCCTGATCGGGATCCCCGCCGAGCGGTTCGTCGACCACGGCTCGGTGGCGGACCTTCGTCGCCTGACGCGGCTCGACGTTCCGGGCCTGACCGCGCAGGTCGAGGAGGCGATCTCGCGACTGGGGCTGGAGGCCGGGGTCCACAGCCACCCGTAGGTCGCCGGCAGGTCGCCCCGCGCTCGCCGTCAACTGCGCGGCGATGGGCCCCGGTGAAGCGGTCTATGCCACGATAGCGCCATGCCGACGACGCGCACCCACCGTCAGCGACTGGACCAGCTGCTCGTCGATCGAGGGCTGGCCGAGTCGCGCTCCAGGGCGCAGGCGCTCGTGCTCGCCGGACAGGTCCGGGTCGGGGAGGGTGACGCGGCCCGTGGTGACCTGAAGGCAGGCGACCTGGTGCCGATCGAGACGTCGGTCGCCGTTGCCGCCGGACGGCGATGGGTGAGCCGCGGCGCGCACAAGCTGCTGGCCGCGCTGGACGCGTTCGACGTCGAGGTCGAAGGGCGCGCCGCGCTCGACGTGGGCGCTTCGACGGGCGGCTTCACCGACGTCCTGCTGGCGCGCGGCGCGCGGCGCGTGTACGCCGTGGACGTCGGGCGTGGGCAGCTTGCCGAGCGGCTGCGAACGGACGCCCGGGTGGTCTCGATGGAGCGGCTCAACGCCCGGAAGCTGGGACCCGAGACGCTGCCCGAACCCGTCGACCTCGCCGTGATCGACGTGGCGTTCATCTCGCTTGCCCTGGTCCTCGGTCCCGTCCGGTCGACCCTGCGAGATGGCAGCGGACCGATCATCGCCCTGGTCAAGCCCCAGTTCGAGGCCGGCCGCGAGGAGGCCCGTGGCGGAGTCGTGCGCAACCCCGCCGTGCATCGCCGCGTGCTGACCGAGACCAGCGCGAGAGCCGCGGCCATGGGACTCGGCACGCGCGGCGTGATCGCGTCGCCCATCCAGGGCCCCGAGGGCAACCGGGAGTTCCTGATCCACCTCCAGGCCGGTCCGTCCTGCGCGGAGGTCTCGCAGCTGATCTCGGCGGCCGTGGCGGCCGCGTGGGAGGAATCGCGATGAAGGTCAACCGCATCGGGTTCGCCTACAACCCCACCATCGAGCAGGCCATCGAGCTTCGCGAGCGGGCGGCCGGCTGGTGCCGGATGCATGGTGTCGAGCAATGGGCCGCGCCGGCCGGTGACACCGATGCCCTGGTGGCCGAGCTTCCGACCACGGACGTCCTCGTCGTGCTGGGTGGCGACGGCACGTTCCTGCGTGCGACCCAGGCCGTGATCGTGGTCGATGTCCCGATCGTGGGCATCAACCTGGGGAAGGTGGGCTTCCTGTCCCAGGCCGAGGCGAACCAGCTCGAGTCGTTGCTGGGCAAGCTCCAGAGCGAGGCCTACGCCATCCGTGAGCGCATGGTGCTGTCGGGCTCGATCCTGCCGGCAGGGCGACCGGCGACCAGCAGCTTCACCGCCCTCAACGACATCGTCATCGCCCGCGGCTCGCTGGCGCGCGTGGTCAGGATGGCCGTCTCGATCGACGCCTCCCACCTCGCGACGTTCGTCGCCGACGGCCTCGTGATCGCCAGCCCCACCGGCTCGACCGGATACTCCTTCTCGGCCGGAGGCCCGATCCTCGACCCGCAGAGCCGCAACCTGGTGCTCACGCCGATCGCGGGTTACCTGTCTGCCATCCGCTCGGTGGTCGTCTCGCCTCGCCAGGTCGTTCGCTGTCGGATCCTGGACGCACACGAGGCCCTGATCTCGATCGACGGTCGCGAGGACCTGCGGATCCAGGTCGGCGACGTGATCGAGGTCTGCGGTCTTGAGCGGCCCGTTCGGTTCCTGGTGCCCAGCGGGAGCCAGCCGTTCTGGGATCTGTTGCGGACCAAGGTCGAGCTGCTGCCATTCTGAGGATGGCCCGATGACCAACGGCCACGCCATCGAGGCCAGCGGGCGGCTCCTGGAGCTGACCGTGGTCGACCTCGCGTTGATCGACCGCCTGCGGCTCTCGTTGCGTGCCGGGTTCAACGTGCTCACGGGCGAGACGGGCGCCGGCAAGAGCCTCGTGATCGATGCGCTGGGGCTCGCCCTGGGCGCGCGCGCCGATACGACGCTGGTCCGGCACGGGGCGGATGCCGCGCGGGTGGAGGCGCTGTTCGACCGGGCCCCGGAGCCCACGATCGCGGTTCGCGAGGTCAGCGCCTCGGGGCGGTCGACCGCTCGCCTGGACGATGAGACGGTCACGGCCGGGCGTCTCGCGGCGTCGGTCGGACCGCTGGTCGAGATCCATGGCCAGCATGACCAGCAGCGGCTCCTCGACGAGGACTGGCAGCGCGACCTGCTCGACGCGTTCGGCGGGCATGTCGAGCGGCGGGCCGCGGTGGCCGCGGCGGTGGAGCGCTGGCGCGCCAACCGAGGCGCGCTGGCGGAGCTCGCCATCGACCCGCGGGAGCTGGTCCGGCGGCTCGAGATCGTGGAGCACGAGGCGGCCGAGATCGCCGAGGCGGGCCTCCGTGTCGGCGAGGCAGAGGAGATCGTCCAGGCGCTCGGCGCCGCGCAGCACGCGGAGCGGATCGCGGCCGGTGGCCAGGCCGCGCGCGCGGCGTTGCTGGGCGACGGCCGTGGCGCGCGCGACCGCCTGGCCGAGGCCGAAACCGAGCTCCGCGGCCTGTCACGGCTCGATCCACGCTGGGACCAGCTGGCCGAGCGCCTTGCGGGCCTGGAGGCCGATGCGCAGGACATCGCCGCCGAGGTGCGGACGCTGGCCGAGACGGTCGACCACGACCCGGCCGCGATCGCCCGGCTCGAGGATCGACTGGGCGTCATCCACCGGCTCGATCCGTCGCTACGGGGACGACGAGGCGGCCGTGATCGCCCATGGCGAACGGGCGGGTGCCGAGGCAGCCCGCCTGCGGGGGCTCGACGACGAGCGCGCCGCGCGTGCGGCCGAGGACGAGCGGCTGCTGGACCGAGGTCGGCCGGGCGGCCGCGGCAGCTGTCGCCGATCGGCGCGGCGACCGCCGTCGAGCTGGGGCGGGCGGTGGCGGCGTGCTGGCCGAGCTCGGGTTTCCGCCCGATGCGTTCGAGGTGGCGGTCGGGCCGGCGTCCGGCGGCGCGCGGACGAGCCGGCGGTCGAGATCGACGGCGACGCGGTGGCGTTCGACGCGACCGGGATCGACGCCGTGGTGTTCAACTTCCGCCCGAACCCCGGCGAGCCGGCGCGGTCGCTGGCGCGGATCGCATCGGGCGGGGAGCTGTCGCGCGTCGCGCTCGCGGTGAAGCAGGTGCTCGCGGAGGCCGATGCGACGCCCACGCTCGTGTTCGACGAGATCGACACCGGGATCGGCGGCCGGAGCGCGGACCCGGTCGGGCGCAGCCTGTGGACGCTGGCGCCGCGGCCACCAGGTGCTGTGCGTGACGCACCTGCCGCAGATCGCTGCCCACGCCGACGCGCACTACCGGATCACCAAGGTCGAGCGCGACGGGCGGACGGTCACCGAGGTCGTCGCAGCTCGATCGCGAGGGTCGGGAGGACGAGCTGGCCGAGATGATCGGCGGGCCGATGGCGGCGCCGGCCGCGCGCGAGTCGCGCGCGGAGCTGCTCGACCGGGCGGAGGCATGGCGAGGTGCCCGGCTCGCCGACGCCCGAGCGCTGAGCCGGCCGGTGCCCACGGCGGGCACCACCTCGGACCGTGGCGATCGATGACTTCCTGGCGTACCTGCGGGTGGAGCGCGGCGTCTCGACGGCCACCATCCGCGCCTACCGCTCGACCTCACGCGAATTCGCGATGAGCCGCGGCGCGGCGGCGCGCTGGTCGGAGGGCCCGGAGCTCGCGCAGCGCTACCTCGCGGCGCGGGCCGTCGCGGGCGGCCGCACGCCCTGGCCTCGCCCCGACCAGCCTGCGACGACGTGCGGCGGCGATCCGTGGCTTCTACCGGTTTGCGTACGGGGAGGGGATCATCGGCGTCGACATCGCTGCCCAGCTCGAGCTGCCACGCCAGCCGCGGCTGCTGCCCGAGACGCTCACGGTGGACGAGGTCGCGCGGCTGCTCGACGCCGCCGGTGGTGACACCTCTCCGGACGGGAACGGTGCGGGCATCGACGCCGTCGACGCGGTCGACGCGATGCGCGACGGCCCAACGGGTGACGCGGGCCGGACAGACCGGCGCGCGACGGCGATCCGGAACCGGGCCCTGCTGGAGCTGCTGTACGCGGCCGGCCTGCGCGTGTCGGAGGCGCTCGGCCTGGACATGCGAGGACATCTGCCTCGAGGCGCGCTGGGTCCGGGTCGTGGGCAAGGGCGACCGGGAGCGCGTTGTCCCGGTGGGCGATGTGGCCCTGGAGTGGCTGTCGCGGTACTCGACCTGGCCACGCGCCGGCCTGGCTGGCGGTCGGCTGGCCTGGGCGACGGTCGCGGCCGTGCCGGTGTTCCTGACCGCCGCGCGGCGCCAGGCTGGGACGCCAGCAGGCGTGGGCCGTGGTCAAGGCCGCGGCGGCGGCGGCCGGGCTGGGGGCCGCGTGTCGCCCCATACGCTGCGGCACTCGTTTGCGACGCACCTGCTCGAGGGTGGGGCGGACCTGCGCGTCGTCCAGGAGCTCCTCGGACATGCCAGTATCTCCACCACACAGCTGTACACGCACCTGACCGGTGAGCGGATCCGCGAGGTGTATGCCCGCGCGCATCCCAGGGCGTAGGGAGGTCTTCGGGGAGATGAGCTACACGGACTCGCTGCTCGCATCGGGCGAGCAAATCGTGCTGCGGTCGCGGCAGCACTGGTTCGTCATGGTCTGGAACGCGCGCTGGGCGCTCGTGGCCATCCTGCTCGCGATCGCGCTGCATCATCCTGCGCCTGCTGATCGGCGGCAGTGGGGCGATCCTCGACTTCCTGGGCTACGTGACGCCGCCCTGTTCCTCGTCGGCCTGGTCGTGATCGCCTGGGGCTGGATCCGCTACCAGAACGAGGAGTTCGTGGTCACGAGCCGGCGGGTCATCCATGTCTCGGGCGTGGTCAACAAGAAGGCGTCGGACTCGTCGCTCGAGATGATCAACGACGCCGTGCTGACCGAGACGGTGTTCGGGCGGATGTTCGGCTTCGGCGATCTCGAGGTCCTGACGGCGTCGGAGAGCGGCATCGACGACCTGCTGATGCTCAAGAACGCCAAGGCGTTCAAGAAGTCGATGATCGAGGCGAAGCACGAGCTCGCGATCGAGCTGGAGCGCCCGACGATGCCCCCGATCCGCGCAACGACGGGCTCGGAGGGCCGCGGCGTCGGACGCGACGGCGGGGCAACGGACCAGCGCTGGCCCGGGCACCACCCAGCCGGCCTGGCCGGCTCCCACCCTGACCGGCGACGAGCCTCCCGGCGCGGCGGGCGCGCCGCCGACGGCGAGCGTCGTCCCGCCCGTACAGGTCACATCGACCGTGCCGGCCACGCCACCCGCGACGACGCACGAGCCGGGTTCCAGCCGCGAGGCGGCTGACGCGCTGCAGCGTCTGGCCGGTCTCCACGAGCGCGGCGTGGTGACCGACGAGGAGTTCGAGCGCAAGAAGCGGGAGCTGCTCGAACGGCTCTAGGCTCGGGCCCGGTACCATACGCGGGTTCCCAGGCACCACGCGAGGCTTGACTGCCCTTGTTCGACATCCAGCCCATCGACTTCGTCATGATCGCGATCTTCCTGCTGGTCGCGTTCCCCGTGCACGAGTTCGCCCACGCCGCCGCCGCGTACCTGCTGGGTGACGCCACGGCGAAGCTGTTCGGGCGCCTGACCCTCAACCCGGTCGGCGCACTTCGACCCGATGGGCGGGCTGATGACGGTGATCTCGATCCTGTTCAGCCCGTTCCTGTTCGGGTGGGCAAAGCCGACCCCGGTCAACCCGGCCAACCTTCGCGACCGGCGCAACGGCGAGGTGCTGCGTCGCGCTCGCCGGGCCGGCTGTCGAACCTGGTGATGGCCGTCGCGGGCGCGCTGGTGCTGCGGGTGATGATCGCCGTCAACGCCGACGTGCCCGGCCCCATCTACAACGATCCTGTTCCTGTTCGTGTACTTCAACGTCGCGCTGGCGTTCTTCAACCTGATCCCGATCCCGCCGCTCGATGGCTCGGCGATCCTGTTCCGGTTCCTGTCGCCGCGCCAGGTGTGGCAGATCCGCCCGATGCTCGCCCAGTACGGGATCTTCATCCTGATCGTCGTCGTGCTCCTGCTCGGCCAGGCGCTGGGCAGCTTCCTGTTCAATGTCGCGTCGTTCCTGGTGGGCGGGTAAGGCCCGCCAGCTCCGGATGCACCTGACCGCCCGGGTGACGCCGGAGGAGCGCGCCGCGCTGGGCGCCTGGCTGCGCCGGCGGAGCTCGACGCTGTTCGACGCGCATGCACGTCGCGGACCGGCGCCACGGGCTCGACGTGATGGCCCATCTGCGGCGCGCGGGCGTTCGCGACCGGGACGTGCTGGTCGCCGGCCTGCTCCACGACTGCGCCAAGGGCGACACCGGGGCCGGGCCGCGCGTCGCCTGGTCGCTGGGCGAGGCGTACGGTCGTGGGTGGCGGGCTGGCCGCGCACCTGCCGGGCTGGCGCGTCGAGCGCTGGAGCGGCTGCGGGAGCCATGCCGAGGCGTCGGCGACGCTGCTCGAGGCGGCCGGGCTGCCGCCGCGCGCCGTCGAGCTGGTGCGCTACCAGGACGGCCCGCGGGATCCGACGGTACGGCGCCGCGGTTCCGGGCCGCGGACGAGGCCTGCTGATGACGCATCCGCGACGGCACCGCCGTGCCGGATCGCGTTCGGGGAGGGCCGGCGGCCCGAGGCCGCCACGCGCGTCACGCTGCCCGACGTTCGACGGTCCGCTGGCGCTGCTGCTGGCGCTCATCGAGGCCCGCCAGCTGGACGTGCTGACCGTGCCGCTCGGTGCGCTGGCCGAGGCGTACCTCGACGCGCTGGCGGCCTGGACGAGCGACCGGATGGGCAACGTGTCAGCGTTCGTCGCGGTCGCCAGCCAGCTCATCCTGATCAAGAGCCGGGCGCTCCTGCCGCGCCGTGCGCCGGAGGGCGCGGCGCCGCTGCCCGACGAGGGGCCCGATCCCGAGGCGGAGCTCCGGGCGCGGCTGCTGCTCTACCGGGCGTACCGGGACGCCGGCGCGCGGCTGCTCGACGAGGCGCAGCGCCGGCTCGGGCTGTTCCATCGCGAGCCGGGCGCCGCACGGGCGGCCGCCCTGGCCGGTGCGCAGCCCGACGGACCGCGCCGCTGTCGACGCGCCTGCTGACCGGGGCCCTCGAAGGGCTGGTCCGGATCGTCCCGCCGCCGCCGCCGCCGCCCGAGACGATCCGTCGCACCGTGACCCTGACCGCGCGAGCGCGCGATCATCCGCGAGGCGCTGCGCGGCGCGCCGGCGATCGTGCTCCAGGAGCTGCTCGCGGGCGTGCGGGACCGGGTCGTCGCCGCGGTCACGTTCCTGGCGATGCTGGAGCTGATGAAGCGGCGCGAGATCGTCGTCGAGCAGGCGGAGCCATGGGGGCCGATCGTGGCCCGCCGGACGACCGCGCGAGGAGCGCGCCGCAGCCGGGTCGGCGAGCGTCGACGAGGAGGCGCCGTTGGACGAGTCGCTGGGGTCGTTCGCATGACCGATGACGGAGCGACGCGAGCCCGACGCGGCGAGCCGACGAGAGCGCCGAGGACGCGACGTCGCGGCCGGCGACTGACCGAGCGCCGCGAGGCGCCGACCGGCGCCAGCGGCGGCCGGCGAGCCCGGCGGGCCGGCGACGCCGACGCCGACGGCTCGGCCCAGCCGACGCGGCGAGCTCGACCGAGCCGCAGCTCGAGGCGCTGCTGTTCGTGGCCGAGAGGCCGCTGTCGCGCCGCGAGATCGCGACCCTGGCCGGGGCCGACCGGACGACCGTCGACGCGCGCCTCGGCGACCTCGAGGTGTCGCTCGCGCTCGCGTGGCATCCGGCTCATCCTGTCCGGCGACCGGGTGGAGCTGGCGACCGCGCCCGAGGCCGGCGCGCTCATCGCCCGCTACGTCGGGGCCGACGCGGTGCGGCTGTCGCCGGCGGCGCTCGAGACGCTCGCCATCGTCGCCTACCGCCAGCCGGTGACGCAGGGCCGTGATCGAGCGGATCCGCGGCGTCGACTCCGACTACACGGTCCGGACGCTGCTCCATCGGCGGCTGATCGTCGAGCTGGGCCGGTCGGAGGCTCCGGGCCGGCCGTTCCTGTACGGGACCGGGTTCGACTTCCTCGAGCGCTTCGGGCTGACCTCGCTCGAGGAGCTGCCGCCGCTCGACGTCGACGTCGCCGCGCGGCTGGTGGACGAGCGAGCCGCCGCCGGCGCGCCGGCGACCGGCCTCCGGCTGGCGACGCGGTCCCGGCTGCGGACGACCCGTCGCCGAGCGGGCGACGACCCGGACGCCCGGCCGGCGGCTGAGCGGTGCCCGCCGAGCGGCTGTCCGAAGGTGCTCGCGGCGGCCGGGGTCGCTTCCCGCCGCGGCGCGGATGCGCTGATCGCGGCCGGCCGGGTGACGGTCGACGGGCGAGCGGCCGTGCTCGGGCGAGCGGGTGGATCCCGCGAAGCGCAGCCGATCGCGGTCGACGGGCGCGCCGATCCGGGCGAGGCGCGCGACCGCGTCTACGTGGCGCTCCACAAGCCGGCCGGCGTCACGTCGACGGTCCGGGATCCGCCACGCCGCGCGGACCGTGATCGACCTCGTGCCGCCGGAGCTCGCCGGCGGCGCTCGCCTCTACCCGGTCGGCCGGCTCGACCAGGACTCGGAGGGGCTCCTCCTGCTGACCAACGACGGCGACTGGGCGGAGCGCGTGCTCCATCCCCGCTACGGGGTGGAGCGCGAGTACGCGGTCGGGCTGTCGCGCGCCGCTGACCCGGGCGCAGGTCGACCGCCTGAGGGGCGGGCGTCGAGCTGGCGGAGGGGATCGCCGCGGTCGACCTGCTGCGCGCCGCAGACGCGGACCGAGGACCGGCGGCTGGCCGCATCCTCGAGCCGCCGCCCGACCCACGGCTGGTCTGGGTCGGGCCACGATCCACCAGGGCTGGAAGCGCCAGCTGCGCCGGATGTTCGCGGGCGTCGGCGCGCCGGTCCGGCGCCTGGTCCGCGTGCGGATCGGCGGGGTTCGGCTGGACTCGCTCGCCTCCGGCGCCGCGCGGAGCCTGACGCCGGCGAGGTTCGGCGCCTGGCAGGGCGGCACGGGGTCACGGCGCTCACGGGATCCCGGCCGGCCGGGGCTGACCGGTATCCTCGCCAGCGATGCGCTGACACCAGCCCACGCTCGTCCACGCTCGCCGGTGGACGGCGCGCCGGGATCATCGTCGCGCTCGACGGGCCCGCGTCGAGCGGCAAGAGCAGCGTCGGCGCGGCCGCGGCTGCGCCGGCTCGGCCTGCGGTTCTGCGACACCGGCCTGCTGTACCGGGCGGTCACCGCGCTGGCGCTGCGGGAGGGGATCGCATGCCGACGACGCCGAGCGCCTGGTGCCGTTGGTCGAGCGGATCAGCCTCGAGCGACGACGGCACCGGTCGCCTGACCCGCGTGCTGATCGACGGCGCGGACGCGACGGACGAGGTGCGCACGGCCGAGGTGGACGCGCGCGGTGTCGACGTGTCGCGCCAGGCGCCGGGTGCGCGCGGCGCTGCTGGCCCGACAGCGGGCGCTCGCCGCCGACGGCGGCATCGTCGTGGCCGGGCGGGACATCGGAACGGTGGTGCTGCCTGACGCCGATCTCAAGCTGTTCCTCGACGCGTCGGTCGAGGAGCGAGCAGCGCGCCGGATCGCCGAGCGCGGGCTCGATCCCGAGGGCGCGGCGGCGGCGCATGGTGCGCAGCGCAGCTGCGAGCGGCGCGACGCAGCAGGACCGGACACGCGAGGTGGCGCCGCTGCGCAAGGCCGATGACGCGGTGCGTGATCAACGACCGACGGCGTCTCGTTCGAGGGCACCGTCGAGCTGGTCGCGGACGCGATCCGAGGCGGCGCGGGTGGCGATGGCCGCCATGCCCGCCCGGGCGAGCAGCAAGGCGGCGCCCGCGCCGGCTCCGGCACCGAGACCGCGCCGCCGGGCGCACCGGGCCGGACGCTGCCGCCGCGGCGCCGCGCGGCCTGGCGGCCGACGCACGCTCGGCGGTGCTCGAGCGCGCGATGCGGCTCGACAACGACCAGACGCTATTGATCCGGATGATCGCGCTCCTGTCCCGGATCGGCGCCCGGCTGTTCGCCGACGTCGGGTCGAGGGCCTGGAGCGCGTGCCGCGGCACCGGCGCGGTGATCCTGGCGATCAACCACGCCTCGAACGCGGACCCGTTCGTGACCGGTGCCTGGATCACGCCCGCGCTCCATCGCGGCGGATCCACTGGCTGGGCAAGCGGGAGCTGTTCGAGTGGCCGGTGTTCGGGTGGCTGGCGGCGCAGCGGCGGCGTGCACCCGGTGGAGCGCGGGACCGCGGACGTCGAGGCGTTCCGGCTGGCCACGAGGATCCTCGAGCGGGGCTACGTGCTGCTGATCTTCCCCGAGGGCACGCGGAGCCCGACGGGCGCCCTCCAGGAGGCGCGGACGGCCTGGCGACGCTCGCGCATGCGGACGGACGCGACGATCGTGCCCGATCGGGGTCAACGACTCTGACCGCGTGTGGCCGAAGGGTCGCAGGGTCCCGCTGCCGATCCCGCGGCGACGCGTCGCGGTCCGCGTCGGGCGAGCCGTTCACGCGTCGGCCGAGGTCGTGCCCGACGGCGTGGATCGGCGAGCGGCCAAGACGATCGCGACCACCGCGATCATGGGCCGCATCGCGGCCCTGCTCGAGCCCCGCCAGCGGGGCTTCTACGCGGATGCCGTGCCCGGCGACGAGGCCGCCGAGCGCGAGGCATCCGCGGTGAAGGCGCCTGATCGAGCCCGCGCGCCCACGGCGTGATCGCCGGACGTATGCGAACATCGGGCGGCCATGGGAAGCGTCCACGAGGTCCGGATCGCGAAGCGAACCGGGTTCTGCTACGGCGTTCGCGAGGCCATCGACAAGGCCAAGGAGTCCGCAGCGGCCGGCAAGCTCACGCATACCCTGGGCCAGGTCGTCCACAACGAGGGCGTGATCCGCGATCTCCAGAACATCGGCGTCCGGAGCGTGGACACGCTCGACGACGTCGATCACGGCGCGGCGGTCGTGATCCGCGCCCACGGCGTCAGGCCCGAGGTGATCGAGCGGGCCGAGCGGCGCGGGCTCGACGTCATCGACGGCACCTGCACCTGGGTGATCCAGGAGCAGCGCCAGCTCGCAGGAGCTGGTCGAGGACGGCTACACGATCGTGCTGCTCGGGCACGCCCAGGCACCCCGAGGTGGTCGGGCTCCTGGGCTTCGCGCCCGGACGCGATCGTGGTCGACGAGGAGGAGGACTGGGACCGGATCCCGCGGCGCAAGCGGATGGCGCTCATCACCCAGTCGACCCAGCCGCCGTGGAAGTTCGAGAAGCTGGCCGCGTTCCTCGTGTCGCGCGCCCACGAGCTCAAGATCGTCAACACCGTCTGCCCGGTCACCATCCGGCGCCAGGAGGACACGCTCGAGACCGCGCGCGAGGTGGACCTGATGGTGGTCGTCGGCGGCCGCCACTCGGCGAACACCAAGGAGCTCACGCGGCTGTGCGAGATCGCCGGCACGCGCAGCGGTCCAGGTCGAGAACGCGCGGGACCTCGACGATCCGGCGGTGTTCGACGACGTGCGCGTCGTCGGCGTGACCGGCGGCACCTCGACGCCGATCGAGGATCTGCGCGACGTGGCCGAGCGGATCCTCCGGCTCGCGGGCACCGAGGAGGCCAGCGCCAACGCGCTGCCGAGCCTCGCACGCAGCGCGCTCGATGCCGCCGCGCACTCCGGCCGGCCGGACGACCTCGCTGCCGACGATCGCGGCGACGCCCGTCGGCGCGGGCTGACCGAGCAGCCGGCCTGCCCTGGCGCCTGTCCGCCCGCGCGGCCCGCTCCGGCCTGCCGATCGTGGCCCTCGTGGGCCGGCCCAACGTGGGCAAGAGCACGCTGTTCAACCGGATCGTGGGCGATGCGCGGGCGGCGATCGTCGAGGACCGCGCCCGGACCACGCGCGATCGCCTGTACGGCGACGCGGAGTGGAACGGGCGGCGGTTCGTCGTCGTGGACACCGGCGGGCTGGAGGTGGCGCCCGACGACCCGATCGAGGCGCAGGTCCAGCTGCAGGCCCGGCTGGCGATCAACGAGGCGGACGTGATCGTGTTCGTGGTCGACGCGGCCACCGGATCGACGCCGGCCGACGACGGATGCGGCCGAGCTGCTGCGGCGGACGACGAAGCCGGTGCTGGTGGCCGCCAACAAGGCGGACAACGAGCGCCGGGAGCTCGAGGCGGCCGAGTTCTACGCGCTTCGGCTGGGAGGACACGTTCGCGATCTCCGCCAGCCACGGCCGGGGCGTCGCGGACCTGCTCGACGCGGTGGTCTGGGCGCTGCCGCCCGAGAGCGAGGCCGAGATCGCCCGCAAGGCGCGCGAGGCGGAGGCCGAGGCGTGGGCGGCCGAGATGGCCGCGGGCCGGCCCGAGCCGTACGTCGTCGGCGACCCGTCCAACGCGGCCGACGAAGGCGACGAGGACGACGACGGACGCGGACGGAGCGGCGCGAGCCCGGGACGTCGACGAGATCGCCGCCCGCTGGGACGCCGCGATGGCCGCGGAGGACGACGAGCCGCCGGCGATCGCCTTCGTCGGCCGGCCGAACGTCGGCAAGTCGAGCCTGCTCAACGCGCTGCTCGGGTGAGACGCGAACGATCGTGTCGGACGTGCCGGGCACGACGCGCGATGCCATCGACACGACGATCCCCTGGGGTCGCAGCGAGGTCGTGCTGATCGACACGGCCGGGATCCGGCAGCGCGGCAGGGTCGCCTCGGGCCCGGCCGCCGAGCGGTACTCGACGCTGCGCGCGCTCAAGGCGATCTCGCGGGCGGATGTCGCGGTCCTGGTGCTCGATGCCGTCGGACGGCCTGACCGCCCAGGACGCGCACGTCGCCGGGTACGTGGTCGAGGAGGGCCGGGGCCTGGTCATCGCGGTCAACAAGTGGGACATCGTCGAGGACAAGACCCACCGGACGCTTCGACGAGTTCGTCGCCGGACCTCCGGCGCGAGCTGCCGTTCATCGACTACGCGCCGGTGGTCTCGATCAGCGCCAAGACCGGGCAGCGGGTCGGCCGGGTGCTGGAGCTGGCCGTGGACGTGTGGGGCGAGCGGCGGAAGCGGATCCCGACCGGCGAGCTCAACCGGCTGGTGCGCGGCGGCCGTCGAGCGGACGCCGCCGCCGATGGTTCGCGGCCGCCGCCCGAAGATCCGCTACGCGACGCAGGCGGGCGTGGCGCCGCCGACGTTCGTGTTCTTCGCCGACCGACGCCGGCCTCGATCCACTTCTCTACCGGCGCTACCTCGAGAACCGGCTGCGCGACGCGTACGGCTTCGACGGGACGCCGATCCGGCTCGTGTTCCGGGAGCAGCTCCGGGAGAAGCGCACACGTGGTCGTGGCAAGGCCCGGACCAGGCGCCGCTGAGCCTGCGCAAGTCGGCTTATCGGCCGCATGGCGTCAACTCGTCGCTGGAGCCTCGATCACGAGGTCGCGGATCGTTGACGTGCGACACGTCGATCGACAGCTTGACCGCCTTGCCGCTCGTGGATCCGTCCCGCCGTACTCCATCCCCACGAGATAGCCGCCGTCCACCGCCACCCAGGCATCGAGGCTCCCGTCCGCGGGGAACCCGACCGCGCCGATCCTGGTGGCAACGTCCGGGTCGAGATGGTAGTGCGCCGCGCGAACCCCGTTGTGGTCCTTGATGTCCACGTAGCTCAGGTTGCTGCCGTACTTGCCAAGCGCGTAGGCGGAGATCAGCCTGTCGGGCGCCAGCGCGTCGAACATCGTCAGCATCGCGTCGGCGCCGGCCGGCACGGGGGTCCAGGTCTTGCCCTGCTTCATCCATGAGCCCTGGCCCTTGATGGTGATGAGCTCCAGCGACTGCGAACCGCCGAGCACGTAATGCCGGGCCTCCGTCGGGGTGTTGGTGGCCTCGACCATCAGGCTCTGCTCGTCCGACCCGGAGATCGCGCTGATCTTCATCCGGTAGGAGTCGAGGTTCGATACGTCGCTGCTCGCCGCGCCGAGATCGAGCGGATTGCCCGAGGGAGCGGCCGATCCGCTATTGGACGGCGACGGGGCGGCAGCCACCGATGGAGCAGGGGAGGCCTCCATTGACGGCGCCACTGACGGGGCCATGGAGGGTTCGGGGCTGGCGGTCGTCGGTGCGGTCGCCGTGCCTGAGGCGCCACCACAGCCGGCGAGGCTCACGGCGGCGATGAAGGTGAGGACGAGGCGGCTTCTCATAGGCTCCTCCTGCGATGGTGGCGGTGGGCGACAGCCAGCCCTCGCTCGGATGGCGGGGGCTGCAGCCTGGAGCTGGCTGCCCCAGCGTCGGCCGCGGCGCCCGGTGAGCGCAAGCCGTCGCGCGCCACGGCGCTCCGGCGGTGGGGCGCGGAGCGGGGGCGGGGGTGATCTGCGAATTGTCGTTGCTCGGACCCACAAGCGTCAAGCGGGAGTCGGGCGGAGCGCTGATGCTCCGGTGGTAGACTCATCGCCCTCGGGGCGTGGCGCAGCCTGGTAGCGCACCTGAATGGGGTTCAGGAGGTCGAGCGTTCGAATCGCTCCGCCCCGACCATCGATCTGAGCACGAAATAGCCCCTGCGGTCGAATCCGCAGGGGCTTTCGTCTGGCGCCGTACCGTCATCCATACCGTCAGCCTGAGGCTGTCTCCGCCTCCGGGCCGAGGATACGATCGTTCCGGCTGGCTGTCCGCTCGAGCATCGCGAGCGCGGGTGAGGACGCGAGCCGAGCGGGGTCCGCCACGAGGTCGACACGGGGTCACCCGAACACCGGCCCAAGATGCAGGCTAAGGTAGCCGAGCGGGGCGCAAGGAGGGCTAGGACCGAATGCGAATGGCAGACCTCAAGCCGGGCTGGATGGTGGTCGGCAATGATGGGCGCCGCGTGGGCACGGTTCGCGAGGTGGGCCAGAACTACCTCCTCACATCGACCGGATGGGGGAGCAGCGTCTACATTCCCGCGTCGGTGATCGCCAACGTCGAGCGCGAGGTCGTGCACCTGTCCGTCGAGCAACGCGTGGTCGCCGAGATGGATGGGAGCAACCGCCGCGAGATGACGACGCCCCGGCTGCGTCCCCGGAGACCGACCTGCATCGGCACGTCTGACAGCCGCATCGTCGGCGACCTCGCGCGAGGGGCCTTCGGATCGCGCCCGGGTCGTTTGCCTGCAAGGGCGGTATGCCGTCGGGGGGGCTCGCGGTCCGGCGCCGAGCCGCGGCCGTCGGACCGATGCCGGTGCCTCCAGGCACCACGGGTGCGGATTCGGCGCTCTCGGGCTGGATCGAGACCGCATAGTAGGAGCCAGCGCTCCCCAGGTCGTACGCGACCGCCCGCTTCACCATTGGAGGAGGTGACCAATGGCGATTGGATCGCCGCGCCGCCGCATGCTGGCCCTGGCAGCGGCAGGGATCATCGCTCTGTCGATACCCGGCAGTGCCGGTGCCAACCCCGGTCATGGCTCGAAGTTCACGGCACAGCCACTGACGCCGTCCGGGAAGGTGACCGGGTTCAAGGCACAGTCGAGCCAGCTGGCCCAGACCGACCCCAGCCTGCTGGGCAAGTCGGGCACCAAGCCGACGGCCGTCATGATCAAGCTCGACTACGACCCAAGCGCGTCGTACATGGGTGGCATCGACGGCTACGCCGCAACCTCTCCCAAGGTGACCGGCCACAAGCTGACCGGCAAGTCGGCCGCCGAGAAGTCGTACGGCCAATACATGAAGCAGCAGCGCGCGGCCTTTTCCAAGTCGCTCGCCAAGAGCGTTCCCAGCGCCAAGATCCGCGGCAGCTACGACACCGTGTTCGGCGGCGTGTCCGCGATCATCCCGGCCAACAGCGTCAGCAAGGTCCTGGCGCTGCCCGGCGTGGTGGCGGTCCAGGCGGACACGCTGGAGCACCCGCTGACCGACGCCAGCCCCGAGTTCCTGGATGCCGGTCCCGTGTACACGGAGCAGGGGTCCACCGCCAACGCGGGCGCGGGCGTCATCTTCGGCGACCTCGACTCGGGCATCTGGCCCGAGCACCCCTCGCTCGCCGACCTGGGCAACCTGTCGGCACCTCCCGGCAGCTACGACTGCAACTTCGGCGACAATCCGCTGACGCCGGAGGATGACCCGTTCACCTGCAACAACAAGGTGATCGGCGGCGTACTGGGAGACCGCGACCTACGACTACGTGTACGACGGGACCGCCGACGCCGACCCGTACGCGGGCACGGCCCGCGACGGCGACGGCCACGGCACCCATACCACCACCACCGCGGCCGGCAACATCGTCGAGACCGTGCCGGTCCTGGGCGTCGACCGCGGCCCGATCCACGGGCTCGCTCCCGGCGCGTGGGTGATCGAGTACAAGGTCTGTGGCCCGCTGGGCTGCTACGGCTCGGACTCGGCCCGCGCGGTCGGTCAGGCCATCCTCGATGGCGTGAACGTGATCAACTTCTCGATCTCCGGTGGCTCGAACCCGTTCAGCGACCCGGTCGAGCTCGCGTTCCTCGACGCCTACAACGCCGGCGTGTTCGTGTCCGCCTCGGCCGGCAACGCCGGCCCCGGTGCGGGGACCACGGACCATCTCTCGCCGTGGGTGACCACGGTCGCCGCCTCGACGCAGACACGCGAGTTCGCCGACCACCCTGACGCTCACGGCCGGTGGGGACACGTTCACCGCCGAAGGCGCCTCGATCACCGGCGGGCGGGCCCCGCCCCGGTGGTGATGGCCGGTGACATCGCCGGCTACAACGATCCGCTGTGCGCGCGCCGAGCCGACTAGCCCCGACGAGTTCGCGGGCATGATCGTCGCCTGCGAGCGCGGCACGACCGCGCGGGCCTGGAAGGGCTACGTCGTCTACGAGGGCGGCGGCGCCGGCATGATCCTGTACAACCCGTCGCTCGCCGACGTCGAGACCGACAACCACTGGGTACCGACCGTCCACCTGGCCGATGGCACCGACTTCGTGGCGTTCATGACCGCGCATCTCGGGCGAGGACGTGACGGGGTCGTTCCCGGCTGCCGAGAAGCGCAACGGGCAGGGCGACGTCATGGCCGCCTTCTCGTCGCGCGGCCCGGGCGGCCTGTTCATCAAGCCCGATGTCACAGCCCCGGGCGTCGAGATCCTTGCCGGCAACACGCCCACCCCACCCGACGCCGGACAGCGAGAACGGCGCCGGACCGGCCGGCGAGTACTACCAGGCGATCGCCGGCACCTCGATGTCCAGCCCGCACGTCGCCGGCGCCGGCATCCTGCTCAAGGCCGTCCACCCGGACTGGACGCCGAACGAGATCAAGTCCGCGCTGATGACCACGGCCACGACCGCGGTCGTCAAGGAAGACCTGACCACCCCGGCCGACCCGTTTGACATGGGCGCCGGCCGGATCGACATCGGCGCCGCGGCGAGCGCTCCGCTGGTGCTCGATGAGTCGGCCATCGACTTCTACACGCTGGGCAACGATCCGGTCCAGGCGATCCAGCTCAACGTGCCCTCGATCGACGCGCCGATCCTGCCGGGCCGAATCTCGACCACCCGCACGTTCACCAACGTGAGCGGCAGGCAGGGCGTGTTCAACGTCACCACGAGTGCCCCCGATGGCTCGACCATCACGGTCTCGCCGTCCCACTTCACGCTGCGGGCCGGCCAGTCCCAGGCCGTGCGCATCGTGATCGCGACGGAGGCGCCGATCGGCGCCCAGCAGTTCGGCTCGATCTCCATCGCCGCCCACAAGGGCGCGACCCAGCATCTGCCGGTCGCGTTCATCCACACCCAGGGTGACGTCAACCTCTCGCAGGACTGCAGCCCCGACACGATCCATCTTCGTGGCGCGGCTCAGTGCGATGTGACCGTCACCAACAACTCGTTCGACGAGCAGACGGTCGATCTGACGACCAGCACCAACAGCCGGCTCAAGATCCTCAGCGCCAACGGGCGCCAAGGTCGTCAAGAAGGACGTCGAGCTCAACGGCGTGACCCTCGCGGGCGCGCAGCTCGGTCAGCCGTCGATGGAGGCTGGCACGACCCCGGCACCCGGGTTCCTTGACCTGGCAGCCTTCGGGATCGGCCTGACCGCGATCGGCGACGAGGACATCCTCAACTACGACCTCGCGAGGTCGTTCGTGTACAACGGCAAGTCCTGGGCGCGGATCGGCGTCGACTCCAACGGCTACATCGTGGTCGGCGGCGGAAGCTCGCAGGACAACCAGTGCTGCACCATCCCGTCGGGACCGGACGCATCGCGCCCGAACAACATGATCGCGCCGCTGTGGACCGATCTGAACGGCGACGGTGGCGGCATCCGTGTCGCAACCCTCAGCGGCGGCGGCCAGGCTTGGCTCGTGGTCCAGTACGAGGTCTTCGACTACGGGACGACGAACCTGCGCAAGTTCCAGGTGTGGTTCGGTAACAACGGCGTCCAGGACGTCAGCTGGGCGTTCGCCAGTGATCAGACCCCGCCGGTCGACCAGCCATACCTGGTTGGTGCGGAGAACGAGGTCGGGCAGGGCCAGATGGACACGACCCTGCGCACCGAGACGACCATCGTGTCCAGCGACCCCATTCCGGGCGGGTCGGCGAGCTACTCGCTGTTCGTCCAGGGCGTCCGCCAGGGCACGGGTGTGGTCAAGACCGAGATGACGGCCCCGGGCGTGCCGGGTGTCACCATCGAGCGCTCGACCATCACCGTCACCAGGAAGAAGTAGCCGGGCGGCCCGTCCGGGTCGCACGAGACGAAGCGCCCGCCGGCCGATGCCGGCGGGCGCTTCTTCGTCCGCCAGCCATGATCGGGCAGCGTT
Source organism: uncultured Chloroflexia bacterium (assembly GCA_963806265.1). Taxonomy (GTDB): domain Bacteria; phylum Chloroflexota; class Limnocylindria; order Limnocylindrales; family CSP1-4; genus CAIXZV01. Next base: position 150,444 of record CAWDXT010000034.1, read on the forward strand.
CCGCGCGTCGAGCGCCGGACCTGGGACCGGCCGCCCGTGGATCTGGGATCGCGTTCGGGCGCATGATGTCCGTGGCACTGCGCCGCGGCCGATCGTGGTCGTTCCGGCGAAGGCCCCAGCATGGAGGAGCTCCACGGTGACCCAGGAGGCTGCTACGCCCGGCCGCGGTTGGCGGTACGGGATCCATCCCAACGCGGTCGGCTCCGAGGTCCGGTCCATCAGTCGAGTGGAGCTGCCGCTCGGCGAATCGCTGCGGATCGAGATGTCGAGCCCGGCGCAGGCCGGCAACGACGTGGTCCATCTGCAGTACTACATCGACACGGAGGCCGGCGGCTGGTCGCTGTGGGTCTCGTGCCCGCCGTCAGAGACCGCCGATCGAGAGGCCGTCCTGCGCGACATCGCGCTGCCGTTCCCGGACGGCGCCTGACCACGAGCGGCCCATCGGCAGGGCAGGAACGGAGCGGAAAGCGTCACCGTCGCGTGCCGGGCAGGCACAATCAGCCGATGGCAGACGATGGCGTGACCGTCGGGTCCGGTCCCGGGCTGGTGGTCGTCAACCCCACCGTTGCCCGGCTCCGGGACCCTTCGCGCCGGCGCCGGCTCCTGGGCATCGTCTGCCAGTCGGTGCTCGAGCGGACGGGTCAGGCGCCGCGGGTGATCGACGCGGACACGCCGGCCTCGATGGGCGAGCAGCTGGGACGTGGACTCGAGGACCAGCCCGGGCTGGTCGTCGCCGTCGGCGGCGACGGCACGATCCGCGACGTGGCCGGGCGGGTCGCTTCGCGTGCCGTGCCGCTTGCGATCGTGCCCATGGGCACGGCAAACCTGTTCGCCGCGGCGCTGCGCATCCCGCTCCGGCCCGAGCAGGCGGCCCGGCTCATCCCGATCGCGGCGCCGCGCCGCGTCGATCTCGCGACGGTGCGGTTCGGAGCGGGATCCGGACAGGGGGACACCGAGCGACTGTTCATGGTCGGTGCCGGGCTCGGCTTCGACGCCCGCGTGATGGCAGCCGCGAGCTCGGAGTCCAAGCGCCGGCTCGGCCGGTATGCCTACTTCACCGCTGCGGTACGCGAGCTGGCGCGAGCGGAGGCCGTGCCGATCCGCGTGGTCGCCGACGGCACGACGCTGGACCTCGACGCGTTCGAGGTCCTGGTGGCCAACAGTGGTGAGCTGATCCCAGGGGTCGTCGGACCGGCACTGCGCGTGAACCCGGGCGATGGGCTCCTCGACGTGTTCATCGTCGCGGGTCGCGGGCGGGCCGACGCGATCCTGGGCGCGGCCGAGTCGCTCGTTCGTCGTGGCAGCGGGCGGTCTCGAAGCGGTCGCTCCTGCCGGCTTCGGGTGCGCTCCGTCCGCGTGACGACCACGACGGGTGCACCCGTCGAGGTCGATGGTGACGTGGTCGGCTCCGGCTGGTTCGAGGCAACCGTCATCCCCGGCGCCCTGAGGGTTCTCTCGCCCCCCAGGCGTCGCTGACCCGGTGCGCCGGCAGCCACCGAGACGGGCGGCCAGCGAGTAGCCTGTGCGCGGCGTCGACGAGGGTGTGGCGCCGCCCGAGTGAGGTGGGAATGAGCGAGCAGGGACCCGGCGAGCGCCGTTCAGGTGCCGACGACGAGACGCGGATCTACCCGCAGGGGATCCAGCCCCCGCAGCCCGCCGGCGACGTGCCGACGGCCCCGTCACCCACCGGCGATGTGCCGCCGGCCCCGTCACCCACCGGCATGCCACCGGCGCCACCGGCCCCACCGGCCCCACCGGCCACGATGGGACCGCCCGTGGGTGCCCCGATGGCGGGCTCAGGTGGTTCGAGCTGGGGCCCGGGCTCGTGGGCCGCAAACGTCGCACCACCCGCCACCGAGCGTGGCGTGCCGGGAGCCCCGGGACTGGAATACGCGGGCGTCGGACCGCGGCTCGTCGCGTTCCTGATCGACGGCTTCCTGCTGTTCATCCTGTCCGCGATCATCGCCGCCCCTGTCAACGTCGTGCTCGAGCGATCCGGGGCCGGGTCGCTGCTCGGGCTGGTGCTCGTGATCGTGATCGATGCGCTCTACTTCGCCGGGCTATGGTCGAGCGAATGGCGTGCCACGCTGGGCATGCGCCTGTTCCGGATGCAGATCGGGAACGCCATGGATGGCCATCGCCTGAGCATCGGCCAGGCGTTCCGCCGCTGGATCGTGTTCGGGACATGGCTTCCGGCCCTGGTCATCGACCCGTATCTCGCCGGCCTCGCGTCATTCGCGCTGCTCGGCTGGTGGATCGTGCTCCTGGTCACCACGGCCAGCAGCCCGACGCAGCAGGGTCTCCACGACCGGTTCGCCGGCACCGCCATCGTGCGCCCGATCGGCGCCGGTGGCGGCGGGCTGGTGATGGGCTGCCTCCTGCTGTTCATCATCCTGGCCGTGCTCCTGGTCACGGCGTTCGTGGGGCTGATCCTCCTGGGCACGCAGGTCTCGACCATCCTGTCCTCGGTGGGCGACTCGATCTGACGGTCCGCGGAGGCGCCCCTGCGTGGAGCGCCGGTAGACTGGCCGGGTGAGCGATTCGGTCCCGATCCCCGTCGATCCGGAGCAGTCCGACGGGCTGAACGACATGGATCCCGATGCGTTTCGGGAGGCCGGCCACGCGGTCGTCGACCGGATCGCCGACTACCTGGCCGAGGTCGAGGAGTACCCGGTCCTGCCGCCGATCGAGCCCGGGTCGATCGGTCCCGACGCTGCCGGCGATGCGCGCCCGAGGCATCCGGAGCCGATCGAGGCGATCCTCGAGGACGTCGATCGGCTGGTGTTCCCGAACGCGACCCACTGGCAGCACCCCGGCTTCTTCGCCTACTTCTCGACGTCGGCGTCGGCTGCCGGGATCCTCGGGGAGATGCTGACCGCGGCCCTCGGGCAGAACCCGATGCTGTGGCGAACCTCGCCCATCGGGACCGAGCTCGAGACGCGTCGTCGTCGGCTGGCTTCGCGGCCGGCGCTCGGCCTTCCGGACGCCTTCGGCGGGCTGCTCACCGACACGGCCTCGACGTCGACGCTGATCGCCCTCGCCGCGGCGCGCGAGGCCGCCGGGCTGCGGACGGCCGAGCAGGGGCTCGCGGGGACGACGGCCGGAGCGCCGCAGGGTGTACGCGTCGTCCGAGGCGCACAGCTCGGTCGAGCAAGGCGTGCATGACGCTCGGGCTCGGGCGGGACGGCCTGGTCGAAGGTCCCGGTCGACGAGGAGTACCGGATGGATCCCGACGCGCTCCGGGCTGCCATCGCCGCGGACCGGGCCGCCGGGTCGCCGCCCGATCGCGATCGTCGCCACCGTCGGGACGACGTCCTCGACGTCGGTCGACCCGGTCGCGGCCGATCGCCGACGTCGCGGCCGCGCGAGGGGCTGTGGCTCCACGTCGACAGCGCGTACGCGGGCGCGGTCGCGCTGCTCCCGGATCGCCGCGCGCCGTTCGCCGGCTGGGAGCGCGCCGACTCGATCGTCGTCAACCCGCACAAGTGGCTGTTCACGCCGCTCGACGCGTCACTCCTGCTGTCCCGCCGGATGGACCAGCTGCGGGCGGCGTTCAGCCTCGTGCCCGAGTACCTGCGGACGCTCGATCGGGCCACGCCGGTCCTCGACTACAGCGAGTACCAGCCCCAGCTCGGCCGGCGGATGCGGGCGCTCAAGCTGTGGATGCTGCTCCGCTGGTTCGGGCTCGACGGCTTCCGGCGGCGGATCGCGTTCCACCTGGACCTCGCGGAGACGTTCGCCGGCTGGATCGACGACGATCCCGACTGGGAACGTCTCGCGCCGGTCCCGTTCTCGACCGTCTGCTTCCGCTACCGACCGGCGCGGTACGCCGCGAGCGAGGACGAGGCCGAGCGACCGCGACCCACCTGGATGCCCTCAACGAGCGGCTGCTCAACGACGTCAACGCGACCGGCGAGGTGTTCCTGTCGCACACGCGCCTGCGCGGCCGGTTCACGATCCGGCTCGCGGTCGGCAACCTGCGAACGCAGCAGCACCACGTGGGCCAGCCTGGGCGCTGCTGCGTGCCGAGGCGGCCCGACTCCACGACCAACCCGATCAGCCCAAGCAGTAGCCCGAAGGAGGCATCGCCGATGGCGGACGCGACAACCAGCCAGCCGATCGAGGTCCTGTACTTCTACCGGACGCGATGGGGAACCCACGACGAGTTCCTGCGGCTGTTCCGCAAGAACCACTGGCCGATCCTGCAGCACCAGCTCGAGGCCGGGCGGTTCACCAACGTCGAGCTCTGGGCGCCCCGGTTCCACGGCGACGGCCGGTCGGACTGGGACGTGCTGGTCTCGATCACGTACCGCGACTGGGCGGCGATCCAGGATCACAGCGATGCCGAGCTCGCGCAGGGCGCTGTACCCGGACCAGGGGACGTTCCAGGCCGAGGAGCAGCGGCGGTTCGAGATCCTCGACGCGCACTGGGACGTCGTGCTGGAGACGCAGCCGCTCGACGCCTGATCCCGCAGGCGCCGCATCACCTCGCCGCGCGTCACGATCCGGGTCGCGAGGCTCGCACCGCACGGCGACACGCCGCACCGCACGCGGTCCCGCCGACCCGCGATAATGGCGGCCAGCGTCCCGGGCGCAGGGACGCATGAGCGCCAGCAACGGAGGCCGACGCCGCGTGCCGCCCATCACCGAGCTCACCCGCATCGAACCCGTCCATCTCGACCGGCTCGAGAAGCAGGGCATCTTCACCACCGGGCTCCTGCTCGAGGTTTCGGAGACGACGACCCGGCGCCAGTCGCTGGCCGACCATGTCGCGGCCACGCCCAACGACGTCGCCCGCTGGCGGGACGAGGCCCTGATGCTCAACCTTGCCGGGTTCACCGGCAACGAGCACCAGCTGTTCATCCAGGCCCGCATCGAGGGGCTCCGCGACCTCCTCGACCTGGACCTCGACGCGTTCCGGGCACGGCTGGCCCGCGCGGCGCAGGAGCTCAACTGGGCGCCGCCGCCGGATCTGATGGTCGAGACCTGGTGGGAGCAGGCGCGAACGCTCGAGGAAGCCTGACCCGGGCGCCACCCGGCGACCGGAAGGTCACACGCCCGCTACCATCAGGCGACTGATGGATGCGCATGCGCGGGATCCTGACGACGCTGGTGCTCGGCGTGGCCACGGCGCTCGTCATCGTCGCCCTCGCGATCCTGCCGTTCCTGAACCCGGTCTGGGTGGGCTTCGAGCAGGGCACGGGCGGACGCCGCGGCCTGGACGGGGTACTCGGAAGGCCGACCTCCGCACGGCGACCGATGCGATCCTGTCGGACCTCGTGGTCGGGCCACCGAGCTTCGACGTCGACGATCGACGGCGCGCCCGTGCTCAACGAGCGGGAGCGGCAGCACATGCGTGACGTGCGCAACGTGTTCGCGGCGTTCTTCCTGGTCGGCGATCGTCGGCGCGGGCGTCTGCTGGCGGCTGCCTTCGTCACTGCGCGCGGCGCGCCCGCGGCCCGGGCCCGGCTGTGGCGCCGGCTCGGCCTGACCGGGCGCGTGATCGCGTGTCGGGACGGTCGCGCTCGGGATCGTCGGGGTGCTGTTCTTCGACACCGCGTTCGAGCTGTTCCACGAGCTGTTCTTCCCGCCCGGCAGCTACCTGTTCGATCCAGCGACCGATCGGCTGGTCCAGCTGTTCCCGGAGTCGTTCTGGGTCGAGACGACGATCGGCGTCGGGGTCGTGATCGTCGTGCTGAGCGCCGGGCTCGCCTGGTGGGGCGGGCGCCGAGCGGCGTCGATCGAGGCATCGGCGGCGCCCGGCACGCGGCGCCCTGACCGCATCGGCGGCGATTCGATGAACGACCAGGGCGTGGCCATCGGCGCGGCTGTTCGGGATCGAGATCCGGGTCTCGCTCGCATGGGTCGCTGATGCTCGCGATCGTGACCGTGCTGGGCGTCGAGCAGGCGGTGGCCCGACGCGCCCGAGCTGCATCCGCTGGTGCAGTGGACGGTGGGCGGTGCCGTGGCGCTGCTGTTCCTGGCCTCGGTCGTCGTGCACGAGCTGGCCCATGCGCTCGTCGGTCGCCAGCGTGGAGTGCCGGCGACGTCGGTGGTGCTGGGGTTCATCGGCGGCCTGGCGCCGCTGTCGATCCGTGCCGCCCGCCCACGCGACGAGCTCGCGATCGCGGTCGCCGGGCCGTTGCTCTCGGTGGGTGCCGGGCTGGCCATCACCGGCGCCAGCGCCCTGCTCCTGACCCTGGCGCCGGACGGCGGCGTCCTGGCCGACGCCATGGTGGTCGTCGGGGTGCTCAACCTCGCCCTCGCGGCCATCAGCCTCGTGCCCGCGCTGCCGATCGATGGCGGGCGGGTGGTGCGGGCGCTGGCCTGGGCACGGACCGGTGACCCGGATCGGGCGAGCCTGATCGCCGCCAGGAGCGGCCGGATCGTGGGCTGGACCGCGGCCGGCGCCGGCCTCGCGGTGGCGCTGGCCGGCTACGGGCTCGAGGGCGTGGTGGCGATCGCGCTGGGCTGGCTGCTCAACACCGGTGCCCGGACGGTCGAGAGTCGGGTCGCCATGGAGCGCCTGCTGCGTGGCATGCACGTCGAGGACGCGATGGATCGCGAGGTGGGCTCGGTCGGCTCCCATCTGACCCTCGACACGTTCGCAACCGGTTCCAGGGACCCGACGGGGTCGCCGCGCTGCCCGTCGTCGATGGCGACCGGGTCGTCGGGGTCGTCGGCCGGCGACGGCTCAGGCGAATGCGCCGGCGGCAGCTACGGCGACGACGCGTGTCCGCGACGTGATGGCCGGCCCGCCGAAGGTGCCGGTGCTCGCGACCCGAGTGATCGCCCTGTGGGACGCGGTGGAGCTGGTGATGAACGGCGAGCTCGACGGGGTGGCGGTGGCCGACGAGCGGGCGGCTGGCGGGTCTGGTGACGCGCGCCGGGATTGCCGCAGGCGGTCCGGACCGCGGCGCTCCGGAGACGGACAAGATCCCGGGCGGGCTGAGGCGCGTGAGCGACCGCCTGCTGCGGGTCGAGGAGGCCGAGGCGAGGGTGCTGGCCGGGATCGAGCCGCTCGCCGCGATCGAGCGCCTGGTCGCCCGAGGCGGCGCTCGGGCGCCCGCTGGCGGAGGCGATCGTCGCCCGGACGTCGCTGCCGCCGTGGGACAACTCGGCAATGGACGGCTACGCGGTTCGCGCCGCGGACGTCGATGGCTGCCTCCGAGGAGGCGCCGGTGCGGCTGACCGTGGTGGGGGAGTCGCGAGCGGGCTCGCGCCCGACGCCGCGGTGCGGCCGGGGACGGCGATCCGGATCGCGACCGGCGCGCCGGTGCCCGGCCGGCGCGGACGCGGTGGTGCCCGTGGAGATGACGACGCCGCTCGATCGCGAGCGGCGCCGCCGGGCCGCGGGGGCGGGACGCGACGGGTCCGCTGCCCGCGGCGTGCCTGGTCCACGTGGCCGTGAGCCCGGGCAACGCGATCCGACGTCGCGGCGGCGACGTCGAGGCCGGGACGACCGTGGCCGAGGCCGGGACCGTGCGTGACCCCGGCCGTGGTGGCGCTGGCGGCCGGTTGCGGCATCGACCGACATCAGCGTGCGCCGGCGGCCGGTGGTCGGGGTGCTCGCGACCGGCGACGAGGTCCGCGCAGCCGGGCGCCGACCTCGGTCCGGCCGGCATCCCCGACGCCAACGGGCCCGGCCTGCGCGCGCTGGTCGCCGAGGCCGGCGGCGTCCCGCTCGAGCTCGGGATCGCTCCCGACGACCAGGCCGACGGTCGAGTCGCTGCTGCGGCGTGGTGTGGCGGAGGCCGACCTCGTGGTCGTGTCGGGCGGCGTGTCGGTCGGGCCGTACGACGTCGTACGGCTGGCCTTCGAGGCTGTCGGGCGCATCGACCTGTGGCGGGTCGCCGTGCAGCCCGGCAAGCCGTTTGCCTTCGGTCATGCGACGCGCGCCCGGAGCGATGGGGAGGCGATCCCGGCGTCGAGCCGACCGCCCGTGCTCCTGTTCGGGCTGCCGGGCAACCCGGTCTCGTCGTTCGTGACCTTCGAGCTGTTCGTGCGCCCGGTCATCCGGCGCCTGGCCGGCGACGTCCGACTCCGTCGACCCGCTGATCGCGCGGTGCTGCTCGAGCCGGTGACCAAGAGCCGCGGCCGGCGCGGGTTCCAGCGGGTGGTCGCGCTGCGCGGCACGGATGGCGCTCCCGAGCGCGACGACCAGGGGCGCGTGCGGGTCCGGCTGGCCGGCGGGCAGGGCAGCCACGTGCTGTCGGCGCTCGCGAGGGCCGACGCGCTGGCGGTCATCCCGGAGCCGCTCGAGGCGGTCGCCGCCGGCACCGAGGTCGAGCTGCGCTGGCTCGATCGCGGCTGAGCCGCCGACGATCGGAATGACCAACGGGTACGATTCCGGTCGAGGAGGATCCATGGACGAAGCGACGCCCCTCGCGCCGAACGGCGCCGCCTGAGCCATGTCGACCGCCGGGGACGGCCGCGGATGGTCGACGTCAGCGCCAAGCCGCCGACCGCGCGTCGAGCGGTCGCCGAGGCCGAGCGTGATCGTGTCGGCCGAGACCCTGAGCCTGGTGATCGACGGCGGCGGCGCGAAAGGCGACGTGCTGACGGTCGCCGAGCTGGCGGGCGTGATGGGCGGCAAGCGGACGGCGGAGCTGATCCCGCTGTGCCACCCGCTGCCGCTGACCGACCTCGTGGTCACGATCACCCCCGACCGGGCGGCGTCCGCCCTCCGGATCCGCGCCGAGGCGGCGACGACCGCGCCCACCGGGGTCGAGATGGAGGCGCTGACCGCGGCGTCGGTCGCGGCGCTCACCGTGTACGACATGGTCAAGGGTGTCGAGCGGGGCGTCGAGATCAGCGGCGTCCGACTGCTCTCGAAGACGGGCGGCAAGAGCGGCGACTGGCACCGTCCGACGAGTGAGCCGACACCGAGGCCGCGCCGGCGACCGGGCGAGCGGATGGCGGGCCGCGTGGGCAAGCGCAAGTCGCCGGGTCCGTCCGCTTGACGCGCGACCCGGAGGCCGGCCCCGGGCGCTCGGCGCTCGTGCTCACGGCCAGCGACCGCGTCGCCGCGGGCCGTCGGGAGGATGCCTCGGGCGACGGCATCGAGGCCAGGCTGGTGGCGCTCGGGTACACCGTGTCGCGACGGGCCGTCCCCGATGACGCCTGGATCATCGAGCAGGCGCTGGTGGACGGCAGCCAGGCGTTCCCGCTCGTCGTGACCACCGGCGGTACCGGGCTGACGCCGCGGGACGTGACACCCCAGGCGACCCAGGCGGTGATCGACTACGAGGTCCCGGGCATCGCGGAGGCGATGCGTGCCGACGGGCGCAGCTCGACGCCGTTCGCCGCCCTGTCGCGCGGCATCGTGGGCGTTCGCGACCGGACGCTGATCGTCAACCTGCCGGGATCGCCCAAGGGTGCGCTGGAGTCGCTCGAGACCGTGATCCCGCTGCTCGACCATGCGCTCGAGACGCTCGCCGGGCCGTTCGACCACGGGGCGGCCCGGGCCTCGGGCCGGCGCGACCTGCCACCGGGTACACGGGAGGACGCCTGACCATGTTCGAGTCGTTCGCCGACGTCCCGCTGTACCCGCTGGTGTTCCCGCTGTTCTGGGGCGCCGCCGCGTTCTTCGCCCTGGCGATGGCGCGCCACCTGCGCGTGTTCGCGGCGGCCGGCCGGGCGACACCCACCGATCACCCGGTGCGTCGCCTGGCAGGCGTGGTCCGCTACGCGCTGCTCCAGGTCCGGATGTTCCGCGACGCGCCCGCGGGGCTGATGCACTTCAGCATCTTCTGGGGCTTCGTGCTGCTCACCATCGGCACCGCCAACATCGTGACCGGCGGCCTGATCGAGGCGATCGTCGCGTACCCCCTCGACGGCGTGTTGTGGGCCCTCGTCAACGCGCTCCAGAACGTCATGGCGCTCATCGTCCTGGGCGCCGTCGCGTACGCCTTCCTGCGCCGGCTGGTGATCAAGCCGGCGCGGCTGTCGCTCAACCGCGATGCGCTGCTGATCCTGGTGCTGATCGGCGGCATCGTGCTCGCCGAGCTCGGCTCGCAGATCTTCGAGGTGGCCGCCCACGGGCGATGTGCCGGGCGCCTTCGTCGCCAACGTCATCGGCGGCCTGCTGACCGGCCTCGATCCGGCGGTCAGCCAGGCCCTGTTCGCCGTCCTGTGGTGGGCGCACATGCTGCTGGTGTCGGCGTTCCTCGTCTACCTGCCGTTCAGCAAGCACCTCCACATCGCGACCGCGATCCCCAACGTCGCGCTGCGCAAGCTCCGGCCACGTGGCGAGCTGCCGGCGATGGACCTCGAGGCCGAGGACGCGACGTTCGGGTTGCGCACCGTCGCCGACCTGTCCTGGAAGGACCTGCTCGACGGGTTCACGTGCACCGAGTGCGGGCGCTGCCAGCAGGCGTGCCCTGCGTACGCGACCGGCAAGCCGCTCAACCCCAAGAGCCTGATCATGAACATCCGCCACGAGGCGGTGGCGGCCGAGGCGGGCCTCCCGCTGATCCCCAACTCGCCGACCGTGCGCACGGCCTTCGGGCTCGACGACACGCTCAGGCCCGGGGCGCTCGACCGGCCGCTGGTGGACGTCGCGATCCCGTACGACGCCGTCTGGGACTGCGTCACCTGTGGCGCCTGCGTCGAGGCCTGCCCGGTCACGATCGAGCACGTGGACAAGATCGTCGGGATCCGGCGGAACCTGGTGCTCGAGGACTCGCGCTTCCCGCAGGAGATCACGGCGGCGTTCCGGGGCATGGAATCCGTTGCCAACCCCTGGGGTCAGCCGCCCTCGGCACGGCTCGACTGGACGAAGGGCCTGTCGTTCGAGGTGCGGACGGTGGCACAGGTGGAGGCAGCGGGCGAGCTCGACGCGCTCGAGGTCCTCTACTGGGTCGGCTGCGCGGCGGCGTTCGACGATCGAAACCGGCGCGTCGCGCGAGCGGTTGCGACCTGCCTCGACGCTGCGGGCGTGGCATTCGCGGTGCTCGGCCAGGAGGAGAGCTGCACCGGCGATCCAGCGCGGCGCATGGGCAACGAGTACGTGTTCCAGATCCTCGCCGGGCAGAACGTCGAGACGCTCAACCGCTACCGGATGGGGGAGCGGACGATCGTCACCGCGTGCCCGCACTGCTTCAACACGATCGGCAACGAGTACGGCCAGCTCGGAGGCTCGTTCACCGTCCGCCACCACTCGGAGTACCTGGCGTCCCTGGTGCGCGACGGGCGGCTGCGGATCGGACCCGACGGCCTGCCGGGTCGCTCGGTGACCTACCACGACAGCTGCTATCTCGCCCGCTACAACGGCGTGATCGCGGCGCCACGCGACGTGCTGGGCGCGATCCCGGGCGTCGAGCTGCGCGAGATGGAGGCCAGCGGGCGCCAGACGTTCTGCTGCGGCGCCGGAGGCGGCCGGATGTGGATGGAGGAGACGCGCGGGACGCGGATCAATGCCGAGCGCACGCGCCAGGTGCTCGACACCGGCGCCGACACGCTGGCAACGGCCTGCCCGTTCTGCATGACCATGCTCCGCGACGGCCTGACCGATGCCGGTCGCGCCGAGGGCGAGGACGCCGTGACCGCACAGGACATCAGCGAGCTGCTGGCCGCCTCCATCCTGCCCGGCGAACGTGCCGTGCCCGAAGGGCGGCGCCTGCCGGTCGTCCAGGCCTGACGCCTCCATCCTGCGCCCACGCCTGACGGCTCCATCCTTCGTCCAGGCCCGACGGCGTCATCAGCTGCCCCGGCGGTCAGACAGTCCGCCGCGAGGCGCCGGTGGCACGAGAGCCACTGGCACCCGGGCCGCGCTGCGCTCCGCCCGCTCAGCCCTTGAGGGCGGTTCCGCAGCTCACGCAGGTCCGGTCGGTCCAGAGGTTGCCCATGCCGCACTTCGGACAGACCTTCATGCCCTCTGTCGAGGTGGCATACGGTGAGTCCGGTGGCACCGTCTCGGTCTCGTCCTGCTCCATCCGCGCCCGGATCAGGAACAGCGCGATGACCACGACGACCAGTGCGATCAGCAGCCCAACGAGCAGCGTGACGTCCATGACCGTCTCCGCGCCGGCCGGGGCCCGCGCCCCCGGTGGTCGCCTCAGGCCCGTCTCGGCGTGAACGCAGCGTAGACCGCCGAACCGCTGATGTCACGCCTGACCAAGGTCCCGCCGTGCGTCGATGCCGCAGCTCGCGGGTTGCCGCTGCTAGGATGGCGGCGGTGGCCACGCAATCTCCCGTCCACGGTTCCATCCGCCTCAGCGAGGACCAGATCCTCCTGCGCGACGCCGTTCGCGAGCTCGCCGTGGAGCAGGTCGCGCCGCGCGCGGCAGACGTCGATCGTGCCGCCGAATGGCCGGACGACATCCGGCAGCTGCTGGCCGCCCATGACGTGTTCGCGATCCCGTTCGAGGAGCGCCACGGTGGTCTGGGTTCGGACCTGCTGACCCTGTGCGTGGTCATCGAGCAGCTGAGCCGCTCGTGTGCCACCACCGGCCTGATGCTGGCCGTCCAGTCGCTGGGCGCCATCCCGATCCAGGTTGCCGGCACCCCTGAGCAGCAGGACCGCTGGCTGCCGGGCCTCGCCTCGGGCGAGAGGCTGATCGCGTTCGGGCTGACCGAAGCCGACGCGGGCTCGGATCCATCGGCGCTCCGGACGCGGGCCGAGCGCGACGGCGACGAGTACGTCATCAATGGCGGCAAGCGGTTCATCAGCCATGCCAGCGTCGCCGACTACGTGGTCGTGTTCGCGGTCACCAACCCCGAGGCCGAGCGGCCCAGCCGGCGCCTGTCGGCGATCCTGGTCGAGACCGATCGCCCGGGGTTCGCGGTGACGCGGCTCGAGCACAAGATGGGGATCCGGGGCTCGCCCACGGCCGAGCTGGCCTTCGACAACCTCCGGGTGCCCGTTGCGAACCGTCTCGGTGACGAGGGCCAGGGGTTCCGGGTCGCGATGCAGACGTTCGAGCGATCGCGGCCGGGGATCGCCGCCCAGGCGGTGGGGATCGCCCAGGGCGCGCTCGACGCGGCGGCGGACTACGCGGTCGAGCGGCGGCAGTTCGGCAAGCCCATCGCCGACCTCCAGATGATCCAGGCGATGCTGGCCGACATGGACGCCGCGACCGAGGCGGCGCGCCACCTGCTGTACACGGCATGCCAGGAGATCGACGCCGGCTCGCCCGATGCGGCGCGCTGGGCGGCCATCGCGAAGCTCGTCGCCGGCGACACGGCGATGCGCGTCACCACCGATGCCGTCCAGGTGTTCGGCGGCTACGGCTATGTCGACGAGTACCCGGTGGAGCGCATGATGCGCGACGCGAAGATCACGCAGCTGTACGAGGGGACGCAGCAGATCCAGCGGCTGATCGTGGCCCGGTCGCTGCTCGCCGGCCGCTCGTGATGCCCGTTCGCCCCGCCGTCGAACGGCCTCCGTTCACCATGCCCCCGGCCGCATTGGCGCCGGGCCGACCATCACCCAGCAACCAGGAGCGTTGAGCGCGTGCAGATCCTCGTCCTGACCAAGCCCGTCCCGGATCCCGCCGCCGGCTCCGAGCGGCTGGGACCGGATCTCCGGCTCGACCGAGCGGCGTCGCCGGCAGTGGTGAACGGCAACGACGAATACGCGCTTGAGGCGGCGCTGCAGCTGGCCGAGGCGCACGGTGGTGAGGTCGCGATCCTGACGATGGCGCCGGCGAACGCGCCGGAGACGATGCGAAAGGCACTCGCGATGGGCGCGCAGCGCGGCATCCTGGTCACTGATCCGTCGCTCGAGGGAGCCGACGTTCCGACCACGATCCGCGTGCTGGCGGCGGCTGCCGGGCGGGAGACGTTCGACCTCCTCCTCGCCGGCCTCGACACCTCCGATGGCACGAGCGGAACCGTTGCCGCGGGCGTTGCCATCCAGCTCGGCCTGCCGCTCCTGTCATCGGCAGCTTCGATCGAGCCCGATCCCGGCGCGGGGACCGTGCGCGTGCATCGGCTGAGCGCAAAGGGCCATGACGTGGTCGAAGGGCCGATGCCCGCGGTCATCTCGTGCACGCAGGCGCTGGGCGCTCCCCGCTACCCATCGCTCAAGGGCATCATGGCCGCGCGGTCACGCGAGATCGTCACCCTGGGCCTGGCGGATCTGGGGCCGGATCTTGCGCCGCCGGGCGGAGCCTGGACCACGCGCGTCGAGACGGCCGAGCCACCCCCCGCGAGAGGGAGCGGGCGCGTCATCACGGCGCCCGCAGCCGACGCGGCGCGCGAGATCGCCGACTTCCTCGCCGAGCGGAGGCTCATCTGATGCCGCCCACGCTGCTGGTCGTCGCCGAGGTTGCCGATGGGGCGCTGACGCGCCTGTCGACCGAGATGGCCACGCTTGCCCGGTCCCTGGCCGGTGTGGCGGGCGGGAGCGCGCTCGGGCTCGTCGTGGACGCGCAGCCGGCGGATGCGGCGACGGAGCTGGCCGGGTTCCTCGCCTCGGTCGAGGCCGTCACGACGCCCCAGACCGCGACCGAGATCTGGGCGCCGTACGCGCTGGCCGAGGTCGAGCGCCTGGTGGCGGACGGCGTGTCCCATGTGCTCGTCGGAGTCACCGCCGATGGTCGCGACCTCGCCGGGCTGATTGCCGGGCGACTCGGCTGGGGCGTCCTCGCAAACGCAAGTGCCGTGACGTGGGGCGATGCGGGTCCGGTGGTGGAGGCGAGCGTCCTCGGCGGCAAGGCGATCACGCGCAGCGCCTTCACGGAGCCGTCCGGCGTGATCACCGTTCGTCCAGGATCCGTCGAGGCCGAGGCGGCGCCTGCCACGGGCGAGGTCAGGACGCGCGACGGCGCCGGCGCGCCGTCATTGCCATCCGTGCGCATCCTCGACCGCGTGACCGAGGCCGGCGCGGAGGCGTCACTCGAGGACGCCCGGACGGTGGTCGTCGGGGGGCGCGGCATCGGGGGGCCCGATGGGTTCGCGCTCGTGGAGGAGCTGGCCGGGCTGCTCGGCGGGGTCGTCGGGGCGACCCGCGCGTCGGTCGATGCAGGCTGGATCGCCTATGCGCGCCAGGTCGGCCAGACGGGCAAGATCGTCAAGCCCGCCCTGTACCTGGGGCTGGGCGTGTCGGGTGCGATGCAGCACCGGGTCGGGATGCAGACCGCCGGCGCCATCGTCGCGGTCAACAAGGACCCTGATGCGCCGATCGCCGAGATCGCGGACCTGTTCGTCGTCGGCGACCTGTTCGCGGTCGGTCCTGCGCTCGCGGCCGAGCTCCGCGCGCGACAGGGCGGCTGACGGCCGGCAGGCGGCTCGGGGACGGACGCAGACGATGCCGCTCGCCGTCGCCGTTTGGCTGATCATCCTGGCGGTCCTGATCGTCGGGTTCCTGATCGTGCTGCGGCGCATGTCCACGCTGGTGGGGCGAACGAGGAACCTGGAGCGCTTCCAGGAAGCGGCGGCCTCGCTGGATGCGCGGCTGGGGGCGACCGTCGAGCCCCTGGCGACACGCCTCGCCGACATCCGGCGCCACACCGGGGACCCGGGGGCGCTGCGCACCGAGGTCGAGCCGGCCCAGTCGTCGCTCAGGGCGCTTGCCGGCGAGGCGGAGCAGCTGCGACCACCGCCGGGACTGGCCGAGCTCGCCATCGCGCTCGGTCGCGAGATCGAGCGCGCTCGACGGGCCGTCGAGATGCTCGAGCACGGCCTCGACACGCTGCTCGCGATCCGCGGCGGCCGGGAGCTCGAGGCCCAGACCACGCTCAAGCGGGCCGACCTGAACCTCCGCCTCGCGCGCGAGGGGTGCGCCAGGGTCACTGCCAGGATCGCGTCGGTGACGCCCGCCGATCTCGTGCCGCGCCCGGGTCGGCGCCGTCGCGACCAGGCAGCGGGTGGTACCGGTCGGCCGACCTATGTGGTCCCCGAATGGGACGCGGACGACGACGCCTGACGCCGTCCGTCTGCCCTATGCCACCCCCGCATGTAGTGGTATGCTCGGCGCACACCACTAGGTATTGTGGTCAGGAGGACATTCGAGGCCAATGCGCTGCCCCCAGTGCGGCGGCCGGGACACGCGGGTCGTGGACTCGCGGGACCTGGACGAGGCAACCACCATCCGACGTCGCCGCGAGTGCCCGTCGTGCACGACGCGGTTCACCACCTATGAGCGGGTGGAAGCGGCGCGTCTGCTCGTCGTCAAGCGTGATGGGACGCGCCAGGAGTTCGACCGGGACAAGCTTGCGTCGGGACTGGCCAAGGCCCTGACCCGACGCCCCGTCGCAGACGACTCGGCCGGGCACGCAGCCGATGCGATCGAGGCCGAGCTCCGGGCGTCCGGCCAGTCGGAGATCCCGAGCTCGCGGGTCGGTGCGATGGCCATGGATCGGCTGCGCGCGCTCGATCACATCGCGTACATCCGGTTCGCGTCGGTCTACCAGAGCTTCGAGGACCTCGCCGACCTCAAGCGCGAGGTGGACTCGCTGTTCGACGAGGACGGGGTGCCCAGGAAGGGGAGCCTCAGCGCGTGAGCGTCCTCTCGGACCGCGACATCCGTGCCGAGCTGGAGTCCGGCCGGGTCCGGATCGATCCCTACGATGCCCACGACCTCCAGCCGTCGTCGGTCGACCTCCATCTCGACCGCAGCTTCCGGGTGTTCCGTAACAACCGATACGCGTACATCGACTCCGCGCACGCCCCAGCCCGACCTTACGGAGCTGCTGACCATCGGCGATGACGAGCCGTTCGTGCTGCATCCCGGCGAGTTCGTGCTCGGCCAGACGGTCGAATGGGTGGAGCTGCCGGACGACCTCGTGGCGCGCCTCGAGGGCAAGAGCTCGCTGGGCCGCCTCGGGCTGCTCATCCACTCCACGGCCGGCTACGTCGATCCCGGATGGAAGGGGACGCTCACCCTCGAGCTCTCGAACGTGGCCAACCTGCCGATCGCGCTGTACGCCGGGATGCGGATCGGCCAGATCAGCTTCTTCCGCATGAGCTCTGCCGTCGAGCGTCCGTACGGGTCGAAGGAGCTCGGGTCGAAGTACCAGGGGCAGTCGGAGCCGACGGCGTCCGCGTTCCACGCTGACTTCGATACGGGCCGACGGCCGGCGCGGAGCGGGGAGGGGACCGGTGCCGGCGCCGGGCCGGTTGGGGGCGATGCCGAGACGGGCGCGAACGGTGCCACGGTCGCAGGCTCGGGCAGCGCAGCCCAGGCGGGCGCGGCCGCTGCGGAGACCGCGGCACCACGCCTGGAGGAGGTTCCGCCACGAGCCTGACCGACACCGTCGACTGGCGGACCGATCTCGGTGGTGGCACGACCGTCGCGCTCGTCCAGGCCGGGACCTTCCGCACCGACTCCGGGGCCATCCTGGGGCCCGTGCCGTGGATCCTGTGGCGACGGTGGGCCGAGGGCGAGCTGGACGAGAACCGGCGCCTGCTGCAGGCGCTCAACTGCCTGCTGGTCGAGACGCCGGCGGGCCGCGTCCTGATCGAGACCGGGATCGGCGAGCGACTGGACGAGAAGAACCGCGCGATGCGCGGGTACCTGGGAACGCCGGTCGTACCCGCGCTTCGAGACGCCGGCTTCGACCCGGCGAGCGTGGACCTCGTCGCCATGAGCCATCTCCATTTCGACCACGCGGGGGGACTCCTGCTTGCCGACGGTTCGCGCGCCTTTCCGCGGGCCCGCATCGTTGCGCAGCGGTCCGAGTGGGAGATCGCGCTCGGGACGAACAGCCGGCTCGTCGCGTCCTACGACCAGCCCGAGCTGCGACTCGTTGCCGACTGGGGCGCGGAGGGCTGGGCCGAGGGCGACCGCGAGCTGCTCCCCGGCGTGTCGGTGATCCGGACCGGCGGTCACTCCGCCGGGCACCAGGCGATCGTCGTCCGCGGATCCGGTGCAGGCGCCCGGACGCTGGCCTTCTTCGGTGACCTGTGCATGCGTCCATGGTCCGCGAACCCGCGCTGGGTCACCGCCTTCGACGACTTCCCGCTCGACAGCGTCGAGGTCAAGGGCGAGCTGTTCCGGCGGGCGGTGGAGGAGGACTGGCTGGTCGCGCTGTCACACGAGGCGCGGTCACCGGTCGGCCGCCTGGTGCCGGATCGGGACCGATTCCAGTTCGAAGGTCTCATCTAGGACCTGCCCACCGCGCGACCCGGGGCCATATCGCCGCACGGAGGCGGGCCAGGGCCACGTGACTGGCGGGATCCCGCGTTGGGGTGCAAATTCCTCACGACAGATCACACCACGACGGGGAGCAGATGACGGACGCAGCACGGGCCGAGCGCGAGCAGCTGGTTCGCGGGTTGCGCGGCGCAGACGCGCACATGCCGTTCGAGGAGGCCGTGGCCGAGCTTCCGGACTGGGCCATCAACCATCGGATCACGAACGTCCGGTACACGGCGTGGCACCTCGTCGAGCACCTTCGGATCACGCAGTCGGACATCCTCGAGTACATCCGGAACCCGGATCACGTGTCGCCGGAGTGGCCGCGCGAATACTGGCCGGATCCATCGGCCGAGGCGAGCCCGGGCGACTTCGCCGCATCGGTCGAGTCGTTCCTCGCCGACCGCCGGGCCCTGGAGGCGATCGCGATGGATTCGTCGATCGATCTCGAGGCGCCGATCCCGCACGCCCCGGCTCATAGCATCGCGCGAGAGCTGCGGGTGGTGGCCAACCACAACTCGTACCACGTGGGAGAGCTCGGCATGCTGCGCCAGGTCGCCGGTAGCTGGGGCAGATCCCACCGGTAGCCGCCCTTGGCTCGGGAGGGCCCCCTGGCGACGCTGTTGGTGAGCGCCCCCCGCGGTGGACGCCTCGCAGGGGCCGGAGCCAGGGCTAGCGGAGCAGCTCGCCGATCAGGCGTCGCTCGGCGCGAGTGACCATCGATCCGGCCGACTCACCGGGCAGCGGGCTCGCCCAGCCGAAGCTGAGTCGGAGCGCGTCGGCGCCGCCGGGAAGCGAGCCCGGGACCGACTCTCGCACGCGCTCCACGAAGTTGATGGCCTCGACCTCGTCGGTCTCGGTCAGCGCCACGCCGAAGCGGGTGAGGGCGATCCGGGTGCAGTAGTCGCTGGCTCGCGTCTCACGCCGCAGGCACTGGGCGATCGTGCGCATCGTGTGACGAGCCAGGTCCGCACCGAAGGCCTCGCTGATGTCGAGGATGCCCTCGAGCTCGGCGACGACGACGGTGAACGGTCGGTGGTACTTGTCGGCACGCGCCGCCTCCGCCACGAGCACGCGCTGCCAGAGGTCCGGGCCGTCGAGCCCGGTGAGGTCGTCGTCCCAACCCCGGGGCTCCCGGATGGCGAGCTCGTCCACCTGTCCATCACCTCCGCAGGGGCCAGCGGCCCAGGTGGGCCACGCCGGGTCGCGTCAACCGGGCGACCGTTAACTCTGCCATCGTCGACGGCCGGCATGGCGGCCGCCACGGGCCGATCGGATGTCAGCTGCCGGCCGAACGTCCGGGGTCACGGGTGCAGCTGCTCGCGCCCTGACGTGCGCATCCAAGGCGCCGACCGGGTCATCCCTTGGGCAGCCAGGCCTCGATCCGAGCTCGTGCGGAGGCGTCCGACATCGGCCCCGTGATGACCTCGAGCACGCGGCCCTTGGGATCGATGAAGAACTGGGTCGGCAGGGCGTAGACCCGGTACAGGTGGAAGATGTCGGCCGAGGCATCAAACGCGATCCGGTAGCCCAGCTGGTATCGCTCGGCGTACGCGCGCACGTCGTCGGGCGTGGTCTCCTGGACGGCAATGCCGACGATCGCGAGGCCCTGGTCGGCGTACTCGGCGTTCATGTCGCGCAGCACGGGCGTCTCGGCCTGGCACGGCGGACACCAGGTCGCCCAGAAGTTGAGCCAGACGAGCTTTCCCCGCAGGTCGGCGAGTCGCACCGGGTTGCCGTCGAGATCGACCAGGTTCGCCTGCGAGCCATCGTCGTGCGTCACGGTCAGCTCCGGGGCCTGATCACCAGGCTGCAGCCCGTCGGTCGGCGGACCGACCACGAACACCGTCGACGCGGGAAATGGCGTCGCCCCGGCGTCGACCGAGGCGATCGGCCGGGTCGCGAGCGTCAGGCCAACGCCCGCAAGGACGACCACCGAGGCAACCGTCAGCAGCTGCCGACCGGAGAACGGGCCGATGCGCACACCGCGGCGAGGCGGCGGCGCCGGCCGCAGCTCGGGCGACTCGTCGCTCATACGAACGACGTGAACTGGAAGTAGCGCGGCAGCAGGACCAGGAGGTCGAACATCATCGCGAGCCCGATCACGACCACCAGCAGGCCACCGATCAAATTCACGAGGCGACCGTGCCTGATCAACGGGCGCAGCAGGGCGGGCGCCCGGTCGTACAGCACCGCGACCAGCAGGAACGGAAGCCCGAGCCCGAGGGTGTACCCGACCAGGAGCAGCGCGCCCTGGAGCTGCGTCGTGGACACGGCGGCCATCATCAGCACGCCGCCGAGGAAGACGCCGATGCACGGCGTCCAGCCGATCGCGAACACCGCCCCGAGCGCGAACGAGGCGGTCAGCCCGGCACGGCGGCCGACCAGCCTGGCGCCAACTCGCCCACCGACGCCGTTTCCGGCCGGGGCCAGCGTCATGCCACCGGTCATCGACGTCAGCCCGGCCGAGGCCCCCCCATCGAGCGGTCGCCACGTCTGCTCGAGGATCGGGATGTGGAGGATGCCTGCCAGGCTGAGGCCCATGATCACCAGCAGCGCGCCGCCGACGAACCGCAGGGTGCCGATGTACTGGGCTATCGCCCCGCCGGCAAAGGTCGCCGTGATGCCGAGGACCGTGAACACGAGCCCGAAGCCCGCGACATAGGCGATCCCGTGGCGCAGCGCCGTCCAGCGCGAGGGCGTGGCGCCCGCGCCCTGCGCCGCGACCGCAACCGCGGTGAGCTGGCCGAGGTAGGCGGGGACCAACGGGAGGACGCACGGGGAGATGAACGAGATGAGGCCTGCAGCGATCGCTGCCAGGAAGGTGTAGTCGGTCACCGACCGGCACCCTCGGGCTGGGTGGGCGGTGGTGATGGCTGCCCTGGAGCCTCGTCCAGCACCTCGGACAGCAGCTGGGCGAGCCTGGCCGGGCTGGTGGCCAGCTCGACCTCGCGACCGCCGAGGCTGACCACGGGGATCGTGTACCGATAGCGCTCGTGGAGCGCCGGGTCATCGTCGATGCTGATCTCGCGCACCTCGGGCGCCGGCCGACCACGCTGCGCCCGGTCCGCGAGCAGCGCGTCGAGCGCTACGCGGGCGTTCTCGCACAGATGGCAGCCGGGGCGGCCGTAGAGGACGAGGTCGGGGAGCTGATCGGTCACGAGTGCAGATTGTAGGCGCGATGGCCGATCGGGCCGGTCGCGGCTTCCCTAGAATCCTGCCATGTCTGCCGTCACCCTCTACGAGCGGGCAGGCGGGATGCCCTTCTTCGAGGGGCTGGTCGACCGCTTCTACGATGGTGTCGAGTCCGATCCGGTCCTGCTGGCCCTGTACCCGACCCGGTCCGACCTGGGTCCCGCCCGCCGCCGGCTGACGTTGTTCCTGGCCCAGTACTGGGGTGGACCCACGACGTACTCGGCCGAGCGCGGCCACCCCCGGCTACGTGCGCGCCACTTCCCGTTCGCCATCGGCACCCTGGAGCGCGACCGCTGGCTCACTCACATGCGCGCGTCGATCGACGCCTCGGGCGCTCCCGACGACATCAGGGACGAGCTCCACGCATACATGGCGATGGCCGCGGACGCCATGCGCAACCAGGACGAGACTGGCGTCTGAGCCGAGCTCTTCCATGGAGCCGTCCGGTACGATGGCCCTGCGGTGCCCCCGTAGCTCAGTGGATAGAGCGGCAGCGTCCTAAGCTGCGCGTCGGCGGTTCGAGTCCGTCCGGGGGCGCCATTCCATGCCCAACCCATGACCCTGGGTGAGGTCACGTTCCTGTCAAGGGCCGCCAGCGCACCCGTGCGCCAGGGATCGCTGACGGATGGGCCATTCCCTTGGCGGAAGCCGTCTCCGAGGTCGAGTGGGCGAGCGGGTGTCTCGCCATCACTGCGGCGGAGCTCGCTGGGCTGCATCGCGGCTCGATCCGGTGTGGGATCACGTCGACGCCATCCGGGGCGCCAGGTCGGGTGGAAATCGCGCAGGCCGTCTGATTGGCCCCCGGCTTCGTGACCCATGGCACGAGGACATCTCATGCATCCGTGACACATTCGTCCATGAGATGTTGCTGTTCGTGACGCCGCTGTTCCCGTAGCCGAGGCTCCCCGATGAAGACCGAGCTCCCTGTCATCGCCCAGCCCCGGATGGACCTCTCGGCGCCCGACGTCGCGCGCCCGCAGGCCGTGGCGGCACTTCTCGCTGATCGCGTGCGGGCATCGATCCTCGTGATGCTGGGCAACGGTCCGCACTGCGTGTGCGAGATGGCCTCGGCGCTCGGGGAGCGGGAGAACAACGTCTCGAACCACCTCGCCAGGCTGCGCGAGGCGGGGCTCGTCCACTCGGTGCGCCACGCGACGAACGGTCGCTTCCTGTACTACGAGCGCGATCGCGGAGGCCTGCGCGGCCGCGCTGCGGACGCTGGAGGACGTGCTGGCATGACCACGCTGGCCGTACGCCGGCTCCAGGTGCCGCTCTGGCTCACCGTCGTGGTCGGCGCTGCGCTGTGGACGGCCGCCTGGTTCCTCGCGCTGCCCGTGTCGCTGTGGCTGGCTTTCGACGTCCTGGGCCTCGAGCACGGCTCGCAGCTCGGCGAGTCGGTGGCCTTCTTCCTCTACGACGTGCCCAAGGTGCTGCTGCTCCTGACCGGCATCGTGACGCTCGTCTCCTTCCTCCGCTCGTTCGTGTCGCCCGACCGCGTTCGGCAGGCGCTGGCGGGTCGAAATGCCGCCGCGGGAACGGCGGCCGCCGCGGGGTTCGGCGTCATCACGCCGTTCTGCTCGTGCTCGGCCGTTCCGCTGTTCATCGGGTTCCTCGAGGCCGGCGTGCCACTCGGGGTGACGTTCGCGTTCCTGATCGCATCGCCCATGGTCAACGAGGTCGCGATCGTGCTGCTGTGGGGCCTGGTCGGACCCCAGCTCACCATCGCCTACATGGCCGCTGGACTGGCCGTCGCGTTCGTCGCGGGAATGGTCATCGGCCGGCTCGGGCTCGAGCGCTACGTGGAGGACTACGTCTGGAAGATCCGGGCGGGCGAGCGTCGCGATCGTCGACAAGCCAACGCCCGGCGATCGGCTCGTCGACGCGTGGCATTCGACACGGGACATCGTCGGCCGTGTCTGGCCCTACGTCATCGTCGGCATCGGCATCGGCGCCTTCATCCACGGCTTCGTGCCGACCGAGCTCGTCGCCGGCATCGGTGGCTCCGGCAACCCGCTCGCGGTGCCCGCGCTGGTTGTCCTCGGCGTGCCGCTCTACAGCAACGCTGCCGGCACCATCCCGGTGATCGAGGCGTTGCTGGGCAAGGGTCTGCCGGTCGGGACCGCGCTCGCGTTCATGATGTCGATCACGGCACTGTCGCTGCCCGAGATGGTGATCCTGCGCAAGGTGATGAAGCCGCGGCTGCTGGCCGTCTTCGCAGGCATCGTCGCCGTTGGGATCGTCGCCATCGGCTACCTGTTCAACTGGCTGGCCGCCTGATGGCACGCCTCGTCGAGGTCATCGGGCCAGGCTGTCGCCGCTGCTCGGAGCTGCTCGAGGTCGTGCGCGACGTTGCGCACGCCGAGCGCCTCGCGGTCGAGGTCCGCTACGTCACCGATCCGGCCGAGATCGTCGGTCGCGGCTTCTTCATGCGTACGCCCGCCCTCGTCATCGACGGCACGGTGGTCTCGGCCGGGCGGGTCCCCGAGCGCGCCCAGGTCATCGCCTGGGTCCATCCACATGCATCGGCGCCCCAGCCTCGTGGGGCTGGGGCGCCTCCACGCGCCACGCCATCAAGGAGCACCAACATGAAGGTCATCGAGGTCCTCGGTCCCGGCTGTCCCAACTGCCAGAAGCTCGAGGCGAACGCCCGCGAGGCCGTCGCGCAGGCGGGTATCGAGGCGGAGATCGTCAAGGTCACCGACTACGCCGACATCGTGAGCCGGGGCGTCATGAGCACCCCTGGGCTCGTGATCGACGGCAAGGTCGTCTCGACCGGGAAGATCCCGACGTCGTGGACGATCGCCGCCTGGCTGACCGAGTAAGGCCCGCCAACGCCAGAACCATCCGCCCCACACACCGCCGGCGTCGAAGCGGCCGCCAAAGGTCCAGACGCGTCCCAGGAGTTGTTTGACATGTCCGTCATCGCCATCGATGACACCACCACTCTCACGGAAGCCCTCGCCTTCCATGGCCACAAGTGCTGGGCCAGCACCGCCGGCGTGCGCCTCGGCCTGGCTGCCATGCACGCGCTCGACGTCGAGCGGGCGGGCGCCAAGGAGCTGCACGCCATCGTCGAGATCGGCGACCACCACGGCGGCATGTGCTTCGGCGACGGGATCCAGTTCACCACCGGCTGCACGTTCGGCAAGGGGAACATCGAGAAGTCGGGCGAGGGCAAGTTCGCCGTCACCCTGGTCGACAAGGCGACCGGGCGCGCCGTACGCGTCGCCTATCGGCCGACCCTCCAGCCGCAGATCAAGGCCACGCCGTTCATGCAGAAGCGCGGCGGCGGGCGTGCCGGCCGACGCAGATCCCCGAGGCGGAGCAGGACGAGGTCGTCCACCTCGTCTGGGACGCGCCGGCCGAGGCCATCATGACCGTCGGGCCGGTCGAGGCCGCGGACCTGGAGCGAGCCCGAGGAGGTCGTCCGCTTCGCGGTCTGCCCGCGCTGCGGCGAGCTCGTCGCCGAGCCGTACCTGCGCGTCGCCGAGGGCAACGAGCGTCTGCATCGCCTGCTCTGGCTATCCGCGCTGAGGCTGACGGACCGGCGGCGATGGCCCTCTACGTCGTCGGCGGGGTCGACGGTGTTCGTCTTCTCGGGCGTCATGGCGATGGCCGGCCTGGGTGCCGCGTTCCTGTTCGTGCCGCTGTTCTACTACATGGGCGTGCCCCTCGGCCAGGCGACCTCCACCGCGCTCCTGCTCAACGCCGTGAGCCTGTCGATGGCGACGGTCAGCCTACGCCCGCGGCGGCCTGGTCGACTGGCGGGCCGGGATTCCGGTGCTCATCGCCGCGGTGATCCTCGCCCCGGTCGGGGCGGCGCTCTCGGTCGGGGTCGACCAGCTCGATCCTGCTGGGGCTGTTCGTCGGGTTCCTCGTCTTCGCCGGCGCGATGATGCTGTTCTACCGGCCGCCCGCCGGACCGCGACCGTCCGGAGCCCGGCGGCCGAGGCGGGCGTCGGGGCCGGGGTGGGCGGGGTGGCCGGGTTCCTCGGCGGCCTGCTCGGCGTCGGTGGCGGAAACATCATCCTGCCCGGCCTGACCTGGTGCGGCCTCGACGCCAAGATGGCCGCCGGAACGACCGCGCTGGCGGTCGTCTTCTCGTCGCTCTCGGGGTTCCTCGGGCACGCCGCGCTCGGCGGCCTGGACCCGATGTTCGTCGTCGTCATGGCGGTCCTTGCCCTGGCCGGCTCGCTCGTCGGCGTCGCACGTCATGCGGACCCGTCTCACGAGCCCGCAGCTCAAGCGGTTCATCGGGGTCCTGCTGTGGGTCATCGCCGCCAAGATGGCGCTCGACCTCCTGTGACCGGGCCCGCGTTCAGCACTGGACAGGAGGTCTCTGTGGCGGTCGCGTCGACTCACTCGCCCGCGGCCGTTGCGCCGCTCGGGCGCCTGCGCGGGTTCCACCCAGGCTGGTTCGGCGCGGTCATGGGCACCGCGGTCATCGGGATCGTCGCCTATCAGAACCCGGGCAACGTCCCGGCATTGGCCGATGCCGCCCATGCGCTCGGCGTGGCGATGGTCGCGCTCGCTGCGATCCTCGCGCTCGTGCTCGGGGTGCCCTACGTCGGCCGCTGGATCCGGCACCCGGCCGCGGCACTCGCCGATCTGCGCAGCCCGGTCGCCGGCGCGCTGTACGGCACCTTCCCGGGTGGCCTCCTGGTCCTTGCGGTCGGGATCGCGACGGTCGGGCCGTCGGTCGCCGCGCCGGATACGGTCGTCACGCTCGTGGCCATCCTCGCCGTGCCCGGGGTCCTCCTCGCCTTTCTCATCAGCCTGGTCTTCGCCTACCTGCTGTTCGTGGCTCCCGACGTCGGACCGCAGAGCGTCAACGGGGGCTGGTTCATCCCGCCCGTCGTCAACATCATCGTGCCGCTCGTGCTCCTGCCGCTGCTCCCGCGGGCGGGCCGTCCGACGCCGTGACGCTCCTCGTCGCCGGCTACGCCTTCTTCGGGATGGGGCTGCTGCTCTTCCTGCTGGTCGCCTCGCTCCTGTACGACCGGCTCGTCTTCCACTCGCTGCCGGCGGCGCCGCTGGCGCCGTCGCTCTGGATCGGCCTCGGGCCGGTCGGGGTGGGCGCGCTCGTGCTCCTGCGCCTCGCGCAGGCGGGTGCTCCGGTGTGGGGCGCCTCGGCGCCCATCGTGGAGCACGCTCTCGACCCTGGCCGCGACCGCGTTATGGGGCTTCGGGCTGTGGTGGCTCGCCGCTGCCGTCCTGCTGCTCGGCGGGTACCTGCGCCGCGGTCGCCTGCCGTTCGGGATCGGCTGGTGGGCGTTCACCTTCCCCCTGGGCGCCTACACGGCGTCGACCCTCGCACTCGCCCGCGGCTGGGGCTCCGGACTGCTGGAGGGAATGGCGGTGGTGCTGTTCATCGCGCTCGTCGTCTTCTGGCTTGTCGTGACCGCCGGAACGCTCCGTGCGCTGCGCGCGGGCACGGCCTGGGCGCGGTGACGCCCCGCCACGCTGCGTGCACGCCGCTGGGACCGAAAGAGGAGCGCCTCGCGGCCTTCCGGCGGACCCGGGAGTAGGTCGCGGCGAGGCTACGCCCATTCGACGCGGTTACACAGCAGGCTCCACGGTGAGCCGAGGCCGCGGCCTGAGAGCTCGCCGAACTCGGCTTGACCGCGATGAGACTGGGCACAAGATCACCTGCTCGCGTACCAGGCAAGCGGGTCCGACGCTTTGGCTTCCGAGCCCCGGAGTCCGTCCGGGGGCGCCAGATCCCTGCTCGATTCAGCTGCGTTGGGCGCCTACCGCTTTCCTGGCTTACCCAGCCGGCCCGCAGCCGGCAGCAGCCGCGCCGAGTTGGCGATGAACGTCAGCTCGGAGACGACGTAAATCACCGCGGCGAGGACCGGGCCAAGGAGGCCGAAGCCCGCGAGGATCATGCCGAGCGTGTCGATCACGAAGGTGCCCACGACGTTCTGCCGGATCGTCGCGCCGGTGCGGCGGCTGATCCGGACCGTATCGACGAACCGCTCCAGGTCGTTTCCGATCAGGACGACCTGGGCGCTCTCGCGGGTGACGTCCGTGCCCGAGCCCATCGCGACGCCGACCGTCGCGGCGGCGAGGGCCGGGGCATCGTTGATCCCGTCACCGACCATGGCGACACGCCGGCCGGCATCCGTCAGGGCCTTGACATGTTCGCGCTTCTGGTCCGGGAGCATGGCGCCGCGGGCCTCGTCGACGCCGAGCTGGCGACCCACCGCGGCCGCGGCCTCCTCACGATCACCGGTCAGGAGGATGGTCCGGATCCCCATCGAGCGCAGCTCGCGCACGGCGGTGATCGCCTCGTCACGGAGCGTGTCGGCCACCGAATCGAGCCGAGCACCGCGCCGCCGCTGGCGACGACGACCTCGGAGGCGACGGCGGCATCAAGCGGGGCCAGCCGTTCGGCGCCGGTCGCGACCGCCTGGACGTGCGCCCGGTTGCCCGCAACGACGGTCTCCCCGTCGAGCGTGGCCGTGACGCCACGGCCCGGCTGGTACTCGAACGCCTGGGGCTCGCGGACAGCAACGCCAGCTTCCCGGGCATGTGCCACGATCGCCCGGCCCAGCGGGTGCTCGCTCCGGACCTCCGCCGTGCCTGCGGCGGCGAGGAGCGCCTCCGCACCGACGCCGGGAACGGGGCGGACGTCCACGACCGATGGCGTGCCATAGGTGAGGGTTCCGGTCTTGTCGAGAACGACCGTGTCGACCGACCAGAGGGCCTCAAGGAACCGGCCGCCCTTGATGATCGAGCCGTGGTGCGCCGCGCGCCCGATGCCGCCCAGGATCGCGAGCGGCGTCCCGGCGGCGATCCCGCCGCGCCCGCGACAATGACCACCGAGATCGTGGTGACCGTGTCGCGGGTGACGGCGAAGGTGAGCGCGGCGGCGCCCAGGGCGAAGTAGACGAGGTAGCCGGCGTACCGGTCGGCGACCTTCTGGATGGGCGCGCGCGAGCGCTCGGCGTGCTCGACGGCCTCGATGATCTTGCCGAACGCGGACTCCCGCCCGACGTGCTCGGCGCGGATCTCGAGCGCGCCCAGCTGGTTGACGGTCCCGGCGAAGACCGAGTTGCCGGCCGTCTTGTCGACCGGCAGGGGCTCGCCCGTGATCGTCGCCTCGTCGACGTGCGAGCTTCCGGCGATCACGGTGCCATCCACGGGGATTCGCCCGCCCCGGTTGACCAGGACGAGGTCGCCGATGGCGACCTCGGCGAGCGGAACCTCGGTGGTGCCGCCGTCGCGCCGGACGAGCGCCGTCTGGGGCAGGTAGCGGAGCAGGTCCTCGATGGCGTTCCGCCCGCGGGCGACCGCAAGGCCCTCCAGGACCTCCGCGACGAGCACGAAGGCAGCGATGACGAGGGCGACAAAGACCTCGCCGATCAGGAGGGCCGCGACGAGGGCGATGACCATGGACAGCTCCATGGTCATTCGGCGCTCGAGGAGGTTCTCGACCGCCTCGTGGAAGACCGGCCAGGCGCCGAAGGCGAGAACGATGGCGCCGAAGGCAAGAGTCACCAACGAGGGCGCGGGCAAGGCGCCCAGGACGAGTGCGGCCAGAGCGCCGCCGGCGGCGACGCCGATCCGGACCAGATCCATCCGCTCGACGCCGTGCTCGTGCTCGTCGTCTCATCCGTGCTCGTCGTGGTGCTCGTCATCGACGGCTGCGTTGGTGTGGGCGCGGGCGGTGCTGTCTGCGGCCATGGGTCCCCCCGTACAGGCGAAGCGGA
>CAWDXT010000035.1:0-46940 GCA_963806265.1 uncultured Chloroflexia bacterium
AGGACCCGATGTCCAGCCTGCACCCGTTCTATCGGATCGGCGACCAGATCGTCGAGGCCATCCGGGCGCATCGCAACGTCAAGTCGTCAGCGGCCCGCAAGGAAGTCGTCGAGATGCTCAAGAAGGTCGGAATCCCGGCCGCCGAGCGCCGCGTCGATGACTATCCGCACCAGCTGTCAGGCGGCATGCGACAGCGGGTGATGATCGGCATGGCGCTGATCAACTCGCCCAAGATGCTGATCGCCGACGAGCCAACCACGGCGCTCGACGTCACCGTCCAGGCGCAGATCCTGGAGCTGATCGCGGAGCTCAAGGAGGAGTTCGGCACGACCGTGATCATGATCACTCACGACCTCGGGATCGTGGCCGACGTCGCCGACCATGTGGCGGTGATGATGGCGGTCGGCTGGTGGAGGTCGCCCCCACGGAGACCCTGTACGCGTCGCCGGAGATGCCATACACGCTCGGGCTCCTGTCGTCCATCCCGCGCATGGACAAGGAGCTTCCCCAAGCGCCTGGATCCGATCCCGGGCAACCCGCCATCGCCGATCAACCTGCCACCGGGTTGCGTGTTCCAGCCGCGTTGTGCGTACTCGAGCCGGGTGCCCGGCAATCGCTGCTCCGAGGAGCGGCCGGAGCTGCTGCCCACGACTCCCAACCATTCGGTGCGCTGCTTCATCCCGGCCGAGGAACGGCGACAGGTCTCACAGGACGTCCTGGCGCTGCTGGCAGGGACGACTCGATGACGGACGGTGCGACGACGAGCACGACGACGAGCGGGGGTGCCCCGCTCCTGGAGGTCACGGACCTCAAGACGTACTTCCCGGTCCGGTCGCGGGGCCTGCTGCCACGGGTCATCGGCCAGGTCAAGGCCGTCGACGGCGTGATCTTCACCCTGGCGCCTGCCGAGACGCTCGGGCTGGTGGGCGAGAGCGGGTCGGGCAAGACCACCGCGGCCGGACCATCCTGCGACTGATCGACCCGACGAGCGGCAGCATCAAGCTCGATGGCGAGGACATCGCAAGCCTCCGGCGCGCGCCATGATGCCGACCCGGCGCAAGGCGCAGATGATCTTCCAGGATCCGTACCGCGCTGAACCCGCGCCTGACGGTGGCGAGCATCGTCGGCGAGCCGCTCCGCATCCACGGGCGTGCGCCGCCGGGTGGCGTCGAGGCGGCCGTCCAGGAGCTCCTGGAGCGCGTCGGGCTGAACCCCGAGCACTCCAACCGCTATCCGCACGAGTTCTCGGGCGGCCAGCGGCAGCGGATCGGCATCGCCCGGGCGCTGGCGCTTCGAGCCGAAGCTCATCGTCGTGCGACGAGCCGGTGTCGGCCCTCGACGTGTCGATCCAGGCGCAGATCCTCAACCTGCTCGCACGACCTGCAGGACGAGCTCGGGCTCTCGTACCTGTTCATCGCGCACGACCTCGCCGTCGTGCGAGCACATCGCCGACCGGGTCGCGGTCATGTACCTGGGCCGCATCGTGGAGATGGCGCCCGCCGGACGCATCTACCTGCGCCGCGCCACCCGTACACGCAGTGCGCTGCTGTCGGCGGTGCCGATCCCGGACCCGGTTCGGCAGCGAGCCCGAAAGCGGATCATGCTCCAGGGCGACGTGCCGAGCCCGATCGACCCGCCCAGCGGGTGCGTGTTCCGGACCCGCTGCTTCCAGGCACAGGAGCGCTGTGCGGTCGAGGTTCCGCCGCTGACGGAGCTCGAGCCGGGCCACTTCGTCGCGTGCCACTTCCCGGTCGCCGAGCCCCCGTCATCCGTGGGCGTGGAGTCGGTGACCGCCGACATCCCGGTCACGGCCACGCCGCCCACCGCTCCGCCGCCGCGCGTGGCGACCACGGTGGGGGCCGAGCCGGTCACGTCCGACTCCGGCACCGGAAGCTCCAGCGCGAGCTAGCCCGAAGGCGCGTCCCGGCGATCGAGCGCCGCGTCGCCTCAGGTTCCGCCGATCGTGGCGCCGAACAGTTCGTTCCAGGCATCGAAGCCGGCCGTGTCGGCGCGCCGAAGGGGCGACGACCGGTCCCACTGGGCCACGAACGTATCCAGCACGTCGTGCGCATCCAGGGCGGCGCCGTCGTGGAACGCCAGCCTCGGCCGAAGCCGGCAGGTCCACACGGTCGCGTCGGCGTCGGGCGTGCAGCTCTGGGCCAGGCGCGGAACCGGCGCCAGCGTCACGGGGTCGAGCCCGTACAGCCCCGACGTGACAAGCGCGCACAGGCGATAGGCGTCGTCGGAGCCCTGATCGCCGCAGTAGGCGCCATCGGGCTCGCCGGCCTGCATGAACACGGTCTGGCTGCGGTCGCCCGGAACCGTGGCTCCGAGCGGATCGAGACCAAGCGGTGCCGTCGACGCGCCCTGGACATCGGACCGGAACACCGCGACCGTGCCGGGCTCGACCAGGGGCACCACGGCAGCGCGGCCCCGGATCCGGTTGCTGGCGCTGCTCAGCGCATCGGTCCTCTCGGCCGGATCGGTGGAGGTCGCCGCGGTCGCGAGGTCGCCGGCTGCGGCGGGGACTCGCTGGGCAGCCGTTCCCGGCGCGCCCTCACCGAACAGCGGTGCCATGAACGCCCCGGCATCGGGCAGCTGCGAGGCCAGGCCGCCGAGGTAGAGCCCATCGAGCGTCCCCGCGACCAGTCGAGCGGTGTACTCGGCCGCCGGCAGCACGTCGATCTCGACGGTCATGCCGACGTTGGTGGCGAGCTGCGACTGCACGGCCGTCGCAGCGCCCACGGGGTCTGGCAGGCTATCCACCGGTCCGTCGGGGACATGGAGCGGGTAGGTCTTCCCGAGATCGAACCCCGCAGCCTTTAGCGCGGCGGAAGCGGCGGGGCCGTTCAGCCCGTACCAGGCCTTGCCCGCGCACCCGTCGGGGATGGCGCACGGCACGAGATGGGTGGCGGGCATCGAGCCGGGTGGGAACGCTCCGGCCACCGCGTCCCGATCGATCGCACCCGCGATGGCGCGACGGACCGCCACGTCGGCGAAGGCCTTGTCGCTGCCAAACCCGAGGTAGGCCATGGCCAGGCCTCCGCGCGGGATCACGGTGAGCTCGGGCAAGGTGGCGATCCGGTCCAGCGAGCCAGGACCGGGGTCGTCGATGCCATCGACCTCGGCGTTCTGGAGGGCGTCGATCCTCGCGGTCGGGCTCGAGGACCAGCGCAGCACGATCGTCTCCGCCCGGGTGGCGGCCGATGGATCCGATGCGACCCTCGTGAGACGCACGTTGTCGCCCGCGGTCCAGGCATCGATACGGTAGGGGCCGCTGCCCGCGATCGCGGTCGCCGCCGATCGATCCTCCGACAGCCGCTCGATGGTCGCCGTGTCGAGGATGCCAAGGGCCGGATGGGCGATCCGGGCGAGGAACGCGGCATCCGGCCGGCACAACGTGAACCGAACGGTGCGGGCCGCGGTCGCCTCGATCCGGCCCATCAGGCCCGTGTACCCGGCCTGGTCGCAGGCCGAGCCGGTTGCGGGCCACGCCGCCGGCTCGAACCCGACCTCCTCTGGCGACAGCGATGCGTCCGCGCTCTCCGATGGCATGGCCGCCGACTCGGTCGGCGTCGCGGATGGCGCGGGCCCGCAGGCAGCCGGCAACGCCAGCACGGCGAAGGCAAGGATCGCGAGGGCGGGCGGGGCCTTGCGGCGGATGGTCATTCGCACCCGGCGATGAGATGGTGATGGTCGGGATGGCGAGGCGGCGTGGGATCCGGGCCGCGGGGCGGCACGTCGGCGGCGACAGCCTAGCATCGGGGGCGCCGGACGCCGTCGCCGGCGGGCGGTGGGCGATCGTCCGGCCTAGACTCGCACGATGCAGCCGGTGCGGATCGCCCTTGCCCAGATCGCGCCACGCCTCGGGGACCTCGAGGCCAACCTGGCGCGCCACCGCGAGCTGCTCGACGCGGCGCGTGAGCGGGGCGCGGATCTCGTCGTGTTTCCCGAGCTCGGCCTCACCGGATATCAGCTGCAGGACCTCGCATCCGAGGTGGCGATGCGGATCGATGACCCGCGGCTCGTGGCGCTGGCGCGGAGGACGGCCGGTCTGTCGGTGGTCGTCTCGTTCGTCGAGGAGTCGACCGATCACCGGCTGTTCATCGCGGCGGCATTGCTCGAGGACGGGGAGCTGCGGCACGTGCACCGCAAGGTCTACCTGCCGACCTACGGGCTGTTCGACGAGCGGCGGTTCTTCGCAGCGGGTGGCATGGTCCGCGCGGTCGACTCCCGGCTGGGCGTCGGCATCGGGCTGGCGGTGTGCGAGGACTTCTGGCACCTCTCGACCCCACAGGTGCTGGCCCTCGACGGCGCGCAGCTGCTGATCAACGTCTCATCGTCGCCTGGTCGTGACCTGGCCGCCGTCAACGAGGTGGGCCTGGGCACGGCGACGTCGTGGCGCACGCTGATGCGGACCTACGCGCAGCTGACCACGTCGTTCGTCGTGTTCTGCAACCGGGTGGGCGTTGACGAGTCGTTCTCGTTCTGGGGCGGTTCCGAGGTCATCGGTCCGACGGGTGCCGCGCTGCTGTCGGCGCCCCTGTTCGACGAGGACCTGTATCTGGTGGACATCGACCTGGCCGATGTGCGACGCGAGCGGATCGGGCTGCCCCTGCTGCGCGACGAGCGTCCGGAGCTGGTGGCCCGGGAGTGGCGGCGGCTCGTCGCCGAGCGTGCCGGGCTGACGGACGAGCCGCCCGGCGAGCCGGGCACGATGCCGGCCATGCGGTCGGCGGGGACCGGCGGCCGATGACCGACGTCGCGCCCATGTTCGTGCTGCCCGACGAGCTGGCCATCGACACCACCGTGGCGCGGCGGGTGATCGGGGCGTTCATCCGCGGTCAGCTCGAGCAGGCCGGCTTCGAACGGGCGGTCCTCGGGCTGTCGGGCGGGATCGACTCGGCGCTGGTGGCGTATCTCGTGTCCGAGGCGATCGGCGCGGAGCGGCTGCTGTGCGTGCTGATGCCGTACCGGACGTCATCTCCCGCGTCGCGCGGGGATGCCGAGGAGGTTGTGCGTCAGCTCGGCTGCCCTTCGGAGGTGGTCGATATCAGCCCCATGGTCGACAGCTACTTCGGTCGTGCCGGCGAGCCGGGCGCGGCCGGTGCCGAGGGCCTCGAGGCGAGCCCGCTGCGACGGGGGAACCTGATGGCTCGAATCCGGATGAGCGTCCTGTACGACCGCTCGGTCACGTGGGGCGGGCTGGTCGTGGGGACCGGCAACAAGACCGAGTCGTTGATCGGCTACACGACCCTGTTCGGTGACTCGGCGTGTGCGTTCAACCCGATCGGCGACCTGTACAAGAGCCAGGTCCGCCAGGTATCGGCGGCGATGGCCGTGCCCGAGGCGATCATTCGCAAGGCGCCGTCCGCCGACCTGTGGCCGGGTCAGACCGACGAGACCGAGGCCGGTTTCACCTACCACGAGCTGGATCGGGTCCTGTACTGGCGAATCGACCGCCGGCGCAGCGTGGACGAGATGGCAACGATGGGCTTTGATCCGGCCACGGTCCAGCGCGTCGATCGCATGGTCGCCTCGTCCGAGTTCAAGCGCCAGGTTCCGCCGATCGCCAAGCTCGGACCGCGGACGGCCGGTGTCGACTACCTCTACCCGCGCCGCCGGCCCGGATCGGCGCGGAGCTGAGTCGGGGCTCGGTGACGGCGAGCAGACCCGGAGATGTGGCCGGCGCGGGCACGCGCGCTGCGTCGGCGGGCGAGCAGCACGACGACCTCGGCACCCTGTACGTCGTGGCCACGCCGATCGGCAACCTCGGGGACATCACGCTGCGGGCGATCGAGATTCTTCGTGCCGTCTCGCTGATCGCAGCCGAGGACACCCGCATCACGAGGCGGCTGCTGGCCCGCCACGGGATCGCGACCCGGGTGACCAGCTACCACGCGCGCAGCGCTCCGGCGCGGACGGCCGACCTGCTGGCGCACCTCGGGACCGGGGAGGACCTCGCGCTGGTCACCGATGCCGGCACGCCGCTCGTATCGGATCCCGGCGAGGGCATCGTTGCCGCCTGGGCAGCCGCCGGCGGCAGCGTCATCGCGATCCCCGGAGCGTCGTCCGTGCTCGCCGCCGTGGCGTCGAGCGGGATCGCGGGGCCGCGCTGGTCGTTCGAGGGCTTTCTGCCGAGGAGCGGGCGCGAGCGGCGCGAGCGGCTCGCGCGAATTGCCGCCGACGAGCGCGGCAGCATCGTGTTCGAGGCGCCGGGCCGGCTGGCCGCGACGCTCAACGACCTGGTGGCGGCGTGCGGCGGCGCGCGAGCGGGCGCTGTCTGCCGCGAGCTGACCAAGCTCCACGAGACCGTCACGCGTCGGCCCCTCGGCGAGCTCGCCGAGATGGCCGCGGCTGGCGAGATCCCGGCCCGAGGCGAGGTCGTCATCGTCGTGGGCTGGAGGAGCGATCCGGACAGGCGGGAACGTGATGACGAGCGGGAGGCGGCCGTCGAGGCGGCACGGGTCGAGGTCGACCGGCTGGTGGCAGAGGGCGTGGCGCGCGGCGAGGCCGCGAAGCGCATTGCCGCCGCGACCGGGCTGCCGCGACGCGCGCTGTACGACGGCGCCGCGGGGCGTCAGTCCGGGTCCGACCGGAGGCGAGCGTAGAGCACGAGGTCGTGGTACGCGCCCGCGCGGAACTGCGCCTGCCGATTGATCCCCTCGCGCGTGAACCCGGCCTTCTCGAGCGCCCGCTGCTCGGCGACGTTGCTCACGTCTGTCGATGCCTCGACGCGATGGATGACCGTGGTCGCGAACAGGTAGTCGGCGGCGAGCCGCTGGGCCTCCGACCCGTATCCCCGGCCACGGGCATCCGGCGCAAGCTCGATGCCGATCATCCAGGCATCGGATTCGCGGTTCGGCCCGTACTGGACGCGCCGCCAGCCAAGAGTCCCGATCGGTCGCCGATCCGCGATCCGCTCGATCAGCATCACGCCGCCATCGGGACCGCGCGGCGGGCCGAGCGCGAGGCGTCGCCGGTCGACCGGCTCGAACCCCAGGCCGAAGTCGTTGTACCCGCCGCCCGTGAGCTCGCCGCGGCGCAGGTCGTCGAGCGTGTCGGCGTCGTCGAGCGTCACGTCCCGCAACCGGACGCGGAGCTCGTGCTGCTGGGTCACCCGGGCAGCCTACCCGCCCGCGCCCGGGGACGCAGACGGCCCGGCACGCACCGTCTCACGGCCACTGCACACGCCGCCTCACCGCCGGGCAGGAGGCCAGAGAAGGTATCCGCCGACCAAGAAGCACACCGCACCGACGAAGGTGCCGAGGTTCACGAGCACGATGTTGGCCACCTCACCCGTGGTGGGGAGGACCACCGCGGCGATCGCCGACAGCATGAAGAACACCGAGCCGATCGAGTTGAGAAGGTTGATCCACCAGCCGGCGTCATCGGCGCGCACGGCCCAGCGGAATCCCACCAGGGCCGTCCAGGCGCACGCGCTGGCCACCAGGAATGCGATCGAGCCGAACATGTCTGGCGCCCAGACAAGGCGGTTGACCTGCGGGGTCGAGAGACCCTCCACGAGCGCGCCGAAGGTGCTGATGTTGAAGAAGATGGTGCCGGCCAGCTGGACCGCCACGGCCCACCAGTCGAGGCTCCGCGGGAGCGCGCCCAGATAGCGGAACGTCGGTGAGCCCTGGTTCAGCACCTGGAGGAACTGGCTGTAGCCCGCCGCCGTGAAGAACACGGATCCGAGCGCAAACGTGAAGGCGTCAACGCGAGGATCGACGAGCTGGGCGTACGCCGGGAACGAGCCGAGCGCGAACAGGAAGGAGCCGACGACGAACAGCGCCCCGACCCGCCAGCCGAGGAGGCGCGGGCTCCAACGCACCTCCCGCCGCCAGGTCATCGCCGGGGTCGCCGGCCCGCGAGCCACCGCCAATGTCAGGTGTGGGCGAAGGGGGCCGGCTGCGGCGGATGCGCCGGCGGGTACTTCGGTGAGGTGGTCAACCGCCTTCCTGAGGGCTGTCGACCAGGCCTTCGGCGAGGTCCATGCTGAAGCCTTCCCGGACGACCACACGGAGCACCGCGACATCCGTCGCCGCCTCCGGCATCGTGTATGCGGGCACCTGCCAGCCACCGGTCCGAAGCTGCTCGGACACGTGGAACACCGTGTACGGCTGGTCCCCCTTCATTCGGAACGCCATCACCGGCATCGCGCTACCGTCGCTGATCACGTCGAACGGGCCCATCCCGCCGATCTCACCCGACAGGTACAGCGTGATGTCACGAAGCGACTGCATGATCCGGGTGTAGCCCTCGCGACCGAGGCGCACGAAGTTGTAGTACTGGCCGACGACCTGATTGCCGGGGCGCGAGAAGTTGAGCGTGAACGTGGGCATGTCCCCGCCCAGGTAGTTCACGTGGAACACGAGGTCCTCGGGCAGGTCGTCCTTCGAGCGCCAGACGACGAACCCGATCCCGGGGTAGGTGAGCCCATACTTGTGCCCCGAGACGTTGATCGACTTGACCTGCGGCAGGCGGAAGTCCCACTCCAGGTCCGGGTGAAGGAACGGGGCCACGAACCCGCCGCTGGCGGCGTCGACATGGATCGGGATGTCGAGACCGTGCTCGCGGTTGTAGGCCACGACCCGATCGTGAATCTCCCTGATCGGCTCGAACTCACCCGTGAACGTGGTACCGAGGATCGGGATCACCCCGATCGTGTTCTCGTCCACCCGGGCCATGACATCGTCGGGCGCCACGACGAACCGGTCATGCGCCACCGGCACATAGCGCGGCTCCACGTCCCAGTACCGGCAGAACTTCTCCCACACCACCTGCACGTTCGAGCCCATGACCATGTTGGGCCTGTCGGTCGCCAGGCCGGCTGCCTGCCGGCGCTGGCGCCACCGCCACTTCATGGCGAGACCCGCGAGCATCACCGCCTCGCTGGACCCGATCGTGGATACGCCGATCGCGTCACCGCTGCCCGGCGCGTGGAACAGGTTGGCGACGATGTTCACGCAGCGCCGCTCGATCTCGGCGGTCTGCGGGTACTCGTCCTTGTCGATCATGTTCTTGTCGAAGGTCTCGGCCATCAGCCGGTCGGCCTCGGGCTCCATCCACGTGGTCACGAAGGTGGCCATGTTGAGGCGCGAGCTGCCATCGAGGAGCAGCTCGTCGTGGATGAGCCGATAGACGTCGGTCGGAGGCGACTCGCCTTCGGGGATCCGATGCTTGGGGATCGGCGCGCGATTGAGGCGTCCCGCGTAGGCGGGTGCCAGGGCGTCGTCGTCGCTCGTGTGCTCGTGGATCATCTTCGCTCCCTGCGTGTTCGTCGCACCATTGTCGCCGTCCCGCAGGCACGCTGCCGTCCCGTCATGCGGGTGATCTCCGTGCGATACGCGTCCCGGGGGGCCGCCAGGGCGTCGCCCGGCGCCGCTGGCCCTGGACACGGTGCGGCGGCGGCGCGGGAGGGGGGACCGCGCCGCCGCCGGGTGGAACAGGCAGGATCAGGCCGCCGCGACGGCCTCCTCGAGGGACTCGTCCTCCTCGTCGCCTTCCGCGCCGAGGCTGAAGTCGGTGTCGTCCGCCATCGGCTCCGAGGCGCCGGGCTCGATGCCGTCCGCGGCGGCCTGTGCCTCGAGCGCCGTGGCCGCTGTCTCGGCCGCGTAGTCCTTGCGTCGCCGACCCGAGAGCATCTCCACGCTGCGCGCCACGATCTCCGTCTTCCAGTGGCGCGCGCCCTTGTCGTCGTCCCAGGTCCGTGTCTGGACTCGACCTTCGACGGCGACCAGCTGGCCCTTGCCGAGATAGCGGCCGCATGTCTCTGCGAGCCGGTCCCACGCGACCACGTTGTGGAACTCGGACTTCTCCTTGCCCGACACATACTCGTGGCTCGCCACCGAGAACTGCGCGACGGCCTTGCCGCCGGCAGTGGTACGAACCTCCGGATCGCGCGTCAGGCGCCCGGTGAGGAGGACCCTGTTCATCGGTCCATGTCTCCTTCTGACCGCGCCGCCCGGGGTCGATCTCGCACGGCCGGTCCTGCAAACGGCGGGAGTCGGGTTTCGGCGGGTGTGATCGGCGGGCCTGCCGAACCGTAGCGGCGGTCGCTTTGCCACGACTTATGCGGGGATTGCCGGATGTCCGCTCGTGGCTGCGGAGCCCGGGATCGGATCCGATTCGCAACCCCCGACGCCGTGCCGCCCGCGGATGCGTCGCGTATACTCGCGGCGTCCTCGAGACGGAGCGGGGCCCGGGCCCGCGAAGGAGGGAATGAGCATTGCTCGAGGAAGGCGCGGTGGTCGCCACGTGAGGCGGCATCCGACCTTCGACCGCCAGGTTCGCCGGAGCGGAGGCGGACAGTCGCGGGAGACGTCTATCCAGGACCCCGGCATCGGCCGGGGTCGTTTCATGTCCGGAGCAGGCTGATGCCCGCCACCGTGATCGTGGGCCTCCAGTGGGGAGACGAGGGCAAGGGCAAGACGACCGACTTCCTGGCCGAGCAGGTGGCCGTCGTCGTCCGCTACCAGGGCGGCGACAACGCCGGGCACACCGTGGTCGTGGGCGACGAGGTGCTCAAGCTCCAGCTCTGCCCATCGGGCGTGATGTACCCGCACATCACCTCGGTCATCGGCAACGGCGTGGTGGTCAACCCGGCGACCCTGATCGCCGAGCTCGACATGCTGGCGGCCAAGGGGATCGACGTCACCAAGGTCCGGGTCAGCCGCAGCGCGCACGTGATCATGCCCTACCACGTGGCGCTGGACCAGGCCAACGAGGGACGCCTGGGCGGCGCGAAGGTGGGCACCACCGGGCGGGGCATCGGACCAGCCTACGGCGACCGCGCGTGGCGGCTCGGGCTGCGCATGGAGGACCTGCTGAGCCCCGAGGTGCTGCGCGAGCGGATCGGACGGGCGCTGGCCGACAAGAACCTGCTGCTGGCATCGATGGGTGCGACGACGTTCGAGGTCGGGGCGCTGGTCGATCAGGCGCTGGCCTGGGGCGCGCGCCTCGATGCGCACCTCGACGACACGACGTGGATCGTCCAGGACGCCCTTCGGCGCGGCGACCACGTGCTCCTCGAGGGCGCCCAGGGCACGCTGCTCGACCTCGACCACGGCAGCTACCCGTTCGTGACGTCGTCGAACCCGGTCGCCGGCGGGTCGTGCACCGGCGGTGGGATCGGGCCGCTCCAGGTGGACGAGATCATCGGCGTGATGAAGGCGTACTCGACGCGCGTCGGGTCCGGGCCGTTCCCGACCGAGCTCCACGATGACATCGGGCGCGGCATCGCCGAGCGGGGCCGCGAGTTCGGCACCGTGACCGGTCGGCCGCGGCGGGTCGGCTGGTTCGACACCGTGCCGCTGCGCTACGCGGTGGCCGTCAACTCCAACAGCGCGATCGTGCTCAACAAGCTCGACATCCTGTCGGGCATCGAGACCATCCGGATGTGTGTCGCCTACGACATCGACGGCCAGCGGGTCGAGACGTGGCCGTCGAGCGGTGCCGCGCTCTCGAGAGCCGTGCCGATCTACGAGGACTTCCCGGGCTGGGAGGAGCCGATCCACGACGTGCGCTCGCTGGCCGACCTGCCGGAGAACGCGCGGCGATACGTGTCGGCGCTGGAGGACCACGCCGGGGTGCCGATCGTGTTCGTGTCGGTGGGTCCCGAGCGAACCCAGACGATCGAGCGCGCGTGGCGCCCGATGCGCCACCGCCCGGCGACGCCGGCCTGATCCGATGGACCCCACGATGAGCCGCACGTCACCGGCGCGCATCCTGGTCATCGGCGGGGGCGGCCGCGAGCACGCGCTTGCGTGGAAGCTTGCCGGTGAGCCCGGCGTGGCGCTGGTGACCGTGGCCCCGGGCAGCGCGGGGATCGCGCGCGAGGCCGGCGTGCGAACGGCTCCGGTCGATGCCGCCGACTCCGGGGCCGTGGTCGATGTCGCGAGGTCGACCGGGGCGGACCTGGTCGTGGTCGGCCCGGAGGCGCCGCTCGCCACCGGTGTCGCCGATGCGCTGCTCGCGGCCGGGATACCGGTGTTCGGGCCTGATCGCGCGGCCGCGATGCTCGAGACGTCGAAGGCGTTCTGCCACGAGGTCGCGGCAGCTGCGGGCGTGCGCATGGCCCGCGGGCGTTCGTTCAGGGGCGACGAGGTGGCTGCCGCGGACGCGTACGTCCGCGAGCTGGCGGCGGACGGAGCCGGGATCGTGCTCAAGGCAGACGGGCTGGCTGCCGGCAAGGGCGTGATCGTGACCGAGTCCGTCGATCAGGCCCTGGAGCTGCTCCCGTCGTTCCTGGCGGGCCGACCGGCCGGGGTCCCGGCGCTGGTCGTCGAGGAGCGGCTGTCGGGGGCCGAGGCGAGCGTCATCGCCGTGTGCGACGGCGAGCGGGTCGTCGCGCTGCCCTCCGCCCGGGACCACAAGCGGCTGTGCGACGGTGACGCCGGGCCCAACACGGGCGGCATGGGCGCCTACTCGCCGCTGCCCGATCTCGACGACGCCACCGCCGATACGGTCATCGACTCCGTGCATCGGCCGGTCCTGGCCGAGATGGCCCGGCGCGGATCACCGTTCCGAGGCTTCCTCTATGCGGGTCTGATGCTCACCACCGACGGCCCGGCCCTGCTCGAGTTCAACGTCCGCATGGGCGATCCCGAGGCGCAGGTCGTGCTGCCCCGGCTGGCCGCGCCACTGGCACCGGTGCTGCTGGCCGCCGCGACGGGCCGCCTGCCCGACGGCCTGGCGCGCCTGCCGGCCGTGTCCGACGCGGCGGTGGGCGTGGTGCTGGCTGCGGAGGGCTATCCGGGTCGACCCGCGGCGGGGCGATCCGATCGATGGCCTCGACGACGCGCTGGCCGAGGGCGCGCTCGTGTTCCATGCGGGCACCACGGGCCGGCCGGACGGGGGGTTCGGGACGAACGGCGGCCGGGTGCTGACGGTGGTCGGCCGAGGTCCCGATCTGGCCATCGCCCGGGACCGCGGCCGAGCGAGCCGCCGATGCGATCCGCTGGGACGGCATGCAGCGCCGCCACGACATCGCCGCGGCGTCTGCCGGCGTCGTCGCTCCGCAGGTCGGCGTCGCTGCCGCGGGCCGCGCAGGGAGCCGGCTCGTGATCGGCCGCTACACGTTGCCCGAGATGGGCGCCTATGGACCGACCGGGCGCGCTTCGAGCGGATGCTCGAGGTCGAGATCGCCGTGTGCCGCGCGCAGGTCGCCCGCGGCATGGTTCCCGCCGAGGCGCTGGCCGCGATCGAGGAGCGGGCGGCCGTCGACGTGGAACGGATCGCCGAGATCGAGCGAACCACCGATCACGACGTGATCGCGTTCGTGTCACAGGTCGCCGAGACCGTCGGCCCGGAGGGTCGCTATCTGCACCTCGGTCTGACCAGCAGCGACGTCGTGGATACCGGGCTCGCCCTCCAGCTGCGGGCCGCCGGCCAGCGTCTGCTCGCTGATGCCGACGCGCTCACGATCGCGCTCATCCTGCGCGCCAGGGCCGAGGCCGGCACGGTGATGATGGGCCGCACGCACTCGGTCCACGCCGAGCCGACGACGTTCGGGCTCAAGTGCGCCGGCTGGGCGTTCGAGGTCGATCGTGGCCGCGAGCGGCTGGCCGCCGCGGTGGAGGAGATCGCGACGGGCAAGATCAGCGGGCCCGTCGGCACGTACAGCCACCTCGACCCCGGAGCTCGAGGCCGAGGTTCTGGCCGACCTTGGGCCTGCGCGTGGACCCGGTGAGCACGCAGATCGTCCAGCGCGACCGCCACGCGGCGCTGCTGGCGGCGATCGCGATCCTGGGCGGCACGCTGGAGCGGATGGCGACCGAGGTCCGCAACCTCCAGCACACCGAGATCGCCGAGGTCATGGAGCCGTTCAGGCGGGGCCAGAAGGGCAGCTCGGCGATGCCCCACAAGCGCAACCCGATCCTGTCCGAGCGGCTCGCCGGGCTCGCGCGCCTGCTGCGGGGCTACGCGCAGACCGGGTTCGAGAACCAGCCGCTGTGGCACGAGCGGGACATCAGCCACAGCTCGGCCGAGCGCGTGATCCTGCCCGACGCGACCATCCTGCTCGACTACATGCTGGTCAAGGCGACCGGCCTCGTCGAGGGCCTCATCGTGCGGCCCGAGCGGATGCTCGAGAACATCGAGCGCGGGCTCGGCCTGCACGCGTCGTCACGGGTGCTCGTGGCGCTCGTCGAGAAGGGCGGGCTGTCGCGCGAGGAGGCGTACGCGATCGTCCAGCGCAACGCGCTGCGCGCCGCCGACGAGCGGGTGCCGTTCCACGGGCTGCTTGCCACCGATCCGTCGCTTGCCCAGCGGCTGCCATTGAGCCGAGCTCGACGCCTGCTTCGACGACGCCGCGGTCC
Organism: uncultured Chloroflexia bacterium; assembly: GCA_963806265.1. Taxonomy (GTDB): domain Bacteria; phylum Chloroflexota; class Limnocylindria; order Limnocylindrales; family CSP1-4; genus CAIXZV01. The sequence continues at coordinate 14,322 of CAWDXT010000035.1, forward strand.
TGCGCCACGTGCCGGAGGTGCTGGCGCGCCTCGACGACTCGAGGCGGCGATCGGGCGGCGCTCCCGGGACCTCGGAGATGGCTCCACGGCAGCGGCCGGGGCCGGCCGCCGTCCCGCGCCGCCGTGCCGGGACGGAGGTGACACATGGCGCACGTTGAGGCTGTGTTCCTGCGCTCGGGCAAGGTCCGCGACCTGTATCGGGTCGACGACGAGCCGGCTGCTGCTCGTGGCGTCGGACCGCCTCAGCGCGTTCGACGTCGTGATGCCCACGCCGCATCCCCGACAAGGGCCGGGTGCTGACCGGGCTGTCGAGGTTCTGGTTCCGGCAGACCGCGGACATCGTGCCCAACCACCTGGTCGAGCACCGATCCGGCAGAGCTACCCGATGAGCTGGCGGCGACCCTGGGGACGCGCCGACGAGCTGCGCGGGCGGATGATGATCGGCCGGCTGGCCGACGTCCTCCCGGTGGAATGCGTGGTCCGGGGCTACCTGTCCGGGTCGGGCTGGAAGGAGTACCAGGCGGACGGCTCGGTGTGCGGGATCGTGCTCCCGGCCGGGCTCCGCGAGAGCGACCGCCTGCCGGAGCCGATCTTCACGCCGGCCTGGAAGGCGCCCGCGGGCGTCCACGACGAGAACATCGCGTTCGACGCGGGTGGAGGAGCTGGTCGGGTGCGGAGCTGGCGGCGCGCGGTCCGTGACGGTGTCGCTGGACCTGTACCAGCGTGGCGCGGAGGTCTGCGAACGCGCCGGGATCATCCTGGCCGACACGAAGTACGAGTTCGGCGTGCTGCCCGACCGGCGAGCTGCTGCTCATCGACGAGGTCATGACGCCCGATTCCTCCCGCTTCTGGGAGGCCGCGGCGTACGAGCCCGGCCGCGCACAGGCGAGCTACGACAAGCAGTTCGTGCGGGACTGGCTCGAGGCCCAGCCGTGGCCCAAGACCGCGCCGGGCCCGGAGCTGCCGCCGGACGTGGTGGCCGGTACGCGCGCCCGCTACGTCGCGGCCTTCGAGCGCATCACCGGCGCCAGCTTCACCCGCTATCTCGAGGAGGACGTCATCGCGCGATGAGCGAGCCTGTCGCCAGCTACCGATTCGCGGTCAACGTCACGCCCAAGCCGGGCATTCTCGATCCCCAGGGCAAGGCGGTCGAGCGCAGCCTCCCGCACCTCGGCATCGACGGCGTCAGCGGCGTCCGGGTCGGCCGACGCGTCGAGCTGTCCGTCGCCGCCGCGGAACGAGCCCGCGGCTCGCGCGGTGGTCGAGCGCCTGGCCGGCGAGCTGCTGTCCAACCCGCTGATCGAGGCCTACGAGATCGAGCCGCTCCCGGCACCGGAGACCGCCGGGTGACCGTCCGGATCGGGGTCGTGATGTTTCCCGGCTCCAACCGGGACATCGACGCGTTCAACGCGCTCCGCATCGCCGGTGCCGAGCCGGTCCTGCTGTGGCACGAGTCGGCCGACCTCGCCGGTGTGGCCGGCGTCCTGCTGCCGGGCGGCTTCGCCTACGGCGACTATCTCCGGGCGGGCGTGATCGCCCGCTTCAGCCCGGTGATGCGTGCGGTGGCGGACTTTGCGCGGGCGGGGCGGCCCGGTGCTCGGCATCTGCAATGGCTTCCAGGTGCTGGCCGAGGCCGGTCTCGTCCCGGGCGCCCTGCTGCGCAACGCGGGCCTCCGCTTCGTGTGCCGCGAGGTGACGCTGCTGCCGGAGCGGCTCGACTCGCCGTTCACGCGCGAGATCGACGCCCGGCGCCCGCTGCGGATGCCCGTGGCGCACGGGGAGGGGCGCTTCTACGCGGATCCGGCGACGCTCGACGTGCTGGAGCGCGATGGCCAGGTGCTGTGGCGGTACGCCACCCCGGAGGGCGAGGTCGCCGGACCGGACGATCCGCGCAACCCCAACGGGTCGCTGCGCGGGATCGCCGGCGTGGCCAATGCGGCCGGCAACGTCGCCGGGCTGATGCCCCACCCGGAGACGGCGTCCGAGGCGCTGATCGGGTCGGACGACGGGCTGGGGATCATCCGCTCGCTGGTGGTCAGCGCCGACGAGTGGGCCCGCACGGGGTCGGTTGCGGCGGCCCGCACGGCCCGTGGCGAGGACACGGTCGATCCCAGGGTCGGCACCCGCGGCGGCCGAGGCTGGTCGATGACGACCGGCGCGGCCGTGCCGCTCCACCGTGTCCTTGGCCTCGAGGACGTCGAGCTCGATGCCATCCGCGAGAAGCTCGGTCGCGAGCCCAACGACCTCGAGCTGGCGATGTTCAGCGTGATGTGGAGCGAGCACTGCTCGTACAAGAGCAGCCGGCCGCTGCTGCGGACGCTGCCCACCCGGGGTGAGGGCGTGGTCGCCGGCGTCGGCGAGCAGGCGGGCGTGATCTCGATCGGGGACGGCCTCGCGGTCGCGTTCAAGATCGAATCCCACAATCACCCGAGCGCGGTCGAGCCCTACCAGGGCGCCGCCACGGGGGTTGGCGGGATCCTGCGCGACGTGTTCGCGATGGGAGCCCGGCCGATCGCGGTCCTCGATGCGCTGCGCTTCGGCGATCCCGCGGACGATCGAACGCGGCACCTGGTGGACGGCGTCGTCCGCGGCGTGGGTGGCTACGGCAACTGCGTGGGCGTGCCCACCGTCGGCGGCGAGCTCGTGTTCGATCCCTCCTACCAGGGCAACCCGCTGGTCAACGTCATGGCGATCGGGCTGCTCGAGGACGGGATGCTCACCCGGGCCTCCGCGGATGGACCCGGGAACCTGGTGGTCCTGTACGGGTCGGCGACCGGCCGCGACGGGATCGGCGGCGCGTCGGTGCTGGCCAGCGCGACGTTCGGCGATGCGGACCCGTCCAAGCGCCCGTCCGTCCAGGTTGGTGACCCGTTTGCCGAGAAGCTGCTGATCGAGGCCACGTTGGAGCTGATCGCGACCGGCCTCGTCGTCAGCGTCCAGGACCTGGGCGCCGCCGGGATCACGTGCGCGACGTGCGAGACGGCGGACAGGGGCGGCACCGGGATGCTGGTGGATCTCGATGCGATCCCGCGTCGCGAGCCGGGGCTCGAGCCGTTCGAGGTGATGATCTCCGAGTCGCAGGAGCGCATGGTCGCGATCGTCGAGCCCGGGCGCTGGGAGGCCGTCCGCGCGGTGTGCGAGCGCTGGGACCTGCCGGTGGCGATCATCGGCCGCGTGACCGTCGAGCCCGACATCGTGGTCCTCACCGGACCCGGCGGCGCGGGTGCGCTCGGTGCCGACGGTCGCGCTGTTCCGGGTGCTCGCGAGCTGGCCCGCATCCCGGCCCCGGCGCTCGCCTCCGAGGCGATCGTGTTCGAGCGCGAATCGCGGCCCCCGGCCCGCCGCCGCCTGGCACCCGCGCCCGGTGCGCCCGACGAGCCCAGCGACGCCCTGCCGCTCCGGGGCCAGGACCCGGGTGCCGTCCTGCTCGCGCTCCTCGGATCGCCGAACCTCTCGTCGCGGCGCGGCGTGTTCGAGCAGTACGACCACAACGTGCAGGCCAACACCGTCGCCGGACCCGGGCAGGGCGCCGCGATGCTGCGCGTGAAGGGCACGACCAAGGCGCTGGTCGCGACCACCGACGCGAACGCATCGGTCGGCGAGCTCGATCCGTGGCTGGGGGCGGCGATGTCGGTCGCGGAGGCCACGCGCAACGTGTCGATCACCGGCGCCCGGCCGCTGGGGGTCACGAACTGTCTCAACTACGGCGATCCGACCCGACCCGAGGCGTTCTGGCAGCTGGCCGAGGCGGTGCGAGGGCTGGCGGACGCCTGCGTCGCCCTCGGCATCCCCGTCACCGGCGGCAACGTGTCGCTGTACAACGAGGCGCCGGGGTCGGCCATCGCCCCGACTCCCGAGATCGGGATCGTGGGGCTGCTCGATGATGTCGCGACGCGCGTCGGGCCGGCCTTCACGGCGGATGGCAACGTCGTGCTCCTGGTCGGCGACACGGGACCCGGCCTGGCCGGGTCCGCGTACGCACGGCTCGCGGGCACTGCCCCGGAGGACGGCCCGCCGTCACTGGATCTCGCGCGCGAGCGGGCCGTCCAGGCGTTCATCCGCGAGGCCATCGCGCGAGGCCTGGTCGAGAGCTGCCAGGATGTGTCGGGTGGCGGGCTGGCGGTAGCGCTGGCCGAGATGGCGATGTGGGGGGAGCGCGGGGCCCGGCTGCGCCTGGCCGTGGGCGATTCGCCCGCGGTCGCGCTGTTCGGTGAGAGCCCGTCGCGACTGGTGGCCGAGGTGCTCCCGCGCCACGTGCCGGCGTTCGTGCTCCTGGCCCGCCAGCATGGGATGCCGGTCGAGGAGCTGGGAGCGACCGGCGGCGAGCAGCTGGTCATCGAGCTGGTCGGCGAGGGCGCCACGGGTGCAGCAGAGGAGCGCGGCAGCCGCATCGCTGATGCGGTGGAGGTGCCGCTCGCGGACATGCGCCACGCCTGGGAGCACGGCCTGCCGCGGGCGCTCGGATGGGAGGGCGCCGATATGGCGGGCGGCCTCGGGACGGTGACCGGCTGATGTGCGGGGTGGTGGGGGTCGTCCTGCCCGACCGCGGCCACGAGGCGGCGGCCGTGGCGGCGACCGCGCTGTTCGCGCTCCAGCACCGGGGCCAGGAATCGGCCGGCGTCGGCGTGTCGGACGGGCGAAACCTGATGATCTACAAGGACCTGGGCATGGTCAGCCAGGTGCTCGACGAGCGGCGAATCCCGTCGCTGACGGGCGATCTCGCCGTGGCCCATTGCCGCTACTCGACGACCGGCTCGACGGTCTGGGAGAACGCGCAGCCGACGCTCCGCCTCGGGCCGCGGCGCGCGCTCGCGATCGGCCACAACGGCAACCTCGTCAACACCCGCGAGCTGCTCGGTCAGCTCCAGGGCGGGCGCGGACGACTGCCCGCGAGCACCGACACGGAGCTGCTCACCGCGCTGCTGGCCGACGAGCCGGCGAGCGACACCGTCGACGCCCTGTGCCGGGTGCTGCCGCGCGTGCGCGGCGCCTACAGCCTGGTGGTGCTCGACGAGCAGCGGGTGATCGGGGTCCGCGACCCGCACGGGTTCCGGCCCCTGGTCCTCGGCCGCCTCGCGACCGCCACCGACGCCGACCCCGGGCCGGGCCTGTGGGGCGACGATACGGCGGGCTGGATCCTGGCCTCGGAGACGGCCGCCCTCGACATCGTGGGGGCCGATTTCGTACGCGACGTTGAGCCCGGTGAGATCGTGGTCCTCGAGCCCGGCCGTGAGCCCGTCTCCGTGCGCTTCGCGGATGCCACGACCGCGACCTGCGTGTTCGAGCTGATCTACTTCGCACGCCCCGACTCCTACATGGAAGGGTCGCAACCTCTACGAGGCGCGCCGCCAGATGGGCATGCAGCTCGCGCTCGAGCATCCCGTGGAGGCGGACCTCGTGATGCCGGTGCCCGACACGGGTGCGCCGGCCGCGGCCGGCTTCGCGGAGCGTTCCGGGATCCCGTACCGCGAGGGCATGGTCCGCAACCGGTACAGCGGGCGGACGTTCATCCAGCCCTCGCAGTCGATGCGGCAGCGCGGGGTCAACGTCAAGCTCAGCCCGCTGCGCGAGGTCGTGCGCGACAAGCGGCTGATCGTGGTCGACGACTCGATCGTCCGCGGCACGACGACCAAGCAGATCGTCGGCCTGCTGCGACGTGCCGGGGCGCGCGAGGTTCACGTCCGGATCAGCGCCCCGCCCATCTACCACCCCTGCTTCTACGGGATCGACACGTCGATCGAGACCGAGCTGATCGCGGCGACCCACGACGTCGGGGAGATCCGCGAGTTCATCGGTGCCGATTCGCTGGGCTACCTCTCGATCCGTGGCGTCCTGAACGCGCTCGACCTGCCCTATGAGCGCTTCTGCTTCGCGTGCTTCGATGGCAACTACCCGGAGCCCGTGCCGTACGACGTCGAGGCCCGCAAGTTCATGCTCGAGACGGTGGCCGGCGGGATCGCGGGATGACCGATCGCCGCGGGGCATACGCGCGCGCCGGCGTGGACGTCGCGGCCGGTGAGCATGCCGTCGAGCTGATGCGCTCCTCGGTCGATTCGACCCGCCGCCCCGAGGTCCTGGGCGGCCTTGGCGGCTTCGGGTCGGCGTTCACGATCCCTGCGGGCGTTCGCGAGCCCGTGATCGTGTCGGCGACGGACGGAGTGGGGACAAAGACCGCGATCGCCGGGGCGGTGCGTCGGTTCGACACCATCGGGCTGGACCTGGTCGCGATGTGCGCCGACGACGTGGTATGCACGGGTGCCGAGCCGGTCGCGTTCCTCGATTACGTCGCGGTCGGGCGACTCGACCCGTTCAACGTCGCCGAGCTGGTGGCCGGGGTCGCCGACGGCTGCCGGCAGGCCGGCTGCTCGCTGATCGGTGGTGAGACGGCGGAGCACCCCGGGTTGATGGGCGAGGACGAGTTCGACCTCGCCGGCTTCTGTGTGGGGGTGGGGGAGCGGTCGGCGCTGCTCGACGGCACTGCGGCGAGGCCCGGCGACGCCATCGTCGGCCTGGCCGCCAGCGGATTGCACGCGAACGGCTACTCGCTCGTCCGCGCGCTGGTGGCCGAGCGTGACCTGGATCTCAGCGCGCCGTATCGCGAGGTGCTCGGCCGATCGCTCGGGGACCGTGAGGCGACGGCAGCGCTTGCCGACGAGCCGGACCGTGCCCTCGCGACGTTGGGCGGGGTGCTGCTCACGCCGACGCGCATCTACGCGCGCGACGTGCTCGCGATCCGCGCCGCGCTCGGGGCCGACGGCCACGACGTGCATGGGATCGCCCACATCACCGGTGGCGGGCTGCCGGGCAACGTGCCCCGGGCACTCCCCGAGGACCTCGGCGCGCGACTGGATCCCGGCACCTGGCCGATGCCCTCGATGATGCGCCTGATGGGCGCCCTCGGCGGGCTCGAGGACGACGAGCTGCGGGCGACCTTCAACGGTGGCCTGGGGATGGTGCTGATCGTGCCTCGGGAGGCGACGCAGCGGACCATCGATCTCGCGCGGCAGCGCGGGCTCCCGGCCTGGGCGGTGGGAACGGTCGTCGATGCCGGGCAGATCGGCGGTCGGTACGAAGAGGTGAAGGCGTGACGGGGCGAATCGCGGTCGGTGTCTCCGGGACGGGGTCGAACCTGCGGGCGCTGGTCGCGGCCGCGCGCCGTGGCGAGCTGGGGGGCGAGGTCGCGCTCGTGTTCGCGGACCGTGACTGCGCCGCGCTCGCGTGGGCGCAGGAGCAGGGGATCGAGACCGCGCTCGTTCCGGGCGGTGACGACGGCACGCTTGCGGCGACGTTGGCCGCCGTCTCGCCGGACGTCGTCGTGCTCGCCGGGTATCTCCGGATCGTCGGGCCTGCCGTGCTGGGGGCGTTCGCGGGTCGGATCGTCAACGTGCATCCGTCGCTGCTGCCGGCCTTTCCCGGTCTCCACGGGGTCCGCGACGCGCTCGCCGCGGGTGTCGCGGTGACGGGCGTGACGGTGCATCTCGTGGACGCAGCGCTCGACGGCGGCGCGATCATCGCCCAGGAGGCCGTGGCGGTCCTCCCGAACGACGACGAGGCATCCCTGCTCGGGCGCCTGCATGCCGTCGAGCATCGGCTGCTGCCCGCGGCGGTCGCCAACCTGCTCGCGGGAGCCGTCAGCGCTCCGGCCGGCGCCCGCCGGGCGCGCCTGGACCCCGCGACCGCCGATGCCGCGGCGCCCGTCCCGAGGCGCGCATTGCTCTCGGTCAGCGACAAGGCCGGCCTCGCCGAGCTGGGCCGTGGCCTGGTGGCCCGGGGCTGGGAGCTGGTCAGCACCGGTGGCACGGCCAGGGTCCTCAGGGACGCCGGCCTGCCCGTGACCGACGTCGCGGCCGTGACGGGCTTTCCGGAGATGCTCGACGGGCGCGTCAAGACGCTCCATCCGCGGATCCACGCCGGGCTGCTGGCCGATCGCCGCCGCGCCGACCATCGTGAGGCGCTGATCGCCGCCGGCATCGCACCCTTCGATCTCGTCGTCGTCAACCTGTACCCGTTCGCCGAGGCGGCTCGCAAGCCCGGGCTCTCGTTCGACGACCTGGTCGAGGAGATCGACATCGGCGGTCCGTCGATGGTGCGCGCCGCGGCCAAGAACCACGCCTCGGTCGCGATCGTGACCTCGCCCCGGCGCTACGAGTCGATCCTTGCGGCCCTCGACGAGCATGGCGAGGTGCCGCTCGGGCTCCGCGCCGCGCTGGCGGTCGAGGCCTATCGCCACACCGCCGCCTACGACGCCCGGATCGCCGCCGAGCTCCCCTGCCGGATGCACGAGGCGGGGATCGCCCTGCCCGACGAGGCAGGGCTGCCGACGTCGGCCGACCCGTATCCGCCCACGCTTACCATCTCGATGGACAAGGTGGACACGCTGCGCTACGGCGAGAATCCCCACCAGCCGGCGGCGCGCTACCGCCGGACGGACCGGGAGCCGCGTCCCGCCGACGGGCCGTTCTCGACCGACGCCCCGCCACTGCAGGGCAAGGCGCTCTCGTACAACAACGTGCTCGACGCCTCGGCCGCCGCCGGCGTGGCCAGACTGATGCGCGGCCCGGCCGTCGTGATCATGAAGCACACCAACCCGTGCGGAGCGGCCGAGCGCGACAACCTGCTCGACGCCTGGGCCGCGGCCCTCGCGGGTGACCCGGTGTCCGCCTTCGGCGGCGTCGTATCGGTCACGGGCGTCGTGGACCGCGCGCTCGCCGAGCGACTCACGTCGATCTTCCTCGAGGTCGTGGTTGCACCCGCGTTCGACGACGAGGCCCGCAGGGTGCTGGCCGGCAAGCCAAATCTCCGGCTGGTGCTCGATCCCTCGATCGATGCGAGCGCCGATCGAACCGGTCGGACGGCCGGTGGCCTCCTGGCCGTCGACTACCTGGGCTCGTTCCGCACCGCCGGCGGCGCGGTGCTCGTCACGGCGCCGGACACGCTCCCCGACGATCCACAGGGCTGGGCATGCACGACCTCGCGGCAGCCCAGCGACGGCGAGCGTGCCGATCTCGACCTCGCGTGGCGCCTGTGCCGGAGCGTGGTCTCCAACTCGATCGTGCTGGTCCGGGACGGGATGCTGGTCGGGTTGGGATCGGGCCAGGTGAGCCGCGTCGATGCCTGCCGGCAGGCCGTGGACAAGGCTCGCCAGTTCCAGGGCGAGGTTGGCGCCCGCGGCGCGGTCGCGGCCTCGGACGCGTTCTTCCCGTTCCCGGACGGTCCCGAGGCGCTCCTTGAGGGCGGTGTGACGGCCATCGTCCAGCCCGGTGGCTCGATGCGCGACGCGGAGGTGCTGGTTGCCGTCGAAGCAGCCGGCGCCGCGATGATGGTGACGGGCACGCGCCACTTCCGCCACTGACCACGCCACCATCCGCGAACCGGGGTGCCGCTCGGTCTCAGCGGCATCATCGCTGCCGCGCGGTCTCGATCCAGCGGCTCGCTGCGCCGGCAAACGGTTCCTCGTTGGCGCGCAGCATGCGCGCGGCGAGGTTGGCCGCCGCTCGTGCACGCATGATCAGCTCCGCCGGATAGCCCAGCTGCCGCTGGTTCACGATGAGCTCGTCCTCGTCGAGCGTCACGACGCTGCCGTCGAGGTTCCGAACGACATCGAGGTCGAGGTCGACCTGGCTGACCCACGAGCCGTGCCACACGGGTGGCGTGCCGATGTTCACGTACACGGCCCGCTGCGGGTGGTACCAGTAGAACTCGACCAGCCACCAGGCCGCCGGGGGCACGCACATGACGAAGCCCGTCTCCAGGCGTCGGGGAGGCTCGTGGCCGCGCCTGGCAACGGTGCCCGCGGGGACGTGGAGCCACGTGCCGTGCTCGTCCATCCCGAGTCGCAACGCGTCGAACTGCCAGTGCTGTCGGTCGGGCCACTTCCGCTCGTCGACGTGGACGGTTTCCTGCACGACACAAGCGTACGGCGCCCGTCTGCACGTTCTCTCGAGCGCAGCGGGTGCCGTTGCGCGAGCAGCTGGATCCTGCCCCCGCGGCCGGCGCCCCGGCTCAGGACCGGGGAGCGGGCAATGATCGCGGGCGACCTGTCCCGGCCCTGCGCTCGGGCCCTGCAGCGCTGCTACCATCGCGTCCCATGTCCGATCGCCCGCGGTACTACCTGACCACCTCCATCGCGTACGCCAACAACGCACCGGGTCTGCACACGGTGTACGAGGTCATCGGGGCCGACGCGATCGCTCGCTGGCACCGGCTCCAGGGGCACGACACCCGCTTTCTGACCGGCACCGACGAGCACTCGGTCAACATCGCCCAGACGGCCGAGGAGCGAGGCCAGACGCCGCGTGAGTTCGTGGATGCACAGGTCGCCCTGTTCCGGAGTGCCGAGGCCGCATTGCTCATCAGTCCCGACCGCTTCATCCGGACCACGGATCCCGACCACTATCGATCCGCGCAGGAGATGGTCCGCCGGGCCTATGACAACGGCGACATCTACCTCGGCACGTACGAGGGCTGGTACTGCCCCAACGAGGGCTTCAAGACGCCGTCTGACCTGGTCGAGACCGCGTCCGGGATGCAGTGTCCCAACCATCCCAACGTCCCGCTCCAGTGGCTGACGGAACGCAACTGGTTCTTCCGGCTGTCGGCCTACCAGGATCGATTGCTGGCCCACTACGAGGCCAACCCCGACTTCGTCCAGCCGGACTACCGGCGCAACGAGATGCTGGGCTTCATCCGGCAGGGCCTGCAGGACTTCTCGATCAGCCGCGCCGGGGCGACCTGGGGCATCCCGTTCCCGATCCTCGAGGACGGCTCGAGCTCGCAGCGTCCGGACGGCACGTGGGAACCCGGAGGCCGGCACGATCTACGTCTGGTACGACGCCCTGATCAACTACATCACCGGCGCCGGATTCCCGGACGATCTCGACGCGTTCCACCGCTGGTGGCCGGCGGATCTCCATGTGATCGGCAAGGACATCGCGCGGTTCCACACCATCTACTGGCCGGCGATGCTGTGGTCGGCGGGGATCGAGGCGCCCAGGCACGTCTGGGTCCACGGCTTCATGACCGTCCAGGGCGAGAAGATGAGCAAGAGCCGGGGCAACTTCCTCGACCCGGCAGCCATGGTGGACGCCTTCGGCGCGGACGGGACGCGGTACCTGGCGTTGCGCGAGATCCCCTTCGACCGCGACACGGACGTGTCCTGGGACTCGTTCATCAGGCGCTACAACGCGGATCTGGCGAACGACTTCGGCAACCTCGTCAACCGGACGGTGTCGATGGTCAATCGGTACCTGGCTGGGGAGCGCCCGCAACCCCGTCCCGCCTCCGACTCGCCGCTGGGCGAGGGCTGGGCGGACACGCTCTCGCCTGTACCGGGAGCGGTTCGACGAGCACCTCCTCCACGACGCGCTCGCCGAGCTGTTGGAGTTCGTTGGCGGCGCCAACAAGACCGTCGATGCCGAGCAGCCCTGGACGCTCAACAAGGCGGCGAGGGCGGGGGACGCGCAAGCCGGTGACCAGCTGCGTTCGGTGCTGGGCGATCTCGTGGAGGCCTGCCGCCTGGTGGGCCTGGCCGCGGCGCCGTTCCTGCCGTCGATGGCGCCGCGCATCCTCGAGCAGCTGGGCCACGACTATCCGTACGGGCCCGACGGCAGCGGCGGCCCGCCGCTGCTCGACCAGCTTCGCTGGGGAGCGGTCTCGACGCCCGGGCGGGTGACGGACACGCCCGTGCCGCTGTTCCCCGCGTCGAGGGGGAGGCGCCCGTGGCCGACAGGGCTCCGTCGACGAGCGCCTAGCCAGCCGGTCCTTCGCCCGCCATACTGCCGCGACACGGCGTTGGCGCAACTCGATCGGCTCACGAGTCGCCGCGCCGGGATGCACCGCGGAGAGGTGACATGGCACGAGGCGAGATCACCCACATCGAGATCCCGGCCGACGACGTCGAGCGGGCCAAGCGCTTCTATGGGGCGGTGGTCGGCTGGGAGTTCGGCGAGCCGGAGGGCTTCAGCGGCTACCACATGTTCCGCACCGGCGAGGCGTCCGGTGGGGCGATCGCGAAGCGTGGCGAGATGGCGCCCGAACGGCTTCGCATCTACATCACCGTGGAGACCCTCGAAGACGCCTGCGCGGCAGCCGAGGCCGGCGGCGGAACGGTGATCGAGCAACCGACCGACATCGGCGGCGGCATGGGTCGGTTCGCCGTGGTACGCGACACGGAAGGAAACGAGGTCGGGCTGTGGCAGGTGTGACCCGCTCCGAGGGCTGACCGGGACGGGTGCTCGCACGACGGCTTGCCCGGGCGCCCGAGATCCGGGCCACGATCCGGTGCCCGGGTGATCGGCCGCATCGAGCGCGCCGCCCGTCGCCGGATCGACCATCGCGGCTACGCTGTGCCCGATGCGACTCATCAATTCGCACGGGCACGTCAACGCCGACCGGTTCGACGACGACGTCGATCTCGTGCTTCGCGGCGCTCGTGCGGCCGGGATCGAACGGCTGCTGGTGCCGGGCTGGAACGCTGCCTCCTCGGAGCGGGCGCTCGCCCTGGTTGACCGGTACGGCTGGCTCGATGCCGCGGTCGGTATCCATCCCCACGATGCCGCGAAGGCGACCGACGCGGACTGGGCAGCGATCGAGAGCTGGGCCCGTGACGACCGGGTGCGCGGGATCGGCGAGACGGGCCTCGACTCGGACCGCATGTTCTCGCCCTGGGACGCGCAGCTCGACAACCTGCGCCGAAACCTCGCGCTCGCGCTCGAGGTGCGCAAGCCGCCGATCCTGCACTGTCGCTCACGCCCCGGCGAGCGCGACGCGCAGGATGCCCTGGTCGCGGAGCTTCGCGCGGCAGGCTTCGGTGGCGAACGGGCGCGCCGAGCGTTCGCCGACCGCCCGGCGGTCGTGATCCACAGCTTCTCCGGCCCGCTCGACTACGGCGACGAGCTGATCGCGATGGGCTTCGCCATCAGCTTCTCGGGGCTCGTGTTCCGCCGGGGCGAGGAGCCCTCGGCCGAGGTGGTGCGTCAAGTGCCGGCGTCACGACTGCTGGTCGAGACCGATGCGCCGTTCCTGTCGCCGCCCGGGACGCCCCGGTCACGGAACCTGCCCGAGCACGTGGCGGTGACCGCCCGCTGGGTGGCGGATCAGCGGGGGGTTCCCGTGGATTCGATCGGCGACGACCTCGTGGCCGCCTACGATCGAACCTTCCGTGGCGGGTGGACCAGCGCGCGTGGGGGCTGACATTCACGGTCACCGGCACAGGCCGTCGGACACCACCAGTTGACACCGAGTCGCGCCTCCGGTAGGTTGTTGGCACTCTCAACTGGAGAGTGCTAATACCGGCACCAAGCGCGAGCCGCCGGCCGGCGTCCCAGGGGCCCTGAGGGGCAGATGGGGCGGCGCCTGCCGATCTGGATCGCGACCCGGTGACGCGCTCGAAATCGAGGTTCTTCGGGCCGTTCGTGGTCGCCACGGCCGGCCCAATCGATCCAGGGTCGACCATCCCGGTCGATCCATGGCCACCACAGGAGGGATCGCACCTTGGCCAGCGCCTCTTCGACGAGCCTTCGCCCGCTGGGCGACCGCGTCGTCATCAAGCCCACGCCGCGCGAGGAGATGACGAAGTCGGGCATCGTCCTGCCGGACACCGCGAAGGAGAAGCCCCAGGAGGGCGAGATCATCGCGGCCGGCCCCGGAAAGATCAACGACGACGGCAAGCGCGAGCCGATGGACGTCAAGGTCGGCGACAAGGTCCTGTACGCCAAGTACGCCGGGACCGAGTTCAAGGTCGATGACGAGGAGCTGCTGATCGTCAGCCAGAAGGACATCCTCGCCATCGTCGAGGCCTGACGCAGCGTCCCCAGGGCTGACGGCATCGCCGGCCCGAATCCCCAAGCTCACACCGAACCACCAACCGGAGGATCCACGAGTTGGCCAAGCAGCTCATCTTCGACGAAACCGCTCGTCGCTCGCTCAAGAAGGGTATCGACCGCCTCGCCGACGCGGTCCGCGTGACGATCGGCCCCAAGGGCCGCAATGTCGTGCTCGACAAGAAGTTCGGCTCCCCGACGATCACCAACGACGGCGTCACCATCGCTCGTGACATCGAGCTCGAGGACCCGTTCGAGAACATGGGCGCGCAGCTCCTCAAGGAGGTCGCGACCAAGACCGATGACGTGGCCGGCGACGGCACCACGACCGCGGTCGTGCTCGGCCAGGCAATGGTCGCCGAAGGCCTGCGGGTCGTGACCGCCGGCGCCAACCCGATGGTCGTAAAGCGCGGCATCGAGCGCGCCGTGGACACCATCGTGGGCGAGATCAAGGACAAGGCGCGGCCCGTCGAGACGCGCGAGCAGATCGCCGCCGTTGCCGCGATCTCCGCCGCGGATGCCGAGGTCGGCGAGATCATCGCCGAGGTGATGGACAAGGTCGGCAAGGACGGCGTCATCACCGTCGAGGAGGGCCAGTCGCTCGGCCTCGAGAAGGAATACACCGAGGGCATGCAGTTCGACCGGGGCTACCTCTCGGCGTACTTCGTGACCAACCCCGATCGGATGGAGACCGTGCTCGAGGACGTGCTCGTCCTGATCACGGACAAGAAGATCAGCGCCATCCAGGACCTGCTGCCGTCGCTCGAGAAGGCCGTCCAGCAGAGCAAGCCGATGCTGATCATCGCCGAGGACGTCGACGGCGAGGCGCTGGCCACGCTGGTCGTGAACAAGCTCCAGGGCCGCCTCCAGGTCCTCGCGGTCAAGGCGCCCGGCTTCGGCGATCGCCGCAAGGAGATGCTGCGCGACATCGCGATCCTGACCGGCGGCACCGTGATCTCCGAGGAGATCGGCCGCAAGCTCGACTCCGTCACGTTCGAGGATCTCGGCCGTGCCCGCCGCGTCGTCGCGACCAAGGACGACACGACCATCGTCGATGGCGAGGGCAGCGCCGAGCAGATCAAGGCGCGCATGAGCCAGATCAAGGCGCAGATCGAGGAGACCACCTCGGACTACGACCGCGAGAAGCTCCAGGAGCGCCTCGCCAAGCTGGCCGGCGGCGTGGCCGTCATCAAGGTCGGCGCGGCCACCGAGGTCGAGCTCAAGGAGAAGAAGCACCGCATCGAGGACGCGCTCTCGACGACCCGCGCGGCCGTCGAGGAGGGCCTCGTCGCGGGTGGTGGCACCACGCTGCTGCAGGCGGTCCCGTCGCTCGACAGCCTCAAGCTCGAGGGCGACGAGGCGGTCGGTGTCGAGATCGTGCGCAAGGCGCTCGAGGCGCCGGCCCGCCAGATCGCCGACAACGCCGGCGCTCCGGGCGAGGTCGTCGTGTCCAAGGTCGCCACCATGAAGGCCGGCGAGGGCTACGATGCCCTCAAGGGCGAGTACGGCGACATGTTCAAGAAGGGCATCGTGGACGCCGCCAAGGTGACCCGCTCGGCCCTCCAGAATGCCGCGTCGATCGCCGCGATGGTGCTCACGACCGAGACGCTCATCACCGACCTCCCCGAGCGGGAGAAGGCCGGCGCGGGCGCCGGTCACGACCACGGTGGCGGCATGGGCGGGATGGACTTCTAGTCCGCTTCCTCACGCACATACGGCCCCCGGCGACCACGTCGCCGGGGGCCTCGTCATGTCCGGCGATTCGCTCAGCCGGCCGCGGTGGCGGCCTTCCGAACACGCTCGGCGCCCACGAACCGCGCCAGGTCCTCGATCGCCAGCTCGACCGCTCGACGCACGCGCGCGGGGCGCGGCCCTGCCTCCCAGTGCAGCTGGTTCACGATCAGCTCCGCATTCCTCCGATCGACCGTCGAGTCGAGCCGGCCGACGAGATCGTGGTCGTGGACCACGGGCAGCGTGAAGTGTCCGAACTCCCGCTCGGCTCGGGGCACGTACATCTCGAGCTTGTACTCGAAGTCCCACAGCTGCCGTGTTCGATCGCGGTCGTAGATCAGCGGATCGAACGGGGACAGCAGGGTGGTTCGTGAGGCTGCGGCGTCCGCGACCGCCAGCGCTGCGGGTGTCGCCCAGGCGGGCCGCCTGGCGCGAGTGTTCGGCAGGGTGACCCGAACCATCCGGCCCTCGTCCACGAAGCGCTCGATCGCCCGGGGCAGCGCCCGCTTGTCGACCCAGTAGGTGCGCGTCTTGAGGTGGGCGAGGTCGGCCACGCCGAAGCGGGCCATCGCCTCCGTCAACCGCCGTTCGGCGTACTCGTCGTCGCTCAGCCGCTCGTTCGGCGCGTCCGGCGGGATGACCCGTTCGGCGAGGTCCCACCGTCGCTCCTGGCCGTCGCGACCCGTCACGAGCACCTCCAGCGCCTTGCCCATGAACTCGAGCATGCGGGTCGTGTTCCGGCCGTGCGTCCAGCCGGTCGAGCGCCAGCCGGCGACCAGCGCCGAGTCGTCAATCTCGCGCGACAGGAGCGGACCGCGGTCACGAAGCTGATCGAGGATCGAGTCGTGGAACGCCCGGTTGGTCTCGATCGAAGCTGCGCACGGCGTCCCAGCGGTTGATCCATGGTCCTGCCTCGTAGCGCAGCTCGGGCAGACGCTCGATCGGAACGTAGAACGCGTTGTGCTCGAGCAGCCGGCGCTCATCCCACAGGACGCGATCCAGCTCGCCCCGGTCGTAGCGACCGAGCCGGCTCCAGAGCACCAGGTAGTGCGTCCGCTCGACGGTACGGGTGGGATCCAGCTGCAGGCTGCCGAAGTGGCGGACGACGGACAGGATGCCGTTGCCGTCGGCCGGCAGGCCCTCGCCCGCGGACAGCATCGAGGCGCCGATCGCCGCGCGCCGCACGGCGGCCGTGCCAAGCGCGAGCGGCTCGCTCATCGGCCCGCCCGGCCTCGCACCACGTTGGGGTCGCACGTCCGGCTCGTGATCTCTCGCATCTGCCCAGTCTGGCCGATCCGCATCTCGCCGGTCGGACTCCGAGGGCGGACAGCTAGACTGCGCGGCATCGCCGTCGCGCTGGGAGGAACGTCCATGACCCGGATCTCGATCCACCACATCCCCGTGATCCGAGCCGCGAACATCGCGGCCGCGCTGTACGCGGTCGGGGTGATCGTGTTCTCGCTGGTGATCGCGATCCCGTTCGTGCTGCTCGCCGGTGCGGCCGGCAGCCGGGCGACGGACACGCAGTTCGGTCCGGTCCTGGCCGGCGGCGTCCTGGGCATCCTGATCTTTGCCGTCGTGGGAGCGTTGTTCTATGCGATCTTCGGCTGGATCATCACCGCCATCGCCGTCGCCCTGTTCAACTTCGTGGCCGACCGCCTGGGCGGGCTGCAGGCCGACATCGTGTTCGAGGTACCGTCACCCGGCGGTCCGGTCGCCGGCTACCCGTCGCCCGCCTATCCGGCCGCCTATCCAGCAGGCACAGGCAGCCCCGCTGCGCCCGGATCCCAGCCCCGCCAGGCAGCTCCACCGACCGTGCCGGGCGGCACCGACCAGCCGCCGACGCCGCCGAGCGGCTGGGGGCCCCGGAGCTGACGGCGGCCGGCCCCGCTCCGTCCCTGAGCGGACCGCCCCGTCCCTGAGCGGACCCGCCTCCGAAACGGCCACCCTAGAATGGGTCGGTGAGCCCCACCCCTCCCGGCGAGCCGCCGAAGCGCCGTCGTTCCCGCCGCGTCGAGCCCGAGGGCCAGGGCACCTGGACCGACCTCGCCCTCGATGGGGTCGACGCCTCGCCCGAGGAGCCCGATTGGCTCCGTGACGCCCCTCCGCCGCCCGGTGTCTCGCAATCGGAGCCCGGACTTGATCCGGAGGCGGTCGAGGCCGCGATCGCCGCGCGGCGGGCGGCGCGGGCGGACGAGATCATGTCGCATCTCAACCCCGAGCAGGCGCGGGCGGTCACGACCACCGATGGTCCGCTGCTGATCCTGGCCGGCGCCGGCAGCGGCAAGACGCGCGTCATCGCCCACCGGATCGCGTACCTGATCGGCGTCAAGGGCCGTCGCGCCCTACCGGATCCTGGCCGTGACGTTCACGAACCGCGCCGCGGGCGAGCTCCGCGAGCGGATCACCGCGCTCGTCGGGCGAGACGGTCGCGAGGTCGATGCCGGCACGTTCCACTCGCTGTGTGCCCGTGTCGCTGCGGCGCGACGGCGAGGCGATCGGGCTCGATCGCCGGTTCGTGATCTACGACACCGACGACCAGCAGCAGCTGATGAAGCGGATCCTGGCCGAGCAGGACCTGCCGGCGACCGGCGAGTTCCGGCCGGCCGCGGTGCTGGGTGCGATCAGTCGCGCCAAGAACGAGATGCTCGATGCCGCGTTCCTGGCCGAGCACGCGGTCAATCACCGCGAACGGGTCGATCGCCCGGCTCGCCGAGCGGTACGCGGACCGGCTCCGGGCCGCCAATGCGCTCGACTTCGACGACCTGCTGCTGCGCGCCGTCGAGCTGTTCGAGCAGGCGCCGCAGGTGCTGCGAGCGCTACCAGGCCCGCTGGCGCTACCTCCACGTCGACGAGTACCAGGACACGAACCGGCCGCAGTACCTGTGGGTCCGGGCGCTGGCCGCGGCGCACCGGAACCTGTGCGTGGTGGGCGACGACGACCAGTCGATCTACGGCTGGCGCGGGGCCAACGTCCAGAACATCCTCGACTTCGAGCGCGACTACCCCGAGGCGACGGTGGTCAAGCTCGAGCAGAACTACCGCTCGACGCAGCTGATCCTCGACGCGGCGCATGCGGTCGTGTCGCGCAACGACCGCGCGGACCGACAAGAAGCTGTGGACCAGAACCAGGGCGGCGTGCCGATCCAGCGCTTCGAGGCGTTCAACGAGGACGAGGAGGCGGAGTGGATCGCGCGCCAGGTCGAGGCGCTGGTCGGCGGGCGCGGCTCGGTGCTCACGCGCCGGGCTGACGACGACGAGTCGAGCCGGTTCCGGCCGCGGGACGTGGCCGTCATGTACCGCATGAACGCCCAGTCACGAGCGATCGAGGAGGCGTTCCTTCGCTACGGGGTCCGCTACCAGCTGGTCGGCGGCATTCGCTTCTACCAGCGGCGCGAGGTCAAGGACGCGCTGGCCTATCTGCGCGTGCTGCGGTCCGACACCGACCTGGTCTCGTTCGAGCGGATCATCAACGTGCCCGCGCGCGGCGATCGGGGATCGGAGCGTCGAGGCGCTGCGACGATACGCGGTCGCGCACGGCGACAGCACCTGGGCGGCCGTCGAGGCGGGCGCAAAGGGCGAGGTGGAGGGCGTCGGGACGCGGATCCGGGGGCCGCTCGGCGAGTTCGCCTCGCTCGTTCGGCGGCTGCGGACTCGGATCGGCGTGCTGCCGCTGCCCGAGCTGCTGGACGAGGTGCTCGAGGCGTCCGGCTACCGGGCGATGCTCGCCGATGGCTCGGAGGAGGGCGAGGATCGCTGGGCGAACCTGCTCGAGCTGCGCCAGGTCACGACGCGCTACGACGACCTCGCGCCCGACGACGCGCTTGACCGCCTGCTCGAGGAGACGGCGCTGGTCGCCGACCAGGACGCGTACGAGGAGGGCAAGGACGCCGTCACCCTGATCACCCTGCACGCGGCGAAGGGGCTCGAGTTTCCGGTCGTGTTCATCGCCGGACTCGAGGAGGGGTTGTTCCCGCACAATCGCGCGCTCGATGACGAGCGTGAGCTGGAGGAGGAGCGCCGGCTCGCATACGTCGGCATCACCCGGGCGAAGCGGCGCCTGTACCTGTCGCACGCGTGGCGGCGGGCGACGTGGGGCGGTGGCGGGATGGGCGTGCCATCGCGGTTCCTGCTCGAGATCCCGCCGGAGCTGATGACGGGCCCGCAGCTCGCGCCGCGATACGGACGATGGCGCGGACCTCGATCCGGAGCTCGTATTCCGCGAGCCGCGCTCCCGGCTCGGGTCGGGCATCCGGGCCGGCGGCGGCGCCTGGCGCGAGGGGAGCGGGCGCCCGGGCGCGCCGGCGGTCGGAGAGACGTTCCGACCCTCACGCGACCTCGGCGCGCGAGCGCGATGCGTTCGCGGCCGGAGCCCGATCCGGCTCGCTCGGACCGCAGCCCAGGCCGCGCCCGGCGTCGGTCGATCGGCCGGTCATCCCGGGGGAGCGACGCTATCGCGACGGCGATCGGATCCACCACGAACGCTGGGGCGACGGGATCGTGGTCACCTCGAAGCTGACCCGCGACGACGAGGAGGTCACGGTCGCGTTCAAGGACCCGCAGGTCGGTCGGAAGACGATGCTCGCCTCGCTGGCCAACCTCGACATCATCGGCTGAGGGCCGGCGCCACGCATCGTCGCGTCGCACGAGCGTCCCGGTGAGGCAGTAGGGAATGACGCGCGGCTCCGCGGTGTCGCCGTCGACGAGCTCGTCGCCGAGCGCGACGAACGAGGCAACGTCGCCCCGGACCACGTCCAGCGTCGCCAGCGCTCCCGCCAGCGCTATTCGTGGGTGCGCGCGCCGCCGTAGATCGTGGCGAGGAAGCTGCTGATCGCCTGCCAGCCTGAGCGGCGCCTGACGAGGGCCTACAGGCCACGGAGAGGGCCGATCCTCGTCGGCCCCCTTCCGCACCGGCATCGTGGGCTGACCGACCCGCTCAGGCGGCCAGGTGCGGCAGGTGCTCGGGATAGTGGCGGATCGTGTCCCAGGCGACGGTCTCGACGAGCGGCTCGTCGTCCAGCCACGCGAAGCGGCCGGCCTCCAGCAGCGCCTCCTCCGGTGCCGCCTCGACGGCCGCCAGGACGCGTTCGAACGCCTCGATCTCCCCGTCACGGACGTCCTGTGCCGGCCGGCTCCGGGCCTCGTCGCGGATGCGCGCGTTGTGAGCGTCGAGGTCAAACGGCACGCCACGATCGTATGGCTCCCGACCCGCAAGCAGGGCGGTGACGACCCTCGCCGAGTGGTCGCTCCACCACTCGAGGTGCGCGAGCACCTCCTTCCGGGTCCAGCCGGGCATCCCCGGCGCGTCGGCGAGCAGCGCGTCGTCGTCGAGCGCGGCCACGGCCGCGCGAACCTGGGCATGCGTCTCGCGCATGTCGCGCAGCAACGTCGTCTTGTCCATGCCGGCAGTCTGCAACCCCGTGCGGTCAGGTGCGGTCATGTTTCACGAGTCGTTCGTGCGCCGCCGTGGGATGAGGACCACGGCAGCAACCGCTGCATCATGGCGGATCGGCGGCCTATGCTGCAGGCATGTCCGTCGAGCCTCGGGGCCGGATCGCGTATCCGCCCGCCGACCTCCCACCGGTGGATCTGGACCGGTTCGTCAGCGTTCGCGACTTCGAGGCACCGGCCCGCGATCGCCTGCACGCCGCGGGTTGGGCGTACGTTGCCGGTGGCGCCGAGGACGAGCGCACGCTCGGCGACGAGCTTGCCGCCTGGGATCGCTTCCGGCTGCGGCCCCGGGTCCTGGTCGACATCGCGAGCCAGGACCTGACCACGACGCTGCTCGGCAAGCCGGTGGCCATCCCGATCGGCGTGGCGCCGGCCGCGCTCCACGCGCTGTGCCACCCGGACGCGGAGCTGGCGACCGCGCGCGCGGCCGGCTCGGCCGGTGCGCTGAACGTGGTCTCGACGGTGTCCTCGCGAACGCTCGAGGAGGTGGCCGCGGCCGCGCCGGGCGGCCGCCGCTGGTTTCAGCTGTACGTGCAGGCCGATCCCGGCCTGACGCGTGAGCTCGTGGAGCGTGCCACGGCCGGCGGCTACGAGGCCCTCGTGCTCACGGTGGACCTGCCCGTCCTCGGCTACCGCGACGAGCTGCTGCGCCAGCCGTTCCATCCGGGGCCGCATGCCTACGCCAACCTGGTGCGAGCCGGTGCGTGGCCCGGCGAGCCTGATGGCGTGGAGCTCGACGGGATCATCGATGCACGGCAGGTGCGGCTGACGTGGGACTCGCTGGACGAGATCCGGTCGTGGTCGCCGCTGCCGCTGGTGCTCAAGGGGATCCTCACCCGCGAGGACGCCCGGCTGGCGGTGGAGCATGGTGTCGATGGCGTCTGGGTGTCCACCCACGGCGGCCGTCAGCTCGACCGCGTGATGACCGGCATCGATGTCCTGCAGGACGTCGTGGAGACCGTCAACGACCGCGCGGAGGTGTACCTCGACGGGGGCATCCGGCGTGGCTCGCAGGTGCTCATCGCGCTCGCCCTCGGGGCGCGGGCCGTGTTCACCGCGCGCCCGTTCCTGTGGGCCCTGGCGTGTGCCGGTCAGCCTGGTGTCGAGAAGGCGTTCGCCATCCTGCGCGCCGAGATGGAGCGCGCGATGGCCCTGGTCGGTGCCCGGGCGGTGGCCGATCTGCGTCCCGAGCACGTCCAGGTCCTGGCCTCGGGAGCGCGTCGATGACAGAGTCGCTGCCCGTTGATCCCGCGCTCGTCGAGGCTGCCGCCGCGCGCGGGGAGGCGCGACGCCGCCGAACGCCATGCCGCCCTCGTCGAGCAGGTGCGGGAGGCCAATCGGCTGTACTACGAGGAGGACAACCCCGAGCTCAGCGACGCGGAGTATGACCAGCTGTTCCGTGAGCTGGTCGCGCTCGAGGCGGCATTCCCGGCCCTGGTGACGCCCGCCTCGCCGACCCAGCGCGTCGGCGGCGCCCCGGCGGGCGGTCGCTTTCCCGAGGTGCGCCACCAGCGTCCGATGCTGTCGCTGTCCAACGCCTTCAGCCACGACGAGCTGCGGGCGTTCGACACGCGGGTTCGCCGCGGGCTGGGGCTGCCAGCGGCACCGGAGCCGGCGCCCGACCTGACCTACGTCGCCGAGCTCAAGATCGACGGCCTCGCCATCTCGCTGCGCTACGAGCGCGGCCGGTTCGTCCTCGGCGCCACCCGGGGCGACGGCACCACCGGCGAGGACGTGACCCCCAACCTGCGCACCATCCGCTCGATCCCGGACAGGCTCCCGGAACCGGCCACGCATCGAGGTTCGCGGCGAGGTGTACATGCCCAAGGCGGAGTTCGCGCGGATCAACGAGGAGCGCGAGGAGGCGGGCCTGGCGCTGTACGCCAACCCGCGCAACAGCGGCGCCGGGTCGCTGCGCCAGAAGGACCCGGCGGTCACGGGCAGCCGCCAGCTGTCGACGTGGCTGTACCAGCTGGTCGAGGATCAGGCGCGAGCGTCGGCTGCGCAGTCGGCCGCCCTCGAGCGCATGGCGGCGCTCGGGCTTCCCGGTCAATCCGGATCGCGCAGGCCGGCCTGGACATCGAGGGCGTGATCGCGTTCACGGAGACCTGGCGGGAGCGGCGCCACGACCTGCCGTACGAGACCGACGGCGTCGTGGTCAAGGTCGACCGCTACGACCAGCAGCTGGCGTTCGGCATGGTCAGCCGTGCTCCTCGCTGGGCGATCGCGTTCAAGTTCCCGCCGGAGCAGGTCGAGACGGTGGTCGAGGACATCGTCCCGTACGTGGGCCGGACCGGGACGCTGACGCCCGTCGCGCACCTGCGCCCCGCGAAGGTGGCGGGCTCGACCGTCGCCCGGGCCACGCTCCACAACCTCGACGAGGTACGCCGCAAGGACATCCGGATCGGCGACGTGATCGTGCTCCAGAAGGCGGGTGACGTGATCCCCGAGGTCGTCCGGCCGGTGCTCGACAAGCGACCCGACGACGCGCGCGAGTTCGAGATGCCCGCGGTCTGCCCGGTGTGCGGGACGCGGCATCGTGCGCGACGAGGGGGCCGTCCGCCACTACTGCCCCAACCCCGCCTGTCCGGCCCGCGTGTCGCAGGAGTTCCAGCATTTCGTCGGTCGAGGCGGGATGGACATCGAGGGCGCCGGGTGGGCGGTGCTCAGCCAGCTGCTCCAGCGGGGGATGGTTCGCAGTCGCGCCGACTTCTACCGGCTGACGGTCGAGGATCTCGAGACGCTCGACCGGTTCGCCCGCAAGAGCGCCGAGAACCTGTACGCCGCGATCCAGCGCTCGAAGACGCGGCCGCTGGCGCGGGTGCTCAACGGTCTCGGCATCCCGCAGGTGGGCGAGACGACCGCGATCGATCTCGCCCGCTGGGTCACCGTCCAGGTGCCGCCGGGCGACGACTGGCTGCCGCGGGTCGGCCGCCTTCCTGCGCGCGACGGCCGAGCGAGGATCCGGAGCGGTTTGTCGAGATCGAGGGCGTGGGGCCGACCGTGTCGGCCTCGCTGGCCGCGTGGTTCGCTGATGACGCCACCTCGCACGTGCTCGACGAGCTGGCCGAGGTGGGCGTGGACCCCGAGCCGCCGACGGTCGCGCCAACGGCCGGTGCGGACGACGCCGGACGGGCCCTCGCCGGCAAGACCGTCGTGGTGACCGGGACGATCGAGGGCTTCAGCCGCCAGGAGGCCGAGGAGGCCGTGCGCGCGGCTGGCGGCAAGCCCGCCAGCTCGGTCTCGAAGAGGACGGACTACGTCGTTGCCGGCCCGGTGCCGGCTCCAAGCTCCAGAAGGCGACCGATCTCGGCATCCCGGTGCTCGACGCCGATGGCTTTCGGCGGCTGCTGGCGGGCGAGGCGCCCGACGCTGCGATGGAGGCGAGCCCGGCGAGCCCGGCGAGGAGGGGATGGCATGAACGACGCTGAGACGCAGCTGGCCGAACGGCTGCGGATCGACCTCGAGCGGGTGCTCGGCACGGGCATCCTCGTCCAGGACCTCGAGATCACGGGCGACGGCCCGGTCACGATCCGTGTCGCGTGCCTGGTCGACGGATGAGCTGCGCGAGATCGAGGTGACCGGGGAGACGCCATCGACGCGATCGCGAGCGTGATTCGCATGGCCGCCGAGACGCGGCTCGCGTCGGCCTTCTGGCAGATGGTCGGTCCCGCCTGAAGCCGCGGCACTCCGCGTCGGTGACGAGCGACCGCGATCCCGCCCGATCTCGCAGCCGCGGCCAACGCATTCGGCGCAGAGGCGCATAATGCCGCCCATTCACGGCGTCCCGGTGAGTCGACGACGCCTTGAAAGGAGGAGCCATGTCCCTTAGAGGACGAGTTACCGTGTTGGCGTCGGTGGCCGTGCTGGTCGCGGCGTGTACCAGCGCGGCCACGCCCGCGCCGACCCAGGCCCCCACGGCGGCCCCGACGCCCGAGGCCGAGACGGCCGAGAGCATGGCGCCGTCCGCGGCGCCGTACCGAGGCGATGGCCACCCCGATCCCGGGTGGACTGCTCGACAAGGTGCTCAAGGCCGGCAACATCGTGATGTCGACCGACCCGCAGTACCCGCCGCAGTCGGAGATCACGCCGGACGGGACCTACGAGGGGTTCGACATCGACGTCGGGACCGAGATCGCGAAGCGCCTGGGTGTGACGATCTCGTTCGAGACGCCCGACTGGGACGCGCTCGACGGCCGGCTCCTGGGGCGGCCGCTGGGACTTCAGCGTCGGCTCGATGACGATCACCAGCAAGCGCCAGAAGGTGCTCGACTTCACGATCCCGTACTACTACACGCCGGCCCAGATGGCGGCCCGTGCGGACACCGGGATCACGACCCTCGACGGCCTGGCCGGCAAGACGATCTGCGTGGGCGAGGCGACGACCTACCTCGACTGGCTCAACGGTGAGCTCGACTTCGGCACCGAGTCGCCGCAGACCCAGCCGCCGGCCGGCGCCAAGGCCACGACGCTCAAGACCGACCGCCTGTGCGCCGAGAGCTGGAAGTCGGGCCGCAAGGACTTCGAGGGCTGGCTGAGCTCCTCGACGACCGTTCAGGCGGCCATCGACGACGGACTGCCGGTGGTCAAGGTCGGCGACCGGTGTTCTACGAGCCGCTCGCGGCCGCGTTCGACAAGGGCGGCCCGGACGCGACGGACATGGTCGCCAAGGTCAACCAGATCCTGACCGACATGCATTCGGACGGCACGCTGAGCGCCATGTCCATGAAGTGGTTCGGGAGGACCTGACCGTCAAGCAGGCAAGCTGACGCACGGCCAGACCGCGAGGCCGCGCGACGAGCGCGGCCTCGCCGCATCCGGGAGCGCACGATGACGGAGTGGGCCGGGCGCCGGCAGCAGCGGGCAGCCCGACGGCGAGCCGACCAGGCCGAGATCGTCGCGGCCATCGCGCGCTCGCGAGCACGGCGCCGCGGGCGCTTCCGCATGCGTTCGTCGCTGACCTGGCTCGTGCTGGTCGGGATCTGGTCGGCGGCGCTGTCGCGGCCGGCAAGATCGACATCGGTTCCTGGCACGTGGGCGCCGTACATCCTCGGCGGCGTCCCGCTCACGATCATCATCTCGGTCGCCTCGATCGCCGTTGCGGTCGTGCTGGCCACGCTCGGCGCGCTGGGCCGGCTGAGCGCCAGCCCCGTGATCTATGGGGTCGCGAGCTTCTATGTGTCGCTCGTCCGCGGCACGCCGCTGATCGTCCAGCTGCTGTTCTTCTACCTCGCCCTGCCGCAGATCTGGGAGGGCTTCGCCTCGATCGACCTGGTGATCCTCGGGATCTCTGCGCTCGCCTTCAACTACGGCGCGTACATGACCGAGATCTTCCGGGCCGGCATCCAGGCCGTCCCGCGGGGCCAGCTCGGAGGCGGCGGCGGCGCTCGGGCATGCCGCGAGCGCACGACGATGCGCCGGATCGTGCTGCCGCAGGCGGTCCGGATCGTCACCCCCGCGATCGGCAACGAGTTCATCGCCATGATCAAGGACTCGGCGCTGGTCTCGATCATCAGCGTCCAGGAGCTGCTGTGGCGGGCGCAGCGGATCGGGCAGTCCAACTTCCGGACGCTCGAGACGCTGCTGCTCGCCGCGCTCGTGTACTGGGTCATGACGATCATCCTGAGCCTGTTCCAGGATCGCCTCGAGAAGCGCATGGCCGAGAGCGAGGTGCGATGTGACCGGCATCGACCAGCGAGATCCCTATGCCAGGCCGGGTGCGCTGACGCCGGCCGGTGCCGATCCCATCGTGCGCGTGCTCGGGCTCCAGAAGTTCTTCGGTGCGAACCACGTCCTGCAGGGCTGCACGATCGAGGTCTATCCGCGCGAGACGGTCTGCCTGATCGGCAGGTCGGGCTCCGGCAAGAGCACCCTGCTGCGCTGCATCAACTTCCTCGAGGAGCCGACGATCGGGGCGATCGAGGTCGACGGGCTGCAGGTGGACGCGGACCCGCTGCACGCGCGGAGCCGCGAGCATCGAGAGCAGATCCGCCAGATCCGGCTGCGCGCCCAGATGGTGTTCCAGGAGTTCAACCTGTTCCCGCACCTCAAGGTGATCGACAACCTGATCGAGGCGCCGATCCGGGTCAAGGGCGTGCGGCGCGACGAGGCGATCGCGACGGCCGAGAAGTACCTGGACAAGGTCGGGCTGTCCGAGAAGCGCGAAACGAGTACCCGGGCCGCCTGTCGGGTGGCCAGAAGCAGCGGGTCGCGATCGCGCGGGCGCTGACCATGGAGCCCAAGGTGCTGCTGTTCGACGAGCCGACGTCGGCGCTCGACCCGACGCTGGTGGGCGAGGTGCTCAACGTGATGGAGGACCTGGCCCACGAGGGCGCGACGATGATCGTCGTTACCCACGAGATGGCGTTCGCGCGAGAGGCGGCGGACCGCGTCTACTACATCGAGGAGGGGGTGTTCCTCGAGGTCGGACCAGCCGAGCAGGTGATCAGCAATCCGCAGGACCCGCGGACGCGCGAGTTTCTGGCCCGCACGCTGGGCGAGGCGCACGTCCACGAAGGGCGCCCGCCGCACGTCCCGGAGGACGCGTGCACATCCACGCCGAGGGCGGCCCGGCGCACCCGCGGCGGACCCCTGGACGTCGAGGCCGACGACGAGGTGATCCAAGCGCTGCAGCAGCACGACCACCTGTAGCGCGTCGTGGCCGACGGACCCGGCCCACGCGCCGGGTCGCGCCGCGTATCATCGGCGCCATGGCCTCGCTGACCCGCGCCGACGTCGAGCACGTCGCCTATCTCGCCCGCCTCGGGCTGACCGAGGACGAGCTGACCCGGCTCCAGGGCCAGCTCAACCACATCCTCGAGCAGTACGCGAAGCTCGCCGAGCTGGAGACGGACGACATCCCGCCCACGGCCCAGACGATCGAGCTCGAGAACATCCTGCGCGAGGACGTGGCGGGGCCCTCGATGCCGGTCGAGGACGTGCTCGCCAACGCGCCCGAGCGCGACGGCGACTTCTTCGTCGTGCCCGGCGATCCTGGGCGGCGACTGAGCCGCGACGCGATGACCGACGCCGCGCGAGCCGATCCGCCGACCTGACCCGCCTGACCGCGCATGAGCTGGCCTGCTCGCCTGCGGTCGGGCGAGACGACCGCGCGCGAGATCACCGCGGCGCACCTGGCCCGGCGCACGCGACGGACCGCGGCCTGCACGCGTGGCTCACGATCGACGACGAGCGGGCGCTGGACGAGGCCGACGCCGCCGATGCGCGGCTCGCGGCGGCGCGGGCCGAGGGCGCAGGCGCTGCGATGCGCTCCATCCGCTGCTCGGCATCCCGGTGGCGCTCAAGGACCTGGTCTCGGTCGCGGGCCGCCAGTGCACCGCCGGGTCGCGGATCCTCGAGGGCTACCGCGCGCCGTACGACGCCCATATCACCGAGCGCCTGCGCGACGGCCGGCGCGGTGATCCTGGGCAAGACCAACATGGACGAGTTCGCGATGGGCTCGTCGACCGAGCACTCCGCCTTCGGCCCGACCTCCAACCCTGGGATCTCGATCGCGTGCCGGGCGGCTCGAGCGGCGGCTCCGCGGCGGCCGTGGCCGCGTTCCGGTGCCGCTCGGCATCGGCACCGACACCGGCGGCTCGATCCGCCAGCCGGCCGCGCTGTGCGGCGTCGTGGGCATGAAGCCGACATACGGCCGGGTCAGCCGGTACGGGATCGTGGCGTTCGCGAGCAGCCTCGACCAGATCGGGCCGCTGGCGCGCGACACGCGCGATGCGGCGGCGCTGCTCGCACGCGGTCGCCGGCGCGACGACGCGCGATTCGACCTCTGCGCCGAGCCCGTGCCCGACGACCTCCTCCAGCTGCCCGCGTCCGACGACGAGGCCGCGAGCTGGCTCGGGGCAAGCGGCTCGGGGCTGCCGCGCGAGTACTTCGTGGCCGGCATGGAGCCGGGCGTCGAGGCGGCGTCCGCGAGGCCGTCGCGGCGCTCGAGAACGCGGGCGCGCGGTCGAGGAGGTGAGCCTGCCGCACACCGACTACGGCCTGGCCGACCTACTACATCGTCGCGCCCGCCGAGGCGTCGGCGAACCTCGCCCGGTACGACGGCGTCCGGTTCGGCTACAGCGTCCGCGGCGGCGACGACTACCTGGCCAACTACTCGCCACGCGCGGCGGCGGCTTCGGGGCCGAGGTCAAGCGGCGCATCATGCTCGGCACCTACGCCCTGTCGGCGGGCTACTACGACGCGTTCTACCTCAAGGCGCAGAAGGTTCGACGCTGATCAAGCGCGACTTCGACCAGCTGTGGGAGGCGGGGTTCGATGCGCTCGTCGCGCCAACCTCGCCGATCGGTCGCGTTCCGTTCGGGGCGCGGCTGGCGGACCCGGTGCAGATGTACCTGTCCGACGCGTGCACGCTGCCGGTCAACATGGCCGGCCTGCCCGGTATCTCGGTGCCGTGCGGGCTCTCGGACGGGCTGCCGGTGGGTCTCCAGCTGATCGGCGCTGCCTGGCGCGAGGGCTGCCTGATGCGGGCCGCCCGCGCATACGAGGGGTCACGGCCGATGCGGACTGGCGGCGGGTCGAGCCGCACGACCTGTCGCGCTTGAGGATCCTTCCGTCCCGACCCCAGCGGACCGGATCGCGACCTCCGACCCCTGCGGCTAGGTCCGACGGCCCTCGATCCCGGCGCGCTATGCCGGCACCATCGCCACCGGAGGTGCGCGCATGCTCAGGCAAATCGTGGTCGGGTCGACCATCGCGGCAGCCAGCTGGGCTGCCTTCTACACGGCGAGCCGCTGGTACGCGAGCTGGGGCAGCGACCCGCCGAGGCCGGCCGGGAGCTGCCGGGCGACGACCTGGTGCCGGACGCGGCCAGGTCGACACGCGGGCGATCACGATCGCCGCGCCGCCGTCGGCGGTCTGGCCGTGGCTGGTCCAGATGGGATACGGGCGGGCCGG
Source organism: uncultured Chloroflexia bacterium (assembly GCA_963806265.1). Taxonomy (GTDB): domain Bacteria; phylum Chloroflexota; class Limnocylindria; order Limnocylindrales; family CSP1-4; genus CAIXZV01. Next base: position 44,240 of record CAWDXT010000035.1, read on the forward strand.
CTGGTACAGCTACGACCGACTGGACATGCGTGGACGGAGCGCGGACGAGATCCATCCAGAGTGGCAGACGCTGGCGGTCGGTGACGTGCTGCCGACCGAGCCGGCGGTGGGTTCGTGGTGCGGGCGCTCGAGCCGGAGCGCGCACTGGTCGTGTTCATCGACAGCGACCTGGTTGCCGAGCAGCGCGGGGCCAGGGACGATGAGCCCGAAATAACCGAGCGCCGGGCCTGGCGGCGTCGGGCAAGGTGATGGGCGCCACGATGCCACCGCGCTTCGCCGCGTCGTGGGCGTTCGTGCTCGAGCCCGTCGGCAACCGACCAGACTCGACTGATCGAGCGGGTGCGGTTCGGGGTCGAGGCCGGAAGCCGGGGGGCCGTGCCGGCGGTCCGCTGCTCGGTTTCGGCGTGTTCGTGATGATGCAGCGCCAGATGCTCGGGATCCGCGACCGCGCCGAGGAGCCGCGGCTCCGGCTCGTCACCGGCAACGCGGGCGGCCGGCCTGACCCACCGGACCAACAGGTCTCGTCGTGGTCGTCGCCCGAACCAGTGGCGCGGCGGTAGTTGACGCGGGTCGCCGTCGAGTCACGCTGAGCGAGCGGTCGGCGCTGCGTCGATGCTCGCTGAGCCTGACCTCGTCGACTTAGCGGATCGTCCGTCCTGGCCGGCTGAGGGTCGCGTGGATGCCACGCGAGTCGCGCAACGGTAGCCCCTCGGTCGAGCCGCAAGACAGACGCCAAGCGTGCAGCGGCGGGCCTCGGCCGCCGGACGGAGCGCCGGGCAGGCGACCGCGGCTCCGCACCGGTCGCGCTGCTCGACGGAACGCCAGCGTAGGGCGGCCGAGCCCGCCAGCCGGAACGCCGCGCGTTCAAGCGCGGGACGGCCCGCCTTCGGACGAGCCAGCGCTCGCCTCGGCCACTTCTCGATGCCGTACCCTTGCCGACCATGAGCGCCGATCGCGCCGCGTCCACCGCCGATCCCGCCCCGATCCAGCCCAAAACCGCCTCCGGCACCGTATGTCACCCGGCGCCCCGCTCGCCGAGCGCGCCCTGTCCCAGCGCGTCCGCGCCGTGCCACCATCGGGGATCCGGCGCTTCTTCGACATCGCCGCCACGATGGACGACGTCATCAGCCTCGGGGTCGGTGAGCCCGACTCGACACCCCGCGCGAGATCGTCGAGGCGGCGTCGAGAGCCTGCGCGAGGGCGGACGCACTACACGTCCAACTCCGGCACGCTCGAGCTGCGGCGTGCGCTGGCCGCCCACCTCGAGGGGCGCTACGGCGTCCGCTACGACCCGGCGACCGAGATCCTGGTCACGGTCGGGGCATCGGAGGCCGTGCGACCTCGCGCTGCGGGCGACCTGCGACCCGGGCGACGAGGTCGATCCTGCACGAGCCGTCGTACGTCGCCTACGTGCCCGCGATCGTGTTCGCGGGCGGCACCGTCGTCCCGGTCGCGACCCGGTTCGAGGACGATTTCGCCCTCGAGCCGGCGGCGGCCGGGCAGCGGTGACCCCGCGGACCAAGGCGCTGTTCCTCGGCTATCCGTGCAACCCGACCGGTGCCGTGCTCGACGACGCGATCCAGGACGAGCTCGCCGGATCGCGCAGGAGCACGACCTGCTCGTCTACAGCGACGAGATCTACGACCGCCTCGCCTACGGGACGTACCGCCATCGCGCGTTCAGCTCGCTGCCGGGGATGCGGGAGCGGACCGTCCTCATGGGAGGCTTCTCGAAGGCCTATGCGATGACCGGCTGGCGGGTCGGCTGGATGTGTTCGCCGGCCCCGATCCTCGAGGGCATCGTCAAGGTGCACCAGTACGGGATCATGTCGGCCCCGCCGGTCGCCCAGGACGCCGCGCTGGTCGCGCTCCAGGACGGCGAGCCCGCGGTCGAGGCGATGGTCGCCGAGTACGACGCGCGCCGCCGGCTGCTCGTGGACGGCCTCAATCGGATCGGGCTGCGACGTTCGAGCCGCGCGGCGCCTTCTACGCCTTCCCGCGGATCAGCTCGACCGGGCTGACCTCGGACGAGTTCGCCGAGCGGCTGCTGCGCGAGGAGCGGGTGGCGGTGGTGCCGGGCAACGCGTCGGCCCATCGGGCGAGGGGCACGTGCGGATGTGCTACGCGACGGCGTACGAGCAGCTGGAGGAGGCGATCGACCGGATCGGACGCTTCGTGGAGCGGGGGCAGCCGGGCTGATCACGACGGGGGCGGAGTCAGGTGCCGGCGGGCCGGCTCGGCGCGCGCGGCCGCAGGGGGACGGCGTCTGCGGGCCGGATCGCACGGCGCCACGATGACCTTCGTCCCTGCTGCGCCCGGCGACGGTCTGGCGCACGCTCGTGGTACCGGGAGCGAGACCCGGCGGTGGCCGCGTCCCCCCGAAAGAGGTGTGCCATGACACATGCGCTCGTCGTCCATCACGATATCGATCTCGCGGATCAGGAGGTCGAGTCGCTCGCCCGCCTGGGCTACGAGGTGGAGCAATGCAGCGGGCCGACCGGGAGCGGGTGCCCGATCCTCAGCGGCGGCGCGCTGTCGCCTCGCCGGCGACCGCCGACGTGCTGGTCTACGACGCGTGGGCGAGCGGGGACACGGCCGGGTCGGACGAGCTGATCTCCGGGCTGCGCGAGCTGCACCCGGACGTGCCGTCGTGGTGACCACGCCCTGGTATCGGCTACACGTGGGAGCCGGCCGATGATCGC
>CAWDXT010000036.1:0-31337 GCA_963806265.1 uncultured Chloroflexia bacterium
GAGTCGCTGGTACGCGAGCTGGGGCAAGGATCCAGCCAACGCCGGCCGGGAGCTGCCAGGCCACGACCGGTGACCGGACGCGGCCAAGGTTGACACGCGCTCGATCACGATCGCCGCGCCGCCGTCGGCGGTCTGGCCGTGGCTCGTGCAGATGGGTTATGGGCGGGCAGGCTGGTACAGCTACGACCGGCTTGACATGCGCGGACGGAGCGCGGACGAGATCCATCCCGAGTGGCAGACGTTGGCGGTCGGAGACGTCCTGCCTACCGACGCCGGGCGGCGGGTTTGTGGTGAAGGCGCTCGAGCCTGAGCACGCGCTGGTCGTGTTCATCGACAGCGACGTCATGGCCGAGCAGCGTGGCGGGGCCAAGTGACGGGGAACCCGCCGTGACCGATGCACCGGGCCTGGCGGCCTCGGGCCGGGTCATGGAGCGCCACCATGCCACCGCGGTCGCTGCGTCCTGGGCGTTGCGCGCTCGAGCCCGTCGGAACCGACCAGTACTCGTCTGATCGAGCGGGTGGCGGTTCGGCGTCGAGCCCGGAAGCCGGGGGGCAGTGCCGGCTGGCCCGCTGCTGGGCTTCGGCGTGTTCGTGATGATGCAACGCCAGATGCTCGGGATCCGCGACCGCGCCGAGGACGCCCGCTTGGCTCCGGGCGCGTCACCGGCAACTGCGCCGCTGCCGGCCTGACCCGCTTCGGACCAGCGGCCTCGTTCGTGGTTGATCGCCCGGACCGGTAGGCGCTGCGTTCCTTGTCGCCGGTAGGCGCTGCGTTCCTTGTCGCCGGTAGGCGCTGCGTCTCCTGGTCGCCGGTTAAGGCGCTGCGCCTCCTGTCGCCGGTGGGCGCTGCGTTCTTTGCTGCCGCTAGCCCCTACATCCTTCGTCGACTTCAGCGGATCGTCCGTCCTGCCCGGGTTGACGGTCCCGCGTGGATCGCCACGCGATCGAACCAGCGGTTCTCTACGGTCGCGCCGCCAGACGGAACGCCCAGCGTTCCAGCAGCGGCCCCCAGCCGCCGGACGGAACGCCCGGCGAGCGAACCAGCGGCTCCTCACCGGTCGCCCCACCAGACGGAACGCCCAGCGTTCCAGCAGCGGCCCCCAGCCGCCAGCCGGAACGCCCAGCGTTCCAGCGCAGAATCGGCTGGCCTTCCGACGTGCCAGCGCGTGCCTCGGCAACTTCCCGATGCCGTACCCTTGCGGACCATGAGCGCCAAACCCGCCGATCCCGCCGATCCCGCCGATCCCGCCGATCCCGCCGCTCGGGCACCGGTCATGTCATCCCGGGCTCCGCTCGCGGAGCGCGCCCTGTCCCAGCGGGTTCGGGCCGTTCCGCCGTCGGGCATCCGCCGCTTCTTTGACATCGCGGCAACGATGGACAACGTCATCAGCCTGGGTGTGGGTCAGCCCGACTTCGACACCCCGCGCGAGATCGTGGAGGCGGGCGTCGAGAGCCTCCGCGAGGGGCGCACCCACTACACCTCGAACTACGGCACGCTCGAGCTGCGGCGTGCGCTGGCTGGGCACCTGGAACGGCGGTACGGGGTCGCCTACGACCCGGCGACCGAGATCCTGGTCACGGTCGGGGCATCAAGGCGGTGATCTCGCCCTGCGGGCGACCTGTGACCCGGGCGACGAGGTGATCCTTCACGAGCCCTCCTACGTGGCGTACGTGCCCGCCATCGTGTTCGCGGGTGGCACCGTCGTGTCGGTCGCGACGAGGTTCGAGGACGACTTCGCGCTCGATCCGGCCGCGGTTCGGGCGGCGGTGACGCCGAGGACCAAGGCCCTGTTCCTCGGCTATCCGTGCAATCCGACGGGTGCCGTGCTCGACGACGCGATCCAGGACGAGCTGGCCGAGATTGCGGCCGAGCACGATCTGCTCGTCTACAGCGACGAGATCTACGATCGTCTCGCCTACGGGACGTATCGCCATCACCGTTCAGCTCGCTGCCGGGGATGCGGGAGCGGACCGTGCTCATGGGGGGGTTCTCGAAGGCCTACGCGATGACCGGCTGGCGCGTGGGCTGGATTGCGCGCCGGCCTCGATCCTCGATGGGATCGTCAAGGTGCACCAGTACGGGATCATGTCCGCCCCGACCATCGCCCAGGATGCCGCGCTGGTGGCGCTCCAGGACGGCGAGCCCGCGGTCGAGGCGATGGTCGCCGAGTACGACGCGCGGCGCCGCCTCCTGGTGGACGGGCTCAATCGGATCGGCCTGTTGACGTTCGAGCCGAGAGGCGCGTTCTACGCCTTCCCCGGATCACCTCGACGGGGTTGTCCTCGGACGAGTTCGCCGAGCGGCTGTTGCACGAGGAGCAGGTGGCCGTGGTGCCGGGCAGCGCGTTCGGCCCGTCGGGGGAGGGGCACGTGCGGATGTGCTATGCGACGGCGTACGACCAGCTCGAGGAGGCGATCGCCCGGATCGGTCGCTTCGTGGACCGCGCACGCACCGCCTGAGGCGGTTGATCCCGAGCGCCCTGAGCAGCGACTGATCCCGGGCTCCCGTACGAGCCCGCCCCGGGTCCCCGTACGACGCCCGCCCCGGGCTCCTTGCCCGGTGCCCCATCGCCGACGCTGTGCTCGCTGACTGATCCCGGCCGCCCGGAAGCGCGCCGATCCCGGCCACTCTGAACGACGCATGTCCGCGGGCCGTCCCGCATGCCGCTCGGGTGACCTTCGTCCCTGTTGCGCCGGCCCTGATCGGGCGCACGCTCGAGACACCGGGAACGTGACCCGGCGTTGGCCGCGTCCCCCAGAGAGAGGTGTGCCATGACGCGTGCGCTCGTCGTCCATCACGACATCGACCTGGCCGACCAGGAGGTCGAGTCGCTCCGCCGGCTGGGGTACGAGGTCGAGCAATGCAGCGGCCCGACCGGCAACGCCTGCCCGATCCTCAACGGCGGCAGCTGTGACCTCGCCGCGAGTGCCGACGTTCTCGTCTACGACGCCTGGGCCAGCGGGGATACCGCCGGTTCGGGCGCGCTGATCTCCGGCCTGCGCGAGCTTCACCCGGATGTGCCGCTGGTGATCACCACGCCGGGCATCGGCTACGAGTGGGAGCCGGCCGACGATCGCGGCGTCGTCGAGCTCCAGGGACAGCCGACCGGGGCGAACCTGCACGACGCCATCCAGCGGGCGATTGCCGGCGAGGGCGGCGGCAGCTAGCGAGGACAACCTGCCGGAGGGTTTCGGCCGGCCATCCGCCACCGCATCACGCGACCCGGCGGATCGTCGCCCGTCGAAGAGTCAGCCAGGCGCGATTGGTCTGCCGCGATTGAGCCGCGGATTGGTCAGCCGCGGTTGGGCTGCCACGACCCGGCCCCGGTCTGTGCCAAACTCTGACCCATGGTCGGAGCCATCATGCTGCTCTCGGGCTTCATCGCCGTCACCTATGGCTCGTGGCGCGGCTACGCTGCCGCACGTTCCGCGCTGGTGCCGCTGATCCGCGACGGGGACGAGACGCGCTCGCGAATCGAGGCCTCGCGACCCGTACATGACCGTCTGCGGGTGCGGGTGGCCGCGCGACACGTGGCGTTCGCGCTCGTGTGGATCGTGGTCGCGATGTACGGCGTCTTCCTGCTCACCGCGGGCGCCGAGGTGCTCCGGTGATGATGACCAGCGAGGTGCCCGGTGACCATCACCGCCGAGGTGCCACGATGACGACCACCACGGAGGCGCGCCGATGACGACCGCGGCACGGTCGGCCGGCGGTGTGCTCGAGCGCTACGAGGCGGTCATCGGCATCGAGATCCACTGCCAGCTGCGGACGAGCTCGAAGATGTTCTGCAGCTGCTCGACGGCCTATGACGGCGCCGCGCCCAACACGTACGTCTGCCCCGTGTGCCTGGGTCTGCCGGGAGCGCTGCCCGTGATCAACCGTCGCGCGGTCGAGTACGTGATCGCCACGGGCCTCGCGATCGACGCCGAGATCCCGGAGCGCACTCAGTGGGAGCGCAAGAACTACTTCTACCCGGATCTTCCGAAGGGCTACCAGATCAGCCAGTACGCGATCCCGCTGGCGGGCTACGGGCGGCTCGAGATCGAGACCTCGCAGGGTCCGTTCACGGTCCGGATCCGACGGGCGCACCTCGAGGAGGACACGGCCAAGCTGGTCCATGGCGGGACGGCCGGCCTGACCGGTGCTCGGGTGTCGCTCGTCGATTTCAACCGCTCCGGCGCGCCCCTCATGGAGATCGTCACCGAGGCCGACATCCGGACCGCCGAACAGGCCCGCCGGTATGCCGAGGAGCTCCAGCTCCTGCTGCGCGCGATCGGCGTGAGCGACGCGGACATGGAACGCGGGCAGATGCGCGTCGAGGCCAACGTGTCGCTGCGTCCGCGAGGCCGGGAGGCGTTCGGCACGCGGGTCGAGGTCAAGAACATGAACTCGTTCCGGGCGGTGGAACGGGCGATCGAGTTCGAGATCGAGCGCCAGGGTGCTGCCCTCGATACGGGCGAGCCGCTGACCATGGAGACCCGCGGCTGGGACGACGGCCGCCAGGCCACGTACCACATGCGCTCCAAGGAGACGTCGGAGGACTACCGCTACTTCCCCGAGCCCGACCTGCCGCCGCTCCACGTCGAGACCGCCTGGATCGACACGATTCGGGCCGGCCTCCCGGAGCTCCCGGCGGCTCGCCGCGCCCGCTATGTCGCGCTCGGAATCACCGACTACGATGCGGCGGTCATCGTCGCCGACCCGGCCATGACGGCCGCGTTCGAGGCCATCTCGACAGCCGGCGCCGTGGTGCCCGCCAAGGAGGTGGCCAACTTCGTGACCGGCGCGCATGCCCGCGAGGTCAAGGCCCGGGGCGTGGGCGAGTCGGGAACGGCCGGACGCTCGTCGCCGGGCGACATCGCCGTGCTGCTGGCGGCGATCGTCGAGGGCAAGGTCACGCGGCCGGTGGGCCGGGACCTGCTCGACCGTCACGTTGCCCAGGGCACCGATGCCGCAGAGCTGCTGGCGGTCGCCGGGCCCGGTCCAATCTCCGACGACGCTGCCCTGCTCGAGCAGGTCGATGCCGTGATCGCGTCGAACCCGAAGGCCGTGGAGGACTATCGAGCGGGCAAGCCCGTGACCGGCTTCTTCGTCGGCCAGGTGATGAAGGCCACCAGGGGTGCCGCCGACGCTGCGCGGGTGGGTGAGCTCGTCCGTGAGCGCCTCGGCGGGGGAGCGGGGTCATGAGCCTGGTCGCGCTGGTGCTGCTCGCGGTCGGCGTCGCCCTCGTCGCGTTCGGGGCCACGCGCTTCTATCGCCCGTATCAGCGGTACAGCGCGCTCCGCGAGCAGGATGCCAACATCGCTCGCTACGAGGCGTGGCGCGGCGGGGTGAGGGACGACTCGAAGACCGGCGCCTCGGTGGCGATGGAGATCCTGCGGCGCCAGATGCAGATCGGAGGCGCGATCCTGATCGCCGGCGTGGTCTGCGTGGCGCTCGCGTTCATCGTTGGCTGACGGCTCTGCCTCGCCCTGCCACCGGCCCTGACCCGGCGGCAGCGTCGGCAGCAGCCAGCGCCGCGGCCGCCTCGGGACCGTACGCCGCGTCGGGCAGGGGACGACGCCAGCGCGTTGCCTCGGCACCCAGCGCCTTGCCCTGTTCCACCGCATGCAACGGATCCCGGTCCCGGTTCCAGGCCTCGAGGAACCCGGCGATGAACGCGTCCCCGCAGCCCAGCGTCGTTCCGCGGACCGGGACGGCTGTGACGGGCACCAACGTGTCACCGATGCCGCCGGGGCGGCCGTCGAAGATCGCCACCCCGCGGTCTCCGAAGGTGACGATCACGATGCGCCCCAGCTCGTGGGCTGCCTCGCGCACCCGGCCCAGGGCGGCGTCGTGCATCTCTCCCTGCCAGCCCACGAACCCGATGTCGACCATGCGCATGGTCTGCGCGAAGCGCGACATCGTGTAGTGGCGGAGGTCAAGGAAGTCGGCCGACACCTCGAGCCCGGCGGGCAGCCCGGCGGCGCCGAGTCGTTCCAGCTCGCGGATGGCGCCCTCGACCAGCACGACATGGAGTGAGCGCGTCCCGTCCAGCATGGCCATCTCCACGGGCGTGAGCGTGTACTCGGTCCAGACGCCCTCGACGAAGTGGTCCATGAACGGCTGGCGATCGGGCCGGATGGTGATGTCGATCGATGCCGACGGCCCGCGCACCACGAGGTCGGGGGTCGTCGGGATCCGGTGCCGGTCGAGGAATGCCCGGAACACGTCCGGGCGGTCGTCGCCGATCCGTGACAGCAGCCTGAACGCCGGCTCGCCCGAGCGTCGCCAGTGCCAGGCCATGTTCAGGGCGCCGCCGCCGGGAAGCACGAGGTCGCGCCCGACGTAGATGTCGAGGCTCATGGCGCCCAGCAGCAGGTGCGTCCCGCTCACAGGTTCGCGAGCGGCGCGTCGCGGGCGTCGGCGAGCGCGAGGAAGCGGTCGTACCGGACCTCGATCACCTTGCTCATCTGCCAGAAGGCCTCGACCGACAGGTGGCCGCAGCCTTCGGTGTGGTACCACTCGGTGCGGCCCGGGAGGCTCGTCAGCAGGGCGGGATCATGGGCCGGCACGACCGCCGGGCTGAGCGCGTAGCCGGGCGAGCAGGGCTCGCGGATCTGGAGCAGGAGGCGCCCCGCGAAGCCTCGCGCCCGGGGAACGTCATGGGTGGCGCCCGTGCCCGGGTCGACGAGCTCCGCGACCTCGACCGGCGTGTCGGTGACCCATGGCCAGTCGGGATCCTCGACCAGCTCGGCGACGACGCGCCGGACGGCGATGTCCTGGTAATGGTTCTGGATCGTGCTCGGCTGCTCGTAGTCGTTGTCGTGGACGTTGGCAACCTGGTCGTCGTAGACGTTGCCGCATGCGGTGACCAGGAACCGGACCAGTGATGGACGGTCTCGAAGGTACTGGCGGTAGGCGGCCTCGTACTCGAGGATCGCGGTCGCCTGCGGGACGATGCGGCCGCGAACGACGTGCCCGATGCGCCAGCCGTCGGCGCCGAACCGCCCGTCGAGAACCGCCCGCCAGCGCGCCTTCGCCTCGCCCGCGAAGCCGGGCGTCCCGACGGGGATCCAGACGTCCCTGAGCGCCTCGCCCGCACCATCCGGCAGGGCCGCTCGGGCGGCTGCCGGCAGGGTCGGCCACGGGTCGTCCCGGGCCTGGTCGGAGCCGGGCGTCGCGGGGGTCTGGGTCGGGTCCATCGCTGATAGGGTACGAGCACTGGCCGGCTGCAGTGGGTCGGTTCCACGAGCACCAGGAGCGATGGACACGATGCGCGAACGGATCGACGGTCAGGGCTTCGCGACGCGCGCGATCCATGCGGGTGAGCGTCCGGATCCGGTGACGCACGCGCACAACACGCCGATCTATGCGACGGCGACCTTCGCGTTCGACACCGCGGCGGACAAGGAGGCTGCGGTCGATCGGGCGATGGCCTGGGACCCGACCGCCTACTTCTATTCCCGGACGGGCAACCCGACCACGCGAGCGCTCGAGGAGAAGCTGGCCTCGCTCGAGGGAGCCGAGGACGCGGTGGTGGCCGCGTCGGGCATGGCGTCGATCGCGGCGACCCTGTTCGCGCTTCTCGGACAGGGCGACCACGTGGTGGTCGGCGATGAGCTGTTCGTCATCACCAGGACCCTGGTCGACGAGGACCTGCCGCGGAGGGGAATTGGCGTGACCTCCGTGGACATGACCGACCTGGCCGCGGTCGAGGCCGCCATCACGCCCGCCACGCGGCTGCTGTTCCTCGAGACCGCGACCAATCCCCGGTTGCGGGTCGCCGACCTCGACGCGGTGGCGGAGCTCGGTCACCGGCACGGGCTGATCGTGGTTGCCGACAACACGTTCCTGGGGCCGGCCCTGCTCCGACCCCTCGAGCACGGCGCCGATCTCGTGCTCCATGCCGCGACCAAGTACCTGTCCGGCCACGGGGATGCCGTGTCGGGCGTGGTCGCCGGCCTCGCCGAGCTGATCGCCCTGATCCGCAGGCAGACCGACACCTATGGCCAGGCAGCCAGCCCGTTCGCCTCGTTCCTCGTGCTGCGGGGCGTTCGGACGCTGCCGCTGCGCTCTGCCGCCGCAGCCGCGAACGCGGCCCGGCTGGCGGCCTTCCTCGAAGCCGATCCGAGGGTCGAGTGGGTGCGCTACCCGGGCCTCGCGTCCCACCCCGACCACGCGGTCGCCTCGCGCCTGCTCGGTGACCGCCACGGTGCGATGCTCACGTTCCTGCCGCGGGGTGGTGTCGAGGCCATGGCCGCGTTCACCGATCACCTGCGACTGTGCGACATCAGCGTGAGCCTGGGCGACGTGTTCACGCTCGTCTACCCGCAACCCAAGCGCGACGGCCTGGTGCGCGTCTCGGTCGGCTGCGAGGACATCGACGATCTGCTCGCAGACTTCGCGCTCGGGTTGTCGTTCGTTCGCTAGGCTCGGCCGGGCGTGCCGGCGAGCGGGCCGTGCGTCAAGGGGTCCTGACCACGGGGCGGCGGCGAAGCCGGCTTAGCTCGTCGCGGTTCCCCGGCCGAGCTCGGCGGCCGCAGCGAGCGCTGCCCCGATCGTGAGGTCGACGCGGCGGGTCACCTCGTCCTCGGGCGGCCGGAACCAGGCCTGGTGGCCGGAGGTGTCGGCATTGGGGTCGATGATCACGTCCGAGACCGTCAGGATGCATCCCGCCCGTACCGGGCGGCCGCGACCCCGCTCGCGCATCGCGAGCAGGAAGATCGCCGCGCTCTCCATCTCGGCCGAGAGGTAGCCGCGCTTGCCCCAGCGCGACGCACCGAGCGGGTTCGGGTCGTAGAAGAAGTCGCTCGACACGACCGGGCCCACGTGCGTGACCAACCCGATCGCCTTCGCATGCCGCTCGAGCACCTGGACGACGTCATAGCTTGCGGTGGCCGCGGTCCCTTCGCCGCCGCCGAGCGCCTGCCCGACCCCGGACGCCGGAGCCGAAGCCAGGGCGACCACCGCATCGCCGATGCCGAGCCCCGGATAGCCGCCGGTGGTGCCGACGCGGATGAAGGTGGTCACGCCGAGCATGAGCAGCTCCTCCATCACGATGCTCGTGGTCGGCATCCCCATCATCGTGGTCTGCACCGAGACCGGGACACCGTCGACGGTCCCGGTGTATCCGAGCAGGCCACGATGGTCGTTCACCAGGCGACTGGACTCGAGGCCGCCGTCGAAGCGAGCGGCGATCCGGGTTGCGCGGTTGGGGTCGCCGGGCATCAGGACGACGGGGGCGTAGTCACCGGGCTCGGCATGAAGGTGGATCTGGGGCATGGTTCCTCCGCTCGGGCTCAGGCCGAGAGTCGGGGCCTCGCGGGCTCCTGGGAGATCTGGGTCGGACCCAGTATGTGGTGTGTCGCGCGGACGTGGTGGGCGCCGCAGCAAACCCGGCGATCGTCCGCCCCGCCCCGGGGACCGTCCCGTCAGCGGCCGGCGACCATCCGGCGGTGCTCGATGATCGTGCATCGATCCATGACGACCGACAACCCGGCCTCGTGCGCGATCCTGCCCGCCTCCTCGCTCGCGATGCCGAGCTGGAGCCACAGGCAGCGGGCACCCACCGCGACGGCTTCGCGCGCGTGCTCCGGGCAGTCGGCGGGTCGGCGGAACACGTCCACGAGGTCTACGCGACCGGTCTGGTGCACGGCCTCGGCCAGGGTCGGGTAGCAACGGTGGCCGTCGACCATGGTCTCGCGGGGATTGACCGGGACCACGTCGTAGCCCGCCCGAACCAGCGCGCCGAACACCCCGTTCGACGGGCGCATCGGGTTCGAGGACGCGCCGATCATCGCGATCCGGGGTCCGGAGGCAAGCAGGGCATCGATCGCGTCGTCGTCGAGCAGGGGTACCGGCGGGTGGCCTTCCTGGACCGCGATCAGGGTGGCCAGCCATTCGCGCTCGGCGGCGGGGTCGTGGGGGCTCACCCGGCCCGCCAGCCGAGCCAGCCGAGCCTGATCCGGCACCGATTTCCGGCGGCGCGAGCCGCCGGCTGCGACCACGCCATCACCCGATGGCGCCGACGAGATCGGGTCGCATGCCAGTCCATCATCGCGTACTCTACGGCCTTGACCCGGGCCCTGAGCCGATGGCCCCCGGGATCTTAGGAGGAGTGCACGTTGCAGGTCTCTCGACGGCTGGTCGCGCTCGGCGCGGCATCGGCCATTCTCATCGCCGCGTGTTCGGGCTCGGCAACGCCCGCGCCGACGGCCGCTCCGACGACGGCTGAGTCGATGGCACCGGAGTCGATGGCACCGGAGTCGATGGCTCCCGAGTCGTCCGCCCCGGCATCCGAGGCGATCAACACCGACTGGAAGGCGTGCGTCGCCTTCGACACGGGTGGGCTCGGCGACAAGGGCTTCAACGACCTGGCCAAGAAGGGCCTCGAAGACGCCGCCGCGCTCGGCTTCGATACCGCCTACAGCGAGGCGCAGGGCTCGACCGACTACGCGGCCAACATCCAGCGCCTCATCGACGAGGGCTGCCAGACGATCATCACCGTCGGGTTCAACCAGACCCAGGCGACGGTTGATGCGACCAAGGCCAACCCCGACATCGCGTTCGCCCAGGTCGACACCGTCTGGGACGAGTCGACCAACGGCCCGACCCCCGACAACTTCACCGGCCTCGACTACCTCGTCGATCAGCCGTCGATGGTCGCGGGCTATCTCGCCGCCGGCTGGACCAAGAGCGGCAAGATGGGCACCTACGGCGGGCAGCAGTTCCCCGGCGTGACCCGGTTCATGGACGGCTACTACGCCGGCATCAAGTACTACAACGAGCAGAAGGGCACCAGCGTGGAGCTGCTCGGCTGGGATGCGGCGACGCAGACCGGCACGTTCGTGGGCGGCAACAACCCGTGGACCGATCCGGCCAAGGGTGAGCAGCTCGCGCAGACCTTCCTCGACCAGGGCGCCGATATCGTCGGCCCCGTCGCCGGCGCGACCGGCAACGGCAGCATCAAGGCGATGCAGGGCGCGGGCAAGTGGGCGATCGGCGTCGATACCGATCAGGCCATCTCGCTCAGCCAGTACGCGTCCGCGATCCTGACGTCGGCCGAGAAGGTCATCGACGTGTCCGTCCTGGACACGATCAAGAAGAACTCGTCCGGCGACCTGGGTGGTGAGAACTACGAGGGCACGCTGGCCAATGGCGGCGTCGCCATCGCACCGTTCCACGACTTCGACTCCCAGATCCCGGCGGAGCTGAAGGGTGAGCTCGACCAGCTGACCCAGGCGATCGCCGACGGGTCCGTTGTCGTTTCCGACTACCTGAAGTAGCAGGCGGTCGCGACCAGCGCGCACAAGCGGTTCGCCCGCCCTCGGTTCCCGGGGGCGGGCGGACTGTATCTGACGACTGGTCGAGAGGCTGGGGGGCAGGAGAGAGGGGTCTGACAGGTCGATGCGGCTCGAGCTGAAGGACATCACGAAGCGCTTCCCGGGGGTGCTGGCCAACGACCGCATCTCGATCTCGGCCGATCGGGGCGAGGTCCTCGGCCTGCTTGGCGAGAACGGCGCCGGCAAGACGACCCTGATGAACATCCTGTCCGGCCTGTACCGGCCGGACTCGGGCCAGATCCTGATCGACGAGAAGCCGCACGTATTCAACGACCCGCGGCAGGCGATCAACGCGGGCATCGGGATGGTTCACCAGCATTTCCAGCTGGTTCCCGTGTTCGACGTCGTCGAGGCCGTGGCGCTCGGCGCCGAGAGCGTCAAGGGGCCGCTGGGGACGTTCGACCGCTCGACCGCGCGAGCCCGCGTCGTCGAGCTGTCCGAGCAGTACCGGCTCAACGTCAACCCCGACGCCAAGATCGAGGATCTGCCGGTCGGCATCCGGCAGCGCGTCGAGATCCTCAAGGCGCTCTACCGGCAGAGCGACATCCTGGTGCTCGATGAGCCATCGGCGGTGCTGACGCCGATGGAGACCGAGGAGCTGTTCGGCATCATCCGTGGTCTCGCCGAGGCGGGAACCACGATCATCTTCATCACCCACAAGCTGGCCGAGGTGCTCGAGGTCGCGGACCGGATCACCGTCCTGCGCCGCGGTCGGGTGGCGGGGACCGTGCTGCCCAAGGACGCGACCCGCGAGATCCTGGCCAACCTGATGGTCGGGCGGGACGTCGAGCTCAGGGTTGCCAAGGGACCGGCCCAGCCCAAGGACGTGGTCCTGAGCCTCAACGACGTCAACGTGCGGGACGATCGGTACCACATGGCCGTCAAGGGCGTCTCCCTCGATGTCCGGGCGGGCGAGATCGTCGCCCTGGCCGGCGTACAGGGCAACGGCCAGACCGAGCTCGTGGAGGCGATCGTCGGGCTTCGCCAGGCCGACTCGGGCACGATCAAGGTCGGCGGCCACGACATCTCCTCGGCCAAGCCGAGGCGGATCGCGGACCTCGGGGTCGCGCACATCCCCGAGGACCGGATGCGTGACGGGCTGATCGCGCACATGACGATCGCCGAGAACTTCGTCCTCGACTCGTACCACCGGGAGCCGTACAGCACGCGGGGCGCGCTGCACTGGGACGCGATCAAGACCGGCGCGACGACGGCTGTGGCCGACTTCGACATCCGGACGCCATCGATCGAGGTGTTCGCCGGCTCGCTCTCCGGCGGCAACCAGCAGAAGGTCGTGGTGGCTCGCGAGCTCTCACGGCCCGTGCAGCTGGTCATCGCGGCGCAGCCGACGCGCGGCCTCGACGTGGGCTCGATCGAGTACATCCACAAGACGATGGTCGAGCAGCGTGACGCGGGCGCCGCGATCCTGATCGTGAGCACGGAGCTCGAGGAGGTGCTGGCCGTGGGTGACCGGATCGCGGTGATGCTCGACGGTCGGATCGCCGGGGTCCTCGATGGCGCCGAGGCGACGTTCGAGAAGCTCGGGTTGCTCATGGGTGGTGTCGCATGAGGCGCGTCGGGCGGGCGCTCCGGCCCGCGGTGGTCCCGATCCTCGCCATCATCACGGCGTTCATCGTCGGTTCGCTGTTCATCCTGTTCACCGACTTCGAGAACCTCCAGCAGCTGGGCACCGACCCGGCCGCGGCGCTGGGTGGCGCGCTGGGCACGATCCTGAGCGGCTACCAGGCGATGCTCCTCGGGGCGTTCGGGGACCCGGCCCGGATCGGTGCCGCGATCTCGGACCCAACCCCCAAGAACCTCGCGACTGCGGTGCGGCCGATCACCGAGACCCTGGTCGCTGCGTCGCCGCTCATCTTCACCGGCCTCGCGGTCGCCATCTCGTTCCGATCCGGCGTGTTCAACATCGGCGTCGAGGGCCAGTTCGTTCTGGGCGCGTTCGGCGCCACGGTCGCGGCGATCGCGCTCGAAGGCCAGCCGGCGCCACTGATCCTCCTCGTGGCCGTGATCGCGGGCACCATCACGGGCGCCGCCTGGGGCTGGCTGCCCGGCTACCTCAAGGCACGAACCGGTGCCCACGAGGTCATCACCACGATCATGCTCAACTACGTGGCGGCGCAGATCGTGCTGTTCGGCCTCCGGTCGGACTTCCTGCGGCTCGAGAACAGCACGGAGCCGATCTCGAAGGTGCTGGCGAACTTCGTTCGGGTGCCGCTGCTGATCGACCTGCCGGCGCTTCGTCTTCACTGGGGCTTCATCCTGGCCCTGGTGATGGCGGCGGCGACGTCATGGCTGCTGTTCAAGACCACCAAGGGCTTCGAGCTGCGGTCGGCCGGCTTCAACCTCCACGCGGCGCGCTACGCGGGCATGAGCGCCTCGGGATCGATCATCCTCGCGATGACGCTGTCCGGGGGGCTGGCCGGGCTGGGCGGCTCGATGGAGGTGCTCGGCACCGTTCCCCAGATGTCCATCGACATCAGCGCGGGCTATGGGTTCAACGCGATCGCGCTCGCCCTGCTGGCGGGCAACAGACCGCTGGGCATCGTGCTCGCGGCATTGCTGTTCGGGGCGCTCAAGACCGGCGGTGGGCTGATGCAGGTCAAGACCGGTATCCCGCTCGACCTCCTGTTCTTCATCCAGGCGCTGGTCATCATGTTCGTGGCCGCGCCCGGCCTGATCCGCGCGATCTGGCGCGTCAGGCCGCCTGCCGCCGAGACCTATGAGACACCGGCCGAGGAAGGAGCGCCCGCATGAGCGCCGCGACGCCGACCTTCGAGCAGGTTGAGGGCGAGGTCAGCGTCGCCGAGCAGCGGGCGCTGCGAACGGCGCGGATCCGGGGCGCGATCCTGGCGGCGCTCGGGCTCGTCGCGTTCCAGTTCTCGGTTGGCGCGTTCAACATCGATGCGACGTTCCAGTTCTGGCTGACGCAGCAGGGTGGTGACGCGCTCACGCTCATGACCAGCGTCGGGGTGCTGTGGGTCGCCACCGGGGTGGTGACGGGTGGGCTGGGCATCGTGCAGCTGATCCGGGGAGCCTCGTTCCGATGGCGTCCGTGGCTGCTCGTGATGGTCCCCATGTGGGTGTTCGCGACCATGGCTGCCCTGCTCGACGGCAAGACCGCAAACCTGACCGGCGTGTTCGCCGGCAGCTTCGAGCTGGCCACGCCGATCGCCCTGGGTGCGTTCGCGGGCATCCTGTCCGAGCGCAGCGGCATGTTCAACATCGCGATCGAGGGCAAGTTCCTGATCGGCGCCTGCGTGGCCTCGATCGTGGCCAGCGTGACCGGCCTCGCCATCGCCGGCGTGGTCGCTGCGGCGATCGCCGGGGCGCTGACCGCGCTCCTCCTGGCCTGGCTCGGCATCCGCTGGAAGGTGGACCAGATCATCGCGGGCGTCGTGATCAACATCGGTGCCATCGGGATCACGAACTTCCTGTTCCTCCGGGTCCTCTCGAAGCAGACCTGGCTCAACACGCCGCCCAGCGTCGACCGGATCAAGGTGCCCGTGCTGTCTGACATCCCGGTGCTGGGCCCGGTGCTGTTCTCGGGGACGCCCTACCTGTATTTCGCGCTGATCATGATGGCGTTCCTCACCTACATGCTGTTCCGGACCAAGTGGGGGCTCCGGGTCCGTGCTTCGGGCGAGAAGCCGTCAGCCGCGGGGACGGTCGGCATCGATGTCGTCGCGATCCGCTATCGGGCCATGCTCTACGGTGGCCTGCTGGCCGGGATCGCCGGCTCGTACCTCAGCCTCTCGAGCGCCGGCAGCTTCCAGATGGAGATGAGCGCCGGCCGCGGGTTCATCGCGCTGGCCGCGGTGATCTTCGGTGCCTGGAACCCGGTCTATGCGTTCGGGGCCGCGCTCGTGTTCGGCTTCTCGGACGCCGTGCAGGCGCTGCTGTCGATCCTGGGCGTGGACGTGCCACCCCAGCTGCTCAACAGCGTCCCGTACGTCGTGACGATCGTGGTCGTCGCGGGCCTGGTCGGGCGGGTGCGCGGTCCGGCAGCCGGCGGCCAGGTCTACGAGCAGGGGTGAGCGCGCGAGCGGGGTTGATCACATGAACGGAGTGCACGACGAGAGCGCGGGACCCATTCACGCGATCCCGACGTTCCATCACACCAGCGCCTCGGAGCGGACGGCGCCCTGCGGCACGGTCGACCATCCGCTGCCGTTGATCATCGATACCGACCCCGGGCTCGACGACGCGCTGGCGATCGGCCTCGCGGTCGCGCGCCCGGAGATCGACGTGCTGGCGGTGACCACGGTCGGCGGCAACGTCGACGTGAACCTGTGCACCGAGAACGCGCTCCGGCTGCTCAACCTCTACGGCCGACCGGACATCCCCGTTGCCGAGGGTGCGGCGGGGGCGTTGCTCGGCGCGATCGTGCGCGGCACGCACGTCCACGGTGCGAGCGGGATCGCGAATACCCAGCTGCCCCCGTCCCCGGCCGCGGCACGAGCGGAGGACGCCGTGCACCTGATGGCGCGCGTGCTGGCCGACCACCCCGAGCCAGTGGCGATCGCGCCCATCGGTCCGCTGACCAACATCGCGCTGCTGCTTCGACTGGCACCCGGCCTGGCCTCGAAGATCTCGCACCTGTGCCTGATGGGTGGTTCGGTCGGGGAGGGCAACACGACGGTCTCGGCCGAGTTCAACATCTACGCGGACCCGGAGGCCGCCGATGTCGTCTTCCGGTCGGGGGTTCCGATCACGATGATCGGGCTCGACGTGACCCACCAGGCCCTGCTGGACCGTAGCGGCGCGCAGGCCCTGCGCGACACGGGGACGCGCTCCGGCGGCGTCGCCGCCGAGCTGACTGACTTCGCCCTGGATCGCAACTTCGAGTGGTCCGGGTCCACGACCAGCGCGATCCACGATGCGGTCGCCATCGCCCACCTGATCGAGCCTGACCTCGTGGCGGTGGCGCCGTATCACGTCGCCGTGGACACCGGCCAGGGTCCCGCGCGTGGCCGAACGGTGTGCGATGGGCTGCCACATCGCCTGGCCCGCAACGGGCAGACCGTGAATGCCGACGTCGGGATCGTGATCGACCGCGATCGGTTCCAGCGGCTGCTGGTCGACGCCTTCAGCAGGCTCCCGTAGCCTGCGCCCGGTACCCGTGACGTCGATGCCCTCGGCACCGGCCCGCATCCCGGTTCTCATCGACTGCGACCCCGGCCACGACGACGCGCTGGCGATCGCTCTCGCCCTCGCGCGGCCGGAGCTGGATGTCCTGGGGATCACGACGGTGGGCGGCAACGCCGCGCTGCCGGACACGACGCGCAACGCGCAGCGCGTGCTCGCGCTGCTCGGCCGTGCCGACGTCCCCGTTGCCGCGGGCGCGCCGGCCCCCCTGCTGCGGCCGCTCGAGAGAGCCCCCGAGGTCCACGGCACCAGCGGGCTCGAGGGCGCCGATCTCCCGGAGCCCGCCGTGCCCGTCCGGGCGGAGGGTGCGGTGGCGTTCCTGCGCGGGGTGATCGAGGGCGCGACCAACCCCGTGACGCTGATCCCGACGGGGCCGCTGACCAACATCGCCACCCTGCTGCTCACCGCGCCCCACCTCGCCGACCGCATCGGCCAGGTCTGTCTCATGGGCGGCGCCGTCGCGGCGGGCAACTGGACGCCGGCCGCAGAGTTCAACATCTGGGTCGACCCGGAGGCGGCCCGGATCGTGTTCCGAAGCGGCCTGCCGATCACCATGGTCGGTCTCGACGCGACCCACCAGGCCCTGATGCTGCCCGCCGATGTGGAGCGGCTCGAAGCGCTCGGCACCCGAGCCGCGACCGTGTTCGCGGACCTGCTGCGGTATTTCGCCCGCTTCCACCGCGAGCGATACGGGTGGGACGGGGCGGCCATCCACGACGCGGTGGCGGTCGCGCGCGTGGCCGTGCCGGATCTCGTCCGCACCGAGCGCTACCACGTCGACGTCGAGACCCGCGGCGACCTGACGCGTGGCCGAACCGTGGTCGACACTCGCGGGATGCTCGGCTCGTTCGCTCCAGAGCCCAACGTCGATGTCGCGATGGGCGTCGACCGAGAGCGGTTCGTGGATCTCCTGATCGGGGCCGTCGCCAGCTTCGGGTAGTCCGGCGGGCTTGCTCGCCGAGGCCACGCCTCGGCCGTGCGCGCCGCCTGCTCAGCCCGCGGGCGTCAGCCAGACGCGATACTGGGTGACGTTCTCCGGCGTTCCGTCCTTCGCCGAGCGATCAAAGACCCGAAGCGTCCCGTACTGCGCCTTGGCGACGGTGTACCCGAGGTCGGTCGCGAACGTTCCCCAGCAGCCGGTGCCGCACGAGGCCATGACGGTCTTCTCCGCGAGCACCTTGCCGGCCGCGTTCCGCAGCTCCACCTGGAAGGTGGCCTCGAACACGTTGGCCAGGCCGCTGACCCGTCCCGGGTTGCCCAGCGAGGCGCCCCACGCCGGCCGGTCCACGAAGATCGCCGGCAGCAGACCCGACATACTGGACGTCGGCGCGACCGATGGCGCCGTCCTGGGCGACGCCGTCGACCTGGATCCGGACCAGATCGACCGTCGAGAACTGCGTGAGCGTGTAGACCACCTGGGCCGAGGCGCTCCCGCCCCGGAAGCTTGCCTGGGCTGCCTGGAACTCCTTCGACAGGTTCACCGTCGCGACACCTGATTCGATCGTCACGCCGAGCAGTCGTGTCCCGTTCGGGGATGTCCGTGAACAGCGGAGGCTGGCGCCCGCCTCCTGGGCGTTCGGCCCTGGCAGCAGCGCCTGCAGCGCGGCAGCGGCCACGGCCTTCGTCTCGGGGACCTCGCGCAGCACCGGGACGAGACCCTCGGCTGCCACCCGGACTGGCCGATCAGGAAGTAGGCCCGCAGCGTCGTCGTGGTGACCGGCGTGGGGGCCGGGGTCGAGGTCGGCGTCGGGGTCGCTGGTGCGCTGGGTGAGGGGCTCCCGTGGCCACCGGGTCCGATGGCGACGGCGACGCGGAGATGGCAGGGGTGGGTGCCGGAGTCGGGCTCGGCGGCACGGCGTCCGATGACGCCGGACCAACCGGTGCCGAGGCGGTCGGACCGCGGCGTCGCGGGCGTGCCGAGGCTGCCGGCGCCGGGCGCGCATGCCGTCGAGGCGATCGCGAGGAACAGGACCGTGGTGACGATCGAGAAGGCGTGCCGGTGGCTCATGGCCGTGCCCTCGTTGGGGGTTCTGCTGTGCTCCGATCCGTCGCTCCCACGCGTGTCGACCCCATCACCAACGGGTAACGATCTCGTCACAGGCAGCGTGAACGCGACCACCAGCCCACCTCCCGGTCGTGACCGGGCGCGCAGGGTCCCGCCGAGGAGCGCCGCGTGCTCGGCGGCGATCGCGAGGCCCAGGCCGGAGCCCGCGCTGGTTCGGGAGGGGTCGGCCTTGTAGAAGCGCTCGAACAGGTGCGGCAGGACGTCGTCCGGAACACCCGGGTCCCCGGTCGGCGACCGATCGACCACGACACCGGCAGGATCGGGACCACGGCCGACCTCGACCGAGGCCCCCGGCGCGTGCTCGCGGGCATTGTCGAGCAGGTTGCCCATGATCCGATCGATCCGGCGTGACTCGGTCGCGACGGTGACCGGCAGCCTGGGCACGGCGACGGTCGCCCGGGGAAGCCGGGCGGCCGTCACGCCGATCACCAGGCGCGAGATGTCGACGCGCTCGAGCTCGAGCTGCTCGGCCCCGGCGTCGAAGCGCGAGATCTCGAGCAGATCGTCGACCAGCAGTCGCAGACGGCGCACATCGGCCACGAGCAGCTCCGCCGCCCGGCGCTGGGTTGGCGACAGGGTGTCCAGGTCCGCCTCGATCATCGACGCCTCGGCGACCAGGGCGGTCGAGCGGCGTCCGCAGCTCGTGCGAGCACGTCCGCCACGAACCGTCGGTTCTGCTGCTGCGCGACGGTCAGTCGCTGGACCGTTGACTCGAGGGCGGCTGCCATCTCGTTGAACGCCACCGCCCATCGACCGAACTCGTCGGTGCCACCGGCCGGCACCCGGGCAGCCAGGTCTCCCGCGTCGGATTCGTCGCGCGGCGGCGGCGGCGGCGTCGACCGGGCGAAGGATGCCGCGGGCGATCAGACGCGCCACCGCGAGGGCGATGATCACGGCCAGCACGGCGGCGACGAGCAGGCCCAGGCGCAGCTGGGCCAGAGCCGGTCTCGATGTCAGAGGCCCCGAACACGAAGTACAGCTCCGGTGGGCTCGCGCCCTGGCGACCGCCGACGACCAGCACGGGACGCGCGTCGAGCGATTGCCAGGCATAGCCGAGCTGGCCGCTCGCGACCGTCTCGCGCAGTGCCGGAGCGAGCTGCGCGAGCGCGTCCGGGAACGATGGGGGCTCGTACGGGTTGCCGTCGCCGAAGTCGGCGATCGTCGGCGTGCCTCCGGCCAGGGCGAACGCGTCCGGCAATCCACTCGCGACGAAGGCGGCGCGATCGATGGGCGTCGGGACGGCGCCGGGCAGCAGGACCGACAGGTTGTAGTTCGTTTGGATCGCGGGCCTCGTCGAGCAGGCGGCTGCGCAGCGAGATATCGACGAACAGGTAGACGCCAACGCCGATCGCCGCGACCGTGACGCCACCAGCGCGACCAGCGGTCAGCGCGATCCGGGTGCGAACCCCCGGCAGGCGACGGCCCATGGCGAGATGGTCGTCCGACTCAGCCGCCGGGGCGCACGGCCTTGTAGCCGGTGCCCCGCACGGTGTGCACGATCGATGGGCTGGCAGGATCGACCTCGATCTTGGCCCGAAGGCGACCGATCGCCACGTCGACCAGCCGCGAGTCGCCCAGGTAGTCGTAGCCCCACACAGCGTCGAGGAGCGCATCCCGCGTGAACACCCGGCCCGGCTGGCTGGCCATGATGGCGAGCAGGTCGAACTCGGTGCGGGTGAGCGGGATGCCCGCACCACCGCGCGTCACGGTCCTGCCGTCGTGGTCGATGCGGAGATCGCCGAGCTCGACGACGTTGCCCCCCTGGCCGCGCACGCTGTCGGCACCGCGCCGCAGCGCTGCCCGGACCCTGGCCACGAGCTCGGGCATCTCGAACGGCTTGCGGACGTAGTCGTCAGCGCCCAGACTCGAGGCCGACGACCACGTCGATCGTGTCGGATCGCGCGGTGAGCATCACGATCGGGGTCGTGGATTCGCGACGGATCGCGCGGCACACCTCGAAGCCGTCGAGGCGGGGGAGCATCACGTCCAGCAGCACGAGATCGGGCCGCTCCGCACGCCATCGATCGAGGCCGGCAACGCCGTCGGCTGCGGTCGTGACCGTGAAGCCGGCGGCCTCCAGCCCGAGCGCGGTCACCTCCCGGATGGAGGCATCGTCCTCGACGAGCAGGATGCGCGCGTCCACGTGGTCGAGTATGCCGCGGGGCGATCCGGGCGAGCCCTCGTGGTGCGACGTCAGGCGCCCCGGTCGGCGTAGCGTCGTGTGTCCTGCTCGCGTAGCGTCGGGGTCCTCCACGCCTGGCGTCGGGCTCCGGTCGCCTGGCGTCGGCTCCGGTCGCGTGGCGTCAGGCGTGCCGGTCGCGCGCCGCGGCGGCCTTGAGCTCGATCAGCCGCGCGTCCGAGATGCCGAAATGGTGCGCGATCTCGTGGTGCACGGTCTCGAACACCTTCCGTCGTTGCGCCTCCGGGTTCGGGAACCGCTGGCGGATCGTGCCCCGGTAGATCGTGATCCGGGACGGTGTCGCGGCGTAGTCGGCGCCGAACGCCGAGCGCGGCACGCCCTGATACAGGCCGTACAGGCCCGGCACGTGCAGTGATGCGAGCTGGTCCGATGTCGGCCAATCCTCGATCGTGATCGCCGACGCTGCCGAGCTGGTCGCGAAACACCGGCGGGAGGGCATCGATGGCCTCGCCGACCCAGCGCTCGAAGGGATCGTCCCCGATGGGCTCGCCGGCCGCATCCCGCGGTTCATCCGTGGCCTCGTCCATGAGAGCGCAGCGTACCGGCGATCGGCAGGACGGGGCGCACCACCGCGCCCGTTGGCGACCGGTTGATAGGTGACACGCTTAGCCTGCGACCTTGGCAAGCACGGGTACGCCGCGAAGCCTCCGCTGCGGCCGTTTGATGCGTCACACCAATCGGATGGTGCCTGGAGCAGGCCGATGGAGCGATCCCGGGCCAACGACCGCAACCCATGCCGCTCCGCTACTGGTGTCACCCATAATTGACCCGTCGGGGAACGGGTTCCGGAGGCGAGAAGGCACCGCATCGACTCGCGGACCCGCTCGGGCGCCCGGCCCTGCTTCGGCTCGCGGCCCCGCCCCGCGAGACGCTGGCGGCGCCCAGGCCCGCTTCGGCGAGAGGCCCCACTTCGGCTCGCGGCCCCGCCCCGGCGAGACGCTTGCGGCGCGCCCTCTACGCAGGCGTGGGTCTGGTGCCACCGGCACGACTCGGGTGTGTCTCCACCACCGCCACCCGGCGGGCTACCATGGGTACCCCGTGACCATTGCCCCCAACGACTTCGTCCACCTCCACACCCACTCCGAGTTCAGCCTGCTCGACGGCCTCGGCCGGATCACCGAGATGGTCGATGCATCGGTGCGGCACGGGTTCGACGCCCTCGCCGTCACCGACCACGGCGCGCTCTATGGCGAGGTCGCGTTCTACCAGGCGGCGACCAAGGCGGGCATCAAGCCGATCATCGGGGTCGAGACCTACGTCGCCCGCCGGTCGATGACCGACAAGGAGGGCAAGGCCGACAGCCAGCCCTTCCACCTGGTGCTGCTGGCGACCGACATGACGGGCTACCAGAACCTGACCCGGCTGATCACCGATGCCCACATCGACGGCTACTACTACAAGCCGCGCATCGACCGCGAGCACCTCGCGCGGTACAGCAAGGGTCTGGTCGGGATGTCGGCGTGTCTGAGCGGGGAGATCCCGAAGGCGCTCGAGGCCGAGGACTGGGACCTTGCACGCCGCCTGGCCGGCGAGTACAGCGACATCCTGGGCAAGGACCGCTTCTACCTCGAGCTCCAGGACCACGGTCTGCCGGAGCAGAAGCGCCTCAACGAGCAGCTCCTTCGGCTGGCGCCCGAGACGGGCCTGCCGCTGGTCGTGACCAACGACCTCCACTACGTCCGGCGGGACCAGTCCGAAGCGCACGACGTCCTGCTGTGTGTCGGGACGGGGAACAACCTCGATACGCCCAACCGGATGCGCTTCGAGACCGACGAGTTCTACCTCAAGAGCGCGGCCGAGATGTTCTCCCTGTTCCCGGACCAGCGTGAGGCGTACCTCAACACGAAGCGCATCGCGGAGATGGTGGACCTGCAGCTGCCACTGGGCGAGCTGCGCATCCCGCACTTCCCGGTGCCCGAGGGCGAGACCGTCGAGACGTGGCTGCGCAAGGAGTGCGAGGCGGGCCTCGCGCGTCGCTACGGCACCGTGACCCCCGAGCTGCAGCAGCGGCTGGACTACGAGCTGGGCGTGATCATCTCGATGGGCTACGCGGGGTACTTCCTGATCGTGGCCGACTTCGTTCGGTTCGCCCGCGAGCAGGCGATCGCGACCACCTGCCGTGGCAGCGCCCCGGGCTCGATCGTGACCTACACGCTGGGCATCACGCCGGTCGACCCGATCCATTACGGGCTCCCGTTCGAGCGGTTCCTCAACCCGGATCGCGTGACCATGCCCGACATCGACGTCGACTTCGAGGACGAGCGCCGGGACGAGGTCATCAACTACGTCAGCCGCAAGTACGGCCAGGACCACGTCGCGCAGATCATCACGTTCGGCACGATGCTTGCCCGGGCGGCGATCCGGGACGTCGGCCGGGTGCTGGGCATGTCCTACGGCGAGGTGGACCGGATCGCGAAGGCCGTGCCCAACCAGCTCGGCATCAAGCTCGAGGAGGCGCTGGACCTGTCGCCGCCACTCAAGGAGATGCACGATGGCGACCCCCAGATCGGCAAGCTGATCGGGCTCGCCCGCCAGCTCGAGGGCGTCGCGCGCAACGCCTCGACCCACGCCGCCGGCGTGGTGATCAGCCGCGAGCCGCTGACCGAGCTGATGCCGCTCCAGAAGGCCACCAACTCCGATGCCCTCATGACCCAGTACGAGATGCATGGCATCGAGGCGCTGGGCCTGCTCAAGTTCGACTTCCTGGGCCTGTCGAACCTGACGATCCTGCGCAAGGCGGTCGATCTCATCCGCGAGCACCGTGGGGTGAGCGTGGACCTCGACCACATCCCGCTCGACGATGCCAAGACGTTCGAGCTCCTGGCGTCGGGCGAGACCACGGGCGTGTTCCAGCTCGAGTCGGCGGGCATGCGCCGCTACATCCGCGAGCTGCAGCCGACCACCGTCTACGACCTGGCGGCCATGGTGGCGCTCTACCGCCCGGGCCCGATGGACAACATCCCGGCCTACATCCGGCGCAAGCACGGCCAGGAGGAGGTGACGTACCTCCACCCGCTGCTCGAGCCGTTCCTCAACCGAACGTACGGGATCTTCGTGTACCAGGAGGACATCATGGCCGCGGCCATGGCCCTCGGCGGGTTCACCGGCCCCGAGGCGGACACCCTGGGCTACGCGATCCGCAAGAAGAAGTCGTCGGTCCTGCGCTCGATGCAGGACAAGTTCGTGACCCAGGCGGCCGAGCGTGGCGTGCCGGCAAAGACGATCGACGCCGTGTTCGAGGCGTTCAAGCCGTTCGAGCGCTACGGGTTCAACAAGGCCCACGCGACCTGCTACGGCCTGATCGCCTACCAGACCGCGTACCTCAAGGCGAACTTCACGGTCGAGTACATGACCTCGGTGCTCACCGCGTTCCGCGACAACGCCGAGAAGGTCGCTGCGGCCGTCGCCGAGTGCCGGCGGCTGGGGATCGAGGTCCGGCCACCCGACGTGCACCGCTCCGGGCTCGGGTTCACCGTCGAGGGTGAGGCGATCCGGTTCGGGCTGCTCGCGGTCAAGAACGTGGGCGAGGGTGCGATCGAGTCGATCATCGCGGCGCGTGGCGAGGACGGCGAGTTCCGATCGCTGGGCGACTTCTGCAACCGGGTGGACCTGCGCCTGGCCAACCGCAAGGTGCTCGAGTCGCTCGCGAAGGTCGGGGCCCTCAACGCGCTGGGCCATCCCGCGCAGCTGCTGCTCGGTCTCGACGACGCCCTGGCTGCGGGCCAGGCGGCGCAGCGCGACCGGATCACCGGCCAGACCTCGCTGTTCGACATCGCCGGCGACGATGGGGCTGCCATGGAGCGGCCGCTCCCCGAGACGCCTGAGACACCCGTTCGAGAGCGGTTGCGGTGGGAGAAGGAGCTGATGGGGCTCTACCTGTCCGACCATCCGATGGGCGAGGTCGCGGACCAGGTGGGCGAGTACGTGACCGCCTACTCAGGTGATCTGCGCGACGAGTCGCTCGACGGCCAGCGGGTGGTCCTGGGCGGGATCGTGACCGGCGCGCGGACCATCATCACGAAGTCGAAGTCGACGATGGCCGTGGTCACGCTCGAGGACCTGCAGGGCACGATCGAGGTCGTCGTCTTCCCGCGCACCTATGAGCAGACGCTCGGCACGTGGCGGGATGGCGCCATCCTGCTGGTGGCGGGCCGCATCGATCACCGCGGCGAGGAGGCGTCACTGCTCGCCGACGCCGTGTGGGACTGGGACACGGTCGCCGTGCGCGGGCCGGAGGCATTCGGGCGCGAGGTCGGGGCGCTCGACCGACGTGGCCGACGGGGCGGGGGAGGCGCACGGTCCAACGGCAACGGCAACGGCAACGGCTCGTATCGCGGCGCCGGGTTCGGACCCGCCGCCGGACCTCCCGGCGCGTCAGTCCCGGGCCATGGGCAGCCGGTCGCGGTCGGCCCCGGTCGCGGGGCCGATGCGGCGATCCCGCACGTCTCTCCCCGCCGGCCCGAGGCGGCATCTGACGGCACGTCCACGCCATCCGGCGGCGATGTCGTGACGCGAACACAGGCCGCGGACGGCCGGGCCATGGCGTCCGGCGGCGGCACGGAGTCCGCGACGCTGCCGAGGGTCGCCCCGGCCGAGCCCATGTCCGCCTATGTCGAGCCACCCGACCTCGTCTCGGCGTCTACCCGCGATGGAGGCCCGGACCCGGAGGAGCCACCGCTCCCCGATGAGCAGCGCCGGCGCGCGGCGGCGGCCGCCGAGGCGCCAAGCGCCCCGCTCGACGCAGCGCCCGACGCGGTGCTCAACGTCCGGTTTGCACGTGAGGCGGGCACCGAACGGGTCGTGTCCGCGATGCAGACATTCCGCACGGTTCTGCGAGAGCGTCCCGGCGCCACGCCCGTCGTCGTGCACGTGCCAGGGCCGGGTGGTGCCGCGCGGCCCATGCAGCTGCGCGTCGGAGTCGCCTACGACACCGAGCTGCTGGCCGAGGTTCGGCGGCGGGTCGGGGAGGGCGTCATCGAGCTCCAGCTCGGCTGACGGCCCGGTCGCCAGATCGGTCGTCAGCGATGACCGCACCCAATGGCAGGCCGCCCATCTCGAGCGCGAAGCGATCGGATCGTCTGGCCCTGCACGGGCCGGCCTGCTGGTGATCCTGACGGCGCTCATCCTGGTCGGCATCCCGCTCGTGTATCGGGGGGCCACCGCGCCGCCGTCGGCATCGCCGTCACCGGTCCCGGCCACCACGCCGACCGTGGCTCCCACGGTGACCCACACTCCGGCACCTGCTGCGCCCGAGGCGACCGGGCCGAGCGCCAGCGACCTGGCCCTCGAGCATCTCCGGGTGGCCGGCTTGTTCGTGGACTGGGCCGAGCCGAACCGGTGCGAGCTGGATCGGGTTCCGATGACACGCGACCGCTCGGTCACCCTCGGCGGCCGGGTCGAGGCGCACGATCATGCCGGCTGGGTGTTCACCTGTCGCGAGGAGGCCGGCGACCGGACCCGCTACTTCCGGCTCGCGTCGGGCGTGGCGACCGAGCTCCGAGCCCTCGGCGTCGACTTCCGGGGCGGCCTGTCGTACGTCGGGCAGCCTGGCGGGACGCTCGAGACGCGCTGGTTCGTCACCGGGGACGTCCTCTCCGGCGAGATCGAGATGCTGGCCACGCCGATCGAGGCGAGGACGTTCACGATCCTGGTCCTGCTCGATCTCCGGGGCAGCTGGCAGGGCCCTCAGCCGTCCTGAGGCGAGCCCTCAGCCGGCCTGAGGCGGGCTCTCAGCTTGCCGCGAGCTTGCGAACCTCGCGCACGCCCGACAGCTGGTCGTGGAACTCGTCGCGGATCCGGTTGAGGTCGAGGCGTTCGATGTCCAGCTCCTCGGCCAGCCGGTTGGCGAGCCACGACTCGTTCGCATCGACCTCGTCGTCGGCGGCCATCACCACGAAGCAGCAGCGGAGCAGGCGCTCGCGCTCCTGCATGGTCGAGATCGCCTTGAACTCCCGGCTCACCAGGTAGTCCTCGGTGGCGCCGTAGCGATCGACACGCAGCCGAGCCAGGTCGACGACCATGCCGGCCGTCTCGGCGTCCACCTCACCGACCTGGATGATCAGGCGCTGCATGACCTCGGCCTCCGCGTCGGACACGGCCAGGTTCGCATTGGCGGCGCGGCCCAGGAGGTACGCGAAGGCCGCGATATACCGCGCCCGAGCCGGGGGCAGGTCCGTCAGCCTGGCGGCGATCTTGTGCACGCTCTCGGTCTCGCCCACGTTGGCGGCAGGCAGCGGCGCGTCGGGATCAACGGGCAGTCCGGGCGATGCCGGGGCATCGAGGCCGAGGACGCGGGTGAGGAAGCTCATCGTGACTCCGTGGAGGTGGCAGGCGGTCCGAGGAGTCTACCGCGGGAGCCGGTCCTGCCCTGCCCGGGCGAGCGCGACCGACCGCATCACGCTTCGCCTGCGGGTACCACCCGTCCGTAGCCCACGGCCTTGGGCGACTGCCAGACACCGCCGGTCGAGTACACGTCCTCCTCGATCAGGTGCACCGCGGCCTCCTCGCTTGGAGCGCGGACGATGAGCACCGCCTTGCTGAAGTCAGCGCAGCCGCCGGCCTCGATCACGCGCCCCTCTCGCATCAGGCGGGCGATCCGGGTGAGGTGTCGCGGCCGCAGCGCGGGCCGGCGCGCCGGAGCGTCCGGCGTGTATGCCACCTCGACCAGGAACACGTTCTCGATCTCGATGCCCTCGGGCACGTCCGTCATGGCTTCGCTGGGCTCCTCTCCGGCTCCGGGTGGGCGAGCCGGCCCCGGACGACATCTGCGTCCGGTCCCGAGCCTACGGGATGGGGTCGAGCCTCGTCAGGTCAGCCGTCTGCGATCGTCTTGCCGCTTCGGGCCGGCGTGCTGGTCGACACGGCCGGTACGATCGGGGGAGCCCGGGATCCGATGCCGACGCCGGCTTCGCGGGCCACTGTCGTCAACCAATCGCCCCGACCTCGTCCCCGAGGGGCGCGCACCAGCAGGACCGGGAGGGCGCCATGACCGACGCGAACCGACCTGGCGAGGGTGAGCCCACCGCGGGCGATGCCACGCCGCCGATGTCCGAGCCAACCGGCCAACCGGGTGCAGACCCGTACGGCGCGCCGCAGGCGCAGCCCGGAACAGGATCCGGTGGCCCGGTGAACGCGGGCGCCGCGCCGGGGACGTTGTCGCAGCCGCCGTCCCCGCCCCCGCCGGGTCGCGCTGTCCAGCCGCCGGCCGCCCCCGCCCCCGTCGGCGCTGCGGCCGCAGCCCGGCCGGCGGCGCCGCCTCCGGCCGCCCGGCGGCGGACCTGGCCCCGGACGCTGATCAGGATCGTCACCCTCCTGTTCGGCATCCTCCAGGCCCTGATCCTGCTCCGGATCGTGCTGCTGCTCCTGATCGCCAATCCGGACAACGAGATCGTGTCCGCGATCCTGACCATCACGGACCCCTTCGTGGACCCGTTCCGGAACATGTTCCAGCTCGACCAGATCACCGGAGACCGCGGCTCCGTGCTCGATATTGCCGCCATCGTGGCGTTGATCGCCTGGACGCTGATCGAGATGCTCATCGTCGCCGTTCTTCGCCTGTTCGATCGTCAGCCTTCGCAGCGGTAGGGGCGCGCGAGCGGGGGAGCGGTCGTGAACCGCCGATGTAGGCCGCGCTATCGCTGCGCCCGATCGACTGGCGGGAGGGTGCGGTGCCGCACCGGTCAGCGGCGGGCGCCTCCCCAGCCCATCGGTCAGGCGCGGTGCTGAGCCGGGGTCAGCGTCACACGGCCCCGAACACGAGATTGCCCATCACCAGCGCAGCGAGCAGGAACAGGAACCGGATCAGCCACGTCGGCCACGTCGCGCCCGGATCGGCGATCGCCCGAGGGGCCGCGATCAGCGCCATATACAGTGTCGCCACCATGCCCAGCATGAGCGGCAGGAACACGCTTGCCTCCGGTGGTGCCTGCCCGGTGAGCAGATCCAGCGTCGCCCCGGACAGACCACTGCCCATCATCTGGTCGAACGCGCCCGTCGCCAGCAACGCCATGGGCATCACCAGCGTGCGACGCAGCGCGATCGGCGCGACCGGCAGCCACCGGTAGCCGAGCACACTGATGGTCACGACCAGGAGCGTGATCCCCAGGATCGGACCGCCGTCGAGCCCGATCCCCGGCAGCGTCTCGGTCGCCACGATCCCCACCCCGGCCAGCAGCGGGAAGCGCGCCCAGCCCTCGAACGTCAGTTGCCCATCGCCGAAGGGCGCGGGCTCGCCAGCACCGCGCGTGCTGAGGCAGGCGAGCACCCCCGCGACGGCGATCAGCCCGAACACACCGGTGAGCGGTGTGGGTGAGTCGGGAAGGCTGGCTGGTTCAGAGGCGCCGAGCCCCAGCAGCCGGCCGAGCAACGGCAATCCGAACAGGCCCACCGCGGCCAGCACCACGTCCTCGACCCGCAGCCACCTGGCCAGACGCGTCAGCGCCGCCCGTCGACCGCCGGCTGGAGCGGGGATCTCGGTCACCGGCTGGTTCTCGTCCATCGATCGGGCGTCCTCGAATGGTGGCAGCGGCGTGTTCGAGTATCCGCCCTCCGCCTTGGCTGACGGATGCGCCGTAGCAGCCAAGATCGCCCAGATTCGCGGACCCGCGTCATGTCGGTCGTGGCCGGCGACGGCCACCATGGCGAGAGTGCGACGTCAGGCGAGGACAGCGTGGCCAGCGTAGCCCGCGTCGCCGGGGCGTTCCCGCCGGCCGAGGGCCTCGCCAATCGGTCAGGGGCCGTGCCGAGCCGGGGCGCGAAGACGCATGGACGGCGCTGCCTATCGGGTGCCTACTGGATGAGGCTCTTTCGAACCTCCGGGCACCGCTCCCGCGCCTGCTGGCTCACTCACCAAACCCTCCTGCGCAGTCGTCCGGCACGTTGTCATAGATGGCTGTTGAGACAAAGCAGGCTCCGGAGATGGGACTGAGCCAGATACCACCACCCATGGCGGCAGTGTTGTCGTGGACGGTGCTCTGATCGTGAAGCTCGAGGTAGATCCCTGGGCCACCCAGCGTCACACCGCCGCCGTACCTGGTCGCGACGTTGTCGTGGATCGAGCTCTGGTCGTTGAGCGACAGGATGCCGCAGTCCGGGCAGCTGGCCCCGCCGCCGTCGACCGCGGTATTCCCCCTGATCTCACTGTCGCCGTACAGCCACATGTGCCCGAAATGGTCAACGAGGACCCCACCTGCATCGGATGCCCTGTTGTTCCGCACAATCGTGCCGGAGTTCAGGGTCGCCTGGCCGCCGTCGTAGCCCGTAGCCAGACCGCCGCCTCGCTGCGCCGAGTTGCCTTCGATCGTGGTGTGCTGCGTCGTCAGCTCGCCGCTCGAGTTGTCGATGCCGCCGCCGTCGCTACCGGCGACGTTGTCGGCAACAAGCGAGTCGATCAGCGCGATTGTCGGGCGCGGCAGCGGTAGATCGCGAAGTCCGCTCGCGATCCCACCGCCACTGCCGGTGGCCACGTTACCGGTCACCCGTGACGTGGTGAGCGTCAGGCGGCCGAGGTTAAGGATGCCGGCACCTTCCGCGGCAGCCCCGTTCGTGATCGTGAGACCCGTGATCATGACGGTCACGCCGGTTTCGATCCGCAGCACGCGGCCCGCGTGACCACCGTCGAGCGTGGCAGGGCCGAGGCCACGGTTGGACTTGCCGACGAACGCGAGGTCCTTGGCGATCACCGTGCTCCCGACACACGTCCCCTGGACGCGCAGCGTGTCACCGGCCGTCGCCGCGTTGACGGCTGCCTGGAGTGCCTTGAATGAGGCACCGGCGTCGAGGTCGACGACATGACACCGGGGCTCGCTGGCGGCCGCGACCGGACAGACCGCCACAGCGCCCAGCACACACAGCGCGGCCCCGAGGGCCGCTCCGCGGCGAACGACTGATCGGACATCAACCATCGCTGGTTCCTCCCCAAAGCTGCGGCTCGACCGGCACCATCGCTGGCCTCCGCGGGCACAACGCAGCGACCATGGTGCGGTCCCCGTCATCGTGCCACCACGATCCTGCCCCTGTCGCCTCTCGCCAAGGCCGCTCCGCCCGTCTCGGACGAGAGCTCGGACGGCGCGTCTTGGACGGGACTCACCCGAACATTGCGACCATACCCAATCCGAGTCGGCGCCGCCCGCCTCGGCTCAGGCGGCCTCGAGGACCGCCGGGTGCACTTGTTGCAGCAGTCACCGGGCCAGACGCATCAGCGCCGCCCGTCGACCGCCGGCTGGAGCGGGGATCTCGGTCACCGGCTGGTTCTCGTCCATCGATCGGGCGTCCTCGAATGGTGGCAGCGGCGTGTTCGAGCATCCGCGCTCCGTCTTGCTCCGGCGGTCGGCCACGGATCGCGCCTGCACGGCGACGTCTGAACAGGCGAGGCCACGGAGCTCGACCGGCCGTGAGCACGAGCTCGACGTCACGGGCCGTTCCGTCAAGGCGGCCGCCGGGTGCCAACCGTGGTACCGAAGGTGGGACTCGAACCCACACGAGGTTGCCCTCAACGGTGTTTGAGACCGTCGCGTCTGCCATTCCGCCACTTCGGCCCGCCGATGATCGTAGCGGAGCCGGATCCGGACATCCACGCGACGAATG
>CAWDXT010000037.1:0-120106 GCA_963806265.1 uncultured Chloroflexia bacterium
TGACCAACCGGTGCCCCGGAGCGCTCCGCCGGCGATGAGAGATGCCAGCTCCCGCCACACGCGACTCAGACCTTGAACGGGCGCTCCGCGAATTCGGGTCCCATCGCGCTTCCGCGTATGAATGATGGTACTTCGGCATGTCAACCGCAAAAGTGGCTGGACGCCAGGACCCGAGCGGGCCATGATGCGCTTCATGGAAACCGGATCGAGGGCTCCCGAACCGGCGGTCGACGGGACACGGCCGGCGGTCGTGCAAACCGGTCGCGCGCCGGCGGCGGGCCGCCTCGGCCCGCTGCCCGACGAGTCGCTCGACGCCCTGGTCACGGTCCTCGACGAGATCCGCCTCGGGCGGTCCACGTCACGGGGCGAGCTGGCCACGCGCACGGGGCTGAGCCGGGCCGTGGTCGCGCAGCGCGTTGGCGAGCTGATCGACCGCGATCTTGTGAGCGAGCGGGGGCGCGGCGTCAGCACCGGCGGCCGCCCACCGCGCCGACTCGCGTTCCGCGCCGACGCCGGCCACGTCCTGGTGGCCGACCTGGGTGCGACCGGGATCGACGTGGCGGTGACCAGCCTCGACGGGCGCGTGCTGGGCCACATCGACGAGCCGGCCGACATCGGCGCCGGGCCGGAGCCCATCCTCGACCGGGTCGAGGTGCTGTTCGACCAGCTGCTGGGCGGCGTCCGAGGGCTGCCGGGACGCACCTGGGGCATCGGCGTCGGCGTGCCCGGTCCGGTGGAGTTTCGGACCGGGCGGCCGATCTCGCCGCCGATCATGCCCGGCTGGGACGGCTTTCCGGTCCGCGAGCGGTTCGCCGGTCGGTACCAGGCGCCGGTGTGGGTCGACAACGACGTCAACGTGCTCGCGCTCGGCGAGTGGCGAGCCGGCATCGCGGTCGGCCACGACGACGTCGTCGTGATCAAGGTGGGCACGGGCATCGGGGCCGGCATCATCGCAGGCGGGCGGCTCCATCGCGGCGCCCGCGGCGCCGCCGGGGACGTTGGGCATGTCCAGGTCGTGGACGACCCCTCGATCGTCTGCCGGTGCGGCAACGTCGGCTGCCTGGAGGCCCTGGCGGGTGGCGCGGCGATCGCGCGCGACGGGGAGGCGGCGGCACGTGCCGGCCGCAGCACGCGGCTCCGATCCGTGCTCGACGAGCAGGGCCGGGTGACCGCAGCGGACGTGACCTGGGCGGCCGGGTTCGGTGACCCGGTGGCACTCGCTCTGATCCAGCAGGCAGGGCGCCGGGTGGGCGCGATGCTGGCGACCGCCGTGAACATGTTCAACCCGTCGCTGATCGTGGTCGCGGGCGGCGTGGCGCGCAGCGGCGACCTGTTGCTCGCCGCCATTCGTGAGACCGTCTACCGGCGATCGCTGCCCCTCGCGACGCGCGACCTCCAGGTCCGGGCCTCGTCGCTTGGCAGCCTGGCCGGCGTCATCGGGGCCTCGTCGATGGTGCTGGATCAGCTGTTCGCCCGCGAGACGTTGGCCCGCTGGGCCGGAGCCGGGACGCCAGCGGGCATGCCGGACGTCGTGCTCGCCGCCTCGGGATAGGGTACCGAGGACCGACCTTCGTCCCTCGCCGCTCGTCCGGCTTCGTTTTCGTCCCTCGCCGCTCGTCCGGCTTCGTTTCGTCCGGCCTGGTCCGTCCCTCGCCGGGGAAGGCCCGCGTCGTCAGCCGGCGGCGACCACGCGCTCCGTGAAGTCGCCCGTCGCCGGGTCCTTGACGATCAGCTTCTCGCGACCGTCAGGCAACAGCTCGCGCTTGATCACGACCTGGCCGTCGAGCCGCTCCGGCGTCGACTGGATGCGCGGCGTCGAGCCTCCCCGCCATTCGAACAGCTCGACCGGCTCCCAGGCCCGGCTCCTCGCAGACCGATAGGCAGCGTCCATGACGGCGTTCACCACGTAGCCGTCGTAGAACGTCTCGCGTGGGGCGGTCCCGCCGTCCAGCGCATCAAGCTGGTCCCGGAACATGTCGATGTAGCCCAGCTCGGCCGCCTCGTCCCCGACCGGGAACAGCCAGCCGGCGGCGGTCTCGGCCTTCTCGGCGACGTAGCCGCCGCTGCCGCCGGTCGTGAACATCTCGTAGCCCGTGCGCAGGAAGTGGTTGAGCCAGATCGTGCCGTGCGTGCCCGCCACCTCGTCGCGCAGATCCATGCCGCCACGGAACGTCCAGCTCACCTCGAGCTGACCGATCGCGCCCGACTCGAACCGGATCAGCGCGATCGCGTTGTCCTCGTCCTCGATCGGGTGGACCAGCGTGTCGGTGGTGCACATCACCTCGACCGGCCGGTTCCCCTTGCCCACGAAGCTGCGGATGATCTCGACGCAGTGGCAGCCCATGTCGATGATCGCGCCGCCACCGGTCAGCCGGCCGTCCCAGAACCACGCGCTGTGCGGTCCCGGGTGCGTCTCACGCGAGCGTACCCAGGTGACGTCGCCCACCGCCCCGGCGTCGACCGAGGCGATCGCCTTGAGCGTCTTGGGCGTATAGCACAGGTCCTCGAGGTATCCCGCGAACACCCCGGCGCGCTCCACGGCCTCGAGCATGCGCCGGGCCTCCTCCGCGTTCCGACCCAGCGGCTTCGTGCACAGCACTGGCTTGCCGGCTGCCGCCACGGCGGTGACCGCCTCCTCGTGGAGGTGGTTGGGGAGGGCGACGATCACGAGGTCTGTGTCGGGGTGCCGGATCGCGGCCTCGAGATCGGTCGTGACCTCCGTGATGCCCCAGCGCTGACCGAACTCCCGGCCGCGCTCCTCGCTGCGTGAGTACACGACCCGGACCCGGTCCCGGCCCCGCGGGCCATGGAGCGTGCTGGTGTAGAAGTCGCCGATGAAGCCGGCACCGAGCATGGTGATCGAGTGGCTGTTCATGGCAGGCCTCCGAAGAGCAACGTGGAATGCCGCCGATTCTAGGCGGGCGGTCCCGGCGGCGGGCAGTCCCGGCGGCGGGCGGTCCAGGCGGCGGGCGGTCGCGTCCGCGTCGAGACGCCCGAGCCCATCGCTCCCGGAGTCCTCGCCGCACTCCCGGGCCGGCTCAGCGCCCGGGTGTCGGCTCGGCGCCGGTTCGCGGCCACGGCGCCCGGGGCCCGGTGCGGCGCCCGGCGCCCGGGGTCCTCGCCGCCTGCTGCGGCCAGATAGTCCCCAGTCGAGTAGCGGTCACGAGTCACGGTCACCTCGGGTGGCCGTTTCGTGTCAGCCATTCGCCAACCACGACTTCCGACAGCAACCACGCGGTGTGGGCGGCGGCTGGAAGGCGCCAGGGCCCGGTGGCCGCGGCCCTTACCCGTCCCTCGACTGGTTGGCAGAGCTGCGGCCGCCGCCGGGCCGAACGGGCGTGCGCGGGTGCGCGACCAGGCGACACGCTCCGGCACCGGCGCGAGGTCAGGCGGGGAGCATCACCGAGAACTCGGTCCAGCCGCCGTCGGACGTCACCCCCACGCGGCCACCCGCCGACTCGACCAGCTGGCGCACGATCGCCAGGCCGATGCCGGCCCCACCGCGCTCGCGGTCCCGCGACTTCTCCACCCGGTAGAAGCGCTCCCACACGAGCGGCAGGTCGTCGGGCGGGATGCCCGGGCCGGTGTTGGCGACCCGGATGCTGAGGCCGTCCTCGGCACGAACGGCCGAAACACGGACCTGACCTCCCTCGGGGGTGTAGCGGACCGCGTTCTGGAGCAGGTTCGAAAGGACCTGCGTCAGCTGGTCGGCGCGGAGCCGGGCGTGGATCCCCGGCGCGACGTCGATGGTGAGCGTGATCGAGCGCCGGGTGAGGGCGGGGCTGACCAGCTCGGCCGCGTTCCGTACCAGCACGCTGACGTCGACGTCCTCGGGCGCTCCGGGCTGCTCCCCCGCCCCGGCCAGGACGTCGAGCGAAGCGGCCAGCCGGGACAGGCGGTCCACCTCCTCGCGCAGCGAGTCGAACATGGCCGGGTCCGACGGCAGCACGCCGTCCCGCAGCGCCTCCAGGTAGCCCTGCAGGTTGGTGAGCGGCGTGCGCAGCTCGTGCGAGGCGTTGACGATGAACTCGCGCCGGATCGCCTCCTGCTCCGCGAGGCGGATGGCCATCGTGTTGTATGAGGCGGCGAGGGCGCGCAGCTCCTCCGGACCCTGCTCCTCCACCCGCGCGGTCAGGTCGCCATCGGCGATATGGCCGGCCGCCGTGGCCAGATCCTCGATCGGCCGGGCGAGCCGACGCGACAGGAACATGGCCAGCATCGCCGCGACGACGGCGGCCACGAGCGCGGCGACCAGGAACACGATCGTCACGCTGTCGTCGAACATCTGGCGCGCGTGCTCCGTGCTCGCGCCGGCGGCGACCATCAGCGCCTCGAACGAGTCCTCGCCCACCCGCAGGACGCCGATCGCCACGATCAGCAGCGTGATCCCCGCGACCGCGAGCGAGGCGGCCAGGATCCGACCCGAGATCCCGATGCGCGGCGACCTCATGGCTCTGCCCTCATCGCTCGACGCTCGTTGCGCTCATCACGCTCGTCGCACGGGTCGGTGATCCGCCGTCCGCTCGACCGGCTGGGCCGCCCGGTACCCGGCTCCCCGGACCGTGGCCACGTAGCGCGGCTCGGCGGCGTCGTCACCCAGCTTCTCCCGCAGGCGCCGGACGTACTGGTCGATCGACCGGTCGAGCACATCGCCCTCGCCCTCGCCGTGGATCGAGTCGAGCAGCTGGTCCCTGGTCAGGACGCGGCCGTCGGCGTCGAGCAACGCGGTCAGCAGCCGCAGCTCCAGGGTGCTCAAGGTGACGGCCTGCCCGCCGACGGTCACGGCGTGGCGCGCCGGGTCGAGCTCGAGGTTGCCGATCACCAGTCGCGTCCCGTCGGGCAGGACG
The DNA here is from genome assembly GCA_963806265.1 of uncultured Chloroflexia bacterium. Taxonomy (GTDB): domain Bacteria; phylum Chloroflexota; class Limnocylindria; order Limnocylindrales; family CSP1-4; genus CAIXZV01. The sequence continues at coordinate 4,848 of CAWDXT010000037.1, forward strand.
GGACCCTTGCGCTCGGTGCGCCGGAGGATCGTCCGGACGCGGACGACCAGCTCGGCCGGCGAGAACGGTTTCGGCAGGTAGTCGTCGGCACCCTCCGACAGACCGAGGATCCGGTCGCCGACGGCACCTCGCGCGCTGAGGATCAGGATCGGGACGTCGCCCAGCTCCCGCGCGTGCCGGATCACGGCCAGCCCGTCGAGCTCGGGGATCATCAGGTCCAGCACGACCAGCCGAGGTGCCCGCTGCTCGATGAGCCGCAACGCGGTCCGTCCATCGCCGGCGGTCACCACCGGGTATCGCTCGCGCTCGAGATAGGTGCGCACGAGCGTCACGATCTTGGGATCGTCATCCACCACCAGGATCGGAGCCGTGTCCGCCGCCGTCGCCATGAGGGTCATCATCGCCGCCCGAAGGCTGGCGGGCAACGATGACGGGTTCGTGACCCGGCGTCATCGGGCGGTCCGGGGCGATCGCCAGGCTGCGCGTCGACCCGGAGCCGACCGGGCGGTCCCATCGATCGACCCAACGATCGAACCCCTGGAGGACACCCATGTTCAAGCGTCTGGCCATCAGCGCCATCTCGGCGATCATGCTGCTCACGCTCGCCGCGGGCGCCGCCTCGGCTGGCAACGGCCCGCCGTCGCTCGCGTTCTACGCGGACGGCGTCCGGTGGCGCACGGTCGTCACCCCGACCGATCTCAGTCACACGCGCGCACCGGACAGCTCCTACGAGCCGATCTACGTGCTGGGCGGCGACCTGATCAACGTTGCCGAGGCCGCTCCCGGCCAGCCGGGCTTCCGGGGTGGCCGCTGGAGGGTGCTGCCGGTGACCTGGCATACCAAGCCGGTGCAGCTGACCAGCAGCGCACAGGTTCACTGGTACGAGAAGGAGGGCCTGCTCAGCATCAGCGATACGGCCATCAGGAAGTTCGTGTGCCCGGTGATCCGGCTCAACTAGAACGAAGATCGGACGCGACGACGCGGCGCCGGTATCAGCTCGCCGGCGCCGCCGACCTGCATCGGGAGGGGCCAGCACGAGGCGCCGGGACCGACCTGCGGTGCCGCCGACATGCCTGCGCGAGGCCAGCAGCAGGCTGGGCCAACCGAAGGCGGTGGCGTCAACCGAAGGCGCGACCCGGTCTAGCCCTCGGTCCCGGTTCCTCCCGAACCCGGCTCGCCCCCGGTTGCGCTGGCGTCCGACGGCATCCAGGACAGCTCCGGCTCGATCGGGATGGCGGACAGCGGCTTCGACCTGGCCACACGCTCGCGATTGACGAGCACGACGTCCATCCGCAGCGGATCGCCACCGCGGCCGGCGACCTGGACCACGGCGCCGGTCACCGGCACGAACCGCTTCCACCGGGTGAGCGCCGCAAGCGGCTGGGCGCTGGGCGAGCGATGCAGGCTGCCGGTCACGCGGAACGGTCCGAGCTCCAGCTCCACCAGCTCCTCGATGGTCCGCTGCCGACGGCTCGGATCGCCCTGCCGCCCCTCGACCTCGACCAGGTGCAGCTCCCGCCGCTCGACCTCCAGCTCATCGAGCACGACCTCGTGGCCATCGTCGAGCGACTCGAGCGTCGCCGCGTGGAACGTCAGCAGGTCCCCCTGGTTGATCTGGTCGCTGAGCCGCCCCTCCTCGAGCTCGACCTCGCCGCGAACCCGGCAGTCCCCTGCCCAGGCCACGAGCTGCTCGCGCATCTGCCCTCCAGGTCGCGATCGACGGCGTCCGGAGCCGTCCGTGACGGCAGCATACGCTCGCGATTCGGGCCTGGGAAGTCGCAATCGATCCGTGCGGCGGCATGCACGCGGCGGGCGCCCGAGGAGCCTACGGGGCGGGCAGCGCCTGGAGTGCCTGTGCGGCCAGGGTCTCGTCGTTGGTGGTCACCACGAGCACGACGCCGTTGCGCGTCAGGACGTAGTCCACGTCGCCTGCGTCGCCACGGTCGATGCGCGTCACCTCGACGCCTCCGATCGTTGCCGTGCCGGTCGTGACCCCGGCCCCCGAGGCCGACAGCCAGGAGTTGATGACCATGGCCTTGAGCGCCTTGGTCTTCATGCCGTCGACGGCGAACGCCGTGATCTCGAGATCGGTGCCGCTGGTGTCGTCGTAGCCGTATCCGTCGGCCACCCGCAGGTCGGCCGGCTCCTTGCCGGCGGCGCGCAGGGCGGCGATGATCGCGCGGCTGTTGGTATCGTCGGACAGGATCGCATCACCGGTCTCGCTCGAGATCGAGAGCTCGATGCCACCGATCGATGGCGGGATGAGCGCCTCGAGCTCAGGGGCGACGGGCGACTCGCTGGCCCCGGCCTCGTCCGAGGAGGATGGCCCGGCGCTCTCGGAGCCCGGCGGGACCGACACGTCCAGCGTGCCCACCGGCTGCTGGCCACCATCGCCGCCCATCGCGCGGTCGAACGCGGAGGCGACGACCTCGACCTCGTCCTGGGTCCCGCTCGCCCCGACCAGGTACACCACCAGGCTGCCGTGGCGCATCTGCAGCAGCGTCGCGCCCGACTGATCGACCGCGCTGAACGCCTGGTCGCCGAGGTCGTCACGGGTGGTGACCGTCTCGCCCGTGGCCGCGATCGCGTCCTTGGAGCGCGCCACCGAGTCGGCGGCACCCTGCGCGAAGCAGGTGACCGTGGCATCGATCGTGGGCTGGCTGCTCGCGTCGGCCGGAACGGGGCCCAGGAAGCGCATGAACTTGCGGTCGGGGTCGTACTGGCTCGCGCTGATCGTCCAGCCGGGCGGCAGGTCGCCCGCGGACGGGGTCGTGTCCCAGGCGGCCGCCTGGCAGCTGTCACTGCCTCGACCGATCGTCGACCAGCCCACGAGCACCAGCGCCACGACCGCCAGGAGCACCCCGATCAACGCGATCCACCGGGTGGTTCGATCGCCACCGTCGGCGTCGCGGACGCGCGTGGACCGGGGACGGTCGTCGGGTACCGGAGGCATGGCACGCTGGCGACGCTGGGCGGACATCGCGGTAAGAATGCCTGTTGCGGCTGAGCGCTGCCTGAGAGTCCCTCGGGCTCGAGTCGCGCCTCCACCTCGACCCGATCCTCGCCGGTCGCTAGGATTCCGGCCCGATGGGCGATGTGTCGGCTTCTCCGGCTCGAACGGGCGCGCTTCGGCTGCGGCTCATCACGTGCGACATCCTCGCGCGCCCCGCCTACCAGTGCGCCGCTCGCTCGCCACACGTGGTCGACGTCACGATGCTTCCCCGGGGTCTGCACGCGGAGCCGGCAGACCTGCGCACCCGCCTCCAGGCGGCGATCGACGACACGCCGCCCGGCTACGACGCGGTCGTCCTCGGCTACGGGCTGTGCGGCGGGGCCACGGCCGGCCTCGCGGCCCGCGACATCCCCGTGGTGCTGCCGCGCGCGCACGACTGCATCACGCTGTTCCTGGGCGGCCGCGAGCGGTACCGATCGGCAACGGACGGCGATGAGCCCACGTACTGGTACGTCAACGATCAGCTCGAGCGGGATCGTGCCGGCACCGAACCCGCAGGCGCGGGGCCCGGGGCCGGCCCGGGATCGAGCGGTCGACCGGATCCGGGTGCCGGCGCCGACACCGACGAGCAGCTCGACGCGCTGCGGGCCGCGTACGTCGAGCGCTACGGCGAGGACAACGCCGACTACCTGATGGAGGTGATGGGCGCCTGGCGCAGCCGCTATCGCCGCGCGGCGTTCATCTCGATGGGCGTTGCCGACGAGACCCGCGCCGAGTCGATCGCGCGCGACCAGGCGGAGCGGCGGGGCTGGCGGTTCGAGCGCCTCGAGGGCAGCCTCGTGCTCCTGCGACGGCTGGTCGACGGCGACTGGAACGAGGACGTGCTGGTGCTTGGCCCCGGCGAGACGCTGGCGATGAGCTACGACGACGAGGTGCGTGCGAGCCATGGCGCCATCGACGACCTGAGGCACTCTGCGAGCGGCGCGACCGGCGGGCATCAGCCGACCGGCGCCAGGTCACCGGCCCGGAACGCCGCCACGTACGCGCCACCGTACGGGTCCCTGCCCAGCAGCAGGTCGGCCGCCAGGCGGTAGGGGCGTGCTTCGCGGTCCGCCGAGAACACGCGCGCGAGATCGGACGCAACGGGATCGATGATCCCGCTGTCGATGCCGGCCTCGACCGCGAGGTCGATGAACACGTCGTTGAGCACGCGCCGCTCCGGCATCCCGTACGAGACGTTGGACAGGCCACCGGTCAGGTGGATCGTGTCGCCAAGCTCGGCCCGCAGCCGGCGTGCCGTCTCCAGCACATGTCCGGGCGCATCGGGATCGACGCCGACGGGCAGGACCAGCGGATCGACGTACAGCCGCCGGGTCGGGATCCCCCGCGCCGTCGCCGCTTCGATCATGGCCGTGGCATTGGCAACCCGCTCGTCGGCGTTCGCCGGCATCCCGCCCCGGCCGCTGGCGGCGATCACGACCGAGCAATCGCCCGACGCGGCCAGGTCGAGCACCTCGGGCCGTTCGAGCGAGGCCGAGTTGAGAAGCACGTGCCCGCTGGATCGCACGGCGGCGGCAACCCCGGCCTCGAGCACGGCCACGTCCGAGGAGTCGATCGCGACCGGCACGCCGGCCGTCGCCTCGACGCTCGTCACGAGCCAGGACATCGCCCGGGTCCGGGTCTCCGAGTCCGCCGCGACCTCGTCGGCGTTGAGGTCCAGCCAGTCGGCACCCATCGCCTCCTGGCGGGCGGCGAGCACCTGGACGTAGGCGGCCGCGAGCTCAGCGTTCGGGCCGTCGTCCATCCCCCAGCGGATCGCGCTCGCGACGTGCTTGATCCGGCCGGCGGCGAGGTCCCGTCCGCCCTCGAGGGACGGATGGAGCGGCAGCACCCGGGGCGTCCCGTCGGCCGTCTCGAACGCGATCCCGACCGTGCCGTCATCGAGCTCGACCGCATGGCGCCCGGTGCGCTTGAGGACACGGGTGGCATGGATGTTCTCGCCGATGACCTGGAACGACGCGCCGTGCCGGTTCGGTCTCATGCCTTCACCTCGCGCCGCCGAGCGAAATGGTCCCGCTCGAGGAAGGTGTTCGCCCACGCGCTCGTCCGACGCAGGGCGCTGTCCTGGATCACGGGCGGCCGATCGAGCATCGACGCCTCCTCTCCGTATGGCTTGAGGCGTCGATACGCCTCGGCCCAGATGCATGGCCTGCCGGGCACCTCGCACCAGCCGTCGTGCGAGCCGCCGCAGGGCCCGTTGCGCTGGTTCTTGACGCACTGGCTCTCGGGGCACAGGTAGGCGATGTCCGGCAGCGAGCAGTCGCCGCAGTCCCGGCAGTCGTACAGCGGGACCTTGACCGCCTGCTCCAGCACGTGCAGCGGACGCGCGACGTGGGCGCGCTCGATGCCCCGGTAGATGCCGGCCATGGTCCCGAAGCCGGGCGTTCCGGGCTCGAACATCCGGTCGTGCAGCCGGCGGTTCGCCTTGTAGAACGGCGCCACGCGGCGTCGCGCACGGCGCCTGGCCGCCGGCTCGAGCGAGGCGACATGGGCGCGGCTCGGCTCGTCCGTGTTGAGCCCGGCGCCGTCCGACTCGAAGAGATGGAACGAGCCCGGGATCGGGAACGAGACATCCGGGACCAGGCTTCGCCAGTCGTCCTGGCCGAAGGCGTCCGCGAACTCGAGGATCCGTCCGACCTCGTCGGCGTCGCGATGCCCGGAGAGGTAGATGCCGCGATAGCCCAGGCCGCGCGCCACGACCAGCTGCCTGGCCGCCAGCTCGAGGAAGAACCCGCGGCCCTTGTCGGGAGACGCCGCACGACGCTCGACGAGCGCCAGCAGGTCGTCGGTCACCACGCACCCGGGAACCTTCCCGGCGTGGAACGCGCGGGCCACGCCGCGGTTGAGCACGTAGGCGTTGGCGATGGCCGGGATCCCGATGCCGTCGCGGCGCATCACCCGCAGCAGCTCGTCCTGCTTGCGCGCGTCGTAGCCCACCTGGCTGATCACGTACCCCGCGCCGCTCCGGACCTTGAGCCGCAGCTTCTGGTATTGCGGGAGCAGCTCCCGCTCGAAGCGCTTCACGTTGGACACGGCGCAGCCGAGGAAGAACGACCGGGTCTCCGGGTCGGGCACGCCGTCGTCGGCTGCCCGGGCCACGACCGCTTCGCCGAGCTCACGGAACAACCCCAGCAGCCCGACCGAGTCGATGTCGAACACCGGCTTGGACAGCCCCTCGTAGCCCTCGACCGGGTAGTCGCCGGTCACCGCGAGGACGGTCGAGAGCCCGCGGCTGAGCAGGTCCCAGCCCAGGCTCTGGAGCGCGTTGCGGTTACGGTCGCGGCAGGCGACGTGGACGATCACGTCGTGACCCAGCGCGACGACCGGCTGCGCCGGCGTCCCGGGGCTCAGCCGTGCGTGACCGCCGGCGTTGTCGGTGATCGAGAGCGCCGTGATCCGCGGGTCGCCCGCGAGATCGACCGCCATCCGGAGCGAGCGCTCGCCGCGGGAATCGTCGAGCTCCCCGGCCCACGGCACGAGCTCCACCACGTCGGCGAAGTCGGGTGTCTCGGCAAGCGTATGACGAAGCGACATGGGCGATGAACCTCAGGCAGCGATGGGCTCGAACAGACAGCCGTCGGTGAACAGCTCGAAGAAGTCGGGAGCGGTCTCGAGCTCGGCGTGCTCGATGCGGGCGATGAGCCGCTCCAGGCCGGCGCGGCGACGGCGGGACAGAAGCAGCGCCCGGGCGCCGGCGATGGCCGCGTTTCCGGCCCGCACGACGCGGCCCTCGGCGACCGGGACCAGCAGCCCGATCTCGACCGCGGATCCCACGTCGAGCGCGTTGGCGAAGCCCCCCGCCAGGTACGCGTGCTCGAGATCGGCCGCCCGCAGCCCGAGCCGGCGAAGCAGGATCCGCTGGCCGACCGCGGTTGCCGCCTTGGCCACCGACAGGTGGCCGATGTCGGCGCGATCCAGGCCGATGTGCGGCGAGCGAACGATCGGGATCTCGCCCCAGTGCTGGGTGAAGCCGCCGCGGGTCGTCATCCACCTCGCCCGGCGGAGCTCGGCCAGCAGGTCCACCAGCCCCGATCCACAGATCCCCTCGGGAGCCGCGCCACCGATGATGCGGATGTCGAACTGCTCCTCGCGGATCCGGACCGCCTCGATGGCACCCACCGCGCCCGGCATGCCATAGCGAACGCCGCCCCCCTCGAATGCCGGACCGGCCGGGCCGGAGGCGGCAATCACGCGCCGCCCGTCCGAAGCCAGGACCTCGGTGTTGGTGCCGATGTCCACCAGCAGGTACGAGCCGTCGTGGTCGGGCGCGCCGACCGCGACGAGATCAGCCGCAGCATCGGCGCCGACATGGCTCGCGATCAGCGGTCCGCCGATCACGCGCGCCTGCGGGTGGGTCAACAGGCCGAGCTCGTGGGCGCGGCGCACCACGACGGTGGACGCGGCCGCACCGTCCCGCACGGCCGTCTCGGTGATCGATCGATAGGGCAGCGTCCCGAGCGGGCTCACGTCGAGCCCGAACGCCAGGTCGCGCATGGTCGGGTTGCCGACCAGGTACGCCTCGACCAGCTGACGGCGATCGAGCCGGAGCTCCGCGCACAGCCGCCGAAGCTCGTGGTTGACGGCGCGACGGAGCGCCTGGCGCAGCTCACCCGGATGCTCGGCGTCGTACGAGATGCGGGTCATCACGTCGCTGCCACCGAACCGCTGCGGGTTCTCGAACGCCGCGACCGCAAGCACGCCGCCGGTCTCGAGATCCACCAGCTCGAGCACCACGGTGGTCGTCCCGACATCGATCGCCACGCCCAGCACGGCGCCTCGCACGGGACCCAGTTCGGTGCCGTCGTCGGCCGTCACGCGGCCCCCGATCGCGCGCACCGCGGGATCGAGATCGCCTGCCGTCGTGTCGGGAGCAAGCTGGATCCGGAGCCGGCGCCGGAGCACCGCGAGCTCGACGTCGGCCTCGGCGCGCTCGATCCGTGCCTGGCACGCGAGGCGGAAGCCGGGGGCCAGGAATCGCTCGACCTCGGTGGGCGGCGTGAGCTGGTCCGCACCCGCACGGACCTCGACCACGCATTCGTGACAGCGTCCGGTGCGCCGGCACGAGGCAGGCACGGCCACCGCCAGGTCGGCGGCGTCGTCGAGCAGCACATGGCCGGGCACGAGCGGACGGTGCTCGAGCCCCGCGATGACGTCAGGCATCTGGTCCAGTGTCGCCGTTCGACCCCCGCGGACCCGATGGTCCGTCGGACCCATGGCTGGGGACCTTCCGCCCTATCGCAGACCCCGTTCGGCCAGCGACGCTGAACGGAACCAGTCCGCCTGGAGGGCTCCGTGATCATTCGCGCCCCGAATCGGCGTGCCGGCGCCGGCGACGCGTCGCACGACCTTCGCCCAGCGAACGACGAGCGCTCGCCGCGCTATGATCGGCTGCCCGCGGACGCCTGTGAACGGCTGCACGAGGCGGCCGTCTCGACCGTGGAACGAACGGGCGACCTCATCGACGAGCTCGGGCCCGACGGCTCGTTCCTCGACACGCCGCACACGTTCGCCCACTTCCGCGAACGCTGGTACCCGACGCTGATCGAACGCGCGAGCCGCGGGGCGTGGAGCACGCACGGCTCGCTGACGATGGTTGAGCGAGCGGCCGCTCGCGTGGATGCGCTGCTCGCGGGCCACAAGCCGCCCCCGCTGCCCGATGCGGTCGCGGCAGCGATCGATGAGATCCTCAAGCGGGCGTCCGCGAACTCCGGGTTGTCACCGCACTGACGCGAGGCCGCGGTGAGCCGCTCACCGCCCAAATCGATCGCAGGCCGCGATCCCCCACTCGACCACCCCGCTAACCCAGGACCGAAGGAGCCCACCATGACCGAAGACCTGTTCCCCGCGATGCGCCAGGCGATCATCGACGGCGACCCGGCGCGCGCAACCCAGCTGGCCGAGCAGTCGCTCGCCGCCGGGGTCGCGCCCCTCGATGCGATCGAGGAGGGCTTCGTGCCCGGCCTGTCCTGGGTCGGCGAGCAATTCGGCGCCGGCGAGCTGTTCCTGCCCGACATGATGCTTGCCGCGCGAGCGATGCAGCAGGCCGTGGACGTTCTCGAGCCCGAGATGCAGCGCCTGGCGACGGTCCGGGCTGTCGCGGGGCGCGTGGTCATCGGCACCGTCAAGGGCGACATCCACGAGATCGGCAAGAACCTCGTTGGCATGATGCTGTCCACGTCGGGGTTCGAGGTCCACGACCTGGGCGTGGACGTGGCCCCGGAGCGGTTCGTCGAGGCGGCACGGGAGCACAACGCCGACATCGTCGGCGTGTCCGCGCTGCTGACCACGACCATGGCCGGGCAGCGAACGGTGGTCGAGGCGCTCGCGTCGGCCGGCCTCCGGCCTCGGGTCAGGGTGATGGTCGGCGGCGCCCCGGCAAGCCAGCAATGGGCGACCGAGATCGGGGCCGACGGCTACAGCGAGGATGCCATCGGCGCAGTCGCGCTCGCCCGGCAGCTGCTGGGCGTGGCCGACGCGGCGACGGCGTGAGGGGCCGACGATGACGTCCGCGACCACCCCGCCCGTCACCACCAACGCCGCGTCGCCCGAGGCGGCTCACGGCCCACGCCTCGAGATCCTGTCGCCGGCCGAGATTCGCCGCGTACACGAGGCCACGCTCGAGATCATCGAGCGGGTCGGCGTCAGGTTCCCGTCGCAGAAGGCGCTCGACATCTGGGCGGCCCACGGGGCGACCGTGGACCGCGAGACATCGGTCGTCCGTGTGAGCGGCGACGTCATCGACGCCGCCCTGCACACCGCGCCGCCCGTCTATCCGCTCGCCGCGCGGGATCCTGCCCGCGACCTGCCGCTCGACGGCCGCCACGTCTACCTGGGAACCGACGGCTGCGGGATCGAGATGCTCGACCCGTGGTCGCTCGAGGTCCGGCGCTCCGCGCTCTCGGACGTGGCCGACATCGCTCGCGTCGCCGATGCCCTGGACGCCATCGCGTTCCATTGGGTTGCCGTGTCCGCGCAGGACCGGCCGCCCGAGACCCGCGGGCTCGAGGAGCTGCTCGCCGTCTGGCGCAACTCCACCAAGCATGTCCAGAGCGAGAGCATCGTCACGCCCGGCGAGACCATGACGGCGGTCCAGATGGCAGCGGCCATCGCCGGCGGCCGGGACGCGCTTCGCGAGCGCCCGGTGCTGTCGCTCATGCAGTGCACGATCAGCCCGCTGGCGCACGACGGCGGGGCCATCGAGGCGGCCCTCGTGTCGGCCGAGGCCGGCGTGCCGGTCGGGTTCATGACCATGGCCTCGTGCGCGTTCAGCGGCCCGGCGACGGTCGGCGGCTCGCTCGTCGTCGGCAATGCCGAGGTCATCTCCGCCCTGGCGCTGATGCAGCTCGCGTACCCAGGAGCACCCGTGTACTACGCCGCCGCCCAGACGGCGATGGACCTGCGCTCGGGTGCCTACACCGGCGGCGGCCCGGAGGACTTCCTGTTCGGCGCGGTGACCAACCAGCTGGCCGACCTCTACGACGTGCCGCTGTCGATGGGCGCCTACGCCACGGGTGCCAAGCGCAGCGACTGGCAGGCCGGGCTCGAGAACGGGCTGTCCGCGTTCATGGCCTCGGTCGTGGGCTCGGACATGCTCCTGGGTGCCGGCCTGCTCCATGGCAGCCGGATCTGGTCCTATGAGCAGCTCGTGCTCGACACCGAGATCGACGGCATCGTGAAGGCGATGCTGCGCGGCGTGCCCGTGGACGACGCCTCGCTCGCGCTCGACGTGATCGCCGAGGTCGGGCCCGGCGGCGAGTACCTCACCGCGCCCCATACCCGGGCCACGATGCGCGACCTGTGGCAGGCGCGCTACCTCGACCGCCGCCCGTACAGCCAGTGGGAGGCCGACCCGGACAAGCCGCACCGGGACGCGCTGGAGCACGCGCGGTCGCTGCTCCGGGACCACGAGCCCGAGCGGCTCGATCCTGCGCTGGATGCGGAGCTGGCCCGGATGGTGGCGGCGCACCTTCCGGACGGCGCGGCGCCCCTGCCGAGCGGCCCCGGATCGCGATCCGACGTGGAGCCCTGACCATGCGCCCCACCTTCCAGCTGCTCGATCCCGCCCTCGTCCGGCGCGTCGTCGACGAGGCCATCGAGCTCCTCGACCGGCCCGGGATCAAGGTCGAGGAGCCCGAGGCGATCCGGATCCTGGTCGACGGCGGCGCCGCGGCGGATGGGGATCGTGTCCGGATCACCGAGCCGATGATCCAGGCGGCGCTCGACACGGCGCACGCGTCATTCGAACTGTTCGATCGATCGGGTGCCCCGGCCGTCCACTACGGCCAGGGCCGTGTCCACTTCGATCCCGGGTCGTCGGGCGTGGCCGTGCTCGATCCCGAGACGCTCGAGACCCGCCAGTCGCAGGCGGCCGATCTCGTCCGGCTGACGCGCGTCGCCGACGCGCTGCCCGCGTACGACGCCGTGTCCACGGCCGTCGTGTGCCACGACGTCCCCACCGAGATCGGCGACCTGTACCGGCTGTTCGTGGTGCTCCACGCCTCCTCGAAGCCGATCGTCACGGGCGCGTTCACCCCTCGCGGGTCGGGCGTGATGCTCGACCTGCTGGCGATCGATGCGGGAGGTCGCGAGGCGCTGGCCGACCGGCCGCGCGCCGTGTTCGACGTGTGCCCATCGCCGCCCCTGACCTGGTCCGAGTTCGCGTGCCGCAACGTGATCGACCTCGGTCGCGCGGGCGTGCCGGTCGAGCTGATCTCGATGCCGCTGGCCGGCGTCGCGGCGCCGGTCACGCTGGTGGGGGCCATCACCCAGCACGCCGCCGAGTCGCTGGCCGGGGTGGTTCTCCACCAGCTTGCGGCGCCGGGGGCGCCGATCGTGTGGGGCGGTGCGCCGACGATCGTGGACATGCGCACCGGATCGACCCCGATGGGCGCGATCGAGACTGCCATGATCGACGCGGGATATGCGGCGGTGGGGCACTCGCTGGGCCTCCCGACCCACGCCTACCTGGGCGCGACAGACGCCAAGGTGATCGACACCCAGGCCGGGCTCGAGACGGGGATGACGGCGCTGGTCGGTGCCCTGGCCGGGATCGACATGATCTCGGGTGCCGGGATGCTCGACTTCCTGCTCGCCCAGAGCCCCGAGAAGCTGGTGATCGACGCCGAGGCGATCGGGATGATCCAGCGGCTGCTCCGGGGCGTGGGCACGCCCACCGAGAGCCTGGCCACGGGCTTCTTCGAGTCGGCCGGACCGGAGGGGCGATTCCTCGAGCTCCAGGAGACCCGGCGCCTGTTCCGCGACGAGCAGTACCTGCCGTCGCGGGTCATCGATCGGCAGTCACGTCGTGCCTGGCTCGACAGCGGTGGGCAGGATGCGTTCGCACGAGCGCGAGATCGGGTCGACGAGCTGGTGGCGTCGCATCCGCTGCCCGAGCTGGAACCGGAGATCGCCGCCGCGCTGGCTGCCCGCGTCACCGAGGCAGGCGAGCCATTCGGGCTTGCCCGCCTGCCGGGCATATCCGTCGATCTGACCACTTGACGGGTCGCGATCCGCGCCGCCATCGTGGATCGCTCGCGGTCCGCGGGCCCGCCCGGAAGGTCGTCCGGGCCTGGGGGAATGCACCTTGCGTCCTCGTCGATCCAGCCTCGTCCTCGCCGCGCTGGCCGTGGCGGTCGCCGGCTGTGGATCCAGCCCCACCCCGACACCGTCCGCCGCGGCGCTGACCCCGGCGGCCGTCTCGAGCGTCGAGGCATCAGCCGGCACGCCATCGACTCCCGGACCCACCCTGCTCGCCTCACCGGCGCCGTCGCCATCGCCCGCGTCGGCGCCCTCGCCGTCGCCCCCGTCCTCGGCAGCCGCCTCGCCCGGCGCGATCGCGCTGCCCGGCTTCACGCTCGACGTCATCCCGTCGGACACCGCCGCGTGGTCGTCCATCGCCTGGCGCCGGCTGTCGCCCGACGACCCGCTGGGCTGGGTCTCGTCGATCACGCACTGGCCGGGAGGCTACGTGGCGCTCGGGCGGCAGATCGGGGACTCCGCCGGCGCCGGCACGGCCGTCACGGCGCGGACCCCGGCCTGGGTGTCGACCGACGGGACGACCTGGACCGCCCTCGACCCTGCCGTGTTCGGTCCGGACACGTTGATCCTGGGGGTCGCAGCCGTCCCGGGCGGGCTGGCCGCGCTGACCGCCCAGGCGGGTTCGAACGGGTGCGACCCGGGCGACGCGTTCGTCGACTGCTTCGGCGCCTCGCCGCCCACGCGCAGCTGGACGTCGCCCGACGGGCTGAGCTGGACGCCGCATCCGGGACCGTTCGACTCGGCCGAGGTGCCATCGTTCGGGGCGAACGGCCGGACGCTGTTCGCGTTGACCTACGGCAGTCGTGCCTTCCTGGGAGCCGTGTCGACCGACGGTGTCACCTGGACGGAGCTCCCCGAGGACGCCCTGCCGTCCTCCTACGCGGCCGACTCGCCGGCCGTGTTCGGCACGCCCAACGCGCTCCTCCTGGCCGGCGGCGCCAATCTCGCCGGCGGCGGCGGCACCATGCGGGCGAGCATCCCCCGGTCGGTCGATGGGCAGCACTGGACGTCGGCCCGGCTGCCGTCAACGACACCCGGGGTGCCCGAGACCGTGGGCACGATCTACATGGCACGCGACGGCCTGCTGGCCGACGGCAGCATTCCGATGACCCCCGGCCGGGACCTGTGGTGGCGCTCGGCTGATGGCGCCGGCTGGTCGAGCGTCACGGGGTATCCGCCGCTGGGTGTGCAGAAGTCAGGTGAAGGGGCCGGCAACTACCCGAACGGCAGCCTGACGGCCGACGGCGCCCGGATCATCGCCTACCGGGACACCGATCATGCGGCCGCCTGGGCATCATTCGACGGCAAGGGCTGGCAGCGGCTGACGATGAGCGGCGACTCACCGGTGCGGGCGACGTTCACCGTCCTGCCGATCGGGATCGTGGCCGTGTCAGAGGCGGGTGCCTGGTTCGGCTCGCCCTCATAGGGCCGTCGAGCGTCGGGTCGGCTCGTGCGGTCCGCTATGCCTCGGCCGGCAGGGTGTCCGGCCGGGGGCGGATCACGCCGTCGAGGAGCTCCTCGTCGGTCACCAGGCGAACCCAGTCGACCGCGTCCCGGTTCGCGATGATCGTGCCGATCGCGTGGCGGGTTCGCTGGCCGTTCGACCAGTGCTCGATCCAGGCGTCGGTCAGCGGCACCATGACCGGGCGCTCCCGAAAGCTGTGCACGGGATCGACGCCCGGCTCCGCGTGCAGATGCCCTCCGATCAGGTAGTCGCCGCACTCGAGCGCGACCGGGTGCGACCGCGTGCGATGACGCAGGGCTGCATCGCCCCGGGGACCGGTGGCTGAGACGGCGACCAGCGCGCGGACGTCGATCTGCACGCGATCGATCACCAGGGTGCGCCCGTCACCGAGATGCTCGACCTCGGCGCCCGACAGCTCCAGCTCGTGGTGTGTGTTGAGCAGGTCGGTCAGCCGCTCGGCACGCAGATGCACCCAGCCCGACAGGCGGTGCTCGCGGGCATACGCGACAAAGCGCACGAGCGGTGCCTCGCCGACCGAGTCGGGCTCGAACACCACCTCGGGCGTGCGCTGGAGAAGGAATCGCAACGGGCCTTCGGGCTGGCCCCCGCCGTCATGCTCCACGACGCCGGACGCTAGCCGCCCGGCGCCCGGCCGGCCACCACCCGAAGGTACCCAGCGCCGCCCCTGGGGCCCGCGGCCTCACCCTTGATCGGTTCCCGGCACGGGACGCGTTCGTGGCCGGCCGCCCGCCCGATATGTCGGCGAGCGAAGCTCGTGGCCCACGGCCCGTTCGATGAACGCCGAGGCCGCGATCACGCCCTCGAGATCGACCCCGTGCCCGATACCGAGCCCGTCGAGGAAGTAGACCAGGTCCTCCGTCGCGAGGTTGCCGACGGCACCGGGACCGGCAAAGGGGCAGCCGCCCAGGCCCCCCGCCGAGCTGTCGACGACCGACAGCCCGCGCTGCAGGGCGGCGTACACGTTCGCGAGCGCCTGGCCGCGGGTGTCATGCGCGTGGAGGCCCAGCCGCTCGACGCCGACCACCGGAAGCACCGCGTCCAGCACCGCGTCGACGTCACCTGGGGTCGCGGCACCGATCGTGTCACCGAGCGAGATCTCGTCACAGCCGAGCTCGAGCAGGCGGGCGGCGATCTGTGCCGTCCGGGCGGGCGCCACCGCGGCCTGCGTACGGGCAGCCGAAGGCAACCGAGACGTAGCCCCGCGTTCGCATGCCCCGGGCGCCTGCATCACCGACGACCCTGGCCGCGTCGGCCAGGGCGGTCGTCCGTGGTGCGGTTGAGGTTGGCGCGGTTGAAGGCGTCGGTGGCACCGATCACGACCGCGATCTCGTCGGCACCGGCGGCGACAGCTCGCTCCAGCCCCCGCGAGGTCGGGACGAGGACCGGGTAGCGGACACCTGGCCGACGACCGATGGCCGGAAACAGGGCATCGGCATCCGCGAGCTGCGGGACCGCACGTGGATGGACGAACGACGTCGCCTCGATCACGGGCAGCCCGGCGTCAGCGAGCCGCTCGATGAAGCCGAGCTTCAGGTCGGTGGCGATCTCGGCGGCCTCGTTCTGGAGACCGTCTCGCGGACCGACCTCGACGATCGTGACGTGTGCCGGCAACGCCATGTCAGCCTCCTTCCGCACCGTCGGGATCGACCGGTGCGCCGTCACCCGGAGCCTCGACGCCCTCGAGATCGACCAGCGGGGCGCCACGAGCGACCTGGTCGCCCACGGCGACGTGGAGGTGGGCGACGCGGCCCGGCGCGGCGCTTGCGATCACGTGCTCCATCTTCATCGCCTCGAGGACGACGAGCGGCGCGCTGGCAGCGACATGATCGCCCACGGCCACCAGCAGCCTCGCAACGCGACCGGGCATCGGGGCCGCGAGCGCGTCCGGGGCATCGATCTCGGCGGTGAGCGCGCCGATCGAGGGAGGTGACGCGAGGACGAGCCGGTGCCGGCGGCCGAGCCAGGTCACGATGTCCACCGGGCGCCCCGGCCCGGCAGGACGAACCATCGCGGGCGCGCCGTCGACCTCCAACGCCCAGCCGGTCGCCAATGCGCCACCGAGCAGCCGGACCCCGAACGTTCGGTCCCCCACCCCGACCCGCACCTCCGATGGCCCCGCACCGGGCGTCGAGCGCGCCTCGACGGTCCGACCGCCGATGCGCCACCGGGTCGGCTCACCCACGCGCCCGATGCGCCAGGGGACCGAGAGCCGCCAGGGGTCGCCGTTCGCGGCGGCGGCCGGCAGGACGGTCGGGTCGGCGGCGGCCGGGCCGGCGCCAGCGACCTCGCGGCGGCGGCAGCCGCGACCACCTCGTCCGGGACCTCGGCCAGCCGCTCCACGATCCGATGCTCGGCGAGGAAGCCCGTGTGCAGCGCGCCGGCCTCGAAGGCTGGCTCGTCGAGCACCGCCGCGAGCAGCTCGACATCGGTGGCAACCCCCTGGATGTCCGTCGCATCCAGCGCCTCGCGGAGCTGCGCGATGCAGTCGGCACGATCCTGGCCGTGCGCGACGAGCTTGGCGACCAGCGAGTCGTAGTAGGGCGACACGACACCACCCGCCGCGATCCCGGCGTCGACGCGGACGTTGACCGGCAGCTCCCGCACCGTCACCACGCCGGTCGAGGGCAGGAACCCGGCGGCGACGTCCTCGGCCACCACGCGCAGCTCCATCGCATGGCCGTCGAGGCGCACCGCACCCTGATCGAACCCGAGTGGTCGGCCTGCCGCGACCCGCAGCTGCTGCTCCACCAGATCGAGTCCCGTCACGGCCTCGGTGACCGGATGCTCCACCTGGAGGCGGGCGTTCACCTCGAGGAAGAAGAATGCACCCGAGGGGTCGAGCAGGAACTCCACGGTGCCGGCGTTCCGGTACCCGGCCGCGCGAGCCAGCCGGAGCGCCGCCTCGCCCATCGCAGCTCGCAGCTCGCGCGTCACGGCAGGTGACGGCGACTCTTCGATCAGCTTCTGGTGGCGCCGCTGGATGCTGCACTCGCGCTCGCCGAGGTGGACGAGCGCTCCATGCGCATCGCCCAGGATCTGGACCTCGACGTGGCGCGGTCGCTCGACGTAGCGCTCCAGGAGCAGGCGATCATCCCCGAACGCGGCGGCGGCCTCGCGTCGAGCTGCCGCCAGCGCCTCGCGGAGCTCGGGCTCGGCGCGCACGATCCGCATCCCCCGGCCACCCCCACCCGCGCTGGCCTTGACCAGCAGCGGGTACCCGATGTCTTTCGCCCGGGTCGCGAGCTCCGAATCCGACGCGGCCTCACCGTGATACCCGGGGAGCACCGGCACATCGTTCGCCTCGGCCAGCGCCTTGGCGGCCGCCTTGTCGCCCAGCGCCCGCATCGCGTCCGGCGGCGGCCCGATCCAGGTCAGCCCGGCGGCCTCGACCGCGACCGCGAAGTCCGCGTTCTCGGCCAGGAACCCGTAGCCCGGGTGGATCGCCTCCGCCCCAGTCGCGAGCGCCGCCTCGATGATCACGTCACCCCGCAGGTAGCTCTCGGACGCCGGCCCGGGCCCGATCCGCACCACCGCGTCCGCCGTCGCCACGTGGAGCGATGCCCGGTCCGCGTCGGAGCAGACCGCGACGGTCCGGATGCCCAGCCGCTCGCAGGTGCGCATCACCCGCAGCGCGATCTCGCCTCGGTTGGCGACCAGCACCGAGCGGAACGGCGGGTCACCCCGGTGAGGGGCGGCGATGACCTCTCGATCAGGCGCCAGGCCGGCCATCCGGGCCGCCCGCTACATCCGGAACACGCCGAACGACGTGTCCGGGATCGGGGCATTGAGGGCAGCCGACAGCCCGAGGCCAAGCACCATCCGGGTGTCGACCGGGTCGATGATGCCGTCGTCCCACAGCCGCGCGGTGGAGTGGTAGGGCGATCCCTCGCGCTCGTAGGCCTCGAGCGTCGGTGCGGTGAACGCCTCGCGCTCCGCGTGGGTCATGTCGCGACCCTCGCGCGCGAGCGCGTCGAGCCGGACCTGGAGCAGCACGGCGGCGGCCTGCTGGCCACCCATCACGCTGATCCGGGCGTTGGGCCACATCCATAGCTGGCGCGGCCCGTAGGCGCGGCCGCACATCCCGTAGTTGCCGGCACCGAACGAGCCGCCGACGATCACCGTGAGCTTCGGCACTCGTGCGTTGGCGACCGCCATCACCATCTTGGCCCCGTCGCGTGCCAGGCCCCGGTTCTCGTACTCGCGGCCGACCATGAACCCGGTGATGTTCTGGAGGAACACGAGCGGGATCCGGCGCTTCGCGCACAGCTCGATGAAGTGCGCGCCCTTGAGCGATGACTCGCTGAACAGGATCCCGTTGTTGGCGACGATCCCGACCGGGTAGCCCATGATCCGCGCGAACCCGGTCACCAGCGTGGTGCCGTAGCGGGCCTTGAACTCGTCGAGCTCCGACCCGTCGACGATGCGCGCGATGATGTCGCGGATGTCGAACGAGGTTCGCAGGTCGCCCGGGATCAGGCCGTACAGGTCGGCGGGGTCGTAGAGCGGGTCGCGCGCCGGCAGGATGTCCCACGGCGGGCGCTTCCCGGTGGCCGGCACGTTGGCCAGGATCCGGCGCGCGATGGCCAGCGCATGCGGATCGTCGTCGGCGAAGTGGTCGGCCACCCCGGAGATGCGCGTGTGGACGTCGGCGCCGCCAAGCTCCTCGGCCGTCACCTCCTCGCCGGTGGCCGCCTTCACCAGCGGCGGGCCTCCGATGAAGATCGTGCCGGTGTTCCGGACGATCACGGTCTCGTCGCTCATCGCCGGCACGTACGCGCCACCGGCGGTGGACGACCCCATGACGACGGCAATCTGCGCGATGCCGGCCGCCGACAGGTTCGCCTGGTTGTAGAAGATCCGCCCGAAGTGCTCGCGATCCGGGAACACCTCGGCCTGGAGCGGCAGGAACGCGCCACCGCTGTCGACGAGGTACACGCATGGCAGCCGGTTCTCGGCCGCGATCTCCTGGAGCCGCAGGTGCTTCTTGACCGTCATCGGGAAGTAGGTGCCGCCCTTGACGGTCGCGTCGTTGGCGACGATCGCCACCTCGCGCCCGCCTACCACGCCGATGCCGGTCACGATGCCGGCCGACGGCGCCCCACCGTCGTACATGTCCCAGGCCGCAAGCGGCGACAGCTCGAGGAACGGCGACCCGGGATCCACCAGCAGGTCGATCCGCTCGCGTGCAAGCAGCTTGCCTCGCGACCGGTGGCGCGCGACGGCTGTCTCACCGCCGCCGGCGCGGACCTGGGCCAGCCGCTCGCGCAGCTCGGCGACCAGCGCCAGGTTGGCGTCACGGTTCGCGTCGAACGAGCCGCTGCGTGGCGACTCCGGGATCAGGACCATCGGCCGACGCTCACGCTCAACGGCCCTGGAACCGTGGCTTGCGCTTCTCGGCGAAGGCGGCGAACCCCTCGCGCCGATCGGCCGATGTCAGGACCACCTCGTACAGCGCGTTCTCGGCCTCGAGCCCCTCGGCCAGCGCAAGGTGCGCGCCTCGGATGGCCGCCTTGGCCTGGCGGATCCCGAGCGGCGCGCCCTCGGCGATCGTTGCCGCCAGCTCCGTCGCGGCGGACATCGCATCGCCCGGCGGCACCACGCGCGCGACAATCCCCCAGCGCTCCGCCTCCCCGGCGGTCAGGCGGCGTCCGGTGAGGATCACGTCGCGAGCCCGCGCCGGCCCCACCAGCCAGGTCAGGGTCCGGGTCGAGCCGCCCCCGGGGAAGATGCCGACCCTGACCTCGGGCAGCGCGAAGGTCGCCTCCGACGAGGCGACGATCAGGTCGCACGCGAGCGCGAGCTCGAAGCCGCCGGCCATCGCGAACCCCTCCACCGCCGCGATCGTCGCCATCGGCAGCTCGTGCAGCCGTCGGATGAGCGAGACGATCCGGCCACGTTGCGCCCGCAGCGCATCGTCGTCGAAGCCCGCCCGCTCCTTGAGATCCATCCCCGTGGAGAACGCCCGGTCGCCGGCACCGGTCAGGATCACGCGCCCGTGGCGGGGTGGCCTCGAGCGCGTCGAGCGCCGCGTGCAGCGCAGCCAGCAGCGCATCGTCGATCGCATTGAGGACGTCCGGGCGATCCAGGATCAGCAGGACGAGCTCGCCGTCCGGACCCGTGCGCTCGAAGCGCAGCACCTCGCCCTCGCTCATCGAGCCGACCCTACCGCATTCGTCGGCCGGGGTCCATGCGTGGCCGGTTGGCCGACCACATCCGCGTGGCACTAGCGTGTCGAGGCGGACCCCGGGACAAGGACGTCGAACGCCTCGGTCCGCTCCGCCACGGCGTCCGCGCCCAGCCGATCGGCCGGAAGCCCGAGCGGCTGGTCGACGAGGGCGCCCAGCCCGGACCGCTCGAGCAGATCGAGCGTGGCGTTCGCCGCCCGCACGACCGCCGTGAGGTGGACGGCACTCGGCCCGCGAACGACCGGCATCGACCGGGACGCCCACAGGCCGGCCGCGGTCGTCGCAGCGGCACACGTGGCGGCCGTGCGATCCGCGGCATTGGCCGGCTCGTCGCCGGGCCGGCGAACGATCACCGCGGCGCCCGGCGCGTCGAGCAGGGCGACCGCCAGCAGGGCGTGCCAGCGTCGCGCCGCGACGTCGTCGAGCGACGGCTCGAGGAACGCGAGCGGATGCTCCGGCAGCAGCGCCCGGCGAACCATCACCTCGGCCATCGCGCGGGCCGGCGCGTCGGCCTCGTCCCCGATCCAGGGCGGGATCGCGTCGACGAGCACGTCGCGCGTCGCGAGACCGGCGTGGACCGCGATCGATGCCGCGAGGAGCTGCAGCACCAGCGCTCGTCCGGACCGCGTCGCAGCATCCGACGGGATGCCGGCCTCGAGATCCTGGGCGACCACGAGCGGGCCTGCCGGAACGACCATCCGCGTCCCGGCACGTGCCAGCAGCCGCGCGGCAAAGGCGTGGTCGGTGAGCGTGCGATCCGGATCGACGCTGCCGGCGATGATCTCGCCCATCGGGTCGCCGATCACCAGGTCAACCCGCTCGAACGCCGCCACCACGGCCTGGTCGGGTGCGGCCAGGGGCGGGGTGCGAGTCATCAGCCGGATGTAGCCGGATCCCCGGGCCCCTGCCTCGTCCAGGTACCGCCGCAGCACGGCGAGCGCCCGCTGCGCGCCGCTGGGAATCGGCTGCCCGGCCGGATCGTGAGCGTCGAGCCCGCCGCGTGACGAGGGCGCGGCGCGCCAGCGCTCCACGGGCGATCCCAGCCGCGCCATCCGTTCCGCGAGCTCGCGACCGGGCGGCACATCCACGCGCAGCAATCCGGCGCCGGCCTCGATCGCGTCCCGCGCCTCGTCCAGCGCATCGACGATCGCCGGCGCCGCGAGCCCCATGCCCACCAGCGGTCCGGGGCGGTCGCCGAGGAGCGCGATCAGCTCCCGCCGGGCTGTTCGGTTGGCGTCGATGCGCTCGGTCGCCACCAGCGCAAGCTGGGTTGCGTCGGCCACCGCGATCGCGCGTCGATCAGGTTCGGCCAGGAGCTCGGCCTCGAGGCCCAGGTCCACGTTGCCCGCCGCGACCTCGAGCGCGAGCTCCTGGGGCCGCAGGTCGTACTCGGCCATGGCCATGGCGAACGGCAGCGCGATCCCGCCACCCAGCCGACGCGGATCGGGGGCCAGGTACCGATCAACGACCTCGGCGGCCAGCGGCCGTCCGGCACGGTCGAGACCGGTGATGCCGAACAGGCGCAGGATCGCTCGCTCCCGGCCGATCGTCGTCGAGGCCGCGGCCCGGGCGCTCCACGCCGCCGCGAGCGCGTTGGCGCGGTCCAGCAGGCCGGCCAGGTCCTCGCGCATGGCGAGCTCGTCGCGGGTCAGCGCGTCGCCGATTGCCGCCTGTCGGCTCACCTCGGCGTCCGAGGTCCGGGCGCCGCTCGTGCCATCCTCCCCTTGCATGCCGCCAGTATGGACGTCCCGGCAGCCTAGTCGGGATCGATCGCTGCAGTCCGATCGGGATCGATCGGTGCGGTCCGAGCCGGCTCGCCGATCCAGACGTGCCCGTCCGCGAAGTGCTCGGCCTTCCAGATCGGCGCCCGGGCCTTCGTCTCGTCGATCGCATACCGGGCGGCCTCGAACGCTGCGTCCCGGTGCGGCGAGGCAGCGACGACCACCACCGACGCCTCGCCCAGCGGCACGGCGCCGGTCCGGTGGACGATGGCCAGGCGATGGACCGCGAACCGCGCCTCGATCTCGTCCGCGATCTGCTCGAGGACGTCGAGCGCCATCGGCTCGAACGCCTCGTACTCGAGCTCCTCCACCGCCCGATCCGCGTGGCGGGCTGCCTCCGCCTCCTGGCCGGGAGACGGGGTTCCGGGTGTGATCCGGGTGCGACCGATGAAGACCACGGCCGCCCCGTCATGGTCGGTCGCGAGGCGCGCCGTCAGCTCCGTGGCGAGCTCATCGGGGAGCGGCTCCGCGTGGATCTCGAGCACGCGGCGACGCTCGTCTGCCGCGGCACCTCGGTCGGTCCGCTCCGCCGCTCACCGGCGGGATGCAGGCGACCTCGTCCCCGTCCGAGAGGGGCGCCGCCGGATCCGCGTACGCTCCATTCACGGCGAACCGCAGCGACGCTCTGCCGGCCGCGAGGGCCGGCACCCGGGCCACCGCCGCAGACCACGCATCGTCGACCGTGGCCGGCGACCGGACCTCGAGCGACAGCTCGCGCGTCCCGGCCACCTCGCGCTGCATCGCGAACAGCCGGACGCGCACCCGGATCGAAGGCTCCATCGCCCGATTCTCGCGCATCGGGCCGGCCTCGCTCACACCAGCAGCCCGGCGCCGAAGTACAGCCCGGCCGCGAGGATCGTGCCCGCGGCGATCGCGCCGACGTCGATGTACAGGAGCCCGGTCGCCGACTCCATCGATCGCGTCCTCGCCGTCTGCAGCGCCGCCCACGAGATCACGAGCGGGAACAGCAGGCCGACGATCAGGCGCAGCCAGACGAACAGCGCCCAGGGACCCACCAGCGCCCCGAACGGCCCGCTGCCCGCGGCGTTCGCGCCGGGCCCGATCCCGAACCCGACCCAGCCGACGAACAGCGCCACCTGGATCGCGACCACCCACAGCAGGCGACGGGACACGAGCACCAGCGGCTCCTCGGGCAGCTTCGGCGTGACCAGGTACCAGTGGCCGAGGATCATCGCCGCGAACACGCCGCCCGTCGCAGCGGCAAGCACAAGCAGCTGGACCGCGAGGGGCACCGTTGTGGCCACGTCCACTCCCCAGGTAAGCGCACCGAGAACCATCACGGCCACACCGGTCAGGGCGCCGGCGAGGAGCGGCAGCCGCCCGGAGCCGCCGCGCGCGATCACGATCACGGTGACGGTGGCCAGGAGGACGAACAGCACCAGGGCCGTTCGGCGCGGAACGTCGAACGTGTCGTTGGCGCTGATCGGGGAGCCGGCGGCGACCGGGGGCAGGCCGACATCCGAGAGGTAGGCCAGCACCCCGAAACCGACGGCGCACAGCGCAGTGAACGCGAGGTAGCCCTTCGTGGCCGACGTGCGCAGGCGGACGAGCACGGCGACCACGAACGCGCCCACCGCGAGGCTCGCGAGCACCGTCCAGTTGATCAGCGCGAGGTTCGAGGCGATCTGCTCGGCGGGCACGGCCGGAGTGTAGCGGCCGGCGGGCGGATAATGGCGGTCTCGATCAGCTGGAACGGCCGTCATACGGGCGGCGGGAGGCTCCGATGGCGTTGGATGGCAAGACCTCGATCACGTGGCTCGGTCACGGGGGCGTCGAGATCGTCACCCCGGGCGGCAAGACCGTCCTGGTCGATCCCTGGTTCGGCAACCCCAACAGCCCGCGCGCGGAAGCCGATCAGGCCGCGTGCGATGTGCTGCTCATCACGCACGGGCACTTCGACCACTTCGACGCGGACACCCTCGCGCTCGCGCGCCGGCTCAGGCCGACCATGCCCTGCATCCACGAGCTGAGCCTGTACCTCATCAGCCAGCTGGGTGATGACGCGAAGGTCATCGGCATGAACAAGGGCGGGACGGTCGAGGTCGAGGGGCTGAAGATCACCATGGTCCCTGCCCAGCACTCCGCCGGCGACACCATGGGCGACCCGGATGTCCACTACTTCGGCGAGCCGATCGGGTTCGTGATCGAGCTCGAGAGTGGCTATCGCCTGTATCACTCGGGCGACACGACGGTGTTCGGCGACATGGCCTACATCCGGGACCTGTACAAGCCCGATGCTGCGATGCTCTCGATCGGCGGCCACTTCACGATGGACCCGCCGGCGGCCGCGATCGCCGTCGAGCTGCTGGGCGTGAAGGAGGTGCTGCCCGTGCACTGGGGCACGTTCCCGCTCCTCGCGGGCACGCCGACCGCCCTGGCGGATGCATGCCGCGCGCGTGGGCTGTCGGCCACGGTCCACGACTGGCGCCCGGGCGACACGATCAGCTGATCGGGAAGGCTGAAGCAGTTCCGGGGCGAGCCGCGCCGGGCCTGCTTGTTCTCCCGGATCCGGGTCGGCGGAACGGTCACCACCGCTTTGAAGGGCGGCGACGGCAGACCGTTCGAAGACCCGTCAGCCGATACGCGCCTCTCTTGAGCGCGGGCCGACCATGGCGGGCGACATCGGCTCGTTCTCCGGTCGCTCGTCCATCGCGAACAGGCCGATGAGCAGGCCGATCGAGGTGCTGGCGGCGAACAGCAGCAGCGCGGCAACGACGGCGACCCCGGCCAAACCGAGGAACGCGAAGAGCATCCCGGTGCAACCTTCCTTTCCGCGAGGCCGAGGCCACGTGGACCACGCCTGACGCGAACGTTGCGTCCTGGCAACGCTCAGGTCAATGCGGAAGGTCCCGCATTCGGTGGACCGTTCGGACCCCAGGGGTCGGAGTCGCGGCGAGCCCGTGCATCTTCAGCCCGCTCACCCTCACGGTGCTCGCCGCACAGGCACCGGAGGCGAAGGGCGGCCGAGGCAGCTCCCTGCCGGGTGGTCGACGCGCGCGACGCTTGGGGCGCCCTCCCCGGTCGCACTGGTGACCGCCATGGATACCCCGAGGGAAGCGGTCGCTAGGCAAACGGCCCGGTCGTCGCGATCCCCTCCATGTCGCCGATCGCGAACGGCACCGCGGCTGACCATCTGTCAAGAGAGCGTGCCTCGGCGCGCCGACCGTTGTGCAGGGTCGCATAGTTGATCATCGCCGTACGAAGGCGGTCGTCATCCGCGTAGGACGCGAGGTCCAAGAGGCGCATCGCGTCGCTGCGGATCGACGCCGGCGGACCCGCGGAGATGGCCCGCAGAACCTTCGCACTCTCGGTCGGCTCCACGTCCTCGCCGTCGTAGAACAGCTCCTCGTGAAGCTTCTCGCCGGGTCGCAGGCCGATCGTCTCGATCGGCTGGGTGCTCGGGTCGCGGCCGGACAGCCGAATGAGATCTCTCGCGAGGTCCATGACCTTGACCGGCTGCCCCATGTCGAGCACGAACAGATCACCATCCCGACCGAGCGCCGCGGCATCGAGGATCAGCCACGCCGCCTCTGGAATGGTCATGAAGAACCGCGTCATCTCCGGATCGGTGATCGTCAGAGGCTCGCCATTCGCGAGCTGCGCCTGGAAGATCGGCACCACGCTCCCGTTCGATCCGAGAACGTTCCCAAAGCGCACGGAGACGTATGGGCGGCCCAGACGTCGTGCGGCGTCGGCGACGAGCATCTCGCCGATCCGCTTGCTCGCGCCCATGACGCTGGTGGGCCGCACGGCCTTGTCCGTCGAAACGAATACGAACCGGTCCACATTATTTGCCTCGGCCGCACCGAGCAGCGCGAGCGTCCCGCCAACGTTGACGTAGGCGGCGTCGGCCGGATGCTGTTCCATGAGTGGCACGTGCTTGTAAGCCGCCGCGTGAAAGATGACGCTCGGCTTCTCGTCGGCGATCAGCCGGGTCATCGCGGCGCTGCTGGCGACGTTTGCCAGGTGGGTCCGGATCTCGCCCGACCCGCGCCCGTGGGCGCGCTGCGTCTCCAGCTCTCGGCCGATGAGGTACAAGGGGCTTTCGGCGCGGTCAACCAGCACCAGGCGACGAGGGCCAACAGCGAACACCTGTCGGGCCAGCTCGGATCCGATCGACCCGCCGCCCCCCGTGACCATCACCGTCTGGTCCCGGATGATCTCCTCGACGCCGGCCGCATGCTCCGTCACGATCGGACGCCGCAGCAGGTCCTCGACCCGAACCCGTCGGATCCGTTGCGCATCGACCGTGCCGTCCAGCAGATCGGTGATCGGAGGGACCGTGCGAACCTCCAGGTTGAGCGCGAGGGCCGCTTCGACCACGCGACGGACGGCCTTGCCGGATGCGCTGGGCATCGTGATCAACAACGTGCTGGCGCCGGTGCCGAGACCGCCTGGGCCATTGCGTCAAGACCCCCGAACACGCGGAGCCCGGCCACAAACGCACCTGCCTGCCCGGGGTCATCATCAAGGAAGCCGACCGGTCGAACCCCGGAGCTCGGGTACCGCGATGCGGAGCGGGCCATCAGGGCACCTGCATCACCGGCACCGTACAACAGTGTCGGAGAGCGGCGGTTCACCTGGGCAGTGACCTGTGAGGCGACACCATCGGCGGCAGCCCGGATCCCGAATCGGACGCCACCCAGGATCGCGATGCTGAGCAGGAGCTCGATTGGCCAGAATGATCGAGGGAACCCGACGGTCCAGGAACCGGTGACGACCAGAGACGGGCCATAGAACACGGGAATCGCTGCCACCGAGCCAAGCGCGGCGGCACCGACCGTTCGACCCAGCTCCGGCACGCTTGCATATCGCCAGCGGCGGCTGTACAGGCCGAGCCTGACGTTGACCAAGGTCCGGACTGACAGCAGCAGGAGCACGACGATTGGGAATGCGGGTAGATGCAGCGGTGCGCTCAGACGATCCACGCGCAGCGCCAGCGCGAGGCACGCGGCGACCACGATCCCGACCAGATCGATCGCCAGCAGATACCGCCCCCGGATCCCGCGCGTGATACGAAGGGCCGTCTGCGACATGCTGGAACCGACATCCGCTGCGATGGACTGATCAGCCGGCGTCGGAACCGACCGCCCAAGAGAGATTGGATCCGCGCGAAAAAACCGTCGAACGGTCAATTACTCCCCTCAACCGCTTGTGCACACCCCCGGCGTGCTGGCCGCACGCCCGTCGGTACGGGAAAACCGCAGCCTGACCTTCGCCCGAGATGCCGTTCGCAGCCTAGGTCAGTTGCTCGTTGACTCGCTCCCCGTAGTCGAAGGCTAGGACATCTCTACTACGATGCCTAGTACCTTGGGCCACCCCTAAAGGCCCTCAAGGAACCTTATCGGTGCGTCCGCGCAACAATTCGATAAATCCGGGTTTTGGCCTCGGACCGGCCGGCGACCCGGGTCGGGAGCCAGCGGCGGGCGCTGTCGCGAGCAGGCAAGTCGACACCCAACCGTGTCGTGACGGCGACGGGCGTCCGCTGTCGTATGTACGGCGCACCGGCAGGGCTCAGGCTTGCTCGGGCCCGTATCCTCGTCGCCTGCCTGCGGCTGCGAACGGTCGCAAGAGCGCCATCGCCATACCGACGGTCAACGCCAATCGGAGGAACGCCGCCATTCAGCACGCGCTCCCGTGGCTGGTCCCCGGCACCCTGGCCTTCGCCATCATTGGCGTGATCCTCGCCGTGCGCGTGTCTCGCGTGCTCCGAACATACCAAATCGTCGCGTGGCTCCTCGTCGTCAGTGCTGCCATCGTCATCTTTGCGACCCTGGCCCCGCTGTACGGCGTATTCGAGCCGTCGGCAACCGGACCAGGCCGTTGCGACATGTCGAACATCTCGATGATCTCGCTCGACGATCTGACGAGCCCCAGCGACCGGGCCCTCAACGTCATCCTGTTCGTGCCCCTTGGGATTGCCATCGGGCTCCTGCCGGGATCACGATGGAAGGCACTCCTCGCAGTGGCCGCAATGGCAGCCCCGTTTGTGATCGAGACCACGCAGCTTCTGGTGCCGGCCCTGAATCGCGGCTGCCAGGCGATAGATGTGATCGACAACCTCACGGGCCTCGCCATCGGGATGATCCTTGGGACGTCCGTCGGCGTGCTGATGAAGAGACTGCCGTGGGCTCGACATCCTGGAGACCCGGTGCCGGGCCACAGGTCGCCGGGCGCGGAGGCCATGTCTGATGATCGCGACGTGTCAACGCGCCGAGGGTGAGCCTGGAGCGCTCACGCGAAGGGACCCGTCGTCCGGGTGGCCGGAGCCGTAGCGGCGGGCACTGCCACCCATCCCGGGGCCTACGGCGTGTAGCTGACCTCAACTTGCGCGGCGTCGAGGTGGAAGTCTTTGCGTGGGTGGTTGGTCACGTCAGTCACCCGAATGACGAACGCTGCCGGATCGAGCTCCGCGACCGCCCACGCATGGCCCCAGGTCACGGCCGGCCCGCCCAAGGCGTAGCTCGTGACGCTTGACTCCGCCATCGTCACGTAGTGCGGCACCGTCCAGGTCGTGCCGCCATCCCACGACAGCTCGACGCACAGCATCGATGTCCTGCCCTGATTGTTGAGTCCGGCGGCGAGGTCGACCTCGATGCCGTCGATGGAGCTCACGGTGGCCGGCAGCCCGAACGGATAGCCCCAGAACCGATGGCGATCCTTGCCGGGACCGGCACAGGTCAGGTTGCTGTCGGTGCCGCTGCCGGCATCGGTCGCGACCGCGCCGTCCAGCCCGCACGCGTTGGCCGCGTCGGTCTCGTAGCCGTCGTTGTGACCGGAGCCCGAGAGCTCGGGGGCGTTCGAGGCGCAGTCCACGAGGCCGGTCGAGAGGTTGCTGCCAACCAGGACCGACGCCTCGTTCGAAGGTGCGCTGGTCCAGCTGTGGAGCGTGGTCTGCAGGACGTAGTACCAGGGACCCCCGCCCGGCGCATCCGTGGTCGTCGCCATCGACCGCGGGCCGACGCTCGAGACCACGGCATAGCCGCCGCCCGAGGTCGAGCTGCGGAGCACGTCGTAGCCGGACGCGCCAGCAGTGACGGTCGGCGTCCAGGAGAGGGTCACGACGCCGCCGGCTGCGGTCGCGTCGAGTGCGGTTGGCGGTGCGAGGTGGCCGGTCGAGAGGTTGGCGCTGGTCGTCGCGCTCGCCACGAACACCGCCAACGAAACGGGCGCCGACACCAGGGCGATCGACAAGGTGGCGGCGATGACGGAGACCCGGTGCCTCACGTCCAGTCCGAGACCTCGGATCCGGTGGGTCCCTCGCCGATCCAGACACCGAGGTCGGTCAGGCTGGAGGCGCGGCGAGCCCGCTCATCGTGAAGCTCCTCCTCGAGCGCCTCGAGCAGCCAGGCGGCAGCGAGCAGGGTCAGGCCCAGGCAGACGACGAACGCCACGCCGGCCGGCGAGCTGAGCAGCGTGACGCCGAAGCCGGCCCAGGGCAGGTGGAACGAGACCCGTCCGATGACGTCGGCCGCCGGGACGAGCGAGGGGTCGGGATCCTGGTTGCCGTCGCCTTTGGTTCGCAGGTACAGGCCGTCAGCTCGAGTGACGGTCCTGACGATGCGGTGGGTGAAGATCGCCCGGCCGGGACCGACCCGCAGGGTGACGATGTCGCCCGCGCGGAGGGCGTCGGCCGTGACCGGCTCGGCGAGGACGACGGATCCGACGGGGATCGTGGGCTCCATCGACGGACCACCGACGACGAAGGTCGTGCCACCGTTCACCGCAGGCAGCGCACGTGCCAGCACGAGGATCGCGAGCACAAGGGCGATCAGCAGCAGCAGCCCGAGGTCGAGGATCCTGCGCGCCGTTCGAGTCAGGGAGGCAGCGACGGACATGGGATGACTCCAGGACGCCACGCGCGGACGGGGCGATCCGCTGGTAGCGGGATGCCGGGCCCGTCGAAGACGGACCCGGCAGGACGGTCAGGCGGACCGGCTAGTTGTTCTGGGTCTGCTCGGCGTCGAAGGTGAAGGTCGCGGTCGTCGACGCGTTCTGGAAGCCGTTGTCCGAGCCCGACGGGAACGCCCAGCTGAAGCAAAGCTGGTCGGTGTCGCCGGCGGCAAGATCGCGATCGCCACTGTCGGCACCCGTCGCCGGATCACCGAACTCCGCGCCACCCAGCGACCCCGAGTAGAGGTTGCCCGTGGTGGACCCGCAGGCTCCGGCATCGATCGACAGCGTGAGCTGGGATGCCAGCCCCTTGCCGTCGGCATTGTCGGCCGAGGTCGTCATCGCGTACCGGAGGTCCCCGGTGCCGTTGTTCTTGACGTTGACCGTCTGGGTGGCGGAGTCACCGGGCATGGCGGCGGGCACGGAGAACACGGTTGACGGAGAAGCGTTGAGCACGATCGTGCCGGTGGTCCAGGTTCCCGAGTTGGTGTCCTGGTCGGTGAACACGGCGAGCGACATCGAGGCGGCGCCAAGCATGGCAAGCGACGAGCCGATGAGCGCGACGAGCATCAGCCGGCGCTTGCGTCGCGGGCGGGAGGGTAGATCGTAGGCAGCCTGAACCATGAGCGCGGGTACTCCTTCTCGCGGCTCGTGCCGGCACCACCAACACCCTTTCGGGGGTCCCCCGGGGTTGGTTGTGTCCCCGCTGGTGGTCGACGAGCCGAATGGCCTGTGCCGAATGGCCCAGCGATCACACACCACCGACCGGTGCGCGACTACGGGACCGGTGGGCTACCCGCGGCTGGTACGTTGGGACCGAAGGTGGTGCGCGCCGTCAACGCTTGCGCACGACCCTGTCGACGGCCGGTGCGTCCGGCCGCCCGCCCGATCGGGCCAGGACCGTACCACCGACCGCCCAGGAGCCGGTGCCGCGGGTCCGGGGTCCGCTTGCTACTGGGGCCAGGCGAGGACCATCAGCCTTAGCTCGGTCATATCCTCGATCGACCAGCGCAGCCCCTCGCGGCCGAGCCCCGAATCCTTGACGCCGCCGTAGGGCATGTGGTCGATCCGGTAGGTGGGGATGTCGTTGACGATGACGCCGCCCACCTCGAGCCGGTGGAACGCCTGCCAGGCGTGATCGAGGTCGTTGGTGAACACGCCGGTCTGGAGACCGAACAGGCTGTCGTTGACGGCATCGATCGCCTCGCCGATCTCGCCGAACGGGAACGCGACCACGAGCGGCGCGAACGCCTCGCTGCTGCACACCCGCGCCGTGACCGGGGTGTCGGTCAGGATCGTGGGCGGGAAGTAGGTGCCATCCGCCGTGCCCCCCAGCAGCACCTTGCCGCCGGCGGCCTTCGCCTCGTCGACCCAGGCCTGGGTTCGCTGCGCGTTGGCAGCATCGACCATGGGGCCGACGTCGGTGCTGGGGTCGGCCGGATCGCCCACGTTGAGGGCCGCCGCGGCGGCCACGAACCGGTCCATGAACGCATCCCACACGGCCTCGTGGACGAACAGGCGCTGGACGCTGATGCACACCTGGCCGCTGTACGCGAAGGCGCCGGTGACGATCCGCTTGACCGCCCAGTCGAGGTCGGCGTTGCGGTCGACGATCACGCCCGCGTTGCCACCCAGCTCGAGCACGACCTTCTTCTTGCCGGCCCGCTCCTTCATCCGCCAGCCCACCGCCGGGCTGCCGGTGAACGTGAGCAGCTTGAACCGCTCGTCGGACACCATCCGGTCGCCGAGCTCCCGGCTCATGGGCAGGATGCTGACCGAGCCCTCGGGCACGCCGGCGGCGTCGATGATCTCGCCCACCGTGAGCATCACCAGCGGGTCCTTTGACGGCGGCTTGAGCACGATCGGGTTGCCCGACGCGATCGCCGGCGCGATCTTGTGCGCGGCGAGGTTGAGCGGGAAGTTGAACGGGCTGATGCCCGCGATCGGGCCGATCGGGAAGCGGCGGGTGATCCCGACCCGGCCCTTGCTGGAGGCCATCAGGTCGAGCGGGATCGTCTCGCCCGACCATCCGCTCGGCCTCCTCGGCGCCCAGGCGGAAGGTCAGCACGGCGCGATCGACCTCGACCAGCGCGTCGCGGATCGGCTTGCCGGCCTCGGCCGAGAGCAGCGCACCCAGCTCCTCGCGCCGCCCCCGGATGCCGGCACTGATCTCGCGCAGGATCCGGCCGCGCTCGTAGGCCGGGCAGGGTGCGGGTGACCTCGAACGCGCGGACGGCGGCCGTGACCGCCTCCTCGTACTGCTCGGGCGTCGCCTGGTAGGTGGCGCCGGCGGGCTCACCGGGTCGTGCCGGGTTCTCGATGACGAGCGGATCGGGCGATTCCACCCAGCGTCCGGCGAGGTAGATCGGATGCGGGGCGGTGGCGGTGATCGTGGCCATGACGGGCACCTCGGCGGAAGCGGCGATTCGCGCACACGGGACGCCTCCGATTGTAGGCCCGTCCCGACCTGCCCCGGCCCCGCGTCCCTACCCTTCGTCCGCTCGAGGGTACGTGCCGAGGATGCGCACCAGCTCGGTCTCCTCGCGCAGCGCCCCGAGCGCCGCGGCACACGCGTCGTCGGCCGGGTCCGCATCGAGGTCCACCCAGAACAGGTACTCCCAGCGGGCACCGCGCTCGGTCCACGGCCGCGATCTCGAGCCGCGACAGGTTGAGCCCCCGGTCGGCGAACGCGCCCAGCGAGCGATACAGCGAGCCTGGCACGTTGCGCACGGCGAACACGAGCGTGGTCCGCGGAGCGCCGGCCACCGCCGCTGGCCTGGCCGCGGCACGTATCGCCGCCTCCGAGCCGGCGCGGGCTGATGACCGCGAACCGGGTCCGGTTGCCGTCGCCGGTCTGGATGTCGTCCGCCAGCACCTCGAGCCCGTAGAGCGCCGCGACGCGCGCGGAGGCGACGGCGGCAGCACCCGGCTCACCGGATCTCGGCCACCTGTCGTGCCGCGCCGGCCGTGTTGTAGCTGGTCTGGATCGTCCACGGTCGCGAGCGCAGGAACTCGTCCGCCTGGCCGAGGGCCGCGGTGATCGAGTACACGCGCTCGATGGTCTCGAGGCGCTCGCCGGGCAGGGCGAGCAGGGCCAGGCGCACCGGGACGGAGACCTCGCCCACGATCGGCAGCCCGAGCTCGTACAGGAGGTCGAGGTTCTCGCGGATGGTGCCGAGCCGCGAGCTCTCCACCGGGACGACGCCCGCGGCCGCATCGCCGTCCCGGACCGCCTCGAACGCGGCACGGAACGAGGAGCAGGCACGTGGCTCCGGCGCCGCGAAGAACGAGAGCACGGCCTCCTCGGCGAACGCCCCCGGCTCGCCGGCGTACGCGACGACGGGCCGTGCCGCCGGTTCGCTCACGCGTGTCTCCTCGGAACGCTCAGCAGCGGGCGGCGATCAGCGGTTGAACCATTCGGTGGTGTCGATCGGCGCGTCGGCCTCGTCGAACTCGGTCGCGGCCTCATCGGCGGTCTCGGCGCTGCGCGACCGGGTCCGGCCCGCGATCCGCCTCCTCGGTGGCCCCGGCCCAGGCCTCGTCGACCAGCATCGCGTTGAGCGCCTGGAGGTAGGCCTCGATCGAGGCTGCGATGATGTTGGTGCTCGTCACCTCGCCCGTGTACCGCCCCGTCAGCGCGGGCGCCGGCTCGGCGGAGGCCGGCGGCGCGATCGTGACGGTGACCCGGCCCTCGGCGTCCGGCCCCTCGGCGAGCGCATGAACATCGTAGGCGAGCAGCCGCGGGTGCCCGCCCAGCACGTCGGCGAGGGCCGTCGACGGCGCGGTACAGCGCGTCGACGGCGCCGTTGCCTTCGGCAGATGCCTGCCAGTCGTGGTCGCCGGCATGGATCACGACGGCCGCGCGGCTGCGCGCGCTGCTGCCGGACGTGACCGTCCAGCGGGTCAGATGGGTGGGCGTCGGGGCGAGCCGGCGCGTCGGCATGCTGAGCCTCCCGGTTCGGCCACCTGGCTCGCTGCCGAGCCGTTGGCGGGTGAAGTGGCGCTCGTCGCGCCGCCGGAGCTCGGCGCCGGACTTCCAGATCGCGTACTCGAGCGAGTCGGCGAGGGCCATCGCCGAGGCCGCGATGATGTTCGTGTCGGAGCCCATGGTGGACCACTCGCGAGCCGTCCTGCGGAGTCGATCATGACCCGGGTCCGCGCGCCGGTCGCCGCGCCGAGTCGAGGATCCGGACCTTGTAGTCGTAGAGATGGACGGCATCGAGGATCGGGTAGAACGCCCGGAGGGCCTTGCGCAGGGCGGCGTCCAGGGCGTTGACCGGGCCGTTGCCGTCGGCCGCAGTGTGGAGCACCTCCCCGTCGACCTCGACCTTGACCGTCGCCTCGGCCCGCAGGTCGCGCGCGTCGCGCTGTTCGACGAGGCAGGTGTAGTCGAGGATCTGGAACGGCGGCGGCGTAGCCGGCCTGCTGACGGCGGATGAGGAGCTCGAAGCTCGCCTCGGCGCCCTCGAACGCGAGGCCCTCGTGCTCGAGGCGCTTGATGAGGGCCGACAGCTCGCCTCGGGTCGACGCCCTCGAGCGCGTGGCCAAGCTGCTCTGCGCGGATGGCGGTGTTGGCCCGGCCGCCGAGCTCGCTGAACGACGAGGCGGCCCTCGTTGCCGACCGCCTTCGGGTCGACGTGCTGGTAGCTCCGCTCGACCTTGGCCACCGCGGCGCCGTGGACGCCGCCCTTGTGGGCGAACGCCGAGCGCCCGACGTACGGCTGCTAGTCGTTCGGGGTCGAGGTTGGCGATCTCGGCCACGGAGCGCGACAGCTCGGTCAGGCGCGGCCAGCTCGCCGCCGCCGTCCGGCACCAGGGCGAGCTCCGTCTTGAGGGCCAGGTTGGCGAGGATCGAGACCATGTTCGCGTTGCCGCAGCGCTCGCCGTAGCCATTGATCGTGGCCTGCACGTGGCGGACGCCGGCCTGGACCGCCGCGATCGAGTTCGCGACCGCGAGCTCGGCATCGTTGTGGGTGTGGATCCCCCAGGTGACCGCGCGGGCGCCGCGATCGGCCGCGAGCGCCGCCTGCGTCGCCCCGATGATCCTCGACGAGCTCGCCGGTCAGCGTCCCGCCGTTCGTGTCGCACAGGACGAGCGTCGCTCGCCCCGGCGTCGCGGGCCGCCCGGAGCGTGGCGAGGGCGTAGGCGGGGTCGGCCGGGTAGCCGTCGAAGAAGTGCTCGGCGTCGTAGACGGCCTCGCGGCCGCGGTCGACGATGAAGCCGACGCAGTCGGCGACCATGGCCAGGTTCTCGTCCGGGCTGGCGCCGAGGACCTCGGTGACGTGGAGCAGCCAGCTCTTGCCGAAGATCGTCACGACCGGGGTCTCGGCGGCCGACCAGCTCCTGCAGGTTCGGATCGGTCTCGGCGCTGTTGCTCCGGTGCCGGGTCGAGCCGAAGGCGGCCAGGCGGGCCGTCTGCCAGGTCATGCTTGGCGCGCGGCCGCGAAGAAGTCGATGTCCTTGGGGTTCGAGCCCGGCCAGCCGCCCTCGACGTACGGCAGGCCGTACTCGTCGAGCATCCGTGCGACGCGGAGCTTGTCGGCGAGCGAGAGGGTGACGTTCTCGCCCTGGGTGCCGTCGCGGAGCGTCGTGTCGTAGAGGAAGACCGGGAGGTCGGTCGGCGCGCGTCATCACGGCAGGCCGGGCAGCGTGTTGGCAGCGACCATCGTCGCGACGTCCGCGTCGCCCCCCCCGGACGGCGCGCCGCCGGCCGAGCGAACGTCGAGGCGCTCGATCAGCGCCGCGGCCATGGCCGCCGTGCCGACGCCCGTAGCCCGCCGGCGTCGGTACCGGGCGGCAGCAGGTCCCGGGTCCGATAGCCGTCGTCGAGGGTCTCGCCGGACGGCGGCCTCGATCGCCGCGGCGCGGCGGCCTCGGCCCCAGCGACCAGCGGAGGAGCATCGCCGCCGAGCAGGATCGTCCCCAGCGGGTTGGCCAGGTCGCGCCCGGCGATGTCGGGGGCCGAGCCGTGGATCGGCTCGTACAGGCCGAACCGGCCGTGGCGGTCCGCCGTTCGCCGAGCGACGCCGATGGCAGCATCCCGAGGCAGCCGGCGAGGACGGCCGCCTCGTCGGAGAGGATGTCGCCGAACAGGTTCTCGGTGACGAGCACGTCGAACCCCGCCGGCTGGCGAATGAGCAGCATCGCGCAGGAGTCGACGAGCTGGTGCCCGACCTCGACGTCGGGGAAGTCGGCGCGCACCTCCTCGACGACCTTGCGCCAGAGCCGCGACGTGGCGAGGACGTTGGCCTTGTCGACGCTGGTGAGGCGCCCGCGCCGCCGGCCGCGGGCGAGCTCGAACGCGAGGCGTGACGACGCGGCGGATCTCGGCCTCCGTGTACCACAGGGTGTCGACGGCGACGCGACCGTCGGGCGTCATCCGCTCCTCGGACGGCCGGCCGAAGTAGAGGCCGCGAGGTGAGCTCGCGGACGATGAGGCAGGTCGACACCCTCGAGCAGCTCGGGCCGAAGCGGGCGAGGCGGGGACGAGCGCCGGGTGGACGCGCACCGGGCGGAGGTTCGCGAACAGCTCGAGGCCGCCGCGGAGGGCGAACAGGGCCTGCTCGGGCCGGACGGCGGCGTTCGGGTCGTCCCACCTCGGGCCACCCACCGCGCCGAGGAGGATGGCGTCGGCGTCCGGCAGACCTCGACGTCGTCGGCCCGGATCGCGACGCCGTGGGCGTCGATGCCCGCGCCGCCGGCGGCGACCTCGTCCAGTCGAAGACGAAGCCGAAGCGGGCGGCCGCCGGCGTCGAGGACCCGTCGCGCCGCGGCGACGACCTCGGGCCCGACCCCGTCGCCGCGGGATCGCCGCGATGCGGTACGTCGTCGGCCACTCACGGCGGAGCTCCGGACCGTGCGCTGCGGCGACGTAGGCCGGCGAGCCGGCCCGATCTCGGCGCCGTGGAGCTTGTTGGCGGCGGCCAGGTAGGCGTCGAGCGAGGCCTCGATGATGTTCGTCGACAGGCCGTGCCCGGTGACGACGAGCGCACCGGGGCCCTCGTCGGACGAGCGGCGGCAGCGGACGAGGACCTGGCCCTGGGCGTCCTCGCCGCCGGAGACCGCCTTGATCTCGTACTCGTCGAGGACGGGCTGCCAGCCGAACGCCGGCTCGACCGCCTCGTCGACGGCGGCGAACAGCGCGTCGACCGGGCCGTTGCCGGTCGCGTCGGCCGGCTCGACGTCGCCCGACGACGCGAGCGAGACGCTGCCACCGGTGGCCGCCGCTGCGACGAGGTGACGTTCCAGCCCTCGAGGCCGACGGCCTGCGGGACCTCGGCCACGCGCTGCTCGACGAGGGCGAGGAGGTCGGCGTCGGTGACCTCCTTCTTGGCGTCGGCGAGGGCGATCGCGGCCCGGTAGAGCTCGTCGAGCGCGTCGCCCTCGACATCGTGGCCGAGCTCGTGCAGCTTCTGCTGGAGGCCGCGCCGGCCGGACAGCTTGCCGATCGATGAGCTGGCTGCCGGTCAGCCCGACCGACTGGGGGTCATGATCTCGTAGGTCAGCGGGTTCTTGATGCACGCCGTCCTGGTGGATCCCCGACTCATGGGCGAAGGCGTTGGCGCCGACGATCGCCTTGTTCGGCTGGACGGCGAACCCGGTCAGGTAGCGAACGAGCCGGGAGGCGGCGCGTGATCTGATCGGTCTGGATGCTGGCCGCGAGATCCGGGAACTGCGTCGGGCCGCGTCCGGAGGGCCATGACGACCTCCTCGAGCGACGCGTTGCCGGCACGCTCGCCGAGCCCGTTGATCGTCACCTCGACCTGGCGCGCGCCGGCCTGGACGGCGGCCAGCGTGTTGGCCGTGGCCAGCCCGAGATCGTTGTGGCAGTGGACGCTGACCGTGGCCCGCGTCGCCGACCTCGCCGACGACCCGGCCGACGAGGCGCACCGAACTCGCTCGGGATCGCGTAGCCGACGGTGTCCGGGATGTTGACCGTCGACGCACCCGCCTCGACCACGGCCACGGTAGACCTCGAGCAGGAACGTCCTCCTCGGTTCGCGAGGCGTCCTCGGCCGAGAACTCGATCTCGGCGTCGGGGCCGAGCGCCTCACGCGCCCACGAGACCCAGCGCTGACGGCCTCGGCCAGCGCCTCCTCGCGCGACAGCCGCAGCTTGTGCTTGAGGTGGATGTCGCTGGTTGCGATGAACAGGTGGAGGTGCGGCCGCTCGGAGACGCTGATCGCCTCGAGCGCCCGCTGGGGATCGCCGTCGCGACAGCGCGCGAGGGCCGCGACCGCGATCCCGTCCTTCGTCTCCTGTGCGATCCGCCGCACGGCCTCGAAGTCGCCGGGTGAGGCTGCCGGGAAGCCGGCCTCGATGACATCCACGTGCAGGCGTGCGAGCTGGCGAGCGACCTCGAGCTTCTCGGCTGCCGTGAGCCCGGCGCCGGGTGCCTGCTCGCCGTCCCGCAGGGTGGTGTCGAAGATCCGGACCGCGCCGGCCGCGACCCCGCCACCAAACGCCGGGTGCGTCGCCGCGAACGTCATCGGGAGGCCTCCCCGGGTACCGCGCTGGCCACTGCCTGCGCCTGGCCGGCCTCGACGACAACCGGCTTGAGGAACTGCATCTTCGCGCGCAGCTCGGCGCCGACCTGCTCGATCTGGTGGTCCGATCCTGCTCCCGCAGCTGGCGAAACTCGTCGCCACCGGACTCCTTGACCGCGATCCAGCGATCGGCGAAGGAGCCGCTCTGGATGTCGGTCAGGACGTCGCTTCATCGACGCCTTGACGCCCTCGGTGACCCGCGGCCCGGACACGTAGTCGCCGAACTCGGCCGTGTCGCTCGACGCTGAAGCGCATGAAGTTGAGACCGCCCCGGTACATGAGATCCACGATCAGCTTCAGCTCGTGCATGCGTCTCGAAGTAGGCGAGCTCCGGCTGGTAGCCCGCCTCGACCAGCGTCTCGAACGCGGCCTTGATCAACGCCGACACGCCGCCACACAGGAGCGCCTGCTCCCCGAACAGGTCGGTCTCGGTCTCCTCCTTGAACGTCGTCTCGAGCACGCCGGCCCGCGTGGCACCGATGCCGCGCGCATACGCCAGGGTGCGCGCGCGCGCCGTCCCGGACGGGTCCTGCTCCACGGCGAACAGGGCCGGCACACCGCCACCCTGCTCGTACACGCTGCGCAGCAGGTGTCCGGGTCCCTTGGGCGCGACCATGCCCACGTCCACCGCTGCCGGCGGCTGGATGCGCGCGAACCGGATGTTGAACCCGTGAGCGAACATCAACAGCGTGCCGGGCCGCAGGTTGGGCTCGATCTCGGCGTCGTAGACAGCCTTCTGGACCGTGTCGGGGACCGCGATCATCACGACGTCGGCCGCCTTGACCGCGTCCGCCACGTCGAGCACGCGGAGGCCGGCTGCCTCCGCCAGCGCCCGGCTCTTCGATCCGGGCGCGAGCCCCACCACCACGTCGACGCCGCTGTCGCGCAGGTTGAGCGCGTGGGCATGGCCCTGGCTGCCGTAGCCGATGACGGCCACGGTCTGCCCGTCGAGCGCCGCCGGATCCGCGTCCGCGTCGTAGTACATGCGCGCCGTCATCGCTTGACTGCCTCCTCGATGGATCCCGCGCCGCGCAGCATCACAACCGCACCGGTGCGCACCAGCTCCTTGATCCCGTAGCTGCGCAACAGGGCGACGAGGGCGTCGATCTCGCCCTCGGTCCCGGTCGCCTCGACGATCACCGACTCGGGCGCCACGTCCACGACGCGGCCCTTGTACAGCTCGACGATCTTGATCACCTCGGCCCGGTTGGCGGGCGTGGTCCTGACCTTGACGAACGCGAGCTCGTGCTCGACGACCTGGTCCGCGGTGACGTCCTGGACCTTGAGCACGTCCACCAGGCGGTACAGCTGCTTGGCCGCCTGTTCGACCGCGACGTCGTCTCCATGGAGGGTCAGGGTCATCCGGCTGATGCTCGGCTTGTCCGTTCGAGACACGGCGAGCGAGTCGATGTTGAAGTTGCGGGCCCGCATCAGGCTGGCCACGCGGTTGAGGACACCGGGACGATCCATGACCAGCACCACCAGCAGGTGGCGGCGCGGCTCGCCGGTGCCGGGGATGGCCCGCGGCGGCGGGGAGGTATGCGCGGGATGCTCGTGATCGGCCGCGGACGATGCGCTGTCGGCCATGGGCGATGTTCCGTCGGCGGCGCCAGGAGACGTGCCGTTGGATCCGTGCTCGGCGGTCATTCCTCGGGCCCTCCCCAGGTCTCGATCAGGTCGGACAGGCCCTTGCCGGCCGGCATCATCGGGAGCACGTTCTGCTCCTCGGCGATCTCGAACCAGATCAGCGCCGGGCCGTCGACCGCCTGGGCCGCCCTGATCGCCCGGTCGACGTCGGCCGTGGTGGTCGCCTTGAAGCCGGGGATCCCGTACGCCTCCGCCAGCTTGACGAAGTCAGGACCGGGCAGGTGGCTGGAGTGGTAGTTGCCGGCGTACACGATCTCCTGCCACTGGCGGATCATGCCCAGCTTCTTGTTGTCGAGCAGCGCGATCTTGACCGGGATCTGGTCCGCGGCCAGGGTCATGAGCTCCTGGCTGGTCATCTGGAACCCACCGTCGCCGGTGATCGCCCACGTCTCGTGGTCGGGATCGCCCAGCGCCGCGCCCATCGCGGCCGGGACCGAGTAGCCCATCGTGCCCAGCCCGCCCGAGCTGAGGTGGCTGTGCGGCCGGCGGAACCGGGTGTAGCGGGCGAGCCACATCTGGTTCTGGCCAACGTCGGCGACGTAGGTCGCGATGTGATCGGTCAGCTCGCCGATGCGCTGGACGACGAAGTCGGCCGACAGCAGGCCGCCGCGCCAGGCGCCCGAGCCGTGCCACGACGTGCCCTCTGACTCGCGCCGCCACTCGGCAAGCTCGGCGAGATAGTCGGCTCGGGCGGTCGGATCCACCTCGTCGGTCATCGTCGTGAGCCCCTCGAGGACGCGCTTCGCGTCACCCACGATGGGCACCTCGACAGCCACGTTCTTGCCGATCTCCGCGGGGTCGATGTCGGCATGGATGATCCGCGCGTACGGGGCATACGTGCGAACGCTTCCGGTCACGCGGTCATCGAACCGCATCCCGATCGCGATCAGCAGGTCGGCCGCCTGGATCGCCCGGTTGACATGCTTCCAGCCGTGCATGCCCATGTAGCCGTAGGCGAGCGGATGCTGCTCGTCCATCGCGCCGATGCCCAGCAGCGTCCACGCGACCGGGATCCGGGTCTTCTCGGCGAACACGCGAAGCTCGTCCCAGGCCTCGGCCACCAGCACGCCGTGCCCCGCCAGGATCAGCGGCCGCTTCGCGGCCGCGATCTCCCGGGCCGCCGTCCTGAGCTGCTTGGGATGGCCATCCAGCTTGGGTCGGAAGCCCGGCAGCCCGGCGATGACCTCATCGAGGGAGGGGTGCTCGGCGGTCGTCTCCTGCTGGAGGGCGTCCTTGGTGATGTCGATGTGGACCGGGCCTGGTCGCCCGGTGCGCGCAAGGTGAAACGCCTCGGCGACGACCCGCGGGATGTCGTCGGCGTCCCGGACCAGGTAGTTGTGCTTGGTCATCGGAAGCGTGATGCCGGTGATGTCGATCTCCTGGAACGCGTCCTTGCCGAGCAGCGCGGCGGGAACGTTGCCCGTGATCGCGACCACCGGGATCGAGTCCAGCTGAGCCGTCGCGAGCGCCGTGACGAGGTTGGTCGCACCGGGGCCGCTGGTGCCCATGCACACGCCCACCCCGCCGCTGGCGCGTGCATAGCCATCGGCGGCGTGGCCGCCACCCTGCTCGTGCCGCACCAGGACGTGTCGGATCTCCGGGTAGTCCGCGAGGATGTCGTAGATCGGGAGGATCACCCCGCCGGGGTAGCTGAACAGCGTGTCGGTGCCCTGGAGGAGAAGCGCCTCCATGAGGGCGTCGGCGCCGATCCGGGTTCGCTTGCGCCGTCGGCCCTCGTGGAGCATCTCGCGACGTGCCTGCTCGACGGCCGCGGCGCTGGGTGTGCCGTCAGCCGGGACGTGGCTCCGGTGCGCCCTGG
Source organism: uncultured Chloroflexia bacterium (assembly GCA_963806265.1). Classification (GTDB taxonomy): domain Bacteria; phylum Chloroflexota; class Limnocylindria; order Limnocylindrales; family CSP1-4; genus CAIXZV01. The sequence goes on from CAWDXT010000037.1 coordinate 46,777, forward strand.
GTGCGCGCGCACCCGCAACGTCGACCGGGCGCACCGATCGTGCGGGTCGTGCCCCTGCCTGCGCATCGTCGGCCGGCTCGACCGTGCCCGCTGTCCGTCGACCCGGTGGCTCGCCTCGCGTCGTCGTCATGTCCTGAACCCTCCGCCCGGTGATCCCGCGACCGCCCGGACATGCAAAGACCCTCGCCTCCCGGCGAGGGTCCCGTTGGTGCTCGGTGGTCGGCGCCCTAGTGGCGCTGATCCCTCTGCGAACCTCCGTTCTCCCGCCGGGAGCCGGTAATGAGGAGCCCAAGAAGGAGGTCCTCAAGCCCGGCAAGAAGCGAGCGAAGCTGGCCGAGAAGGGATACGTCACGGGGCTCGAGATCGCGAAGGGGCACGGTCACGCGGCGGCCGTCCGACGTCACGACGACGGCGACCTTGCGGCGCTGGTGATCCGAGAAGAAGCCCAAGCGGTTCGACTCCCATGTACCCGCGGTGGCGGGTTCGGGCAGCATAGCCGCCGATCACGGGAGGCGCAACCACCCCAACCGCAACCTTCCGCCCCACACCGTCGCCATCGGGACGGTCGCGCGGAGGCCACGGGCCGAAGCGCTGCGGGACAGCCACCCACCGGAGCGCTGGTACCCTGTGCGTCCCGCAAGTCGCAGCAGGACAGCCGGATGAGCACACCGCGCACGCTGGTCGAGAAGATCTGGGACGAGCACGTCGTCGTGGACGAGCCGGGCGCGCCCGCGATCCTGGCCATCGACCTGCACCTCGTCCACGAGGTCACGAGCCCGCAGGCGTTCACCGGGCTTCGAACGCGCGGGCTCACCGTCCGGCGGCCGGACAAGACGGTTGCCACGGCCGATCACTCGACGCCGACCACGCCACGCGGCCTGCCGATGGTCGACCTCCAGGCAGCCGCCCAGATCGAGCGGCTGGAGGCCAACTGCCGCGAGTTCGGGATCCCGATCCACGCCTTCGGCAGCGACACCCAGGGCATCGTCCACGTGATCGGGCCCGAGCTGGGCCTCACGCAGCCGGGCATGACCATCGTGTGCGGCGACTCGCACACGGCGACGCACGGCGCGTTCGGCGCCCTCGCATTCGGGATCGGGACCAGCGAGGTCGAGATGGTCCTCGCCACCCAGACCCTGCTCCAGCGCCGGCCCAAGACGTACGAGGTCCGCGTGGACGGGCGGCTCCGCCCCGGCGTGAGCGCGAAGGACGTGATCCTCGCGCTCATCGCGCGGATCGGGATCGGCGGCGGTACGGGGCACGTGTTCGAGTACCGGGGAGAGGCCATCCGCGCGCTGTCCATGGAGCAGCGGATGACGATCTGCAACATGAGCATCGAGGGTGGCGCACGCGCCGGCCTCGTCGCCCCGGACGACACCACGTTCGAGTACGTTCACGGTCGCCGTCATGCGCCACAGGGCGCGGCGTGGGACGAGGCGGTCGCCCGCTGGCGGACCCTGCCGACGGATGACGGTGCGGCCTTCGACCGGTCGATCGTCATCGATGCCGCGGCGCTCGAGCCGATGGTCACCTGGGGCACCAACCCGGGGATGGGCATCCCGATCACCGGCCATCTCCCGGCCCCCGAGGCGCTCGAGGATCCCGCGGCCCGGCGCGCGACGGCGCACGCCCTCGAGTACATGGGTCTCCAGCCGGGCCAGGCGATCGCCGGCCAGCCGGTGGACGTCGTGTTCATCGGATCGTGCACCAACAGCCGGATCAGCGACCTGCGGCTTGCGGCCAGCGTGCTGCGGGGCCGGCATGCCGCCGACGGCGTGCGCCTGATGATCGTGCCCGGCTCGCAGCAGGTGAAGGCCCAGGCCGAGCGGGAGGGCCTGGACGAGATCTTCCGTGCCGCAGGCGCGGAATGGCGAGAGTCGGGCTGCTCGATGTGCATCGCGATGAACGGCGACCAGCTGTCACCCGGGCAGTACGCGGTGAGCACGTCGAACCGCAACTTCGAGGGGCGGCAGGGCAAGGGTGGCCGGACGTTCCTCGCCTCACCCCTGACCGCGGCCGCATCGGCGGTGAGCGGCGTGGTCACCGATCCGAGGACGCTGCCCGGCGTCGAGGAGCCGGCAACGGTCGGCGGAGGCTACTGACATGCCCGAGGCCTTCCACGCGTTCAGCTCCCGGATCGTGCCGGTGGCCGCCGAGAACGTCGATACCGACCAGATCGTTCCCGCGCGCTACCTCAAGGTGACCGACAAGGACGGGCTCGCCGATGCCCTGTTCCGTGACTGGCGCTTCGAGGAGGACGGCTCGCGCAAGGACCCGCCGTTCGTTCTCGACCAGCCCGGCATGGACGGGCGCCGGATCCTGCTCGCCGGTGACAACTTCGGCTGCGGCAGCTCCCGCGAGCATGCCCCGTGGGCGCTCCGCGCGTGGGGCGTGCAGGTGATCCTGTCGACCTCGTTCGCCGACATCTTCCGCAGCAACTCGCTCAAGAACGGGGTGCTGCCGATCGTGGTCGATCCCGACACGCACCAGCAGCTGTTCGACCTGGTGGCGTCGGACCCCGACGCGGAGCTCCGCGTGGACCTCGCCGAGCAGGGGATCCTGCTGCCGGACGGATCGACGATCGAGTTCGAGATCGACCCGTTTGCCAAGGCGATGCTGCTGGCCGGCACCGACGAGGTCGGCTACGTCCTCGCGCGCGGTGACGAGATCGCCGCCTGGGAGGCCGCCCACCCGCCGCGCGTCGACACGACCCTGGGGATCACGACAACCTCCGGTTGACGACGACCGGCTGATGGGGCCGGCGTGCCCGTGGCTTCCAATCGTCACAGGCGGCACGCTGCTCGTTGCGGCGATCGCCCTCGGCGAGCGACGCGGCGCGAGCTGACAGCAGGTCAGACCGGCACGGTTCGCGTTCCTCCTCGATACTCCCCCGGTGAACCCGCTCGACCTGCTTGCCCTGCTGGGCCTGACGGCCGCGATCATCGCCGGGATCCGCACCGGGGCGCTGCCCCAGGTGCTCGGGATCGCCGGCGCGGTGGGCGGCATCGTCGTGGTCCTCGCCGCGGCCCCGTGGCTGCTCGACGTCACCGGTGGTCTCGACCCGGTGCCGCGTGCCATCGTGGTGCTCGTGGCCGTGCTCGGGTCGGTGCTCGTGTGCGAGGCGCTCGGCGCGGCGGTTGGTCGCGCCATGGCGGGCGAGCTCGGGTCCGGTGTCCTGTCCGGCGCGGATCGCCTGCTTGGCGGCTTCGTCGGCGCCGCACAGGCGTTCCTCATCATCTGGCTCGTCGGCGGGCTGCTGGCTGCCGGACCGTTCCCGTCCCTGGCCCGAACGGCGAACCAGTCGGTGGTGGTCCGCGGGGTCGACGGCCTCCTCCCACCGCCGACGGAGGTCGTGGGGCAGATCGCGGGTGCGCTCGATGCGTCCGGGCTGCCGGACGTGTTCGTCGGGCTCGATCCGATCCCGCTGCCACCGGTCGACACCCCGACCAGCCGCCAGGCCCAGCAGATCGCCGACCCGGCGCTCGCCAGCACGGCCCGCATCGTCACCCGCGCGTGCACCGAGCAGGTGACCGGCACGGGCATCCTGGTTGCGCCCGGGTACCTGCTCACCAACGCCCACGTGGTCGCCGGCGCATCCACCATCCGGGTCGCGCTCGGTGACCGCCTGGTCGATGGCACGCCGGTGCTGTTCGATCCCACCTTCGACGTCGCGCTGCTGCACACGCCCGGGCTCGATGGCCCGGGGCTGCGCCTGGCGGGCGCCGTACCCGACCGGGGGGTGACCGGCGCGGCGCTCGGCTACACGGGCGGTGGTCCGCTGGTCGTGCTGCCGGCCGCGGTTGCCGGCTCGTACCAGGCGACCGGGCGCGACATCTATGGCATGCACCAGGTCACGCGCGAGATCATCGAGCTCCGCGCGGCGATCGATCCGGGCGATTCCGGTGGGCCGCTGGTGCTCGCCGATGGAACCGTGGGCGGGATGGTGTTCGCCGAATCGCGCAGCGACCCGAACGTCGGCTACGCGCTGAGTCCCGTCGCGATCGCGGAGCGCGTGACGCCGGCGATCGGTCGCACCAGCCCGGTGGCCGTCGGCGCCTGCCTCAACTGAGCGCTCGAGCGGTTGATGCCCGCCTCGGCTGGCGCTCCATCGCAGCGCCGGGTGCCCGGTCCTCGTGGCCGGTGACGGCCCGACCCGGCCGTCACCGATAGCATGGCGGCATGACCCGCGACGATCCGACCATGCCCCGGCCCGACATCCCGGCGACGCTGGACGCGCTGGCCGCCGACTACTGGCTGGCCACCCTCGAGCGCGAGCCGACGTTCGCAACCGCGATCGGCGACCCACGGTTCGACGACCAGCTTGACGATCCGAGCCGCGAGGGCAGCGCGACGTCCGTCGCTCGACTTCGAGGGCTCGAGGCGCGGGCCGAGGCGATCGAGCCGCACCAGCTCGACGTCGCTCGGCGGGTGACGCTGCTTGCACTTCGGCAGTCGATCGAGGCGGACCTGGCGCAGGTGGGCGCGAACCTCGGCGACTGGAACGTCGACCACATTGACGGCCTTCCCGGCAGCCTGCTGCAGATCCCCGACTACCAGCGGCTGGAAACACCCGCCGACGGCCGGCGGATGGTCGAGCGCTGGCGCTCGATGGCGGGGCATGTCGACGCATCGCTGGCCCGGCTCCGGGACGGACTCCGAGAGGGCCAGGTCGCATGCAGGGCGCCGGTCTCGCGTACGATCGACATCCTGGACTCCGTGCTGGCCGAACCGGACGATCGATGGCCGCTGCTCCGCCCGGCCTCGCGGACCGCGGAGCTCCCTGGCTGGTCCGATGCGGAACGCCGGCAGCTCGCGAGCGACCTGGAGGCAGCCGTCCGGGACGGCGTCCGTCCGGCGCTCCAGCGCTACCGCAGCCTGCTCGCGAACGAGATCCTGCCCGCCGCGCGCCCCGACGATGCGCCCGGCATGTCGCACGTCCCCGGCGGCACCGATGACTACCTCGGACTGGTGCGCGCCCACACGACCCTCGACCTGGCGCCTGCCGATCTCCACCAGATCGGGCTCGACGAGATTGCGCGCATCGATGACGAGCTCACGGCGCTCTGCGGCCGGGTGCTCGGGGTGCCGACGCTCGCCGAGGCGCTGATGCGGCTGCGCACCGACCCCGCCCTGCACTTCACGACGCGCGAGGAGGTTCACGAGACGGCCGACAGCTGCCTCGACCGCGCCGAGGCGGCCATCCCCGCGTGGTTCGGTCGCCTGCCGCGGGCGCTGTGCGACGTCGTGCGGATGGGCGCCCACGAGGAGGCACACTCGACGATCGCCTACTACCGCCAGCCGGCGGAGGATGGCTCACGACCCGGCGCCTACTTCATCAACACCTCGGCGCCCGAGACGCGGCCGCGCTACGAGGCCGAGGCGCTCGCGTACCACGAGTCCGTCCCCGGCCATCACCTCCAGATCGCCATCGCGCAGGAGGCTCCCGGGCTGCCGGCCTTCCGCCGCAACCTCGGGCCGACCGCGTTCGTGGAGGGCTGGGGCCTGTATTCGGAGCGACTCGCCGACGAGATGGGCCTCTACACCGGCGACCTCGACCGCATCGGCGTCCTGTCGTTCGACGCCTGGCGCGCATCGCGCCTGGTGGTCGACACCGGCATGCACGCGCTGGGATGGACGCGTGACCAGGCGCTGGCGTTCATGCTCGAGCACACGGCGCTCGCCCCCAACAACATCGCCAACGAGGTCGATCGCTACATCGTGCTGCCGGCGCAGGCGCTCGCCTACAAGGTCGGCCAGCTCGAGCTGCTGCGGCTGCGCGCCGAGGCGAGCGACCGCCTGGGCACGGCGTTCGACATCCGCGCCTTCCACGACACGGTGCTGGGCCAGGGCGCGCTGCCGCTGGCGGTGCTGCGCGAGGCGGTCGAGGCGTGGACGGCCGAGGTTGCCGGGGGTCGCTAGACCCCGCTCAGGAGGCGTTGGCGTCGAGCGACCGAACCCGCTCCGCCAGGGCCTGCAGCACGCACAGGCGCACCTCGGGCTCGTCGTCGATCAGCGTGTGGAACTGCGAGCTGGTGAGGACCAGGAGTCGGGCCGCGGTGGTTGTCCGCGCCGTTGCCGTTCTCGGGCCACCGTCGACGAGGGCAATCTCGCCCAGGAAGTCACCGGGGCCGAGCGTGGCCAGCAAGCCACCGCCACGGGTGACCTCGACGTTGCCGTCCACGATGACGAAGAACTCGGCGGCGGTTCCCCCTTCGTGGGTGAGCGCCGTGCCCGCCGGCACGCTCACCTCGTCCGCGACCTGCGTCACTCGCTCGAGGGACTTGCCCTTCAGGCGGGAGAACAGCGGGACCTGGCTGAACAGCTTCGTCTTGGCGTCCATCAAGACCTCGTCGATGCGTTGGGGGCGCTGGTCGCACCGTCCCCCGAGCATACGGGCCGTGACGACCCGTCACAAGGCCGGTCCTGTCGACGGCTGGCGCCAAACGCATGCCCGGCGCAGCACGATCGAAGCACGCCGTACCCTGTGGGGTGCAAGCAGCCCGCGATTCGAGGACCCCGATGCCCGCCGACCATGCCGTTCCCTACGGACGACCCACCGATCCCGGCAAGCGCCACAGCCATGCGCTGACGGACGGTCCCGACCGCGCGGGGGCGCGTGCCATGCTCAAGGCCGTCGGCTTCACCGACGACGACCTCGCGCAGCCCATCGTCGGCGTCGCGACATCGTGGATCGAGACCATGCCCTGCAACCTCAACCAGCGTCGCCTGGCCGAGCTGGTCAAGGAGGGCATCCGCGCCGCGGGCGGGACCCCGATGGAGTTCAACACGATCGCCGTGTCGGACGGCGTGTCCATGGGCAGCGAGGGCATGAAGGCGTCGCTCGTCAGCCGCGAGGTGATCGCAGACTCGATCGAGCTCGTCGCCCGCGGCCACCTGTTCGACGGCCTGGTGTGCCTGGTCGGCTGTGACAAGACGATCCCGGCCGCGGCGATGGCGCTCGGGCGGCTCGACATTCCCGGCCTGATCCTCTACAACGGCACGATCTACCCCGGCACCTACAAGGGCCAGCCCGCCGACGTGGTCACGGTGTTCGAGGCGATCGGCGCCTACCGTGCGGGCAAGATCACGCTCGACGAGCTGTACGAGGCCGAGAACGGAGCCTGCCCCGGCGCCGGCGCGTGCGGCGGCCAGTTCACGGCCAACACGATGTCCACGGTGCTCGAGTTCCTGGGCCTGTCGCCGGCCGGGCTCAACGGCATCCCCGCGGAGGACCCGACCAAGGAGGAGGCCGCCCGACGCTGCGGTGAGCTCGTGATGACGCTGGTCCACCACGACATCAGGCCGCGGTCCATCGTGACCCGTGGCTCGCTCGAGAACGCGGTCGCCTCCGTCTCGGCGACCGGCGGCAGCACCAACGCGGCGCTCCACCTGCCGGCGATCGCCGCAGACTTCGGCCTGCCGCTGCCGCTGTCCGACTTCGCCCGGGTCATCGACCGCACGCCGCTGCTGGCCGACATGCGACCGGGCGGACGGTACGCGGCGGCGGACATGTACGACGCCGGCGGCGTGGCGCTCGTCATGCGCGAGCTGATGAAGCGGGGCCTGCTCAACGGCGACGAGCGCACGGTCGACGGCCGGACGATCGCGAAGATCGCCGCGGACGTGGTCGAGACGCCCGGGCAGCAGGTCGTCCATCCGATCGAGCAGCCGATCAAGGAGACCGGTGGGCACGCGATCCTGTGGGGCAGCCTCGCGCCCGAGGGATCGATCGTGAAGCTGGCCGGCCACGAACGCCGCTACCACCGCGGCCCGGCCCGGGTGTTCGACTCCGAGACAGCGTGCTTCGAGGCGGTGCGCGAGCGCCGCATCCACGAGGGCGATGTCGTGGTCATCCGCTACGAAGGCCCGGTCGGGGGGCCCGGCATGCAGGAGATGCTGTCGGTCACCGGGGCCCTGGTGGGCGAGGGCCTCGGGGAGTCGGTGGCCCTGCTGACAGACGGTCGGTTCTCGGGTGGCACCCACGGCCTGATGCTCGGTCATGTCGCGCCCGAGGCGGCGGTTGGCGGTCCGATCGCGCTGGTCGAGGAGGGCGATCCGATCGTGATCGATGTCGATGCGCGCGAGCTGAACCTCGACGTCCCGGAGGACGTTGTCGCCGAGCGTCGCGCGCGATGGACGCCACCGCCGCCGCGCTATGCGACCGGCGCCATGGCCAAGTACGCGGCGCTGGTGTCCTCGGCCTCCGAGGGTGCGATCACCAGCGGCTCACGCCTGCAGTCGGCGCTGGGTGCGCCGGCCGGCGCACCGGCCCCGGCTGCGCGCCCATGACGGACCGCCCCGGCCTGGTCGGCTTCCGGATCTCGGCGACCGAGTCCGCTGGCCTCGACTGGCGCCGCATCGACGACACCTGGGCTCAGGCGGGCGCGATGCCGGTGCTCGCGGCGGGCTGGATGAGCGATCACCTCTCGGATGCGAGCCGGGAGCGCAACGGACCCGCGTTCGAGTCGCTCACGATGGCCGCGGCGCTGGCGCAGCGAGTCCCCGGCAAGTGGGTCGGGATCTCGGTGCTGTCGAACACCTTCCGCCATCCTGCCGTGCTGGCCAAGTCGGCGACCGTGCTCGACAACATCACCGGCGGCCGGTTCGTGCTCGGGCTGGGTGCCGGCTGGCACGAGGGCGAGCACGATGCGTTCGGGATCCCGCTGCCCTCGCCCCGCGAGCGGTTCGACCGTTACGAGAGCTCGCTCAAGGTGCTGGCGGCGCTGTTCTCCGATGAGGCCCGGCAGCCGCCCGGCGTCAGCCTCGACGATCCCTTCTACCCGCTCCGCAATGCCACCAACGAACCGCCTCCGGTGCGGCCCGGCGGGCCTGCGATCTGGCTGGGCGTCATGCAGCAACGCGGCATCGGCCTCGCTGCGCGCTTCGCCGAGGGCTGGCCGATGCCCGGCAACCGCCCAGGCGACGTGGAGTACTTCGCGGTCAAGCGTGACGAGATCCGACGGGCGCTGGAGGCGGCCGGCCGTGATCCCGACGCGTTCACGTTCGCGGCGCAGCTCTCGTGCGGATCAACCGCGGCGTCGCGCCGGGCGGCGCTTGAGACCTCGCGCGCGTTCGTCCGCGCGGGGGCGAACCACGTGATCCTCGGGGTGCCGGCGGCGGCCGTGCCCGGTGCCCTGGCCGACGTCGCCAGGGAGGTCGCCGAGCCTTTGGCGGAGGATGCCTGATGGCGGCGCTCGAGATCCGCCGGCTGGAGCCGGCTGACGAGACGGGTCTTTCCGAGTACGTCCGGCTTCGGACGCTGGTGACGCCCGAGAATCCCGAGTCTGCCGAGCAGGCCCACTGGGAGGACGCGACCTACCCGGGGGAGACCACCCGGTTCCTGGTCGAGCGGGGCGGCCGGGTCCTGGGCACCGCCAGCAGCGGGCCGGATCTGGATGAACGGGCCGGACTACCCGCGCTACTGGCTCGGGATCTGGGTGCTGCCCGACGCACGCGGCCAGGGCGTCGGCACGGCGCTCTATCGGGCGACCAGCGAGGTCGCCCGGGCCGCCGGCAAGTCCGGGTTCCAGACCGAGGTCTCCGAGACCCACGAGGACGGCGTCCGGTTCCTGGTCAACCGCGGGTTCACCGTCACGGGTCGCGCCAAGATGGTCGCAGCTCGGACTCCGCGGCCTGACGGCGCCCGCCGTCGCGGCCCCGGACGGGATCCGCATCACGACGCTCGCGGCCCGGCCCGACCTCGTGACGGGCGTGCATCGGGTCGCCGTCGAGGCCTTCCCGGACATCCCGACCAGCGACGAGCCCATCGAGCCGGGATCGCTCGAGGCCTTCGTCGAACGCGACGTGGACCGGGTGGGCGTGCCCCGCGACGGGTTCATGGTCGCCGTCGACGCGGCGACCGGCGAGGTCGCCGGGTACGCGAGCCTGATCTTCAAGCCCGGCAGCACGACCGTCGCGTATCACGACATGACCGCGGTGCGGCCCGACTTCCGTGGGCGTGGGATCGCCGCGGCGCTCAAGCGCGCCACGATCGCCTGGGCCATCGACAACGGCCTGGAGGCGCTCGAGACCGGCAACGACGAGGAGAATGCCCCGATGCGGTCCGTCAACCGGGCGCTCGGCTACTCACCATTGCCCGACGACCTCGAGCTGCAGGGACCGCTGGCCCCCGGGACGTGACCCGTCATACTTCGCGTCGATGACCATCGATCTCAACGGGATCCGGCTGCGCAACCGGCTGGTGACCTCGGCCAGCCTGCTCGGCTACGGTGCCTCCAGGCGCAGGCTGATCCTGTACGGGCTGAGCCCGATCGCCCAATGGGTCCCCCTCGAGCGGTTCGGCGCGGTCACCACCCGAACGATGACGCTCGGCCCGCGAGCGGGCCACTTCACCCTCCGCGAGGACTGGGGACCGACCGAGCTCCCCGAGATGTTCCGGCTGTACGGGCGCGCGCTGCGCAAGGTCGACTCGGGATGGATCAATGCCTTCGGCTGGTCGAACATCGGCATCGAGCGCTACTTCGCGGAGTACTTCACGCGGACGGCAGGCCTCAACCGCATCGTGTCGGTCGGCGGCTTCAGCTCCGACGAGATCACGCAGCTGATCGAGATCGTCAACGAGCGGGCACGACCCGGCGAGATCGCCGCGGTCGAGCTCAACGCGTCATGCCACAACGTCAACTTCCCGTTCGGGGAGATCCTCGAGGACAGCCTGATGCGGGCGGTGCCCCGGAGCCGGCACCCGGTGATCCTCAAGGTGTCGCCCGACGAGAATTACGCCTGGCAGGCAAGGCTGGCCGAGCGCGCCGGCTGCGCCGGGATCACGGCGATCAACACGGTCAAAGGCCTCCGACTCGATCCTGACACCGGCGAGCCGTGGCTCAGGAATCGCTTCGGCTCGATCTCGGGGCGCGCGATCAAGCCGATCGGGTTGCGGGTCGTCGCCGAGCTCCGCGACGAGGGGCTGCGGCTGCCGATCATCGCCAACGGAGGGATCCGCGACTTCGACGACTGTCGCGAGTACTTCTGGGCGGGCGCGGATGCGGTCAGCCTGGGCAGCGAGGTGTGGCTCAAGCGGATGCCGCTCTATGCGCTCGGTCCGCTCGAGGGGCTTCGGATCCGCCGCCTGATCAGCCGGGTGGCAGCCTACTCGCCGCCCGCGACCGCGCCCCACTGGCAGGCGGATGCCGCGGGACCCGCGGCCGATCCGTCGGAGCCCACGGACGAGGCGGCGGCGGTCGGTCCCGAGGCGGTCACGGCGTCGTGAGCCGGGCCCGGATCGCCGTCGTCACGACCGGGGGCACCATCGACTCGCTGGGGACCGACCGGCTCGATCTGGCGGCCTATCTCGAGACCGGGAACCGCCTGGCACCCGGCGCGTTGCTCGAGTCGGTGCCCGAGCTGTCGTCCATCGCGGACGTCAGCGAGGTGCCATTCCGTCGCCTGCGCGCCCACGCGATGACGGACGACGACCTGGCGGACCTCCGTGACCTGGTCGCCGGCCTGGTTACACCGGGTGATGCCGACGGCGTCGTCATCACCCACGGCACCAACACGCTCGAGGAGACCGCCTGGCTGCTGCACCTGGCCGTCGCGACCAACCGACCGATCGTGGTCACGGGTGCGATGCGCCCGGCCTCCGGCCTGTCGGCGGACGGCCCGCTCAACCTGCTCAACGCCGTTCGCGTGGCTGCCTCCGAGGCGCTCATCGGACAGGGCGCGATGGTCGTGCTCGACGACACGATCCATGGTGCCCGTGACGTGACCAAGGCCGGCACGATCCGCGTCGACGCCTTTGCCGACGGCGGAGCCGGCGCCCTCGGTCGGATCGACGGCGACGGGCGGGTCGTCGTCGTCCACCGTCCGGCACGTGCGACAACGCTGCGCGGCTCGTTCGCGCAGGTCGACCTTCGGTCGCTGCCCCGCGTGGACGTGGTGGTCTCCTACCAGGGGGCGGACGGGGTGCTGGTCGACGCGGCCGTCGCCGCCGGTGCGCGTGGTCTGGTCAGCGCGGGCACCGGCGCCGGCTACCCGACACCGGGTGAGGTCGAGGCGCTCGAACGCGCCACGGCGGCCGGCATCGTCGTATGCCAGGCGTCCCGCGTCGGGTCGGGGCGGGTGCCGGTGGTGCCCGCCCTCGTGGCGCACGGCTGGGTGGGCGCGGATGATCTGCAGCCGTGGAAGGCCCGGATCCTGCTGCGTCTCGCGCTCGCCGCGGGGACCCGCGATCGGGCCGCCCTCCAGCAGCTATTCGACGCCGCCTGAGCGGGCGCGTCCGACTGTAACGGTCCTGTTGCGCCCGGCGATCGACCCGGTGCGCGATCGCGAGCCTCGCGCCGGTAGCGTGGCGACGCGTCGCCGCGGCCTCCGCCGCGCCGTGGCGACGACCAATGGGAGCCGTGCCGTGACGCGATCTCGATCCACCCGGGGGCCTGCTTCGATCACTCGCCGGAGTCAGCGTCGCGTGGACGATCAGCCCGAGCAGCCAGCGGGGATCAGCGACCGGTTCCGACTTGCTGCCCAACGGCTCGCCCAGGTGCTCGGGTCGTGGCCCGCCCTCGTGGCGGCGGTGGGCCTGGTGGCGCTCTGGGCGGCCTCCGGACCGCTGTTCCGCTTCTCGGACACGTGGCAGCTGGTCATCAACACGACCACCACCGTCGCCACGTTCCTGATGGTGTTCGTGATCCAGAACACGACCAACCGCAGCGCCGATGCCACGCAGCTCAAGCTCGACGAGCTCATCCGCGCCGTCCATGACGCGCGCATCGACTTCCTCGGGGTCGACGATGAGAGCGACGAGTCACTCGAGCAACGCCGGCGGGAGTTTCGCCGGCTGGCTGCAGCGGGCAAGGACCGGGCGGGGAGCGGCGCCGGCAATGACACGAAGAGCCCGGCCATCAACGGCATGAAGAACCCGGCCGGAGACCGCGACCGCGGGTGACGGCCCCGCGCCTCCGAGATCCCCGGACGCTCAGTCCGAGCGTGCCGTCCGCTCGATCGCTCGCCACCGGAGCAGGAGCAGGATCGCAGCTGAGGCGCCGGCTCCCAGGACGTAGAGGCCGAGGCCGATCGCCATGCCGACGGCGGCCACGCTCCAGATGGCGGCAGCGGTGGTGAGGCCCGTGACGTCATCTCGATGGTGGATGATCGATCCAGCGCCCAGGAACCCGATCCCGGTCACGATCTGAGCGGCGATCCGCGAGGCGTCGCCGCCAGGAAACAGCAGCAGGCCGGCCAGCGCGAAGGTCGCGCTGCCGAGCGCGACCAGCGCGAACGTTCGGACGTCGGCCGGCTTGTCCCGTTGCGCCCGGTCATAGCCGATGACAGCGCCGACGCCGGCCGCGAGGGCCAGGCGCAGCAGGCCCTCGAGCTGACCGCCGAGCGCGAGGTCGAAGGCCATGGCCCGTCGGCTACCGGTCGACGGCGCGCCTGAGCTCGGCCTTGCTCATCTTCGAGCGACCCGGGATGTTCCGGCGCCGGGCCTCCGCGTACAGCTGCGCCTTGGTCCGACCGCCCGGACCCCGGTGGGATCGGCGGCCGCCGCGGCGCGATGACGACTCCGAGCGGAGCGACTCCCGGCTTGCCGTGCGCGACTCGCCGGCACGGGCACGGTCCTTGTTGACGGTACGGGCCGCGATCTCCTCCGCCTCCGGCTCGTCTCGGCCGGCTTCGACAAGGCCCTCCTTGATGTGCTCGTACTGTCGCTCACGCTTGTCGGACCATGCGCCCTGGGGCATGCGGGACCTCCTTCCGGCACTCTCAGCAGAACCGTAGAGCGCGCTCGATCGCAGCCACATCACGGCGCTGGACGGAGGCATCTCGCCGGCATCACGGTGCGGTCTCGGCCATCGCATCCGGCCGGGCTGGGGCATGATGATCGGGTGACCGATCCGACCGAGCGCCCGGGCACACCGCTTCCGCCCGATCCCGCCCAGTACGACGCGGTGCGCAACGAGCACGCACGAAAGCGCGGCCTCAACCAGCCGTACATCTCGGGCGGCAGCGACCCCGAGCTGCCCGAGACGCTTCGCCGGGAGCGCTTCTACCTGCGCATCCTGATCGCGATGGTCGTCCTGATCATCGTGATCGGGTTCGGGCTCGGCATCGTCGAGGCCCTGATCACGGCACCCACCGGCTGATCGTGGCCGCCTCGCCAGCAGGGCCGAACCGCGAACCCCGTCCCGAACCTGCCCAACCGGCCTCCGCCGGGATCGACGCCACTACGTGGGATCGGACGCACCAGGACCTGATCACATTCCTGCGCGACCTCATCCGGATCCCGTCCGTCAACCCCCCGGATCCGCCCGGCCCGGAGCTTGACGCGGCCAACCGGATCGCGGACGAGCTCCGTGCAGCAGGCATGGCAGCTGAGGTCATGGAGCCGTTCCCGGGCCGCGGCACGGTGGTGTCGCGCCTGCGAGGTGACGGCACGGGCGGCGACCCGCTGTTGCTGCTCTCCCACCACGACGTCGTCCCCGCCGACCCTTCGGGATGGACCCATCCACCGTTCTCGGCCGAGGTCGCCGACGGCTACCTGTGGGGCCGCGGCGCCGTGGACATGAAGTCGATGGTCGCGATGGAGATCAGCGTCCTGCGGCTGCTCGCGCAACGGGCGCGCGCGGCCGGCCTGGATCCAGCCGCGGATCCGGTGCCCGGGCTGCGCCGTGACGTCCTGTTCGCGTGCACCTCGGACGAGGAATCCGGCGGCTGGCAAGGTGCGGGCTGGCTCGTCGACCACCGCCCGGAGACCGTGCGAGCGTCGGCGGCGCTGAACGAGGCGGGCGGCGTCTCGGTCGACCTCGCTGGCCGCCGCTTCTACCCGATCCAGGTGGCCGAGAAAGGGTTCGAGGTCTATCGGATCCGCGTGGCCGGCACCTGGGGCCATGGATCGATGCCTCGCGAGGACAATGCCGCGGTCCTCGCGGCCGAAGCGGTGACGCGCCTGGCGCGCCCGGGCGAGGCGAACCTGACCGGTCCCATCCGCCGGTTGCTGGACGAGGTTGCTGCGAGCCTCCCCGACGAGCAGGCACGGCTGGTCCGGGCGATCGGCGACGAGGATCCGCGACGCTCCGACGCCGCGATCCGTGCGCTGTGCGATCCGATGTACGCGCGGGCGTTGCGGGCGCTGGTGCGCGACACCATCAGCCCCGACGTCATCCACGCCGGGATCAAGTACAACGTGATCCCCGGCGAGGCGATGATCGAGCTCGACTGCCGGACGCTCCCCGGCACGACCGAGGGTGACGTCCGTGAGGCGCTGCGGGCTCGTCTCGGCGATCTCGCGCCGAGGTGCACGATCGAGCACAGCCATGGGGCAGCGCCGGTCGAGGCGCCCGCGGAGGGTGAGCTCTACGAGCTGATGGCAGCGACGATCAGGGCGCACGACCCCGAGGGCATCCCGGTGCCCGTGATGGCCCCGTTCGCGACCGACGCCAAGCACCTGGTACGGGTCGGCGTGCCGTGCTACGGGTTCTCGCCCCTCCGCCTGGACCCCGGGGAGCGGTTCCTCGAGCGGTTCCACGGCGTCGACGAGCGGGTGGGTCTCGACGCCATCCGCTGGGGGCTGCCCGTGCTGTACGACGTCGTGAGCGCCTACTGCGGTTAGTCACCCGCGTCGCGGGTCCGCAGGCCACGATGGAGGCGGCCCGGCTACTTCTGGGCGTCAGGCCCCGGGATGTCGACCTCGCCCGGATAGACGGTCAGGACCTCTTCGCATGTCCGGCAGCGGAAGATGCGCCACCTGCTCCAGCTTCGCTCCGGATCATGGTCGGCCGCGCCGTGGTGCGCGGGCTCGGAGACCATCTCCGCCCAGGACCCATCCTTGTGACGATGCATGAGCTGGGGCTCCAGCTCGGGTACCCGCATGTTCATCGACATCCCTCCTTGGAAGCGCATTCTCGCCGAACGCGGTCGCGCCGGTCAGCCACCGCTGCGAACCAGCCGGCCACGGCGGCTGATGGCATGCGTCGCGAGCGCCGCGACGCCCATCGCGATCAGCGCTCGCTCGCCACGCGGCATCGGACGGACGGCGGCCAGGAACTGCTCGGCCCGAGCACGATCCACGATCCGCAGCACCGCCTGTCCACGCGGCGTGAGCCAGACCGTCCTGAGACGGCCATCGTCCACCTCGCGACGCCGCTCGACAAGGCGCCGTCGCACGAGGCCATCCACGAGGCGTGAGGTCGCCGACGGCGAGCGCCCGATGGTCTCGGCCAGGTCGGCCACGGTCGTCGTGGAGCCCTCGGCCAGCGCGTACAGCGCGGCGAGCTGGGTGAAGCCCAGATTGAGCTCGCCCAGCTGGGAGGCGAAGCCCACGACCAGCTCGCGCCACAGCGCTCGCCCCATGGCGACTCGCTCCGAGATCTGGCGCACATTCTGGATGCGCGTGCCGGCGGCGACCACCGGCGCGGAGAGGTCGGCCTCGAACACGCGGGCGATCGTGCGGCTCGATGCGCCCCGACGCCGACGACGGACCAGGGCTTCGGGCAGCTCCGGACCTGCCGCGGGGTCGGGAGATCGGCGACGGCGCGGCCTTGGGGTCGCGGGCGTCGCCGGCTGATTGCGTGGTGGTCTGGCGGTCGGTCTGGGCCACGCGGGGATCCTCCATCGCCCGAGCGTAGGAGCGTGAGACGATTCCTGCAACCATGCATCGATCTGTGCAGGGTTCGGCCGGCCCGGAGATACGCTCCAGGCAATGAGCCAGATCGCGTTTGTGTTCCCCGGCCAGGGCAGCCAGTCGGTGGGCATGGGTCGAGCGCTCGCGGAGTCGTCCCCGGTCGCGGCCGATGTGTTCCGCGCGGTCGACGATGCCCTCGGCGAGCCGTTGTCCACGCTTGCCTGGGAGGGTCCCGAGGACCAGCTGAACCTGACCGAGAACGCGCAGCCCGCCCTGCTCGCCGCATCGATCGCCTACCTCGAGGTCGTGCGCCGTCGATGGGAGGAGCTCGACGTGGACGTCCCGGAACCCGCGTTTGCGGCCGGCCATTCGATGGGCCAGTACAGCGCCCTCGTCGCCGCCGGTGCGCTCGACCTTGCCGACGCCGCGCGCCTCGTTCGAACCAGGGGCCAGCGGATGCAGGCGTCGGGGGCCGATCGCGAGGGCCGGATGGCGGCGATCATCGGGCTCGACGACGAACGGCTGCCCGAGCTCGTCGAAGGGGCGTCAACCCACGGCGTGTTCGGGGTCGCCAATCGCAACTCGCCCGGTCAGGTGGTGGTGTCAGGCGAACGGCCGGCCGTCGAGGCCTCGCTCGAGATCGCAAAGGCGCTGGGTGCCAGGCGTGCGCAGCTGTTGCCCGTGTCGGTGGCCGCACACTCGCCGCTCATGGCCCAGGCTGCCGACGACCTGCGCGCCGTGCTGGGCGACTACACGTTCCGGGACCCGCATCCACCGCTGCTGGCCAACGCCGACGCCCACCCCATCGCAACCGGCGATGCCTGCCGTGACGAGCTGGTCGACCACCTCACCACGGGTGTCGACTGGGTCGGTGCCGTGCGGGCCATGCAGGCGGGCGGCGTGACCACCTTCATCGAGATCGGCCCCGGTCGTGTCCTCACGGGCCTCATCCGGCGAATCGCCCCGGATGCCGATGCCATCGCGCTCGATGACGCGGCCGCCACCGACCGACTCGCCGTCCCCTTTGCCGAATCCGCCGCCGTCGACGACCCCGACTCGCCGATCTGAGGCGGCAACCAGCCAGAAGCTCGAGAGGATCACGTGCGCCAACCCGATTTCAGCCGCCGCGTCGTCGTCACCGGTCTCGGTGTCGTCAGCCCGGTCGGCAACGACAAGGACACCGTTTGGGCGAACCTGCTCAACGGCGTGTCCGGCCTGGGTGAGATCACCCGCTTCGACCCGACGCCCTACACGCATCGCGCCGGCGGCGAGGTCAAGGGCTTCGACCCAGCCCAATGGATGGACGCCAAGGCTGTCCGCCGAAGCGAGCCCGCGATGTGGTTCGGCGTGGCGGCCGCCAAGCAGGCGGTTGCCGACGCCGGGCTCGAGATCACGGACAGCAACCGCGAGGACATCGGCGTCATCTACGGCACCGGCGCGGGTGGCCAGACCCTCATGATCGACAACTGGCACGTGCTCACCGACAAGGGTCCGGCGCGCGTCGCCCCGACGTTCATCGCCAACGGGCTGGTCGATGCCACGTCCGGCATGATCGCGATCGAGACCGGGGCGATCGGGCACAACATGTGCGTGGTCACGGCCTGCTCCACCGGCACCAATGCGGTCGGCGAAGGCGCCGAGCTGATTCGGCGCGGCGATGTCCACACGGTGATCGCGGGCTCGTCGGAGATGCCGCTGCTCGAGGTCGCGCACGCCGGTTTTGGCAACATGCGTGGGCTGGGCTCGCCACGCGAAGGTGAGCCGCTGGCCGACGTCAGCCGTCCGTTCGATCGAAGCCGCAACGGCTTCGTGCTCGGCGAGGGGGGTGGCGCCCTGATCCTCGAGGACCTCGAGCTCGCGCGGGCACGGGGCGCGCGGATCTATGCCGAGGTCGTGGGCTACGGCTCGACCTCCGACGGCTGGGACATGATCCAGCCTGTCGAGCACGGCTCGGGCGCGGCCCGCGCGATGAAGATCGCCCTCGAGCGGCGCGGTGTGCCGGCCGAGGAGGTGGACGTCATCAACCCCCACGGCACGTCGACGCCCCTGGGTGACAAGCGCGAGGCGGAGGCCATCCGCACCGTGTTCGGCGATCGCGTGACGAGCGACCGGCGATCGCTGCTCATCTCGGGCACCAAGTCGATGACCGGCCACATGATGGGCGCCGCCGGGGCGTTCGAGGCATTCGCGACCGTGATGACCGTGGCCGAGCAGACCGTGCCGCCGACGATCAACTATCGCGAGTTCGATCCCGAGGCCGACGTGTGGGTCTCGACCGAGACGGTGAAGATGCCGGTGCGCTACGCGCTGTCCAACAACATCGGGCTCGGCGGCCACAACGCCGCCGTGATCTTCAAGCGCTGGGACGGACGCTGAGCACCCACTGCCAGACCCCGAGCCGGCGCCAGGTCCTTCGCTACAATCCGGGCGATGCCTCCCTCCACTGACCCTGCCCGCCGTGCCGTCGTCACGGGCATGGGTGCCGTCATGCCCAACGGCAACGACTTCGAGACCTACTGGTCGAACCTCCAGCACGCCGTGACCGGCACGCGCCGGATCGAGTCGTTCGACGCGAGCGGGTTCGCGGTCCAGATCGCGGCCGAGGTGCGGGACTTCAACCCGGCGGACGCGATGGATCCGAAGATGGCGCGCCGCATGAGCCGCTTCATCCACCTCGCGACCGCGTCGACCAAGGAGGCGATCACCAGCGCCGGCATCGACTTCGCCGCGATGTCCGAGGAGGAGCGGGATCGGGTGGGGGTCGTGATCAACACCGGCGGCGGCGGGATCGAGGCGATCATCGACGGCACCCACGTCCACGACCAGAAGGGTCCGCGCTTCGTGTCCGCGTTCGCGGTTCCGGCGCTGTCGGGCTCGATGGCCGGGTGCATGGTCTCCATGGAGTACAGGCTCACCGGTCCGGTGATGACCCAGGTGGCGGCGTGCGCCACGTCCGTGATCGCGTTCCACGACGCGCTGCGCCTGATCGCCACGGGTGAGTGCGACGTCGTGCTCACGGGCGGCTCCGAGGCACCGATCGTCCCCATGGGTGTCGCGGCCCTGGCCAACATGGGCGCCCTCTCGAAGCGCAACGACGACCCGGCGACGGCGTCGCGGCCGTTCGACCGCACCCGCGACGGGTTCGTGCTGGGCGAGGGCGCCGGCGTGGTCGTGGTCGAGTCGCTGGAGCATGCGCTCACGCGCGGCGCCACGCCCATCGCCGAGGTCATCGGTGGAGCGCTGACAGCCGATGCGTTCCACATCTCGGCACCCGAGCCGTCGGGTCGTGGCCAGGCACGGGCCATGTCGCTCGCGCTGCGCAACTCGGGCGTCGCCCCGGACGAGATCGACTGGATCGTCGCCCACGGGACGTCCACGCCGCTCAACGATGTGACCGAGACCCGCGCCATCAAGCTGGCCTACGGGTCGGCGGCATCGACCCGCGCCATCAGCTCGCCCAAGTCGATGATCGGGCACCTGGTCGGCGCGGCCGGCATCGCGTCCGCGCTGGCGGCCCTGGGCGGGATCCGCGATGGCGTCATCTCACCGACCGCGAACCTCCACGAGCCCGATCCCGAGTGCGACCTCGACTACGTTCCGCTCGTCGCGCGGCCGGCGAAGGTCGACACGGTCGCCGTCAACGGCTTCGGGTTCGGCGGCCAGAACGCGGTCGCGATCTTCCGGCGCTTCGAGGCCTGACGCGAGCACCCGGCTCAGGCTCGGAGCCGGCGACCCTCGTACGCCTCGAGGCTGGCGACCACGTCAACGGGCACGGGCCGAGGTCGCGCCGTCGCGTAGTCGTACAGCACCTGCACCGCCTCCGCCGTGGCAACCAGCCGCGCGTGACCCCGGGCGGAGTCGGCGGCCGTGATCCGGTGCTCCAGCGTGAACGATGTGCGGCCGATGCGCCCCAGCCGCGTCTCGACCGTGAGCACCTCGCCGAAGTAGGCGGGCGAGCGATAGCTGACCCGGATGTCGGCCAGGATCATCGACTCCTCGGCGCCATGCGTGGGAAGCCCGACCGGCTGGCCCGTCGCCACCTCCCAGTAGTCGAGCCGAGCCGACTCGCAGTAGGTCAGGAAGCGGGCGTTGTTGGCATGGCCCATGGCGTCGGTGTCACCGAACCGGATCTCGACCATCATCCGATGGCCGAAGTCCCCCGGGATGTCGCGGGGATCGTCGGGCACGCGAATGCGCGAGCGCGGCGCCGGCGATCCTGACGTGGGTGGAGGCGGATGCTGGATCGGTCACGGTTCGAGCATAGATCGTCAGGCCGGCGGCGGGGACGACGCGGGCCGCCGCAGCATGACCATCCCGCCGATCCGGCGAAACCCCATGCGCCGGTACAGGGTGCCGGCACCCGACGGGTTGTCGGCGTCGACCGAGAGCGCTGCCTCCGTCATCCCCGCCGCCCGAAGGTCATGCAGGTTCCGGGAGATCAGGGCGCCGGCGATCCCCCGCCCTCGCCACGGGCGGCGCGTCCAGATCCGCTCGACGTAGCCACGTGCCCGGCCATGCTCCTCGTTCTCGGCGCGGTCGATCCAGCCAAGGATCCCGGCCACGACGGTGTCCCCTTCCCACGCCGTCACCCACCGGTCGGTCTGACCCATGTTGGGGTGCTCAAGAGCCAGCCAGCAGCTGCGACTCCTCCACCCCGTTGTACTCCCAGGCATCGCGACTCGCCTCGTCAAAGCCGAGCAGGACCGCGCGCGCCGTCTCGGTCGTGACCGGGCGGATCTCGATACCGGCGGGCAGCGGCGCGCCGGGGATCGGTGCGTCAAGCTGGCGGGTCATGTGGTGGCCGTAGCGAACCGGCCGATAGCCGAGCTCCTCGAGCAACGCCTGCGCAGCATGCTCCCCATCCTCGAGCCAGCACTCGAACACCCGCTCGAAACCGTCGTCGGGGTGCTTCCGGTCGGCGTCCAGGACGGCCGCGGCCTCGGCGCTGTGCGCGAGTGCGGTGCCGATCCCCATGCGGCGATGCTCCGCAAGAACCCGACAGCGGCAATTGAGCAGCCAACGCGCCTCGTCCTCGGATCGTCCGCAGAAGCCCCCTGACCATCCGACAGCACGACCCTCCAGCTCGGCAAAGGTGATCGCCTGCTCCGGGATACCACCCTGAAACTCGATGTCAGCTCGCAGCTGGACAGCGTCCGTCATCGACTCGCGGCCATCCACGGCGCGCGTGGCATTCTCGATCGCGGCCATCGTCTCGAAGTCGGCCTCGGCACGCCATGCACGCAGCACCACGCCCGCAGGCAGGCATCTTCCCTCCCCGGTCACGGTGATCCGCCCTCCTTTTCGATCGGCATCACGACGAGCCTACGCGAACGCGGCCGCGCGGGAGGTCAGCGGGCGCTGACGGTCAGGGTGCCGGCCGGTGTCGCGGTGCCCACCGGGCCGGCCACGATCGAGTACGTCCCGGGCGCGTCGAGCACGAACCGGAGGCGAGCGGTCTCGCCCGATCGGGCGACCAGATCGACGTTGGCGACGCCCTGGACCATCCACTCGACCACGCCCGGGTCGTGATTCGTCACCTCGATCACCGTCCATTGGCCGGCGGCGACCTCAAGGTTCGCCGGCTGCGGCGCACCATCGACGATCGTGATGCTCGTGCGGGGGAGCGCGGCATCGACCGCGCCATCGGCCGCCAGCACGCCGCCCGCGAGCGAGAGACCGAGGACGGCCACGACGATCAGGAACGCGGCATCCCGGACGAGCTGCAGGCGCGTTCGGACCAGCTGGCTGGTGGCGCCCGGCCGGACGTCGACGCCGCGCAGACGCAGCGAGTTGCTGACCACGCTGACCGAGGACAGCGCCATCGCACCGGCGGCCATAGCGGGATTGAGCGTGATGCCGAACGGCGGGTACAGGATCCCCATCGCGATCGGGATGAGGACGACGTTGTAGGCGAATGCCCAGAACAGGTTCTGGCGGATGGTCCGAACGGTGGCCCGCGACAGGGCGATGGCCGAGGCAACCAGCCGCGGGTCGCCGCCGACCAGCGTTACATCGGACGCCTCGATGGCGATGTCGGTGCCGGTTCCGATGGCCACACCCAGGTCAGCCCGGGCCAGGGCCGGGGCATCGTTGATCCCGTCCCCGACCATGGCTACCCGGTGGCCGGCAGCCTGCAGCCGGGCGATAGCGGCATCCTTGTCGGCCGGCAACACCTCGGCGATGACGCGCTCGGCCGGGATGCCCACCTGCCGGGCGACGGCCTCGGCGGTCACCCGCGCGTCGCCCGTGAGGAGCCAGACCGCGAGCCCGGCACCCTGCAGCTCCGCGATGGCCTGGGACGACTCGGCCTTCACCGGGTCGGCGATCCCGATGCACCCGGCTGCGGCACCGTCGACAGCTACGAACACGGCCGTGCCACCGCCGGCCGCGATCTCCCGGGAGGCCTCGACCAGCGCGGCGAGGTCGACGCCCAGCTCATCGAGGTAGCGCCGGCTGCCGGCCACCACCTCCGAACCGTCCACGGTGGCCCTGGCGCCGCGTCCCACGACGGCCTCGAAGCCGGTCACGGTTCCAAATCCGAGCTCGGTCTCGCGCGCCTTGCGGACGATCGCGGCACCCAGGGGATGCTCTGATCCTCCCTCCAGCGATGCGGCCAGGTCGAGCACCCGATCCCGCTCGAAGCCGGGCGCCGGCACGATGTCGGTCACCGCGGGCCGGCCGAGCGTGAGCGTGCCCGTCTTGTCCATGACGACCGTGTCCACGCGGCCGGCGGCCTCGAGCGCCTCACCGCCCCGGACGAGGATCCCCGCCTCGGCGCCCTTGCCGGTCCCGACCATGATCGCTGTCGGTGTGGCCAGGCCCATCGCGCACGGACAGGCGATGACCACGACACCGATGAACGCCGTGAGCGCCAGCGTGAAGCGCGGCTCCGGACCGAGGGCGAACCAGAGCACGAAGGTCAGCGCAGCGATCGCGAGCACCGCCGGCACGAACACCGCGCTGACCTGGTCGGCCAGCCGCTGGATCGGCGCCTTCGACCCCTGGGCGCGCTGGACGAGGTCCACGATGCGTGCCAGGGCGGTGTCGCGACCGACGCGGGTGGCCCGCATCACGAACGATCCGGTCTGGTTGATCGTCGCGCCGATGACCTCGTCGCCGGTGGTCCTGGTCGCCGGCATCGGCTCGCCGGTGAGCATCGACTCGTCCACCGTGGACATGCCCTCGACCACGACGCCATCGACCGGCACCTTCTCGCCCGGCCGAACGCGGAGCAGGTCGCCGGCCGCCACGATCGCGAGCTCGACCTCCTCCTCGACCCCGTTCCGGAGCCGGCGCGCCGTTGTCGCCTGGAGGCCGACAAGGCGCCGGATCGCCCCGGTGGTTCGACCCTTGGCACGACCCTCCAGCCACTTTCCGAGCAGGATCAGCCCGATGATGATGGTGGCCGAGTCGAAGTAGGTCTCGGGGCGAAGACCGGCCGCATGGACGACGTCGGGCCACATGGTCACGAACACCGAGTAGGCCCACGCGGCGCTGGTGCCGACCACGACCAGCGTGTCCATGGTCGCGCCGCCGTGCTTCGCGGCTCGCCAGGCGGCGCGGTAGAAGCGTCCGCCGGCCCAGACCTGGATGATCGTCGCCGGCCACAGGATCAGCTTGTTGAGATCCTCCATCGCGATGGCGGTCTGCGGGATGAACATCAGGGTCATGAACACCGCCGCCGCGGCGATGGAGATCAGCGACTGGATCAGGGTCAGACGCTGCGCCCGCTCCCGCTCGAGGTCGTCGGCCGTCAGCTCGGCCTCCAGCGACACGCTCGTCGCACCCGCATCCGCCGACGGCTCCGCCTTGACCTCGTAGCCGGCGGCCTCGACCGCCTGGACCAGCTCGTCGCGGCCGGCGACGGCAGGATCGACGCGGATCGTGGCACGCTCGGTGGCCAGGTTGACGGCCGCCTCCGCCACGCCCGGTGTCTTGTTCAGGAAGCGCTCGATGCGGTTGACACAGGACGCGCAGGTCATGCCCTCGATGGGCAGGACGATCTCGATCGGTTGGGTGGGTTCGGGAACGCTTGTCATACTCCTGGGGAGTATACCCCCAGGGGGCTCCCGCCCCAGCCGGGCCGCGCGGCCCGAAGCACCTGGGCCGGCCGTCACACCGGTATGGTCCAGGCGGACAACGAGCTCGTGCCGGTCCGGTCGCGCGGCCTGAACCCACGCCTGCGCCGACGCCGATGCCGACGCCCGTTCTGCCCGGACGGGCCGGATGCACCGGACGGTCAGGGTAGCGGAGGCGGGAGCTCCAGCGCGACGCCGCGCAGTGCCCAGACGTACGCGGCCACGACGAGCAGCGCGCTGCCGGCGGAGATGGTCATCGCGGCCACGAACGTGCGCGCAGGTGCCGGTCCGACCGACAGCCAGTCACCGATCGGGCCTGGACCAACGAGCACGACCGCGAGCCCAGTCCACCTGCCAGCACGGCAGCCGTGCCGAGCATCGTCGCAAGACCGGTCGCGCCGCCCCCCAGGCCGCGGCGCCAGGTCCGCCGCGGCATCCAGCCCTGGCCGGCCACCAGGATCGCGGTGAGGATCGAGGCCCAGGCGAGGTCGATCAGCATCGCACCCACGACGTCGGCCAGGCGGTGCCAACCGGCGGCGATGGTGCTGGTGCCGACGATCGCCATCGCCAGCGGCGGCGAACACCGCGGTCGGCGTCCGGACCGCCCGTGGCAGGACGAGCACCGCCGCGAGGGCGAGCGATCCGACCAGGGCCACGTGACCGCTCGGGAAGCTGTTGCCCACGGCGTAGGCGGCAGTGCCGAGGAGGTTCGGGCGCTCGAGGTAGTCCTTCAGCAGCTGTGCCGTCACGTTCGCACCGACGATCGTGGCGGTCACCGCGACCAGCAGGCCGAGGCCGCCGCGCAGGAAGGCCAGGATGCCTAGACCAAGGGCAGCGATCACGGCCATCGCCAGGCTCACCGTTGCCAGGGCGTCGCGCGCCGCACCGAGCAGCTCGGGCGCGGCCAGCACGCGCCCATACAGGATCTGGTCCGCCAGCCGCTGGCCCACCTCGGTCCGGGTCGTGAGGTACCAGAGCGGGACGAGCAGCGCCACGGACAGGAGCCCGAGCAGCGCCAGTCGTCTCGCGCTCTGGCCTGGCGTCGCGACCGGCGTGCGGATGCCACGGAAGCGGGGGCGGCGCAGCGGACCGAGCCGGGTACGGTTCATGCCTCACCCCCCGCGGGCGAGACGCGTGGCACGCGGGAGGCTGGATCGTGGCGGCATTCGGTCACGCACGTGATCGTACAGGCGCAAGAATGGGCGCCATGACCAGCGATCGCCGACCGCCGGCCGACGAACGGGCCGTCGTGACCGCCGTCGCCCAGACCCCGTGGGGGCCAGCGCGCATCGCGGTGGCCCGGCGAGGCGTCGTGGCGCTGTCGCTCCTCACCTCCGCCGACGCCTTCGAGGCGAGCCTGGCTCGCCGCCGGTTCGGCCCGAGCGTCGCGCTCGAGCGAGCAACGGGTCCGGCGGCAGCCATCGCGGCCGAGGTGCGCGAGCGAGTGGCTGCGTACGTGACCGGAGCCCGGGTCGGGCTCGAGGACCTGCCCGTCGACCTGCGGGATCGGTCGGACTGGGACCGGCTCGTCCTCGACGCGGTGCGGGCCATCCCGCGCGGTGAGGTGGTCGGCTACGGCGGGGTCGCCCGCCGGATCGGTCGCGCCGGTGCAGCCCGCGCAGTCGGCGGCGCGGTCGGACGGAACCCGGTCGGGCTCCTGGTCCCCTGCCATCGGGTGATCGCCGGCGATGGATCGCTGGGAGGCTACGGCGTTGCGACGTGGGGCGGCGTCGAGGCGGCGCTCGATCTCAAGCGCCAGCTCCTTGCGCTCGAGGGCGTGCGGATCCCCTGACCCACGACCCGGGCAGGGCGATGCACGCGGGCTGGCGTCGCGGCCACCGATACGACCGCATCGGAAGACCCGTGCCCCGTACACTTCGCCGGACCGGCCGGGATGGTTGGCCGAGCCACGAGCGAGGGTTGGATGAGCGAGGCCGCGTCCCCGGGCGCCCAGGTGTCCCCGACTGCCATCTTCCGCAAGCGCGACTTCTCGCTGCTGTGGATCGCGCAGCTGGTGTCCACGGCCGGCTCCGCCCTGACCGACCTCGCGGCGGGCATCTACGTGTTCAATCAGACCGGCTCCGCGCTCGCGGTCGGCCTGACCCTGATGGCGACGGCGGTTCCCAGCCTGATCGTGGGGCTGCTCGCCGGCGTGGTCGTCGACCGCTACGACCGGCGCAAGGTCATGATCCTGAGCAACCTCGCGCAGGCGTTCGTGGTCGCCCTGATCCCGTTCCTGCTCGGGATCGATATCACGCTGCTGTTCATCGCGCTGCTGGTCAACGCGGGCGTCAAGCAGTTCTTCGATCCCGCGTACGAGACGCTCATCCCCGAGATCGCAAGCGACGAGGAGCTGCACGCCGCCAATGCGTTCCTGCAGATCGCGGCGTTCGGCTCCAACGCGATCGGGTTTGCGGCAGCCGGCCTGCTGGCCTCGATCGACATCGAGCTCGCGTTCTGGATCGACGCGCTGACATTCCTGTTCTCGGCCGGGTGCATCGCCCTGCTGCGGGTGGATGCCAGGGTCGAGGTGACCGAGGAGACCTCGGTCCGCGTCATCCTCGAGAACCTCAGGACCGGCATCCGGACCGTCGCCACGACCCCGTTGATCCGATCGCTGTTCCTGATCGGTGTCCCCGCGACGTTCGGCGTCGGCCTGTGGAACGTGCTGCTGCTGCCGATGACGCTCAAGGCCCTGAACGCCACCGAGTTCGAGTACGGCCTGCAGGAAGCCCTGACCTCCGTCGGGTTCGTGGCCGGCGCCCTGTTCATGGCGCGTTACGCACCGCGGCTCGCCAGCGGCATCTGGATGTTCGTGGGGTACACGGGGATGGCGGTCGCCGGCGTCGCTACGGCTTGTCGCCCACGGTGCTGATCGCGATCCCGTTCGCGATGATGAGCGGCTTCTTCAACTCGCCGCCCGGCGTGGCTCGCCAGACGCTGCTGCAGCGCAACACGCCGCGCGAGCTTCGTGGCCGCGTGTTCTCGGCGATGTTCGTGATGCGCGACGTCGTCTTTCTCGCCGGCATGGCAGGCGCCGGCCTGGCGGACATCATGGACGTGCGGCTGCTCCTGATCATCGCCTCGCTGATCATCGGTGCCGCAGGCATCCTTGCCCTGGTCATGCCCGGTGTCGGCCGGCCGGCCGCCGAATGGGGCAAGGCCCTGTCGGCTCTCGGCACCGCGCCGACGACGCCGGTCGAGGAGCTCGCCGGTGGTCGCGTCGCGACGCTCGCGGACTTCGACGTCCTGGTGGGTCGGCTGGGCACCTTCCGGCGACTCAACGACACCCAGCGCGCAACGTTCCTGCGCGGCGCGCTGATCCGGGACGTGCCCGAGGGGACGCGCGTCGTGGCCAGCGGTGACAAGGCCACGGCGGCGTTCTTCATCCTCGACGGCGAGGCCGTCGCGGCCATCCCCGAGGAGGACGGCGGCTACCGCGGGCTGTCCACGATGAGCCGCGGCGACTTCTTCGGCGAGATCGCCGCGCTGACGGGGAGCGCCCGGACGGCCGATGTCGTGGCGACCGAGCCGAGCACGATGCTCGAGGTCCCCGCGGACGCCCTTCGCTCCGTGATGGAGGTGCCCGAGGTCTCGGAGCTGGTGCTGTCGACGCTCAACGAGCGGCTGACGCGCACCACCTCGTGCGACCTGCCGCGCGTGGCCTCGCGCGACCAGTCGGCGCTGCGTCTGCTGATGGTCAGGGCGCCGGAGGCGGAGCCGGTCGAGGCGGCCGGCTAGGTACCAACTCATATCCCGGCTGGTTCGGTCCCGAGGCCCGCCGCATGGCGCGGCCGGGCTAGACTCCGATCCGTGGACTTGCGCCCCTGCCCCGCCTGCGGCGAGCGGACACCCGCACCCTACGTTGCGTGTGGCCAGTGCGGCTCGCGGCTGGTCGCGGACCAGGCCGCCGCGGAGATCCGCCGATTCGCAACCGTGGTCAACTCCGACCTCAAGGGCTCGACGGCGCTCGGGCGAGCGGCTGGACCCGGAGTCACTGCGCGAGGTCCTGACCCTCTACTTCGACGAGATGCGCGCGCGTCTTCGAGTCCCACGGCGGGAGGATCGAGAAGATCATCGGCGACGCGATCGTCGCGGTGTTCGGCCTGCCCATCCGGCACGACGACGACGCGCTCCGGGCCGTCGAGGCCGCGGCCGAGAGCCAGCGGCGCTGGCCACCCTCAACGATCGGCTCGAGCAGACGCTGGGGCGTCCGGCTCGTCGTCCGGACCGGGATCGCCACGGGGACGTCGTGTTCGGTGAGGCGTCGCAGGGCCAGCACGTCCTGACCGGCGACACGATCGATCTCGACGGCGATGGAGCAGAACGCGCCGCCGCTCGATGTCCTCATCGCGGCGTCGACCTACGAGCTCGTCCGGGACCGCGTGCGAGGTCGAGCCGACACGGGCCGGTGCAGTCGCCGAAGGGCTGCGACCTCGAGGTGCGCGCCTATCGGCTGTCGGGTCCGTCACGAGCGCGGCCGCGGAGGCCGGAGACGAGGCCGCCGACCGTCGCGGCGCCGGGCATGCGCGCCTGCCCGGCGTGCGGTGAGGAGACCCCCGAGCGCATACCGGTACTGCGTCATGTGCGGCACCATCCGCGACCGAGGTCGTCGCCACGCGCGACAGCCGCAAGACCGTGACGATCGTGTTCGCCGACCCCAAGCCCGACACTCGATGAGCGGCGAGCCGCCGACGCCGGAGGCGCTCGCGCGACGTCATGACCCGCTACTTCGACGCGATGCGGGTCGCGCTCGAGCGCGCACGGCGGGACGGTCGAGAAGTTCATCGGCGACGCGGTCATGGCCGTCTTCGGGCTCCCCGTCCGCCACGAGGACGATGCGCTGCGGGCCGTGCGCGCGGCCGCCGACATGCAGGCGGCCCTGCCGGCCCTCAACGAGGCCTTCCGCGAGCAGTGCGGCGTCGGAGCTGCGCAACCACATCGGCGTCAATACCGGCGAGGTCATCGCGACCGGCGACGCGACGCTCGACCAGCGCCTGGTGACCGGCGACGCCGTCAACACCGCGGCACGACTCGAGCAGGCCGCCGGCGCGCACGAGATCATCCTCGGCGAGCTGACCCACCGCCTGGCCCGCGACGCAGGTCGAGGTCGAGCCGATCGAGCCGCTGACCCTCAAGGGCAAGGCCGAGCCGGTCCCGGCCTATCGCCTCGTCGGGTCGAGACGCGCCCCTTCGAGAGCCGCCGGCGACCGTCGACGCCGTTCGTCGGGCGCGAGGCCGAGCTCGGCCGACTCGATGACGCGCTCGCCGGCGCCGCGACCGACCGGCGGGCGCAGCTGATCACGGTGATCTCGGCGACGCCGGCGTCGGCAAGTCACGGCTCATCCGGGAGTTCGTCGACGGGCGCCGGCGGCGACGCGAGGTCGTTCGCGGCCGGTGCCTGCCGTACGGCGACGGCATCACGTTCTGGCCGATCGCCGAGATCGTGCGGGCGCCGCCGGCATCGACGAGGACGACGACGCGCAGGTCGAGCGGCCCAAGAGCGGATCGCCCGGCTCCTCGGCGATGAGGACGCCGGCGAGACGCGGCCGCGATCGTCGATCGGGTCGGCGCGGCGATGGGCCTGTCACCGCGACCGTACCAGATCGCCGAGCTGTTCTGGGCGATCCGCAAGCTGCTGGAGGCGCTGGCGCGCGAGCGACCGCTGGTCGCGATCGTGGACGACGTCCACTCTGCGGCGCCCGACCTTCCTGGACCTGCTCGATCACCTGCTCGAGGCGGCCGTCGAGGCGCCGATCCTGCTCTGGCCACGGCCCGTCACGAGCTGCGCGAGGCCCACGCGGAATGGGCGTCGAGCGCACATGGCGACCTGACGATCGACGCTCGAGCCGCTGGTCGACGGGGGATGCCGACGCGATCATCGAGCAGCTGCTCGGCGGGCTCGACGTACCGGGTGCGCGAGCGGATCGTCGCGGCGGCCGAGGGCAATCCGCTGTACGTCGAGCAGATCGCCTCGATGCTCGTCGAGACGGGGGCGATCCGGCGCGACGGCGACGGACGCTGGGTCGCGACCTCGAGCAACACCGGCCAGCTCGCGATCCCGCCCACCGTCCAGGCGCTCGTCGCCGCCCGCCTCGACGCGCTCGGCTCGAGCGAGCGGGCGGTCGTCGAGCCGGCATCGGTCATCGGCGCGTCGTTCCCGGTCGACGCCCTCGGCGGCGCTGGTCCGAGGATCCCGATCGGCCCCGGCTCTGCCGATGAGCTCGGGGTGCTGGCGGGCAAGCAGCTCGTCCGCCCGGCGAACGAAGACGCCGAGCATCTACCGCTTCGGTCACGTCGTCATCAAGGACACCACCTACGGAGCCTGCTCAAGCGGATCCGGGCGAGCCTCCACGAGCAGTTCGTCGCCTGGGCCGAGCCGGTCAACCGCGAGCGCGGCCGCGAGACCGAGTTCGAGGAGATCCTCGGCTTCCACCTGGAGCAGGCGTACCGGTATCGAACCGAGCTCGGCCCTGCCGACGACCATGCGCTGGACGTTGGCCGCCGGGCCGCGGTGAAGCTGGCCTCGGCGGGCCGTCGATCGCTCGCCCGCGGCGACATGGCGGCTGCGGCGTCGCTGCTGGGCCGTTCGACCACCCTGCTCCCGATCGCAGATCAGCTGCGCGTCGAGCTGCTGCCCGACCTGGCCGAGGCGCAGCTCGGTGTCGGTGATTTCGCTGCGTCCGGCGTCTCCGTCAGGGCCGGGATCGACGAGGCGCGCGCGCTGCACAACGCCGCGTTGCTGGCGCATGCGGAGCTGGCCGGACTGCTCCTGGCGCTGTACGCACCGGATGCCGCCGGCGAGATCGTCGCCTCGGTGGACCGGACCCGGGAGCTCATCGACGAGCTCTCGGCACGGGACGACGACGCCGGGCTGGCACGGGCATGGCGGGTGATGGCCGTCCTGTACGGCAACGCCGGCGACTACGACGCGGCAGCCGATGCGGCCGAGCGATCAAGCGCGTGCGCCGCGACGGTCGGCGATCAGCGGCTCGTCGCCCGCAGCGCGTCCGGCTACTCGTCGGTCGCGGTGTCCGGCTCGCTGCCGGCGGCCGAGGTGATCGACCGCTGCGAGACGCTCCTGCAGCAGGTTCGGGGGGATCGGAAGGCGGAGGCGTGGATCAGCCAGAACCTGGCGCAGCTTCACGCGATGCAGGGCTCGTTCGATCGTGCCCGGGAGCTGTACCGCGCCGCCCAGGGACAGCTCGCAGACCTCGGGCCGAGCATCAGCGCGCGGACGACGTCGCTCAGCGCGGCAAGGGTCGAGGTGCTCGCGGGTGACCTGGCAGCGGCCGAGTCCGCGCTGCGCCGCGACGACACCGACCTCGCATCGATCGGTGAGACGTATTACCGGTCGTCGATCGCCGCCATGCTGGCGCGGGTCCTCCTGACGCGCGACCAGCCTGAAGCGGCGGACCAGGCCTGCCGGGAGGCAGAGACGCTGGTCGACGCCGACGATGTCGATGGCCAGGTGCAATGGCGGGCCGTCCGGGCCAGGCTGCTCGCCCGTACCGGTGACCTCGACCGGGCGATCGGGATGGCAGCCGACGCCGTGCGCCTGTCACGGGACAGCACCGACCTCATCCTCCAGGCGGACGTGCTCGTGGACCAGGCCGAGGTTCTCGAGCACGCCGAAGGACCAGGTGCAGCAGAGCCTCCCCTGAGGGAGGCCCTGAAGCTCTACGAACGGAAGGGTGACCTGGTCTCTGCTGGCCGGGTGCGAAACCGGCTGCTCGAGGTGTCGTCCGCGCCCGCGTGACGGACGCCTCCGATCAGATGAAGCCGCCGATCTTGCCGTTGTGGAGCAGCCAGACGTCGATCTGGAGATAGCCGCTGGCGGGCGTGCAGACATCATCGTCATCGTCGTCGTGGTAGCGATCGTCGGTCTAGCGGTCGTGGTGGTCGTGGTGGTCTTAGCCGTCGTCATCGTCGTGACACGCGGCAAGCGTCCCGTGGAGCGTGGCGGTCAGGCACTCCGCGTTGGTCGGGTTGCCGGTCGACGGGTCGCACGCCTGACTGATCTTCTGGCTGCCCGAGCCGGTGTCGTGGCACACGACCACGTTGCCTACCTGGAACCCGGCGGGAAGGTTGGCGGCCAGGATGAACAGGGTCACCTTGAGCCCCGGCGGGTCGAACGTCTGACCGCCGGCGACGTCCAGTGACGACCATTCACCGATCGCGGTCGTCACACCAGCAAGCTTGTGCCGGTGATGCCGGGACCGTCAGAGATCGCCACGCCGATCCCCGCCTGCGGGGGCACGATGGCCGTCGACTGAATGTTCCCGCTTCCGAGCTGAATCATTGGTCTGGATGACCGACGTGTCGAGCGTGAATCCGCCACTGAAGTTGGGGTCGGTGCTGAGGACGGTGGAGGCTGAAGCCGTCAGCGCATCCCCGTGGCTGGTGCCACCGTCGCTGAAGCTGACGCCAGACGTGTTGGCCTCGAAGGTCACGTCGAACGGAGAGGCGCCGCTCGTCATGTATGCGACCGTGACCGTCGCGGACCGGCCCGATCCGAGGGCACCGAGGCTGCACGAGAGCTCGCCCGTGACGGCGTCCGTCCCGCACGACCCCTGCGACGTCGTCGTGAACCCTGCGATCGGCGACTCGGTACGGGAGTCGGTGAGGTACAGCTTTGCGATGTTGCTCTTGCCGCCGTTGGTGATGACAACGCGGTAGCCGGCAGCCGCCCCTGCCGAGACCGTCCCGGGCAACGGCGTGACGGTCATGCTCCAGCCGGGGGTCTTGGCGGCGGCCGTGCCGGGCGCGATCAGGGCGGCCGCTAGGAGCACCAGCGACGCGAATGACGCGACGATCCGGCTGCGACGACGAACTCTCACCTGTGTGTCCTCCGGTGGCCTGCGTGGCCACGGTTCGGCGCCCGAGGCGCCGCCCCAACATGGCGACCGCTTCCGCGACCGAAACCGACTGCGATGGCCCGAAAGTCCTGGGGATCATGGGCCGTGTTGGCCCATACGGTGAGCGTTGCACCCCGCCTGATCCGTGTCAAGCGGCGGATCGCGAAGGACCTGAAGGATGCAGGACGCCAGCCATGATGCGGTGGCTCGGTAGGCGGCATCGACGCGCCGGCGATGGCGACACCCTCATGTGCGCGGGACGGGCCGCATGGGGTAGACGCCGACGACCATCGGCACCGCTGGATCCAGCGACAGCTCGTAGCCGATGTCACCGCCGGCGAGGAGCTCGCGGATCAGCCGACCTTCGTCGCTGGGGAGTCCGATGAAAAGCCGATGCCCGTTGACGTCGATCGGGGTCACGTCATCGTCCTCGACCGTGATGCCGAAGCGCCGCCGGAGCTCGTGCATCGGAACCCAGGGACGGCTCTTGATGAACCGCCGGAGCTGCGCCACCGTGCATGACGGCCCGGTCCGGACCGGCCGTGCTCGCTCCTCGTCGGCCGGCGGACCGGCAGCGGGCTCGTCGGGCGAGCCGCCGTTCGGTCTGCCCGGTCGTGCGCCATCCGGGCCGCGGCGATCGGGTCGTCGTCGCGGCTCCGATCGAGCGGACGACATCGCCCGGGCGCCATCGACCGGCCCGGCAGGCCCATCCGTCGATGCGGCGACATCGGTCGTCACCGGCGTCATTGCGGCAGGCGTCACCGCTTCCCCGTTCGGGGCAGGGCTCGACGGGTGGGGCGCCGACGTGGGAGACGAGGAGCGCGGGGCGCCGTCCTCCGCGGCGAGCGCGGATCGCTTCGCGGACGCCGAAGGCGAGGGTCGGCCACGCCGGCTGCGCCGGCTCATCGGGCCTGGGGCTGCGGGCGCGGGGCGCGCGCGTGGGGGTCGGACATGAATTGGGCTCTGGCTACGGTCGGGCACGCGGCCACTGATTTCGATCATACCTCGGGGGGCCGCCAACGGCCTCAGCCGGGCACGACCATCAGCCCGCGCGGCTGCTCGTTGAGCACGATCGGGCCGTCCTCCGCGCAGACCACGATGTCCTCGATCCGTGCCCCGTACCGTCCCTCGAGGTAGATGCCGGGCTCGATGCTGAAGGCCATGCCGGGCTCGAGCGCGCGGGCGTTGCCCTCGACGATGTACGGGTCCTCGTGCCCCTCGAGCCCGATGCCATGTCCGGTCCGGTGCAGGAACGCGGCGCCGTAGCCGGCCTCGGCGATGATCCGGCGGGCAACGGCATCGATGCTTTCGCACGACACGCCCGGGCGCACCGCGGCCGTCGCCTTCGCCTGGGCATCCTGGAGCACGCCGTACAGGCGACCGAACTCGGCGTCGGGGCCGTGGGCGGGATCGCCACCGGTCACCCACAGCGTCCGCGTGGTGTCACTCCCGTAGCCCGACAGCGTGCCGCCGATGTCGAGCACGATCGGGTCACCGGGCCTGATCGTTCGGTCGCCGGGTTGGTGATGGGGTGAGGCGCTGTTGGGGCCGGAGGCGACGATCGCGAACTCCGCCTGCTCATGACCCTCCGCCACCAGCCGGTCCCGAACCTCGCGGGAGACATCGGCCTCGGTCCGTCCGATGAGGCGGCCGGCGGCGATCGCGGCCACCACCCGGTCCGCCGCCCGGGCGGCCGCGCGGAGCAGCGCCACCTCGTCCGCGTCCTTGTGCATCCGAAGCTCACCCAGCACCGACGACGCGACGGAGAACCGGGCATCGGGCAGGACGCGCTGCAGCCCGAGGACGAACGCAGCCCGAAGGTCGTCGGACACGGCGACGGCGCGGACTGCCCCGCGATCAGGCCCGCGCGTAGCGGCCAGACGCCCCGCCACGAGCCTCATCGGGTCTTGCGTCTCCTCCCAGGCCTCGACCGTGACGCTGCCGCGGACCGCGGCGGCGCATGCACGCGCGGGCGCCGCCTCGAGACGGGGCGCGATGAGGGTCGGCAGGCCGCCATCCCCGGTCCCGCCATGCGCAGCGGTCGTCGCAGCCGGAAGGACAAGGAGCGTGAGCCGCTCCAGGGCCAGCGCCTCGTAGCCCGTGAGGTACCGAAGGCCCGCCCCGACGCCGATCAGCAGCGCGTCGACCCCGGCCTCGGCGGCGGCGTCACGGGCACCGGCCAGGCGCTGCGCGTAACGCTCGGGCGGAATCGAAGCATCGACGCTCACGGGCGTTGCCGGGTCGCCGTTCCCCGATCGACCACGGCGAGCGCGTCGACCCAGCCGGCGAGGTCGGCATCCCCATGCTCGAACAGGCGGCGATACGCGTAGACACGAGCCGCGCCGGCGTCGGTGGCCGCCCGCCGGAGCGGCGCATCATCATGCTGTCCGACGGCGATCACCGGGACGCCGGCCCGGGACGCCGTCGCCACGGCGGCGACGCCGTCATAGGCGCGTGCCGTGAGATCGACGATGCACCCGTCCGCATCCAGGAGGCGCTCGGCCAGCTCTCCGGTCGAGCGCACGGTCCGCGGCTCGGCCCCCACGCGCCGCAGCGCGTCGCCGAGACGCGTGGACCAGATCAGGTCGTCCGCAACCACGATGGTGACCGGAGATCGAGGAGACGCGCTCGAGCCGGCCTGACCCGGTGTGGTGCCGGTGCCGCCCTCGCGGCGCTCGCTCACCGCAGCGACGTGACGATGTGCCGGAACACGTCCGCCGCCGACACGACCGCGAGCGGACGTAGCGCATCGTCCACGATCGGGATGTGCCGGAAGCCGCCGACCGCCATCTTGTGGATCGCGATCGCCAGCGTGTCGTCGCTGCGGAGCACGACCGGGTCGGACGTCATGAAGTCGCGGACCTTGTACAGCTGCAACCGCTTGTCGACGGCCTTCACGAAGGCGTCGCGATCGGTGAACACACCGACCAGGTAGCCGTCGTCGGCCACGAGGAGGCAGTCGGTCTCGCTCTCGTGCATCTGGCGGATGGCCTCGGCCACGCCGAGACCCGGGGCGACGATCTGCGGCGATCCGATCCCGAGCCCCTCGATGTGCTCACCCAGGATCGTGTCGTGATAGTCGCCGACGCCCTCCGGGATGTCGGCGGCCGAGAGCGATGCGCCGCAGTTGGCGCACTCCGACTCGCCCTCGAAGTTGTC
Organism: uncultured Chloroflexia bacterium; assembly: GCA_963806265.1. GTDB lineage: Bacteria > Chloroflexota > Limnocylindria > Limnocylindrales > CSP1-4 > CAIXZV01. The sequence continues at coordinate 83,448 of CAWDXT010000037.1, forward strand.
GTGGTGGCAAACGGGACAGAGCATCGTTCGACCTGCCTCTACTCGACGGTCCACGTCTCGCCGGCCATCAGCACGGCGGCGAGGTCACCCTTGCCCGACTTCGAGATCGTCTGCCGGATCTGGTCCTGGATCAGGTCCGAATAGGCAGGGCGGCTGACGTCGCGCAGGACCCCGACCGGGACCGGGTAGTCGGGCCAGAACATGCGGGACAGGATGAGCGCCAGATACGGATCGTCGGCGTGGGCGTCGTGGACCAGGAGGTCGTCCTCTGTGATCCCGCCCTCGCCGATCGTCACCACCTCGGGATGGAGCCCGTTGAGGCGGATGCCGCGATCCCGGTCCTTGCCGAAGATCATCGGCTTGCCGTGCTCGAGCACGAGCATCCGGTCGTCTCGGACGTCACGCTCGGTGAACTCGCGCCAGGCACCGTCGTTGAAGATGTTGCAGTTCTGGAGCACCTCGACGAACGATGCGCCCGTGTGCCGCCCGGCGGCCTCGAACGTGTTCTGGAGGTGCTCGGTGTGGGTGTCCACGGTCCGGGCCACGAACGTGGCCTCCGCGGCGATCGCGAGGGTGAGCGGCATCACCGGCCGGTCCACCGAGCCCTGGGGGGTCGACTTCGTCCGCTTGCCGAACTCGGACGTGGGCGAGGTCTGGCCCTTGGTGAGCCCGTAGATCCGGTTGTTGTGCATGATCATCGTGAAGTCCACGTTCCGGCGCATCGAGTGCAGGAAGTGGTTGCCGCCGATCGACAGCGCATCGCCGTCACCGGTGATCACCCACACCATCAGGTCAGGGCGGGCGATCTTGAGCCCGGTTGCCAGCGTTGGCGCCCGGCCGTGGATCGAGTGGAACCCGTAGGTGTTCATGTAGTAGGGGAGCCGGCCGGAGCAGCCGATGCCGGAGATGAACACGATGTTCTCGCGAGGGACGCCGAAGTCCGGCATCACCTTCTGTGTCTGGGCGAGGATCGAATAGTCGCCACAGCCGGGGCACCACCGGACCTCCTGGTCCGAGACGAAGTCCTTGCGGGTCAGCACCTTGGGCTGCGCCTCGCCTGGTCTGATCAGCTGGTCGGTCATGATCGATCACCTTCGCCGAGGATCCGCTCGGCCTCGTCGACGATCTCCGCGATCCGGAACGGCTTGCCGCGGACTCGCCCGTAGCCGATCGCATCGACCAGGTACGCGGCCCGGATCATGAGCGCCAGCTGGCCGAGGTTGACCTCGGGGATGAGGACCCTGCGGTATCGGCCCAGCACGTCGCTCGTGTTGGCGGGGAACGGGTTCAGGTAGCGCAGATGGGCGTGAGCCACCCGGTGGCCGGCGGCCAGCAGGCGCTCGGTGGCGCTGCGCAGAGCACCGTAGGTCGAGCCCCAGCCGAGGATCAGCAGGTCGCCCGTATCCTGGCCGAACGTCTCGAGCGGCGGGATGTCGGCCGCGATCCCGGCGATCTTTCGTGCCCGGAGCGTGACCATGAGGTGGTGGTTGTCGGGGTCGTAGCTGACGTTGCCCAGCCCGTCCGACTTCTCGAGGCCGCCGATGCGGTGCTCGAGACCCGGCGTTCCCGGCAATGCCCACGGCCGCGCGAGCGTCTCCGGGTCGCGCCCGTAAGGAAGGAACGGACCGTCGCCCTTGGTCACCTCGGGGACGGCCAGCGACGGCAGGGCGTCGAGCGACGGGATGCGCCACGGCTCCGCGCCGTTGGCGACGAACGAATCGGACAGGTACATCACAGGAGTCATGTACTTGAGCGCGATCCGTGAAGCCTCGATGGCCATCGTGAAGCATTCGCCCGGCGTCGCCGGGGCGACGACCGGCAGCGGCGACTCGCCGTTGCGGCCGTACATCGCCTGGAGCAGGTCCGCCTGCTCGACCTTGGTTGGCAGCCCGGTCGACGGGCCGGCCCGCTGGACGTCCACGATGACCATCGGCAGCTCGGTCATCACGGCCAGGCCGATCGCCTCGGTCTTGAGCGCAAGCCCGGGGCCGGAGGTACCGGTGAGGGCCAGCGCGCCGCCGTACGCGGCGCCGATCGTGGCGCCCATCGCGGCGATCTCGTCCTCGGCCTGGAATGTGCGCACGCCGAAGTTCTTGTACGCCGAGAGCTGGTGCAGGATGTCGGAGGCGGGCGTGATCGGGTAGGAGCCGTAGAACAGCGAGCGGCCGGCCAGCTCGGACGCAGCCAGGAAGCCGAGCCCGGTCGCCTCGTTGCCCGTGATGTTCCGGTAGACCCCGGGGTCAAGCTTCGCCTTGGGCACACGGTAGGTGGTGTGGAACATCTCGGTCGTCTCGCCGAAGGCGTAGCCGGCCCGAAGGGCACGGCTGTTGGCCTCGGCGATCACCGGGCGGGCGCCGAACTTCTGCTCGATCCACTCGAGCGTCGGCTGCATCGACCGCTCGTAGAGCCAGAACATCAGGCCCAGCGCGAAGAAGTTCTTGGTCAGGTCGACCTGCTTGCTGGTCATCCCCAGCCCGTCGAGGGCGGCGGCGTTGAGCGAGCTGATCGGCACCTGGAACACGTTGAACGCCTTGAGCGAGCCGTCGACCAGCGGGTTCTCCTCGTAGGCCGCCTTGTTGAGGTTGGCCTTGGTGAACGCGTCGCTGTTGACGATGATCGCGCCGCCGGCGGGCAGGTCGACGATGTTGGCCTTGAGGGCGGCCGGGTTCATGGCCACCAGCACGTCGGGCGCATCGCCCGGGGTGTGGATGTCCGAGGCCGAGAAGCTGATCTGGAAGCCCGACACCCCAGGCAGCGAGCCCGCTGGCGCCCGGATCTCGGCCGGGTAGTCGGGGAAGGTGCTGATGTCGTTGCCGAACACCGCCGCGGTGCGGGTGAACTGCGTTCCGGTCAGCTGCATGCCGTCGCCGGAGTCGCCCGCGAACCGGATGGTGACCCGGTCCAGCTCCTGGGTGTTCCGTTCGATATGGGTCCTGGTTGCCGTCATCCGCCTTCGACCTGCTCGATTCGCTGGTGCGGGCGCGGCGGAAGGTTGAGCAGCTCCTCCGGGAACGACTCGGCGAGGAACTTGAGGATGTCGACCTGGCGGACCACGCCCACCAGGTGCCGCTCGTCGTCCACGACCGGCAGGTTGCGGTACCGGCTCGACTGCATCAGCTCGACCGCGTCGAGCACCGTCTGGTCCAGCCGCAGCGTTCGCGGCTGGTCGTTCATGATCGTATCCACGGAGGCGTCGACGTCGACACCTGCTGCCACGTCCGGGCCGACGAGGCTCCCGAAGACGTCGCGCTCCGTGAGCACGCCGACCAGGCGTCCACCGGCGTCGGTGATGAACACCGAATCGCCTGTCCCGGTGCGCTGGATCGTGCGCAGACACTCGCCGATCGTCGTGCCCGGCTGCACGGTCACCGGCTCGCGGCGGCCGACGACCATCAGAGGTTGGGAAACGAGGTCGGGAACGCGCGCCGCGACCGCGCGCTCGGAGAGGTCTGTCACGGTCCCAGTGTACGCGCAGGCCGCCCAACGGGCCGGGCCCACGGACTCCACGGCGGCGGTCCGCAGGTCACCTGGGTTCGCTACCCTCGGCCCGTGGACCGCAGCCGCGTAGCGGGTATCGCCCTCGTTGTCGCCAGCGCCGTGGCGTTCGGCTCCGGCGGCCTGTTCGCGAAGCCGGTCTACGCCACCGGTACTGACTGGCTGACGCTCATGGCGTGGCGGTTCCTGATCGCCGGAGGGCTGGCCTGGCTGATCCTGCTGCTGCGGCCTGCGGCGCGACGCGCCCTGGCGGCGCTGCCCCGCTCGATGGTCCTCGCGACGATCGGGCTGGGCGTGTTCTACGTGGGCAACACGGCCACGTACTACGCCGGCATCCAGACGGTCCCCCTCGGCCTGTCGGCGCTCATCGTGTACCTCTACCCGCCGGTGGTCGCCGTGCTGGCGCTCCGGCTCGGGCGACCGCTCGAGGGGCGCCGCGCCTGGGCCGCCCTGGGCATCGCGGTCATTGGCGTGGTGCTCGCGGTGGGCGGCATCCCGGCGGATGCGGTGCCGCCGGTCGAGGGTCTGGTCCTGATCATCGCGTCCCCGCTGATCTACTCGGTATGGATCATCCTGGCAGCCAGACACTCCGGCGAGCGCAGCGATCGGGTGGGACGCGATGCCGACGGCGGCGCGAGCACCTCGGCGATCGGCGCGCTCATGCTGTCCTCGACGGGCGCGGTGTACTGGGCCGTATGCCTGCTCATCGGGCACCCCGTGCTGCCCGCTGCCATCCCGGCGGACGCCTGGCCGGGGATCGTCGCGGTGGGCGTCATCGCCGGGTTCGTTCCGGTCCAGGCCTTCTACGCCGGCGCCCAGCGCGTCGGTGCTGCCCAGGCGTCGCTCGTGTCCACCGTCGAGCCGCTGTGGACGATCGCTGCCGCTGCCGTGATCTTCGGGGAGCGGCTGCAGCCGATCCAGCTGGTGGGCGGAGCGCTGATCCTGACCGGGGTCATCGTGTCCCAGACCGGGCACGCACGCATCCTGCGCCGCCGTGCCCGGAGGGCGCCGATCGAGGAGCCGGCCCTGCCGCAGCCGGTGGTCAGGCTCGGCGAGGAGTAGCCGGCCGAGGCCGACGCCGACGGGGCCGACTGAGCCGAGGCCGACGGAGCGAAGCTGCGCCGCCAAGGCCGGGCCGCTGTCGGCCGGAGGCCGGGCGGGCCGCTGTCGGCCGGAGGCCGGGCGACCGCTGTCAGCCGGAGGCCGCTGTCCTGGCCTCGCGAGCGAAGCGGGCCGCGCCGTTGGTCACGTAGCCACTGTCCGAGCCCACGGCGATGAAGCGGAAGCCTCGCCGCACGTGCGCCTCGACCGCCGACGGATCCTGCAGCAGGATCCCCGTCGCCTTGCCGTGCGTGTCCGCGGCTGCCACAACGGCATCGAGCGCGGCCAGGAACCGCGGGCTGTCGAACTGACCTGGGATGCCCATCGAGTGCGACAGGTCGGCCGGGCCGACGAACAGCACATCGACGCCGTCGAGCGCGGCGATCGATCCGGCCGCCTCGACGGCGATCGGCGACTCCACCTGGAAGACACCGAGCAGGCTCGGGTTGACGGCTGTCGCGAGCTGCTCATGCGGGAGCGTCGCGTAACCGGCCCCGCGCGTCGCCCCGGCCACGCCCCGGATCCCGTCCGGCGGGTAGCGCATCCACGTCAGCGTCTCGGTGACCTCGGCCAGCGCCTCGAGACGCGGGATCATCAGCCCGTCGGCGCCGGCATCGAGGGTTCGGCCAACCGGCAGGCGAGAGGCAAGTGGCACCCGAACCACCGCCGCCGTGGACGTCGTCTGGACGGCGAGCAGCTGCGGGTACAGATCGGCCTCGGTGCCCGAGCCGTGCTCGAGGTCGATCACCACCCAATCGAACCCGGCCCGTGCGACGAGCTCGGCCGCGACGGCGGACCCGAGGTTGACGAAGGCACCGATGGTCAGCTCGCCGGCGAGCACACGCCTGCGGAGCGCAGCCCGTGTGACGCGGGGGGCGGTCTCGTGGAGCGACATGCCCAGATCATGCCCGATCCCGACGGCTGCCGGGCGGCGTTGCGCGCTCGCAACTCACCCATACGCGCCATGGGTACCAGTACCTCCGGGCCATTCCTTAAGGCATCGGGGCCGGGCTACGGTCGGAGTCCATCAGGCGAGGGGTCCTCTCGCCGGCCTCATGAAGGGAACCGGGATGAAGTCGAACCTGAAGTGGTATGCCCACCGCGCCACGCTGTTCCTCGGGACCATCGGCGCCATGATGTTCGTCATCGAGGGCGCGAAGCGCTGGTAGTGCAACCGAAGACCCTCGACACCGCCGAGGCCTGAGCCGCCGGGGCCACCCGGCGGCTCTTGGATTCCCGTCCCGGATCAGGCTCGACCGCGCTCCCGCCACAGGTTCCTCAGCAGGAACGACACGTTGGCCGGGCGCTCCGCGAGGCGGCGCATGAAGTACGGATACCACTGGCTGCCGTAGGGAACGTAGGTGCGGACCCGCCATCCGGCGTCGACCAGCTGCTCCTGGATGTCGCGCCGCACGCCATAGAGCATCTGGAACTCGAACCGCTCGCGCCCGATCCCCTCGGCCTGCGCGACCTCCACCGCTCGCTTGATGAGGCGAACGTCGTGGGTCGCGATGGCCGGGTACCGGCCGGCGCGCAGGAGGCGGAGCATGAGCCGCTCGTAGGCTGCGTCGACCTCGGCCTTGTCCTGGTAGGCAACGGATCCCGGCTCCATGTACGCACCCTTGCACAGCCGTACCCGACCGTCGGCGGCGAGGATCGTCTCAACGTCGCCGGCGCTCCGCCGGAGCGCCGCCTGGATCACGACGCCGACGTCCGGCGTGCCGGGCCGGTCGGGCTCGGTCTGATCGTCGGGCGATGGCCCGGCACCGGCAGTGGGCCGCACCGCTCGCCACAGGTCGAGGGTGGCGTCGGTGGTCGTGTGATCCTCCATGTCGATGCGCACGAACGCGCCAAGCTCGGTGGCCCTGGCCACGATGGCGCCGACGTTCTCGTGGGCAAGATCGCGCGAGATCCCCAGCCCCATCTGGCTCGGCTTCAGCGACACGTTGCGCTCGAGGCCGGCCTCGGCCAGCGCGTCGAGCGTCGCGAGGTAGCGTTCCGCCGCGGCGCGCGCGTCTGCCTCCGCGGTCACCGATTCGCCAAGGACGTCGAGGGTCGTGTGCATGCCGCGGTCGCGCAGCTGTCGGAGGGCCGGCAGGACCTCGTCGAAGCTCTCGCCTGCCACGAACCGCCGGACCATCGGACGGGTGATCGGGATCTGCGTGGCCAGGCGGCCAAGGGAGCGGCGGTGGGACAGGGTCAGCAGCGTCGAGCGCATGGCGCGCTCGGCCATGTCGCTGACCGTGGATCGGTCGACCATCGCCAGCGAGGATACCGCCGCAGGCCGCGGCCCGGAGGCCCGCTCGTGGCGATAGCCGGCCGGGCGTCGGGGGCCGGAGGATTGGTCCGCGGACGGGTGCGTGGGCGCGGGTGGTCTGGGTCGGTTCAGCGGCGGCGGCGGGCCGACTTCGGACCCTTGGTCCCGCCGTCGCCGCTGGCTGCATCGGAGACCCGTTCCGACCGCGCGCCCAGCTGGTGCTCCATCTGCTCGCCCAGCTCGACGGTGCGGTGATAGGCGGCCCAGACGGCCTCGCTGAGCACGGTTCGCATCCGGCCCGACTCGAGCTCGTGGATCGCCGCCGCGCTGGTGCCGGCCGGCGACGTGACCATGTTCCGGAGCACGGCCGGATGGTCGCCGGACTGCTTGGCGAACCGGGTGCTGCCCTCGAGGGTCTCGATCACGAGGTCGTGGGCGATGTGACGCGGGAACCCGAGGTGCACGGCCGCGTCGATCAGCGACTCCATGACCAGGAACACGTAGGCTGGACCCGTTCCCGAGACGGCGGTCGCCATCGCCACCCACCGCTCGTCCTCGACCTCGAGCTCGGCGCCCAGCGCCCCGAGCAGGGCCCTCGCCTGGGCACGCTGGTCCTCGGTCGTGGCCGGGGTCGCGTACCAGACCGTCATGCCGTTGCCGATGCGGGCCGGTGTGTTGGGCATCGCGCGTACGACCTGGTCATGCGCCAGCGAGGCGACCAGCGCCTGTGTCGTGGGGCCGGCCAGCACCGAGACGACGAGCTGCCCGCGTCGCAGGTGGGGACCGATCTCCCGCCCGACCCTGGCCAGCGTCTGTGGCTTGACGGCGAGGATCACGACGTCAGCAGCCTCGACCGCCTCCGTGTTGGAGGCCACGGTTCGAATGCCGTGCGTGTCCGCGAGCTCCTCTCGCCGCTCCGCGCGTGGATGGCTGGCGATCACCTGCGATGGCGTCACGAGCGCGCCACGAAGCAGGCCGGCGATCATCGCCTCGGCCATCACCCCCGACCCAACAGTGGCGATCGTGCGGTCCGCGAGCGGAGACATCGCTGGAGTATCGCATCTCGCGCCCGGCGCACGATCACCCGCGCCCGTCAGGCGGTCGCATGACCCAGCAGAAAGAACCGCCCGCTCGTCGCCACCCTGGCTGCCTCGAAGCCGGCAGCGTGAAGCGCAGCCTCGAGCTCGTCCGGTCGGTAGTAGACCTTCACGATCTCGAACTCGCGGCCGTCGTTGAGGCGCCGGATTGACCGGTCGTCCGCCGGCCGCGGGTGGTCCGTCGCCCCCGACAGCTCATCGGGCAGCGAGTCGATGAACGCGTATGTCCCGCCGGGCACCAGCCAGCGCCGCGCCAGCTCAAGGAACGCCACCAGCCGTGATCGAGGCACGTGGCTGAGCCAGAAGCCCGTGAACAGCGCATTTGCCGCCTGATCCGGCTCTGCCCAGGCGTCGCGCTCGTGGATATGGGCGCGCAGCCGATGCGCCAGCAGGCGGTCGCGAAGTCGGTCGAGCGGAGCGCCGGCGGCGTCGTACGCCGACAGCTCGCCCTTCGCGGCCAGCAGCGGCGACCACCATCCGGTCCCGGCCGCAAGCTCGACGATGCGGCCCTGGATCGGGAGGCCATCAAGCCAGCGGCCGGCGGCGTCGAGCTCGGTCGCCCAGGCCGCGTCGTGGATCGGTCCGCGGGCGTATCGACCGCGCCGCAGGTACCAGTCGTCGTACTCGGGTGCGCGGGCCTCGTAGTAGGCGACCATCGGGTCGTGGGGTGCCGCGACGGTGTCGAGCACCCCCGGGCCAACCGCGTCCGCCGGGTCAACCGCATACCCCGGGCCAACCGCGTCCGCCGGGTCAGCCGCGTCCGCTGTCGCCTCGGCGCCGGTCCTGGCCCGCCCGCGCTCGCTGATCGCGTCACGCAGGCGGAACCGCAGAAAGCCGTTGTCACCGGCTCGCCCAACGCAGGTCGGGCAGAGCTGGGCCCAGCCCTCGACATCGTCGGGACTCCGACACGTGTGCGAGGCGCCGCACCAGAGGCAGTCGAAGGTCGCTCGAAACGGCATGTGCCGGGCGGCCCTCAGGCCACGCGCTCCCAGCTCTGGGGCGGCGACATGCCGTCGAACGCGATCGGATCGATCAGCTCGCTCAGGACCTCGATCCCGTCGATCACACGCGGCCCGGGACGCGCGAAGCAGCCCCGGCCATCGACCGCGAACACCCGAGCGTCGCGAACGGCCCGGATGTCCGCCCAGCCTGCCGGGCGCGAGGAGCGCCGCCAGGCGGCCATGGTCTCGGGCAGGTCCATCGTGGGCGGCATGAGCACGATGATCTCCGGATCCACCTCGCGCACGGCGTCCCAGCTCGTGTCCACGGCCGGGGCGCCCTCGGTGCCCAGCAGCTCCCAGCCACCTGCCAGCCGCACCTGCTCGGGGACCCAGAGGCCCGTCGTGGACGGCGCGTCCAGGTCGCCGATCGCGGCGACGCGTGGCGGCGTGAAGTCATGGTCACGTCGACCGACGACGATCTCCTCGACGGCGCGCAGCCGCTCGCGAAGGCCCTCCACCACGTACAGCGCGGCGTCCTCGGTCTCGGTCATCGCGCCGATGGTCTGGATCGCGTTCAGGATCCCGTCGACCGACGTCGGGCCAAGGCGGAGCAGGGTCACCTCGTTGCCCAGCTCACGGAGCGCGTCGACAAGCTCGGCGTCGCGGGCATTCGCGGCCTGGGTCTCCTGTGAGCGCGGACCCCGTCGAAGCGTCCGCAGCTCGGGCGCCAGCACGATGTCGGGATCTGCCGCGCGCAAGGCGTCACGGTCGAGGATGCCCTCGCGGGCGACGAGCGGCAGATCGCGCGCCTCGGCAGGGTAGTCGCAGTGGTCGGTCACGCCCACCAGGTCGCCGCCGAGCCCGAGCGCGAACGCGATCTCGGTGGTCGCGGGGAGGAGGGAGACGATACGCACGAGGTCAGTCTACGGGTGGGTCTATGCCAGCCGCTTCACGTCGATCCGACGGCGCCACGGGTGTGGACGATCGCCGGAAAGGCGGCGGCCCCGCAACCTGTGCGGGGCCGGGGATCGATCAGGCGGCTGATCCGACCGACAGGTCGCCGGCACGGACCACCGGGTGTCAGGCGGGCTTGAGCGCGTCGATCATCGCGCGCGCCGCAGCCTTGTCGGTGAACCAGACCGCGTTGGGCTCGGTGTACCCGGCCCACTCCGGCGGCACGCTCTCTTCGGGGAAGATCGCGTTCACCGGGCACTCCGGCTCGCAGGCACCGCAGTCGATGCACTCGTTTGGGTCGATGTAGAGCGTGCGGTCAACGCCTTCCTCGTAGTGGATGCAGTCCACCGGGCAAACGGACACGCACGACTGGTCCATGACATCGACGCAAGGCTCGGCAATCACGTAGGTCATGGTCTGAAGCTTCTCCTGAGATGCCTGGGCGAGGGACGGCCGGGGCTCTGCCCCGGTGCTCCCGCAGAGCGTACCACCGGCTGCCCGTTCGCCACGGGCCTGCCGCTGCCTCCCGGGCGCCCGCGCGGAGCCCGCGCCGGCGGCGCCGGGTGGCGGTTCGACCGGCGCTCGCCATGTCGGCCTGCCGCCTGCGCCTGCCTATCCGCCGCCGGGCGTCGGCAACGGGATCGGCGGTGCCGTGCCCAGCGGCCGTCCGTTGGTGTCCACGAACCGGATCGGCACGACCATGCCCTTGGCCCAGTGACCCGGGATGTGACAGCCGACGAACCAGCCGGCCGAGGCCGACGGTGCCGAGGCCGGAACCGTCCAGGTGACGTCCACGCGCTGGCCTGAGCCGGCAACGACCCTGATGCCGTCGAACCCGACCGGGCTGGCGATGGCCGGGGTCGGACCCGGCGGGCTGCCCACCGTGGCCTCCTCCGCCGCCTCGTAGGCGAGCTGGCTGTCAAGCGAGCCGAACACCGCCTCGTGCGTTTCGAGGCCGCCGTTGATGATGTGAAGGAGCACGGTCTCGCCGGGCACGAGATCGATGACGGGCGGCGTGTACCCGTAGTCGCGCTCGATGATGTTGACCTCCCGGGGCGATGACGGCGTCCCGGGCGTGATCGGCGGCGTCGCCTCGGGCGCCTGCTCGCCGCATGCGGCGAGCAACGTCGTCAGCAGGAGCAGGACGACCGGCAGGAACGCCGAGCGGACGTGACCGGGGCGATGCATCGCGCCATGATGCCCGTTCGTGGCCGGGATGGCCCTCGACCCGTGGCGTGGCCCGGTGACCAGGATCCCGGGGGCGTCCTACCAGCGCCGGCCGTGACTGCAGGCACCCCTCGTCGGATCGGACATCTCGATCACCATCGCTTGGCGCCTTCGATCAGCACGGCGAGGGCCACCAGGGCCACAGGCGACAGCGACGTCGCAAGGTGCAGCAGCTGGCGCGCACGCGTGGACATCGGGCAAACCTCCCCCGGCAACGCCGGGTCACGGCCCGCTGTCGATCCCGCCGAGGCGTGCCCGATCGATCCAGACGGGCGGCCAGTGTGCCGCCAGCGCCTTATCCCCCGCCGCTTATCTGCTGCCGCTACATCCCCTGGGGCTCGTAGCCCGGATCGAGGTACTTGTGCGGATCGTCCCTGAACTCGAGCAGGCAGCCCTTGCCGCAGAACCAGTAGGTCTTGCCCTCGTACTCCAGTGACAGCTGGGACGTCTCGGTATCGACGTCCATCCCGCACACGGGGTCCTTCTCGATGGCCATCGTCGTGTCGCTCCGGATCGTGGTGGCGCCGGCGGGCCTGCCGCCCGTCAACATTGCGAGTGGATCTGCCGAACGGCCGTATCTCCAGCCCTTCGACGAGCGCTAGCATGGCACGATGGACGAGTTGGAGCCGTTCTCGCGCACGCAGACGGCGGCGCTTCGCGAGGCGCTGGTCAGGGAACGGGCCAGGGTCGTAACCGAGCTCGAGGAGAGCGAGGTCGAAGCTCCCGGCCAGATGACGTACGGCTCGCAGGCCGCGGCGGCGGCCCACGTGTTCGAGCAGCAGCGCGATCTGGCGCTTCGTGATCACAACCACGAGCATCTCGCGGCGATCGACGCCGCGCTCGCGCGCCTCGACGACGGAAGGTACGGACACTGCACCTCGTGCCATCGCGAGATCCCGTTCGAGCGCCTCGAAGCTCGCCCCTGGGCAGCGTTGTGCATCGACTGTCAGCGAGCCACCCAGCGCCGATGACCCACCCGGATCTCGAGCTGCCCTCGCTCGTGGAGCTGCCGGCGATCCGGGCCGCCGCCGAGACGCTCCGCGGCGTGGCGGTCCACACGCCGCTTGCCCCGTTCGGCCCGCCCGACCACCGGCAATGGCTCAAGGCCGAATCGCTCCAGCCGATCGGCGCGTTCAAGCTGCGGGGCGCGTACAACGCGGTCGCCGCGCTGCCGCCCGGGGCGCGATCGGCCGGCGTCATCACCTATTCCTCCGGGAACCATGCCCAGGGTGTGGCGCGTGCCGCCCGCCTGTTCGGCATCCCGGCGGTGATCGTGATGCCATCCGACTCGCCCGGGATCAAGCGCGAGCGGGTTGCAGCCGACGGCGCCGAGATCGTCATCGTGGGCAACGCGTCGGACGAGCGCCGTCGGGTGGCCGAGCGGATCGCCGCCGAGCGCGGGCTGTCGATCATCCCCCCGTACGACGACCCCCGGATCGTAGCCGGGCAGGGCACGGTGGGCCTTGAGATCGCCAGCGACCTGCCCGACGTCGCGGCCGTGCTCGTTCCAGTCGGCGGCGGCGGGCTGGCCAGCGGGGTTGCCGCGGCGTTGAGCGCGCTCGTCCCGACGGCACGCGTCATCGGTGTCGAGCCGGAGCTCGCGGCTGACGCCCGCGAGTCCCTCGAGGTCGGGCGCATCGTTGCCTGGCCGGCCGAGCTGGTCAGCCGCACGATCGCCGATGGCACCCGGACCCAGTCGCTGGGACAGCTGACGTTCGCGCACCTCTCGACGCAGCTTGCCGCGATCATCACCGTCAGCGAGGCGGAGATCGCGGCCGCGGTCCGCCTCGCGGCGGAGGAAGCGCGCCTGGTGGTCGAGCCGTCCGGCGCGCTGTCGGTGGCGGCGATGCGATTCCACGCCGCGGAGGCCGGCCTGACCGGCCTTGACGGACCGGTCGTGGGGGTCGTGTCCGGCGGCAACGTGGATCCCGAGCGCTACCGCGAGCTCCTCCGCGCACCGGTCCCGCCCGCCGCCTGACCAACGGGGCGGGAGCTGCGCCTTCTCAGCCGGTGCCGTGCTCCGTCGCGGCGGCCTCGGCCGCGCGCCTCGCCGCAAGCTTGAGCTCCCGCTCCCGGATCGCGGCCCGCTCGACATCGAGCCGGCGGTCCTCCACGACCGCCCGCTTCTCGTCGTCGCGCATCCAGACCCACACCAGGAGCATCAGCACCAGCATGAACATCATGTCGCCACCGACCCACATCAGGGCGCCTGCCATCTGCTGATCCTCGAGCGGGGTCGGGCCCCAGCTGCGCACGACCGTCGCATAGTGCTGATAGAGGGGCACGGAGGCCATGTAGACGGCAAGGCCCAGGAACGTGCTCTGGGGCATCTGCAGGCCCACGTACAGGACCCGGGCGGGCGGCCGGAGCTTCCAGGGCGACGGGTCCGGCCCGATGGCCGGCCACCAGAACAGCAGCGCGGCGAACAGATACAGCGCGTGCTCGAAGCGGTGGACCCAGTCGTTCTCGAGCGCCGCATCGAACAGGGGCGAGAAATGGCTGCCCCACATCACGGCCGCGAACAGGAGCCATGCGACGACGGGGTGCGTGATGACCCGAACCACGCGCGCATGCAGCAGGGGCAGGATCCACCGCCGGCGCGTCTCGGGCGACGCGGACTGGAGCAGCAGCGTGATCGGACCGGCGAGCAGCAGCAGGGGCGGCGCGACCAGGGTCAGGAGCATGTGCTGGATCATGTGGAACGAGAACAGCGTCGTGTCATACAGGGCGAAGCCCGAGTCGACCGCGAACACGACGGTGAGCACACCGGCCACCCAGTACCACGTCCGCCGGCGCGCGACCGGATGACCCGGGTGCTCCCGGTTGACCTTCTGAACCCCGATGCGCCACAGCACCAGGGCCACGATCGCCGGCAGCCAGACCAGGGGATCGAACGACCAGCCGAACACGAGCGTCCCCAGGCTCGGCGCATCCGGAACCGCGCCACCGTGCGCGTCGACCAGGACGGGCATGAGGAGCCACGCGCTGGTGGCCGTCAGCAGGCCCACGAGCAGCGGGAGCACCGGGCGACGCCCCGGGACGAGCGTCGACAGCAGGTCGATCAGCACCGCCACATTGTTGCGCCGATCGCGACGACCGGCGTCCGACGTTGCCAACAGGGCCGTTTGTCCCACGAAGTGGGCCCAATCGGCCCCCATCAGCCGATCACTCGGGTATGATGCGCGCGTCCGGCATCCCCGCGAGGAGATGCGAGCCCCCCGGACGGCGACACCTCCAAAGTGCTGACGCGGCCGTGCGAGCGGCCGGTCGACCATCGTCGAGGAACCCGATGTCGATGCCCTCCCGGTCGCGGACCGGGTCCGGCCCGCTGCTCGCAGGCCTGATCATCGTCGTGGTCGCCGCAGTCGCGGTGATCGCGCTCGCCGCCAACGGGATCACACCACAGCGTGTGTGGGACAGCTTCTTCCCCGTTGGGGGCGCGACACCCGCCACGGATCGCTCCCAGGACACCCGGTCGCTGTATGACATCGTGTTCTACATCGCGGTCGTGATCTTCTTCCTGGTCGAAGGCCTGATCGTGTTCTCGGTGTTCCGCTTCCGGCGGAAGCCGGGCGACGACGAGCTGCCGCCCCAGATCCACGGCAACAACGTGGTCGAGGTCATCTGGACCGTCATCCCGACGGCGATCGTGGCATTCCTGTTCCTCATGTCCTGGCAGACGCTCAACAAGGTTGATGCGGTGGTCGCGACCGACGTTCACGTGCGGGCGATCGCGGAGCGGTTCCAGTGGTCGTTCCAGTACCTCGACGGGCCGGGCGAGGATGCCAAGCCGCTGTTCACCCAGATCATCCCGGTCGGCGACGAGGGCGGCATGTTCGTGCCCGTGGGCAAGCCCGTGAAGGTGGACCTGGCGGCCAAGGATGTGATCCACGCGTTCTACGTCCCCAGGTTCCTGTTCAAGCGGGACGCGGTGCCGGGCAAGACCAACACCTTCGACTTCACCGTCCAGGACGCCGGGACCTACCGGGGCCAGTGCGCCGAGCTGTGCGGCCCGGGGCATGGCGCGATGGTGTTCGACGTTCATGCGGTCGACCAGGCCACCTTCGACACCTGGTTCCAGGACCAGGTCGCGAAGGCGAGCGCAACGCCCACACCGGCACCGTCGGGTCAGGCCGAGGGGCCGGTGCTCGAGCTTTCGGCGCAGAACATCGCCTACTCGACGGACTCCCTCCAGGCGCCTGCCGACAGCCCGTTCACGATCCATTTCAAGAACGATGACGCGAGCGTCCCGCACAACGTGGCCATCCACGACGCCGCCGGCAAGGAGCTGTTCAAGGGCGACATCATCACCGGTCCTGCCGAGACGGACTACAGCGTGCCCGCGCTACCGGCTGGAACCTATACCTTCGTGTGCTCGGTCCACCCGACCATGACCGGCACCATCACCGTGCAGTAAGGGAGCAGACGGGCATGGCCACGACCACCCTCAACCCCGCCGCCCCCGCGTATCGCAGCGCGCTCTACGCCTGGCTCACGACCACCGATCACAAGAAGATCGGGATCATGTACCTGATCAACTCGTTCGTGTTCTTCCTCGCGGGCGGGATCCTGGCCCTGATCGTCCGGCTGCAGCTGGTCATCCCCAAGGACGCGACGACGATCGGCGGGTTCGTGTCGCCCGAGTTCTACAACCAGGCGTTCACGATGCACGCCTCGTTCATGCTGTTCCTGTTCATCATCCCGGTCCTGGCCGGGTTCGGGAACTACGCGGTGCCACTCCAGATCGGCGCACCGGACATGGCCTTCCCGCGCATCAACGCGCTGTCGCTGTGGCTGCTCCCGCTGGGTGGCGCGCTGATGGCGTCGGGGTTCCTGGCCTCGGGTGGCGCCGCCGCATCGGGCTGGACCGAGTACCCGCCGTTGTCGGGCGCCAAGTACAACGGCCCCGGCACGGACCTGTGGATCATGGGCCTGACGCTGATCGGGACCAGCTCCATCCTGGGCGCGATCAACTTCCTGGTCACGATCTTCACCATGCGGGCACCGGGCATGACCCTGTTCCGGATGCCGATCATGGTCTGGACGGTCCTCGTCACCAGCGTCCTGGTGCTGATGGCGACGCCGGTCCTGACCAGCGCCCTGATCATGCTGTTCATCGACCGCAACTACGGCGGCCACTTCTTCGATCCCGCCAACGGGGGGAACGCGATCCTGTACCAGAACGTGTTCTGGTTCTACTCGCACCCGGCGGTGTACATCATGATCCTGCCCGCGATGGGGATCGTGTCCGAGGTGCTGCCGGTCTTCTCACGCAAGCCGCTGTTCGGCTACAAGGCGTTCGTGTTCGCGACCGCGGCGATCGGGGCCCTCGGGTTCTCGGTGTGGGCACACCACATGTTCACGACGGGTGCCGTGTTCCTGCCGTTCTTCAGCCTGATGACGTTCCTGATCGCGGTGCCGACCGGGGTCAAGATGTTCAACTGGATCGCCACCATGTGGCGCGGCAAGCTCACGTTCTCCACGCCGCTGCTGTTCGCCACGGGATTCCTGATGATGTTCCTGATCGGCGGCCTCAACGGCGCCTTCTCGGCGGCGGTGCCGGTGGACTTCGCAATCCACGACACGTACTGGGTGGTTGCCCACCTCCACTACGTCCTGTTCGGCGGCTCCGTGTTCGGCGTGTTCGCGGGCGTCTACTACTGGTTCCCGAAGATGACCGGCCGCATGCTCAACGAGAACCTGGGCAAGCTCCAGTTCGTGATCATGTTCATCGGGTTCAACTTGACGTTCTTCCCGATGCACCAGCTGGGCCTGGCCGGGATGCCCCGGCGGATCGCCGACTACTCGGCGAGCGCCGGCTGGACGGACCTCAACATCGTCGCGACCATCGGCGGGTTCACGATCGCCGCGAGCATGCTGCCGTTCCTGTGGAACGTGCTCGTCTCGCTCCGCAGCGGCCAGATCGCCGGTGACGATCCGTGGGAGGGCAACACGCTCGAGTGGGCGACCTCGTCGCCGCCACCCGCCTACAACTTCGACCACCTGCCGGAGATCCGATCGGAGCGTCCGGTGTTCGACGCTCGTCACGGCCAGGCGGCCGCGCACTAGAGGGCCCGCAGGATGACCGCTGACGCCACCGCCATCACCGCCCACGAGCCGCCCGAGGGCACGGTCCACGCCCCGGTGAAGGTCTCGTGGGGCAACCCCGTGCTGGGGATGCTGCTGTTCATCACCTCCGAGGTGATGTTCTTCGCCGGGCTGTTCGCCGCCTACTTCTCCATCCGGGCGGGCTACACCGAGCTGATCAACGGCACCGCCACGCATGTCTGGCCGCCGACCGAGTTCGCGAACCTGCTCTACCCGCTTCCGCTGACCACCGAGTCGGGCGCGCTGAACCTGATCCTGCCGGCCACCCTGATCCTGATCTCGTCGTCGTTCACCTGCCAGTTCGGCGTGTGGGCGATCCGTCGTGACGATCATCGCGGCTTCATCCGGGCGTTCGCCGTCACGCTGGTGCTGGGCATCACGTTCCTGCTGATGCAGCTGTTCGACTACAGCGTGCTGATGCACGAGGGCCTGACGATGGGTTCAACGACCTTTGGCACGACCTACTTCACCCTCACCGGCTTCCACGGCGCGCACGTCTTCGGCGGTGTCCTGATGCTGGGCGTGGTGCTCTATCGCGGGATGGCGGGGCAGTTCTCGTCGCGCCACTACGACATGGTCGAGGCGACGTCGCTGTACTGGCACTTCGTCGACATCGTGTGGATCCTGCTGTTCTCGATCCTGTACCTGCTGTAGCGTCGGAGGTCGGTCGCATGGGTTCGCGCCGCGTCGCGCTCACGGGCTTGCTGTTCATCGCCATCGCGTTCTTCTACCTGGGCTTCACCCAGGTCGTCGATCCGTCCACGATCATCGACGACTACGCGGGCTTCACGATGCTGATCGCGCTGGGAGCCTCGATGTCGATCATGGCCTACGCCCTGTTCGTGCTGGCCCGTCACCACTGATCCGACGCGCATGATCGACCAGCTCTGGACCAGCATCATCGACTTCACCGCCCAGTTCGTTATCCCCGACTGGGGCAGCCTGGTCGCGCTGATCCCGATCCTCCTGGCCGGCATCGTGCTCCTGTTCCTGTCCTGGACCGTGTATCGGTTCGCGACGGCGGGACCCACGCGTCGCGGCAAGCACCGGCTGGACCCGATTCCGCCCGAGGGAACGCACATGCCGGGGCCGTCGTTCGCGCCGCTCCTGGGCGCGTTCGGCGCATTCATGATGGTGTTCGGCCTCGTCGTCGGAGGCCTGTGGCTGTGGGTCGGGGTCGCCGTGCTCGCCATCACCCTTCTCTACTGGGGCCGCGAGGCGCTGCGCGACTACGATCACGTCCAGGTCGCCGACCAGGCGAGCGCGGCCACCGCGCTCGTTCCCGCCGGGATGCTGCCGACGCCCGAGGGCAGGCCACCGGCCGGCGTCCACATCCCCGCCCCGTCCTTCCGCCCCCTGCTCGTCGCGATCGCGATGACCCTGCTCGTCGCGGGGCTCGTCGTCGGAGGCTGGGCGCTCCTGTTCGGTGCCATCGCGGTCGTGCTCACCGGTCTCGGCTGGCTGCGTGACGCTCGCCGCGAGTACGTCGCCGTCGAACGCGCGGATGAGACCGGCCATCTCGATCCGGGCGGCGCGCCGTCGTGGCCGGTCGCCACGTTCGCCGTGCTGTCGCTGATCATCGCCGGGGGCCTCCTGCTCGAGCTCGGGGCTGCTGCCCAACTCCAGCGGCGGCGAGACCGCGACCGCGAGTGGCGCTCCGGCCGGGGGCGGCGGATCGACTGCCGGCTCGGGTGGCAGCTCGGCAACCACGGCTCCCAGCCTGCCCAACGCAGACGTGACGCTGACGGCGGAGAACGTCGCCTACACGGAGACGTCGATCTCCGCCGCCGCCGGCCAGCCGTTCACGATCGGCTTCGTCAACAAGGACGCCGGGGTCCCTCACAACGTCGCGATCAAGGACCCCTCGGGCAAGGAGCTGTTCCAGGGGACGATCATCACGGGTCCGGCGGCAACGGTCTACGATATTCCCCCGCTCCCCGCCGGCACGTACACCTTCGTGTGCTCGGTGCACCCCAACATGACGGGGACGCTCACGATCCAGTAGGCCAACCACGAACCACGCAACCCACCTTCGAACGCTGGCGGCCGGGCTGCTGGCCGTCACGTTGCTGACGGCCGCATGCAGCAGCACCACGAGCAACGGGCCGGTTGGCGAGACCGCACCCGCGATCAGGGCTCAGACGCTCGATGGCTCGAGCATCGACCTTGCCGCGTACCGTGGCCACCCGGTCATCGTCAACTTCTGGGCGTCGTGGTGCACCCCGTGTCGCGACGAGCTCCCGCTGTTCCAGGATCGCCTGGCCACCCTTGGACCGCGCGACGGCCTGGTCGTCATCGGCGTCCTGTACAAGGACCAGGCAGACCTGGCCACCACGTTCCTGAACGATCTCGGGGCCACCTGGCCGACGGCTCTCGACCCGGATGGCTCGATCGCCGCGGCATACCGGGTGGTCGCTCCGCCGCAGACCTACTTCATCGACGCCGACGGCGTGATTCGCGGCTACCAGATCGGGCAGGTCGAGCCGGAGGACTTCGACACGCAGTACGCGAAGATCGCGCCCCGATGAGCACCTCGGCAACCGCCGCCGTTGATGACCGCCGCCGCGGCCGGGACCACGACCCCGACGTCGCCGTCCGCGTGACGGACGTTCGGAAGCGGTACGGACCGCGGGAGATCCTGACCGGCGTCTCGTTCCACGTGCGCCGTGGCGAGCTGTTCGCGCTGCTGGGTCCCAACGGGGCGGGGAAGACCACCACGGTCGAGATCGTCGAGGGCTACCGTCGGGCCGACGGCGGGACGGTCGACGTCCTGGGCTGCGATCCGGCCCGGGATGGCACCCGGCTCCGGCCGCGCATCGGGCTCATGCTCCAGGAGGGCGGCATCGACAACCGCACGACGCCGCGCGAGGTGCTGCGCCTGTATGCCCGCTTCTTCCAGGACCCGGAGGATCCGGACCGGCTGCTCGAGATGGTCGACCTCGAGCAGGCGGCGAGCACCCGATACCGGCGGCTGTCGGGTGGTGAGCGACAGCGGCTCAGCCTGGCCCTCGCCCTGCTGGGACGTCCCGAGCTGCTCATCCTCGACGAGCCGACGGCGGGCATGGACCCGGCCGCCAAGCAGGCCACGCGTGATCGCATCGGAGCGCTCCGGGCCGCCGGCACCACGATCCTGCTCACGACCCACGAGCTCGCGGACGTGGAGCGCCTGGCGGACCACGTCGCCGTGCTCGATCGGGGGCGCCTCGTGGCCTACGGCACGCCCGCGGAGCTCACCGGAGCCGGCGCGCCCCGCGTCAGGTTTCGCCTGTCGGCGCCGCTCGAGGCCGCCGACGCGGCTGCCCTGGGCACCGTCGTGGCGAGCCTCGACGGTGGGTCGACCCGGGTGGTCCCTGGCGGGCCCGGCGCCGCGTACGAGCTCCACGGGCTGACGCGCCCGCCGGCTCCCGCGCTGATCGCCGGCCTGGCCTCGTGGTGCGCCGAGCGCGGCCTGCTGCTGACGGAGCTGCGGCTCGGCGCGGCGAGCCTCGAGGAACGCTACCTGGAGCTCGTGGGCAGCGACGTTGCGGCCGAGGCGGAGGACGCGACGTGAGCGCCGCGGATCCCGTGGCGGCCGGCGGCGGCAGCGACAGCCACGCGGTCGCGGGCACCGGGCGGCCGCTCGGTGCCGGCACGCCCGCCCATCGCGCAAGCTGGCCCCGGATGGCCATCGCGCTCAGCCAGTACGAGTTCCGCCTCGTGCTCCGCCGAGGCGAGGGGCTGCTGATCACGTTCGTGATCCCGGCCGGCGTGCTGCTCGTGTTCAGCGCCTTCGACATGACGGGTGGCACGTCCACGGGCCAACCGGTCGATCGCCTCCTGCCGGGCTCGATCAGCCTCGCGGTGATCGCCGCCTCGCTCGTGTCGCTGGCCATCTCGACCGGCTTCGAGCGCCAGTACGGCGTCATCAAGCGCCTCGGCGGCAGCCCGGCCGGCTCGTCGGTCGTGGTCGCCGCCAAGACCCTGTCGGTGATCGTGGTCGAGATCGCGCAGATGATCCTGTTGATCGGCATCGCCGTGGCGCTGCTCGGCTGGGTCGCCGGGCCTGGCGTCTCGTGGCCGCTGACCGTCGTCGGGGTCGTGCTCGGCACCATCGCGTTTGCCGGCCTCGGGCTGCTGATGGCCGGCACGCTGCGCGCCGAGGCAACGCTCGCGCTCGCGAACCTGCTGTTCCTGCTGTCGCTCGTCCTGGGCGGGATCGTCGTCCCGCTCGACCGGCTGCCCGGGTTCATGGCCACGATCGCCGAGGGGTTGCCGGCCGCGGCGCTGACCCAGATCCTGTCGATCGGGCTGGGCTACCAGGCGGGCGACGCCACCGAGCCCCTCCTGCTGCTGGCCGCCTGGGCAGTCGCGCTCGCGATCCTCGCGGCGCGGCGCTTCCGCTGGGACTGACGCCGCCGGTCGCGCGGCGCGGCGGCTCGGAGGCTGCGGTAATCGCGGCGCGGGGATCAGTGGCGCGGTCATCGCGGCGCCCTGATGGCCCGAGGGTGTCCCGGATCAGGGGTCGTTCCGGTTCAGGGCTCTCTCGGGTAGCGGGCTCTCATGGATCAGGAGGCGCGCGTACGCGCGAACGTCTCCAGCAGCATCGCCACGAACCTTGCCTCGTCCGCGTCGAGCGCGACGTGGACGTTGGGCTCGCCGGTGCCCCGCAGGTTGGTGTCGACGACCGTCTCACCCACCGTCAGCGTGCCATGGGTCTCGACATCCACGTGGAGGAGGTGCGTCGAGATCACCGACGGGTCGACGATCGACGCAACGGCCAGGGCGTCGTGGACCGGCGCCGCATGGAGGCGCGCCATCGGCTGCGTCGAGTCGTAGCCCTGGATCCGGCGCTCGGTGAAGCTGGCCGCGGCGTCGCCCGCCGGGGTGCCCAGTGCCCGGAGGCGCGCGCAGTCGTCGAGCGAGACCAGCGCCTTATGGGTGGCATCGAGGGGAACGAGCGTGATCTTCGCCACGCCGCTGGTGAGCACCATGTGGGCGGCCTCGGGATCGGCCCAGATGTTGAACTCGGCACGTGGCGTCACGTTCCCGTACCGGTTGGCACCACCCATGATCACGAGCTCCGGGACCAGGTCCCGCATCCGGGGCTCGACGCTGAACGCCGTCGCGATGTTCGACAGCGGCCCGACGGGAACCAGGATGATCGGCTGGGTCGCGGCCCGGTATGTCTCGACCAGGAACTCGACCGCGCCGGTCGCCTGCTTGCGAGAGCGCGACTCGGGGATCGGCAGGTACTGTCCGTGGACGGCGCCCGAGCTCTTGATCGACCCGCGCGGGATCGGGAAGTCATGACGCGCGATCGGACGCGCCACCCCCTCGTACACGGGGACCGGGATGCCGATGTGGTCGAACACGCGGAGCGAGTTCTCGGTGCAGTACTCGACCGCGACATTCCCGTTCACGGTCGTTGCCCCGATCAGCTCAAGGTCCGGGTGGAGGGCCGCCAGCATGAGCGCGACCGCGTCATCGGTGCCCGTGTCAACGTCGAGGATCAGCTGCTGTGCCATGGACCGAGTGTACGGGGATGGCAGGTTGGTGAGTGGGCGCCGGTGGGCGATACTGCGTCCGTGCCTGCGTCCCCGTCCCGCCTCCGATGACCGACGTCCCGCCCGCACGATACCTGCTGCGTGCCAGGGACCTCGTCGACGCGCGCTACGCCGAGCCGCTCGACGTCGATGACCTGGCCCGTGAGGCCGGGCTGTCGCGGGCGCACTTCTCGAGCGAGTTCCGGCGGGCATTCGGCGAGACCCCCCATGCCTACCTCCTGACCCGCCGGCTCGAGCGGGCAGCCGCCCTGCTGCGGACGACCGACCACTCCGTCACCGACATCTGCATGGCCGTCGGGCTGTCGAGCCTTGGGTCGTTCACCACCAGCTTCCGCCGGCTGTTCGGCCTGAGTCCCACCGCCTATCGCGCGGCCTGCCCGCCCGCGGCCGATCTTGCGCTGATCCCGGCCTGCGTGCTGCACGCCCATGGCCGGCCGCAGAACCGGACGTTTCGAGAAGCCTCGGCACCAGGAGCGGCCGTAGGCTCCGCTCGAACACCCATCACCACCGACGGAGACACGACATGATCCGCATCGCGAGCACGCAGCTCTGGGTCCACGACCAGGACGAGGCGTTGGAGTTCTGGACGCGCAAGGTCGGCTGGCAGGTGACCTCCGATGTCACCGTGCCCGAGCTCGGCAACTTCCGGTGGCTCGCGGTCTCGCCGCCAGATCAGCCCGACGTGTCCCTGGTGCTGATGGCGATCCCCGGGCCGCCGGTGATGGACAGGGCCACCGGTGATCAGGTCCGGGCGCTGATGGGCCGCGGGTACGCCGGCACGCTGTTCCTGACCACCGAGGACTGCCAGGCGGCGTACGAGGAGCTTCGTGGTCGCGGGGTCGAGTTCAGCGAGGCGCCATCCGAGCGACCGTATGGGCTCGATGCCGCGTTCCACGACCCGTCCGGCAACTCGATCCGGCTCGCCCAGCTGCGTCCGATGGGCTGAGCAGCCAGGCCCGATCCTTCGGCCCGGGGCATGTCCCCGGGCCGCTCGATTCTGCGCCTGCGTTCAGAGCCGGTTCAGGAGATCCTGCTTCTTGGCCTCGAACTCCTGGGGGGTGATGGTGCCCGCGTCACGCATGCGGGCGAGCGAGTCGAGCGCCTGGGCGATCTCATCCGCGCTCTGCCGGGGAGGCTCGGCGGCCGGCGTGGCGGCGGGAGCGGGAGCGGTGACCGGAGCGGGTGCGGCCACGGGAGCCGCGGGTGGCGGGGTGGGCGGCACGGACTGCGCCGACGGCCGACCCGTGTTGATCGCGGTGAGCCGCTCGGTCTTGGCGCCCATCATCATCTTCTTGAACTCGATCGGATCTCTGAGCGCCAGGAGGCGGTTGATGCCCGCCTCCGATGCCGTCATCAGCGTGAGATCGCCAAAGCCGAGCATGCGCCCTACCCACGGGACCTCGATCTGGGCGTCCGTGATGTTCTCCAGGGAGCTGTCCGAGGCCTGCTTGTTGATCACCCCCGACACGTGGATCACGCGGTGGTCCGTCAGCACGTACTCCTGCGACTGCCACAGGATGGCCGACCAGATGAAGCCGATGACGGCGATGGCAAGCGCGATGAGCGTGATCCACCAGACGAGCGTATTGATCAGATCCACGGCGCCGGCAATGATCCCGGAGCCGTCCGAGCGGAACACGAACTGGGCCAGGATGAAGCCCACGACCGCCACCAGCGCGGCCAGCGCCACCCAGCGGCCGGCGACGCGGAACGGGAAGAACCAATGCTGGCGCTCGCGGCGGATGATGGTTTCCCCGCTCGCCAGCAGCTCGTCGGCGTAGGGCATCGGCGGCCTCCCTCGGTCGCGGACCCCGTCCTTGCGAGGTGCCACGGCGCGACCATGCGCGCTGATCGTCGCATGATGGGGCGCCACCCGCCAGCCCATCACGCAGCGGTAGCGGCTTCGGACAAGGAAGAACCCCGGGTGGTCGGCCCCGGGGTTCTGAAGAGGCGAGTTGGTTGCGGGGAGGGGATTCGAACCCCTGACCTTCGGGTTATGAGCCCGACGAGCTGCCGCTGCTCCACCCCGCGAAGGCTTAACACTCTACCCGCGATCGGCCATCCCGTCAAAGTCGGACCGGAGCGACGCCGCCCGGCATCGGCTCTGGACAGGGGCCGGCCCCAGCTCAGGCATTGGCCCCGGCATCGAGCTCGGGCCCGGGTGGCACGGCCAGGTCAGCTCCGGGCTCGCCGTCGTCGGTGGCGTCGTCACCCCGAACGGCCGTGTCATCGAGAGCCATCACGTCTCCCGGGGCGGCCTCCCGAACGCCCGCACCGACCGTCGGCTGCATCGCGTCCCACAAGGGCCGGCGACCGATCGCGAGACCGATGAGCAGCGCCGCCATCGCCCCCGCTCCGGTCAGGTAGAAGGGGTAGGTGAGGTTGACGTCGGCGAGGACACCTGCGGCCAGCGAGGCCACGATCGTGCCCAGCGTGCCGGCGGCGCCGAACAGCCCCTGCGCGGTCGAGCTGCGGCCGGCCGGCGAGGCTCGTGACACCAGCAGGAACAGGGCCGGCGACAGGAATGCGAACGCGGTTCCCTCGATCAGCCCGACCACGACCACGAACCACACCTGCGGCACCAGCGGGTAGGTCAACCCGCAGATGGCGATGCCCGCCATGCCACCGACGAGCGCGAGGAAGCCGCCACGGCGATCGATGAACCGGCCGAGTGCCGGCGACAGCACCATCACCGGCAGACCGAACGACAGGAACGTCAGGCCGATGGCGTCGAGACCGGCACCGAGCGACGTCAGGTACAGGCTCCACACGACCTCGTAGGTCCCGCCCGCGAAATAGCTGCCGACGTTGAACGCGATGGCGGCAAGCAGCAGATGGTTGAGGAGGCGGGTCGGACGCCGCGGCTGCACCCCGCCGGCACCGGCTCGCTCGCGCGCCGGCACCCGTTCGGGTGCGCTCGAATCCACGACGGGCGCCGACGGCTCGATCGCCCTCCGCTGCACGTCTGGCACCCGAACAAGGATCACGATCGCCGACACGATCAGGGTCGCCCCCGCCAGCCAGAACACGATCGTGGGCTGTCCGGTGAGCGCGGCCGCCACGCCGCCGATGGCGGGGCCGATCATCATGCCGCCCATCTGCGCCGACCCGTACAGCCCGAACGTCTCCGCCTGGCGGTCGGCCGGGTTCGCGTCGACGAGATAACCGCGCGCGGCCGGGTCGTAGATCGCGGCCGACAGGCCGGCCAGCGCCCGCAGCAGGATGAATGCCAGCGGCGTCACGATCAGCACGGGCCCAACGGTGAACGCGGCCGAGAGCAGCAGGCCGATGACCATCATCGACTTGCGCGAGGTCCGATCGGCGAGCCAGCCGAACAGGGGCGAGCCGACGAGGTTGGCCGCCGGCCAGGCCGCGGCCACGATCCCGAGCATGGGCAGGTCGATGCCGTGCTCGGTGAAGTACAGCGGCAGAACGGGAAGCAACGCACCGAACCCGACCCAGACCGTCGCCTCAGCGATGAGCAACGGCAGGATCGGGCCCCAGGTGGCGAACCAGGTGCGGGCGCGATGGGTCACCGAAATGTCCTGCGAATCAGGGCGACATCGTATCCAGACGGCCGCCTCCACGCCGTCCTCGGTGCAACGCGCGGGCCGCGCGCGCGGGCCGCGCGCGCGTCTCAGGCGCTCGTCGCGATCACGCCCAGGGGAGGCGCCACGCCGGTGCTCGAGCCTATGATCGGCGGGCATGACTCCCGCCCTGCTGCTCATCCTGCTCGTCGCCGGCCTGATCGCCCTGCTGCCGGTGTGGCGCCTGCACCTCGCGGGATGGCCCCTCCGCTGGCTGCTGACGGCGTGGCTCGTCTACGGAGCCTGGATCCTGGTCACGATCCGGTTTCCGGGGCCGGTGCGGTTCCTGATCCCGCTCCTGGTGCTGGCGTTCGTCGCCCCGTTCGTGGCCGGACCCGAGCGCCTGTCCCGCGTGCTCCGCGACCGCAGCCGCCCGGCGCCGGGGGTCGTGATCAACGTCACGCCGCGACCACCCGCCAGCCTGCCCGAGCCACCGCGACGGGTCGAGGGCGAGATCGTTGATCCACCGGATCCCGGTGATCGGAGCGATGCGCAACCCGCGGCGGGTCCGCCGGATCGAGGATCGGGCACCTGACCGGCGCGCTGGCCCTGCACGGCGGCGGTGAGTACGTCGGGGGTGACGAGGCGGCGATGGATGCCCTGGTCGCAGCGGCGCTCGATGCCGCGCGCGGGGAGATGCCCAGGGTCGTGATCGTGCCGACCGCGGTTGCGCGCCACCGGCCGGAGCTCGCGGTCGACCACGGGCACCGCGCGTTCGGGGCCGCTGCGGCCCGGAGCGGCCGGACGATCGATGTCGCCGCGGTGCCGCTCCTCGACCGGGCGAACGCGGAGCATGCTGCTTCCGACCACATCGATCGGCTGGCGAGCGCGCACCTGATCCATCTCCCGGGCGGCGATCCGGACCTGATCCCGGCTGTCCTGCGCGGGACGCCGGCCTGGGAGGCGGTTCTCCAGGCCGTGGCGGCCGGCGCCTGCCTGGCGGGGGCCAGCGCGGGGGCGATGGCCCTGGCCGAGCGGCTGTGGACCGCGAGCGGGCCGATGGACGGGCTCTCGCTGGTCACTGGCCATGCCGTCCTCCCGCACTTCACACCCGAGCGACTCGGCACGTGGCGCGGCGTGGTCGACCCGGACCGACGACTGCACTGGATCGGCATCGACGAGCAGACCCTGGTCATCGGCCGGCCGGGGTCCACCTGGCGGGTCGCCGGACGCGGATCGGTGCACATCTTCGGACCGCGGTCCGACGCTCCCCTGGTCCGGGCGCGCGCCGGAGAGGCCATCGAGCTGGCCTGAGGGGCTCGTCGGGCAAGCCGCCCGGTGCGGGGACCGGCCGACGACGACGTCCCGCGTCGGCTATCGTCGGCGCGTGGCCAACCGGACGTATGACCGCACGCCGTGGCTGCTCGAGCCCGGGATCTCGTTCCTGAACCACGGGTCGTTCGGCGCCTGCCCGGCACCCGTCCTCGAAGCGCAGCGTGCGTGGCGCGAGCGGATGGAGGCGGAACCCGTCCGCTTCCTGGACCGCGAGCTCGAGGGCCATCTGGACGCGGTTCGGCGTGAGCTGGCCCGGTTCCTCAATGGTGACCCGGACGGGATCGCCTTCGTGCCCAATGCGACGACCGGCGTGGCGACCGTCCTCTCGTCGCTGCGCTTCCAGCCGGGCGACGAGCTGCTGGCCGGCGACCATGAGTACAACGCGACGCTCAACACGCTGCGGGCGGCCGCTGCCAGGGACGGTGCACGGGTGGTGATCGCGCGGGTTCCGTTCCCGATCCACGACCCGGTCGAGGCGATCGACGCGTACCTCGGCGCCGTGACCCCCAGGACACGCCTCGCGCTGGTCAGCCAGGTGACCTCGCCGACGGCTCTCGTGCTGCCGGTCGAGAAGCTTGTGTGGGAGCTCGATCGGCGGGGCGTCCAGACGCTGGTCGACGGCGCGCATGCTCCGGGCATGGTCGAGGTCGATCTCGGGCGTCTCGGGGCCGCCTACTGGACGGGCAATGGCCACAAGTGGCTGTGCGGTCCCAAGGGCGCGGCCATCCTGCACGTGCGCGCAGACGTCCGACCGCAGATCCACCCCCTGGTGACCTCGCACGCCGCCAACACGACGCGCCGCGACCGTCCGCCATACCGGCTCGAGTTCGACTGGACCGGTACCTTCGATCCGTCCGCGATCCTTGCGCTTCCGGCCGCGATCCGGTACGTCGGAGGGCTCGACGAGGACGGCTGGGCGAGCTTCATGGCAGCCAACACGTCGATGGCGCGCGGGGCCCGCGACCTGCTGTGTGACGCGCTCGACGTCCCGCCACCGGCACCCGACTCGATGCTGGGAGCGATGGCCTCGATCCCGCTCCCGGGCCTGTCGCCCACGCCGGCGACCGCCGAGCGGTTGCAGACGGCGCTGTTCGCCGAGGATCGGATCGAGGTCCCGGTCATCCCGTTCCCCGTCGCGGCAGCCATCGAGGCTGGAGCCCCCGAGACAGGCGGCGCGCAGTTGCTCCTGCTGCGGGTGTCGGCCCAGCGCTACAACCAGCCCGCCGAGTACGAGCGTCTTGCCCAGGTGCTGGTTCGCCGGCTTGGTTCACGATCGTCGCCGCGGACGATGCTCGGCCGCCTCCGACGCGCCTGACGCGGGTGGCCCGTCGGCTGGCGGGTGCGCCGGCGGTCAGTCCCCGCCCAGCGCGATCCGCTCGCCGTTGACGCTCGCGGCGCCCGGAGAGACCAGGTAGGCGAGAACCTGGGCGATGGCGTCGGGCGTCACCAGCCCGGGCTTGTGGGGCGTGGCGGGCGACGCCTGCTCCTCGTCGCCCCCGCGCTCGATCAGGCCGCGAATGGTCACCAGGTTGGCCGTCACGCCGCTGCCGGCGAGCTCACGGGCCAGCGATCCGATCAGAACCTCCTCGCTCGACTTCCCGATCGCGTAGCTCGCCTGGCGCGCGACCTGTCTTGA
Source organism: uncultured Chloroflexia bacterium (assembly GCA_963806265.1). GTDB lineage: Bacteria > Chloroflexota > Limnocylindria > Limnocylindrales > CSP1-4 > CAIXZV01. The sequence goes on from CAWDXT010000037.1 coordinate 112,669, forward strand.
CGCGACCGGCGAGGAGACGGCGACGACCCGTCCATAGCCGCGCTCGAGCATGCCCGGCACGACGGCCTGGATCATGTTGAGCGTCGTCCACAGGTGCTGGTCCAGCATGTCGCGGATCTCGGCCGGATCGAGGTCGACCACGGCAGTGCCACCCACCCACCCGCCGACCAGGTGGACGAGCGCATCGATGCGGCCGTATCTCGCGTCCACGGTGCCCACCACGGCACGCGCGGCATCGGGATCACGGAGATCCCCGATGACCTTGGTCCAGGTCCGGACGGCCTCGGGAGCGTCTGCGCCAGGCGTCGCGGTGAGCGCCGCCGCCAGCTCGGCGGCCATGGTGTCGAGGCGCGCCTGGTCCCGACCGACCAGCACGAGCGCGCGCACCGGCTGCGGCGAGGCGTCGCGCCGTGGCCCGGCCCACGGGACCCGTCGCGCCAGTGATGACAACGACCGGCGCTGTCCCGGTTGTGGCGGCCGTGTCTCCCGATGTCGCCAGCGTCATCTCCTCGCTCATGCCGGTCGGCGACCCTTGCGCGGATAGACGATCAGGATCCTGCCCGGCGCATCGCCCACGTTCTCGACGTCGTGGGGGACCGCCGGATCCCAGGCCAGGTAGTCGCCGGGACCGAGCTCCACCACGTGGTCCCCCTGCGTCATGCGCCACGTTCCCGAGATCACGAGATGGTGCTCGTCGCCGTTGTGGGCGTGCACGCCGGTGGCCAGCCCGGGCGGCGCGCTGACCTCGATGATGCACACATCGCGCGATGTTCCCGCATCGACCTCCGTCATCTCGGCGCCGCCCGGCCCGTCGAGTCGTGGTCGTTCGTCAGCCCTGACGACCCTCGGGGCGGTGGCGGAGTCCAGCAGCAGCCAGGCCGCCGGAACGTCAAGCGCGCCGGCGATCGCGGCCAACGCCTCGAGCGAGGGGGTCGCCTTCTCGTTCTCGATCTGGCTCAGGTAGCCGAGGTTGAGGCCGCTCCGCTCGCTGACCTGCGCCAGCGTGAGGCTACGGTTCTGCCGCCAGCGGCGGATCTCCCGGCCGACGTTGATGCTCCCGGGCCTGGTGGTGGTTTTGTCCACAGACAACCTGCTTGACTTCTGGCAATAGTCGTGCCAGATTCGATCTGCAAGCAATCTAGGTTTGCTAACAGCAAAAGTCAAGGCGCGAGTGCTCGCGCAGGAAGGATCCTCACGCATGAAGGTCGCCATCATCGGAACCGGCAATGTCGGATCGGCGCTCGGGACAAGCCTGGTCAAGGCCGGCCACTCGGTCGTCGTCGCGACCGACGATCCGGAGAAGGCGGGTGTTGCCGCAAGCAGGATGGGCGCCTCCCTTGCCCGGACGCCGCTCGAGGCGGCTGCCGCCGCCGAGATCGTCGTGATCGCGGTGCCCTGGACGGCGGCCGAGGGCGTCGCCGGCGACATCGCTGACGCGGTGCGCGGCAAGGTCGTGGTCGATGCCTCCAACCCCCTCCGACCGGACTACAGCGGGCTGGCCACCGCCAACGGGCCGTCGGGCGCGGAGCGGATCGCGACCCTCCTGCCCGACGCCCGCGTCGTGAAGGCGTTCAACACCTTGTTCGCGGGCGTGCAGGGCAGTCCCGATGCGCTCGGCACGCGGCTCGACGCGCTGCTCGCGACCGATGACGACGCCGCGGCGGCGACGGTCGGCGCGCTGGCGACGTCGATCGGCTTCCGTCCGGTCCGGGTCGGGCCGCTGGCCGCCGCATCCGAGCTCGAGGCGATGGCCTGGCTGAACATCCGCCTCCAGATGCTCAACGACGGCAGCTGGCAGACATCGTTCGTCCTCGTGAGCCCGCCCGAGACGGCACTCGCGGCCTGATCCACCGGTTCGGGGGCGGCGTGGCGCCAACCGTTGCGCCGCCCTTGACGACCGGCTACGGTGCGGTTGCCGAAGCAGAGAGTCATACGCTCGAGATCCCATGACCGACCCGCGTCCCGAACCGACGACCAGCCTCCCCGCGCTGTACCTGGGCCACGGCGCTCCGCCGCTGCTCGACGATCCGCTGTGGATGGCAGAGCTGGCTGGCTGGGCGCAGGAGCTGCCCCGGCCCACGGCCGTGCTCATCGTGAGCGCCCACTGGCAGACCGCGCCGATGGCGATCAGCGCGACCACCAGCGTGCCGCTGGTCTACGACTTCTACGGGTTCCCCCAGCGCTACTACGACCTCACCTACCCGGCACCGGGCGCGCCCGGGCTGGCCGCGTCGGTCAAGAGCCTGATGCCGGCCAGCGAGCCGATCCTGGAGCGTCCGTCACGGGGTCTCGACCATGGCGCGTGGGTACCCCTGATGGCCATGTACCCCGACGCCGACGTCCCGGTCCTGCAGCTCTCGATGCCGGACCTCGATCCGCAGCACCTGTTCGATGTCGGACGCCGGCTCGCGCCGCTGCGCGACGAGGGCGTGCTGATCATCGGGTCGGGTTTCATGACCCACGGGCTGCCGTTCATCGGCGAGTACTTCGCGGGCAGACCGGGTGCGCCGCAATGGTCGATCGAGTTCGACCGGTGGGCCGCGGAAGCGCTCGCGAAGGGCGACCTTGACACGCTGTTCGCGTTCCGGGACAAGGCGCCGGGGATGCCGTTCGCCCACCCGACCGTCGAGCACTTCGCCCCATTGTTCGTCACGCTCGGCGCGGCTGCCACGCCCGACGACGCGCCACGGACCGCGATCGAGGGCTTCTTCGTCGGCCTCTCGAAGCGCTCGATCGAGGCGCGCTGAGGCCGGGCGACTCGTCCGCCCGATGAGACGCGGGGCGGCAGTTCGAGGCTGGCGGCGCTACCCGACCGGGGGGTCTGGCGATTCCTCCAGCCCCGCGAGGGCCTGCTCGCCGCGAGGCGACAGCCGGTAGACGCCGCGCTCGACCCGCTCGAACCAGCCATAGACGTCGCGCTGCAGGATGCCCGCCGCATGGGGTGCCTGGCCGCTCGCGCGGAGCGCACGGGGGCTCGTCGGGCCGCCCGCCAGCATTCGAAGGCAGCGGATCGATTCCTGCCGATAGGCAGTCATGATGGGCTGCCGGGTGACGCCGCCCGGGCTCGGATCGCCGACGCGCAGCCGGTGCTCTCGCAGGAGGCGCCCTGTACGCGCCCGGTTCCGACGCGGTCGATAGGGAACGGGGTCGAGCACGACGTCGGCTCGTCCATCGGTCACGACGATCAGCCCCAGCCCCACCCGTCGGCACAGCTGGCGGGCTCCCGGGGTATCCCGGGGCCACGATCCCACCGCGAGGTAGACGGCATCGGTCAGCGCAAGGCGGTCGATCCCCTGGAGGACGAGCTCGAGCCCGAAACGCCGCTTCAGCTCCACGATGACCGGCGGCTCGTCGCCACGGACACCCACAACATCGCAGGTCGCGACCTCGCCCTTGACCTCGTAGCCCTGGCCCTCGAGCAGCCACTTCACGGGCGCATAGAGCGTGGACTCGGGCGGCTCGGCGGGGGCGCGACGGCGGGACATGCTGTCACCCTGCCACGAATTGGCTCGACCCGACGGTTCGACACGAAGACCGTCGGACGCGTTGCGCCGGTGCAACGCGTCCGGTACAGTGCGCGCGGTCCCGCTCGACCGGCTACAGTCTTGCCCCTTGCGCGCCCCGCCAGCCGGGGCCGACGGGCCGAACCGCACCCGGCGAACCGGGCCAAAGGGGCCATGATTGGACCCCAGCCTGGCCCATGGTCAGCCATCTGCGCGTGACCTAGGCTCATGCGTGTGGCGCAGCCTCTTTCGTGTGCAGCGCCCGTCGCCCATCCAACGCGCCGCCACGTCCCTGGGGCGCAGCTCGAACTCGTCGCGCACGGCGTTCGGCATCGCTGGACCAGCGGCCGGCCCACGGGCCCCGGTTCGCACCGGTCGTCGTCTGGTTCGGGCTCGTCGTCGTCGTGAACGCCAGGAGACTCGCCATGCGCCCCATGACGCGCCCGCACGCCATCCTTCGCACGCTCCACCACGCCCTGACATGGGCCGGGCACATGCCCCGACGAGGTCCATCCGCTGCCCGCGGCACATCCCGACGCATCGGCAGCCGGCATGTCCGGTCACTGCCGGTGATCGCCATGGTGGGCGTGCTCCTGGCGACCGGGATGACCGCGATCACACCTTCCCCCACGCTCGCCACCACGCGGCTCGTCAGCCGCTGTAACGGCGTGAGCCTGCGGGCCCATCCCGGGACCTCATCGCACCGCGTGGCGAAACTGCCCAGCGGCACCACGTTGGTCGCCGTCGCCGTGGTCCGCAAGGGATCCTGGAAGACGCACTGCGGAGGCATCAGCAGGCACGGTCGCAAGTGGTACCGGATCAGCCGGGTCAACGGAAAGAGCGTGTCGAAGCTGTACGGCCGCAGGTACGTCTACATTCCGAAGGGCCAGGTCGTGGTCCAGCGAACCGTCCGCGTGACCTCGATCCACGCGCTGTTGGACGCCCTCGCAACCAACTCGATCACCAACATCACCGTTGCCAACGGCACCTATCGGGTGAGCGCAGCCGCAAGTCGAGGATCCAACTCGCTGTGGATCGGATCGCGTTATGCGACGCGAACCAACCCGATCACGGTGCGCGCCGAGACGCGTGGAGGGGTGACGTTCGATGGCGGCGGCGCGAGCTACTTCGGGTGCATCACCTTTGCGGCCGGTGCCCACGACCAGACGTGGAATGGATTTCGATGCACTCACGGCAGGGCGACCTCGACCGGTGTGGTCACGTTCGGGGGTTCGGGGGCAGCGCATACGAGGCGCCGGGGCCGCATCACATCAGATTGCGCCACTTCACGATCGACCGGACGTGCGTGGGGAGCGCCACGACCGCGAGCGGCAACACCGTCGACCATGCCATCTACATCTCCCAGGCCCTGGGAACCGGACCTCATAACCTTCTGCTCGCCGACATCAACGTCGACGGGCGTGGCGGCCTGGCGAGCGCGCTCCACTTCGCCCATGGCGACTCGACACATCCCAATGCGTCCAGGGTCACTGTCCGGCGACTGACGGTCACCGGTACCCAGCAGGCCGTCATCCTGTGGACCGTCCGGCTGCGCAACATCGTGTTCGACACCGCTCGGATCTCCAACGCGCTCAACGTCGCGGTCCGCTACGAGGCCGATGGGAGCGGGATCACGTTCAGGAACATCACGTCCACGGGATCCGGATCCGGCAAGGGCTTCTACAGCAGTCAGGGCAGACACCCCTCCGGGGTCACCTTCAGCGGCAACAGCTTCCGCTGATGCGGAGAGACGTTGGCCCGGAGTCCCGTCGATGACATCGCTGATCGCCAGGATTTCGGCGATCCGCCGGGTAGCTGAATCGGCGCTCGGCCAAACGGACCGCAGACGCTGGCGTGACCCACAGGATCCGGGCTTTGACACCGCCGAGCGCAACCGCCTGATCGCAGATCTCATTCCCGCGCAAGCATCGGTGCTGGATCTTGGCGCCGGGACCCAGCAGCTACGTCACCAGCTCCCGCTGGGCTGCAGCTACCAGGCATGTGACCTCGTGCCTGGCCCCGGGATCCTGCAGTGCGACTTCAACGCAGACCAGTACCCGCGTGTGGAGAGCCGCTACGACGTCGTGGTGGTCAGCGGGCTGCTCGAGTTCATTCGCAGGCCCGAGACCTTCCTCCATCGGGCCGCAGCGCTGGGCGACGTGATGCTGCTTTCGTATCGGGTTCGGCCACCCGGTGAGGCAATCGTGCAACGACTCGAATTGGGCGATCTGAGCCACCTGACCCAGACGGAGCTCGAGGCGCTGCTGGATTCGATCGGCTATCGCTGGCAGCGTGCATCCGTCTACGAGCATCGACGCGGATCGTCGCAACACGTTCAGCCCATCTATCGGATCGCACTGGCAGCGCGCGGTGGTTCCTCTGACGGAGCCGAGGCCGGGTGACAGCGCTCCCCCGAGCCGCCGCGACGCATCGGCCTCCCCCTCCCCTTGCCTACGCGACCTACGACAAGGGCAGGAAACGGTCCAGGACCAGGGTGTACTGGCGATCCAGCGCCGCTCGGAGCGCGGCATTGCTCGCACGAATGTGCCCGATGGCCTCTCGGCGATGCGCCTCGAGCTCCCGAAAGCGGTTCCACGCGTCTTCCGCGGTCAGCTGATCGATGTCGATCGCGTAGTCGGTCAGCTGCATCTCTCCCATCAGGTCGCGCGACTTTCGGTAGTAGCAGAGCGCAAGGACGGGGGCGCTCGGCCAGGAGCCCCAGCACGGTACCGTGGAACCGCGTCGGCACCGCAACATCGGCCCTGACGATTGTGGTCATGAGCTCAGGCACCGAGGCACTGTCCAGGAAACCTGGTGGAGGCGCCGCGGCGCTGTCCCGGTTGGCCTGAAGCGACGCAACGATGTCACGGTAGGCCTCCCTGTCGTCGGGTTGCGTTCCGAAGAAGAACACCGGATAGCCCGTCGTCAGCAGTCGGTCGGTGAACGCCGCGACGGCGTGTACATAGTCCTTGTAGCGCCGCTCGTCAGGGGCACACCATCGGGCCGGATGATAGATGGGCATCGGGTTGATCCCGACGCGTGGCAGCCGGCCGGTCGACCATGGGTCGACTTGTTCCACCTCAACCGGCGGAGCGAGCGTGTGGGCCAGATCGGCGCACACGTGACTCCTGGGCCACAGGCTGCCGGGCTCGACAAGTCGACGCGAGGCCTCATCCCGAAACGACACATATTCGCCGAGCAGAACGGATGCGCGGACGAGGACCCGGCTCAACCTGTGGTCAAGTGGCCCGGCCCCGACGCTCAGGAACACAAGGTGAGCGCCCTTGAGCCTGGCCAGGACGGACCACAGCAGCACCCGATACGGATACCCCCACGGTCCGCCCCAGTTGTCGAGGAACTGGTTCGAACCCGCAACGATGAGCAGGTCGACACCCCGCAGTGAGCGATAGGCCCGTGGAAGGAACTGGAGCTCCTCCCGGACACTGCCGGGTACCCTCGCGAGTCTTCGGAACGCTCGCGCCGCGGTACCCACCCCCGGGGTGCGCGCGGCGAGTTGCCGCGCCCTGGACTGGAGGGACACCGTGGTCACCGGCCTTCGGATGCCCCGTTGCACGGGTCTGTACGTCTGGTGACGAATGGGGCACGCCCTGATGCCGTGCCGTCGTTCGGTGTCGGTCGGATTGTCCGAGTAGGCGCGCAGCGCTGCGCCGGGGCGACGTCGACGAAGCTCGTCGATCAGTGCGGCAATGATCGCCTCGTCACCCAGGTTCAGATGGCCGTAGTGGCCAAATACGCCGATCGTTGGCGGCCGGCTCACCTGCGCGAGCGGGATACCCGATCGAGCCGTGGGCAGCCGGCGGGTCTCAACTGCATGCCCGAAGGGTACCCTCCGATGTCTCGCCGGCCCTCGCGCCGCTCATGACCCGCAACACGAGGTCACCGCCCGGACCGGTCGAGTCCAAACGAGAATTGTG
>CAWDXT010000038.1:0-3018 GCA_963806265.1 uncultured Chloroflexia bacterium
TGCGAATGCAACGCGTGCGTCCGCATCCCCGACCTCAACCTCAAGTTCGTCGTCCATCACGGCACCATGCTGCGCCAGCGCGTCGTCGGTGGCGAGGAGCTCCTCGGACCCGACGTGATCCTGGTGCACCGCCTGCTGAAGAACCGCGTCGTCGAGACGATGGGTGTCCCAGCCTACGCGCTCCTGACCCAGGGCTGCGTGGATGCGATGGACGTTGACGTGGCGGCGCTCGGGATGCGCGATATGTCCGAGACCTACGAGCACATCGGCACCGTCCCGCTGTGGGTACATGACCTCGAGCGGCGGTGGCAGGAGGAGGAGTCACGCACCCGCGTGATGGTCGGTGAACGCGAAGCGGTCTATCGCTGGGACATGGCCACGGTCGCCCCGCCCCAGGTCCTGTGGGAGTTCGTGACCACGCCGGGAAGGCGCGTCGCATGGTCGCCCGGCGTGACCGGGATCAATGTCACCGCCACCGGAAACCGTCGCGGGGTGGGCGCGACCAACCATTGCCTGCACGGGAAGTCGGCAAGCATCGAGGAGATGCTCGACTGGCGACCATACGACTACCTGACGATCCGGAACACCATCCCCACGCCCCTGGGGGCCGTACGGATGCTCATGACGACGGAGCTTGAGCCGACTCCGGGCGGGACGGTCCTGCACATGCGGTTCGCCGCGCCACGGTCTCGCAGGGAGCGCGCCCTGGCGCTCCTGATGGCGCCGATCCTGACCCGCGGCATGCGGGTCGCCCAGGCCCGCCTCGAATCGGAGCTCGCAGTGGAGCTCGAGCACCTCGAGGCCAACGCCTCCGGCGAGCCCGACGTGCCGCAGCCCCGCGCCGCCGGCTGGCTTGCACCCGACCCCGGAGAGCATCTAGCAGACGTCGCGAACTAGGGCTAGCCCTACCCCAAAGATGCCCGCTGCCCGGCTGGTGGCGGACCGTCCCCGGGCCTACGGTCGACATCGACAGACAACCCAGCCCAAGGGAAGGGAACCTTCGGTGCGACGCCTGCATCGCGGTCGCGGCCTCGGTCGCGATCCTCCTCCTCGTCCTGGTCCCGTCGGCCCTCGCGGCCGGACCCGCACCACGCCGACCGCGGCGCGATCATCGCCGTCGACGGCGCGGTGGACGTCCCGCCCGGGCAGCACGTCGGCGCGATCGTGCTGGTCAACGGCGACGGGCAACCATCAGCGGGTCGGCGGACACGATCGTGGTCGCCGGCGGGACCGCGACGCTGTCCGCGCGCCACGGCCCAGACGCTGGTCGTGGTCGATGGCTCGGTCACTCTCGGCACCGGGACCACGATCACGGGCGACGTCCACAGCCTGCGCTCGACGGTGACCCGGCTCGAGTGGCGCTGACCGTCGAGGGGCAGATGCTCGGCGTCGAGGCCAACCTCGCGGCGTTCGCGCTGCTGCTGATCCCCGTGCTCATCGTGCTCACGATCGGCTTCGCGCATCGCGATGGTCGTTGCCGGCCTGGGGGTGGCGGCGTTCGGCGCGCGCCAGGTGCGGCGAGGTCGAGGACCTGATCACGGCCAAGTCCGGGTCGATGTCCTGGTCGCGGGCATCGTCGGGCACCATCGTGCTCCCGCTGCTGTCGATCCTGCTGATCACGACCATCATCGGTGCCCCGGTCGGGCTCGCCCTCCTGTTCGCCGTGCTGCCGGTGCTCGCGCTGCTCGGCTGGCTGGTGGCGGCGGTCTGGGTCGGCGACTGGCTGATCGCCCGGGGTCGCGGCACCCGGGAGCCGGGCCGGCCGTACCGCGCGGCGGTGCTCGGGGTCGTGGTCCTGGCGGTCGCCGGGATCCTGCCCTTCGTGAGCGGGATCGCAACGCTGTTCGGGTTCGGCGGCCTGATCCTCGCCGCGTGGCGGATGGTCCGACCGCAGGCCGACGCCGCCGGCGCCGGTCGGACTGGACGCAGCCGGCTGTCGAACGCCGGCTGAGCGCAACTCCGATCGCGGCCAGGCATGCGAGGGGACGGCGACATCGCCGTCCCCTCGAACCTCACCACAGCGACCGCGATCGGCCTGTCTCGGCTGCCGGATCGCGGTCGTCTCCGACCTCGTCGAGCCCGACTGAGATCGCCATCCCCCGGAACGGCCGCGCGCCACATGTGACGAGCCGGGCGGCGGAGCCGGTATCGGTCATTCGACCGATACCGGCGAGTCCAATCCCAAGCGCTGATCGGTCGACACCCAGATGACGGGCGCGGTCGCGACGGCGAGGCTGGCGACAACGGGCTGGATCGACCGGCACGGCGATGCAGATGCCAGATCCATTGGCATGAGCCGGCCGGATCGCCAACACCAGCGTCCCCGTCATCGGAGGTCAGTGAGAAGTCGTGACACACATGACAAGCCTGCTGCAACGCCACCGCCGCCCGCTGCTCGCCCTCCTCGGAGCCGCCCTGGCTGCGAGCGTGATCGCCGCCCCCGTCGCCGCCGGCCAGTCGGGCATCGCCGGACTCCGCAATGCGACCGCTCCCTTCCACGACATCGCTGCCGCGAAGGCGGCCGGCTACACGGCACAGGTCTATGACATCAACAACATCACCTGCATCGCCGACCCCAACGGGACAGGCACCATGGGCATCCACTTCCTGAACCCGTCCCTGCTCGGCACCGTGGATCCCACCAAGCCGCCAGCTGGTCATCTACGTCCCGCGCAAGGACGGTAGCCTGCAGCTCGTTGCCGTCGAGTTCCTGGTCATCGCAGCGGACTGGGACGCGACCCCACTCGTCACCGCCCGAGCTGTTCGGCCACCATTACCACCTCACCACCGCGCCGAACCGCTACGGTCTGCCGGACTTCTACGAGCTGCATGTCTGGGCGTGGCAGCCGAACCCGCTGGGCATGTTCAACGAGTGGAACCCCCGCGTGAGCTGCTGACCACGCCGCCACCTCCGTGCGCGCCGTACGCCCGGCGTCCCCTTGGGGCGCCGGGCTGATGGCCGCCGCCGACCCGCGCTGTGCTAGGTTTCGGGCACGTTCGCCGGCGCGCGTTCGCCGA